>NZ_RXFQ01000018.1 GCF_003951285.1 Variovorax beijingensis | reverse complement strand
ATACTTGGTGGACACCATCGTCATGGACACAAGGCAGCAACTCAAGACGGGATCACCGCGCGCTTACCGCAGAGGCAATTGCAGATGCTGAGATCGAGCTCGGGGTACGGTTCCCCGATGAGCTTCGGGCGCTGTACCTCGAAGCTAACGGTGTAAGGGAGAGCGAGGGCAATGCTGCCTACTTGCTGCCCCTGTCCGACTTAGTCAGCACCACGAAGTCGGAGTGGGCCGAGTGGGAGGGGTTTCGACCAGAGTTCGACCTCAAGCCGTTCATCTTTTTCGGTCTTTCAACTAGCGATGAGGCGTGGGGAATCGACTGGAAGCAGCCGGGTAGGGTAGTTGCGTTCCACCATCACATGGAAGGCGCCTACGAGGTTGTCGGCACAAACATTGCCGCCGTCTACCTCTCGGATTTCACCCAGTTCAAAGACAAGTTCGCGTCATCTTGAGTGAGTGCTTTCTGTCAGCGGGAACGTCTGCAACGGGCCCATCTGAGACATTGGACCTCGCCCAAAACGGTCACGGAAAACCGTGCCGCCCCGCTTGCTACCACCCCTTGAAATTGGAGATCAGCACCTCGCCGACCGCCTGGTTGGCCTTGGCGCTGATGCCGCATCGGCTCTTGACGACCTCGATGCGAAACCCCGCGAACGTCTTCCGCATCCCAGGCGTGTCCTCGAGGCTCAAGATGAATTTCCCTTCGGGGCGGCCAGAAGGCCCGCCAGGCGCGCGAACTCCTCCCGGGTGAACACGCCTGCGCCATAGTCGTTTTCATTGCCCCAGTACGGCGGATCGCTTCACCAGCTTCGCCGAGGCCGGAATGACTAAGATCAGGCCGCGCCACCCCCACGGCCAGAGGCGCACCCTGATCAACCATTCCCCAGAGAGTTCGCATGAAGTCAGCAGGGCTGAAGGGCACCGTTTCCATTGAACTCGTGCACGAGGCGATTCGCGCCGCCGCGCTCAGGAACATGGACATCAGCGGCGTGCTCGAAATCGCCAGGCTGGATGGCGATCTGCTGAACGCACCGCGCGCGCGCATTCCGGCGGCTGCGTACTCGCGCATGTGGGTGGCCCTGGCCGATCTGATGGATGACGAGTTCTTCGGCCTGGACAGCCACGGGCTGCGCCGCGGAAGCTATGCGCTCATGACGCGTGCGGCAGTCAGCTCGGAGAACCTGGAGCACGCCTTGCGCCGGATCCTCCGGTTTCTTCACGCCACCCTGGACGACTTTCGCGGAGAGCTGGTCCGATCGGCGGACGAGGCGCGCGTGATCCTGCACGATGGCGGCGTGCTGCGCCGGCTGTTCGGCTACGGCACCTGGTTCATCCTCGTCCATGGGCTGGCATGCTGGCTCGTGCACAGGCGGATTCCCTTGCGCGAGATGCGGTTCCGCTGCCCGCCTCCCGTCGATGACAGCCACTACCGCACGCGGTTCTGCGAGAACCTGAAGTTCAACGCAGAGACCACGCACATCACGTTCGCAAGCGAGCTGCTCGATCTGAAGATCGCGGAATCTCCGCAGACCGTCGACAACTTCCTGCGGGCCGCGCCCGCCAATCTGCTGGTCAAGTACCGCAATGACTCGAGCACCGGCGCCCAGGTGCGGCACCGGTTGCGCAGCCAGATGCCCGATGCGTGGCCCGAACTGGAGACGCTTGCGCAGGAGCTCTGCGTCTCCGGCACCACGCTCCAGCGTCGCTTGCAACAGGAGGGGCTGAGTTACCAGCGGGTGAAGGACGATCTGCGGCGGGACATCGCGATCGATCTGCTGTCGAGCGCCACGTTGACGGTGGCTGAAGTCGCCGCCCGCACCGGCTTCCGGGAGACCAGCGCCTTTCATCGCGCCTTCAAGAAATGGACAGGCGTGAGCCCGGGAAGCTATCGCTCCTCTGCGCATACGCGGGATTGAGCCGCTGGCGCCCGCGCCCGCCAAAGTGACATCCGCATGCCCGAAAGCCCCGGCCAGATCGAGGCCTGCGGGCATGGGCATCGCATCCTTGCGGAACTAAGCTCCTCGGCAATCCAGCAACGAGGAACCCTGCAATGAATCGGATGATGGCGCCGCCGCTGGGCGCGCAGGCGCTGCGAGGCGCAGTCGACTGGGCGATTGCCACGCGGCGCAGCGTCAGGGCCTACTTGCCCAGGCCGGTGCCCCGGGAAGAGATCGAAGCGATTCTCTCGACCGCGCGCTACAGCGCCTCCGGCATGAACATGCAGCCCTGGCATGTGCATGTCCTGACCGGGCCTGCAAAGGCCGGCCTGTCCGCTGCGATCGCGGCGCTCGACGACGATCCCGAAAGATCAGGGGAACTGCTCGAGCCCTACGACTACTACCCGCGCGAATGGCTCTCCCCGTACCTGGAGCGGCGCCGCAAGGTGGGCTGGGACCTCTATGGGCTGCTTGGCATTGCCAAGGGCGACAAGCAGCGCATGCACCTGCAGCATGGGCGCAACTACCGCTTCTTCGATGCGCCCGTGGGCCTGTTCTTCACGATCGACCGCGCGCTCCAGGAAGGAAGCCTGCTGGACTGCGGCATGTTCCTGCAGAGCGTGATGATCGCCGCGCGCGGCCGCAGCCTTCACACCTGCCCGCAAGCCGCCTTCCTGAAGTTTCATCGCCGGATCGCCGAGTACCTGGAAATCCCTGCGGGCCGGATGCTCGTCTGCGGCATGAGCCTGGGCTACGCCGACGAGTCCTCCATCGAGAACTCGCTGGTCACCGAGCGGGAGCCGGTTTCCACGTTCACGACGTTCCACGACACCACGAAGGAGACAAGGGCATGAGCGCGCAATCCTATGCAAAGGGGCTCGATCGCTGCGAGGCCAACCATGTGCCGCTGACGCCGCTCGGCTTTCTCGACCGCGCCGCGCTGGCGCATCCGGAACGCTTGGCCGTGGTGCACGGCGACCTGGCGCGGACCTGGGCGCAGACGCGTGAGCGCTGCCATCGCCTGGCGTCGGCGCTGGTGGCCAGGGGCATCCAGCCGGGCGACACCGTTTCGGTGCTGGCGCCCAACACGCCGGCGATGCTGGAGTCGCACTTCGGCGTGCCGCTGGCAGGTGCCGTGCTCAACACTATCAATCACCGGCTGGACCCTGAAGGGATCGCGTTCATCCTGCGCCACAGCGAATGCAAACTGTTGATGGTCGACCGCGAATTCTCCGGGACGGTGGCCGCCGCCCTGAAGCTTCTGGACAGCCCTCCCGCGGTCATCGACATCAACGATCACCTGGCGCCGCCCGGTGAACGCATCGGCGAGACCGACTATGAATCGCTGCTGGCGAGTGGGGATCCGGAGTTCCCCGGCCGGTGGCCGAGCGATGAGTGGCAGCCCATCGCGCTGAACTACACCTCGGGTACGACGGGAGACCCGAAGGGCGTGGTCGCCAGCCACCGCGGCACCTACCTCATGAGCCTGCTGCAGATCACGAACTGGGCGATGCCGCGGGCGCCGAAGTACTTGTGGACACTGCCCATGTTCCACGCGAACGGATGGTGCTTCACCTGGGCCGTGACAGCGGCGGCCGGGACCCACTTCTGCCTGCGCCGGGTCTCCGCCGAAGCGGTGCTGGAGGCCATCGACACGCACCAGATCGATCATCTCTGCGCGGCGCCGGTGGTAATGGCCATGCTCTCGGATTCAGCGCAGAACACCAGGCTGTCTCGCAGCGTGCGGGTACTGACCGCGGGATCCCCGCCGCCGCTGGCCGTACTGAACGCCGTCCTGGCCATGGGGTTCGACGTGGAGCACGTGTTCGGCATCACGGAGGTTTGCGGCACGCCGGTGAGTTGCGAGTGGCAAGACGGCTGGGACGATCTTGCGCCGGCCGAGCAAGGCAGGCTGCAGGTGCGCCAGGGCGTGCGGGCCGCCATGTTCGAAGGCCTCATGGTCGGCGACGCAGACACGCTCGAACCCGTCCCTCGCGACGGGAAAACCGCAGGGGAGCTCATGCTGCGCGGGAACACGGTGATGATGGGCTACTTCAAGAACGAGGCGGCGACACGCAAGGCGCTCGCCAACGGCTGGTTCCGCACCGGCGACGTGGCGGTCCTTCATGGCAACGGCTATGTGCAGATCACCGACCGTTCGAAGGACGTGATCATTTCGGGCGGAGAGAACATCTCTTCCGTGGAGGTCGAGGATGTCGTTCATGGGCACCCGGCGGTCCTGCATGCCGCCGTGGTCGCCCAGCCCGACGAAAAATGGGGAGAGGTGCCGTGCGTGTTCATTGAGCTCAGGGCAGGCGTTGCGGCGCCCTCCGAACAGGAGATCATTTCGTTCTGCCGGGAGCGGCTGGCCCACTTCAAGTGTCCGCGCCGGGTGATGTTCGGCAGCTTGCCGAAGACGGCCACCGGAAAGATCCAGAAGTTCCGCCTGCGCCAGCAGGCCGGAAGCCAGGAGGCCATCACCGGCCTCGCGCGCCATGGTTGAGTTCGAGCCCGCTGCCGGTGCCCCTGTCGAACCCGGCTACCGCTTCTCGCGAACCCACACCTTCGACGAAGAACAGGTCAGGGCATTCGCCTTGGCCGCGGGAGACGAGAACCCGCTGCACCACGATGCGGCGTTCGCAAGAGGCACGCGCTTCGGCGGAATGATCGCAAGCGGCACGCACACCACCTCGCTGCTGATGGGACTGACCGCCACGCATTTCGCGAAGAAGGGAAATGTCCTGGGCATCAACTTCTCTGTCGATCTGCTGCGGCCCGTGTTGGCGAGCGAGACGGTGCTGATCGAGTGGAGCGTTTCATCGATCGCGGCCCGTCCAAGGGGCGGCAGCATCATCGAGCTGCAGGGATGCATGAAAGGATCGGACGACCGGACCCGCGTGCTCGCGCACGGCACCGTCCTGCTGACCTCGGGCGAGTGACGGCCTCAAGGACGCAGCGATTCCTTCAGGATGCGCCGCGCCAGCGTCGAGCGATGCACCTCCGACGCGCCGTCATAGACGCGAAAGGGCCGCATCTCGCGCAGGATCATCGACACGGGCGAGTCTTCCGACATGCCGAGCGCGCCCATGATCTGCGCGGCGCGGTCCGCCACGCGCCCCACCGCTTCCGAGACGAACACCTTGACCATGGCCGACTCGTGCTTGATGCTTTGCTTCGCATCGAGCTTGGCGGCCGCATGCCAGGTCATCAGGCGTGCGGCATGCAGGTCGATGTGCGAGTCCGCCACCATCGCCTGCACCTGCTGCAGCTGCGCGAGCGGCTGCCCGAACGAATGGCGCCGGTTGGCGTAGTCCTGCGCCAGCGCCATTGCGCGCGAGGCCCGGCCGATGAAGCGCATGCAGTGCGACAGGCGCGCCGGTTCGAGCCGCGCCTGCGCCTGGGCAAAGCCCTGGCCCGCCTCGCCCAGCACCGCGCCGTCGTCGACGAGGCAATCCTGCAGTTCGATCTCGCCATGGCCGCCGATCTGGAAGCCGTCGATGCTCGCGATGTTGCGCACCACGCGGTAGCCGGGGTTGCCGGCATCGACGATGAAGATCGTCGCGCCCTCGCCCGTCTTCGCCAGCACCAGCGCGAACGCGGCGCCGACCGCCCCGCTGATGAACCATTTGCGGCCGTTGATGACCCAGCCGCCGGCGCGGCGCTCGGCCACCGTCTGCAGCATCGACGGGTCGGACCCCGCGCCGGGCTCGGGTTCGGTCATCGCAAAGCACGACCGTGCCTCGCCGCGCGCGAGCGGCACCAGGTAGCGCTGCTGCTGCGCCGGCGTTCCTTCGGCCAGCAGGTTGATCATGTTGGGCTGGTCCGGCGGTGCGCAGTTCATGGCCAATGGCGCCAGGAAGCTCCGGCCCGCCTCTTCGAGGATGACCGAACGATCGCGCCAGGACAGGCCCAGGCCGCCCCACGCCACCGGCAGCTGCGGAGCGTAGATGCCGGCCTCCATGGCCTTGGCGCGCAACGAACGGACTGCGGCTTCCAGCGCGTCCAGGTCGTGGGCCAGCGCCGGGCACTCGCGCGCAATGGCCTCTTCCTCGACGAAGCGCCGGACCGCCTCGCGCAGCGCCGGAAGACGGTCGCTGTAGCCGAACATCAGGCGCCTTCGCTGCCGTAGCCGGCCTTGGCCAGCGTGCGCCTGGCGATGTTGAGCTGGTGGATCTGGCTCGTGCCTTCGTACAGCCGGAACAGCCGCACGTCGCGGTAGAAGCGCTCCATGCCGTGGTCGGCGATGTAGCCGTAGCCGCCCAGCATCTGCACGCTGCGGTCGGCCACGCGGCCGCACATCTCGGACGCGAAGTACTTGCAGATCGACGCCTCCATCGTCACATCGATGCCTTCGTCGCGCTTGCGTGCGGTGTCCAGCACGAGCGCGCGGGCCGCATGGATCTCGGTCTGGCTGTCGGCGATCAAGGCCTGGATCAGCTGGAAGCCCGAGAGCGCCTGGCCGAACTGCTTGCGCGTGGACACGAACGCCACGGCGTCCTGCAGCATGCGGATCGCCGGCCCGATGCACAGGGCCGCCAGGTGGATGCGCTGCTTGTTCAGCACCTTCATCGCCGTCTTGAAGCCCTGCCCTTCGCGCCCGCCGATGACGTTTTCCGCCGGCACGATGCAGTCGCTCATGTGCACCTCGGACACGGGCGAGCCCGCCTGCCCCATCTTCCGGTAGGCCGGCCCGGTGCTGAGCCCGGGCATGCCGCGCTCGACCAGGAAGGCCGTGACGCCGCGCGCCGACAGGTCGTGGGGATCGGTGCGCGCCATCACCGTGAAAAGGCCCGCGATCGGCGCGTTGGTGATGAAGCACTTGGTGCCGTTGAGCACGTAGTGGTCGCCCTCGCGCCGTGCCGAGGTGCGCAGCGACACGGCGTCCGAACCGGCTTCGGGTTCGGTCAATGCGAACGCGCCGGTCAGCTCGCCGCTGGCCAGCCGCGGAAGGTAGCGCCGCTTCTGCGCTTCCGTGCCGTCGGCCACCAGGGCTTCGGAACCGATGCCGGTGTTGGTGCCGACGCGGGCCCGAAAGGCCACCGAGCACTGCGACAGCTCCATCGCCGCCAGCACCAGCTCTTCGGTCGTCATGCCCGCGCCGCCATAGGCCTCGGGGATCGAATAGCCGAACAGGCCCTGCGCCGCCATGTCGGCCACCAGGTCGGCGGGCACTTCGTCGGCGTCGGCCACGCGCGCCTCGTTCGGCACCAGCCGCTCGCGCACGTAGCTGCGCAGGCTGCCAAGGAATTGTTCGAAGGCTGCGGGATCACGCTGCATGATGTGTTGCTCCTTGCTTCATGGGGTGGATGCGCGCGGACCTCAGTCCAGCTTGGTTCCGGTGGACTTGACCAGCGCCGCCCACGAAGCCGTGTCGGCCTTGATGAGCTCGGCAAACTGCGCCGGGGTGTTGCCGACCGGCTCGGCGCCCAGGGCCAGCAGCCGTTTGCGAAGCTCGGGCTTTTCCAGCGCCTTGGTCGTGGCGGCGTGCAGGCGCTCGACGATGGCCGCGGGCGTTGCAGCGGGCACCATCAGGCCCTTCCATGCACCAAAGCTGAAGCCCTTGACGGACTCGGCGACGGTCGGCACCTCGGGCGCGGCCGTGGCCCGCCTGTCGGTGGACACCGCCAGCGCCCTGAGCCTGCCCGCCTGCACATGCGGCCACAGCGCGGGCATGTTGTCGATCATCATCGCGATCTGCCCGGCCAGCAGGTCATTCATCGCGGGGCCTGTGCCCTTGTACGGGACGTGGACCATCGTGGTGCCGGTGAGCTGGTTGAACCATTCGCCGGCCAGGTGGGACGGGCTGCCGTTGCCCGCCGAGCCGAAGCTGACGTCGTTGGGCCTGGACTTGGCATAGGCAATGAACTCGGGCACCGTCTTCGCCGGAATCTTCGGGTGGACCGCCATCAGGTTGGGCTCCTGGATCAGCAGCGTCACCGGCCGCAGGTCCTTGGCCGGGTCGTAGGGCATCCTGGCGTAGAGGCTCGGGTTGATCACTGTGGGGCCGGCCGCCGCGATCAGCAGCGTGTAGCCGTCGGGCGCCGACTTGGCGACGTAGTCGCCGCCAATGTTGCCGCCGGCGCCGGCCTTGTTCTCGACGATGACGGGCTGCCCCAACTCGGGAGCGAGGGCCGCGGCCAGCAGCCGCGCCAGCACGTCGGTGGAGCCGCCCGGTGCAAAGGGCACGATGAGGCGAACCGGCTTGGCCGGATAGGCGGCCGGGTCGGCGTGCACCGCGGAAGCCGCGGCCAGCAGGCAGGCGGCAGCGAGCATGAACATCTTGCGCATGGGGAGTCTCCGGTTGGTTCTTTGCCAGGGCCCGGAGACTACGCAGCGGCATCACATATGGAAAACGATGTTTCTCTATCTTGAATGCCGCCGCTCGCCAGCGCGCCCTGCCGGACGTAGCATTCACCGCGCAACACGAGCCCCGCATGCCCGCCGCACGCCACCCCGACCCCGACTTCGCAACCACGCTGCAGCACGGCCTGCAGGTGCTGCACTGCTTCACCGTCGGCGAACCCGCCCTCGGCAACAAGGAACTGTCGGAACGCACCGGGCTGTCGAAGGCGACGATTTCGCGGCTGACCTACACGCTGGCGGCCCGCGGCCTGGTGGTCTTCGATGCGCACCTGCGACGCTATCGCCTGGGCTCCACGGCGCTCACGATCGGCTATCCGCTGATGGCGAGCCTGCGCATCCGGCAAGTCGCGCGCGGCCGCATGAAGCAGCTGGCCGACGAGGTGGGCGGCTCGGTGTCGCTGGGCATGCGCGACCGCACGCGCATGGTCTATGTCGAAACCTGCCGCGGCCACGACCTCAGCGCATGGCGGCCCGACATCGGCGCGGCCGTGCCGATGCTGCCCACGGCCATGGGGCGCAGCTGGCTCGCGCACGCGCCGCAACAGCTGCGCGACGCCGTGCTGGCGCAGATCGAAGCGTCGGAACCGGGCCAGGTGCAGCACTACGAAGCCGACCTGGTGCGGGCGCAGGCCGACCTCAAGCGCAAGGGCTTCTGCGTGTCGCGCGGCGCCTGGCGCAGCGACGTGCAGGCGGTCGGCGTGCCGATCCGCATTCCCCAGGACGGCGAGACGCTGGTGCTCAACTGCGGCGTACTCACGTCGCGGCTCGGCCCGCGCCAGCTCGAGCAGGGCGTGGGCCCGCGCCTCGTCGCACTCGCGCGCAGCGTGGAAGCCGACCTGGATGCCGTGCCATGAAAGATGTGGACACCAAGGACCGCCAGTTCGCCACCACGCTCGCGAGCGGCATCGACCTGCTGCTGTGCTTTCATGCCGGCGAGTCGAGCCTTGCGAACAAGGACTTCGCGCAGCGCACGGGCCTTTCCAAACCCACGGTCGCGCGCCTGACGCACACGCTGGCGCTGCTCGGCTACCTGCGGCGCGACCCGGCCGGCGCCAGGTACCGCCTGGGCGCGGCCGTGCTCGGCCTCGGCCATCCGCTGCTGGCCAGCATGCGCATCCGCCCGATCGCGCGGCCGATGATGGAAACGCTGGCGCGCGAGATCGAAGGCGCCGTCTCGCTCGGGCTGCGCCACCGCATCCACATGGTGTACGTGGAGACTGCGCGCAGCAGCGAAGACTTCGTGCTGACGCCCGACATCGGCGCGCCGCTTCCCATGCTGGCCACGGCCATCGGCCGCGCCTGGCTGGCGCGCGCCGCGCCCGAAGACCGGCTGTCGGTGCTGAACCAGATCCGCGTCGCCGCGCCGGCCGAGTTCGAGCGCCACGCGGCGGCGGCCGAGCTGGCGCGCGAAGAACTGGCGCGCGACGGCTTCTGCAGTGCCCGCGCCGACTGGCAACCGAACCGGCATGGCTTTGCCGTGCCGCTGCACGGCCTGGTGGACGGCATGCAGTTCGTGCTGAACTGCGCCGTGGCAACCAAGCGCGGCAGCTTTGCGCAGATGCGCCGGGAGGTCGCGCCGCGGCTGCTCACGCTGGCGCACAGCGTCGAGCTCTCGCTGGGGCTGCGATAGCACACCTCGGCGCGCATTCAGGATGTCGAAACTTGAGTTGCGGCAAATGGAGCGCGCCAACAGACTTCGATGCATGCCATCCGACGCCCTCAAACACACCACCGCCGAGCCCACGCCACCGCCCGCCACGCCGCAGGGGCCGCTGGCCGGCATCCGGATCCTCGACATGGCCACCGTGATCGCGGCGCCCTTCTCGGCCTCGCTGTGCGCCGACATGGGCGCCGAGGTGGTCAAGCTGGAACTACCCGAAGGCAACGACCCGCTGCGTTCGCTCTCGCCCACCACGCCGGATCACGCGCTGTTCTGGAAGGTCTCGAACCGCGGCAAGAAAGGCGTGTCGCTCGACGTGCGCAAGCCGGAAGGCCGTGCGCTGTTCCTGCGGCTGATCGCGTCCTTCGATGTCCTGGTCGAGAACTTCCGCACCGGCACGCTCGACAAGTGGGGGCTCGACGCGCCCACGCTGTGGTCGGTCAACCCCAGGCTGATCATCCTGCGCGTCACCGGCTTCGGCCAGACCGGCCCGTATGCGCAGCGCCCGGGCTTCGCGCGCATCTTCGAGGCGATGAGCGGCTTCGCCCACCTGACCGGCGAAAGCGGCCGCAGTCCGCAGCACATGAACTATCCGCTCGGCGACGTCATCGCGGGCCTGTTCGGTGCCTTCGCCATCTCCACCGCAATCGCGGAACGCCACCGCCACCCGGACGCACCGGGCCGGGAGATCGATCTCGCGGCCACCGAGGCCATGTTCCGGTTGCTCGAGGCCCTGCCGGTCGAGCACGAGGTGCTGGGGCAGGCGCGCAGCCGCTCGGGCAGCCGGGCCACCTACACGGCCCCGTCCAACATGTACCGCACGGCCGACGGCCACTGGGTCACGATCGTGGGATCGTCCGACCCGATCTTCAAGCGCATCTGCCAGGCCATGGGCCAGCCGGCGCTGGCGCACGATACGCGCTTTGCCACCACGCCGGACCGGGTGCAAAACATCGACGAGATCGATGCGATCGTGGCCGGCTGGTGCGAATGCCAGACGCTGGCAGAGCTGTCCGAGGCCCTGACCCGCGGCGGCGTTCCCCACAGCAAGGTCTATGCGGTGGACGACGTGATGGCCGACCCGCACTTCATTGCGCGCGAAGCCATCATCCGCTTGCCCGATCCGGACCTCGGGTCGCTGCCCGCCCCCGCGATCGTGCCGCGCTTCTCGGGCTTCAAGCCCGCGGCGCCGCGCACCGGGCCGGCGGCCGGCGAACACAACGCGGAGGTCTATGGGGCCCTGGGCCTTGGCAGCGAGGCGCTGGAGAAGCTGCAGCGCGAGGGCGTGATCTGAGGCAGCGCTGCGGCTGGCCTGAACATTCGCACCGCCTACTTGAGCGCCGCCACCACGGCATCAAAGAACGGCACCACCGGCAAGCTGCCGTTTCCCGCCGGGTCGGTCTGCGCGCCCCAGACGACGATGACCACCTTTTCCTTGCGGTTGATGTAGATCTGCTGGCCCATGATGCCGTTCGCGTAGAAAGCGCCGTCTGCGGCTGACGGGCCACTCGGCGGTATCCACCACAGGTAGCCGTAGTTGATCGAGTTGCCACCGGTCAGCACCTTGGGCGTGCCCGCTTCCGTGACCCATCCGACCGGCACCACCTGCTGGCCGGCAGCCACACCATCGTTCATCACGAACAGGCCGAAGCGTCCGTAGTCGCGCAAGGTGGCGCTGATGCCGCTGCCGCCGATCTCCACGCCGTTGGGCGAATCGAGCCACCAGTTGGCCTGCGCCTCCATCCCGGCCTTCGACCATATCTTCTCGGAAAGATACTGCGCCAGGGGTTTCTTGACGGCGTTGTAGACGATCTCGCCAGCCACCTGTGTTTCGCCAGTGCTGTAGTTGTAGACGGAGCCCGGTGCCGCCGCGCGCGGCAGCTTGCTCATGAGATCCATGGCCGAGCCCGGCTTCTGGCTGATCTGCGCCTCGAGCAACTGGCGGCGGTCGGAGTTCGGGTTGGTGTAGGTCTCATTCCACTGCGCGCCCGAAGCCATCATCATCACATTGCGGACCGTCGCACCATCGTAGGCGCTGCCCACCAGCCGCGGCACGTACTTGGTGACCTGATCATCGATGCTGGCAATGTAGCCGTCCTTCACGGCCGCCCCGATCAGCGTCGAGGTGACCGACTTGGCCACCGACATCGACATCCAGCGCGTGCGCTGCGTGTTGCCGTACTGATAGGTCTCATTGGCGATCTTGCCGTCCTTCAGGATGAGCAGACCGGCAACACGATTCACCGACATGAAGTTGGCGAGACTGTAGGTCGCAGCGCTCACCGTGAAGTTCACCTGCGTGAGCCGCGTGGCCGCAGCGGGCAACGCATGCGGCGTGCCGTCGGGCTCGACAGTGCGCGTGGGAAACAAGCGGTCGATGTTGCGGTAGGTGTTGACCGCCAGTTCAGGGGAGAGTGCGCCGTCGTAGATCTGGCGCACCGTGCCGATGGGCTCCAACGCATGCGGGTAGCTGTCGGCGTTGCCGTTGTCCGGAGTGGTCACGCCGCCATTTGCAGGTGGAATGCCGACGATCGGAAGAACAGCGCCGCCGTTCCCACCACCACCACCACCACCACCACCGCAAGCGACAACAAGCATCGCCGCTGCAATCAAGAGAACCGAAGGAGCCGCGCGCAACCCGTGCAATAGTACGAATGTCTTCTTTTGAACACCTTGATCCACGCGGCCCCCTTGTTGGTATGACGCCCGACGAGCGATGGCGATGCGCTTTCTCGCCTCGCCGCACGGCGGCGCGATGGTTGCATATGTCTGGCTCTGCCACAAGCGCAACCTGTCGCGAAGCGCGCCGCCTACGAAGCGGCAATGGCCTCCGCGACGAAGTCCGCGTACCTGCGCAGAGGACGGCCGAGCATGGCCTGCAGGCGATCCGCTGCACCGTCCGCACCGTGCATGCCGAACTTCTGGATCCCGGCCATCATCAGGCGCATGTCGTATGCCAGCCAGGACGGGCCCAGCGCGGCCATCTGGCCTTCGAAGGCCGCCACGTCATCGCCGCCGTAAGCCACTTCGCGGCCGAGCGCGACACTCCAGACCTTGGCCACCGATGCGCCGGTCAACAGCTCGGGGCCGACCAGCTCCAGCGTCACGCGCGGCGGTGGCGCGGGCGCGCGGTCGCGGCGCAGCAGTTCGGCGACGGCCGCGTCCGCGATGTCCCGCGCATCGATCATCGCAACGCCCGTGGAGCCGATCGGCATCGGGTAGACGCCGTGGCCCTGGATCACCTGCTGCACCATGCGCTCGTTCTGCATGAAGTAGGCCGGCCGAAGGATGGTCGCCGAAATGTCGAGGCTCTCGATCATTCGCTCGACCGTGTGCTTGCCGGTGAAGTGCGGCACGTTGGTGAACTTGTCGGCATGAATGACCGACAGGTAGACGACGCGCTCGATGCCCGCCTCGCGCGCCAGGTTCAGCGCGACGAGGGCTTGCGTCACTTCGTCGGGCGTGACGGCGTTCAGCAGGAACAGCGTGCGCACCGGGGACAGTGCCGCGCGCAGCGAGGGCACGTCGGTCAGGTCGCCGACGACCTCCTTGACGCCCGCCGGAAAGGCTTGCTTTCCGGGCGTGCGAACGAAGGCGCTGACTTCGGCGCCGGCAGCGGCCAGGCCTTGGACGACGAGGGAACCGATGGTGCCGGTGGCACCCGTGACGAGAACGCTCATGAAAATCTCCTAAGAAGTTGAAGAGGGATAAAAAGATCGATCAGCGCGAGAAGTCCGCGACCACCTTGCCGATGCGAGGGTCGGTGCGATTGCGTTCGATGGCCGCGGGGATGTCGCCGAAGCCCACAACCTCGCCGAGCTTCGAGATCAGCCTGCCTTCGGCGATCTCCGCGGCCAGCCGTTCCAGCAGGGCGGCGTCTGGCTTGTTCATGAACCACAGTCCGCGGCGGCCGGGCGGCGTGCGTGCCAGGATGTCGGGCGAGGATGTGCCGACGATCGCGCCGTCCTTCGCCAGCACCTGCCACGAGCGATCGAGCACTTCGCCGCCAACGTAGTCGAGCACCAGGTCGATGTCCTGCGCGACCGATTCGAAGCGCTGGGTCCGGTAGTCGATGACGTGAGCCGCGCCCAGGCTGCGCACGTATTCGAGGTGCGCGGTCGACGCCGTCGCGAAGACTTCGGCCCCTGCCCGCTTGGCGTACTGCACGGCATGGCCGCCCAGGCCTCCCGCCGCGCCGTGGATCAGGATCCGCTGGCCTGCGGCAATCGGGCCCGCGTGGTGCAGGCTTTGCCAGGCGGCCACGGCCGCCACCGGGACGCCGGCCGCATGGACGTCGTCCAGGCCTTGCGGCGTGCGCACCAGGTTCGCCTCGTCGACGGCCACGACATCGGCATAGGCGCCGAGGCTGCCCAGCGGCCCCATGACGCGATCGCCCACGCCAAAGCGCGAGGCCCCGGGGCCGAGCGCCTCGACGGTGCCCGCAAGCTCGATGCCCAGCACGGCGGGCAGTTGCAGCGGGAAGGCCCCCCGGACGAAGCCCTCGCGAACCTTCCAGTCGATGCCGTTCACGCCGGCGGCCCGGACGCGGACCAGGACCTGGCCCTCTCCGGCTGCGGGCCGCGTGATCTCGGCAATCTCGGCGGCGGCAGCACCGCCATAGGCCCGGATCAGCACAGCGCGTTGCGTGGTGATGGTCATTTCAATTTCCTCATTTCGAAGTTGCGATGAGGAGAAGATAGGTCGTTGCATTCGTAAAACGAAGACCCGAAAATGAAGACACCTCGTCTCAAATCCGGAACACATGGACCTGAACGCATTGACCGACTTCGCACTCGTCGCGGCGAATGGAGGCCTCGGAAAGGCAAGCCGCGCGAGCGGGCGATCGAAGGCGACCCTGTCCCGGCGCATCGCGGACCTGGAAGAGCAGCTCGGCGTGCGGCTCATCGAACGCAGCGCCCGCGGGCTCAAGCTCACGCAAGCCGGCCAGTTGCTGGTGGATCGCACCGAAGGGCCGATGCACGAGGTGGCTGACGCCATGACCTCCGCGCGCGAGGGCTTGTCGGTACCACGTGGGCGCTTGCGCATCGCCTCGCCGGTGCTGTTCTCCCAGCTGGCGATGGGCCGCATCGGCGCCGAGTTCTGCGCGGCCTACCCCGAGGTCAGCTGCGAGGTGGTGGCGGACGATCGCCTGGTCGACCTCGTCGAGGAGCAGTTCGACGCCGCGATCCGGATCAATCCAGGCCCCGACAGCAGCCTCGTGGGCCGGTGCTTCGCCAAGGACCGGCTGGTGGTCGTGGCTGCGCCCTCCGTGCCCATGCCGAAGCCAGGCAAGGGCAAGGTCAGCCCTGTTCCCGGCGTCGTTGCAACAACCTTTCAAGGCGGCAACTGGACGCTCGACGACGAACGCCTCGTCGTGGAGCCGATCCCGAGGCTCAGGCTTTCATCGTTCCTGATGATTCGCGACGCCGCGGTCGCCGGTGCCGGCGCCGCCCTCATCCCGCAGTCCATCGCGTGGAACCAGCTCACGCGCGGAGAACTCGTTCAGTGGGGCATGGTTTCAGGCGTGGAGGTCGCGCTCTGGGTCCTGCATACCTCGAGGCGACTTCCTGCGCCGAAGGTCCGGGCGTTCGTCGAATTCATGTGCAAGCAATATCCGCAGGGGTCGCTCGTGCTGAACGGCTAGAACTCAGCGACCTTCCCCCATGCCGACTTGCTGAAGCGCTCCGGCCGATACGGCACGGGATCGACGATCGGCTCGGCGCCGCTGGCAAGGTCCGCGATCAGGTGGCCGGCGCCAGGGCCGATGCCAAAGCCGTGTCCGGAAAAGCCCGCAGCCAGGATGAACCCCGGCATGCCCGGCACCTCGCCGATGCCGGGAACACCGTCCGGCGTGCTGTCGATGTAGCCAGCCCAGGCGTGCGTGATCCTGGCATCGCGAAGCTGGGGCAGCAGTTCGATGGCGCGGCGGTGGGTATCCCTGATGCTCACGGGATCGGGCTTCGGATCGAGGATGCGCACGCGTTCCATCGGCGTCGGCGCGTCGAGCCGCCAGCGCGCCAGCGTTTCATGGCCGCCCCGAATGCCTTCCAGGCCGCCCGGACGGAGGTTGCGCCAGCGCTTGGCGAACATGGGTACGAATTGCGGGGCGAAGCGCAGGAACTGTCCTGTCGGATCCACGCGCGCACGGCCGCTGATGGCCAGTGCATAGCGTCCGTCGTTGCGGCGCGTGGCGGACACGCCCCCGCTCACCACGGCATCCGGCAGGCGCTGCTCCACGGCAGACACGCTCAGGATGGATTGGCGGATCGAGGCCTGCGGAAAGCGGATGCCCAGCTGCCGGCAGAACGAGGACGCCCAGGCGCCACCAGCCATCACGGCCGTCCGGGTCTTGATGACCCCGGCTTCCGTGATCACCCCGCTGACCCGTCCGCCTTCCATCTCGATGCCGCGGGCCGCGCAATTCTGGTGGACGCTGCCACCGAGCTTGATGAGCGCAGCAGCCACGGCTGGCGCGGCCTTGCCGGGATCGGCGGTGCCATCGCTGGGCGAGAAGACGCCGCCTTTCCACGCGCGGCCGGTTGCATGGCCCCGCTCGGCGGCCTCGCGGCTGCTCAGCATGTGGGTCGTCACGCCCGCGGTTTTCGCAAAATCGCGCCAGCTGGCCCAGCGGGAAATTTCCGCCTCGTCATTGCTGAGATAGAGCAGCCCGCAGCGATGAAAGCCCGTGTCTTCGCCGCTCTCGGCGGCAAATTGTTCCCACAGGTCGAGGCTCTTGCTCGCCAACGGCAGCTCGCGGGCGTCGCGGTTCTGCTGCCGGCACCAGCCCCAGTTGCGGCTCGATTGCTCGGCGCCGATCCTGCCCTTTTCCACCAAGGCGACCGAAATGCCGCGCTTGGCCAGGTAGTAGGCGCTAAAGACGCCGATGATGCCGCCGCCGATCACGACGACGTCGGCCGAAGCCGGCAGCGTGGGCGAGGTCTGGATGTGGCGCAGCGGAGGGGACATGATGGATCTCGCTCGTGCGTTCAAGCCGCAACGCTCTGAACCACGTAGAACTTCGCCACGCGATCGCTGCTTTCCCACCCGATCGGTGCACCCTGGGGCACGAACAGCGCGTCGCCGGTCGCCGTGGAAAGCACGCTGCCATCGGGCGCTGCGAACCGCACGCTGCCGGCCAGCAGATGCATGAACTCGTTCATGCGATGCGGGCGAACGATCCGGTGGTAGGGGGTCGAGTCCCAGGTGCCCGCGAGGTACTGCGCGCCGTCGTCGGTGAAGACGTTGTCGCTGCGGCACTCCGGCGAGGGGCCCAGCAGCACTTGCGCGGGCAGCGTCGCGGAGGGCCTGAAGTTGGCCTCGGCGTGCAGGGGAAAGACACCGCGTTGGGTCGGTCTCTCGCAAGCGGCCGCGCAAAACACGAACCGCACGCGGGATGCGGCCTGGATATGAAGCGAGGTGCCGCATCCGATGACGGCGCCCGCCTGGGGACCGACCACCAGCGGGGCCGCCCCGGCCGCTGTCAGCGTCAGCTCGCCCTCGACCACGACGATGGTTTCGATGTGGGGATAGCTCGCGACTTCGAGCTCGCCAATGAAGCTGGTGCGGCCCGCGCTCATCGCGCCAGGTCCTTCCCACGCGATCTCGCGATGCCGCGCAAAGGGGTCGTCCTTGCCGAACGGCGCCCTGCGAAAGGCGGTCGAAAGAGGTGCGCCGCCGGCGCGGTGCAGTACGAGGGCCACGGTCATGATTGCTCCTGCGCGATGCGCGATGTCTTCTTCTGAAAAACCTGTCAGCCGCTGCGGGCCGCCGAGGCATCCTGGAAGCCGAGAATGGCCTTGGTTTCCAGGTACTCCTCGAGACCTTCGATGCCGTATTCGCGGCCGTTCCCCGAGCGCTTGTAGCCACCGAAGGGGGCATGGGGATTCCAGGCCGGATAGTTGATGTGCACCTGCCCGGACCGGATCCGCGCCGCGACGGCACGCGCCGCGACAAGGTCCTGCCCTTGCACGTGCGCGCCCAGGCCATAGACCGTGTCGTTGGCGATCTCCACGGCCTCGTCCACGTTGTCATAGGGAATGATCGCCAGGACGGGTCCGAAGATCTCCTCCTGCGCGATCTGCATCCGGGAATGCACCGCGGTGAAGATGGTCGCGCGGCAGTAGAAGCCGCGGCTCAAGCCCTCCGGCCGGCCCAGGCCGCCGCAGACAAGCTGCGCGCCCTCGGCAATGCCGACGCCGATCATTTCCTGCACGCGATCGAACTGCGCGCGATTCGCCACCGGGCCGTGGGTGGTCTGCTGCAAACGCGGATCGCCCACGACAAAGCTGGATGCCGCGTCGCGCGCGATCCGTTCAACCTCCTGGAGGCGCGCGCGGGGCACGATCATGCGGGTCGGTGCGCTGCACGATTGGCCCACGTTGCGGAAGGCGGCCGCCACGCCTGCCGGTACGGCACGCGCCAGGTCCGCATCCGGCAGGATCAGGTTGGGAGATTTCCCGCCAAGTTCCTGGGCCACGCGCTTCACCGTCGGGGCCGCCGCCTGGGCCACCAGGACGCCGGCCCGCGTCGAGCCGGTGATGGAGATCATGTCCACGTCCGGATGGGCCGACAGCGCGGCGCCCACCTCGGGCCCGTTGCCGCCCACCAGGTTGAACACACCGGACGGCGTGCCAGCGTCCTGCATCAGCTCTGCAAAGAGCAGGGCGCTCAGCGGCGACTGTTCGCTGGGCTTGAGCACCACCGTGCATCCCGCCGCCAAGGCGGGGCCGACCTTGGCGGTGATCTGGTAGAGCGGCCAGTTCCATGGCGTGATCAGGCCGCACACGCCGATGGCCTCGCGCACGATGGCCATGTCCCCGCGATGGGTGACGAACGCATAACTGCGCGCATTGTCGCGGGCCACGCGAATGTGCTCTGCCGCCACCGGCACCTGCGTGCTGCGCGCAAAGCCGATGGCAGCGCCCATCTCCAGCGAGATCGCCTGCGCGAAAAGTTCTGCACGCTCGAGGATGAGTGTGTGCACTCGGTCGAGAAGCACGGCCCTGCTTTCGGCGGCACTCGCGGACCATGCAGTGAAGGCGCGGCGCGCGGCGGCCACGGCCGCATCCACGTCTTGCGCGTCGCCCAGCGCGATGTCCGCAATGGGTTCCTCGGTCGACGGGTCGATGACACTGGCGCGGACTTGACTCTGCGGCACCACCCATTCACCGTCGATGAACACGCGGTGCAGGCGACCGGCGCTCCGGAGGGGTTCGATGATGGAGGAGTTCACGGCGTCGGTCCTTTGGATGCCCAAAAGTTTAGGCTGCGTGCCCCTCGCGCCGGTGCTGCAATGAGGGGCTTGCACAAAGCAGGCTGCGGTTGTGCGCGCCGCTGGCAGCAGATCCTGCCGTCGTGCGTACGTCCGGGCAGGCCAGTTTCCAGTTTCAAGTAGCTCAGAACCATCCTGAAACCGAATGGCACTTACTTTGAGCCGCTGAGCCTTCGGCGAGGCGTAAGTGCTTGATTGCAAAGGGAGGGTGGCTGACCCTGGATCGATAGGATGGTTGGTTACGAAGCATCCAAACCATCTCACCAAAGGCCAGCCAGCATGGATCGAAAAGCCCGAAGCGATTTGCATCAACGCCGCAGAGGCATTCAACGGCGGGCACGCACGACCGAGGCGGTGGAGTTCTTCAACATCCTGACGAGCCCGCAGCTGCTCGAGACGACCGAAGCGCTGCTGCCCGAGCATCGCGAGCGGCTGTATCCGCCGACGGTGACGCTGTCGATGTTCATGCGCCAGACGCCGGAGGCCGATGGCTCATGCCAGAAGGCGGTCAATGGCTGGGCGGCGCAGCGCGCGGCCGACGGGTTGAGCGCGTGCAGCGTTCGCACGGGCGCGTATTGCAAGGCTCGCCAGGGTTGCCACGTTGATGAAGGTGTCGATACGCGCATCGCGCTGCTGCACCGGGTTGAGGTGCTTGCCGGTCGCAAAGTTGTAGCCATCTGAGCGCAAACCTGCGACGCCGGAGCCCACGAAGCTCATCAAACCACCGACCGCCCTGCCTGTGATGCTGTTGCCCATCACATGCTGCACCTCGGGCGACAGCCATGTGCGCTCCCAGAAGGTAGGCGGCAGATTGGTGATGGTGCCGGCATAGGCGCCGTTCGGCGCCGGGTAGTTGGACAGCCGTGCCGCCTCGCTGACGTCGTATGAACCGTCGTCCTCGGCCGAAGCATTGACTGTGATCTCACGGAGAGTGATCCCTGTGTCGACCACAGGGCCACCAAGCGGCATCGAGGAATTTCCGCTTGCAAGCAACGCATTGCCCCGTGCCAGCAACTCCTCGTTCGTCATCCCGCGCAACGAGCCTCCAGCCGGAACTTGGTCGTTCGGATTGAGCATGTCAAGGCTCAACCTGTTCGAGTCCACACCGCCGCTGTAGCCCGGCCCGGCGGCCAACTGCACCCCACCCGCCATCGACAGATTCGCATACGGATTGGCAGAAGCGTTGCCCGCCGTGATCCAGCAGAAGTCCGGCTCCTGGTTGCTCGGCATGGCCGATACCCCCGCCCAGTTGTTGTTCTGCCTGAAGAGCGCGTCGAGCTCGTTTTCTCCGCTGCCCATGCTGCGGCCTGAGCTCTGCCCGTTCGCCCCCGCGATCGAGTCCCCCCAACGCATTGCCAAATGCATTTGGTCCGATGCACCGTCGTAGCCATGTCGCCCCGCGCGCCAGCACCCATGCGGGTTGGCGGGTGTTGGTCGACGCCAGCGCGCAGGCAATTGGCGCCCCGCGCGCACGCGGTAGCGCTTTTGGGGACGTCAGCGGCTAAGAAGTGAAGGCGAGTACAGGTTCGATGGACCCCGGAGCGGTCGCAATCACGCCGGCGTGGGCTCGATGCAATCGCTCAATAGGGCTATCGCACCAGGCAGGATATGAGTTGTGCCTGTACGGGCAGGCCTTGAGGAGGCCTGATCCCCAGGGCGATGGCAGGCCCTGGTTTCTTCTCAGCTGCCTGGGGCGGTTGACCCCGGCTCGTAGCCAACCTCACGCTGATGGCGCAGGGCCAGCACCGTGACCTCATCGCCCTCGCCCGCGTAACGATACAACGCCACGTAGCCGCTGGCGCCGAAGTCGATCACCCACTCGCGGTATTCAGGTGGCAGATCTTCCACCGGCCGCCCCACCATCGGCTGCTGACGCAGGACCTGAACGGCCTTGATGATCGTCTCAGCAGCACGTTGGGCGGCCGCCGGGTTCTTCGGGCGCAAGAACTCACGCGGCCGCTGCAGATCGCGCAGCGCCGCCGGCGCGAACCTCACTTGTGGCATGCAGGCGCTGGCAGCTCGTTGTCAGTGCCCCAGGTCTCCAGCCAAGCCATCACCTCGTTGCCCGAGACGTGCAGGCCCGTTTCCTCGAACTCCTCCCACGCCGCCACGGCGTCCTGGTGCAGGGACTGGCGCTTTTCTTCACGATCAACGTACTGGGCAATGGCCTCACGCATCAGCCAGTGAGGCGCCCGGTGGCGCGCCGTCGCCAGGCGCTTCAGGCGCACCTTGAGTTCAGGATCGAGCTTGACGGGCGTCGGGCTGATGGCGGTATTCATGAGTAATACTCTACCAGCATGTGCGATCTACTCTCGCTGGCGTGCGATCTACTCGCGCCTTGGCCGGCCGCGCCGCTGAGCGGCTTCACAGGAGCAAGCGGCTAAGAATGGAAGGTGAGCGCGGCCCTGATGGGCGGTGCTGGCGGCTGCGATCATGGGTCCGTGGGAGCGATGGATCACCCAATGAACTCACCACACAGGGCAGGATATGTGAAGCGCTAGCACTTCCCTCCTGCCCTGTATTCGCGCCTTCGGCGCTCAATCGGGAACGCGCCGCACAGACGTGCGGCCCGATCTCAGATTCCGTTGAGCACCGCAGGTGCGAATGAGGCAGCGATGAAGGCCGTAGGCCTACATCGCATATCCTGCCCTGCATCAGGGATCCATTGGACAAGGCAGCAGTGCCCTCAGATTTCGGAGGCGCGGTCGTATCCGAGGGCAGGCGACATCGTCAGCGATCCGGTCAGCCTGGCGTCCTGACGGCTTCGCCCAGCTGCGTAAGAACGGCTGCACGGCCGTCACCTTTTTCCAAGTACGTTCGGAATGTCTTCTTCTTGCTTTTGTTCTCGGTGCCAGCGCACCAAGCCTTGAACAATGCCATGTCTCCTCCTCCGTTCTTTGTGAGTTCCGGTCAGACTGGCTGCCCATCGATCCGCTCCGCTTGACTTCTCGTCCGTCATCCCGCCGCCTGCGCAGGCAGTTCAATTTCGTATGCTTGGGCTATACGGGCTACCAATTCGGCGACGGCGACGTTGCCGAGCTGCAGCGTTTTCGGGTCGATGGACGTGTCCGCAGCAACGGCAACAAGGAACTGCGTCATGTCGGCGCTGATCTTTTCATCGACCGCGATGCGTGTGGCGGGCGCGAGCAGTTGTGAAAGGCGCAGAACATCGTTGAGGTGCTTGCGCACGTCCTTGGCGTCCACCTTGGCGCCCTGCTCTTTTCGCGCCGTGAGTTCCAGCCACGCGACGGCCTTGAGCGGGATCAGGCGGTCTTCGCCGACCCAGGGCAGGCCATCGACTTCGCGGCGCCCAGCCATGATGAATGCGTAGTAGACCTCGTCCAGCAAGATGGCAGACAAGCTGGAGACGGCTTCGTCGAGTGGTATGGGTGTCAGCTGACTGCCATCAGCCGGTTGCAATCCGTCGGGGGCTCTCGCGAACAGCTCGACCATCGCCGGGTAGCGAGCATCAGCGGGCTTCTGGAACCGATAGAAGATTGGTTTTCCGGTGTCGCTGGCCTGGCGGATTTCATAGCCGCCGTCCTCGACGAATTTCCAGAAGGCCTCGCCAAATGCCGGGGTCAGCGCCTCCACATGCAGGACGATGTCCAGGTCTTTGGTGGCTCGGAATTCCAGCCCGGCCTCCTCCATCGTCAAGGTCGCGGCCGTGCCGCCAATCAGGACGTACTGGTCGACGTATGCCGCAAACCGCTCCTGGAAAATGTCCAAGCCTCTCACCATGGAAGTTGTCCTTTCAGTTCATCCAGTGCGAGCTGGATTCGGTCGTCGGCGTTCTCCTGCAGGCTGAGCGTCAGCGAGAGCGGGTCCACCGTGTTGGCGTCTGGCACCAACGCCGGGCTGTAATTCCACAGCTGCCATTCTTGGGCGCCCGCTTCAGGTTCAGGCAACTCGCGAACGCCGGCATCCGTCGCAGCCTTCCAGTCAGCGGCGGTCAACGCAAACACCGGCCATTTCGGCTCGGCCAGCATGGAATAGCGCGCGAGCGCGCTCAGACCCGCGAGGCGGCTGGGCCGGTGTGCAACGATGCCATGGGCGGCCACCCAGACCGTACGCCTGACCGGCGTCCGCAGTGCGGGCTTCGCACGCTCCCAGACCTGCGCCGGCGGGAGTTCCATTCGCAGCCAGCGCGAGCGGCCGATTGTGTATGCCGTAGCCAGCCCGGCCGCAGTCAGTTCCTTGACCGCGCGTGACAGTGTCATGGGCGTGTAGCCCAAGGCGACTGCGACCTTGGAGGGCTGCCAATCGGATTGCCACGGCTGGCGCAGCAAGGCGGTGATCAGCATGGCTTGCGCGGAAGGGCTCAGCGCTTCCGTGGCCGGCGCGCGCCGCCGAAAATACTCGCGCAGGTCCAGACCCAGGTCCGGCAGATAGAGTTGGTTGCCCGGCACGATGAAGGGGACTTTTTGCTCGATCAAGCGTCGACGGTCGTAGGAGGCCAGTGCATCGGTGACGTAGACCGCCGGCTGACCGGCCAGGGCCTGAACCTTGTCCAGCCAGGTCCGGACTTCGCTGAGGGACTGCTTGGCCTCCGCGCGCCCTATCGCCAGGACAATGGGCTGCCCCAGCAGTTCGAGCTCGCTGAACTGGAAGGCATCGCGAAGGAAGTACGGCAGTTCGTTTGCACGCGCCCACGGCTTCACGGCTGGCGCTTCAATGCCCAGGACCTCATGGAGGTAGCGCAGAACGGCGGTCGCGAGGGTTGGCAAGGCTCATCCTGAATAACATTAGTTCCGCACGATAACATATTAACTGTTATCGTGCAAACTGGCGTTATCATGGCGCTGTTGACTGTTCCCGGCCCATGCCGAGCCGTCCGAGAAACCAGACATGATCGGAACGAGGACTCGCGATTCCCTCGCACAATTCCTGGACCAGCGGTTGCGCGTGGCAAACGTGCGACATGACGACAGGCCTCAGATTTTGTCGGTATTTTTGTAGGTACCAATGCCATCAGAACCGCCAGAAGCGAGCGCCCATGCGGTCTCTAGCCGAATATTCGATCCCCTCCGGGCCCTGGTCGGCGGCTCCACGAACCGTTGAGCCAGTGCTCCACGTAGCTGGCGCGATTGATACCTCCGACTCGCGGCTTCTCGCCGCGGCGCGGGGTGGGTGATGCGCCGTTGCCGGCGCTTCGTTCAATCCGCAGCGAGGCGCTTGAACACCGCCTGAAGCAAGCCGAGATTCGACGCATCCGCGGCCACGGCGTCTCGGCGGAACGAACTGCTGTCGTAGGGCGAATAGCTGTTGATGGGGTTGTCGATGGCCGGACGCACCGGCACGACATAGGTGCGAAGCTTCCCATCGAAGCTGTACCGCTCGTTGTTGCGCGGCAGAGGCGTCAGCGCCGAATCCGCTGCCAAGGTATTGGCAAGATGGCGCCTGACGCTTTCCGTGTCGACGCCATAGGGCCCTGCGCTCTCCACGACAACGCTCTCCGGTCCGGTGCGAGCAGCCAATTTTTGGATGACGAGACTCTCGTTGGCCGCCTGGCTGGCGACCTCACCGGCGAGCACGGAAGTCACGGCGAAGAGCGAACTGGCGCAGAAGGCGAGTGCCATGCGGCCGAAAGGGAAATCCAAACTCATCAAGAACTCCTTCGCCTGGACGGCACTTCGGAAATCGATGTTATAGCCGAACGGGTCGACCTGCCCGATGAAGGCGTCGATTGGCTGGTACGGCTTTGGCCGTTTTTGTGACTGCAGGAACGCAGCCCGAAGTGGACATCAAGGTCAAGGCATGCCTGCCGTTCTCGAACCGGTGCCGGAGGGATTCCGCGCCTCGGCAATCCGGGGACACACGGTAGCGACCTGCGCTGACATGGCCCGGATTTCTTCACGCCAGGATTCAGGCATGGGACCCAAGAAGTCATGCACCTTGGAACGAAAGCTCCTCCCGAGCAGGGCGGGCGATGGCATGAAAACAGAACGACTTCGTCTGTCCGGCGGCACCGAGTTGTCGTTCACCACCGCGGGCGAGGCGTCCAGGCCCGCCCTGCTGCTGCTGCACGGAACCCCGAACTCGGCCCGCCTGTTTCGGGCGGTCATGCCCGCGCTGTCTCAGGCCGCTTTCGTGATCGCTCCGGATCTGCCCGGCCACGGCGAGTCCGACCCGCTGCCGGCCCCCTCGTTTCCCGCCATCGGCCAGGCGATCTCCGAACTGCTGGACTCGTTCAAGATCGGGCCGCGTTTTATCTATCTGCATGATTGGGGAGCGCCCGTGGGCCTGCAGATCGCGATGCAGGCGCCAGAGAAAGTCCTGGGCCTCATCGTGCAGAACGCCAACGCGCATCGAACGGGGTGGGGACCGGGATGGGCCGCAACGCAGGCCTACTGGTCGCAGCCCACCTCAGAAAACCAGGGGGCGGCTACCGCGCACCTGACCCTTGACGGCACCCGCGACACTTACATCGCCGGCGTCCCACCGGAAGTGGCCAGGCGCATCCCTGCTGAACACTGGAAAGAGGATTGGCGGGTGATGAACCTGCCGGGCCATATGGACACTCAGCGGGCGCTGATCGCGGACTATGGGAACTATGCCGCCCGCTTTGGCGCCATCGCCAAGTACCTCGAGCGCTGGCAGCCCCCTGCCCTCATGGTGTGGGGAAGGCACGATACCTATTTCGACCTTGCCGAGGTCCTGTCCTGGATGCGTGCGCTGCCCAGGATGGAAGCCCATGTCCTGGACGCAGGCCACCTGCTGCTCGAAACCCATGCGGCCGAGGCCGCCGCGCTGATGCTCGACTTCATCAGGCGTCCCCAGGCACCTGCCGCGCGCGCATGAGGTCCATGAGCGAGCTCGCGGTGGCTTTGCCGGCGAGCCGAAGTGATCCTGATTGACAATCTAGGACACACGTCCTACAGTTTGCACCTTCTTTAGGTCAACTGTCCTACTCAAGCCTTGCCTACCCGCGACAGCATCGTTCAAGCCGCCGACGCCCTGTTCTACGAGCGCGGGTTCGAGCACACGTCCTTCGCGGACATCGCGGATGCCGTGAAGATCTCGCGCGGCAATTTCTACTATCACTTCAAGACGAAGGACGAGATCCTCACGGCGGTCGTGGCCGAGCGAATGGAGCGCACGCGAGGGATGTTGACGCAGTGGGAGAGCGAGGGCGACAGTCCGCAGGAGCGCATCCGCCTGTTCATCACCCTGCTGATCCGCAATCAAGCCAAGATCATGCGCCACGGCTGTCCGGTCGGCACCCTTTGCACGGAGCTGGCCAAGCTCGGGCACCCGGGGCAAGGCGAGGCCAACGCCATCCTGGACCTCTTTCGCGTATGGCTGCGAGGGCAGTTCCGCCAAATGGGCCGAGGCAAGGAAGCGGACGCGCTCGCCCTGCATCTCCTGGCGCGCAGCCAGGGAGCGGCGGTACTCGCGCAGTCTCTGCGCGACAAGAAATTCGTGCAGCAGGAGGTGGCGCTCATGAGTGCCTGGGTCGAGTCCTGCGTGCCCGTGAAGACAACGGCCTCCGGGCGTTCGCGCTAGCCATCTTTTCAGGAAAGGTCATTCATGTTCTGTGTGTTCCTCAAGTTCTCGAGCAGCAAGGGCCAGGCATCACGCCACATAGCAGAGCACATGCGATGGATCGAGCAGGGATTCGAAGATGGCATCTTCCTCCTGACAGGCAGCCTCTCGGGCAATCAGGGCGGCACCGTCCTGGCACACAACACCACCCGCGAGGCGCTGGAGAATCGCGTGGCGCTGGATCCCTTCGTGGCGCAGGACGTGGTCAAGGCCGAGATCGTGGAGATAGCGCCCGGCAGGGTCGACGAACGCCTGCAGTTCCTGGTGGAACGCACCTGAAATGGGCCCGACTCTCCTCGGGCCCGATGGACAGCCGCGGTGTCGCTGGTGCGCCGCCGCTCCCGAGTTTCTCCACTATCACGATACTGAATGGGGCTTCCCGGTCACGGATGACCACCGCCTCTTCGAGAAGCTGTGCCTGGAAGGCTTCCAGTCGGGCCTGAGCTGGCGCACCATCCTGGTCAAGCGAGAGAACTTCCGGAAAGCCTTCCTGGGCTTCGACTACCGGCGCGTCGCGCGCTTGGGCGAACGCGACGTCGAGCGATTGCTCGGCGACAGCGGCATCGTGCGCCATCGCGGCAAGATCGAGGCCGTGATTCACAATGCGCGCATGGCCGAGGTGATGGTGCAGCGCGAGGGATCGTTGGCGTCTTACTTCTGGCGCCATGAGCCGAACCCTGCGCAGCTCGCAGAGCCGCAAACCGCTTCTGCGTCGGCGTTCTCGCAGGCGTTGTCCAAGAACCTGAAGAAACAGGGCTGGAAGTTTGTCGGGCCCACCACTGTGTATGCCTTCATGCAGGCCGTGGGGCTGATCAATGACCATGCTGCCGGCTGCGTGACACGCGCCCGGATCGAACAGGCGCGCCGGGCGCTTGCATTGTCGATCCCCTGAGGTCAGGTTCCGAAGTGTTTGGCCGCGAGCTCCTTGGCACGGCGCATTCCCTCGTCCGTGAGGTAAACCGATTCTTGCCTGCCGTGGGCCTTGGTGATGAGGCCTTTTTCGTGGAGCTCGTCCATGATTGCGAAGTCATATCGCTTCCATACGCGTCCGTTCTCGAACTCGAAGACGCCGAGCAACGCCAGAATCAGTTCTTCGACCTTCACCATGTCATATCTCATGCCATCACCCCTCGACTTTCAACATTGCATGGACTCGCTCAGTCGGCGGGCATGCCCCTCGGAGCATCACCTGCTCGTCAGTCATCTGGCGCGTCTTCGATACCTCGCCTCCATGAAACGTCCTCGATCTGAGGGTCCACGGAGCAAAAGACACTGACGCATGCATTCCCGGTGACGATAAGCCATTCCCTGCGCGGGTTCACATATCCCTGCAACCGAGACTCCTCGTCCAGCCATCCACCTTCTTCCACCTCGAGGACGTGAAAACCGCGCGGGAAGTGCGCCGAAGTCCAGTACCGAGCGAGATCGAGTTCGTCGAGAAGGCGAAATGCCGACGCGTGACGGAAGACGACATCGAAGCCTTGCACGTTGTCACCGGCCATATGGCAAGCGACCCGAATGAACAGGCCGGCTTCGTTGAAGTTCAAGCTGGCGAGGTCAGACCCCCAATGGACTGGCTGCCGTTGGCCAAAGGATTTAGCTCTAAGTTGCATGTCGATTTCCGGGGTGTGGACGACTGCTATCGAGTGCCTGGCACTTGGCTGCCGAGCGGCCGGTTCTGGGCGACTGTAGCCGGTTGCAATCCCCGGGGCTTCAGGCCCGCTGCAGACACCCGTGCACCTCAAGATGCAGTCGTTCGCGTCAACAAGGCGGGGGCCCAAAGAGCCCCCCGCTTGCCGATACCAATCACGTGGCACGAGGCCTCGCTGAGCTCCTGAGCAAACTCGCCACGCTCCCGGCCAACGCAGCCAGAGCTGCCATCGCCAGGCCCCAGTGCACTGCGCTGTGGGACGGCAGCAGCTCGAACATCAAGCTCATCAACAGGCTGCCAAGCGTCAGCCCCGCGAGCCGGGCAGTGCCTTGTGCGCCACCGGCCGCACCGCTGCGTTCCTTGGGTGCCGAGAGCAGCATGTTCTGGTTGTTCGGTGTCTGGAAGAAGCCGAAGCCCAGGCCTGCGAGGCCCGTGAACACGGCAATGGGCGCGGCCGGGTTGCCGTGCAGCGGCCACAGGGCACACAGGGCCAGACCGCTCGCGAAACACGCACTGCCGGCCGCGCACAGCCAGGTGCCGGGCACGCGTTGGGCCAGTCGCGCCGACAGCGGCGCGGCCAGCATCACCGCCAAGGGCCAGGGGGTCATCAAGAGGCCGGCCGTCGCCGCGCTCTGGCCGAGTTCGTGCTGGATGTAGAACGGCAGCGCCACAAGGCTGGCCATCTGGCCGGTGAAGCAGCACACGGAGGCAATGATCGAGATCCGAAAGGAATGCACGCGCAGCAGGTCGAGCGGGACCAACGGCGCCGCCTTTGGCATTTCGCGCCTCACCAGCAGGACCATGCAAACGGCCGACAGTGCGAGCAATGCGCCACCGTACAACGGACGCGCCACCAGCCGGCCACTCCCCAGCACGAAGGAAGCGAACATGACCGCGTTGAGCGCAATGCTGCGGGCATCGATGCGGCGCACCGAGCACGCCGGGCTCGGCAACGCCGCGCAGGCAACGAGCACGAGAAGGCCGATCGGCAGGTTCACCGCAAAGAGCCATGGCCAACTCGCCGCAGAAAGTATGAAAGCACCAAGGGTGGGTCCCGACGCTGAAGCGGCTGCGACGGCGAGTGCATTCCACGCAATCGAGCGCGCCAGCAGCCGACGCGGATAAGTGAAGCGCAACAACGCCAGCCCAAGCGGCATCACGGCCGCACTGCCCAGGCCCTGAAGGCACCTTGCGGCCACGAGCCATGGCAGCGATGGCGCCAACGCGCACAGCACCGACGCCGCGGTGAACAGCGCGACGCCGCCAGCGAAGACCCGTCGATACCCGAAGCTCTCGCCGACTGCAGAAGCCGGCAACAGGAACATGACCACGGCCAGTTGGTAGGCGGTGATGATCCAGACGGCATCGGCGGGTGTCGCCTGCAACTGCTGGGCAATGCCTGGCAGCGCGATGTTGGCGATGGCGCCATCGAGCACCACCAGCACGCCCGCGCCCAGGATCGCGGCGACGGCCAGGCCACGCCGCGGCAACGGCAGGCCGTCGGCGTCGTGCACCGCGTCCGCGTCGTTCACCTCTCGGGCTTCGGCGGTGCGAGAAGCGGCGGAAGAAGAGTTGTCCGGTTGAAGCGTGGATGTCGACATGAGTCCAGCTTAGGACTGCATGCACGGCTTGCACAGCGCGTGGCGCGCAGCTTGTTCCTGCATGCGGCGCCTGTCTAAATCCTCGCAGCCGTGCTAGGTTCGGGCATGCCGACAGAAGCCGACCTGAACCTGCTGTTTGCGTTGAACGCACTTCTTTCCGAGAGCAGCGTCGCAAAAGCTGCCGAGCGCCTGGGGCTGAGCGAGTCGGCGATGAGCCGGGCGCTCGCGCGGTTGCGGGAATCCACCGGGGACCAGCTCCTCGTGCGCGCGGGCCGCGCGATGGTGCTCACGCCGCATGCGCTGGCACTGCGCGACCGCGTCAGGGAGCTGGTGCAGGAGTCGCGCGCGGTGCTTCATCCCGCCGGTGCCAGCATGGACCCCCGCACGCTCCGGCACCTATTCACCATACGGGCCAACGACGGCTTCATCGAGGCCTTCGCGCATCAGCTGGTGGCCCGCGCCGCGCACGAGGCGCCCGGCGTTCGCCTGCGCTTCGCGCCCAAGCCCGACAAGGACGTTCGCCCCCTGCGCGAGGGATTGCTCGATCTGGATGTCGGCGTTCTCGGCGAGTCTGGCCCCGAGGTCCGCGTTCAGGCGCTCTATCGCGACCGCTTCATTGCGGTAGTGCGTGAGGGCCATCCCCTGCTCGCCGGACCCGAGATCACGGCCGAGCGCTACGCGGCCTGCGGCCACGTGGTCACTTCACGCCACGGCCGGACCGTGGGGCCGGTGGACGACGCGCTCGCAGCGATGGGTCTGGTGCGCAACACCGCGGTCGTGGTGCCCAGCTTCAGCACCGCCTTGTCGATCGCGGCCGCGACCGATCTGGTTGCATTGATACCGTCCTCCTACTTCGAACACCTGAGGACACGGGGCACGCTGCGCTCTTTCCCGCTGCCGATGCCCACGGAGCAGATCACCGTGTCGCTGATGTGGCATCCGCGCCTGGATCGGGACCCCGCGCACCGGTGGCTGCGCGGGATGGTGCTGGAGGTTTGCCGGCCGCTGAACGAGCGGACAAGAGCGTCGTGACTGCATTCAATGCTTCGATCACTTTGAACACCGGCATCGCCGCCGGATGCGGGGCTCCGCGGGACCGTCACAGCGACAGCGGCAGCCCCAGGTGGCGCTCGTACATCAGGTCCCGGTGCCGCAGCAGCACAGCGTCCAGCGCCGCGTCGGTCACTGGCTCGCGGAACTCGAAAGCCTGGCGCGTGGCGGGGTCCATCTCGCAGATGGCGTGCGGCAACGGACGCATCAGCGCCAGCGCGGTCGCGCTGTAGATGTCCACGGCCGTGAGGCTGTTGCCGATGTAGTAGTCGCTGCCGGCCGCCTGCTGTGCCTTCAGCCGCGCCGCCAGCATCTTCAGCACAGCCACCACGCGCGCGGGCGCACTCGCGCCCGCCTGCGGGCTGAAACCGTACTTCTTGCCGATGTATGCCGCGGCCTGCGCAGCGAAACCGCCCTCTCCTGCCAGGCCGGCCTGCACCAGTTGCAGGCGGCGCGACCAGGCCAGCCCCTGTTCGCCGCAGATCTCGTGGGCCAGGCCGAACATCAGCGCCCGGTCGGTGGCATCGGCCGGGAGGAGCGACGGCTGCGGCGCGAGTCGCTCGCACAGCAGCAGGATGTCCGCCCAGCCCGAGCGCGGCGCCTCGTTGTCGTAGATGGCCACGGGCGCGTTGCGCTGGCCGGCCCACTCCTTGAGTTGCGGGCTGTCGTAGGCCAGGCGCACCGCCTTCCACGGGATGCCTTTCACATGCAGGATGCCCTTGGCCGCCTCGGACCACGGGCTGGGAATGTGGCCGACAACCACCATGCGCAGGCCGGTGCCGGCAATGGCTTCTTCAACGCTGATGTATTCGATGCTCATGCGCGAATTCTGCGCGATGCCCGTTGCTTCGAGCGATGGTTCGTTGGAGCGCCGCCCACGCTAAACTGAAGCTCCCTTCTTCCTGCAGGAGTCGACTCCATGGCCCGATTGCTCGTGCGCAGCTTCGGCGTTTCGCTCGACGGCTTCGCCGCCGGCCCGGACCAGAGCCTGGAGCACCCGCTGGGCGTTCGCGGTCCCGAACTCATGGACTGGTTCATTCCCACGCGCGTCTGGCAGCAGATGCAAAAGACCGGCGAGGCCAACGGCGAGACCGGCATCGACAACGAGATGGCCGAACAAGGCTTTGCCGAGATGGGTGCCTGGATTCTCGGGCGCAACATGTTCGGGCCGGTGCGCGGTCCCTGGCCCGACGAAAGCTGGAAGGGCTGGTGGGGCGACGAGCCCCCATATCACGTGCCGGTCTTCGTGCTGACCCACCATGCCCGCGCGCCGCTGACGATGCGCGGCGGCACCACCTTCCACTTCGTCACCGGCGGCATCCACGAAGCGCTCGCGATGGCACAGGCCGCCGCAGGTGCACGCGACGTGCGCGTGGGCGGCGGTGTGGCGACCGTGCGCGAATACCTGAAGGCCGGCCTGATCGACGAACTGCACCTGGCCTTGCGTCCGGTGCTGCTGGGCAAGGGCGAGGCGCTGTTCGCAGGCCTGGACCTGCCGGCGCTGGGCTACCGCTGCGAACGGCAGGTGGCAGGCGAGCGCGCCACGCATGTGTTCCTGCGACGCAGCGCGCCTTGAGGGATCAGGCCTTCCTCAGCGCTCGTCAGATGGGATGCTTGGGCAATCCGTAGCCCAGCTGACGCTCATGCCTTAGCGAAAGCAACACCACTTCTCCTTCGGAATGGGCATAGGGCACAACGTGACGAGCCAGCACCAGCTCCCGCAACTCGGGCAAGCCAAGTGCTTGCGCAATCTGCCTTGCTTGCTCAGCTTGAAACTGTCCCCAGCCCGACTTGGCATCGAGGAATCGAGCAGGTCGCCCGCTCGTGGGCGCGAACGAAAGAAGCGCCCGCGCTTTGACCACTTCCGCCTGCAATTTCTTGAAGCGCACCGGCGCAGAAGCGGCGTCCTGCGCCTCCATGAAACTATGCGCAGCGTTCAGGCACACCAGAAAGTTCGGAACCGCCCGAACCCTTGCATTGACGGGCATGCTCACGGCGCCGATGTGACTCCGAGTGCCCGGTCCAGTTCCTCGTCAGACACGAACTGGCCTGCCAAGGCCTGCCGCAGGCCGGTGATGGCGTCCTCGGCCAGCACGAGGCTGGCGTGCTCCGACTCGAGGGCATGGTAGTAGTCCAGCCGGCGTGCATCGACCAAGGCAACGTAGCTCGCGCCGTTCTTGGTCAGCACCTTTTCTGAGCCGCTGCCGACCACGTCTTCGGCCAGTTCGGTGAGCCGGGCGCGCGCTTCGCTGATGGGAACAATGTCCGATGCTCTCAATGGCATATTGCAGTATCCGTTAAGGTTTACTTTAACGTCAGTCTAGCGTCCAATCCTCCACCCTGCAATCGCCCATTCACCCAAGCGCTATCGCCTCCACCTCGACCTTGAACCCGAAGTGCAGCGGCCCGGTCGGCACGACGGCCCTGGTCGGACGCGATGGTCCGGCCCACTGCGCATAGATCCTGTCGAAGGCCGGCCAGTTGGCGATGTCGTCGAGATAGACCCTCACCTGCAGCAGCTTGTCGATGCCCGAACCGGCCGCGAGCAAGGCAGCCTGCACGTTCGCCAGCGTCTGCGCCACCTGCACCTCGAACGCCGCTTCGGCCAGGCGCTCGCCGTCCGGCGTGATCGGCAGTTGCCCGGCGATGAACACCAGGCCACCGCCGACGGCGGCATGGCTGTAGTGGCCGCCCGGCCTGGCCAGCGCGGGCACTGCGACATGGACCGCACCGGACATGCGATTGGATGGGACGGCGCTTTCACCAGCCATGGAAACGCTCCCAGGTTTGCACCGTGCCGTCCGCGGCCAGCGCCTGGTAGGCGGGAAACTGCGCGCCGGTGGCGCAGGCATGGTTGGGCAGGATCCGCAGCCGGGTTCCGGCCGGGAAGCGCGCCGCGATGTCCGTGTCCGCAGTGCCCTCGCGCGACAGGATGCCGTGCTCCTGGTTGGCAGCCGACAGCAGGTAGCCCTCGATCGGCACCCCGTCCACGGTGCACACCTGGCCATAGCCGTAGTCGCGCTGCTGCTTGCCCGTACCCCGGTCGCGGCTCATGGCCATCCAGCCGGCATCGACGATGGCCCAGCCCTTGTCGGCCTGGTGCCCGATGACCGTGGTGAGCACGCTCAGCGCGATGTCCTCGGTGCGGCAGACGCCCACGTTGCGCATCACCAGGTCGAAGAACACATAGACCCCGGCGCGCAGTTCGGTGACGCCTTCCAGCGACGCGGCTTCCAGCGCCGTGGGGGTGGAGCCTACCGACACGATGGGGCACGGCAGGCCCGCGGCGCGCAGGCGCTGCGCAGCCTGCACGCAGCCGGCGCGTTCCTGCTCGGCCAGGGCGGCCAGCGCCTCGGGCGTGTGCAGTTCGTAGCTGGAGCCCGCATGCGTGAGCACGCCGGCCAGGCGCATGCCGCCCTCGTGCAGCGCGCGGCCGACCTCGAGCAACAGATCCTCGCCCGGCCTGATGCCGGAGCGGTGGCCGTCGGTGTCGATCTCGATGAGCACCTCGAAAGCGTGGCCGTGCGCGCGGCCGTATTCGGCGATGGCCCGCGCGCCCTCCACGCTGTCGGTCAGGATCTGCAGCGCACAGCCGCGCTGGCGCAGGTCCAGCGCATGCGCGAGCCGGTGCGGCGCCATGCCGACGGCATAGAGGATGTCGGTCACGCCGCGGGCGAAGAACTGGTCGGCCTCCTTCAGCGTCGACACCGTGATGCCCGCCGCGCCGGCGGCAAGCTGGGCGGCGACCACATCGGCGCATTTGCTGGTCTTCACGTGCGGGCGAAAGCGCACGCCCAGCGCGTCGGCCTGCTGCTGCATGCGCGCGATGTTCCGTTGCATGCGCGGAAGCGACACGATGGCCGCGGGGGTGTCGATGCCGGCGAGATCTTGAGAGTTGTTCTGCATGTTGTTCATTTCGGATCAGTCCAGGTATTGGCCCTTGGCCTTGAGGGCCGGCACGTCGTCGCGGATGCCCCGCGCGATGAGCGCGGTGACGGCCGCGGGCGTTGCATCGGCGGGTGCGGGCAAGTCGACGCCCAATCCTTCCATCTGCTTGCGCAGCGCCGGATCGGCGACCGCCTGCTGCAGCGCGCCGGTCAGCTTGGCGAGCACGGGCTGCGGCGTGCCGCGCGGGGCGAAGAAGGCATTCCAGGAACGCACGTCCAGCGCATGGCCGCCTTCCGCCGCGGTGGCTGCACGGGGCAGCTGCGCGAGGCGCGTGCCCGACAGCACGGCGATGGCCTTGATGCGCCCACCGGCGATCTGCGGCAGTGCGGTGGTGGTCTGGTCGCACATGAAATCGGTCTGCCCGCCCATCAGGTCGTTGATCGCCGGCGCGACGCCCTTGTAGGGCACGTGCGTGGCGTTCTGGCCGAGGGAAGACAGCAACAGCACGCAGCCGTAGTGCGAGATCGACCCCACGCCCGCGCTGCCGTAGGAGGCCTTGTCCTTGTGCTTCGCCAGCCAGGCGCCGAACTCGCGCAGGTCGTTGGCCGGCAGGTCGGCGCGGGCCAGCAGCAGCATCGGTGCCGCGCCTGCGGGGCCGATGGGCGCGAAATCGGCGACAGGGTCATAGGCCAGCTTCTTGTACAGCGCGAGGTTGGCCACGTGCGTGCCGATGCCTCCGAACGAGATGGTGTAGCCGTCGGCGGCGGCCTTGCTGGCCTTCGTCAGGCCGATGACGCCATTGGCGCCGCCGAGGTTCTCGATGACGACGGGCTGGCCCAGCGGCGCAGCCATCTTCTGCGCGACGGCGCGGGCCAGCGCATCGCTGGGACCGCCGGCCGGGAAAGGAACGACCAGGGTGACCGGGCGGGTCGGAAACGGCTGGGCGATGGCGCCGGGCGTTGCCAGCAAGCCGGCACTGAGGGCAGCAAGGCTGCCGGCCAGGCGAAGAAAGCGGATCATGGGCAGGTCCTGGAGTGGTGGGTTGAATCAGCAAGCGGCCGGTCGGAAGGTGCGCAGCCATGGCAGTGCCCCTTCGAGCGTGGGCGACTCGACCTCCGCCAGCGGCGCGCCTTCGGGCCGGGCGAGGCCGACGCGGTTGTGCCAGTAGGTGCGCAGGCCGACGCTCGCGGTGCCGAACATGTCGTAGCCTGATCCTGCAACGAAGGCTGCCTCGCCCGGCTGCACGTCCAGCCGCTCCAGGGCCAGCCGGTAGGGCCTGGGATCGGGCTTGTAGAAGCCCGCCTCCTCGGAGGTCACGACCACGTCCCAATCGATCCCCAGGCGTTCGGCGGCACGCTGGCCCAGGCGCCGCGAGCAATTGGTCACCACGGCCAGCTTGCAGCGGGGCTGCAGCGCCCGCAGCAGTTCGGTGGCGCCGCTCCATGCGGGCAGCTCGCCCCATCGGTCGTCCAGCGACTGCGGGGCGCTCGCAGGCAATCCCACGGTGGCCGCGGCCTGCCGCACCAGGTCTTCGTAGGGCACGTAAGCGCCGCAGCCATAAGTGAGCCGCAGGTATTCGGCGCGCCAGCTGCGGCCCATCGGCTCGGAGCCCGCAGCCGCGTTCCAGACGGTCCACGAATCGAGCAGCGCAGTGAGCAGGTCGAACAGCACGGCCCGGGGATAGCCCCCGGCCGCGGCAATGGGAGTCGAAGTGTTTTGCATGCCGCTCACTTTAGGTGCGCCAGGCCGTCTTCGAGCTTCACTCTTGCGTCATCAATAGTTAAGCTCTGCTGAATGATGCAGATCGAAGACCTTCGCCTGGCTGCCGCGCTGCTGCGCGAGAGCTCGCTCAGCGCAGCCGCGCGCTCGCTCGGTGTCACGCCGCCCGCGCTGTCGATGCGCCTGCGCAAGCTCGAGGCCTCGCTGGGCCTGGTGCTGGCCAACCGCACGTCGCGCAAGCTGCACCTGACCTCGGAAGGCGAACGGTTCGGGCGCGAGGCCTATGAACTTCTGCTGAAGTTCGACGGCCTGCGCGAATCCCTGCAGCGCGACGACCGGCGCCTGAGCGGAACGCTGCGGGTCGCCGCGTCCTTCGGCTATGGCCGCACGCATGTCGCGCCATGGCTGTCCCGTTTCTCCCGCCTGCATCCGGCCCTGCGGCTGCAACTGGACCTGCGCGAAACGCCGTGGCCCGACAAGCACGATTCCGACGCGGTGGTGCACGTGGGCGCGGTGCGCGACTCGTCCTGGGTGGCCCATACGCTCGCTTCCAACGAACGCTGGCTGTGCGCGAGCCCCGGCTACCTGCGCGAGCACGGCACGCCCCGCAACCCGGCGGACCTGGCCTACCACGCCTGCATCTGCATCCGCGAGAACGACGAGGACGTCACGCTGTGGCACATGCGGCCCGCGGGCAGCGGCGCGCGCAAGGGCGAGACGCTGCGCATCAACCCGGCCTTCGTCAGCAACGACGGCAGCGTGGCACGCCAGTGGGCCGAGGATGGCCTGGGCATCGTGCTGCGCTCCCAATGGGACGCCGCCGAAGCACTGGCCGCCGGCCGCCTCGAGCGCGTGATGGCGGACTGGGAATTTGGCGCCGCCCCGGTGGTGGTGCTGGTGCCCACGCGCAAGGGGCGCAGCGCGCGGGTGCAGGCGCTGGTCAGTTTCCTGGTGGAAGCGGCGGGGGCAGCGGGACGGCACGGCGCCGGGTGAGGGAAAGAGGCCGGCATTCGAGTGCGCCCTCTGCAGACCCGGGCGGCGCGACCGAAGGACTTTCTCCACGATGGCGCAAGAGATCGAGGGCAACGTCAACAATCATGTCCTCCTGGCCGCCCACCATCCGGCGACGCCCGAGTTCCACGAGGATGTCGACAGTTTTCAATTCGTACTTTCGGGCTGCCGCTTCGGCGTGGCGCAGGAAGCTCGAGTACACACCGGCATAGCCGAGGGCGAGGGTCTCACGGTCCACCCGCACGGGTCGATCCTGCAGGGGCCGAACGATGTCATCAGCGGCATCCATCAACTTGTACAGGTCGGCGCCATGGAGCCAGCCCATGCGACTTGCTGCGGCGATGAACACTTCAAGCGGGGCGTTGCCCGCCCCTGCGCCCATGCCCGCCAGACTGGCGTCCACGCGGTCGCAGCCTTCTTCCACTGCCACGATGGAGTTGGCCACCCCGAGGCTCAGGTTGTGGTGCGCGTGGATACCGGTGAGTGTTGCAGAGTCCAAGACTTCTTTGAGTGCTCGGAAGCGGTCGCGAACGTCGTTCATGTTCAAGGCGCCGCCGGAATCGACGACGTACACGCATGTTGCGCCGTAGCCTTCCATGAGCTTGGCCTGCTGCGCAAGCTGCGCAGGCGTGGTCATATGACTCATCATGAGGAAGCCGACCGTGTCCATGCCCAGCTTGCGCGCATATTCGATGTGCTGCCGGCTGACGTCGGCCTCGGTGCAATGCGTCGCGATGCGCACAACTCTTGCGCCAGCATCGTAAGCAGCCTTGAGGTCATGGACGGTGCCGATACCTGGCAGCAGCAGGGTCGCCACCTTCGCCCGTTTCACGACGCTTGCGACTGCTTCGATCCACTCGACATCGGTGTGAGCGCCGAAGCCGTAGTTGAAGCTACCGCCCTGCAGGCCATCGCCATGCGCGGCCTCGATCGAGTCCACGCCGGCCTCGTCCAGCGCCTGCGCGATCTGGCGCGCCTGCTCGACGCTGTATTGGTGGCGCACGGCATGGCTGCCATCGCGCAATGTCACGTCCGAAATGTAGATCTTCTTCATGCTGCCGCCCCTTCCAGGACGCGTTCGGCCATGCGCTCCGCCGTCGCAAGCGCTGCGCTCGTCATGATGTCCAGGTTGCCCGCATAGGCGGGGAGATAGTGAGCAGCACCCTCGACCTCGAGAAAAATCGTGGTCTTGAGGCCGGACAGACAACCAACGCCGGGCACCTTGAGGTTCTCCACGCTGTCGAACTGCACTTGTTGCTTCAGGCGATAGCCCGGGACGTAGCGATTCACGGCGGCCACGGTTTCCTCCACACTCGCGGCAATCTGGTGCTCGTCCGCCGTCTCGCTCAACGTATAGACCGTATCGCGCATGATCAGCGGCGGCTCAGCAGGATTCAGGACGATGATCGCCTTGCCCTTGCGCGCGCCGCCAACCACTTCAATGGCCTTGGACGTGGTTTCGGTGAACTCGTCGATGTTGGCGCGCGTGCCTGGGCCCGCGCTCTTGCTGGAGATCGAGGCGACGATCTCCGCATAGTGGACCTTGGCGACCCTGCTGACCGCTGCAACCATCGGGATCGTTGCTTGGCCGCCGCAAGTCACCATATTGACGTTCTTCGCGTCCAGATGTTCCGCGCCATTCACGACGGGAATGCAGTAGGGTCCGATCGCGGCCGGTGTCAGGTCGACGCAGCGAATCCCCGGCCTGCGCTCTCGCAGAAATGCGTCGTGCAGTGCATGGGCAGAAGCGGACGTGGCATCGAACACGATATCGATTTCTTCAAATACCGAAAGCCGCGCAAGCCCCTCGACGCCTTCGTGTGTGGTGGCGACACCCATTCGCGCTGCGCGAGCGAGACCGTCGGAAGATGCATCGATTCCCACCATCGCACCCATTTCGACGTGCCGGCCGTGGCGCAGGATCTTGATCATCAAGTCGGTGCCGATATTCCCGCTGCCCAGGATGGCGGCTTTTAGTTTGCGCTCAGCCATTGCTGGGCTCCTTGCTGGGTGGTGATTTGGGAACGCCTCCGACGCCCCAATGAGCACCCGGGACTTCCTGCAGGATGACGCGGATGGATTCACGCGGAGCGCCCGTGGCGTCCACCGCGGCATCGGTGAGGCTGCAAATGAGCGCTGTCTTGGTGTCCGCGCTGCGGCCTTCGATCATGGTGACCTGGATCAGTGGCATGGCATCCTCAATGGGTGGTGTTGAACTCGACGCGGCCCAGCCCCTGGATTTCCAGCAGGACGTGCTGGCCAGGCTCGAGGGGCTCGGCGGCGGTGGCTCCGCCTGCCATCACGATCCAGCCGGCCTGCAAAGGCTCGCCGGCCGCGGCGCTGAGGCGGGCTGCGGCCACGAGCGACCTCAGTGGATTGCCGAGAATGCCCGCCGTACTTCCCACCTGGCGTGCGACGCCGTTGATCGACATCACCAGACCCAGGTTTGAAAAGTCCTGGCGCGGATCGCGCCAGGGGCCGATCACGTAGCCGGAGGATGATGCGTTGTCCGCAACCACGTCCCCCAACGTGAACTTGAAGTTGTCGAAGCGCGAGTCGATGATCTCCAGGGCAGGCGCAATGGAGGCGACCGCTTCGAGCGCTTCCGGCAGGCTGGCATTTGCAGGCAGTGGTTTGGACAGCAGGAAAGCCAGTTCGGGCTCGACCCGCGGATGCACAAAGCGGCCAAGGGATACAGGTGCCCCGTCGGTTTCGGCCATCGCGTCCGTCAAGCGTCCCCAGATCATGTCGTGCACACCCATCTGGACCATCTTGGCGCGGCTGGTGAAGCCCATCTTCACGCCGGTTCGGCGTTCGCCTCGCTGCAGGCGGCGACCGATCGATGCGGCCTGGATCGCATAGGCCGCTTCCTCGCCGATTCCTTCCGCGTCCGCGAACTGCGGAATGGCCTGCGCCCGGTAGGCAGCTGTGTCTACGCGCTCGGCGAGCGCGACAATGTGTTCCTGATTCACTTGCGTTCCTCTTCGAATACGGCTCGGACGGAGCCCAATCCCTCGATGCGTGCTTCGAACACATCGCCTGGCCGCACGGGCACCATCGGCCCCAGCGCCCCGGTCAGCACGACGTCACCCGCCCTGAGGCCGCGGCCAACCGAAGCCATCTTGTTGGCGAGCCAAAGCGCGGCGTTCAGCGGGTGACCGAGGCACGCGGCGCCCGCCCCCAGGGACACCTGTTCGCCAGCGCGCTCCATCACCATCCCCGCAAGCCGCAGGTCGAGGCCCGTCAAGCGCACGGGTGTGTTGCCGACCACGAAGGCACTGCTGGAGGCGTTATCGGCCACCGTGTCGACAAAGCGGATGTTCCAATCCGCGATGCGGCTACCCACGATCTCGATCGCCGGCAAAGCGAACGCGACGGCGCGCAGCAGTCGTGCCGCGGTGATGCCGGGTTCCAGTAGGTCCTGCTCCATCACCAGCGCGACCTCCGCCTCGACCTTCGGTTGCATGAGCCGCGACCAGGGCACGGGTTCGCCGTCGCCGATGGCCATGTCGGCGAACAGCATGCCGTAGTCGGGTTGGTCCACACCCAGTTGCCGCTGCACAGATCGGGCTGTCAGGCCGATCTTGCGGCCAACCAGGCGAGCGCCTGCTGCGAGGCGCCGGTCTGTGTTGAATTCCTGGACGGCGTAGGCATCCTCGCCGGTCAGCCCAGGGAATGATTCGCGAAGCGGCGAAATGGCCTCGCCCACCTCGGCGGCATTCCAGAGCATGTTTGCCGCCAGTTCGATCTCGCCTTTGTTCATTGAAGCGCTCCGTTGAATTTGATGCACACGTTGGAGAGCTCGGTATAGAACTCCAGCGAGTGCACGCCACCTTCTCGGCCGATGCCCGATGCTCCTGAGCCGCCAAACGGTGTGCGCAGGTCCCGCAGGAACCACGTATTGACCCAGACAATGCCGACCTTGAGTGCACCGGCGAAGCGGTGCGCGCGGTCGATATCGCGGGTGTATACCGATGCCGCCAGTCCGTAGGGCGTGTCATTCGCCAGGCGAAGCGCCTCCGCTTCGGTATCGAAGGGGATCACCGCGCAGCAGGGCCCGAAGATCTCTTCGCGCGCGACACGAGAATCGTGCGCAAGACCGGTCCACACGGTGGGTTCGATCCAGGCACCTGCTTTCAACTCGCGTGGCATATCGGGCACCGCCCCGCCGCAGACCACAGTTGCACCCTCTGTCCTGGCCAGTGCGTAGTAGTCCATGACCTTGCGCTGATGCTCTGCCGAAATGAGAGGTCCGAAGTTGGCAGCGGCGTCGTCAGGGCGGCCAGGCTTCAACCGCCGCGCCGCTTCGGCCAGCCGCTGAACCACGGCGTCGAAGATCGGACGTTGCACGTAGACACGTTCGGTGCCCAGGCAGACCTGCCCGGTGTTCTCGAAGACGGAGCGCGTCAGGCCGGCGACCACCACCTCGAGATCTGCATCCTCGAACACCACGGCGGGATTCTTGCCGCCAAGCTCCATGGAGACCGGCTTGATGCCGCCTGCCGAGGCCCGGATGATGGCGGCGCCGGTCCGGGTTTCGCCCGTGAAAGTGATCGCGTCCACCCCGGCATGGGTGGTGAGGAATTCACCAGCCGAGTCCGGGCCGAATCCATGGACGACGTTGTAGACCCCCTTCGGGACGCCAACCTTGTTCATCACTTCTCCGAGCAGTGCCGCAGTGGCAGGCGTCTCCTCGGACGGCTTCACAACGACCGTGTTGCCGCACGCCAGCGCAGGCCCCACCTTCCAGGTCATGAGCAGCAGCGGCAGATTCCAAGGACAGATCACTGCCACCACCCCTTTGGGACGCCGCAGCGCGTAGTTCAGCGCGGGCTTCCCGTCCGGCGCATGGCCGGTGAATGTTTCCGTCGGCACGTTCCGCACCACGTCCGCAAACACCCGAAAGTTGGCTGCGCCTCGTGGAATGTCCAAGTGCGACGCCAGCGCCCGCGGCTTGCCGGTGTCTGCCACTTCGGCGGCAATAAAGTCTTCCGCGCGCCGATCGATCTCCGCGGCCACCGCGTACAGCAGGTCGCAGCGCTGCGCCAGTTTGAGGGAACCCCACGGGCCGTCCAGCGCATCGCGTGCGGCGCGGACGGCAGCGTCCACGTCGTCCCGCGAAGCTTCGCTGACCTTGGAGACGAGAGAACCATCGACCGGGTTGATGTCATCGAAGACGCGGCCCCCCCGCCCTTCCCGGTATTCGCCGTTGATGAAGTTGAGAATCATGATTGCGTCCATTCATTGAAGTTCGGGGTCCCCGGCGCAGAGGTATTCCCACATGCGTTCGAAGATTCCTCCGGTAGCGGTGGCGCGGCGTTCACGCTCACTGGCAGCCAGCACCGCGGATTCCGGCTCGAGTCCGGCGGAGAGCACGGCCAGCTCCAGCCGCGCTGCGTCTTCCAGGAACCAGGTGAGTGAAACCACTTGGGGTAGAGATTCAGCGGCGACCACCACTCCGTTGCCCCGCATCACGATGGCGTTCAAGTCGCCCATCGCATCGATCACCTCAGCAGCAAGCGCGTCATCGCGCACGAGCTGCGGGTCATCCCAGAGCGCGGCACCGGCGCCGAAATACGCACCCATGCCGTGCCGCGCCTTCGGAATTCGCCGGGCGGTCCCGAGCGCCATGAGCGAGGGCGGCATCGTGCGTGCCACCGCCTGCACGTGAGGGCGTCGGCGATAGAGCTGTTGGTGCAGGCGCACTTCCCCGAGAACACCCTCTGGAAGGGGACCGTCGATGCGCACCACTTGTCCGGACTCTCCGGGCGCGATCAGAGCCATCGGCCGAGGGGCACAAACCAGGAAATGCCGTTCATCGAGCCTTACGCTGCAGTGGCCATACGCATGCGCAAGGCCACGCCGCCCCAGCGAGCGCGCCGCGACGCGAAGCTCGCGCTCAAGGCTTTCCGCGGCCTTCACGTCTGCGCTCCAGCGCCCTGCGGCCGTCGAAACTCGGCAATGTCCGGCACCGAACCCCACATGCAAAACGACTCTTCGGCGCGCGGGAACTGGCGCGGCTGGTAGGTGGCTTCGTCCTCGGCGCGAATGAGCCGCACGCCCGATGAGTACTCGAAGATCATGTCGTCCGGGCCGCGGAAGTACAGAAACATCGCGCCCGAGGTCGGGTGCCGGCCAGGTCCGAAGGCGATCGGCACGTCGGCCTTTTTCAGCATGTACCAAGCCCGCATGATGTCGTCCACGCTCTCGACCTGGTGGTTGACGTGCTGTATGCCAGGACGCGTGGTGGGAAACAGCGCCACCTTGTGATGCACTTCGTCGATGCGAAGCAGTGCGGCTTCACCAATGCGGTCGCTCACCCGCGCACTGAGCATCTGCGTCCAGAAGCGCTCGTCGCGGGCTGCATCGGTGGTGCACAGTCCGACATGACTGAAGCCGGTGATGCCAGCGTCGCGGGATGGGAAGTACCGCCGGCCGCTGTGGTGTGGATTCACGACCAAGTCGATCTTGTTGCCCGTGGGATCCTTGAAGTGCACGAAAGCCCCGACGTGCCGCTGCTCGCATTCGTCTGGTGTGCCAGCGCGAACCTCAACGCCGCTGTTACTGAGCTCGGCGGCGGCTTGATCCAGTTCGTCCGCCGTGCGAAGCTCGAACCCCAGGGTGTGGTCGGACGGATCGCCCTCGAAGTACACCAGCGTGTGATCGCGGCTGTCGCTGCGGAAGTAGGTGGCCCCCGATTCCTGGCGCACCTGCTCCAGGCCAAGCACTTCACGGGCAAAGCGGTTGGCCTGGCCAGAGTCGCGCGTCCCAAGGCGCACGTAGCGAATATCGAGAAGGTTGATCATGGCCATTCAGTCGAGCTTGAGATTCGCGGTGCGGATGATCTGTCCCCAGGCGGTGGTTTCCCTTCTGATCAGCTGCGAATAGGCCTCAGGCGCAAGCCTTGGCGCCTCGTAGCCGAATGTGCGGTAGCGTTCGACCACGTCCGACCGGTCGAGTGCGTCGCGCAGATCTGCAACGAGCTGCTCGACGACAGGTGCCGGCGTCGACCGGGCGGCAAAGAGGCCAGCCCACGCGCTGACATCGAACTCGCGCAGATTGGAAAGCTCTGACGTCGCGGGCACGTTGGGATAAGACGGGTCGCGCCTTGGCGCAGCCAAGGCAATGAAGCGCAACTTTCCGGCGCGCTCCAGCGCTCCGGCGCTGGCGATGCTTCCGAGGGCCCAGTCGACTTCTTTGGTCGCGACTGCGGCATACAGCTGGCCAAAGTCCCGATAAGGCACATGCGTCATGCGGATCCCACGCAAGACCTGCAACTGAAGTGCCCCGATGTGTCCCGGACTGCCCATGAACCAGGATCCATAGGTCACCGCGTCGGGCTTGGCCTTGGCAGCCGCCACGATGTCCTCGACACCGCGCATGGGACTGTCGGGCGCGACCGCCACGAAGAACGGCGTGCGCAGAATCATGCCGACCGGCTGCAGATCTTTCTCCACGTCGTACGGCAGGCGTGCAAATGTGTGGGGGTGCGTCGTCGCGTGATTGCTGTCGATGAGCAGCAGGGTATGGTGGTCTGGCGGCGCGTTCTTGAAAGTGGTGATCGCAATGAAGCCGTTGCCGCCTGGACGGTTGTCAACCACCACCGGTTGGCCCCACTTGCGTGCCAGCGTCTCGCCCACAACGCGGAGTGCGGCGTCGGGCCCACTGCCCGCCGGAAAGGGCGTGACGACACGAACGGGTTTGGTCATGAGCGGTTGGGCCTGCACCGGAAGTCCAGCCAGCGCAACCGCGCCGCCGATGAGAATCTCACGCCTAGCAATCATGTTGTTGTCTCCTTGAGTCGCGTCAATGCAGGGAGGACTGTAGGATGCGGACGCATCGATGAGAAATGAATAGATTGGAAGAGTGATATGCAGAAAGTGGATCAAGATGGCACGGGGCAGCGTCCCTTGCCGCGCAACCTCGACGTCACGCTGCTGGAACTGTTCGACTGCATCGGTCGTACCCGGAATTTGTCGGCCGCGGGGGCACAGCTGGGAATGTCCCAACCGGCGGTGAGCCGTGCCCTGGGGCGCCTGCGGACGATGTACGGCGATCAACTGTTCATCCGGCAACCTCGTGGAGTCGCCCCGACGCCATTGGCGGAATCACTCGCCGCGCCCATGGCGGCAGCGCTCGAAGCGCTGCGCGCCACGTTTCGCCGGCCAGGGTTCGACCCGACTCACGAGGACCGGGTTTTTCGCGTCGCGATGAGCGACGTTGGGGAGCGGCTGTTCCTGCCCCACCTCATGAAACACCTCGCGCGGGAAGCGCCTCGTGTCTCGATCGACGCGATCACGAGCCAGGTGCAGTTGCAGGATGGGCTGGGTTCGGGCCACATCGATCTGGCAGTCGGCTTCTTCGGGCCGCTCAGCAAGCAACTACACCAGCGCCGCCTTTTTCGCGAGCGCTTCGTGTACGTGGCAAGAAGCAACCATCCTTCGCTTGGCGGGCGCCTGCCTCGGGAGCAACTCCGCGATATCGGCCACGTCGTGGGAGGGCCGGAAGGGATGGAACACGCTGCGGCTGTACAAAAAGTGCTCGCAGGTCCCAGGGTACGGGCTCGCGTGGCGTTGCGTGTGCACAGCTTCCTTTGCATAGCACCCGTCGTCGCTGCAACTGACTTGATTGGCGTGATTCCAAGTAACTTGGCCACGGTAGTCGCTGGCCATATACCGCTCCAGGTGCTGGACCCCCCTGTGCAGTTTCCCGGATTCGACATCACCATGACGTGGCACCAGCGACATCATGGAGATGCGGCCAGCATCTGGCTGCGCAATACCTTTCTGGAGCTGTTCAAGTCGGGGGTCAACGTCCGTGATTGAGGGGGGTCGGTTCGGGGCCGGTTCCGCCGGCATGAAAGCCTGCGAGCTTCTATTCACTCGAGAAACATCTCGGCGATCATCGATCGGAGCCAACGGTTCGCCGGATCGAGGTGAAAACGCTCATGCCAGTGCTGCTTGATGGCAAACGCGGGCAGTTCAAAGGGAGGCACGAGCAACTTCACCGCGGCAATGCTGACCAGCATCTGTGCGACCCGCTCCGGCACGGTCGCAATGAGGTCTGATTGCGCCAGCAGGTTCCCCAAACCGGGCAAGGTCGGGAGCGAAAGCGCCAGCCGACGTTCGACACCGAGGCGCTTCAGCTGTTGCTGCAACAGGTCGTGTCCCGTTCCGGGCGCTGTGATTGCTACGTGCTTCTCGCGCTTGAAAAGCGTCAGCGTCATGCGTTTTGCCACGCGCGGATGGTCTTTGCGCACCACGCACGAAAAGCCCTGCTCGAAAAGCTGCTGTTGATAGAAGCCCGCCTCGAGTTCCGGCATGTAGCCCACGGCCAGGTCCGCCTCCCCATTTTCAAGCAACCGGCGAGTGTCCGGCCCTATGCGCAGTACCTCGATATGGATGGAAGGTGCGACCTGCGCCGCGCGGTGGATCAGCCGTGGCAGGAACTCGAGGTGACTGACGTCCGTCATGCAGATCTTGAAATGCCGGCTTGAGCTTCCCGCGTCGAAGACGACCTGCTGACGGGTGGCCACCCGAAGCAGCTCAAGGGCCTGACGCAAAGGCCTTAGAAGGTCGGCGGCGTGAGGCGTGGGCACCATGCCTTCCGCAGTTCGTACGAACAGCGGGTCGTTGAACTGACGTCGCATCCGAGCCAGGGCCAAGCTCACGGATGTCTGGGGAATATCCAGGTTTTCGGCGGCCCGCGTGACGCTGCGCGTCTTGTACACCTCGTCGAAGACCGCAAGAAGTCGCATGTCCATTATTTAGTTTTCCGCTGGTGAGTATGTGCGGCATCGCATGGACGCGATGATTGCCGAAACCTAGAGTTGCCACAACTGGCCAACGTTCAGAGCCAACAGCTTCGGAGACACACCATGCGGCGTCGCCTGCCACTCAAGTGGCTTCTTTCCCTCTCGATGGGCTTGGCTGCGGCCTCGCTCCACGCGCAAACGTACCCCAAGGGACCGGTTCACCTGATCGTGCCCTTCGCGGCAGGCTCAACCCCCGATCTGGTCGCCCGGCTTGTCGGCGAGAGGCTCGGAACGCGCTTGGGCCAACCGGTCATCGTGGACAACAAGCCGGGGGCTTCCGGCAACATCGGAACCAATGCGGTGGCTAAAGCGGCCCCCGATGGGAAGACGCTCGGCATCGGGATCGCGAGCACGCTGGCCGTCAACGCCCTGCTCTACAAGAAGATGCCCTACGACCCCGCGCGCGACATCGAGCTCATCACGGTCGCCGCGTCCCAACCCGCAGTCCTGGTCGCGTCTTCCAAGTTCGCGGCGGACAACGCCACCGACCTGCTCGCTCAACTGAAGAAGAACCCAGGCAAGTACAGCTTCGCGTCCATCGGTGCCGGATCGGCGTCGCACCTCGCCATGCAGGCGCTCGCAGCACGCGCTTCTGCCAACCTCGTGCACGTGCCATATCCGGGCTCGGGCGCGGCGGTCGCGGCGATCATCTCTGGTGAAGTCGACATGGGTGTGCTGCCAGCCGCAACGGTCATGCCTTTTGTGAAATCAGGGCGGATCAAGGCTCTGGCGATCGCCTCGTCGAAGCGCTCGGCATTTCTGCCTCAACTGCCAACGCTCGCGGAGGTCGGGGCACCCGAGATCCAGGCAGATGCCTGGATCGGGATCGTCGCGCCGGCCAGAACGCCACCCGAGATCGTGAAGCGCCTGAGCAGCGAACTCGTACAGATCCTCACCGAGCCATCGATCCAGGAGAAGCTCCATGCGCAGTACATGGAGCCTGTCGCGAATACGCCGACACAGTTTCGCAGCATGGTGAACGACGAAGTGGCGCGCTGGAAACCGGTGATCGAGAAGAACAGCATCACGCTTGACTGATCCGGAAGCCCACGATGCCATGTTGACCAAACACCGGGTTGCGCGAACGGCCTTCTCGCACGCCGACGAGGACTTCAGATGAAAACCATGATCGAAGAATCAAAGAACCTTCCTGTGTTTGGCGAGTACGACGTCGTCATCGCAGGCGGCGGCCCCTCCGGCATCGCCGCCGCCGCCAGTGCGGCGCGTCACGGTGCACGCACGTTGCTGATTGAGCACTACGGCTTCCTTGGCGGAATGGGTACCGCCGGTGGCGTGACGAACTTTGCCGGCCTGTACGGACGCCACCACGGAGAGATGCAACAGATGGTGCACGGCGTGGTGGACGACCTCCTCGCGCGCCTTGAGGCCCTGGGCGGACTGAATCAACCTCAAGACGGCATGCAGGGACGGATCCGTGTCAGGTCCTACGATGTTTCCGCCTACAAATGCGCCGCAGACCAGATGCTCGACGCCGCCGGCGTCCAGTCTCTCTTCCATGCTTGCGCAGCAGGTGTGCTGATGGAAGGCGAACAGATTGCAGCACTCGTCGTGGAAACCAAGTCGGGCCGTCTGGCGATCCGCGGTGGCGTGTTCATCGACTGCACCGGCGATGGCGACGTCGCAGCCCACGCAGGTGTTCCATTCGTTGTCGGGGACGGTGCTGGAAGCGGTCTTTTTCCGACGACCATGTTCCGCGTGGGTCAAGTCGACCCCGAGCCCGCCCTTGCCGCAATCGGTGAATTCAGCGCGATCAACAACTTCATGGAGCGGGCGCACAAACAGCATCCGGACCGCTATCGATTCCCACGCGAAGGCGCCATCCTGCGCCCGCAGATCGATCCTACCGAGTGGCGCGCCAACGTGACCCAGTTGCGAAACGCCAAAGGAGGCGCGATGAACGGCGTCGACGCCCGTCAACTCAGTGAGGGCGAGAAGGAGGGCAGGCGCCAGATCGTGAACTACCTTCATTTCCTGCGCGAGCAGGTGCCCGGCTTCGAGAAAGCGCGGATCGCCGACATCGCGCCGCAGGTCGGCATCCGGGAGACTCGGCGCATTGAAGGCATCTACGCGCTCAGGGGAGAAGACATCCTTGATTCGGCGCAGTTTGACGACAGCATCGGCATCAACACCTGGCCGATGGAACTGCATGCGGAGGGGCGCATCGACTGGCGCTTTCCGACGGACAGCGACAGGCCCTTCAACGATCTGCCCTGGCGAATGCTCGTCCCGCGCAAGGTCCAGAATCTCTTGGTGGCCGGGCGCTGCGCGTCGATGACGCACGAGGGCCAATCGGCAGCGCGCGTCAGCGGTGGCTGCTTCGTGATGGGGCAAGCCGCGGGCACCGCCGCCGCCCAGGCCGGGTCAGCCCCGGTGCAAGCCATCGATGTCGCACGCTTACGGCGAAGTCTGGTCGCAGACGGTGTCCGCATCCACATCGAGTGAGCATCCGCAGGACCACTTTGCACGCGCCCGCACGCATCGCCAAGGCATGCGTTCTTTCCGTGCTGCCCCAAACACCCTTTCGATTCATCGCACGGAGCTCGCCACCAAGTACACGGCCTCGTCTGTTTGCGCACCATTCGCCCTCATCACAGTCGTTGCCGCATTGTCCGCGTGCTCGGGACCTCCGGGGGCCGAGGCTGGTGCGTGTGAAAGCTTGACAGCGTTTGCCGATGTCCCGAATGTCACTGCGGACAAGGCAGAGATGCTGCCTGCAGGCTTCGTTCCGCCGGGCGAGAAGCGCGCCGCTGCCCAGCCCTTCTGCCGGGTACAGATCACCGCGCGGCCATCGTCGGACTCGGACATCAAATTCGAAATGTGGCTGCCCAATGCATCGAATTGGAACGGCCGCTTCCTGGCAAATGGCGGCGGGGGAAATAGCGGAGCCATCACGTACTCACGCCTGACCGAAGGGCTGGCACGTGGCTATGCCTCGCTTTCGACCGATAACGGCCATGTGTCCAAGGTCGGAAACATCCATGAACAAAGCTGGGCGGTCGGGCACTCGCAGAAGGTGATCGACTTCGGCTATCGCGCGCAGGCGGTCACGGCGGTGGCGGGCAAACAGATCACGCGCGTCTTCTGTCTTCTATGGATCGCCCGCAAGCAAGTCGTACTGGATCGGATGCTCCCAAGGTGGTGGCAAGGGCGTGATGCAGGCGCAACGGTATCCCGAGAACTTCGACGGCATCGTGGCCGGTGCCCCGGTCCTCGACAGGACAGGATCGATGCTCTCGCCGGCATGGGTCAGCGTGAAGGGAATGCGCGACCCCGCGCAGGGCATCCCGCGAGCCAAGCTGCCCATGATCCACAAGGCAGTGCTGGCGGCGTGCGACGCGCAGGACGGGCTGGTCGATGGGCTGTTGCAGGAGCCTGGAAAGTGCAAATGCGAAACCAGGCGTGGGACTGAGCCGCGCCGATGAAGCTGGTGGCGTCCCCTCGAAGCAAAGGGCTGCCGGGCGCCCCGCCCGCTTCATGCACGATCGCGTTTTCGGGCACCCGCGAATTCGCGGGCGGTGATGCATTGGCAGCTCACCGGATTGCGCACTTCGTGCGCGAAGCCGCCCGCAAGGAAAAGGAGCGCGAACCAGAGCTTCTTCATCTCAGCTTCCCGCTGCCGGCGCTGGTTCGACCAGCAGCGACTGGATCTTCTTCTCGGTAGCGCCATAGCTGCCTTCGCCAAAGTGCGAGTAGACGATTTTTCCCTGCTTGTCGATCAGGTAGACCGCGGGCCAGTACTGGTTGTTGAAGGCCTTCCAGGTGGCGTAGTGGTTGTCTTGCGCAACGGCGTGATGGATCTGCAGCCGGCTGATCGCGTCCTGCACGTTCCTGGTGGACTTCTCGTACGCGAACTCCGGCGTGTGCACGCCCACAACGACGAGGCCCTGGTGCTTGTACTTCTCGTGCCATGCCTTGACGTAGGGCAGGTGGTTGAGACAGTTGATGCAGGTGTAGGTCCAGAAGTCGACGAGCACGACCTTGCCGCGCAGGTCTTGCAGCTTCAGGGGCTCGGAGTTGAGCCAGCGGTCGATGTTCTGGAACTCGGGGGCGATCTGCGCGGCGCTGGAGGGAATGTCGCCTCCAGATGTTGGTGCCGCAGCGGTGAGTATGCCGACCGAGGCCGCAACAGCCGCCGCGCCGGTAAGTACATTGGATCTCATGGTCACGGTGAGCTCCGGCGTTCAGCGCGAGGTGACGCCATCGGAGATGCCCGCCTGGCGTGTCGGGAGCACCCCGTGGATGCCGTATTGGGCAGGCACCCGGCTGTTGACGAAGGCCTCGACATAAAGGTTCTGGCCTGGCGCGTGAGCAAGTGCGCGGGCTTCGGACCGCACTGCAGAGCGGTCGAGCGGGGACGCCGGTGCCGCAGCCACACCTGAGGAGGCGCCATCGGCATAGGCATCTGCGGAGTGCGCAGCCGCGACAGCCTGAGCGCGAACGTCGCTGCGGCTGAGCGTCGAGTGCGCCTGCAACACGCCCTGATATTCCTCGGCATGGGCCTGCGCCCCGATGAGAGCGGCAAGGATGGAGAACGAGGCAGCACTGGCGATCCGAGAGAACTTCATGGTGATTCCTTGGTGATGGAGTGAGCTTGGGTAGGGAGCGAATGAATTGTTCGCCACGCTCTACCCTTCCAGCGCACATTGCGTATGCCTATGTGTCAGCCCTGAAATTGCACACACTACGTTTCCAAGTCGTCGAAACAGGGCCGGGCATCAGCCAGGCCGAACCGCGCTGAAACTGCCTTCGCCGCCGCTTCTTCGAGACGTGCCGGTCAACAGCGGCCCATGGTTTTCCCTTGAGAATCCCGAACGGGTACTGTCGTCCGGTTGAAACCAATTTTCCAGCGTCATCACTCAGGAACAATCGGCAGCAATCGCTGCATTGATACATCGGACGAGTTACGCGTCTCATCTCCGCCCAGACTTCACCGCCTGCTTCGATTCTCTCCGAAGCGCCCTCGTACAGTTGGTCGGGGATGAAGTGGGCCTTGTGTGGTAGTCGGTGTTGTCTCGCACAACAGCTCCGCATGGACATACGAATTTCACAACGTTTCTCTCAACATCTGTGGCCTACCTGAGCAGACGAGCTCCTGCTGCCTTTCGCGTCTGGGTGAACGTATCCGCGGATAGAGGACTGTCGGCACCGCTTTCGCACGAAAACTGGAAGCCCAGTTGCTATGGCCAACCTGCATCAACTGCTGGGCACTCGCGATCATCACAGCAACCAAAACACCCTGCTATCGGTGACGGATCGTCTCTCTTGGCCTCAACTCACGAGCAGCGGGTGCTATCACAAGGACGTACCCGTACATACCGTAGACGGCAATCGAGCCAAGCCTATAGCCTGCTCACCGCCCGCGGCATACAACAGATATTCCTTGCCCTCATCGACGAACACCGCAGGATCGCGCAGCTGCTGCACCAACTCAAAGACAGGGCCGCGGCGTGATGGTGCGCCAGGCATTGCAGCACCCTCCCAGACCCGTTCAGGCTGCAGCAGCGTGGTGACATCCCCGTGCCTCCAGGCGGTCCAATCGGATCTGAGGTCGACGGTGGTGTGAAGGATGCGTTCCGGCGTGTCGCCTACTCGCGAGAAATAGACGTGCAGCAGCGGGCCAACCACACGTACTGCGCAATGCCGGAAGCTGGGTTCGAATGGCACCGGGCCAAGCTCGAAGCCGCCGCGTTCGTCCTCGCGATAGAAAGCTCCGGGCATTGCCAGGGCATGCTGGCGTCCCTGCCACTCGAACACGCGGAAGTAGGAGGCTCCCAGCACCCGTGGTTGTGCCGAGAAGTGCAAGCCATCATCTGAAATGGCCAGCTTGCTGCGCTGGTTGCCGATCCAGCGCGCCGCTTCCCCAAACTGCGTTTCGTGCCCGTCCGTCTGGCCCGCAGCGAACGCCACACCGTGAAAGTACATGCGTATCTTTCGCACAGCGTGATCCACATGCACGTCGGGCGAGGCAACGTGATCGGAGCAACTCGAATCTGCAACCGGCAATACGCCCGGTGCACGGATGGTCCACGGGCCCATCAAGTCATCAGCGTAGGCGAGCCGGATGTGCTGGCCCTGATGGTGCGCAAAATACAGGTAGTAGCGCCCGAGCGGGTTGGGCAGCCAATCGGGCACCCGAATCAGCGACGGGCCATTGATGTTGTTGCCGAGCGAGGCATCGAGTCCCGCATGTATGAGGGGCTGCGACAGGCAGCGCTGCGCACGCATCATGCGACGTCCTCCGAAGTCGGCCTGGTCTGGCGATGGACAGTTTCCACCACCGCCATGTGCGCGCGAACAACCGGTGCCAGCAGACGGGCATCGACCTCTCCAAGATCATCTGCACGCGTGTGAAAGCTTCGCGGTATGCCCAATACCGCCAGCGCTCGGCTGTAGCCGCGCTCCACGATCGCGCCAATTTCGCTGACGCCAGTCACCGGTGCCGTAACTCGCTCCAGCCCAGGTAAACCGCGAAAGGCCGCCCGCGCGGCCTCTTGTAGCAATTCAGTCGCCATCGTCATGCGGTTCGCATCGGCCGAAGGAAGGTCGAAGAGCTCGCCGCGGATTTCGAGCCGGTCACGCACCGCGAGCGCTGCGCCCAGATGAACCCATGCCAAGGTGTCGGCGGGCGCGGGGGCTTGTGACAGTGCGCGGTGCGCGCCGGCAAACCGGTACTCATGCGCCCCTGTATTCAGCAGGAACAGGGAGAGGTCTGGAAAGCGCTCGACAGCCCAGGCCGCCATCGCCAGAAATGCCGCCGTTCCCGTGCCGCGTTCGGCAACGCAGCCGAACCAGCCGGTGCGTGGCGTCGACAGGCACAGCCATCGCGGGCCGCGCCGCAGCGTGGCTTGCAGATTCATGGTCTGCCGCACGTTCGTCTGGCCATGCAGAAACAGCGTGGCGGGCAAGCCGCTGTGCGCTGCGCGCAAGAAGGGTTCGGCAAGCGCCGGCGCGAGAACCGCAACGGGCACCGGTGCGACGGGTGCCCCGATACCGGCGTTCAATGCGACCACCTCACCGGTTGGGCCGACCGGCACGATGACCAGAGCGACGGCACCCGCGGCCGACGCAGCCGCAATCAAGGGCGCAACGAGAGGTGAGTCGATCGAGGCATGGCGTGCATGTGGCAAGACCAGCAGCGCAATGCGGCCGGCCGCATTCATCGCCTCATACGGCGCGCGCACCACCGCCAACGGTGCGCGCAGGCCTTGTATTCCGGTTGAAGTGACGGGCGACTGCCAGTACACCGGCGCCGTGGCCTCGCCCACAACCAGGCGGCAATCGATCGGATCGAAGAAAGGCACCTCGATGCCCTGATGCTCAACGTCATAGCCCAACTCGGCGAGGCGGCCCGCGATCCACTGCGTGGTTGCCGCGTCGCCGGGTCCCCCGGAGATCTTGTCTCCCAAAGCGGCATGTCGAACCATGTCAGCCGCCAGGGTGCGGGTCAGCGCATCCATCTCTTCATCCATGCGAATCATTCCTTCTGCACACCCAGGGACGCGGCGATCTTTCCCCAGCGTTCGTACGCTTCGCGGACCATCGCTGCAAATTCCGAAGGCGTCGAGGAGGCCGCCTCGTACCCGCCCTTCTCGAATTCACGCTTCAGTTCGGGTGTCGCAAGCACCTTGACGAGCGCCGCGTTCAGGCGTGCCGTGATGGGTGGCGGCAGGTTCGCTGGCGCAAAGACGCCGACCCAGCCGTCGATGTCCAGACCCGTGCCACCTTGCTCCACCAGTGTCGGCACGCCAGGCAGCAGCCGCGAGCGCTGCGGCGCCGCGATGCCGATCAGCCTGACGTTGCCAGTGCGTACGAACTGCAAGGCCCCGCCCGCGGCGGCGAACATGATCTGCACGCGCCCGCCGACCAGATCCTTCTGCACGTCACCGGCACCCTTGTAGGGAATGTGCACCATGTCGAGGCCGTAGTGCCTGGCCATCCACTGGCCGAAGAGATGCGACGAACTGCCCTTGCCGAACGAGGCGTAGTTCAGCTTGCCGGGGTTGGCCTGGGCATAGGCCACGAGTTCCTTCAGATTCTCCGCCGGCACCGACTTGTGGGCGACGAGCACGAGCGGACCGACGCTGGCAAGCGACAGCGGCGTGAAGTCCTTGAAGGGGTCGAATGGCAGCTTGGCGAACGAGTGCGGATTCTGGGCGAAGGGACTCAAGGGGCTGTAGAGCAGCGTGTAGCCGTCCGCCGCGGCGCGTGCGACTTCTGCAGTGGCCATGTTCATGCTCGCGCCGGGGCGGTTCTCAACGACCACCGTGGTACCCAGTTCCTTGCGCAGCTGCTCGGCCAGGAAGCGCGCCTGCTGGTCCGTCGGCCCGCCTGGGGCAAGACCGACGACGAGGCGGATTGCTTTGCCGCCCGTCGGAAAATCGGCTGCGGTCGCACTCATCGCTGGCAGCGACAACAGAGTGGTAAGCAGCGCGGCAAAACATCTTCTCATCAGACCTGTCTCCATTTATTGGCGCAGGAGCGCCGTTGACACAGCATAGGTCGCACGACACATATCAGAACAGTGATATATTTTCAATTAGTCATAACTTGATGGAATGGCTTGCCATGTCAGATGATCTCGATAGCCTGGTGTCACGCCTGCGCTTCCGGCATCTGCGGTTGCTGGTGGAACTGCACCGCTGCGGCACCCTGAGCAAGGCCGCCGCCACGCTGCATCTGTCTCAGCCCGCGTTGAGCAAGACGCTCAAGGAGGTCGAAGATGCCTTCGGGTTTCCATTGTTCCGGCGCGGCGCTCGCGGCTTGGCGCCCACGACACGCGGCGAGGTGATCGTGCAAGGCGCGGCAACGCTGCTGGCGGCGCTCGGACATCTGAGCGAGTCGGCACAGGCCTCCAGTGAAGTACCCGTTGCGATGTTGCATCTCGGCGCACCACCCGCCGTGGCGGCCGGCGGTGCGCTGCCCGCTGTGCTGGCATTGCTGCAGGCTCGTAGCGAGCGCGTCGTCGTTCGGCTGCGCGAGCAGGCGGTACCGCAACTGTTCGAGGCCTTGTTGCAGGGAGAACTCGATGCCTTGTTGACCTCGTTCAATCAAGCAGCGTTTGCCGCCAAGCGAGCCACGCGTCTGGTCTACAAGCGTTGTGCAGAGCACGAGTACGTGGTGATCGCCCCGCCCACGCATCCCTTGGCAAGAAGAAGACGCGTCGGGTGGGATGCGCTTGTGGATGCCCAATGGATCATGCCGGAGCCGGCGCTGCTGAGCCGCCAAGCGCTTGAGAGCCAGTTCCTGCGGGCGGGTGTCGCAGTACCAGCACCGTGCATCGTCTCGAACAACCCAGCCACCAACGTGCAACTGGTGGCCGCCGGGGCGGGGCTGGCCGCGGTGCCACGGGGCATGGCCACGGCAGAACAGCGCTTGGGGCGGATTGCGGTTCTGCGCGTCGAGATGACGCCCTCTCGGGTGCCGGTCGCGCTTGTTTACCGCGCCGCGTCAGCCGGTGATCCGGTGATAAAGCTGCTGCACGCTGTCGTTCACGAACTCACGGTTTAGCAGACTGAATCGGACGCTGGCTTGCATTGAGATTGTGGCGATGCCGTCCGAAGCGGCATGCCCTGCCTGCAAAGGGCCAGCTGCAGTCCAAACAACCTAGTGTGCTGTCCCGCAAATAACTGGCATTAATTCTGCATGTCGATGCGGTATCTTGGGAACGGAGATACCGCGATGAGAACAGGCAGGCCGAAGGCAGAGTTGGTGTTGAGTGACGACGAGCGAGCGCAGTTGCAGGCGTTCGCGCGCAGCCGCTCGCTGCCCGCCGCGCTGTGCAATCGTGCGGGCCTCGTGCTGGCCAGTGCAGCGGGCGAGCCGAACAACGCGATTGCCGCGCGGCTGAAGATGACCAAGCAAACAGTGGGCAAGTGGCGCACGCGATTCATCGATCGGCGCATCACCGGGCTGTACGACGATGTGCGCCCGGGCAAGCCGCGCACGATCGACGATGAGCGCGTGGCGCAGTTGATCAAGACGACTCTGCACACCAAGCCAGCCAACGGCTCGACGCACTGGAGCGTACGCACGGTGGCCGCCGACACAGGCATCTCCAAGACCAGTGTGCAGCGCTACTTCCAACTCTTTGGCCTGCAGCCGCACCGTACCCAGAGCTTCAAGCTGTCCAATGACCCGTTCTTCATCGAGAAGCTGCGCGATGTGGTCGGCCTGTACCTGAGCCCACCGGACAACGCGCTGGTCATCTGCGTGGACGAGAAGAGTCAGTGCCAAGCGCTGGAGCGCACGCAGCCAATGCTGCCTATGGGGTTTGGCTATGTCGAGGGCTTCACCCACGACTACAAGCGCCATGGCACGACCACGCTGTTTGCGGCGCTGAACGTGCTCAACGGCGCGGTGCTTGCGGCGTGCAAGCCGCGCCACCGGCATCAGGAGTTCCTGTCGTTCCTGCGCGAGATCGACAAGGCCGTGCCGCCTGAGTTGGACATCCACTGCATCGTCGACAACTACGCCACTCACAGCCATCCGAAGATCAAGGCGTGGCTGGCGACTCGGCCGCGCTGGCACATGCACTTCATTCCGACCTACAGTTCCTGGCTCAATCAGGTCGAACGCTTCTTCGCCCTCATCACCGACAAGACCATCCGCCGCGGCTCGTTCTCCAGCGTCAAGCAACTCGTGCAACGCATCGACCGCTTCGTCACCGCTTACAACGCCGACTGCCGGCCCTTCAAGTGGACCGCCACCGCCGACTCGATCCTCGAAAAGCTGCATCGACTTTGCTCACGTATCAGCGGGACAGGACACTAGCTTTGCCGCGACCATTGCGCGCTTATCTCGCGAGCTCCGTCGCCTCATCCTGGGCAAGGGGACGGGTGATAGCCTCCAGGGCAGCTTCGAATCCTTGGAACTTGCTGATCACGATTGCACTGCCGCTAGCAGCCAGACCGCTCCCGAGATCCTGGAAGCGGTCCTCCGACGCTATGACCGCGGGCTACCTTGTGCGCCCCGGCCAGACGGCCGGAGGAATCAACGCGAGTTTGATTTGTCACCTCATCCGACCCGAATCGCGAAATAGGCTTCCTCAGCATCGTCGAGACCGCGGAAGCCCGTCGCGCTGGCCGCCACGAAGGCCTTCATCAGCGCTTGGCCAAATTCACCTCGTCTTTCGCAAGACCGCCTTCCGCCCGACTCGCTCACGCCCTGGAGCGCCCAGCGCCGGTACCACGTCTTTGCCCAGTTGCGGGTCAAGTCCACGCCGGAAGCGTTACTCCGCCGCCTTGACTGCATCGGCCGCCGGATGCGGATAGCCGCTTCCGGGCCAAGACCGACCTTCCCAGCACCTATGCTAGGCGGTTATGAACAAGTCCTGTCCCCTGGCCATTGCTGTGAGATAACCGACCATGCCCTCGACCGGAACTCTGCGCGGCATCACCGCGATGCTGCTGGCCTGCGCCTTCTTTGCCTGCATGGACGCGCTGCTCAAGAGCCTGGCCGGACATTACCCGCCCGTGCAAGTAATGGCACTGCGGGGACTCACGGCGCTACCCCTGGTGTGCCTGTACATCGTGTGGCGGCGCGAGACAGCAGGCGTTTTCAGGCGCCGGCTGCGTTGGCGCCTGCACCTGCTGCGCATCGCGCTGAACATGACGATGCTTGTGCTCTTCGTCTATGGCCTGAAGACCCTGGGCCTGGCAGAGGCCTACACACTCACTTTCATCGCTCCGCTGCTGATGGTGCTCATCGCCGTGCCGATGCTGGGCGAGTCGGTCCAGCCGCGACACTGGATCGCCATCGGGCTGGGCTTCGTTGGTGTCGTGATTGCACTGCGGCCCGAGCAGGGGGCCTTCCTCTCGGTGGGCGCTCTGGCGATCCTGGTGGCCGCAGTCTGCTATGCGCTGTCGAACATGCTGGGCCGGCTCATCAGCCGCACCGAATCGAGCGCCGCCCTGGTCTTCTGGAGCACGGCCGGCATGGCTGTGGGCGGTGGCCTGCTATCGGCGCCGCAATGGGTGCCAATCCAGGGGCAGCACACATGGGTGCTGACAGGTTTGGCCATCAGCGGCTTTCTGGGCCAGATGGCCATCGCCGAGGCCTTCCGCCACGGCCAGGCCGCCGCCATCGCCCCCTTCGAATACAGCGCCCTCGCCTGGGCGCTTGTGCTGGACTGGGCGTTCTGGCAGGCCACGCCCGATGCATGGACGCTGGGCGGCGGCGCGTTGATCATTGCGAGCGGGCTGTGGCTGGCGCACATCGAGGCTCCAGGGGCCGCGCGACAAGAGGGACAAGCCGCCTGAGCTACTGCTAAGTGCGCGTGCGAGGCCACAGGCTGTTGCGGCAAGTCTGGGTAGGAAGCTCTAGCTGCTGCACGACGGCTTGGCATCTTTCCAGCCGCACCCAGATCCGCTCCCGGTCGGGGCCGGTGCCGCCGTGGCGTCTGCGGCTCGTGCCTCACCGAGGTCGTGCGAGGACAGCCCATCCACCGTGACACCCTCTCCCCCGGCGTGCGCATCGGCGCAATGTCCACCTGCGTATCTTGGGCCGAGGGTCCGGAACTGGAGTTCAACCTGTAATCGCGAACTGCCGACCCCCGTCCTTCCGAGGGATGCGGCCTCGCGCGTTGTCCAGAGCGGCTCGGCACGGGGTTACCTCGCAGCAAGCGAATCCTGCGTTCGTGCAACGCGATGGCCGCGCAGCCTGCACAAGACCAGCGCACCGAGATTGAAAGCAGCCTGGATCTCCATCGGCACTGTTCCGTCGGCTGAACGGTGAATTCGCCTTCAACTGGTTTATCAATTTAACCGTCTCTGTAGAATTTTTTGCATGCGATGCGAAGTCAGTCAATCTGCTAAATGTCCATTGACGAGTATTTAAAAAATCTTGAATTGATGGGATCTAAATTTCAGCCTTGCTGTACTCGTGATTGGCCGACCCGGCAGTGCCGACAACGCAATTCGAGAGTGACTGCGACCCTTCCGAATAACGCAACGATCAAGGTATGCAAAGTCACTAGATGCTCACCCATTGAATTCTCCACCTCGAACCTCCTAATTCCGAAATCCTGTCTCACACGGAGCAACCGATGACCGATTCCATAGTTCCAAATCAACCTGCCGACTATGTTCCAGCCAAAGTGTGGAGCCCGAAGAACAACTATGGCGGTACGTTCGGCAGCATCAACCGCCAGGTTTCCGGCGCCAGGTTCGAGAAGGAGTTGCCGGTCGGCAAGCATCCTCTGCAGCTGTATTCGCAGGGAACCCCGAACGGACAGAAGATCACGATCATGCTGGAGGAGCTTCTGGCGGCCGGTCATCCGGGTGCCGAATACGACGCCTGGCTGATCGATATCTTCAAAGGCGATCAATTCGGAAGCGGCTTTGTGGGCATCAATCCCAACGGCAAGATCCCGGCGCTCGTCGATCACTCCACGGATCCGGTCACGCGCGTTTTCGAGAGCGGCTCCATCCTCGTTCATCTTGCAGAACGATTCGGCGCATTCCTGCCGGCCGAAGGTCGGGCGCGGACGGAAACGTTCAACTGGCTCATGTGGCAGATGGGCTCGGCCCCCTTCGTCGGCGGAGGCCTGGGCCACTTCTACGCCTATGCACCGCTGAAGATCGAGTATGCGATCGACCGGTACGCGATGGAGACCAAACGGCAGCTGCATGTGCTGGACACGCATCTGGCCATGCACGAGTTCCTCGCTGGCGATCAGTACACGATCGCGGACATGGCGGTCTGGCCGTGGTATCCGGGCAGCCTCTATGGCGTCTACAACACGCACGAGTTCCTCGCGGTTGAGGAATACACGCATCTGCTGCGTTGGTACAAGGCGATAGCAGCGCGCCCCGCCGTGGCGCGGGGCAGGGTCGTCAACCGCGTTTCCGGAGAGCCGGGCACCTTCCTTCGCGAACGCCACGGCGCCAAGGATTTCGAGTCGTTGCTCCGCGTCGAATAGTCCGCACTCCCACCCCCAAACTGCCCGACCACGCCGCGCGCACGCGTCTCGGCCCTGGTCCGGGCCAGTAGCAATTCAACCGTGCCTCCCAGGGCTGTGGCTTCGCCCCTGGAGCTGCCGCATGGACATCCCTGCGGCGCATCCAAGCACTGAGGCAATTTCCCAGTCCAGCAGGCCGCTGTTAACGGCTGCGCTTTTTCAACCACCAAGGTTTTTTATTATGAAACTGTATTACTCCCCTGGCTCTTGCGGGCTTGCTTCTCAAATCGCGTTGCGCGAGGCCGGACAGGCGTACGACCTGATCAAGGTCGACTTCAAGACCAAGACGACAGTCGAAGGCGACTACCTCAAGGTATCGCCCAAGGGCTTCATCCCTGTGCTGAAGATGGACGACGGCGACCTGCTCACCGAGGGGGCGGTCATCCTGCAGTGGATTGCAGACAAGAACCCGGCCGCCAACCTTCTCCCACCGTTCGGAACCCGGGAGCGCTACACGGCGCTGGAGTGGCTCAATTTCGTGGCGAGCGACCTGCACAAGGGCATGGCCGTGATGTTTTCGCCATTCCTCGACGAACCGACGAAGCAACGGTTTGCGGACGGTAACCTGACCAGCAAGTTCGAATACATCGACGAACACCTGTCTCGGAACGACTACGTCCTGGGCGCGCAATTCTCGGTCGCCGATGCGTATCTCTACAACGTCCTGTCATGGCCGTCGCGGGTGGGGATCGACATCACCGGCTACGCCTTCATCCAGAAGTTCATGGCACGCATGGAACAACGGGTCAGTGTGCGCGCGGCTTTGCAAGCCGAAGGCCTCCTGGTGAATGCCTGAGCCCCCAACAACTTCCGAAAACCTTCACTCACATGCCGACACTTTTCGATCCCATCGCGCTGGGCGCGCTCAACGCGGCCAATCGCACCTTCATGGCGCCACTGACCCGGGCGCGCGCCACCCGCGACCATGTGCCGACGCCGATCATGGCCGACTACTACGCGCAGCGCGCCACGGCCGGGTTGATCATCGGAGAGGCCACTGGCATTTCACGCCAGGCCGTTGGCTGGCCCTATGCACCGGGACTGTGGTCCTCCGAGCAGGTCAAGGCCTGGATGCCCGTCACGCAGGCAGTGCATGACAAAGGCGGGCTCATCTTCGCGCAGCTTTGGCACATGGGCCGCATGGCCCACTCGGCCGTGACGGGCCGTCAGCCTGTATCGGCCAGTGCCACGGCCATGCCGGGAGATGCGCACACCTACGAAGGAAAGAAGCCTTTCGAGATCGCAAGACCGTTGGCCGCCGAGGAGATCCCAGGCCTGATCTCCGACTACGTCAGCGCGGCAAGCAACGCCATGGCCGCGGGCTTCGACGGCGTTCAGATCCACGCCGCCAATGGCCAACTGCTCGATCAATTCCTGCGGGACGGAACCAACGCCCGGACCGATGAATACGGCGGCAGCATCGACAACCGGGTGCGTTTGCTGGGCCGGGTCACGCAGGCCGTTGCAGACGAAGTGGGCGCCGATCGCACGGCCGTGCGCCTGTCCCCCAATGGCGAGAGCTACGGCGTGGACGACAGCAATCCGGCGCCGCTGTTCACGGCCGCGGCGGAGATGCTGGACGCTATCGGTATCGCCTTCCTGGAGCTGCGAGAGCCTGGCCCGGACGGGACATTTGGCGCAACCGACGTCCCCCGACTGTCGCCTCAGATTCGCAGGCATTTCAAGGGCGCCCTGGTGCTCAACAGCGACTACGACGTGGCGCGCGCCAAGGCCGACCTCGACAGCGGCCTGGCCGATGCGATCAGCTTCGGACGTCCCTTCCTCGCCAACCCCGACCTCGTCTGGCGCCTGCGCCACGGCGCACCTTTGAACAAGGACGAGATGGCGACCTACTACAGCCAGGGAGCTGAGGGCTACACCGACTACGAGACGCTGATGGGCAGCAAAGCCCTTGCTTGAGCGACTGCCGCTGCCCGCGTCATCCGGCCGCGAGCTGGGGCGGCGGCATTCTTCCACTCCCACCGGACGCCACGTTGGTGCCGGCACCTACAACCCAAGAAAAGGAACAAGATTCATGATGCAAGATTGGAACGGCTACCGGACGTCTCTGCTGGAGCGCGTGGGCGACTTCGCCAAGCAAAGTCCCGACGTGATGCGCGGGATGGCGGCCCTGGACAACGCCGCCGCAAAGACCGGCCACCTGGAACCCAGGATCCACGAACTGATCTCCCTGGCCGTCGCCGTCACCACGCGTTGCGATGGCTGCATCGCCGTGCATACCAAGAAGGCCGCGGAGGCTGGCGCCTCGCTCGAGGAAGTTTCCGAGGCACTGGGCGTGGCCATTGCGATGAACGCCGGAGCGGCGCTCACGTATTCGGCCCGCGTGGTCGAAACGTACCAGCAACTGCCCGGCAAGTAAGCCGCTGCGTGAAGCGCCTTTGGCTGCGTCCCCGGTGGCCACAAGTATCTTGCCTGTGCCGTCGGGTGGCAGCCCTTCGTCAGCGCATGGTGGCGTGGTTCAAGAACAGTTGCGCTACCCATTCGACGAACACACGCACCTTGGCCGAAAGGTGGCGGTTCTGCGGATACACCACGTGGATCGGCAGTGGTTCGTTGGTCCAGTCGTCCAGGATGGATACGAGCCGCCCGTCTTTGAGCATTGGCGCCATCAGGAAGTCTGCCATCTGCACGATACCCAACCCGGCCAGGCCTGCAGCCGTGTACGCATAGCTGTCGCTCAATGCGATGTGACTGGACAAGGCGACCTGGATCTTCTCGCCGTCCTTCTTGAAATACCAATCGAACATCTTGCCCGAGCGTGCGGAGAAATAATTGACGCAGCTGTGGTGCACCAGATCGTTGGGATGCATGGGCCGGCCATGGCGCTTGAGGTAGGCCGGCGAGGCACAAGTGGTGTAGTGCATCGTGCCGACGCGGCGCGCGATCAGGCTGGAATCGGTCAGGCGACGGCCTCCGCGAATCGCGCAATCCACCCCTTCCTCGACCAGGTCCACCTGCCGGTCGCTGCAGCCCAGTTCGAGCCGGATGTCCGGATACCGCTCGAGGAAGTCGGGAAGCGCGGGAATGATCACCTCGCTGGCCAGGCCGGTCGGGGCGTCGATACGCAGCCTTCCCGCGGGGCTGCCCCTTGTTTGAGACACGCAGTCCTCGGCTTCGCGCACCTCCGAGAGGATGCGCATGCAGCGCTCGTAGTAGGCGGCGCCTTCGGCGGTGACGCTGACGTGCCGGGTGGTCCGGTTCAGAAGCTTGACCGACAGCGAACCTTCCAGCGACTGAATCAAGGTTGACACCGTTGCTTTGGGAAGCTTCATGTTCTCTGCCGCGCGGGTGAATCCGCCGGTGTCCACGACCTGGACAAACACTTCCATCGCCAAAAATTTGTTCATCCGTGGTCCTGGGTGAATCGGGGGAACAGCGGTCGACGCCGCAAGGCGCAAGCGAGCCTTCAAGGATCAGACGCGCACGCCGTCCCTGATGCGGTAGCTCGGCTGGTACATGGTCACGAGTTCCTCGGCTGCAGTGGGATGGACGGCCATGGTCCGGTCGAAATCATCCTTCGTGACGCCGGCCTTCAGCGACACGCCGAGCAACTGCACCATCTCGCCGGCCTCGTGGCCGAGGACGTGGGCGCCGACCACCTTGCGGCCTGCGGCGTCGACAACGAGCTTCATGAGCATCTTCTCCATGCGTCCGGAGAGCGTCGCCTTCATCGGACGGAACTCGGCGCGATAGACCTCGATCTCGGAATACTTCTTGGCGGCCTCTTCTTCCGACAGGCCCACCGTCCCGATCTCCGGCTGCGAAAAAACGGCCGTCGGGATCAGGTCGTGATCGGGCGAGGTCGGATTGTTCCTGTACTCGGTCTCGATGAAGCACATGGCTTCATGGATGGCGACGGGTGTCAGCTGCACCCGGTGGGTGACGTCTCCCAGCGCGTAGATGCTCGGCACATTGGTGCGGGAGTACTGGTCCACGACGATCGCGCCAAGTGGATCCACCTCTACACCCGCGGCTTCCAGGCCCAGGCCCTGCGTGTTCGGCTCGCGGCCGAGCGCCAGCATGACGGTGTCGACCAAGATCGACTCGCCGCACATCGTCCTGACCAACAAACCGCCGTCAACCTTCTGTTCCACTTTCTCCATGACGTCGGTGAGAATGATGCGGAAGCCCTTGTCGACCATGGCTTTGTGCAGGCCCTGGCGCAGGTCGTGATCGAAACGCGACAAGATCTCCTTGCCGCGGTAGATGAGCGTTACAGCCACACCAAGGCCGTGGAACACATTGGCGAACTCGACCGCGATGTAGCCGCCGCCGGCGATCAGCATCGAACGCGGCAGCTGCGGAAGGTCGAAAGCTTCGTTGGATGAGATGCACAGCTCATGGCCAGGGAGCGCCGCATGGGGGTTCGGCGTGCCGCCCGTGGCGATGACGATCCTGTCAGCGGTGACGGTCTGGCCGGTATGCACCAGGCGCACGGTGTGCGCGTCGACCAACTCGGCGCGGCTGTCGATGATTCGGGCACCGTTGCTCTCGAGCCCACGCCGGTACAAGCCTTCGAGCCTCAGGATTTCCTTGTCCTTGGCGGCCAGCAAGGTGTCCCAGTCGAACGTGGTCTCGCCGACCTTCCATCCGTACCCTGCAGCATCCTCGAAATGCTCGCGATACTGAGAGGCGTACACGAAGAGCTTCTTGGGAACGCAGCCCCGAATGACGCAGGTGCCGCCGAACCGGTGCTCTTCGGCGATGGCGACGCGTTTGCCCAGCGCGGCAGCGACGCGCCCTGCCCTCACGCCGCCCGAGCCACCTCCGATCACGAACAGATCGTAGTCATACGCGGCCATGAAAGATTCCTTTTTTTGACTGACACGCGAAGGCGCGCAACGGCGCCCTCTCGTCGAATTTCGTGGCGGTCTGGTGATCGACCCATGGGCTTCGCCGCGTCCTTTCCCGCCAGGCGGCTTCGAGCGTCAGACGACACAGCGTCGTCGCACCCACGACCTTGAGCGCGAATTCTGAGCATGGTCCAGAACTCGATAAAGGCCCCGACGACGAATTGAATGTTCAGGCGACTGAACAACGGGCGTGCACGACCAGCCGCATGACGACATATGAAAGCGAGCGTCGGCGTATCCTGGGCCTAAGCTTGCCATCGCGCGGACTCGTAGGAGTCGACCCGCCATCCGGCTTCCTCCCTGCGCACGACTTCTGCAACCCAGTCGGCGAACGCTCGCACGGTCGGGGACAACTGACGATTCTGGGGGTATAGGACCGAAAGCGGCACAGTCGGCGACGCGTGGTCGGCGAGCACCTGCCGAAGGCGGCCGCTCAGAAGGTAGGGACGCACCATGTAGCTGCCGGCACGGATGAGGCCGAGGCCTTCGAGGCCGCATGTCACGTACGCATCCGTGTCGTTGACGATGAGACGTTCTCGCATCCTGACGCTGCGGTGCTCGCCATTCACCTCGAAATTCCAGTCCATCGTGCGCGCGGTGCGGCTGGACAGGTAGCCGACGGCCTCGTGATTCGCCAGATCCTCCAGAGATTCAGGCGGGCCGTGACGGGCCAGGTATTCCGGCGAGGCGCAGGTCACCCACTCGAATGAGCCGATGCGCTTGGCAACGAGCGTGGCGGAGTCTTCGGGCGTCCCCGCTCGAATGACGCAATCGATACCCTCCTGCACGAGCTCCACCGTGCGGTCAGACGCCGTCAGCGTGAGTTCGACGTCCGGGAAACGAGTCTGGAAGTCCTTGATGCAAGGCAGGACGACCAAGCGCGCAAGCGAGAGCGTCATGTCGACTCGAAGGCAGCCGCGAGGCTGCCCGGCCCGTCCCGGGAAGCTCGACTCGACGCCTTCGATGTCCGCGAGCAACCGCTTGCAATGCTCGAAGTACAGCGTGCCCTCCGGGGTCAGGCTGATGTGGCGCGTGGTCCGCTGCAACAGTCGGGCGCCCAGGAACTTCTCCAGGTCCTTCACGGCTCGCGTGACCCGGGATTTGGGCATGAATAGGCTGTCCGCAGCTCGAGTGAAGCTGTGCATTTCGACCACGCGGGCGAAGATCTGCATCGACTGGAGGCGGTCCACGGGGCTCTCTCCTTGTAGGGCGACTATTGCACGGTACGGAACTAGGTGTGGCTTGCACCGCGAGAAATTCCATTTTTATCGCATTGGCAAGGGGCGATGACAAGTGATTGTTCCAACGGAGGCAACAAAGTAACCCAGGTTCCGGACTCGATCTTCATGCGCCACGCGCACAGACTGCAAACCGTTCAATTTTGTAGAGCACGTCGCATGAAACCCCTCAAGAAGCAGCACCTGGCGGTCGTCACGACAGCCGTTGCGGTGGTCGTTGCTGGCAGCATGTTCTGGAAGCACGGTTCCGAAGCGCATGCCCAAGCCGCCGCCGCACTCCCCACCGTCAAGTACCGGCCAGCCTTGCAGCGTTCGGTATCGGACTCACAGGACTACACGGGACGGCTCGAAGCCGTTGATCTCGTTGACGTTCGCGCCAAAGTACCGGGCTCGCTGCTCGCGGTGCACTTCAAGCCGGGCCAGCATGTTCGCCAAGGCGACGTTCTCTTCGCCATCGACCCGGCACCCTTCGAGACCCAGGTGCGCCAGGCGCAGGCCACCCTGGCAGGTGCCGAAGCACGGCAACGGCTGGCAGACACGGAGCGCGCCCGCGGACAGAGGCTGCTGGAATCGAATGCGATCGCGCGCAGGGAGTTCGACACGCTCGACAATGCGGCACGCGAGGCTGCCGCGTCACTGAAGGGGGCGCAGGCCGCTCTCGCGCAGGCTCAACTGCAGCTCAGCTACACCCGGGTCCGCGCGCCCATTGCGGGACGGATCTCCCGCGCGGAAATCACCGCGGGCAATGTGGTGACGGCAGGCGGCGAAGCGACCCCGCTCACCACGATCGTCTCTGACAGCAAGCTCTACGCATCCTTCAACGTGGACGAGCAGAGCTACCTCCAGATCATCGCCCCTTCGCTGAGGGCAGGCACGCAGCCGGTGGTGAAGGTCGGCCTTGCCAATGACACCGACTTTCCCTACGCAGCATCCATCGAAGCGATCGACAACCAGATGGATATCCGGTCGGGAACCGTGCGGGTTCGCGCGCGCATCGACAAGGTGAACCCCGAGATGCTTCCCGGTCTGCGGGCACGCATCCGTCTGCAAGGCGGTGCGCCTTACGACGCCGTGTTGGTGGACGAGGCCGTCGTCGGCACCGACCAGGACCGGAAGTACGTGCTGGTCGTCAACGCAGAGAACAAGGTCGAGCGCCGCGCCATCGACCTCGGCGTGCTGCAGGGAACACAGCGGGTCGTGCGCAGCGGGCTCGCGCCAGGTGCAAAGGTCATCGTGGACGGCTCCTTCCGCGCGTCCCCCGGCGCGTCGGTCTCGGCCGTCGCTGCAGAGGCCCCCGAGGCCTCCGCCGGCGCCGCCAATGGAGGCCGGTCGTGAACATCTCGAAATTCTTCATCGACCGGCCGATCTTCGCGGCCGTCCTGTCGGCGTTGATTCTCCTTGCGGGCATCGTGGCGTCGTTCAACATGCCGGTGTCTGAATACCCGCAGGTCATTCCGCCATCGGTGGTGGTGCACGCGCAATACCCCGGCGCCAACGCCAAGACCATTGCGGAAACCGTCGCGGCACCGCTGGAGCAGTCCGTCAACGGCGTCGAGGACATGCTCTACATGGACTCGAAGGCCAGCGGCGACGGTCATCTGTACCTGACCGTGACCTTCAAGCTGGGAACCGATCCGGACAGGGCCCAACAGCTGGTGCAGACCCGGGTGTCCCAAGCCCAGGCGCGACTGCCCGAGGATGTGCAGCGCCTGGGCGTGACGGCGGTCAAGAACCTGCCGATGATCACCATCGCCGTGCACATGGTGTCGCCGAAGGGGACCTACGACAACAACTACATCAGCAACTACGCCATCCTTCACGTGAAGGATCGCCTGGCCCGGATCACGGGCGTCGGCGACGTGGCGATCTGGGGTCCCGGCGGCTATGCCATGCGGGTCTGGCTGGACCCGGCCGCGCTGGCCGAGCGGGGACTGAGTGCGAACGATGTCGCCGGCGCCATTCGACGCCAGAACATCCAGGCCGCTGTCGGAACGATCGGAAGTTCACCCACCTCCGCGGACACCGCCTTCCAACTCAACGTCAACGCCGACGGCCGGCTCAAGTCGCCCGAGGAATTCAAGGCCATCGTCATCAAGTCCGATGCCCGTGGAGCGATCACGCGCCTGGGCGACGTGGCGCGCGTGGAACTCGGCGCCGAAGACTACGGCATCCGCGCCACGCTGGACAACGCGCCCGCCGTCGCCGTGACCGTGCAGGAATCACCTGGCGCGAACTCGCTTCAGATCTCCCGCGACGTGCACAAGGCCATGAAGGAGCTCGAGAAGGACTTCCCCGAAGACGTGGTCTATCGCATCGTCTATGAGCCGAGCCGCGCGGTCCAGTCCGGCATCGACGCGGTCATCGAAACCCTGCTGGAATCCGTGGCGCTGGTGGTGCTGGTCGTGTTCCTGTTCCTGCAGACCTGGCGCGCTTCCATCATTCCGCTCATCGCGGTTCCCATCTCGATCGTCGGCACGTTCACCTTCCTGCTGCTGGCGGGCTACTCCATCAACACGCTGTCGCTGTTCGGCCTCGTGGTGGCCATCGGCATCGTGGTCGACGATGCCATCGTGGTCGTCGAGAACGTCGAGCGGAACATCGCACGCGGGCTCAGCCCCCGGGAGGCGACCTACCAGGCCATGCGCGAGGTCAGCGGGCCCATCATCGCCATCGCACTGACGCTGTCCGCCGTCTTCCTCCCGCTGGCGTTCCTCAGCGGCCTGACCGGAGAGTTCTACAAGCAGTTCGCGGTCACCATCGCCATTTCCACGCTGATCTCGGCGGTGAATTCGCTGACGCTGTCCCCGGCGCTGTCGGCGCTGCTGCTGAAGGGACATGGCGCTGCTCCCGACGCGGTGACCCGCGTGACGCAAAAGGTGTTCGGCCGCTTCTTCGGACGCTTCAATCGCACTTTCGATCGCACCTCGGAGGCATACGGAGGAAGCGTCGGCCGTCTGCTGCGGCACAAGGGCGCCCTGCTCGCCGTGTACGCGGTGTTGTTGGGGGGAACCTGGTGGCTTACCGGCCATGTCCCGGGCGGCTTCGTTCCTGCGCAGGACAAGGAGTACCTCGTGAGCCTGGCGCAACTGCCCGAGGGCTCGACGCTGGACCGCACCGAGGCGACCATGAACAAGATGAATGCCATGGCGCTCAAGCACCCCGCGGTCCTGGGAACTTCGAGCTACAGCGGTCTTTCGATCAACGGCGTGACCAAGAGCTCGAGCACGGCCCTGACATTTGTCTTGCTCAAGCCGTTCAAGGAGCGCAAGGGGATCAGCGCCGACCGGGTCGCGGCCGACCTGGGCCGTGAGTTCGGCAGCATCGGCCACGCCTTCACCGGGATCTTTCCACCACCGCCGGTCTACGGCCTCGGAACTCTGGGCGGCTTCAAGCTGCAGATCGAGGACCGGGCGGACCTGGGGTACGACGAGCTCTACAAGGCGACACAAGCCTTCATCAAGAAGGCGTCCGAAGCGCCCGAGCTCGGCCCGCTCTTCTCGACCTACACCGTGAACGCGCCCCAGCTCAAGGTGGACCTCGACCGTGCGAAGGCACAGCAGCTGGGCGTGGATACGACGGCGGCCTTCAGTGCGTTGCAGTCGTTCCTGGGTTCCTACTACGTCAACGACTTCAACTTCCTGGGCCGCGTGTACCAGGTGCGCATGCAAGCCGACAGCCAGTTCCGCTCCAAGCCCGACGACATCGGACAGCTGCACGTTCGCAGCGAGTCCGGCCAAATGGTTCCGCTCGCGTCGTTCGCCAAGGTCAGCCAGACCTATGGCCCCGACCAGGTCACCCGCTACAACGGTTTCACGTCCGCCGACGTGGGCGGCAGTCCGGCGCCGGGCTACTCGTCGGACCAGGCGATGGAGGCGATACAGCGGATCGCGGCTGCAACCTTGCCACCGGGCATGACGTTCGAATGGACGGACCTGACCTACCAGCAGATCATCGCCGGCAACAGCGCGGTGTGGATTCTTCCGCTCTGCGTTCTCCTGGTGTTCTTCGTGCTGGCGGCCCAGTACGAGAGCCTGACGCTGCCACTGGCCATCATCCTGATCATTCCGATGAGCATCTTCTCCGCGCTGCTCGGCGTGTGGCTCACGAAGGGTGACAACAACATCTTCACCCAGATCGGACTCATCGTGCTTGTCGGCCTGGCGTCGAAGAACGCCATCCTGATCGTCGAGTTCGCTCGCGAGCTCGAGATGGCGGGGCTGTCCACGTTGAAGGCCGTGATCGAGGCCTGCCGCTTGCGGCTGCGGCCCATCCTGATGACGTCGCTGGCCTTCATCATGGGCGTGATCCCTCTCGTTCTGTCGACAGGCGCAGGCGCAGAAATGCGCCAGGCGATGGGCATCTCGGTGTTCTTCGGAATGATCGGCGTCACGCTGTTCGGCCTGTTTCTCACACCGCTCTTCTACGTGCTCGCCCGGGCGCTTGGCGGAGGAAGGCCGCTTCGATCTGCCGCGCATCACGAGGCACCCTCGATCGTCCCGCATCACCTTGGACATCAACAGCCGGAGGTTCAGGCATGACCCACCCAACCCAAGCGATCCAGCGACTGTCCGGAAGTGCGCTTTCCTTGGCAGCAAGTCTGCTCCTGCTGTCCGCGTGCTCCCTCGCGCCCGTCGAGAATCGCCCCGGCATCGACATTCCCGCGAAGTTCGCCGAGTACGAGGGACGCACGCTCGCGCTGCAGCCCGCAGAAGACCCGGGCCGGTGGCGGCCGGCGGAACCGGCAGACCAGCAGGCGCCTTCTCCATGGTGGGGCGTCTTCGGCGACCCTGTCCTTGTGCAGCTCGAGGAGGAGGCGCTCAAGGCCAATCCGGATGTGTCCATCGCGATGGCAAGGCTCAAGCAGGCGCGCGCACTGATTTCGCAAAGCGAGTCGGCGCAGCTTCCCGAAGTGGGCGCAGGTTTCGGTCCCAGTCGGCAGCGCATCAGCGGCACGGCTGCGGGGCGCGGAGACGGCGCACCGGGGTCCACGCAAACGCTGTGGCGCGCACAGGCCTCCGTCGCCTACGAGGTCGACATCTTCGGCCGGGTTTCGTCGGGTGTTGCCGCCGCACGTGCCGATGCGGCCCGGCAGCAGGCGCTGGCGCACCAGATGCTGTTGCTCGTCCAAGCCGACGTCGCCAAGACGTACTTCAGCCTGCGACAGTTCGAGGGCGAGCTCCGCCTGCTTCGGGACACCGTGAGGCTGAGACAAGACGCCATGTCGCTGTTGGAACGAAAGCTCGATGTGGGCGCTGCGGCCCCTTACGTCGTCGACCAGGTAAAGACGGAGTTGTTCTCGGCCCGCTCGGAGCAACTGGCTGTCGAGCAGCAGCATGCGCTGGCGTTGCATGCCTTGGCGATCCTGCTGGGCAAGCTGCCTGCGGCGTTCTCCGTCGAGGCGCGGCCTCTGGACAACGTCACGGTCCGGCTTCCGCCAGGCATGCCCTCGACGTTGCTCGAGCGCAGGCCGGACATCGCAGCCGCCGAACGCGCCATGACCGCGGAGAACGCGCGCATCGGCGTTGCGAGGGCAGCATTCTTTCCGGCGCTCTCGCTGACGGGGTCCCTGGGCTACGAGTCGGCCGACCTGGGAAACCTGGCCAATTGGTCCCAACGCACGTTCCTGCTGGGTCCCCTGGTGGGAACGGCCTTGAGCATGCCAATCTTCGATGGAGGAAGGCGAAGCGCCGAAGTGGCGCGCGTGCGCGGCGTCTACGAGGAGAGGGTCGCCGAGTATCGCAAGACGGTGCTCCAGGCCTTCCGCGAGGTTGAGGACTCCCTGGTCTCGATCAGAACCCTTGACGAGCGGATCGTTCAACAGCGGGGAGCGGAAGACGCATCGTCTGGCGTCGCGCAATCAGCCAAAGCGAGATTCGACGAAGGCGACGTCGACTACCTGGTCGTTGTCGATGCCGAGCGCACCCGCTTGCGCAGCCGCCAGTCGCGTATCCAGTTCGAGGGTGAGCGCGCGCGCGCGACCGTTGATCTGGTCAAAGCGCTCGGCGGTGGCTGGGACCTCTCAAAGGCCGAGAAGTCCGACATCAAAGGCTGATCCGACGGTGTCGCAGGAGCGACCAAGGCCGTTTCCATTCACACGCGGCCGCGTGCCGCGCTCGATTCGAGGGCATATGAAGCCTGCGCGTGCGAGCGATGGCATCCGCCGCGGTCGCAGTCCTGCGGCTCGAGCTCGAATGCCGCTGCTCAAAGGTCGTTGCCCGACCCCGATCTGCACTTCCCAATTATCTTTTGGAGCTTTCTTGTGTCTGTTTCTGATCTCTTCAAACCGCTCACTCTCCTGCACGGCCCGGCGATGAGGAACCGCTTCATGCTGGCGCCGCTGACCAACCAGCAAAGCGAGCTCGACGGCACTGCCTCCGTGTACGACCACTTCTGGATGGAGCAGCTGTCCCAAAGCGGCTATGCGTTGATCCAGACCTGTGCCACGACCGTGGAAGCCGGCGGCATTGCGTTTGCGCGGCAGTTGGGAATCCACAGCGATGACCACCTGCCGGGTCTGACCCGGATGGCCACAACCATTCGCAGCGGCGGTGGCCTCTCGGCGGTGCAATTGCACCACGCGGGCCACCGTGCCAACCCGCTGCTGGGGGGCATTCCGGCTCCTGCTTCCAGTGACACTTTGCCGGGCATTCCGGCGATCTCGACCGAAGTGGTGGAGCGGATCCGCGACAGCTTCATCGCCGCCGCGAAAAGGGCGCAACTGGCAGGGTTCGACGGCGTCGCGGTGCATGGCGCATTCGGTTGGATCCTTTCTGAGTTCATGTCGCCATTCCTGAACGATCGCAAGGACAAATACGGCGGCAGCCTCGAGAACCGGGCGCGCCTGACCCTGGAGGTGATCGAAGGCATCCGCCGGGAATGCGGCCCTGATTTTCAGATTGGCTGGCGACTGTCGATCGAGCGGTACGGGTTGCGCCTGGAGGAACTGCGCGAGGTCACCGCATATATCTTTGATCGCGAGTTGATCGACTATCTCGACCTGGCCTTGTGGGACTCTGCGCAGGTCGTCAGAGAAGGGCCATTCCGTGGCAAGACGATGCTTAGCCTCTTCACCGAATTGCCTCGCAAGGGAGTTCGCCTGGGGACCGCCGGCAAGATCATGAGTGCCAAGCGTGCCGGCGAGTTGCTGGACGAGGGCTGCGACTTCGTGCTGATTGCCCGGGCCGGTATTCTTCAGCGGGACTTTCCACTGCAGGTCAAGGCCGATCCGACGTACGACAGTCCAAGGCTTCCAGTGCCTGCCGAGTACTTGCGCGAGCGTGGGTTGAGCGAACGTTTCATCGACCATATGCGGGGATGGCAGACCTTCGTCTTGCACGGCTCGCGATAGGCCGAGCGGACGAACACCCGGCCCCGACTCGCTCACTGCACAAGGAGGCGGCTTGACTACGCCGTGTGCCAACGAGACCAACCTGCGATAGCCAAAGTCACGTCAATACCCCCTTACCGCCGGTTGGTCGGTCACATCCAGTCGCGAGGCTCTCAGGCTATCGCTGATTGGAGTTGATTCCAGGGCTACCGCCTACGTCATGCAATTGCTGAAAGAGCAGCCCGCATCCATCCGCAGCCAGGGCGACGCGTTGAACCAAGAGGAAGAAATGGCGTCACCCGCGAGCTCGAGGCGCAGGCCTTCATGGCAGAGCATGCCAAGCCGGTGAAGACGGTGGTCGTCAAGGACGCCTCGCACGTCGTGATGACGTCGAAGCCCGACGTAGTCGCGAAGCTCATCGTCGAAGCCGCCGGCCGGTAGAGCGACTTCCACGCTCGGCCCGGCCATCCCGCTTCAGCCGCGGCTACGCCTGGCCGCCCTCCGTTGGCAGCGGCGCCGTCTGCACGTTGTTGCGGCCGACCCGCTTGGCGCGGTAGAGCATCTCGTCCGCCTGCTTCACCAGTGCGGCCGCGCTTGCGGCGCCGCCCTGGTAGAACGCCAGGCCGATGCTCGCGGTGACGTTGATCGTGCGCTGCGGCTCGACGGTGAACGGCGTCTGCATGGCCAGCACGAGCTTCGTGGCGGCGGCGACTGCGATGTCGGCATGGGGCAGCCCTTCCATGATCACCGTGAACTCGTCGCCGCCCAGGCGCGCGCGCACGTCGCTGGAGCGCAGCCCCTGCGACAGCCGGCCCGAGAAAGCCTTCAGCAGCTCGTCGCCCGTCTGGTGCCCGAACTGGTCGTTGATCTGCTTGAAGCCGTCGATGTCCAGGTACATCAGCGCCATCAGCGCGCCCGCACTGCGGCTGCGGTCCATCGCTTCGCCCAGCCGCAGCTCGAAACCCGCGCGGTTGGCCAGGCCGGTGAGCGGGTCGATCTGCGCCAGGCCCACCAGGCGCTTCTCCTCGAGCTTCTGCCGCGTGATGTCGGTGATCACGGCGTGGAAGCCGACGATGGCGTCGGCATTGGCCGCAGGCTGCGGAATGTACTGGGCCTCGTAGCAGTTGTAGCTGTCGCTCTGGCTGACTTCGCTCTGGAAGGTGACGGCTTCGCCGGCCAGGGCGGCGCGGATGTGCGGCTTCACGGATTCGTAGGCCGGCCCGCCCAGCATCTCCTGCACGGTGTGCCCCTGGATCTGGTCGCGCGAGAGCCCGAACTCGCGTTCGTAGGCCAGGTTGTTGAAGCGGTAGCGCTCGTCGGCATCGATGTAGGCCACCCGCATCGGCAGCGCATCGGCCACCGTGCGCAGGCGGGCCTCGCTTTCCTGCAGCGCCTCCTCCGCCTCGTGATGCGCGGTGATGTCGCTGTCCAGGGTGTAGAGGCCCATCACCTCGCCCTCTTCATTGCGCTCCGGAACCAGCGTGGCCTGGATGTCGCGGCGCCCGCCGGGCCCCGCCACCCTGCGTTCGTAGGTGACCTGGCGTCCGCCCAGCGCCGCGCGGATGTACGGCTCCATTTGCGCCCACGCCTCGTTGCCGTAGAACTCGTGCAGGCTGCGCCCGAGCAGCTGCTGCGGCTCGACGCCGAACCAGTCCTGGTAGGCCTTGTTGACGAAACGGAATCGCAGGTCGCGGTCCAGGTAGGAGATCAGCGCCGGCAGGTGGTCCGTCACCATGCGCAGGCGCTGTTCGCTCTCGCGCAGGGCCTGCTCCGCGGCCTTGGCCGCCGAGATGTCGCGCATCAGCCCCGAGAAATACTCCACCTTGCCGTGCTTGTCGCGGTGCGCAATCACCATGTGGCTGACCGGGAACTCCTCGCGCTTCGCATCCCACACCATCGACTCGCCCACCCAGACGCCGGTCGCGACCGCGGTGGGCACCACCTGCGACCTGAATCGCTCCAGCGTCTGCGGCGGATTGAAGTCGGCCACGCTGAGCCGTTCGATCGGTGCTTCAGGGGCGATCCCGGTGCGGCGGCGCGCGGCCGGGTTCATGTAGATGACTCGGCCGGCCGCATCCAGTTGGACGATGTAGTCGGTCGTCATGTCGAAGACGGCCGTGAGCGTGCGGAGGGCCCGTTCGGCGCGGGTGCGCTCGGTGATGTCGGTCACCGTTCCCACATGGCCCATGACGCGGCCTCCCGCGAGCACAGGCCGGCTTCGCAGGGCCACCAGCACCTGCGTGCCATCCTTGCGGTGCAGCCGGCGCGTGGCGTTCAGCGGTTCGGCCGCGCTGACGATGCGAATCCAGTCCTGGCGGACCTTCTCGCGGATTTCCTCGCGCACCAGCGTGAGCCAGCCCTCCTGCGCCTCTTCGCGCGCCAGCCCGTGGATGGCCAGGTATTCGTCGTTCACGTAGCTCATGCGTCCGTCGCTGCCGCAGCGGAACAGCCCCACGGGCGAGGCGTCGGTGACCGCGGCCACCTCGAGCCGCTGCTCGCGCAGCTCGGCCATCAATGCGTCGAACTCGCGGGCCAGGTCGCCGCGCTCGTCGTTGGCGACGACGTCCAGCCTGACCTGGCTGTCCGGCGAACGGCGCAGCGTGCGGATCGCATTGCTCAGCGCCTCCAGCGGGCGCATGACCCAGGCCGTGCCCAGCCACACCAGCAACGCGCAGCCCAGGCCGAGCCAGAACAACTGCAGCAGCAGGTTGCGCCGCGCCTGTTCCAGCGGGGCGTAGGCGGCGCGGGCCGGCACGATCAGGCGCAGATCCCAGTCGGCACTGCGTACGGTGGCGTGCGTTGCGAGGTCGTGCCCGGTATCGGCGGCGGAGTCGACGGCTGCGGCTGTTGCTGCGGCGGCGGGCGCGAGCAGCAGTTTCGCGTCGGGGTGCATGACGATCCGGGGCGAATCGCCGCGCGTGACGATCTCGTAGTGGCCTCCGCGGCCGATGGTGGCGCGGCTCAGGTCGCCGAGCACGTTGGCACGCTGCAGGTTCAGCGCCGCGCCCAGCACGCCGGCGAAGTGCCCGTCGGGTCCCTCGACGGGGACGGCCATGACCACGGCAGGCTGCCGGTTGCCTTTGGTGAGCAGCGGCGCGGAGATGGCAGGCTGGCGCAGCTCGCGCACCCGCTTGAAGTAGTCGCGGTCGGCAATGTTCGGCGGCTGGCTTGCCGGCGGATGGATCGCGACGATGGCGCCGTCCGGCGTGGCCAGCGCGGTGTTGTCGAACATCGCGCGCAGGTCCTTGTCCGCGAGGAAGCGTTGCTGCGCTTCGGGATCCGCGAAGCCACGCGCGCCGAGCTCGCGCGCTGCACGCGCCAGCGCAGCCAGGTGAACGCCCAGCTTGTAGTCCAGGTCCGCCGCGGCGCCCTCGGTCAGCGCCTGCTGCTGCTCGCGCATCAGGCCGACATATTCGCTGGAGAGGCTTCGGTACTGCCACCAGCCCGTTGCACCCACCAGGGCGAGCACGAGCAAGGTGATGAGCAAGGCTGTCTTCGTTCTCAGCTTGAGCCGCACTGGGTTTCCTTCGCTGGGCACGACGGCCCGGTCGTTCGGGGCTGCGTCTTCCGATGATAGCAACGGGCCGCGCTATGTCCCGCGCGGAATAGCTGATGTACGCCGAGGGCGGTCGCCGCCAGGGACCGCGGCTCGTAGACTGGTCCGCGGCATTTCAAATCATGGCATCAGGAGACATCGTGGACAACTTCTTGCAGCTCGAGGTGGCCATCGCCGATCACGTCGCAACGCTGACGCTGAATGCGCCGCCGGTCAATGCGCTGACGCGCGTGCTCAACGACGAACTGACCCGGGCGCTCGACCAGATCTCCGAGATGGACGACGTGCGCGCGGTGATCCTGACCGGCGAAGGCAGGGTGTTCTGCGCCGGCGCCGACCTGAAGGGACGCGCCGAAGTCATCAAGGGACCGGGCGACCTGATGGCCCATTCGCGCCGCACGCGCGAATGCTTCCACGCGATCCGCGAATGCGCCAAGCCCGTGGTCTGCGCCATCAACGGTGCCGCGCTCGGCTCCGGCCTTGCCATGGCGGCTTCGAGCGACATTCTCATTGCCTCGGAAAAGGCTTCGCTCGGGCTGCCCGAGGTCGACGTCGGCCTGCTCGGCGGCTGCCGCCATGCCATGCGCCTGTTCGGCCATTCGCGCCTGCGCCGCATGATGCTCACGGGCATGCGCGTGCCGGGCGCCGAGCTGTACCGACTCGGGATCGTGGAGGCCTGCACCGCACCCGAAGACCTGATGCCCGCGGCCCGCGAGATCGCCGCCGCCATCGCATCCAAGAGTCCCGTGTCCACCCGCATGGGCAAGCACACGCTCAACGTGATCGAGGACATGAGCCTGCGCGACGGCTATCGCTACGAGCAGGACATGACGGCGCAGATCGCAAAGACCGACGATGCGAAGGAAGCCCAGCGGGCCTTTGCCGAGAAGCGCGCGCCCGTTTTCACGGGGCGCTGAGCTGCGAAGAACGGAAGATTGCGAAGCCCGCCTGGCGCGTCGCTTGCGGGACGGTCTCGGGCGTCCCGCGATGTTCAAATCTTCCGCACGCGAGCGGTCTGGCCGGGTTGCTCGCCACCAAGAAAGGACGCCCCCATGTTTGCCGAACCCTCCGCGAAGACCCGCGATCTGCTCGAACGCCTCAACAAGTTCTTCGACCAGCACATCTATCCCAACGAAGCGCGCTACCACCACGAGATGGACGCCTTCCGCCGCCAGGGCAATGCCTGGCAGGTGTCGCCGCTGATTGAGGAGCTGAAGCCCGTGGCACGCGCGGCCGGCCTCTGGAACATGTTCCTGCCCCATCCGCACCGCGACGTGCCGGCCATCTCCAACCTCGACTACGCGCCGCTGTGCGAGGTAATGGGCCGCGTGTCGTGGTCGGGCGAGGTGTTCAACTGCTCGGCGCCCGACACCGGCAACATGGAGACCATCGAACGCTACGGCACCGAGGCGCAGAAGGACGAATGGCTGGCGCCGCTGCTCGCGGGCGAGATCCGCTCGGGCTTCCTGATGACCGAGCCGGCCGTCGCCTCGTCGGACGCGACCAACATCCAGTGCACCATCCGCCGCGAGGGCGACGAGTACGTGATCAACGGCCGCAAGTGGTTCTCTTCGGGCGCGGGCAGCCCGCGCTGCAAGATCTTCATCGTGATGGGCAAGACCGACCCCGATGCGCCGCGCCATGCGCAGCAGTCGATGGTGCTGGTGCCGCGCGACACCAAGGGCATCACGGTGCTGCGCCACCTTTCGGTGTTCGGCTACGACGATGCACCGCACGGCCACATGGAAGTTCTGCTGGAGGACGTGCGCGTTCCCGCATCGAACATCCTGCTGGGCGAAGGGCGCGGCTTCGAGATTGCGCAAGGGCGGCTCGGCCCGGGGCGCATCCACCATTGCATGCGCTCCATCGGCGCCGCCGAGCGTGCGCTCGAGCTGATGTGCGATCGCCTCCGCAGCCGCGTGGCCTTCGGCCGCCCGCTCGCGGAGCAGTCGATCTGGCACGAGCGCATCGCCGAGTCGCGCTGCCTCATCGACCAGGCCCGCCTGCTCACGCTCAATGCGGCCTACAAGATGGACACCGTGGGCAACAAGGAAGCGCGTGCCGAGATCGCGATGATCAAGGTGGTGGCGCCCAACATGTCGTGCAAGGTGGTCGACTGGGCGATCCAGGCGCACGGCGCCGCCGGCGTCAGCCAGGACTTCTGGCTGGCCGAGGCCTATGCGCACCAGCGCACGGTGCGCATCGTCGACGGGCCCGACGAAGTGCACCGCAACGCCATCGCCAAGCTGGAACTGGCCAAGCGCGCCGCACCGGCGCGCGCCTGAAGCCGCCGAGGCGCAGCGCCCAGGTTCAATCGAGCTTGGCGCCCACCGCCTTGGCCAGCGAGCCCCAGCGTTCCGACTCCGCGGAGATGAACCGCCCGAACTCCGCGGGCTTGCTGCCGACGACCTGCACGCCCTGCTGCTCGAACTGCTGCTTCAGGTCGGGCGAGCGCAGCGCGGCGCCCACGGCACCGTACATCTTGTCGATGACTTCGGCCGGCGTGCGCGCCGGGGCGAGCATGCCGTACCAGTTGTAGGCCTCCACCTTCGGCATGCCGAGTTCGCCGACCGTCGGCACGTCCTTCAGGACCGGAATGCGCGCGGCGCTGGTCACCGCCAGCGCGCGGAGCTTGCCCGACTGGATGAACGGCAGGGCCACGGGAATGTCGACCATCATCATGTCCACCTGGCCGCCCATCAGGTCGGTCAGTGCCGGCGCCGCGCCGCGGTAAGGGATGTGGTTGATGTTCAGGCGGGCCTCGCGCTTGAGCAGCTCGGCCTGCAGGTGCGGCGTGGTGCCGCTGCCGGCCGAGGCGTAGTTGACCTTGCTGGCGTCGCCGGTGGCGCCGGCCTTCAGGTCCGCGAAGGTCTTGAATCTTGAATCGGCGGCCACCACCAGCACGGCCGGCACCTTCAGCGCCTGGGTCACCGCGACCAGGTCCTTCTGCGGGTTGTAGGGCATCGAGGGCGCGATGTGCGGCACGATGGCCAGCGCACCGGCCGAGGAGAACAGCAGCGTGTAGCCATCGGCCGCCGACTTGGCGACCGCGTCGGCGCCGAGCAGGCCGCCGGCGCCGCCCTTGTTGTCGATGACGATGGACTGGCCCAGGGACGCGCTCATCCTGGCGCCGAGTGCGCGCGCCGTCTGGTCCACCGGCCCACCGGCAGGAAAGGGCACGACCACGCGGATCGGCTTGGCGGGATAGGCCTGCGCCCACCCCGAGGCGGCGGCCAGCGCAAGGGCGAGCGCGGCTGCGGATTTGAAAAGTCCGTTCATGTCGATGTCTCCGGTGTCTTCGAATGTCGTGCCCGGACTTTAGGCATGGCACCGGGCCGTGCCACCGCGCCCGGGCGCATAGCTGCTATGCGATGCCGGCCGTTATGCGCCGCCGCGCATCACAGCCTTGCGGGCCCGCCTCTAGCCCGCGGCCGGACCGGATTCCAGAATTCATCCAACACAAGGAGAATCCGAATGAGCACGACCAAGGGGCCGCTGTCGCACGTCAAGGTGCTGGACCTCAGCCGCATCCTCGCCGCACCCTGGGCCAGCCAGATCCTCGCCGACCTGGGCGCAGAAGTGATCAAGGTCGAGCGGCCCGGCACGGGCGACGACACGCGAACCTGGGGACCTCCGTTCCTGAAGGATGCCGAAGGCAAGGATACGAAGGAGGCGGGCTACTATCTGGCCGTCAACCGCGGCAAGCGCTCGATCACCGTGAGCCTGGACAAGCCGGAGGGCCAGAAGATCATCAAGGAACTCGCCATGCGGGCCGACATCGTGCTCGAGAACTACAAGGCCGGCACGCTGGCGCGCCATGGCCTGGACGAGGCCTCGCTGCGCAGGATCAACCCGCGCCTCATCTACTGCTCGGTCACGGGCTTCGGCCAGACGGGCCCCCGGCGCGACCAGCCCGCCTACGACTTCCTGATCCAGGCAATGGGAGGCCTGATGAGCGTCACCGGCGAGAAGGACGGCCGCCCCGGCGGCGGGCCGCAGAAGGTCGGCATCCCGATCGTCGACCTGATGACCGGCATGTACACCGCGGTCGCCGTGCTTGCCGCCCTCGCGCGCCGCAATGAAACCGGCGTGGGCGACGCCATCGACATCGCGATGCTCGACGTGCAGGTGGCGACGCTTTCCAACCAGGCGATGAACTACCTGGTGTCGGGCCGGGTGCCGCAGCGCAACGGCAACGCGCATCCGAACATCCAGCCGCAGGACGTGTATGGCTGCGCCGACGGCGACGTGATCCTCGTGGTCGGCAACGACGCCCAGTTCGCCCGGCTCTGCGAAGTGTTCGGGCGAGGCGACTGGGCCGCGGACGAGCGCTTTGCGACCAACGCCCAGCGGGTCCGCAACATCGGTGAGCTGTCCGCGATGCTGCGCGATGTTTTTGCAACCTGGGAGCGCGGGCAGCTGATTGCCGCGCTCGACAAGGCCGGCGTGCCCTGCGGTCCGATCAACACGGTCGCCGATGTGTTCGAGGAGCCCCAGGTCAAGGCGCGCGGGATGCTGCGCCATGTGCCTCATCCGAGCGGCGTCGACGCACCGCAGGTGGCGAGCCCGATGCGCTTTGCGGAGGCTGCGCTGCAAACGCAGGCCGCACCGCCGCTGCTGGGCCAGCACAGCGACGACATCCTGTCCGAACTGGGCTACAGCGCGGCCGGCATCCACGCGCTGCGCGAGGCCGGAGCGATCTGATGGCCGCCGCGATGAAGCTGCACTGGTCGCCCAAGTCGCCCTATGTGCGCAAGGTGATGATCTGCGCCCACGAGCTCGGCCTGCTGTCCCGGCTCGAGCTGGTGCGCTCGGTCGCTGCGATGCGCACGCCCAATCCGGCCCTCATGGCGGACAACCCGCTGTCGAAGATCCCGACCCTGGTGCGCGAGGATGGCTCGGCGCTGTTCGATTCGGCCGTGATCTGCGAATACCTGAACGAGCTGGCCGGCGGATCGCTGTTCCCGCCGCAGGGCGAGGCGCGCTGGCAGGCGCTGCGCTGGCACGCTTTCGGCGACGGGCTGCTCGACGCGCTGATCCTGTGGCGCAACGAGCGCGAACGCGAGGTGCCGCTGCAGGCGCTGCTCGATGCGTTCGAGCTCAAGACCCGCGCCTCGCTGCAGATGCTCGACCATGAAGCGGCTGCCTTGCGCGAGGCGCCGTTCTCGATCGGCCAGCTGGCGCTCGGCTGCGCGCTCGGCTATCTCGACTACCGTTTCGATGCGCTCGGATGGCGCAGCTCGGCGCCGGCGCTTGCGAGCTGGTTCGAGACGCTGCGCGCGCGGCCCTCCTTCGCCGCGACCGAGCCGGCGGAAGGCTGAGCACCTCAGCGGTAGAGCACCGCCGGATTGGCCTCCAGCACCTGCCGGACGACTTCGTCGTTGCCGGCCCAGTCCTTGAACATCGCGAGCAGCGCGGCCGTGTCCGGGCTCGGCGCCACGCGCAGATGCGGCCAGTCGCTGCCCCACACGAGGCGCTCGGGGTTGGCCTCGATCATCTTCTGCTGGAACGCACGGCCGGCCTGCCAGTCGGGCGCATCCAGCAGATTGCGGTAGGCGCACAGCTTGACCCATGTGCGGCCCGAGGCCAGCAGTTCGAGCAGCACGCGAAAGCCGGGCGCGTCGACGCCGGCTGCCACGTCGAAGCCGCCCATGTGGTCGATCACGACCGGCACCGGCAGCGCCTTCAGTTCGGCGGCGATGCCGGGCAGGGCCTGGACGTCGGTCCACAGCTCGGCGTGCAGGCCGGCATCGGCCAGGGCCGGGGCCAGCGCGCGCAGGTCGTCGAAGGAAGCGCTGCCCGCAAAGTTGCTGCCGGCGCCGCTGCGGTGGCTGAAGCGCGCGCCGCGCACGCCCTTGCCGTGCAGGCCGCTCAGCGCCAATCGGCTGCCCGGCTGCACGACGACCACGCCACGCAGGTTGGCGTGGGCCGCCAGCGCATGCAGCAGCAGCGAGTGGTCTTCGCCATAGGCGCTCGGATGCACCAGCACGCCGTGGCCCAGGCCGAGGCGGGCCAGCAGCGCCAGGTACTGCGGCGCCACGGCCTCGGGCGGGGTGTAGCTGCGCTCGGGCGCCAGCGGAAAGCGGTGGTAGGGGCCGAACAGGTGGGCGTGGCAGTCCCATCCGGCCGGTGCGTGCGGCGCGGCGTTCATTCGGCAAGCGCCGCGTGCTGCGGCAGGGCAAAGGCCGGCACCACGCCTTCGGGCAGCGGAATCTCGTGGCAGTTGAGCGTCATCGCGACCATGGTGTAGTAGCCGACCAGCGCCGTCAGCTCCACCACGGTGCGCGCGCCAAGGCGCACCAGTGCCATGTTGTACGTGGCATCCGAGACCGAGTTGTGGCGGTTGAGTTCGACGGCGTAGCGGTAGACGGCGGCATCGTCCGCCGACAGGCCGGGCGGCTCGCTGCCGGCCAGGATGGCTTCGATGACGGGCTGCTCGATGCCCGCCTTCTCGGCCTCCGCGCGGTGCGCATACCACTCGAAGGGCGAGTTGCAGGCGCGTCCGGTGACCAGGATCGCGATCTCCGACAGCCGCGGCGGCAGGCTTGTGCCGTAGCGCAGCAGCGCGCCGAGCGCCTGCCACTTGTCGGCCAGCTCCGGGTTGTGCAGCGCGGCCCGCAGCGGGCCCTGGATCCTGCCGCGCGGGCCGGAGACGATCCTGTCGTGGACCGCGCGCTGCTCGGGGCTCATGGTGTCGGTCGGAAAAAGAGGTATGCGTGGCATGGGTGCTTCCTTGAAGGGGTACGGTTCAGGGCGGCAGCGTGCCGATCCAGTCGGCAATCGCCTGGGCCACCGCCGCCGGCTGTTCGGGGATCAGTGCATGGCTGGCGCGCGGCACGATCTTCACCTGCACCTTGTCGCCCAGCACGTCCTTGAGTTCGTTGCGCGTGGCCGGCGGGCGCCACGGGTCCTCGGCGCCTTGCAGATCGAGGATCGGCGCGTTGCTCACCGGCCACCATACCTCCTTGGCCGGCGTGCGGCCGGCGCGGCTGTAGACCTCGCGCAAGGCCGGATGCCAGCCCTCGAGCCAGGGCGTGGGGTCGTTGCCGGGCGCGAAGAAGCCTTCGCGCAGGCCGCGCAGCCGCGTGTCGCGCGCCTGGGCCGGATCGCTGGCGACCGCGAGCGACCGGGGCACGCCGGGCGGGAAGGTACGCGCCGCGCCGGCCGCGACAACCACGCCGCGCACGAGGCCCGGATGGTCGAGGTCCGCGACCCGCGCCACGAAGTGGCCATAGGCGTGGCCGACCAGCACGGCGCGGCCGCCGCCGAGTTGCCGCACCGTCGTCGCGACGTCGCCGGCAAGCACATGCAACGTGAGATCGTTCATCGGCCCGGCCGATGCGCCCATGCCGCGTGGCTGCGGACGCAGCACCCTGAAGCCGAAGGCGGCCAGGCGTTCGGCAAGGTCGTCGAAATCTTCCGAATCGCGCTGCGAGGACGGCAGCAGCACCAGGGCAGGCCCCTGGCCCTCGACGATGACATCGATGCGGACGGCGCCTTCGCTCAGCAGCACGCGCCGGCGCGCGGTGGGCGCCGGTGCGAAAGGCGCGCAGGCGCCCACTGCGAAGGCGCCGGCCAGCGCGCCCAGGGCGGTGCGGCGCCGGCACGATGCGGGCAGATCAAATGGCATGGCCTGTGGTCTCCTCGGCCGCTCGCCTCCAGCCCTCCACGCGGGGCTGCGGCGCGGCCTGTGCATGGAGGGTAGGCCAGGATGCGCGTGCGACCTATGCCCCGGCAAGGAAGGCTGGTATGCACGCCAGCGCACGGCCGGTGGTTCTTCAGGCGCTCTCCGCGCCCGGGCGCCAGAGCCCCTGCCGCGTGCTTTCTTCCACCGCCTGCACGATCTGCGCGGCCACGGACTGGACCGCCTTGCCGGGCCCCTTGCTGCGCGCGAGGATCATCGAGACGATGCGCTGCAGGCCGGGCGAGACGATCTTCGCCGCCTGCAGGCGTCCCTCCTTCACCTCAGCCCAGACCGCGTGCAGCGGCAGCACCGTGTAGAGCCGCTCCTGCGCCACGACCGAACGCATCAGCGGCAGCGAGTCGGCTTCGAGCACGGGCGACAGGGCGATGTGCTGCTGGCGGGCAAGCGCGTCGAGCGCGCTGCGCAGTCCGTTGGGTGCGCTCGGAAGGATGAACGGGAGCCCGTCGAGTGCGCTGAAGGGCAGCTCCGGCTTGGCGGTCAGGCGGTCGCCCGCGGCGCCGACCAGGTAGCTGTCCACCGTGGCGAGCGCCTGCTCCTGCTCCGGCAGCGCGGCGCCGTAGCGATAGAGGATGGCGATGTCCACCCGCGCGTCCGCCAGCCACTCTTCCACCTGCCCGCTCGATCCCTCGAGGATCTTGAGCTGGATGCCGGGATGGCGCGCCTGCAGCCGATTGAACAGCTTGCCGACGATCGGATTGGTGACCGAAGGCAGCGAGCCGATGGTGACGCGGCCGGCCGGCTCGCGCGCCTCGCCGCGAATCTCCAGCTGGAGCTGCTCGGCATCCGAGAGCAGCGCCTTGACATGCGGAAAGAGCCGCTGGCCCACCTCCGACAGCTGCACGCCGCGGCCCGTGCGATTGAACAGGCGCGCGTTGCATTCGCGTTCCAGGGCGTTGAGGTGGCGGCTCAGCAGCGACTGGCTGCTGTCCAGGAACAGCGCGGCGCGCGTCAGGCTTCCCAGTTCGGCAATGGCGAGGAAGGCGCGCCACTTTTGCAGGTCCGAGGCAATGTCGAGCTGGATGTTCGTGGCTTTGCTGGGCTGCATCTCGGCATTCTGCCTTTGCCTGCCCGCCCCAGGGTTTGTCCCGACGATGCAGGAACGCAAATGTCGTCCGCGCTACAAACTCCACAAGCCCCTGTGCCATAGGATTCGCCAGCCCAAGGAAATTCGCCATGCGCGCTCGATCCGGTTTGTTCTTCGCCCGCGCCGAGGCCTCCAACCCATTACGGCGCTGACGCATGCTGCCCCTCAAGGATCTCAACGCCTTCTTCGAGCGCTGCATCTGGCCGCGCGCGCTGACGCAGGCCGAGCGAACGAAGGCGTTCGAAGCCCTGTACGTTCGCCGCCATGAAGCGCACTCCTATGTATGCCAGCGCGACGAGATCGCCGACAGCTGGATCGGCGTGCTGGAAGGTTTTCTGCGTGTGCAGGACACCACGGTGGACGGCCGCCTGATCATGTTCACCGGGGTTGCGTCCAGCGGATGGATCGGCGAGGGATCGCTGCTCAAGCCCGAGCAGCGCAGGTACGAGGTCATGGCGACGCGGCCCACCGTCACGGTGCATCTGCCGAGGGCCACGTTCTCCTGGCTGCTCGATCGAAGCATTCCGTTCAACCACTTCATGCTCTCCCATCTGAACGAGCGCCTCGGGCAGTTCATCGCCATGGTGAAGTTCGACCGGCTGCTCGAACCGACGGCGCGCGTGGCGCGGGGGATCTCCAGCCTCTTCCATCCGGTGCTCTATCCGAACACCGACTCCACGCTGCGGATCAACCAGGAAGAGATCGGTTCGCTCGTCGGCATCTCGCGCCAGCGCGTCAACGCCGCGCTGACCGAACTGGAAACCGCCGGCCTCATCCGGCGGGGCTACGGCTACATCACGGTGATGGATCGGCAGGCACTTGCCAGGTATCCCTGACCCGCCTGCCGTGCATCGAAGGAAACCGAAGGGTTTCTCCTTAGAAATCAGTGACCCGAATGTCCGTCCCGGAACAGTTGCCCGAGGTCTCGCCTTTCAGAATCGTGCAGGCATCGCTCCATGTCGTTGCGGTGCAGAGGCTGACAACCGACAAAGGAATCGAGACATGCACTTCTTCTCCTCCTCCAAGGATTCACGGGCCCGCACCAAGCTCCACGCCGTTGCCGTGGCTGCTGCCGGCGCAGCGATGCTGGCGGCTTGCGGCGGCGGCTCCGATCACCACGGCGCGGTCCCTGTGCTGCTTCCGGTCCCGCCTGCCGCGCAGCCCGAAACCCCGCCACCCGCACCGGCCGTGACGGCCCAAAAGGCCTGCGGCGAGCTGAACGGAAAAACCGTGGCGGGCGCTGCGCTCACGGCCGCCATGCAGGACGCGGCCGCCAGCGTGCCCGCCCACTGCAAGGTCACCGGCACGATCGCGCCGGCGCTCAACTTCCAGGTCTCCCTGCCGGAGGCATGGAACGGAAAGCTCTACTACCAGGGCGGCGGCGGCTACAACGGCGCGATCTCGCCGCCTTCGGTGCCGGCACTGGACCAGGGCTACGCCGTGGTCGCAAGCGACTCGGGACACCAGGGCAATGTCCTGAGCGCGGACTTCGCGTTGACCGACACTTTTGCCGCCCAGCTGTTCGGCAGCCTCTCGGTGCCCACCGTGATGTCGACGGCGACCGAGACCCTGGCGGCGGCCTATGGGGCCCTGCCGGCCAAGTCGTACTTCGAAGGCTGCTCGAACGGCGGCCGCGAAGCCTTGATGGCGGTGCAGCGCTCGCCGAACCTCTTCGATGGCGTGATCGCGCGCGCCCCTGCCTACAACTGGGTCGGTTTCATGGGCGCGTTCAACCGGAACTCCAGGGCACTGGCCGCGCCCGGCGGTGCCTTCAGCGCCGCGAAGACGGCCCTCCTGAGCAAGCATGTGCGGGACGCCTGCGATGGGCTCGACGGGCTTGTCGACGGCGTGGTGTCGAACCAGGCCGCCTGCACGCCGGCGCTCGCCGACGTGGCCGTCCTTCGCTGCGCCGGGGGAACCGACACCGGCGACACGTGCCTGTCGGACGCGCAGCTCGACGTGGTCGCGTCCTGGACCACGCAGGCCGCCTTCACGGGCAGCCCCACCTTCCGCAACGCGGGCTGGAACCTGACAGGCAACGAGGACGATCCCGGCGCCTGGAGGACCTGGGTCACGGGCGACGGCAATGTCTCCACGGCGCTGCAGTTCCTGTTCCAGGACACGACGGTCAAGAACTACCTGGCCCGCGACAGGACCGCGGACTCGCTGGCCTACACGCCCTGGGACCAGAACCAGAATGCCCTCTATGCCATGGCCGCGCTCAATGACGCGACCAACGCCGACATCCGCCCGTTCATCCACAGCGGCGGCAAGCTGATCCTGTGGCACGGCGGGAATGATTCCGCGCTCAGCGCGAGATCGACCGTCGAGTACCACGGAAACATGCGAAGCGCCATCGGCGCCGCAACCGCGGACGCATCGACGCGCTTTTATGTCGCGCCGGGCGTGAACCACTGCGCCGGAGGACCGGGCGCCGATTCATCGGATCTGCTGACGGCCCTGGACCAGTGGGTGACCAGGAGCGAGGCACCTGCCACGCTGCTCGCGCAGAAGCGCGATGCGCAAGGCGCGGTGCTGCTGAGCCGGCCGCTGTGCCAGTACCCGCAATATCCGCGCTACACCGGCCCGGCCAACGATGCGGAGGCTTCGAAGCTGGCTGCCAACTACGCCTGCAGCTCCTGAGTCGATTGCGGCGCAGCCAGCAGCCGCCGCTGCGTCGGGAACAGGGACCAGGCCCAGCGCTGCTGCGCCCAGCCCCACAGCCCCTGCTTGAAGAAGAGCGTGACACCGATGGCCAGCAGCCCGAGCCCGAGCAGGTACCAGGTGCCATAGTCGCTGAAGAACTTGTTCAGGGCCCAGAAGACGAGTGCACCCACCAGCGGCCCCTCGATGCGGCCGATGCCGCCGATCACCACCATGAAGATGGCGAACGCCGTCCAGTTGACGCTGAAGGCCGCGTCGGGGCTGATGCGCAGGTTGCCGACGAAGTACAGCGCGCCCGCGAGCCCCGCACCGAAGGCCGCGACCACGTACACCGCAAGCTTCATGCGCGCCACCGGAATGCCCTGCGACTCCGCGGCCACCTCGTTGTCGCGGATCGCCAGCAGCGCGAGCCCGCGCTTGCTGCGCAGGAACAGGTAGACCAGCGCAATGGCCGCGGCCACGCAGGCCAGCGCCATCCAGTAGGTGGTTCTTTCGCGCGTGGCGCGCTCGATGCCGCGCAGCGCCGTGAGCGTGGTGCCCGAGCCGCCGCCCACTGCCGACACGTTGGCGAAGCTCAGGCGGAACACCTCGGCGATCACCCAGGTGCCGATGGCGAAGTAGCCGCCCGACAGACGGAACGCGACGAAGGACACGGGCACGGCGATGAGCCCGGCCGCCAGCGCGCCCAGCGGCACCGCCACGAAGGGGTTGATGTCCGCGAAGTTGCCGAGCATCAGCATCACGTAGCCGCCGAAGCCGAAGAAGGCCTGCTGCCCGATGCTCACCATGCCGCCATAGCCCGCGAGCAGGTTCCACATCATCGCGAAGATGAAGTAGCAGGCGATCTCGACGAACTCTCGCATCCAGCTCGGCTCGCCCCAGAAGGGCAGGCTGGCGGCGATCAGCACGAGCGCGATGCCGAAAGCGAGCGCGACACGGCTCGCGGCGGTGGCGCGCTCGACGGCGATGAGTGGTGGGGGCATGTTCGTCATCCGCTTCATCCACGTGTCTTCGGAAAAAGGCCTTGCGGCCGCAGCACCAGCACGATCAGGAACACGATGTGGCCGAACCAGATGCCCCAGCCCGGATCGAGCCGGAAGCCGATCTGCTGCGTGATGCCCAGGATCATCGCGCCGGACAGCGTGCCCCAGAACGAGCCCATGCCGCCGATGATCACGGCCTCGAAGGCGAACAGCAGCAGCAGCGGACCGTCCGACGGCGACACCGTGGTGCGCATGCCCTGCAGCGCACCGGCAATGGCGATCAGCACGAAGGCGATGGCGGTCGCGAATGCGTAGACCTTCTTCGCGTCCAGGCCCATGAGTTCTGCGATCTCGCGGTCGTCGGACACTGCGCGGAAGGAGCGGCCCAGCGCCGTGCGCGCGAAGAGCCATTGCAGCGCGGCGGTCGCAACGAGCGCGACGGCCAGCACGATCAGCGGCAGCACGCCGAGCGAGAGCGTGTCGCCCAGCGCCACGCCCTGCGTGCTGAGCCCGCCGGTCTCGATGGCGCGCGGGTCGGCCGAGAACAGTTCGAGCAGCAGGTTCTGGATGACGATCGACAAGCCGAAGGTGACGACGAGCGAGGGCAGCGGGTCCTTGCCGAGCGTGCCGTTGAGCACGTAGCGCTGCAGCGCATAGCCGAACACGAAGGCCACGGGCAGCACCGCGAGCGCGACCATGGCAACGAGCCCCGGCGTGGCATCGCCCGCCACCGACACACCCGCGATGACGGCGAAGGCGCCGAGGATGATGAAGTCGCCCTGCGCCGTGTTGGTGAGCCGCATGACGCCGAACATCAGCGACTGGCCGAGCGCGAACAGCGTGTAGAGGCCGCCGAGCAGCACGCCCTGGATGACGGTCTCAAGCATGGGCGGCCTCGATGCCGAAGTAGGCCTGCGAGATCTGCTCGCGCGTGAGTTCGCCCGACTTTCCTTCGAGCGACACGCGGCCTTCCTGGAAGCAGTAGATGCGCTGCGAGACCTGCCGCGCCATCGTCACGTCCTGCTCGACGATGACGACGGTCATGCCCTCGCCCGTGATGGTGGGCATGGCCGCATAGATCTCGCGAATGACAATGGGCGCGAGGCCGAGCGAGAGTTCGTCGCACAGCAGCACCTCGGGGTTGCTCATGAGCGCGCGGCCGAGCGCGACCATCTGCTGCTGGCCGCCGGACAGCGAGGTGCCGGGCGCATGGCGCTTCTCGGCGAGGATGGGAAACAGGGCGTACAGGCGCTGCAGGCTCCACGGACCCTTGCGGGCCGCGGTGGCGCCCATGAGCAGGTTCTCCTCGACGCTCAGGCTCGGAAAGAGGCGGCGGCCCTCCGGAACCATGGCAAGGCCACGCCGCACGATCTCGCCGGGAGGAAGCCCGCCGACAGGTTCGCCCTTGAATCGAATCGCGTCGCGCGGCGCACGCACCAGGCCGGCGAGGCTCTTGAGGAAGGTGGATTTGCCCGCGCCGTTGGCGCCGATGATGGCGACGAGCTCGCCGGCGGCCAGCGAGAAGTCGATGCCGAACAGGGCCTGGGCGTCGCCGTAGAAGGCCTTCAATGCGCGGGTTTCGAGCAGGGCGTTCATGCTTCCATCCCCATGTACACCCGACGCACCTCGGCATCGTTCATCACCGCGAGGGGCGCCCCTTCCGCCAGCTTCTGCCCGAAGTTGATGACGAACAGCCGGTCCGCCAGCGACAGCAGCGCATGCACCACGTGCTCGATCCAGATCATGGTCACGCCGCGCGCCTTGATGCGCTTGAGTTCCGCCACCAGCACCGCGGCCTCGGGCTCGGTGAGCCCGCCCGCGATCTCGTCGAGCAGCAGCAGGCGCGGCTTCGTCGCGAGTGCACGCGCGAGCTCCAGCCGCTTGCGGTCGAGCAGCGTGAGCCCGCCCGCCGGCTTGTTCGCATGCGGCATCAGCCCCGTCTGCGCCAGCACCTCCTGCGCCGTGCGCCACGCCTCGCGCTCGGTCTGCTGCCCGCCGAAGCAGGCCGCGGTCACGAGGTTCTCGAACACGCTCATGTTGCCGAAGGGCTGCGGCACCTGGTAGCTGCGCCCGATGCCTGCATGGCAGCGCTGGTGCGGCTTGAGCCGCGTCACATCGCGCCCCGCGTATTCCACGCGCCCCGCATCGACGCGCGCGTCGCCCGAGATCAGGTTGAACAGCGTGGTCTTGCCCGCGCCGTTGGGGCCGAGAATGCCCAGCGTCTCGCCCTCGGCCACTTCGAGCGAGATGCCGTCGGTGACCCGCAGCGCACCGTACGACTTGCTCACCGCATGCAATGCCAGCAATGCCATGGCGTTCTTCAGAGCAGCCGCAACGCGCCGCCGGCGGGAATGCCCTTGGCCGCTTCGTTGTTCACGATGCCGAGCTCGTACCTGTACTTCTTGCCCTTGCCCCACTGGCCAAGCACCAGCGGCGTCTTGCTGACGTTCCTGAACGGGCCCTGCCCGCCCCACTTCACCGGACCGACCACGGAATCGATGGAGGTCGATGCGACCGCATCGCGCACGTCGGTCGCCTTCAGCGACTTCGACCGCGACAGGGCATTGGCCGCCACCTCGAACAGCGCATGCGCGAAACCGATGGGCTGCGTCCACTGCTTCTTCGCGCCGGCCTCGTAGGCCTCGGCCAGCGCCTTCGCGCTTTGCCGGGTGAGGCTCGACGTGAACGGATGCGACGGACTCCACCACACCTCGGTCGACAGGCCGTCGCCCAGGTCGCCCAGCGCCTCGATCGCGCCGGGGAACAGCAGCGCCTTGCCCAGCGTGATCACCTTGGGCCGGAAGCCCTGCTGCCGCGCCTGTGTGAGGAAGGTCTTGGCATCGGGCGGGATCACCACGCCGGTGACGATCTCGACGTTGTCGCGCTTGAAGGCGGCGATCTGCGCGCTGAAGTCCTGCGTGCCGTTCTGGAAGCGGCCGGGGTCGGTGAGCGTGAAGCCCATCTGCGCGAGCGGCTTCGGAAAGCCCAGCTCCCTGTCACCCCAGGCGTTGCCGTCGCCGTCGTTGGGGAACAGGCCGCCGACCTTCCTGTTGGTGGCCACGGTCTTCCAGCCGCTGGTGAAGTTGGCGATGACGTCCTCCAGCCCCCAGAACAGGTGGTAGGTCCAGTCGAAGCCCTTCGCGGGATCGCCCTTGCGGCCGAAGAACCAGGGCTGCCACGGCACCACGCTGGAGATGCACGGCACTTCGTTGAGTTCGCAGGCGTCGCTCACCGGGTTGGCGGTCTCGGGCGTGCCGGCGGTGAGCACGAGCGCGACCTTGTCCTTCAGGATCAGGTCGTTGGCGACCTCGCCCGCGCGGTTGGGGTTCGACTGGCTGTCCTTGAGCACGATCTGCACGGCGTATTTCCTGCCGCCGACGGCAAGGCCGTCCTTGAAGGCGGCCTTCATCTGCTCGATCACCCACTTGTCGGCCTCGCCGAAGGGCGCGAGCGGCCCGGTCTGGGGCGACACGTAGCCGATCTTGAGCGTGTCGGCGGCGAACACCCGTGGCGTGGCGCCCGTGGCGGCAAGTGCGGCGGCGGCCTGCGTGAACTGTCTGCGGTTGAATGTCATGGCTGTCTCCTTCGTTGTTCGTCTGTGTCTGTGCCTGCCCGTGCGTGCGCCGCGTCTATCCCGGCGGCTCGCCGTCGAAGGCGCGCTGCAGCAGTGCGCGGATCTCGCCGCGTTCGGCCGGGCCGAAGGGCCGCGGGTTCCAGTACGGGTTGGCGACGGCGATGTCGGCCGCGCGGTCGAGGTCGGCGGCGCGCATGCCGATGTCCTTGAGCGCCACCGGCGCGCCGTTGCCCTGCGCCAGCGCGTAGACCGCCGCCGGCGCCGACACACCGCCGAGTGCGCGCGCGATGCGCGCCATGGCGCGCGGCGCGGCCTGCGCGTTGAATGCGAGCGCGTGCGGCAGCACCACCGTGTGCACTTCGGCATGCGGCAGGTTGAAGCTGCCGCCCAGCGTGTGGCACAGCTTGTGGTGCAGGGCCATGCCCACCGCGCCGAGCACGCTGCCGCAGAGCCAGGCGCCGTAGAGCGCGTCCGAGCGCGCGGCCAGGTCGTCGGGCTGCACGCGGATCGCCGGCAGCGCGCGCGCCAGCGCGGCGATGCCCTCCTCGGCCATCAGGTCCATCACCGGATTGCCGTCCTGCGCGTAGAGGCCTTCGGCCGCGTGCGCGATGGCGTTGATGCCGCTGGTCACGCTCAGGCCCACGGGCAGCGTGCGCGACAGCTCGGGGTCGTAGATCACGGTGCGCGGCAGCACCCGCGGGTCCTTGCCGGTCTTCTTCAGGCCGTTCTCGGTGAGGCCGTAGATCGGCGTCATCTCGCTGCCCGCGTAGGTGGTGGGAATCGCGACGATCGGCAGCCCGGACTCCAGCGCGATGGCCTTGCCCAGCCCGGTGGTGGAGCCGCCGCCGAGCGCCACGGCGCAGTCGGCGCCGAGCCGGCGCGCCAGCTCGCGCGCCTCGCGCGCGGTCTCGACGGGCACATGCATCACGGCGCGGTCGAACAGGCCGGCCGCCTGCGTGCCGAGCGAGGCCGCCACGCGCTCGGCCTGCGGCCGCTGCTCGGGCGTGCAGAGCACCAGCGCCCTCTTCGCGCCCAGTGCATCGATCTCGCGCGCCAGGTGGCGCAGCGAACCGGCGCCGAACACCACGCGCTGCGGATGGGTGGTGTGGGTGAAGTCGTGCATGGCGCGCTCCTGCCGTCCGTCTATTCCAGGCTCAGGCGGCGCTCGCGCACCAGGCGGGCCCACTTGTCCTGCTCGGTGCGCAGCACGGCGGCGAACTGCTCGGGCGTGTTGGCGATGCCCGTCAGGCCCTGTTCGCGCAGCCGCTGCTGGAAGGCCGGCTCGGTCACCGCCTTGCGCACCTCGGCCTGCAGCCGGTCGACCACGGCGCGCGGCGTGCCGGCCGGGGCGAGCAGGCCGACCCAGGAGTTCACCTCGAAGCCCGGATAGCCGCTCTCGGCCACGGTCGGCACCTCGGCATAGGCGGGCGCGCGCTGGGCGCCGGTCTGCGCCAGGGCGCGCAGCCGGCCGGCGTTGACGTGCGGCTGGGCCAGCACGGCCGAAAGGAACATCATCTCGACCTGTCCGCCCAGCAGGTCCTGCTGGGCCGGGCCGCCGCCGCGGTAGGGAATGTGCGTGACGAAGGTGCCGCTCACGGCCTTGAAGTATTCGGCCGTGAGATGGTTGCTCGACCCGGGGCCGACGCTGGCGTAGTTGAGGCCGCCCGGCTGCGCCTTGAGCAGGCCGACGAAGCGCTGGAAATCCTTGGCCTGCACCTTCGGGTTGACCACCAGCACCAGCGGGTTGCTCGCGACCTGGGTCACGGGCTGCAGGTCCTTCGCGATGTCGAAGCTCAGCTTCGGATAGACCAGCGGATAGGTGGCGTAGTTGTCGAACACCATCAGCAGCGTGTGGCCGTCGGGTGCCGCGCGCGCCACCTCGGCCGCCGCCAGCGTGCCGCCGGCGCCGCTGCGGTTGTCGACGATCACGGTCTGGCCGAGCGCGGCCTGCAGGCGCGGCTGCAGCTGGCGCGCGACGGTGTCGACGATGCCGCCCGGCGGGAAGCCCACGACCAGCCGCACGGGCTTGGCGGGCCAGGCCGACGCCTGGGCCTGGGCCGCGGCGCCGAGCAGCAGCAGCATGCAGGCGGCCAGCGCCCGGGAAAGGATCGGAAAGGACATCGTGTGCATCCGGTGGGTTGAAAGGAAAGAAGTCAGCGCACGAAGTGCGGCGGGATCTGCGCGTCGACGTTGACCCACACGCTCTTGACCTGCGTGTATTCGCGCATCGCGTCGAAGCCCATCTCGCGGCCGTAGCCGCTCTGGCCCACGCCGCCGAAGGGCGAGCCGGGGTTCACGCGCTTGTAGCTGTTGATCCAGACCATGCCGGCGTGCAGGTCGCGCGCCACCTTGTGGGCGCGCTGCAGGTCGCGGGTCCACAGGCCGCTGCCCAGGCCGTAGTCGGTGCCGTTGGCGATCTGCATCGCCTCCTCGTCGCTCTTGAAGGTGAGCACGGTGACGAAGGGGCCGAACACCTCCTCCTGCGCCACGCGGTCCTGGTACGACCGGGCGTGCACCACGGTCGGCTGCACATAACAGCCCTGCGCCAGGTCGCCGCCGGGCGAGCCGCCGCCCGCCAGCACTTCGCCGCCCTGCGCCTGCGCGACCTCGACGTAGCTCAGCACGCGGTCGCGGTGCTGGGCGCTGGTGAGCGGGCCCATCTCGGTCTGCTCGTCGAGCGGATTGCCCAGGCGGATCGATCTGGCGAGCGGAATGAACTGTTCGAGGAAAGCGTCGGCGATCTTCTCGTGCAGCATCAGCCGCGAGCCCGCGATGCAGGCCTGCCCCTGGTTGTGGAAGATGGCCCAGGCGCTGCCGTTCACGGCGGCCTGCAGGTTCGCATCCTCGAACACGATGTTGGGGCCCTTGCCGCCCAGCTCGAGCTGCACCTTCTTGAGGTTGCCGGCGCTCGCCTGCACGATGCGCCGGCCGGTGGCGGTGCTGCCGGTGAAGGCGATCTTGGCGATCTCGGGGTGCTCGGCGATGTACTGGCCCGCCACGCTGCCCAGGCCCGGCAGCATGTTGACCACGCCCGGCGGCAAGCCGGCCTCGGCCATCAGCTCGGCGATGCGCAGCGAGCTGAGCGGCGTGATCTCGGCCGGCTTCATCACGATGCAGTTGCCGGCCGCGAGCGCGGGCGCCATCTTCCAGCTCGTGAACATGAGCGGGAAGTTCCACGGCACCACCTGCCCGACGATGCCGACCGGCTCGCGCAGCGTGTAGTTGAGGAAGCCCTCTTCCACCGGAATCGTCTCGCCCTGGAACTTGTCGGCCATGCCGCCGAAGTAGCGAAAGCACGCGGCGGTGCGAGGCACGTCGAGGCGGCGCGAATCGCGGATCGGGTGGCCGGTGTCGAGCGACTCGAGCCGCGCGAGCTCTTCGCCGTTGGCCTCGATCAGGTCGGCGAGCTTCAGCAGGATGCGGCCGCGGTCGGCGGCGGCCATGCGGCGCCACGCCGGGAACGCACGCTTGGCGGCGGCCACGGCCTTGTCGACATCGGCCTTGCCGGCCAGCGCGACATGGGCGATGGGCGTGTTGTCGTGCGGGTTGAGCGTGGCCAGGGTCTCGCCGGATTCGGCGTCGACGAAGCGGCCGTCGATGAAGAGCTGGTGGCGGATGGAAGAAAAAGGCATGGGCATTCCTCTCCCTCCCCTTTCGGGGAGGGTTGGGGTGGGGGCATCTTCGAAGAGGGCGCGGGCTCGGAGAGTCCCCACCCCGGCCCTCCCCGGAAGGGGAGGGAGAAGTCAGTTCAGAACTCGACCGGAATCTCGGGGCTCTCGCCCTTCTGGATCTCGTAGACCAGGCTCGGCGAGCCGTTCTCCCACACCAGCAGCATCGAGCGCTTCGGGCTGAAGCCCTGGTGGCGGCAGTACGCGGGCATGGCGGCCATGTCGCCGGCCTTCATGATCACGCGGGCCATGGGACGGCCGGTGTTCTTGTCGCCGCAGTCCCAGTGGATCTCGTCGGTCATCTGGAAGAACCACTCGACGCGGTCGTTGCCGTGGATGATCGGCAGGATGTGCTCCTCGGTCGTCGGACACATGTAGCTGTGCTTGACCACCGAGGTGAAGCTCGGGTTCCACGTCACCTGCGAGCGGCTCAGGAAGCCGAAGAGGTTGAAGGCGTGCACCTCGTTCTCGAAGCCGGGCTCGGGGTGCAGCTCGGGCTGCGCCTGGGGCACGTCGGCGAAGGCGCGGTTGACCGGTGCGCCGCGCGCGTCGCTGCGCAAATCGAGGTCGCCCTTCAGGCCCACGCAGCGCTTGGCCAGCTCGCGTGCCCGCGTGATCTTGGCGGTGTTGTTGCCGCTCTTGCGACCATAGGGCGAGCCGGTTTCCTGCGGCGCGGCGAAGGGGTCGAAGCTCTCGTTGGTCCAGTCGTCGAGCATGGCCTCGAAGGTGGCGCGGATCTGCGCCGTGGGGAAGTTCTCGAGCAGGTCGATGCCCGCGTCCTTCATCGTGCCGTTGAAGCTGCCGGCGTACAGGTCGACCGAGTCGTAGTGGTTGATGGTGCCGAACACGTCGTCGAAGTTGACCCAGCCGTAGAAGAAGCCCCAGGCCACGTCGCGCATCAGCGCACGCAGGTAGCTGCCGGCGTCCATGGTGTGGCTCATGGGGCGTCCGTCGCGCGTCTTCCAGGTGATGTGGGCGAAGTACTCGTCCCGGCGGAAGCCGAAGCTGCCGAGCGAAAAATCCTTGTAGCCGAGCGTGGCGCCGGGCTGCGACGCGATGACCTTGGCGAGTTCTGCGGGTGCGTTCATGGTGTGGCTCCTGGATGGCTTGTTCAGTGCGTCTGGCAGATGTCGGCCCACTTCTCCACGGAGAGGTCGCCCTTGCAGGTCTGCAGCACGATCACGCCCGGGTCGCCGGCGACGCGGAACTGGTAGGCCGCGTTCTTCGGCAGCAGGCCCTGGTGGCCGCGCGAGAGCTTCATCCAGCCCATCTTCCTGCCCTTGGGCTCGCCCTGCACGAGCACGGCGCCGTTCTTCTCGGTGTCGGCCACCGTCTGGGCCGCATCGAGCTGCACGAGGTGCACCTCGACCTCGCCGTCCATCACCAGCGCGAATTCGTCGTGCGCGCTGGTGTACCAGGGCGAGGTGCCCTCGGCGCGCAGCGTCTCCAGCACGTAGATCTGGTTCTGGCCGAACACGACCTTCTCGTAGGGCCGGCTGATGCTGGCGATCTCGAAGCAGTTGGAGAACGCGTAGTGGCGCACGTCGTCGTCGATCGGCTCGACGTGGCCCTTCTCGAAGTGCTTGAGCGACCCGAAGCGGGTCTGGTAGGCAACGGTCATGGATGTCTCCTCTGGTGCGGGGCGATGCAGCGTGACGCTGCGATGTACGCACTGTAGGAAACGCGCGGCACCGGCGGTAGGCCCGAAACGCGGGCCGCATTGTTCGGCAAATCCGTTCAATGCGCAGGGTTTACCCCTGGAACAGGCCGCGCTCGCCTCAGGCGTCCCAGATCAGGCCGGGCGGCAGCAGGCCCCGTTCGATCATGGCCGCGTCCCATGGCGGCACCCTGGAGAAGGCGTGGGTCAGGTGCTCGATGAAGAGCCGCAGCTTGAACGCATTGCGCGAGGTGCCCGCATACACCGCGCTCAGCGAGAACGACGAGAGCTGGTGCGCCGGCAGCACCACTTCCAGGTCGCCGCGCAGGATCGCCTCGCCGGCCACCAGCGTCGGCAGGCAGACGATGCCGGCATGCTCCATGGCGTATTCGCGCAGCAGGTGGACGCTGTTCGTGAGCAGCGCGGCGCTCATGTACATCGTCACCTGCTCGCCGCCGTGGTGGAAGGTCCAGCGGTCGCGCGTCGGGTAGCCCGAGTACAGGCCCAGCGTGTGCTTGTGCAGCTCGCGCGGGCTCGCGGGCCTGCCGTGCGCGCGCAGGTAGTCGGGCGTGGCGCAGAACACCCGGCGCACCGGAAACAGCGGCCGCGAGACCAGCTCGGTCGACGCCGCCGGAAAGATCTGCAGCGCGCAGTCCACCCCCGCCTTCACCGGATCGACCACCGCATCGCTCACGATGAGTTCGAGGTGGATGTCGGGAAAGCTCGACTGGAAGGCCCGCAGCAGCGTGGCGAAATGGCCGAGCACGAAGCCGGTGAGCGCATGCACGCGCAAGGTGCCGGTGGGCCCGTCCTTGGCATCGCGCATCTGGTCCAGGATGTCGTTGGCGCGGCCGACCAGCTCGACGCAGTCGCGCAGGAAGGCCTGCCCGACATCGCTGAGCCGCACCACGCGCGTGCTGCGGTGGAACAGCGGCGCGCCGACGTGGTCTTCCAGCTGCTTCACGCGGCTGGTCACCACGGATTTCGACAGTCGCAGCTGGCGCGCGGCCTCGGCGAAGCTCTGGGTCTGCGCGACCCGTACGAAGGTCTCAATGTTTTCGAGGCGGTCCATGGCGCATGCAATGTAGCGCTTCTGCGGCGAGGCCGGCGCCTTCGTCCCATGCGTGCAAGCGCGGCGGGGCCCGTGCGCAAGTACGGACTCAGGCGCCCAGTCCCTGCAGGTCGCCAGCCTGGTCCAGGCCCCACAGGCGCTGCAGCAGCCCCTGTGCGCGCCCGGCGCCGATCACCGGCGACGCCAGTTCCAGGAACTTGTCCTCCAGTTCGGCGTCCGACAGCGGCAGCTCGGGATCGCCCTTGCGGTCGGGCTGCAGCCAGGCGTGGCGACGGCCGTCGGCGGTCTCGATCTCCACGCGGGCCGAGCGGCGGCCCGGAAAAGCCGCATCGAGCTGCGGATCGACCACGGCCGTGATGCGGGCCATCATGGCGCGCGTGTCGGCATCGGCCAGCCGCTCGGGCGTGTAGGCCGTCAAGCGCACACTGCCATGCACCAGTGCCGTGGCCACGACGAAGCGCAGGCTGAAGCGGGCTTCGTTCACGGTGCGCGGATCTTCGTAGCAGGCGATGTCGAGCGCGGGGCCGTAGGTCGCCACGTGGACATGGCGGATGTCCGACGCGCGCAGGCCGTGCCGGCGCACCAGTTCGAGGGCGCCGTCGATGGCGGCAAAGGTGTGGCCGCAGCCGACGTGGTTCTTGAAAGTCAGCCGCGTGATGTGGAAGTCGCGCCCCAGCGTGTCGCCCACCTTCGACCAGTCCGGCCCGTCGCCCATGGCGCGGCCGAAGCCGGCTTCGCCGTCGAGCACGTCCAGCGAGCCCGTCACGCCCCGCGCCGCCAGCTGGGCGGCGAGCACGCCGCTCTCCGCGGCGCGGCCCGCATGCAGCGGCTTGGACATCGAGTCCATGCGGAAGGCCTGTTGCAGGCCGGCAGCGAAGGTCGCGGCCGTGGCCAGCGCATGGGCGAAGGACTCCCCTTGCAGTCCCAGCAGTCCCGCAGCGGCGCTGGCGGCCCCGAAGGTGCCCACCGTGCCCGTGTTGTGCCAGTGGCGGTAGTGCGGCCGCCCCATCACCACGCCGATGCGGGTCGAGACCTCGTAGCCGAGCACCACGCCGCGCAGGAAGTCCAGGCCGCTCGCGCGGCCGTCCTGTGCGATCGCCAGCGCCGCCGCCACGGTGGCCGCACCCGGGTGGTACATGGCCTCGCGGAAGCTGTCATCCACCTCGGCTGCATGGGCTGCCGTGCCGTTGAGCAGTGCGGCGGCGCGAGGCGCCGCGCAACGGCCGTCGGGCAGGCGCGCACGGCCGCGGTCCAGATCGTCCGCCAGCAGGGCGCGAAGCTGCGGCATCGGCGCCACCGACAGGCCCGGGAACAGCGCGGCGTACCAGTCGATCACGGCGCGTTTCGCGTGATGCAGTACTTCGTCATCCAGCCGGGCCTGGCGGAATTCGGTGGCATGGCCGGCAAACACTTCAGTGGCATGCATGACAGGTCCGATCAATTCAGCTTCAACATTCAGGCAAGCACGACGACGCCGTCAGCGGCACGCACGCCCTGCCCCTTCGGCAACACGAAAACCGGATTGATCTCGGCCTCGAGCAGGCGCTCGCCGAGCCGCGCCACCATGTCCGAGAAGGCGACGATGGCATCGACCAGCGCCTCGACGTCGGCCTTGGGGCGACCACGGAAGCCGTCCAGCAGCGGCCAGGTCTTGAGCTCGCGCGCCATGGAGAGCGCATCCTCGCGGCCCAGGCCGCCCTGGAGCGGCAGCAGCCGCATCGTGGTGTCCTTGAGCAATTCGGCCGTGATGCCGCCCATGCCCAGCAGGATGGCGGTTCCCAGCGGGTCGCGGTGCATGCCCAGGATCAGCTCGGTGCCGCCGCCCACCATTTCCTGCACCAGGAAGCGCCGGGGCCGCATGCCGGCCTTGCTCTCGACCTCCGAGGCCATCGCCTGCAGGCGCGCGCCCACCGTCTCGGCCGTCAGGTTCACCGCGACGCCGCCGACATCGCTCTTGTGCGTGATCTCGGCCGACAGGATCTTGAGCACGACGCGTCCGCCCAGTTCGCGCGCCGCGGCCTCGGCCTGGGCCGGCGTGGCCACCACCACCTCGCGCGCGCACGGTACGCCGAAGCGGGTGAACAGCTGCTTGGCCTGGGCTTCGTCCAGGGAGCCTGTCGGCAGGTCGTCGATGGGCACGGCGGCGACAGGCGCGCTGGACGGCCTGGGCTCTTGCCAGCGGCCGGCATTGAGCATGGCGCCCAGTGCGCTGGTGCAGCTCTCGGCCGCGGCAAAGGCGGGCACGCCGCGCTGCGTGAGCAAGGCCGCGACTTCGGGCGCGTGCGGGCTCACGTAGGCGATCACCGGCTTGTCCGAGCGGGGCAGGCAGTCCTGGATGGCGCCTGCCATCAGCTCCGGCATGGCCAGGCTGGACGAGCCGACGATGATCGCCAGCGCGTCGTAGCTGGGGCTCCCGAGCAGGATGTCGATGGCGCCGCGCAGCAGGTCGGGCTGCAGGCCCGCCAGGGTCACGTCGATGGGATTGCGGTCGAGCACCGCGTGATCGCCGGTCTGCAGCGCGCGCAAAGCTTCGGCCGTCGCAGCATCCGGCGCCGGCGTCTCGAATCCCTGCATGCCCAGGTCGTCCGACACCAGCGTGCCGGCGCCGCCCGTCGAGGTCAGGATGGCCACGCGCTTGCCGCGCAGCCTGCGGCCCGTGGCCAGTGCGACCGGAATGTCGAGCAGGTCGCCAAAGGTCTGGGCGCGAATCACGCCGACCTGCCTGAACAGCGCGTCGTACATGCGGTCGGCGCCCGCCAATGCACCGGTGTGCGACACGGCCGCCTTCGCGCCGGCTTCCGAGCGGCCGATCTTGAACGCGACGACCGGCTTGCCCGCGCGCGCCGCCTTCAGCGCGGCAGCGCGAAACTTCCCGGGATTGCGCACGCTCTCCACGTAGAGCGCGATGACCTTGGTGTCCGCGTCGTCAGCCAGATGATCGACAAAATCCGCCAGGTCCAGGTCCACTTCGTTGCTGGTCGAGATCAGCTTCGACAGGCCGATGCCGCGCGCCGCGGCGCGCGACAGCAGCGCACCGAGGATGCCCCCGCTCTGCGAGACCACGCCGATCCCGCCGACCGGAAAGTGCTCCATCTCGAGTGCCCCGCTGGCGGAGAGCACGATGTTGTCGCTCAGGTTGACAAGCCCGATCGTGTTGGGGCCGAGGATCCGCATGCGGCCGGCCGCCTCGACGAGCTGCTGCTGGCGGCGCGCGCCTTCCTCTCCGGTCTCCGTGTAGCCGCTGGCGAGCACGATCGCCGCAGCGGTCCCCTTGGCCGCGAGTTCGCGCACGGCCTGGTGCGCACGCTCGGCGCCCAGCAGCACGATGCCCACATCGGGCGTGCCGGGAATCGAGGCGATGTCCGGATAGCAGGCCAGTCCGCCGATGGCATCGACACGCGGATTGACCGGGTAGATCTCGCCCGTGAATCCGTGCTTGCGCAGGTAGGCCACGGGCCGGCCGGCCGTCTTGGCCGCATCGGCCGAAGCGCCGATCACCGCGACGCTGCGCGGCTTGAGCAGCCTGGCGATGGCGTTCATTTCGGTCATTTCGTCGTCCCGTTCTTCGTGCTGCCCTTGGCCAGGAAGGCCATCACCGACTCGCGATGCTCGGTGCTGGTGTAGCAGATGCCCTGCGCCTGGCTGCCCTGCGCGAACACCTGGTGCGCGGACAGCTCGAAGCTCTGGTTGAGGATCGTCTTGCCAAGGGCCAATGCGGTGGCCGAACCCTGGCTCATCTCGGCCGCCCAGCGTTGCGCATCGGCAACCAGGCTCCCGGCATCCGACCGGCGATCGGCAATGCCCAGGCGCAGGGCCTCTTCGAGCTCGACCTTGCGGCCGCTGAAGATCAGCTCCTTGGCCCTGGAGAGTCCGACCCGGCGCGGCAGGAAGTACATGCCGCCGCCATCGGGAACGATGCCGCGATGGATGTAGGACCAGGTGAAGCTCGCGGCATCCGAAGCGATGATGAAGTCGCAGGCCAGCGCCGTGTCGGCCCCCAGGCCCGAGGCGGCGCCATTGACGGCAGCGATCGTCGGCTTGGGCATGGTGTGCAGCAGCGATTGGGTGTGGTGCACGCGCTGCTGGCGGCTCCAGCCGTTGAAGCCGACCTCGCCCGCGGGCGCCTGCATCCGCCGTTCCATGCCGGCGACATCGCCGCCGGCGCAGAAACCCTTGCCGCGCCCGGTGAGCACCAATGCGCGGATCGCCTTGTCGTTGGCCACATGCTCCAGCGCGGCGATGAATTCAGTGCGCATGTCGTCGCTCATCGCGTTGCGCTTTTCGGGGCGGTTCAGCCACAAGGTGGCGATGCCGTCCGCGACTTCCAGTTCGATCAGGCTGCTGCTGTTCATTCGATTTCTCCGTTCATTCGGCCGTGATGTTGTTTTCCTTGACCACCTTGCGCCAGCGCGCCTCCTCACCCTTGGCGTACCTGTCGAAGTCCTGCGGCGAGCCGCCGTTGATCACGAGGCCCTCGGACTCCACCCGCTTGCGGAAGGCATCCGTCTGCACGGCCTTCTTCGCCGCGGCATTCAGGCGCGCAATCGCGTCGGCCGGGGTGCCGGCGGGCGCGTACAGGCCATACCAGCTGTCGGCGACATAGCCCGGCACGCCGCTCTCCGCGATCGTCGGCACCTTCGCCAGCGAGTGGGCTGCGGACCGCGTGGCGGTCGTCACGGCCAGCGCACGCAGCTTGCCGCTTTCGACGAAGCTGCCCACCGCCGCGGCCGTCGCGAACATCACGTCGACCTGTCCGCCCAGCAGGTCGGTGATGGCGGGGCCGGCACCGCGGTAGGGGATGTGGGTGAGCTGGGTCTTGGTCAGGTTCTTGAAGAGCTCGCCGGCCAGGTGGGCCGAGGTGCCCGCGCCCTGCGACGCGAAGGACAGCTTGCCCGGGTTGGCCCTGGCTGCGTCGATCAGGTCCTTCACCGACTTGAGCGGGCTGTCGGCGCGAACCACCAGCACGTTCGGCGAAATGCCCACCAGCATGACCGGCGAAAAGGCCTTGTCGTGGTTGTACGGAAGCTTGGGCTGGATGCTCGGGTTCACGACATGCGCCACGGTTGCCATCACCATCGTGTAGCCATCGGGTGCGCTCTTGGCCACCGCGTCCGTGCCGATGATCGTGCCCGCGCCGGGCTTGTTGTCGATGATCACGGGCTGTCCCAGTTCCTGCCCCATCGTGATGGCCATGGTGCGGGCCACCAGGTCGGTGCCGCCGCCGGGTGCGAACGGCACCACGAGCTTGATCGGCTTGTCGGGAAACGCGGCGCGCGCCGGCATCGCAACGAGTCCGCCGACCGCGCAGGCCAGCGAAAGAAGGATGGCATGCCTGGCGCGTGCCAGCGTCATGGGGTTCTGCATGGTTTGTCTCCGTCAAAAGGGAATGTGAGAAAGCAGGCATCGAGGGCGGCGCGGCGGCTCTTCTCGTCGACGGGTCCAAGCTTAGGGACACGGGCCCCGCCGCGCATCCCCATATTTCCATTGGCTGGAATTTGGGATAGGCTTTGCCGGCACACCTCCCCACACTCCATGCACGCTCCTGCCGACCCCGCGCCACGGCGCCAGCACCACGAAGACCCGCTGCTGAACCGATCGCTGGCCCGGGGCATCGAGATCCTGAGGGCCTTCCGGCCCGGTGCCGACCTGCTGGGCAACGGCGAGATCGCGGAGCGCACCGGCCTCTCGCGCGCGACGGTCAGCCGCCTCGCGCAAACGCTGGTCGAGACGGGCCTGCTCGAACACGACCGCAGCCGACGGGCCTACCGGCTGGCAGCGCCGGTGCTGAGCCTGGGCCACGCCATGCGCTCGGGCTCGCCCGTGCTGAACGCGGTGGCGCCGCTGATGCGGGCGCTGGCGGAAAAGATGCGCATCAACGTCGGCCTGGCCGCGCCGGACCGCGACGAGATGGTCTACCTGGAGTCCGTGCGCTACAACCGGAAAGTCGCACTGCGCAACGTGGTCGCGGGCCAGCGCGTGCCGATGGAGCTCACCTCGCTCGGCAGGGCCTACCTGGCCGTGGCGCCGCAGGAAGAGCGCCGTGCGCTGCTGGCAAGGTTCAGGGCGGGTCGGCGTTCCGAATGGGGCCGGATACGCGACGAGATCAGGGCCGCGATCTCGAGTGTCGAACGGCGCGGCTATTGCGTGGCGTCATGGCAGCCGGAAGTCGTCGCCATGGCGGCGCCGCTTGTCATGGCGCAGCGGCCCATCTATGTCTTCAATGTCAGCGTCACCACGGCGGCCAGCATCCAGGACACCGAAGCGGAATTGAAAGGGCCGCTGCTGGCCCTGCGCGACAGGGCAAGGGCGGTGCTGCTCGCAGCCGAGCCGCCACCCTCGCGCGCCGGCTAGAAGTCGATCCGGATGTTGGCTTCCTTGACCGCCTTGCCGATCTTCGACAGGTCCTCGCGGATCAGCTGGCGAAACTGCGCGGGATCCGACCTGGCCGGAATGAAGGACAGCTCGGCAAACCTCGCCTTGAGCGCCGGCGCGTCGACGGCCTTGGCAATCTCCGCGTTCAGGCGGTCGGTCACGGCCGCAGGCATGTCGGCGGGCCCCCAGATGCCGTACCACGAGAGAAGCTCGAAGCCCGGGATGCCGCTTTCCGCGACCGTCGGAACCTCGGGCATGCCGGGCACCCGCGTCTTGCTCGTGACAGCCAGTGCGCGCAGGCGGCCGGCCTGCACGAAGGGGTGGACGCCGGGCATCGGAGACACCGCCGCCGAGACGTGCCCGCCGACGACGTCGGTCAGCTGCGGCACGGCGCCCTTGTACGCAATGATCTCCATCTTGAGCTTCAGCGCGCGATTGATCATTTCCTCGCTGAGATGGCTCGTGGTCCCGAGGCCCGAAGTCGCCCAGGTGTACTTGTCGGGGTTCGCCTTGGCCAGCGCCGCGAATTCGGCCAGGTTCTTCGCCGGAACATCGTTGTTGACCGCCACCACCAGCGGCACGTAGCCGATCTGCCCTACCGGGGTGAAGTCCTTCTCCGCGTCATAGCTCTTCCTGGCCAGCACGAGCGGCAGGTACACCTGGCTCGATGCATTGAACAGCAAGGTGTAGCCATCGGCCTTGGCCTTCCTGACGTTCAGCGACCCGAGCACCCCGGAGGCGCCGGGCGTGTTCTCGATGATGATGGGCTGGCCCAGCTGCCGCTGCAGCTGGTCGGCCACCATGCGGCCCACGGTGTCGATCGAGCCTCCCGGCGTGTAGGGAATGACCATCCGGATGGGCTTGCTCGGATAGTCGTCCGCACTGCTGAGTTGGGCGCCGGCGACGGCAGCGCCCAGCAGCGCGAATCTGGACAGCGAGATGATCTTCTTCAGCACGTTGTGTCTCCTTGGGTTTTTGTAGATTTCTAGAGGCCGCGCGCGAACTCGGCGATCGCCGCGCTCATGGCTTGCGGCTGCTCGGGCGCCATCGCGTGCCCCGCGTCGCGGATGACCCGGACCGTGACCCGCCGCTCGCCCAACAGGGGCTGCATGACGTTGGGGATGACCACGGCGTCGTGCTCGGCCTGCAGGTCCAGGATCGGCGCCGTCTTTCCACCCGAGAAATAGTCGTCGATCGGCGTGTTCTCGCGCGCGCGGCCCTGCGCTTCGTGCGCGGCCGGAAACCAGCCGTCGAGCCACACACTGGGGTCGTGCCCCGGCGCGAAGAAGGCCTTGCGCAGGCACGCGAGGCGTTCGGCCTGCGACAGGGACGGATCCCCGGCGCCGTCGATCGCGTCGCGCAGGCGGCTGTACGGCTTCTCGGTGGAGCCCGGCGGAAGCTTCCCCGCCGACGCCGCGGCCATGACGATGCCGCGCACCAGGTCCGGACGATCGGCGGCCAGCGCACGCGCCGGCTGGCTGCCCCAGGCATGGCCGACGATGACGACGGGCCCGGTGTGCTCGTGGTCGAGAACGGCGGCCACGTCGGCCGCGAAATCGTGCATGTCGAGGTTCTCCATCGGCCCGCGGCTGCGGCCGACGCCCCTCGGCTCGGGCCGCAGCACACGGAAGCCGGCCTCGCACAGCAGCTTCGCGACCACGTCGTAGTCCCTCCCCGAGCGCGCGAGCGAAGGCAGGATGCAGATGACCGGGCCTGCGCCCTGGTCGTGGAACTCGATCTGCACCGTCCCGTTCGAATCTCGGGGCCGGTACGAGAGCAGCTTGCTTGCCGGCGGCTCGCGCCTGGCGGGATGGGGAGGGGCGTCGGTGGGCATGGCCGGGAGTCTCGGCGGGGCCGTCTCAGCCCGTAAGCGGCCCGTTCCTATACCAGCTATGCCTGTTGGCTATTCGACGTGGGGGCGCCGGAAATCCAGTTCCTGGAGAAGCTGCGCCGTGCCGCGCACGAGCCGGGTGGCCGGGCGCGCCGTGGGCGTCGCGAGGACCAGCGCATTCCAGATGGCGGGCGGCCCGATCGGCGCGCGCGGCAGTGCCTCGTCGTCGTCGGCGCCCAATGCGCTCTCCGGAAGGATCGTGCACCCGACGCCGGTCGCGACAAGCGCCAGGACGGTGCGCACCGCACCGACCTCCGCGAGCACCTGGAGCTCGATGCGGCGCGGACCCAGCACCGAGTCGAGCAGATGCCGGATCGCGTTCGGCGCACTGGGCAGCACCATGGGGTAGCTGGCGAGCGCCGGCAAGCCGACGCGGGCCGGCAGCTTGCTCCTGGGCGGCGCCACCAGCAGGAGCTTCTCGCGCATCAGCGGCTGGAACGAAAGCTGGGCCGAGGGTGCGGGATCGAAGAGCAGCGCCAGGTCCAGCCGCCCGGCGACGAGCGATTCGCGCAGCGCGACGCTCAGGCCTTCGAGCACGGTGATGACGGCGCGTGGAAACCTCTGCCTGAACCGCCGGATGAGGGGCGCGCTCAAGCCCAGGGCCACCCGCGGCGGCATGCCGACCACGATCCGGCCGCCAGGGCTTTCCTCCATCTCGCCCAGTTCGTCGCGCGCGCGGCGGGAAATCTCGAGCATGGCGCGCGCATGGACCAGCAGGGCATCCCCCGCATCCGTGGTGGCCACGCCGCGCCCGGTTCTCACCAGCAGCCGTTGCCCGAGGTCCGCCTCCAGCAGCGCGATCTGCCTGCTCAGGCTGGGCTGCGCCAGGTCGAGCACCACGGCCGCGCGGCTGAAGCTCCCCGCATCGACCACCGCGACGAAATACTGAAGCTGGCGAAGTTCCATAGCCAGGCAGCATAGCTGATATAGGAAGGGTGTCCTTACATACGCCGCGCGCGGCCGGGAAACTGCATGCATGACTTCCACCCTCCCCCCCGGAGCCTGCAATGCCCATTGCCATGTGTTCGGGCCCCGCACGCGCTTTCCCTACGCCGACGGCGCCAGCTTCGTTCCCGAGGCCGACGCGCCGAAGGAAGCCCTCTACGCGCTGAACGACCGGCTCGGCCTGCAGCGCTGCGTGGTCGTGCAATCGGCCTGCCACGGCTTCGACAACCGCGCCGCCGAGGATGCCGTCGCATCGCGGCCTTCGAGCTACCGCGGCATCGCGCTGCTGCCGACCCACGTCGGCGACGCGGAACTCCGGCGCCTGGATGCCGCGGGCTTTCGCGGCGTCCGGTTCAACTTCATGGGCCACCTTGGCCGGCACACCCCCATCGAGGAGGTGCTGTCGCTCGCGGGCCGCTTTGCGCCGCTCGGCTGGCATCTGCAGATCCACGGCGATCCGGCCCTGCTCACGGACCTGGCGCCCGCGCTGCGCCGTTCGCCGACGCCGGTGGTGATCGACCACATCGGGCGCATCGATGCGTCGCAGGGCCTGGACCAGCCCGACTTCCGCGCGCTGCTCGGGCTGATGGCGCACGAGCGCTTCTGGGTCAAGGTGAGCGGCATGGACCGCATCACGCGGCAAGGACCGCCCTATGCGGATGCCCAGCCCTTCGCGCGGAAGCTGGTCGCGGAATTCGGTGACCGGGTGGTGTGGGGCAACGACTGGCCGCATCCCAACCATGCAGGCCCCGTGCCCGACGAGCAGCAGCTCGTCGACCTCATTGCCGAGATGGCCCCGGGCGAGTCCGCGCGCCATGCACTGCTGGTCGGCAACCCGCAACGCCTTTACCGATTTGGAGACCAGCCATGAGCCCGCGCTTCGAGAACAAGGTGGCCATCGTGACCGGTGCCGGCTGCGTCGGTGCCGGCTGGGGGAATGGCCGCGCGATTGCCGTGCGCCTTGCCGAGGAAGGCGCCAGGGTGCTGGCGGTGGACCGCGACCGCGCCCGGCTCGAGGAAACGCTCGAGCTGGCCGGCGAGGCCCGCGCATCGATCACGCCGTGGCTGTGCGACGTCACGGGCAGCGAGAGCGTCGCGGCCATGGCGGCCGCCTGCCTGGAAACCTACGGAACCATCGACATCCTCGTCAACAACGTGGGCGGGTCGGCCGCGGGCGGACCGGTGGAACTGGCCGAGGAGACATGGAACCTGCAGGTCGACGTGAACCTCAAGAGCGTGTTCCTCACCTGCAAGCATGTGCTTCCCACGATGCTTGCGAAGGGCGCGGGGGCGATCGTCAACATCTCCTCGACCTCGGGCCTGCGCTGGACCGGCAGTGCGCAGGTGGCCTACGCGGCAACCAAGGCCGGCGTCATCCAGATGTCGCGGGTGATGGCGGTCCAGCATGCGGCGCAGGGCGTGCGGGTCAACAGCGTCGTGCCGGGGCAGCTGCACACGCCGATGGTCGAGACGCGGCTGGCGAAGCAGCGCGCCGGCGGCAACGTGGACGCCCTGCTGGCCCAGCGCCAGAAGCGCATTCCGCTCGGTTTCATGGGCGACGGCCGCGACACGGCAAGCGCGGTGCTGTTCCTCGCGAGCGACGAGGCCCGGTTCATCACCGGCACCGAACTGATCGTCGACGGCGGCATGACCGCGCGCTGCGACTGAAATTCGAGAATCCATACAAGAAGACGGAGACATCCATGATCAAGCGCTACCTGCTCGCGGCCGCATTCGCCGCGCTGCTGATGCCCGCCGTGCACGCACAGCCGAAGACGACGCGGATCGTCGTTTCCTTCACTTCGGGCGGCCCCGTCGACGCGGTTGCACGGACCCTGTCCGAACCGCTCGGCAAGGAACTGGGCCGCACGGTCATCATCGACAACAAGCCGGGCGCCAATGGCGCGATCGGCGCCGTCGATGTCATGAAATCGGCCCCGGACGGCAGCACGCTGTGGTTCACCAGCGTGGGTGCGGCGGCGATCAACTCCTCGCTCTACGAGAAACTCCCCTACGACATGCAGCGCGACTTCGTGCCGGTCTCGCTGGTGGTCAACAACGTCGAGCTGCTGGTGGCGCAGCAGGGCAACCCGGCCCGGGACGCGGCCGAGTTCGTGGCGGCAACGAAGAAGCAGGCCGAGCCCACGCCGATGGGCTCCTCCGGCACCGGGAGCATTCCGCACCTGGCGATCGAGCAATTGGCCGACTCGAGCGGCGCCAAGCTGCTTCATGTGCCCTACAAGGGCGCCGCTCCCGCCATCACGGACCTGATGGGCGGCCAGATCAGCGGCTTCTTCGGCGATGTGCCGGGGCTGCTCGGGCACCTGCAGGGCGGACGGCTCAAGGCGCTCGGCGTGGCGTCGGTCAAGCGGCATCCTTCGCTGCCCGACGTCAAGACACTGGAAGAGCAAGGCATCAGGGGCGTCGACACCAACAACTGGTATGCGCTGTTCGCGCCTGCGAAGACGCCGCCCGAGACCGTCGCGGCCATCAACAAGGCCCTGCGCAGCACGCTGGCCGATCCGGCGGTGCGCGAGAAGCTGCTGAAGACCGGCACGGAGCCGGTCGGCTCCACCCCGCAGGAACTCGCAGCCATCCAGAAGCGCGACACCGAGAAGTGGGCGAAACTGATCCGCGCCAAGAACATCAGGGCCGAATGATGACGACGACCATCACCCCATCCATCCGCGTTCCCCTCGTGCAGCCCGGCACCCATCCGGAGCTGGCCGAGGTCGAGTCCCGCATCATGGCCGAGCGCGGCCGCGTGTCGCTGCTCTACCAGGTGCTGCTGAACAGCGGGCCGATCGCATCGGGCTGGGAACGCATGCTCACGGCGGTGCGCAACCAGACCGGCGTCCCTGCCGACCTGCGCGAACTGATGATCCTGCGGGTCGCGGTGCTCAACGGCGCAAGCTTCGAGTACGACGCGCACGTGCCCCATGCGCAGAAGGCGGGCGTGAGCGCCGGGAAGATCGACGCGGTGCGCCAGGACGTGCTGTCCGGCGTGTTCGCGCCGCTCGAGCGCCTGGTGCTGGAGCTGACCGATGCCATGACCCGCCAGATCGTGGTGCCGGACGAACTCATGGGCCGCGTCCAGCAGCACTTCGACCCCAAGGGCGTGGTGGAAGTGGTGGCGACCGTGGCGGCCTACAACATGGTCTCGCGCCTGCTTGTCGCGCTGAATGTCGCGCATTGAACGAGGTCCCCTGAAATGCAAGACCTCTGGCTTCTCAAGCACGACGCATCCGTGGCGGGCCCGCTGGCAGGTCCGTGGCTGCGCGAAGCGCGATCGTGGCAGGCCGTGGAGGGGGCGCTGGCTTACTTCTACGTGTCGAGCTCCACGCCGCCTGCCGAAGAAGGTGCTGCCGGCGAATGGCGGCGGCTCGCCTGCCTGCAGGAGGTGCCGGGTGCGTCGGCCGGCCGCGTCGCAACGCACCACTACGTCGTGGAGACGGACGTGCTGCCCGGCTTCGAGGACGAGCTCAACGCCTGGTATGCGCGGGAGCATCTGCCCGGCCTCGCCGCCGTGCCGGGGACCGTCCGGGCCGCGCGCTACATCGACCTCGCCGGATCGCCGCGCTACTACGCCTGCTACGACCTCGCGGATCCCCAAGCCCTGGGCAGCCCCGAGTGGCTGGCCGTGCGCGCCACAGCCTGGAGCGCGCGCGTGCGGCCCGCATTTCGCAACACGAGGCGGACCATGTTCGCCTCGTGGCACGCGCGGCCCCGTCCACGCCCCTGAGAACAAACTCGCTGATCGTGTGGAACAGCGAGGCCTCGACCCGCCGGCGTGTCACTGTCCGTCACGGAACCGGGTCGCCAGCCCGAAGAGGGACTCAGCGGCCAAGACGCCAGCGCAGCCACCCAAAGAACGAGCCCGCGAGAAACGCCCAGACGCTCAACACGACCATCGCTTCGAGGAAGCCGGCCCAGGAAAACGGTGCAGGTCGCATGAGCGCGCTGAAGTCCATGCCGTGGAACAGGCCGTTCATGAAGTTCAGGAATGCGCCGGGCACTGCCAGCCAGACCACTGCGCACAGCGTGTAGAAGAGCGCAACGGTCATGGCCAAGGCCATCCCCGTGCGCAGAGCCCTGGGAGCGGAGTCCGGGTTCCGGACTGGAAGCGATGTCGTGCTCATGAGGTTCTCCTGATGCACTCCAAATCCTGGCGCGATGGGGCCGGGCTGGATTGACGCACATCAAGCCACGCGCCCAAATACGTGCGACGCTCGTGCAACGACAGGGGGTCCGGCAACCAAAGGAGCACGCCCCATGGACCACGATCATTCCGAGTCGCCGCCGTTCTGGCGCTCCCCCGCGGGCCTGACGCTGCTCGCGGCCGCCGCGGTCGGCGGCTTCTACCTCGTCACCGAGCACACTGCACACCTGTTCGGCGCCCTGCCCTACCTGATCATCCTGGCCTGTCCATTGATGCACATCTTCATGCACCACGGCCATGGCCACGGCGGCCATGGGCACCCACACGGACAGCCCCCGAGGAACGACCATGAGCGGCGCGCCGAGTGACTACGGCCTCTGGGGCCTGGTGCTCCTGAACTCCGTCATCTTCGTGGGGTTCGCATACAGCTTCTTCAAACCGGCGAACCTGCGGGACTGGCGCAGCTTCGGTGCGTACGGCGCCTTCATCGTGGCCCTGTTCGCGGAGATGTACGGCTTCCCGCTGACCATCTACCTGCTCTCCGGCTGGCTCGGCACGAAGTTTCCGGGCGTCAACCTGCTCGAGCACGACACCGGCCATCTGTGGTGGCTCGTCACGGGCCGGCATGGCAATCCGCACTTCGGCGCGCTGCACATCCTGAGCTTCGTCTTCATCTTTGCCGGGTTCATGCTGCTGTCCAAGGCGTGGCACGTGCTGTACCACGCCCAGCGACGGCACGAACTGGCCAAGGCAGGCCCCTACCGGCTGGTTCGACATCCCCAGTACATCGGCTTCGTGGCCATCATGTTCGGTTTCCTCCTTCAGTGGCCCACGATGCTGACGCTCGGAATGTTCCCCGTGCTGTTGGTGATGTACGTGCGGTTGGCCATCTCGGAGGAGCATGATTCCGAGCAGGCCTTCGGCGAGGCCTGGCGCGAATACGCGAAGGCCACGCCTCGGTTCGTCCCGAATCTGTTCAAGGCTTCGCACGCACGCCAAGCCAGCGGACACTGAGGTCGATCCACCGGCAGGGGCACGCTACAGCAGCGCTTCCGGCGCCAGTTCCCCCAGAAAGCGGGCCATCCAGACGCGCCATGCGCTCGCGAGCGGGTCGCTCGAATAGCGCACCGGCCGATCGTCTTCCAGGGACTGCCAATGCAGCGACGAAGCGGCGTTGCCGGGCTCGTCGAGTTCGACCTCGAAGACCTGGTCGAGCGTGGTGGCCTCGCCGAACAGCACGGTCAGCTGCCGCCCGAGCTCCTGGCTCTCGATCCGCAGCGCCACCTCGGTGTTGATCTTGCTGGAGCGCGGATCGAGGTTCATCGACCCGATGAACACCGCCTCGCCATCGACGACGACGGCCTTGGCATGAAGGCTGGCGCCCGACGACAGCCCCAGGCGCGGGCTCCTGGCGCCGGGTCCGCCAGGCCGCAGCTCATACAGTGCCACGCCGCATGCAAGCATCTGCGGGCGATAGCGCGCGTATCCGGCATGCACCACCGGCACATCGGTCGAGGCCAGTGAGTTGGTGAGGATCCGCACTCGCACGCCGCGGCGGGCCAGAGCGCAAAGCACCTGCACGCCGGTTGCACCCGGAACCAGATAGGGCGACACCAGAATCACTTCATGCCTGGCTTTTTCGACCGCCTTTCGCAGCACCGGGAAGATCGCGCTGGTGGTCTCGAGCGAACCGGCGAACGGATCCACAGGCACGTCGGACAGGGCCTCGGCGGGTGCGACGACCAGCGGCACCTGCCCGGTGCGAACAAGGGCCCCGAATGCTGTCTTGCGCAGCGAGCGCACATAGCCGCTCTCCCGGAAATCCGCAGCCTGCGCGGCGATGCCGGCCCGCGCCTGCCGAAGCTCCGCCGGGGACGGCGCAGGGCCGGCGATCGCAGCAATCGGCACCGCCCCGCGGCTGTTCCAGTACCGGTCGAAGCTGCGTGACACGTCGGCCACCACGGGACCGGCGGCCAGCACGTCGAGATCGGCAAAGTCGCGCTCCTGGGACACATTGAAATAGGCATTGCCCAGGTTGCGGCCACCCATCACGGCCACGGCGCCGTCGGCGATCCACAGCTTGTTGTGCATTCGCCGATTCAGGCGCTCGCCGTCGCCGAGCAGTTCGAGCACCTGCGCCAGGCCGAAACTGCCGCGCTGCGAGAACGGGTTGAACAACCTCACCTCCATGTTCGGATGGGCAGCGAGGATGGCCAGGCGAGATTCGCGATCGCCCACATTCAGGTCGTCCACCAGCAGCCGCACGCGAACGCCCCGCTGCGCGGCCCGTATCGCGCCGTCCAGCAAAAGGGTCGCCGTCGAATCGTCGGCGACGCTGTAGTACTGCAGGTCGAGGCTTCGCTCCGCCGCTTCGGCGAGAGCGCCGCGGGCAGCAAACGCTTCCGGTCCGGAGACCAGCAGATGAAACCCCGATTGGCCCGGTGCCGACGCGAGTTGCGGGAAGTAGGTGCGGCCAAGCGATGTCAGCAGGGGCTGGTCGAACGCATGGGACGGCACGCGCGGCACGTCGAGAGCAAGCGACGTACAGGCAGCGAGCAGCGCCGCGGCCACGGCGAGCATGCATCGGCCAACCATCCCGCTGCAGCGGCGTTCGGTGCGGGCCGGCGAAAGATCGGGCCGGTCACGCATCGCGCAGCGCCTCGGCCGCCTCGAAAAGCATGGCATGCATGCGTTCCCGTTCCTCCACCGTCGGCCAGCCGGCATCGGCGGGGGCGCCCACCGACTCGATGTGGCCGTGCGCGTCGACATGGGCCAGGCCATAGGTCTCGTTGACGATGACGTCGGGCTCGCCGTCCTTCAGCCGCACGTACCAGTCGGCCAGGCGCAGCTTCTGGCCGGCCCATGCGGGCGCCGCGGCTTCGCGCCGCGCGAGCGCCACGTACAGCGCATGCGGGACCGCGTGCACGCCGCCGGCCTCGTCGAGCAGGAACACATACGAGGCATGGTCGCCAGCCGCATGGCGCAGTGCGCGGCCCGACGCATCGACCGTGCTGTACACCGGCGCGAAGCCACCACCGGGCGTGCGGAAGTTGGTGGTCTGCCCCTGGTACATGCGCGCCGCCACCCACTGCGCATCGCCGTCGTAAGCGTAGGCGCGCAGGTCGAACTTCATGGCATGGGCGGCGTCCCCGTCGATCAGGCGTTCGCCCGGCGGCACGATGGCCTGCGCCACGTAGTCGCCAGCGAGGATCTCCTGCCACACCCGCCGCGTGAGCTTGTCGCCGCGGTAGGCGGCGCGGCCGCCAAAGCCGGCGACGGGCTTGAAGAAAAGCCCGCGGCGTGCGGCCCACAGGCGCTCGGCATCGGCCGCATTCACGACCTCGGTGTGCGGAACCGCGTCCAGCAGCACCTGCCGGGTGGCTTCGGGCACACCCAGCGCCTGCAGCCGCACGCCATCACTGAAGAGGGCCAGTTGTCGCTTGTCGGCGTACAGCGCATGGGCTTGCGGATGCGGCGTCAGCACGACGCCCTGATGCACGTACGCCTCGCGCAGGGCGGCGCTTTCCGGCTGCTCGAGATAGAAGTCTGTCAGGCGGTTGTAGACCAGGTCGATGGCCACGTCGCCATGCCATAGCGCACCGTTTCGCCATTCGAGGGCCGACGGGTCGGCAATGACGGCGCGCAGGCCGTGCCGCTCGAAGAGCTGCTGGAACAGCAGGAACTCCGCGTAGAGGTATTGCTCCGGCGGCGCCGTGTCCACGATGGCGATGCTGGCCAGCGGCCGCGAGCGGCCCGCAAGCCGCCATTCCCGGCGGAACATGTCGACGATGCGCTGCTCGAAGGCGTCCGCACCGGCCTGCGTGGGCGCCATCGAATCCATCGCCTCGCAGCAGGCGCGCTGGGCGCGCGCCAGCACCGCGTTGAGCATGGCTCCGCCGGCGTTGGTGTTGATCTCGATAAGGCCGAGGCGGTCCTGCTCGAGATGGAAGTCGTAGCCGAAGAACACGCCGCGCGGGCCTGTGTTGCCCAGGCGGGCAATCGCGGGAGCAGCGGCCAGCGTCTGCTCGCGGTAGGCCGGCAGCGCCACCACCGACTCGACGGCCCGCACCACCTGCGCCATGCGCCGTATCCGCGGCGCGGCAACGAACACCGGCTGGGCCGCGAACATGAACGGGCAGCGTTCGCGCACCAGCTCGGACAGGCCCGGCTGCCCCAGCTCGGCGTCGAGTGCGCGTGCGAGCGCGTCCCGGTCGAGGCTGAGACAGAAGCACTCGCGGTTGAGCTGCTCGATCCTGGCAGCGGGTGCCAAGGTCGACACGGTGGCCGCAAAGGATTCGGCGCGCTCGTCCGAAGGCAGCGCGGCAGGGTCGTTGCGGAAGAGGTGCGGAACGGGTCTGGGCATGCAGGCAAGAGGATGCACCGATGGAGCGGCAGGTGCTTGAGCAAGATCAAGCCAGGTAGCTCAGACCCGGGAAGCCGCGGCGCTATGGCGCTATTCTTCACGGCAGCACCCGCACTACGCCGCGAACCGGCGCCGAACGAAGTTCACGCGGTCCGTGCCAGGCCAAAGGTCCCACTCAGAAGGTGACGGTCACGACGATAGCGTCGGCGTAGGTGCCGGGCACTACCGTGGCCTGGCTTGCGGGAATGCGACTTTCGCCTTGCACCTCGCGATCAGTTCGTCGCGATTGTTGAGAAGGAATCGGTGCATAAAACCTCCTGGGTCAGGCACGAAAGCGGCAGGACAGGCCAGCAGCTCGTGCTTCGGAGGCTCGGCGATCACTATAGGTGCTTGGGGCTGGGGAGGTCGAGGAAACTTCAGCACAAAGTGAAGCTGGACGCGACGCCCCGTCTGCATTCGCTGGCTTCAGTCCTCCGGGCGCCATGTCTTGTAGGTGAGTGATCGTCACCAAGCATCCCACCTTCCTACAAGGAGGCTGTCAGCAAGATGCGCCAATTGCCTGCATGGAACGGCCAATTACCCGGTTGCAGTTGATTCAGGAGTTGTCCGCCGAGGAGCGGCGCTGGCAGCCCGATCCCGCAGATTGGCTCAAGGAACAAGACAACATGGCGGACGACAAGACCAATGTGAGCGTCCAGGGCCGCGGTCGCATCAACCTCAATGAGGCGCGGGAGGTCAAAGACTGGACCCACGCGCTCGGTGTGAGCGAGCAAGAACTGCGAAATGCGGTCGCTGTCGTGGGCGATCAGGCAGAGAGGGTGCGGGAATTCCTCACCAGGCGGTCCTGAGAGGTGAAACGGGCGGCCGACGGTCTCGTCGACGCGAACTCTCTCACCCGGAAAACGGAGGCGCAAAGAAGCCCCGTCATCTACGGCACGACGGCCCGAACGAGGTCACACGATCCGTGTCGGGCCGAAGGCGATGCCGATGAGGTCGCTTCTGGATGAGAACCGCGGCGCGCTCGTGCTTCCGTCATGAGCGGGGATTCTTGTCCCGCAGTCCTCTTTGACCAAAAAAGGCGCTTCGAAGGAAGCGCCCCAAAGGTTGTTTTGACCAGGGCAACGCTAGGTCGCACCGAACAACCCACCGGCCGGCGCGCAGGGCAATGCATCCTGCGCCGCATCCGTGAATCCCTCGCACCACGTGGCCAGTAAGGCAGCCTGCGCATGGTCCATGGCGGGCACGAAGGTGCGCATGCGCTGTTGCAAGCCTTGCCAGGTGTACGGGTCCTCGGGGTCGCCGCGGCGCAGATCGCGGTAGGCGCTGATCTGCCTTCCATCGCGCAGCCTGATGGTCACGCGGCTCGGGCGGCGCTGCGGGAAGGCTTGCTGGAACTCCTCGTTCGGCAGCACCTGCATGCGTGCGGCCAGGGCGCGCAGGCGCGGGTTGCCGAGATCGGGTGCCTCGGTGTCGGCGATGTCGAGCACGCCGCCCTTCTCCAGCAGCACCGCGAGCACGTAGCGCAGGCAGAAGCTGGCCTCGGCCGGCTTGGCGGGCCACTGCACGCCCGCGATCTTGAGCGCATGCGGGAAGATCTCGATCTCCATCGCCTGCACGTCGGCGGCGCCGATGCGGTGTTCCTCGATCAATGCGCATGTCGCATCGAGCGGCGTGAACAGCATCGCGCAGGCCGGCCAGGCCTTGATGGTGGTGGTGTGCAGCCGCTCAGGCGCCTCCAGCGCGCCATCGAGCGCGGCCGATGGTCCGTCGCCGGCCAGCGCGGCGTACATGCCGCGCTGTCCGGTGAAGAAGGCGCGCGCCCCGGGCAGGCCGGCACGCGCGGCAAACGCTGCCGTCATGCCGTTGCGCACCGCGAACGCGGGATGCAGCGACTTGGATTCGTGCGCGTCATCGTCCACCAGCTGCCAGAGGCCGGCCGCCTGCGTCGCGGCGATGCCCAGCGCATGGTGCAGCCGCGGCGCATCGAGCCCCAGCGCCATGCCGGCCGCGGCGGCCGCGCCCACGGCCCCGGCCGTGGCGGTGGCGTGGAACAGGCCCGCGTGGCGCGCGCCCAGCGCTTCGCCCAGGCGCAGCGCGACTTCGTAGCCGGCCACGATGGCGCGCGCGGCGCGTTCGCGCGTCAGCCCGCATGAGGACGCCAGTGCGAGCACCGGCGTGATGGCGACCACGCCCGGATGCAGCATCGCCGCGCGGTGCGCGTCGTCGATCTCGCGAAGATGCGCGATGCCTGCATTGGCGAAGCCGGCTGCCAGCGGCGTGGTGCGTGAAGATCTGCCACCGAACAGCGCCGCCTCGCCCGCACCTGGCATCAACGCCTGTCCCAGCTCGCGCAGCACGCCAGCCGCGGGCACGTCCTTGGCCGACCAGCCGGCCGTGAACCAGTCCAGCAGCGCCTGCGCGAGCCGTGCGCGCGTGGCGGCCGTCAGTGGCTGCGCTGCCTGATGGAACAGATGCGCCACCAGCGTGGATTCGGGCAAGGTCGCGGAAACAGGCGTCGAGCTCACTGCAGTCTCATTTTATTGAATGAAATTTATATCATTATATAAAATGACCGCGACTTGCGAGGAGTTTGCCCGATGCGCCTTTCCATCCGTTCCTTCTTCGATGCAGCCACCGCCACGTTCTCCCATGTGATCGACGACGGCGCCGGCGTCTGCGCGGTGGTCGACCCGGTGCTGGGCTTCGACGCGCGTTCCGGCCGCACCGATGCGCGTCCGGCCGAGGCCGTGGCCGCGCACATCGAGGCCGAGGGCCTGCGGGTGCAATGGCTGCTGGAGACGCATGCGCATGCGGACCACCTGTCCGGCGCGCCCTGGCTGCAGCAGCGCTTCGGCGGCACGCTGGCGATCGGTGCGGGCATCACCGACGTGCAGCGTGAATTCCGCGGCATCTTCAATGCAGGCGACATGGCGGTGGACGGTTCGCAGTTCAACCGGCTGTTCGCCGATGGCGAGGCCTTCGCCATCGGCCGGCTGCAGGCGCAGGCGCTGCATGTGCCCGGCCACACGCCGGCGGACCTGGCCTACCGCATCGCCGACCCGGCGGGCGGCCCGGACGCGGTGTTCGTCGGCGACACCCTGTTCATGCCCGACCTGGGCACCGCCCGCTGCGACTTCCCGGGCGGCGATGCGCCCACCCTGTTCCATTCGATCCGCCGCCTGCTCGCCCTGCCGCCCGAGACCATGCTGTACCTGTGCCACGACTACCCGCCCGCGGATCGCGAGGCCGCCTGCAGCACCACGGTGGCCGCGCAGCGCGCGGGCAACATCCACGTGCGCGACGGCGTGCCCGAGGCCGACTTCGTTGCACGCCGCCAGGCGCGCGACGCCACGCTGGCGCTGCCGGCGCTGATGCTGCCGGCGGTGCAGGTCAACATGCGCGCGGGCCGCATGCCGCCGCCCGATGCCAACGGCACCGCCTACCTGAAGATTCCCGTCGACCGGCTGTGAATTGCCCCCGGCCTGCGCGCGCTACCGGCGCCAGTCGCGCGGCGGACGGCTGCTGAAGCCCTGCTGCACCAGCGCCTTCTGCGCCACCTGCACGGCCTTGCGCTGGGCCGTGGCGCTCTGCCGCTGTGCGAGGCCGATCACCACCAGCGCGCCCTGGAAGGCGCCGTCGCTGTCGAACACCGGCACCGCCACCGATGCGATCTGCGGCACCCGCTCCTCGCGCGTGATGGCGAAACCGTCGCGCGCAATGGCCTCCGCATGCGGCGTGCTGCCGCCCGTGAAATAGCGCAGCACGTGCGAGGACGAGCCGCCGGCCGAGAGCTTGAGCCGCGCGCCCACTTCCACATGGTGGCGCACCTCGTTGCTGCTGTTCTCGCGGTAGAGGCAGACGCGCTCGTCGCCGTCGCGCACGTAGAAGGCCACCGTCTCGCCGGTCTGCCGCATCACGTCCTGCAGCACCGGCTGCAGCCGCGTGCCGATGTCGAAGGTGCGCCGGTAGAGCATGCCCATGTGCAGCAGCGCCGGGCCGGGCGCGTAGGCGCCGTCGTCGAAGCGGTGGACCATGCGCGCGCGCACCAGCACGCCGAGCAGCCGCAGCAGCGTGGCCTTGTCCAGGCCCGTGCAGTCGGCCAGCTCGCGCAACTTCATGCGCAGCCGGTCTTCGGTGAAGCATTCGAGGATCGACAGGCCGCGCTCGAGCACGCCGGAGGGCGGCTGCGGCGCGCTGGCCTCCACCTCGGGGGCCGGCGCCTTGGCGGGCGAGGCCGCGTCCGATGCGCGCCGCGCCGTCTTGCGGGCCGGGACCGCGTCCGATGTCTTCTTCGAAGCTGGGGTAGATCTCATGGGTGCAGATTGTGTGCGATTGCCGCGTCGGGACCGGCCCGGTTGACAGTGCGGTGCACGCCCACCTAGAATTTTGTTTATTGAACTGTATTTCAATGAATGAAATACTGCAAATCGACAAAGAGACATCCCTGCTCTCGTGCCAGCTTGCCGAGAAGCCCACCCGCCTTCTGCATGACCGCGACCATCGACATTTCCGCCGCCCCGGCCACCGACGCGCTCGCCCAGACGCTGTCCGGCATCGTGGGTGCTGCCCACGTGCTGACGGCCGCCGCCGACATGGCCCGCTACGAGGCCGAGTGGCGCCGCACCTATCCCGGCAGCGCGCGCGCCGTGGTGCGCCCGGCCAGCACCGATGAGGTGTCGCGCGTGGTCGCCGCCTGCGCGGCCGCGGGCGTGGCCATCGTGCCGCAGGGCGGCAACACGGGACTGGTTGGCGGCTCCACGCCCGACGACTCGGGGACCGAGATCGTGCTGAGCCTCGACCGCATGCGCGCCGTGCGCCGCGCGGAGCCGCTGGACAACACGCTCACGCTCGAGGCCGGCTGCACCGTGCTCGAGGCGCAGGCCGCGGCCGAGGCGGCGGGCCGCCTGTTCCCGCTCTCGCTGGCCTCCGAAGGCAGCGCCACGGTGGGCGGCGTGGTCTCGACCAACGCGGGCGGCGAGCAGGTGCTGCGCTACGGCAACACGCGCGAGCTGGTGCTGGGCCTGGAGGTGGTGCTGGCCGACGGCCGCGTGCTCGACCTGCTGGGCGCGCTGCGCAAGGACAACACCGGCTACGACCTGAAGCAGCTCTTCATCGGCGGCGAAGGCACGCTGGGCATCGTGACGGCCGCCACCTTCAAGCTCTTTTCAAGGCCGCGCCAGGTGGTCACGGCCTGGGCCGCGGTGCGCGACCCGCAGGCCGCGGTGGAACTGCTGTCGCGCCTGACCGATGCGGTGGGCGAGCGCGTGACCGCCTTCGAGCTGATCGGCAAGGAGCCGCTCGGCCTGGTGCTGCGGCATGGCACGCCCGGCATGCGCGCGCCGCTCGGCGGCGCGAGCCCCTGGTCGGTGCTGCTCGACGTGTCGGAGGTTTCCGCGAGCCTGGACCTGCGGCCCGCGGTGGAGGAGGTGCTGGGCGCGGCGATGGAAGACGGCCTGGTGCCGGATGCCGCGCTCGCCGCGTCCGAGAGCCAGGCCCATGCCTTCTGGGCGCTGCGCGAGCACATCCCCGAGGCCCAGCGGCTCGAAGGCCCGTCGATCAAGCACGACGTCGCCGTCGCCATCTCGCGCATTCCCGATTTCATCGACGAGGCCGGCGCGGCGCTGCAGCAGCTGATGCCCGGCATCCGCATCGTCTGCTTCGGCCACGTGGGCGACGGCAACCTGCACTACAACCAGGGCAAGCCCGCCGGCATGGCCGATGCCGATTTCCGCTCGCACGAGGAGGCGGTGCACGGCGTCGTGCATGCGACCGCCGCGCGCCTGGGCGGCTCCATCTCCGCGGAGCACGGCATCGGGCGGCAGAAGCAGGCAGCCTTCATGCACTACAAGAACCCGGTCGCGCTGGCCGCCATGGCGCAGATCAAGCGCGCGCTGGACCCGGCCAACACCTTCAATCCGGGCCGCATGCTGCCGCGCGCGCTGCTGGACGCCCTTCCCTCCTCCCGCTAACTCACCAGGACCTCCATGCCCGTTTCCGTCTTCGACATGCAATCGCTCCAGCACCTCTGGGGCACCGATGAACTGCGCACCATCTTCGGCGAGGAGAACCGCATCCAGAAGTGGCTCGACTTCGAGGCCGCGCTGGCGTCCGCGCAGGCCGAGCTGGGCCTCATCCCGGCCGCCGCCGCGAAGGAGATCGCGAGCAAGGCCAAGGTCGAGCACATCGACATCGCCGCGATGTCGGCCGAGATCCGCCGCATCAAGCATTCGCTGGTGCCGGCGCTCAAGCAATTGCAGGCCGCCTGCTCCAAGGAAAACGGCGAATGGGTGCACTACGGCGCCACCACGCAGGACGTGGTCGACACCGGCGTGGCGCTGCAGCTCAAGGAATTCCATGCCGTGGCGATGCGCGACCTGCAGGCCGTGGCCAAGGAGCTCGCGCGCCTGGCCGTGGCCCACCGCGACACGCCCATGGCGGGCCGCACGCACGGCGTGCAGGCGCTGCCGATCACCTTCGGCCACAAGTGCGCCGTGTGGCTCGACGAGCTCGGCCGCCACCACGAACGCCTGGTGCAGGCCGCACCGCGCGTGCTGGTCGGCATGCTGGCCGGCGCCGTGGGCAGCCAGGCCTCGCTGGGCCCGAAGGCGATCGAGCTCGAAGCGCTGATGCTGAAGAAGCTCGGCCTGGGCGTGCCCACGATCAGCTGGGCACCGGCGCGCGACCGCTTCACCGAATACACGGGCCTGCTCGCCATGCTGGGCAGCACGCTGTCGAAGATCGGCAACGAGCTCTTCAACATGCAGCGCAACGAGTTCGGCGAGGTCGAGGAAGGTTTCTCCGAAGGCAAGCTGGGCTCGTCCACCATGCCGCACAAGCGCAACCCGACTTCGGCCGAGAACCTGGCCGGCCTCTCGCGCCCGCTGCGCTACAACGCCGCGATGATGGTCGAGGGCATGGTGCAGGAGGGCGAGCGCGACGGCATCGCCTGGAAGATGGAATGGAAGGCGCTGCCCGAGTGCTGCCTGATCGCCGGCGCCATGCTGTTCCAGGCCAGGAACCTGCTCGCGGGCCTGAAGGTGAATGCCGACGCGATGGCCGCCAACCTCGACCGCATGCGCGGCTACCTGCTGTCGGAACGCGTGATGCTGGAACTGTCGGAGCGCGTCGGCAAGCAGACCGCGCACGAATGGATCTACGAGGCCTCGATGCACGGCATCACGCAGAGGCTGAGCTTCGCCGATGCCATGCGCCAGCACGCGGGCCTCGGCCAGCTGCTCGCCGACGACGAGATCCGCGACATGACGGACCCCGCGGCCTATCTGGGCCAGTGCGGCGCCTCGGTGGACCGTGTCGTGGCCGCGCAGGCGGCCTGGCTCGGCTGAATGACGACCCCGCGGGAGTGCGCAGCACGGCAGCTCCCGCTTCACGAACAAATACAGACAGGAGACATGACATGCAGCACACCATCGCCCCGATCCGCCACCATCTGCGTGCCCTCGCCGCCTGCGCATCAGCGGCCATCGGCCTGCTGATCCTGGCCGCACCCGCCGCGCACGCCGCCTACCCCGAGCAGCCCGTCAAGCTCGTGGTCGGTTTTCCGCCCGGCGGCGGCGGCGACCTGTACGGACGGCTGATCGCCAACGCCATGGGCAAGACGCTCGGGCAGACCGTGGTGGTCGACAACCGCGCCGGCGCCGGCGGCAACATCGCCGCCGACATCGTGGCCAAGGCCAAGCCCGACGGCTACACGATCCTGCTGGCCATGAGCGGCAACCTGGCGGTCTCGCCCGCCATGAAGCCGCAGAGCCTTCCCTACAAGGTGCCGGACGACTTCGCCGCCATCGGGCTGATCCTGGAGGCACCGCACGGGCTGTTCGTCAGCCAGGCTTCGCGCTTCAGGACGGCGCGCGAGCTGCTCGATGCCGCGAAGACGCAGAAGCTGAGCTTCGCCTCCACCGGCACCGGCGGCGCCGCGCACATCGGCATGGAGATGGTCAAGCAGAAGGCCGGCGTGGAGATGCTGCACGTGCCCTACAAGGGATCGGGCCCGGCCATCACCGACATGATGGGCGGCCAGGTCGACAGCTTCTTTGCCACCGCCTCGCCGCTGGTCGGCCAGGTGCGCCAGGGCCAGCTGCGGCTGCTCGCGATCACCGGCGAGAAGCGCAACCCGGCGATCCCCGAGGTGCCGACCTTCAAGGAGCTTGGCGTGAACGTACCGGTGACGCAGTGGTACGGCCTGGTGGCGCCCGCCGGCACGCCGCAGGCGGTGGTCAAGCTGCTGTCCGACCACCTCAGCCGCGCACTGGCGACGCCCGAGGTGCGCGAGGCCATCCGCAAGGACGCGGCCACCGAGAACGACCTGCCGATGGAGCGCTTTCGCAGCTTCATCGTCGACGACATCGCCCGCTACAAGGCGGCGGTCACGCCTGCGCTGATGAAGGAAATCGCCCAATGAATCCCGTGACCCACGACACCCTCATCTCTGCCGAGCAACTGGCCGAGGCCCTCCGCAGTGCGCATCCGCCACTGGTGCTGGACTGCAGCTTCGAGCTGACGAACCTCGGCGCCGGCCAGCAGGCCTACGACGCGGGCCACATTCCCGGCGCGCTCTACCTGCACCTGGAGCACGCGCTCTCGGCCGAGAAGACCGGCCGCAACGGCCGCCACCCGCTGCCCACGCGCGAAGCCTTCGCGCGCACCATGGCCGCGCTCGGCGTGAGCAACGACACCCAGGTCGTGGCGTACGACAACGCCGGCGGCATGTACGCCGCGCGCCTGTGGTGGATGCTGCGCTGGACCGGGCACCGCGCAGTGGCCGTGCTCGACGGCGGCATCGCGGCCTGGAAAACCGCGGGCCATGCGGTGTCGGCCGAGGCGCCGCCCGCGCGGCCGCATGGCAACTTCGCGCTGCGCGAACCACTGGTCACGACGCAGTCCTACGAAGAGGTGCGCGCCAACATCGAGGGTGGGCACAAGCTCGTGCTCGATGCCCGCGCACCCGACCGCTTCCGCGGCGAGAACGAAACGATGGACCCGGTCGGCGGCCACATTCCCGGCGCGAGGAACCGCCTGTTCAAGGACAACCTGGCTGCCGACGGCCGCTTCAAGCCCTCACGCCAGCTGCGCGCCGAGTTCGACGCTATCACCGGCGGCCGTCCCGCCACGGAACTGGTGAACCAATGCGGCTCGGGCGTCACCGCCTGCCACAACCTGCTGGCGATGGAAGTCGCGGGCCTGAAGGGCGCGGCGCTGTATCCCGGCTCGTGGAGCGAATGGAGCGCGCAGCCCGGCGCGCCGATCGCCACCGGTCCGGCGGCCTGACGCGAGGCTCCGCAGGAGACACACGCATCCGCACCATGCCGGCCGACAAACCCATCTTCCATCCGCACAGCGCCCACTGGGGCGTGTTCCGTGCCGCCTGGGACGGCCGCACGCTCGCGGTGCAGCCGCACCCCGGCGATCCGGACCCGAACCCGCTGCTCGACAATTTCCCCGATGCACTGCACCACCGCGCGCGCGTGACCACGCCCATGGTGCGCAAGGGCTGGCTGGAGCGCGGCCCCGGGCCCGATCCGTTGCGCGGCCAGGATGCGTACGTGGCCCTGCCCTGGAACGAGGTGCTCGATTTGTTGGCCGCGGAGCTGCGGCGCGTGAAGGAACGGCACGGCGCGGGCGCGGTCTTCGGCGGCTCCTACGGCTGGTCGAGCGCGGGGCGCTTCCACCATGCGCAGAGCCAGGTGCACCGCTTCCTCAACACCGCGCTCGGCGGCTACGTGCGCTCGGTCAACAGCTACAGTGCCGGCGCCTCGGGCCCGATGCTGCCGCACATCCTCGGCTCGATGGAAGAGGTGGCGCGCCGCAACGTGACCTGGGAACAGATCGTCGCGCACACCGACGTGGTGCTGGCCTTCGGCGGCATGGCACTGAAGAATTCGCGCGTGGCCTCGGGCGGCATCAGCCGCCACGTCGAGCGCGGCGCCATGCGCGAAGCGGCGGCGCGCGGCTGCCGCTTCGTCTGCATCAGTCCGCTCAGGAGCGACCTGCCCGACGAAGCGCAGTTCGAATGGCTGCCTGCCAGGCCCAACACCGACACGGCGCTGATGCTGGCCCTGGTGCACCAGATCGTCAGCGACGGTGCGCACGACCGCGAGTTCATCGCCCGCTGCTGCGACGGCTGGGTCGCGTTCGAGGACTACCTGATGGGTCGCAGCGACGGCGTGCCCAAGAGCTGCGCCTGGGCCGCGCCGATCTGCGACCTGCCGGCGCGGCAGCTCGCCGACCTGGCCCGCTCGCTCGTCGGCAAGCGCACGCTGGTGGTGGTGTCGCACTCGCTGCAGCGCGCCGAACACGGCGAGCAGCCGGTCTGGATGGGCGCGGTGCTGGCCGCCGCGCTGGGCCAGTTGGGCCTGCCCGGCGGCGGCTACAACTACGCGCTGGGCACGCTGGCGCACTACGGCAAGCGCAACAATGCCGTGCCGGCGGCCGCGCTGCCCCAGGGCAGCAACGGCGTGAAGGCGTTCATTCCGGTCGCGCGCATCAGCGACATGTTGCTCAACCCGGGCCGACCCTTCGACTACAACGGCCAGCGCCTGCGCTATCCGCACATCCGCCTCGCGTACTGGGCGGGCGGCAATCCGTTCCACCACCACCAGGACCTGGCGCGGCTGGCCGAGGCCTTCCGCACCCTCGACACCTTCGTCGTGCACGAGATCGCCTGGACCGCGACCGCGCGCCATGCCGACATCGTGCTGCCCAGCACCATGACGCTGGAGCGCGAGGACATCGGCGCCACGCCCACCGACCCGATGGTGGTGGCGATGCACCGCATCGCCGAGCCGCACGGCCTGGCGCGCGACGACTACGACATCTTCTGCGCGCTGGCCGAACGGCTCGGCGCGCTCGAGGCCTTCGGCGAGGGCCGCACCACGCGCGAGTGGCTCGCCCACCTGTACGAGCGCACCCGCGCCGGGCTCGAGGCGCTGGGCCTGGAGGCACCGGACTTCGAGACCTTCTGGCAGCGCGGCGAACTCATGCTGCCGCAGCGGGACGACGACGGCGGGATGCTGCGCGCCTTCCGCAGCGACCCCGCCGGCGCGCCGCTGCCCACGCCGAGCGGCAAGGTGCAGGTCAGTTCGCCGACGATCGCCGCCTTCGGCTACGCCGACTGCCCCGGCCACCCGGCCTGGCTTGCGCCGAAGTTCGCGCCGACCGCCGAGCATCCGCTGTGGCTGGTCGCCAACCAGCCGCACACCAAGCTGCACAGCCAGCTCGACTTCGGTGCGCACAGCCAGGCCAGCAAGCGCCGCGGCCGCGAGGTCTGCACGCTGCATCCGGCTGCCGCCGCGGCACGCGGCATCGCGCAGGGCGACATCGTGCGGCTCTTCAACGAGATCGGCGCCTGCCTGGCCAGCGCGCACTTGTGCACCGACATGCGCGAAGACGTGGTGCAGCTGCCCACCGGCGCCTGGTACGACCCGGCAGTGGACGACCAGGGCCGCCCGATGTGCGCGCACGGCAATCCCAACGTGCTGACGCGCGACATCGGCACCTCGTCGCTTGCGCAAGGCTGCGCGGGCCAGCTCAGCACGGTGCAGGTCGAACGCTACGACGGCGCGCTGCCGCCGATCAGGGCGTTCGAGCCGCCGGGCCTGGAATCGATCCGCGAGATGGACGCCGACGTCGCACCCTCCCTTCGATAGTGCGCATCGGTTCGCCTGGGCATGAGAAATAATGCCCACCGAAGCAGCCTGGCGGGCCAGTCATCGGCGGCCCCGGGAATTGCGACCGCAAGCCCGTGGTGCAGTGATGCTCCGGCGCCGGGTTGTCAGTGGCGCGTGAAGAACCGCGCGGCTGCTGCGTGTCAAGGTCAAGGAAACGATCGCTATGAACGACGACGGCGCACCGAAGGATCCGAGCACCGATCCCGTGCTGCAGATGCGCGTGTTGCGCGAGCATGTGGCATCTGTCTACGCGAGCCACACCATGGCCATCTCCGCGCACTTTGCCTGGTCCGTTGCCATCGTCCTGTTCGGCTATCCGAGAGTCGAGCCGGCCCTTCAGGTGTGGGTGCTGCCGTGGCTTGCCCTGCTGACCGCCGTGGATGCCTATGCGCTGCTCGCACCGCGCTGGACGCCCGACGTGCCTTTGGCCGACACCCCTCGCTGGGCGCACAGGTACACCGTTCTCGTGACGCTCGTGAGCGTGACGAATGTTCCGGCAATCTTTCTTCTCATGGTGGTGAACGACCCGGTGGTGACCTCGGTTGCGACGGTGGTGATCATGGGAAGCTGGACTCGCGTAGCGCAGGCCCGCTGGCCCATCCGAGCAGCCGTGCTTGGCTACGGCCTTCCCACGATGTCCGGCCTGATCATTGCCCTTGCATGGCGCGGCGGTGACCTGCATTGGCTCCTCGCGGCGTTCTGCACCGTGAATCTCGTGCTCACTCTGCGCACGGGGGTTCAGCAAAACAAGCGTTTGACCAAATCCCTGATCCTGCAGTTCGAGAACGAATTCCTTGCCAACCGCCTGAAGGAGCAGATCGAGGCCACTCGGCGCGCCAGCGAAGAGAAGACCCGATTTCTTGCCGCCGCCAGCCACGACCTGCGCCAGCCCATGCATGCCATCGCGCTGTTCGGCGCCGTGACGGAACAGGCGTTGAGCGGCCAACCGGAGAAAAAGAATGCCCAGCACCTGTTGCGGTCCGTCGACGCCCTGGGGTCATCGCTCGACGCCATGCTCGATGTTTCGCGCCTGGATGCGGGGACGATGAGCGTCGAGTCCAAGGCCTTCGAACTCGACGTGATCTTGCTGGCACTTGATCGCACGTTCTCCCCTCAGGCTGAACAAAAAGGGCTGGCGTTGCGTGTGCGCACGAGCGGCTTGTGGGTGCGTAGCGACGCACACCTTCTGCATCGCATGCTCTCCAACTTGATTGACAACGCCTTGAAGTACACCCGCCGAGGCGGCGTGATCGTGAGGGCGCGAGCCCTTGGCGATACGGTGCGGGTGGAAGTGCGCGACACCGGTATCGGCATTGCGCCCGACCAGCTCGGGCAGATCTTCGAGGAGTTCTATCAGATCAACAACCCAGGCCGCGACCGCGCGCGCGGCCTGGGTCTTGGCTTGTCGATCGTCAAGCGCCTGTCGCACCTGCTGCGCCATCCGGTGCTGGTGGACTCCCGCCCGAACCGGGGAACGCGACTTCGGGTGATGGTGCAGAAGGCAGAGGCCGTCGTGACGCTGCCGGTCGATCTCTTGCTCAAGGATCTGTCGCCGTCCATGCGCCAGGCGTCCATCGCTCCCCATCTGCCGGAGCGCATCCTGCTGATCGAGGACGAGGCAGAAATCCGCGCGGCCATGATCGAACTGCTGCACGGCCACTCGATCGATGTGGTGGCGGTGGCCAGCAAGACCGAGGCCTTTGAAGTGTTGTCGCGTTCCGAGGCCGCGTCGCGCCCCTTCTCGATGCTCCTGTGCGACTTTCGACTGGCCGACGGTGAGGATGGACTGGAGGTCGGGTTATGTCTTCGCGAGCGCCTGGGCCCGGCCGTGCCCTTGTTGCTGGTCACCGGCGAAACCGCGCCCGAGCGACTGCGGCGCGCACGGGTTGCGGGGGTGCCCATGCTGTTCAAGCCGGTGAGCGCCGCGGCGCTGCTGAAAGCCATCGCCGAACTGACCACGCGCCGGACCTCGCGAAGGTACGGGACGCACACATGCGAGAACAGTGCATAAGGGCATTGCGTGCCACCTGAAGGGAATGGGCTGTTCACTGGCAGTGAGCGGGCAATAGCAAGAAAGTTCTATATAACGGGAAAGAGCCTGGGGTCGTGCCGTTTCATTCGCGTTTGCACGGGGGAGGGAGCGGCAATGACCTTATGCACTTCCCGAGCGGCCCGCGTGCTGCATAGCATCTGGAAATGACCACGACCGAATGGACTTCATCCCTGCCTTTCGAGGCAGCACAGCAAGCCCTCGCCAAGCCGCGCGCCATCCTGGTCGTGGACGATCACGATCTCGTGAGGATGGGTGTGTGCGCCCTGCTGCAGGCCAACGTTTCGGCGACACCCTTCGAAATCTTCGAAGCCGGCGATCTTGCCGAAGCCCTGGCCATCTATGAGGGCAGCCAGGACGCGATCGAACTGGTGCTGCTGGACCTGTACCTGCCGGATACCAAGGGATTGAGCGGCCTCATGGCGTTTCGAGCGCGCTATCCCGGCGCGCGTGTCGTCGTGCTCTCGGAAGCGGGGAGTACGACGCTTGCGCAGGACACGCTCGCCCAGGGAGCCATGACCCTGGGCGCCCTCGCGTTCTTGCCGAAGTCCGCGACACTGAGGGAGGTCGTGAGCTTCATCCGGGCTTGCGGCCTGCTGGGCGGCGATGCTTCGGTGAGCAGCCGTCTCTTTCCCATGCCATCGCCGGGCGATGCTGTACCGCCCTTGTCCAGCAGGGCCAAGCACAAGATGACGAGGCGGCAGCTGCAGGTGCTCAACTGGCTGCTGGAGGGAAGGACCAATCACGAAATTGCCGTACTGGCCGAACTCGGCGAAGGCACGGTCAAGAACTATGTCGCAGGTATTCTCCTGCAGTTCGGCGTGCGCTCGCGCTCACAGCTGATCAGCAGCTTGCGCTGAGTCCCGCCGAAGCATGCAGCAGGGGGCGCAAGGCCGGCCCGCGGGAGGAAACGAAATGAATGACCCGACCACGCCAGGGCGGTTGACTGTCGATGCCACGCTCAGGATGCGGGTGCTGCGCGAGCACGTGGCCTCGGTGTACGCGGAGTACACCACGGCCATCGTCGCGCACATGGGCTTTGCGATCTGCATCGGATGCTTCGGCTATTTCAGTATCGCCCCGGCCTATCGGCTGCTGGTTGTCGCACTGATCGCGATGATCGTCCTGGTGGACCTGTACGCCCTGTTCACGTCGCGCTGGACGCCCCAGGTGCCGTTGTCCGAAAGTCCCTACTGGGCACGGAAATACGCCCGCATCGGCACCCTGATCAGCGCGATGACCGCGCCTTGCAGCCTCTTTCTCGCCGTCATCCAGAACCCGATGCTGACCACATTCGTGACGGTAGTGATCATGGGCAGTTGGACCCGCGCGGTGCAAGCCCGCTGGCCCCTCAAGGCCGCGATGTTCGGCTACGGCATTCCCATGATGAGCGGGCTGATCATCTCGCTGGCCTGGTATGGCGGCGCGCTCAACTGGTTCCTGGCCGGCTTCGCCTTCGTCAACCTGGTGCTGACGCTGAGCGAGGGCGTCAAGCAGAACAAGCGGCTCACGGCTTCGTTGATCCTGCAGTTCGAGAACGAAGCACTCGCTGCCCGGTTGCGCGAGCAGATCGCCGCCACCGAGCGCGCCAGTGCCGAAAAGACCCGGTTCCTGGCCGCGGCCAGCCACGACCTGCGCCAGCCTATGCATGCCATCGCCCTGTTCGGTGCCGCGCTGGGAAATGCGTTGCGCAGGCGCCCCGAGGCCAGGCACGTCGAGCGCCTGATGCGTGCGGTCGATGCCCTCGGGACTTCGTTGGACGCCATGCTCGACATCTCCCGCCTCGACGCAGGCGTCGTGCAACCCGTGCCACACGCGCTGGAACTCGATGCGCTGTTCCTTCTTCTCAACAACACGTTCGCGATGCAGGCTGAGCGCAAGAAGCTGCAGTTGCGCGTGCGGGCCAGCGGCTTGTGGGTGCGCAGCGATTCACAACTGCTGTACCGGATGCTCTGGAACCTCGTCGACAACGCCTTGAAGTACACCCCACAGGGCGGAGTGACCGTGGTCGCGCGCACTCGCGGCGAACGCGTGTGGATCGAAATCCGCGACACCGGCATCGGCATCGCCCCGGAACAGGCGGATCGGATATTCGAAGAGTTCTACCAGGTGAACAACCCCGGGCGCGACCGCTCCCGCGGCCTGGGCATCGGCCTGTCGATCGTGCGGCGCCTTGGCCGCCTGCTCGACCATCCGATCGAACTGCGATCCCACCCCGGACGCGGGACGCGCTTTCGCCTGACGATGCCGCTGGCCGAACCAATGCAGGCATCGCAGGATGGCCTTCCCTTGCAGGAACTCGAATCGCCCGGGCGCCACTACTTCCGGGTGCCGGAACTGGCGGGACGCGTCCTGCTGATCGACGACGAGGAAGACATCCGCGAGGCGATGACCGAGCTCATGCGTACCTATGGATTCGACGTCGTGGCGGTGGCTGGGGAGGCCGAAGCAGTGGAAGTTCTCATGCAGTCCGGCGCGGATGCGCACCCCGTGGCATTGCTGATGTGCGACTACCGCCTGGCGGAAGGCGCCGAGGGACTTCAGGTCGGACAGCGGCTGCGCGAGCGCTTCCGGCTCGATGCGCCAATGCTGTTGATCACCGGCGAGACGGCGCCCGACCGATTGCAGCGTGTGCGCGCGTGCGGTGTGCCCGTGCTGTTCAAACCGGTCAGCGCGGGAATGCTCATGCAGGCCATCGTCGAACTCGTGGATGTCGACGTGCGTCCGGCCGCTCGTTGAGCTTCAGGCGATCAGACTCATCGGGCAGTGTCCAACGCCTGCGTCGCCCGGTACTGCAGACCACCAAGATCGGCGCCTTCGACATCAAGCGAGGTCCCGCGGGCGGCGGCGTGCCGGACAACCCGCGCCGGCGCAAGAAGTGACTTTAGACACTGTGGGCAATCTTGCCTTCCCATTAAATTTGCGCGGGGCCGCATTCCGGCCCTTTCGCAACCAACGGGGGAGGATCGCATGAAGAAGTCCACAGGCAAGCCACGCCAGCAGCGCGCGCTTTCAAGACCGACCATGGCCACGGCAGCCGCGGCAACGCTGCTGGCGATTGCCGGCTGCCAGAACATGCCGTCGCTCGACATGCAGATGGGCAGCCAGTCGGCCAAGACAGTCGCGACGGGCAGCGCTGCGGGCTCGGCCACTTCCGGCCAGAGCAGCGCCCTCGAGCGCTGCGATTCGCCGCTGGGCACCGTCTCGCTGATCGAGAACGTCAATGCCGGCTGGTACACCATCCTCACCGGCGAATACCGCCTGCCGCCCACGGCCAACCTGCTGCGCCTGCTGGTGCAGCAGTCGAACTGCTTCGTGGTGGTCGAGCGCGGCGCGGCCGGCATGAACGCCATGACGCGCGAGCGCGCGCTCATGCAGTCGGGCGAAATGCGCGGCGGCAGCAACTTCGGCCGCGGCCAGATGGTGGCGTCCGACTACGGACTTTCGCCGGAAATCGTGTTCAGCAACAACGACGCGGGCGGGCTCGGTGGCGCCATTGGCGGGCTGGTCGGCGGTGGCCGCGGCCGCGCCATCGCGAGCCTGGGTGCCAGCCTCCAGACCAAGGAAGCCGCTGCGCTGCTGACGCTCATCGACAACCGCTCGGGCGTGCAGGTGGCGGCCTCGGAGGGCAGCGCCTCCAAGACCGACTTCGCGGGCTTCGGCGAACTGAGTGGCCTGCGCGGCGGCGGCAACGTCGGCGGCTACACCCGCACGCCGCAGGGCAAGCTGATCGCGGCGGCCTTCATGGACGCCTTCAACCAGATGGTGCGTTCGCTGCGCAGCTACAAGGCACAGACGGTGCGCGGCCAGGGCCTGGGCGGCGGCGGCCGGCTCGGCGTGGATGGCGGCGCGGCACCTTCGCAGACCTCGGCGCAGCCGGCGGCCGCCTCAGGTCGCAGGAGAAAGTAGCCCGGCCCGCGGCGAAGTCGGTCGGCGCGCCTTGTCGACCTGCCCGGCGCCGCCGTCGGCCAGCAGGTCCGCGCTGCTCAGGCGCTGCGACGCGCCCTGGGTCTCGGGCGCGCCGGCCGCGCGGATCACGCGGCTGCTGCTCGTCAACACCCGCTTCTTGGCCTGCTGCGCGCCTTCGGTCAGGCTGTAGTCGATGCGGTAGTCCCGTGCCGCGATCGGCACCTTGCGCGCGTTGGCAAGGAGGCCGAACAGCCACACCTCGGCCGCTTGATCAGCACCGGCGCCGTCTCCCCGGGGCATCAGCGTGCCGATCGGCATCGATTCGCTGTGCTCGCCGATGCGGTTGTCGCGGTCGTAGAGGATCGCATTGACTTTCGGCCGCTCGATCGCGGTGCCGCGCTCGTTGCGCGCCGTCACCAGCAGCCAGGGCTGCGCCGGACTGCCGCTGCCGGCCAGCACCTGGCGTGCCTCGAGCCGCAGGCCCTCGCTCGGGATCGTGCGCGGCGCCATCGACCGGGCCGCGCTGCGGCCGCGCGCCGATTGTTCGACCGCCAGCCGTCGTCCGGCTTCCTCCTTGACCTGCTCGAGCACCCACTCCAGCCGGTCGGAGACGTTGTCCTCGACGATCGGCACCGAGCCGCAATGCGCGCAAGCGTACTGGTTGAGCCCCGAGCGTTGGAGCGCGCCGCTGCCGCATTCACCGCACTTGAGCGTTTGCAGGTTGATGGTCAAAGCGATGTCCCCGGTGGCAATGGCGTTGGCGACGCAGTCCCGCGCATCTGAGTGGCGAGGAAGACGTGGGCGCCAGGTATGCCGCCGCGACATATCTAAAAGTGGCCGGGCCGGATAGCGAGCCGCCGCCCGAGTGGCGATAGTCCATCACGCCGGAGCCCGACCCAGGACCGCCTCCCGGCGCTTCAAAAAGAAAGATGGAGACAAACGAATGGATATGTGCGCTCGCGCCTGCCTTGCGGCGGGCCTCACGGCAGCTTCGCTCGGAGCCTGCCCGGCCTTGGCACAGGACGCCCCCACGGGGGGCGCAAGCATCTACGGCGTGCTCGACCAATACGTGGGTTCGCTGCGCCGCAGCGACCAGCCAGGCCGCACCAGGGTGCTGAACAGCGGCGGCATGACGACCTCCTTCTGGGGCATGCGGGGCACCGAAGACCTGGGCGGCGGACTGCGGGCATTCTTCGCACTGGAGAGTTTCATCCAGGCCGACAGCGGCACGTTCGGAAGGACATCGGCCGATCCCTACTTCTCGCGCAATTCCTATGTCGGCCTCGGCGGCGCCTACGGCCAGTTGAGCCTGGGCCGGCAGACCAACGCGCTCTATGCGGCCACGGGCAACTTCAATCCGTTTCTCGCTTCCGCCAACCTGAGCCCGGTCATGCTGCAGGTCTGGAACACGGGCTACAACCGCGCGGTGCTGGGCGACAGCGTCTGGGACAACACCATTCAGTACACCTCGCCCGAGATGGCGGGGTTCCGGGTGTCCGCGGCATACGGATTGGGTGAAGTGGCGGACCGGCCCGGCCGGCACAACCTGAACCTGACCGTCAACTACGCGAACGGCCCGTTCGCCGCGGTGATCTCCGCCCAGCAGGTGAAGGTGGGCCCGGGCCTGGCCGCGCCCATCGCGAGCCAGAAGGCGCAGATGGCCGGACTCTCGTACGACTTCAGCCTGGTGAAGGTCTACGGCCAGTACTTTCAAACCGACACACCCGACACCCGCACCCGGACCCGCACTGCCCAGTTCGGCGCCGCGGTGCCCGTGGGCGCGGGCCGGGTGATGGCGTCGGTGGCCCGCACGCAGCGCGACACGCCGCTGGCCGACGCGAGCCGCACCACCGCGGCGCTCGGCTACGACCACTATCTTTCCAAGCGCACCGATCTCTACGCGGTCTATCTCTCGGACCGGCTGACGGGATATGCGCGGCGGGGAAGCCTGGCGCTCGGCGTGCGCCACCGCTTTTGAGATGCCGTGCATGCTTGTCCCACACTGGAGTCGAGGCTCATGAAAAACATCCTGCTCAAGACCACCCGGCATTCGGCGCTCGCCCTGGCTGCACTCTCGTTGCTCTGCGCGGGCGCGAGCGCGCAGCAGCAACAGCCACCATCGTCGACCAAGCCCATCCGCCTCGTCGTGCCCTTCGGCCCCGGCGGCGTGGCCGACCTCACGGCGCGCACCGTCGCGCAGAAGATGTCGGAATCCATGGGCCAGAGCATCATCGTGGACAACAAGCCGGGCGCCGGCGGCGTGGTCGCTTCCGACGCGGTGGCCAAGGCGGCGCCGGATGGGCTCACCATGCTGCTGATGTCCAACGGCAATGCCGTGAGCGCGGGGCTCTTCAAGCGCCTGCCGTTCGACACGGTCCGCGACTTCGCGCCGGTGTCGATGCTCGGCTATTTCGACATGGCCGTGGTGACGGCCGCCGACGCCAGGTTCAAGACGATGCAGGAGCTGCTGGCCTATGCGAAGGCACATCCCGGCACCGTCAACATCGGCACGATCAACGTGGGCAGCACGCAGCACCTGGCGGCCGAGCTCTTCAAGCGCAGCACCGGCATCGACGCGCAGGTGATTCCGTTCAACGGCTCGCCCGCGCTGATCACGGCGCTGCGCGGCGGGCAGATCGACGCCGGCGTCGAGATCCTCGCGCCGATCCTCGGGCAGATCAGCGGCAAGTCGCTGCGTGCCATCGCGGTCATGGGCGCGAAGCGCTCGTTCGCGCTGCCGGACACGCCGACAGTCGCGGAGAGCGGCGCGCCCGGTTTCAGGGTCTCGTCGTGGAACGCCCTTGCCGTGCCCGCGAAGACGCCGCCCGCCGTCATCGCGAGGCTCAACAAGGAGGCCAATGCGGCGCTGGCCGCGCCGGAGGTCAAGGAACGGCTGCGCCAGCTTGGCGTGCAGGCGCAGGGAAGCACGCCGCAGCAGCAGGCGGACCTCCTCCGGGACGAGATTCAGCGCTGGTCGGAAGTGATCCGCCTGGCCGGCATTCCGAAGCAGTGAGCGCCGCGGCGACGGCGCTGCGTCAACGCTGCGCCGGTTGTCGATTCCCAGCTAACTCTGAACTCTTCCCTGTCAGCTTCATTTGACTCTGAATTTTTCGGCAATTGGGCATGCCTGTCTTGGCAGCCTTTGCACCGCCACTGACCGAGCTGAACCTCAGATTCGGTCCGGCCAAATACTCCTCGCCAATGATCGGGAAGCGCCATCCAGCAGCACTCGCACGCGCTCGCGCAGCACCGTGGCTGCCTGGCGCAGAGCCGCCAGATCGGCGGCACGTTCCTCGCGCACTTGCAGCGCCTCATGCAGCGCCAGCCGACCTTCTGCCCCCGCCTGGAAACGGGCCTGAACCAGGGCCACGATGCGTCGGGCATCGCGTTCGCCGGCTTCGGCCATCGCCACGCGGTCGTTGGCGTGGGCGAACTGGAAGTACAGGTCGACGACGCTGGCGACCGGCACCAGCCGTACGACCTGCCTGTCCTGCGCGCTCGCTGTTCATCATCGGCGGGACGACCGTAGCCGCGAAGCCTATCGCGGGCTCTTCTCCGCTATCTTCTCTGACTACCATCTGTTCGATGAGCCGGTCGCGCAGGATGACTTGCACATTCGGTGCCGCCAGCGAACTGATGGACCGGTTGGGGGTCGCGGACAAGGTCCAGCTCGAAACATCAACGGTGGGCGCCTGCGTTTTCTCGAGTCGGCCGGGTGGCCCGGATCGACGAGATCAAGGGCCTGGCCCTGCTGCTGGCTTCGCCCGCTTCCAGCTACCTGACCGGGGCGGTCATCCCGGTCGATGGAGGTGCCTCCGCGCGGTAGCGAAGGCACATGACAGCTACTTCAACGCAGCGCCGCCTCGCGCGAGGTATTGCGCCGAGAGGCGCGCGAACTGCCCGCCATCCGTGTTGATCGAGGTCTGATGGCTCCCGCCTGGGCTGAAGACGATCCCGATGGTGTGCATGTCGCCGTACTCCTGGGTGTTGTTCAGCATGTAGTCGACGTGGTTGTCGCGGTAGTGTTGGTCGGTGCCGCCGGGCGTGTCGGAAGGCACGCCCATGGGCGTCTGCCACCACAGGATCGGCAGGCCGTTGCCCAGGGCCGTGCGGTAGTCCGAATACTGCTTCTGGGAATCGTGGAAGTTCGGGCTGGTCTTGTTGCTTGCGTCCCAATAGAACGGAGCGCTTCCGTTCTGGCATTCCGGGGGTGGTGACGCGGCCTCCCGGCAGCCCGCGTCGCGGTCGCTGGTCTGGGCGACGATGAAATCCGCCTGGTTCGCACCGGCGGCCCGCATCATCGCGGCGATCTCGACGGGCGTGCCGTTCCAGAAGGCAGGCGGGAACCCGATCAGCGCCTTGGGCGCGACCTTGCGGCCCATCTGCACGAAGCACTGTCCGAGGCCTGCGACAGTGTCGGGCAGCGTGCTGCACTCCGGCTGGCCGTTCACGGCGGCGGCCATCTTCGTCAGATCC
>NZ_RXFQ01000017.1 GCF_003951285.1 Variovorax beijingensis | reverse complement strand
TCACCACCTCCAGCCGGCTCGAGGTGGCAGGCGCCGCAGCGCCGCGATGTTGTGGGGGGCTCATGATCTCTGCCATATAAATTCCTTCAGCTGAACTTCTGCATGATGCGAACGAGCTTCTGCCCGTACTGCGGATCGGTGGCGTAGCCGGCCTTCTGCAGGCCGTGCGCGGCCTCGGCCGGTGTGTCGGCGGCCAGCACGCCGGCGTAGCGCGGGTTGCGCGTGATGAACCGGGCGTAGTCGGTGAAGGCCTCGTCGTAGGAGCCGTAGGCCCTGAACTTCGCACGCACGCGCTGCGGTTCTCCGTCGACGTATTCGGTCGTGGTGGTCTCCACCACCGGACCCTTCCAGCTGCGGTCGGCCTTGATGCCGAACAGGTTGAAGCTCTGGGCGCCGTCGTCGGCACGGATCTCGCGCTTGCCCCAACCCGATTCGAGCGCGGCCTGCGCAAGGATCAGCGGCGCGGGCACGCCGCTGGCCGCACTCGCCACCTGCGCGGAGCTGCCCATGCGCTGCACGAAGCTGTCGACGCTGCCCTGCAGCGAGGCCACGGCGCCCGCGGCCGAGCGGTCGCTGTTGCGCTGGTAGATGCCCAGGTCCACCGATGCGGCCGCTGGCCTTGCCGGTGCGGATGGCAGCGGCGACGAGCCGAGCGGAATGCCCGACTGCGGCGTGAGCGCCATGCCCGCGCGGGACGCGAGCGACATGCCTTCGCTGCCGCTGCCATCGGTTTCGCCCGAGGGCGCCGCGCGGCTGAGTTGCGCGAGCATGGCCTCGGCCAGGCCCACGCCGCGCCCCGAGAGGTTCTGCGCGAGCTGCTGGTCGAGCATCGACATGTAGATCTTCTGGTCGCGGTTCTCCAGCAGGCCGCTCGATGGCGTGGCCTCGCGCATGCTCTTGAGCACCATGTTCATGAACAGCGCCTCGAACTGCCGCGACACCTGCTTCAGGCCCTCTTCGGGCGAGCTGCGCACGGTGTAGCGCAAGGCATCGACGCCCTGCACGTCGAGTGCAAGGCGCTGGTCCAGCGCGCCGCTTCTGCTTTCCGTGATGGCCATGGCGATGCTCAGATGATCTCGAGCTCGGCGCGCAGCGCGCCGGCGGATTTCATGGCCTGCAGGATCGACACCAGGTCCTGCGGATTGGCGCCCAGGCTGTTCAGGCCCTTGATCACATCGGCCAGCGAGGCGCCGCCGCGCACCATCTGCAGCGCACCGCCGCCCTGGCTGATCGAGATCTGCGAGGTCTGCCCGACCACCGTGGAGCCGCCGGAAAAAGCGTTGGGCTGGCTCACCACCGGCTCGGTGTTGATGACCACCGAGAGATTGCCGTGCGCCACCGCGCAGTCGTTCACGCGCACAGCCTGGTTCATGACCACGGAGCCGGTGCGCGCATTGACGACCACGCGGGCGACCGCCTGCGTCGGCGTGACTTCCAGGCTCTCGAGCCGCGCGAGAAAGCCCACGCGCTCCTGCGGCGCGGGTGCCCGCACCTGGATCACGCGGGCGTCGAGCGCCTGCGCCGTGCCCGCACCGAACTGCCGGTTGATGGCGTCGGCCGCCAGCTGCACCGTGCCGAAATCGGAGCGGTTGAGCTCGAGCGTGAACGTGCTTTCGCCGCCCACCGGCGCCTCGACGCTGCGCTCCACCAGTGCGCCGGCCGGAATGCGGCCCGAGCCGAGCTGGTTGACCTGCGCCTTGCTGCCGTTGGCCGACGCGCCCGCGCCGCCGACCACCATGTTGCCCTGCGCGATCGCATACACCTGGCCGTCGACGCCCTTGAGCGGCGTCATCAGCAGCGTGCCGCCGCGCAGGCTCTTGGCATTGCCCATCGAGGACACCGTCACGTCGATGTTCTGGCCCGGCCGCGCGAACGAAGGCAGCGTGGCCGTGACCATCACCGCCGCCACGTTCTTGAGCTGCATGTTCACGCCCTGCGGAATCGTGATGCCCAGCTGCTGCAGCATGTTGTTCAGGCTCTGCGTGGTGAACGGCGTCTGCATCGTCTGGTCGCCTGTGCCGTCGAGCCCGACCATGAGGCCATAGCCGATCAGCGGGTTGTCGCGCACGCCCTGGATGCTCGCGAGCTCCTTCAGCCGTTCGGCCTGCGCCGGCGAACACAGGGTGATGGCGCACAGCGCCGCAAAGCCGATCAACGAACGCACATTGCAGAAAAAATTCATGGTGGTATTCCCTTTCGCGGGACGCCGCGGAACCGGCTTTGCCGGGCCGCTGGCGTCGCCCCCGGCGAGGGGGTTGGCGTAGCGACACGAAGTGCGCGAAGACTGGGGGTGTGCCATGGCTAGAACGGCATGACGTTGAGGAAGAAGCGCTGCATCCATCCCATGTGCTGCGCCTCGTCGATGTAGCCCTTGGCCGTGTATTCGATGCGCGCATCGGCCACCAGCGTCGAAGGCACGGTGTTGCTGCCCGAGACCGTGCGCGGGTTCACCACGCCCGAGAACCGGATGTATTCGGTGCCCTGGTTGATGCCCATCTGCTTCTCGCCGCTGACCAGCAGGTTGCCGTTGCGCATCACGTCCACCACCGTGACGGTGATCACGCCGTTGAAGGTGTTGTTGGCATTCGCGCCGCCCTTGGCGTCGAGCTTGTTGCCGCCCGACAGCTTGGCGTCCTGGCCGTCGAGCAGCGAACCCAGCAGCTTTGGGATGCCAGCGAAGTCGGCAACCAGGCTGCCCGTGCGGCTCGCGGAAGCGCCCGAGTTCTTGCTCGCGTTGACCCGTTCGCTGATGACGATGGTCAGGATGTCGCCCACGTTGCGCGGCCGGCGATCCTCGAACAGCGCGCTGCCGCCGGGACCGTCCTGGAAGATCGCGCCGTTGGCACGCCGCGGCATCGACGCCATGTTCTCCGCCCGCGCCGTCATCGGCTGGTGCACCAGCGGCTCGCGCGGAACCTGCGCGCAGCCCGAGGCCAGCACGGCAACCACCACCAACAGCGCCAGGCACAACGTGCGGGAGGTCATAGCTGGGCCAAACGCTGCAGCATCTGGTCGGAAGTCTGCACCGCCTTGCTGTTGATCTCGTAGGCGCGCTGCGTGGCGATCATGTTCACGAGCTCTTCGACCACGTTGACGTTCGAGGCCTCCACGTAGCCCTGGCTCAGGATGCCCGCGCCGTCGATGCCGGGATTGACCTGGTTCGGCGCGCCGGAGGCATCGGTTTCCGCATAGAGGTTCTCGCCCTTGCTCTGCAGGCCGGCCGGGTTCAGGAAGGTGGCCAGCTGCAGCTGCCCGACCTGCACCGTGTTGGTCTGCCCGGCCTGCGTGATCGACACGATGCCGTCGCGGCCGATGGTGAGGCTGGTGGCGTTGGCGGGCAGCGTGATGGCCGGCTGCACCGGAAAGCCGCTGGCCGTGACGAGCTGGCCGTCGCGGTCGGTCTGGAACGAGCCGTCGCGCGTGTACGAGGTGGTGCCGTCGGGCATCAGCACCTGGAAGAAGCCGCCGCCGTTGATGGCCACGTCGGTCGGCTTGTCGGTCTTGGTGAGGTTGCCCTGCGAGTGGATGCGTTCGGTCGCGACCACGTGCACGCCGGTGCCTACCTGCAGGCCCGAAGGCAGCCGGGTCTGGTCCGAGGTCTGGCCGCCGACCTGGCGCAGGTTCTGGTACATCAGGTCCTCGAACACGGCACGGCTTCGCTTGAAGCCCGTGGTGCCGACGTTGGCGAGGTTGTTCGACACCACGTCGAGTTGGGTCTGCTGGGCATCCAGGCCGGTCTTGGCGATGTAGAGCGAGCGCATCATGGCGAAAAATCCTTGGGAAGTTGGGTGGTGGGGCGCGGGCTCAGCCGTACGCCAGCAGCTTGTTGGCCGACTGCGCGTTCTCGTCCGCGCTGCGCATCGACTTCATCTGCATCTCGAAGCTGCGCGCGTTGGCGATCATGGCCACCATGGCCTCGACGCCGTTGACGTTGCTGCCCTCGACCGCACCGGTGGTCACGGTCACGGCCGCATCGGCCTCGGCCGGCGCGAGGCCCTCGCGCATGCGAAAAAGGCCGTCGGCGCCGCGCACGAGGTCGGCCACGGGCGGGTTGACCAGCTTCAGGCGGCCCACCTCTGCGATGCCGATGGCCGGGTCGCCGGCGCCGCGTGCCGTCACGAGGCCGTTGGCGGCGATCGCGACGGTGGAGCCGGGCGGCACCACCAGTGCGCCGGCATCGCCGGCCACGGGCAGCGAGCCCATGGTCGTGAGCTGGCCTTCGGCGTTCACCTGCAGGTTGCCCACGCGGGTGTAGGCCTCGCCGCCATCGGGCGTCTGCACCGCGAGCCAGCCGTCGCCATGAATGGCGACATCGAGCGCGCGGCCGGTTTCCGTGAGAGGACCGTGGCTGAAGTCGGCGCCAGGCGTGGTGGCGACCACGTAGGCGCGCGTCGGCGCCTCGGCGCCGCCGGCCACCGGCACCGCGCGAAAGCTGTTGATCTGCGCGCGGAACCCGGGCGTGGAGGCGTTCGCCATGTTGTTGGCGACGGAGGCCTGCTGCTCCATGGCCTGCTTGGCGCCGCTCATCGCGACATACAGCATGCGGTCCATGGGCGGCTCAGCGGATGTTGATCAGGGTCTGGACGACCTGATCCTGCGTCTTCACCGTCTGCGCATTGGCCTGGTAGCTGCGCTGCGCGACGATCAGGTTGACGAGTTCGGAGGTCAGATCGACGTTCGATGCCTCCAGCGCGCCCGAGGCGAGCGAGCCCTGCTTGGTGCCCGCGCCCGGCGTGCCGGTGAGCGGCTGGCCCGAGGCCAGCGTTTCGCCCCAGACGTTCTCGCCCATCGGCTCCAGGCCGTTGGGGTTGGCAAAGGAGGTCAGCACCACCTGGCCCATCAGCGTGGTCTGTTCGTTGGAGAACTTGCCGGTGATGGTGCCGTCGGGGTTGATCGAGAACGAGGTCAGCGTGCCGGAGGTGTAGCCGTCCTGCTTGAGCGTCTTGATTTCGTTGATGTTGCCGAACTGCGTGGTGCCCGAGAGGTCGACCGTGGCGTTGAGCGCCACCGAGCCGTTGCCGAAATTCATGGCCGGCAGCGTCAGCTTGCCGCCGGTGGGCGTGAGCAGATTGCCGTTGCCGTCGAAGCTCATCGTCGAGATCGGCGCGCCGCCATTGAGCGCAGTGCCGTCGGCGGCGCCGTACACGTCCCAGGCATTGGCGCCGGTCTTCACGAAGAAGACGCCGAGCTCGTGCGGATTGCCGAGAGAGTCGAACACCGGGCCGAGCGCGTTCGAATAGTTGAAGGTGGCCGAATCGGTCGCAGAGAACGGCGTCTTGGTGGGTACCGTGCCGCGTGCGTCCAGGTTGAAGGTGGCGTTGATGGCGGTGGTCGCCTTCGGGCTCATGGCGGTGGTCTGGACCTGCAGCGGGCCCGGCGTGCCGCCGTCGAGGCCGCCCGTGGCGGAGACGCCGTAGCCCGTCAGGCGCAGGCCCGCGGCGTTGACGATGAAGCCGTCCTTGTCGCGCGTGAACTGGCCATTGCGCGAATACATCACCTCGCCGCTCGGGCTGCTGAGCCGGAAGAAGCCGTCTCCGTTGAGGATCGCCACGTCCAGCGGCCGGCTGCTGGTCTGCACCGAGCCCTGCGTGAAGTTCTGCACGATGCCCGACACTGCCACGCCCAGGCCGACGCGCGAGCCCGCATACACGTCCTGGAAGGTCGCCGCGCCCGACTTGAAGCCGACCGTGCCGGAGTTGGCGATGTTGTTGCCGATGACGTCCAGGTTGGCGGCTGCCGCGGACAGGCCGCTGATGCCTTGAGAAAAGCCCATGATCGAATCCTTGTTTCAGTGCAATGAAGAAGAAATGGCCTGCGGCGCACGGGCCGCTGCCAATGAGAAGCTGTGCGGTGGGTGCTCAGAGAAACATGCGCACGTCGGCCAGGCCGATGCTCTGGCCTGACATCAGTTCGAGCGTGACGCCGCTGGCGCCCTGCTTGACGGCGGCCACCTGCGAGAAGACCAGCGAAGTGGCCTCCACGCGCGTGCCGTTGTTGGCGGCCGAGACGCTGAAGCTGTAGGCGCCCGCCGGGGCCGTGGTGCCGTCGTCGGCCTTGCCGTCCCAGGTGACGGCGTTGACGCCTTCGGTCATCGAGCCGAGCGTCAGGGTGCGCACGGTGTTGCCCGCGGCATTGACGATCTTCACTTCGACGGTGCCGGCGGTGGCCGGCAGCTGCACCGCAAAGGGCACGGCCGCCGGTTCCTCCCCGGCCTTGGGCTCGGAGGTGCTGAGGGCATTGCCGGGCGACAGCACGTTGTAGCCAATGAGCGATGCCGCCTGCAGCACCTGGTTGGCGCCGGTCTGGTTCACCAGTCCGCTGAGCGCGGTGTTGAGCCGCTCGATGCCGCTCACGGTGCTCATCTGCGCGAGCTGCGACGTGAGCTCGGCGTTCTCCATCGGGTTGAGCGGATCCTGGTTGTTGAGCTGCGTCACCAGCAGCTTGAGGAAGCGCTGCTCGCTGTCGGCTCCCGAGACATTGCCGGCGCTCGATGCGGCGGTGGCTGCATTGAGCCCGGAGATGGAAGAGGTGTCGGAGATGGCCATGGTTCTTGTTGCAGGTGTAGGGGGTTACTGGCCGATGCTCAGCGTCTTGACCATCAGCGTCTTGGCCGTGTTGAGCACCTCGACGTTGGCCTGGTAGCTGCGCGAGGCGGAGATCATGTTGGTCATCTCCTCGACCACGTTGACGTTGGGCATGGCCACGTAGCCCTTGGCGTCGGCATGCGGGTTCTTCGGGTCGAAGACCATCTTCAGAGGCGAGGGGTCCTCGATGACGCCGGCCACCTTCACGCCGCCGATGTCCTGCTGGCCCGAGGCGGCCACTTCGAAGACCACCTGCTTGGCGCGGTAGGGCTTGCCGTCGGGGCCGGCCACGCTCTCGGCGTTGGCGAGGTTGCTGGCCGTCACGTTCATGCGCTGCGACTGCGCGGCCATGGCGGAGCCCGCCACGCTGAAGATGTTCATGGAAGCACCGGGATGCGGCATGCGCGGCTCCTTCTTGTTTATTGCGCGGCGGAGAGCAGCGACTTGATCTTGGCGCTGACCACCGTGAGGTTGGCTTCGTAGCGCAGTGCGTTGTCGGCGAAGTTGATGCGCTCGGCATCCATCTCCACCGTGTTGCCGTCGATGCTGGCCTGGCTCGGCACGCGGTACAGCAGGTCGCGCTCGGGCATCGAGGACGGCGCATCGGCCTGGATGTGGCGGGCCGACGTGGCGGCCATCTGCACCGGCTGCTGCGCTGCGCGGCCGTGCTCGACGGCCTGCGTCAGGCGGCTCGCGAAATCGAAGTCACGCGCCTTGTAGTTGGGCGTGTCGGCGTGGGCGATGTTGGCCGCCAGCACTTCCTGGCGCTGCGTCCGAAGGTTCAGTGCTTCGCGGTTGAAGCGAAGCGCCGCATCCAGCTTGTCGATCATGTGTTTCCATCTTTCGAGGCGTCGCGTCCCTGGCGGGGCATGGCGACAGATGGAAAGCGAGTCTATGCATGCACTGCATTCGCAATGGCCCGAACAAAGGGGCATTTGGCGTGCACTTCGAATCTTCGGATCCGGGGTGCCTTCCTAGAATTGCCGGGCACCCATCATGGAAAAAATCTCTTGCCGCCCGCACCGCCTGAAGCTCGTGCTGCCTGCCCTGGCGGCCGGGCTGGGCGCGGCAATGTGCGTGGCCGCGGCGCCGCTGGCGGGCGATGCGCGCGCCGCCGTCGACCGCTTGCTGCAGGCCCAGACCGCCGGACTGCCGGGCAAGGTCAGCATCCGCGTCGAGGCGCCGGCATCGGGTCCGCTGCCCGCATGCGATGCGCTCGAGCCGTTCCTGCCTCGCGGCGCCGCGGTATGGGGCCGGGTGTCGGTCGGCCTGCGCTGCCATTCGGAGCTGAAGCCCTGGACCCGCTTCGTGCTGGCCCGCGTGGCGGTCGAGGGACGCTACCTCGTGGCCGCGCGCAACATCGATACCGGTCAGGCCCTGGGCGCCAGCGACTTCATCGCCCGCGACGGCGATCTCACGGCCCTGCCGCGTTCGGTCGTGACCGACGCCGCCGAACTGCAGGGCGTGGTGGCCGCCAACCGCATCGCGGCCGGCGCGCCGCTCAGGCGCGAACTGATGCGCGGCGTGGCCGTGATCCAGCAGGGCCAGACCATCAAGGTCGTTGCCGAAGGCCCGGGCTATGTCGTCAGCACCGAAGCCCGCGCGATGACGAGCGCCAGCGCCGGCGCGGCCGTGCGGGCCAGGACCGTGGATGGCCGCATGGTCAGCGGCGTGGCCGACGAGGAAGGGCAGATCCGCCTGCCGCAATAGCCGCATTCATGGCGCGATGCGCACTGCCCTAAAGTTCTGGCCCGAACTGCCGATACATCAGGCAGCCCTTTGAGGAACCATCTTGAAAATCGATCCATTCGCCCCTTCGGCCACGCCGCTCCCCCGAACGAACAAGGGCGCAGCGTCCTCGCCCGCCAGCGGCGCCGATGCCGTCCAGGGCGGCAGGAACGCGGTGCAGCTCTCGTCGGCCCAGGTGCATTCGATGCCCGAGGCACCCAACGCCGATTTCGACGCGGCGCGCGTCGCCTCTATCCGCGAGGACATCCGGGCCGGGCGCTATGAAATCCACCCCGACCGGATCGCCCGCGGCCTGCTCGCCAGCGTGCGCGAACTGCTCCACGAAAACGGAAAGCTCTGAACGCCATGCTGGTTCACCTGTTGGCCGAAAAAACCTGCGTCGAGGAATTCCTGTCGGTGCTGGAGCAGGAGGCGCAGGCCATGAAGAGCGGCCTCTTCGCCGAGCTGCCGCTGCTCACCGGGCGCAAGGCCGGCCTGCTGGACCGCATGGCGGCACTCGACCGGGCGCGCGAATCGGCCCAGGTGGCGCGGGGCTTCGAGCCCGGGCGCGCGGGTGCCGACGCTGCCGCCGCGGCAGACGGCGAGGCCTCGCTCGCCGCCTGGACGGCGCTGGTCGAGCTGGCGCAGCAGGCCAAGGCCTGCAACCGCCGCAACGGCGCCATGGTGTACAGCCAGCTCGATTTCACGCAGAACGCGTTGCACTACCTGCAGGCCAGTGCGCAGCCCTTCTACGGGCCGGACGGCATCCGCAAGGCCGCCAGCGCCGCAGGAACGCGGCTGGCGGTGGGCTAGAAAGCCTCACTTGCGGGTCTTGCCCGACTTCGGCGGCGCCTCGAACAGCCCCGAGAAAAACGACGGATCCACCTCCCCGGACTCCTTGGCTGGAGGGCTCGGCTCGCCCGAAGGAAGCTCCTGGAAGTCCGACGACGCAAAGTGCGGGGGCACATACACCCCGTGCTCGTCCCTCCTGACCAGGCCGCGGCGCTCCAGGTCCCGCATGGTCTTGTTGACCTGCATCCTGGAAAGCCCCGAATAGGAGGCGATGACCGACTGGGTGATGCGCTTGTCGTAGCCGCCGCCGGTGCCCGGGGCCAGAACGGTGAGCTCGTGCAGGATGCGGCTGATGAGCCGCTCGGACGAGGCCGATGAAATCTGCCGGATCTGCCTGCGCAGCACCGTGGTGCGCTTCATCACCACGTCGAGCAGGCCCATCGTCACGGCCGGATGGCGGTCGCACAGCGCCTTGAATTCCAGCGTGGGCACCAGGTACAGCGAGGTGGGCAAGGCCGCCACCAGTGTCGCGCCGGCCTGGTAGCGCTCCTCGATCAGGGCCGAGTTCAGGAAGAAGTCGTCCTGCCGGATGAAGTCGGTCGTGACGTCGCCGCTGTCCCCGCTCCCCTGCACCACCACCCGCAGCAGGCCCGTGGCCACGCAGTAGATGCGGTCGGACCACTCGTCCGCCGCCAGCACGACTTCGTTGCGCCGGTAGGACCGAAGTTCGATGCGCTGAACGAAGGCTGCGCGCTCATCCGGAGGAACGCTGGCAATAAGGGGATGCAAATACATCTGTACCGTCCATGGGGCTGCCTTGCCGCATATTGGCTCAAAGCGGCTGCCTGCAACTCTTTCCGCTTTCCAAATGTGAATATTTACCAGATGAGATTCATATACTAACAGCTAGTAACATCTGGACACGCAACATCATCGCATGACTTGGCGAAAACTACTTGCGCCAGCCGTCCGAGACCAGCCATTGACTTGTACCGCACGCGACAACGAGCGCCGCGTAGGTCGCCATCGCGCCGTCGCGGCCTGTGAGAACCACGCCGCCCAGCAGCACCAGCGCTCCCACGCCTGAATTGATCGCGCCCTCGGCCCACCATGCCCTGCCGCCCGCCTTGCGCCGGAAGGCCCGGCCCATGAGCGCGCACAGGAAGCCGACGGCCAGCGCGGGCGCCACGAAGTTCAGCAGGTGATTGAGGAGATCCAGCAGGGACATGGGTAGGAAGGGGTATCGAGGGCCCCCGGATAAAGCCAAGGGCGCTCGCGGCGCCCTTGTCTTGTGGAGTTGCATGCGGCCAAGCCCCTCGGCAGCCGCACGGCTCCTGCTGATTTTATAATCAGTGGATATGTCAGTCTGGACACTGGGCCTGAACCACACGACCGCGCCGCTCGATCTGCGCGGTCGTTTCGCGTTCGCGCTCGATCAGCTGGCACCCACGCTGCAGAGCCTGCGCAGTTCGTTCGCCACCGGGCGCCATCCGCAGGTCGAAGCCGCGATCATTTCCACCTGCAACCGCACCGAGATCTACTGCGCCGCCGAGCATGCCGCGCTCGACCACACGGTCGGCTGGCTGGCCGAGAGCGGCGGCGTCGCGCCGGCGCTGCTGCGCTCGCATGCCTACACCCTGCACGACGACGAAGCCGCGCGCCATGTCTTCCGCGTGGCCAGCGGGCTCGATTCCATGGTGCTCGGCGAGGCCCAGATCCTCGGCCAGATGAAAGACGCCGTGCGCGCGGCCGAAACCGCCGGCGCGCTCGGCAGCACGCTCAACCAGCTGTTCCAGCGCTCCTTCGCGGTCGCGAAAGAGGTGCGCACCGCCACCGAGATCGGCGCGCACTCCATCAGCATGGCCGCGGCGGCCGTCCGGCTGGCCGGCCAGCTGTTCGAAGACCTGCACCAGACGCGCGTACTGTTCGTCGGCGCGGGCGAGATGATCGACCTGGCCGCCACGCATTTCGCGGCCAAGGACCCGAAGGCCATCGCCATTGCCAACCGCACGCTCGAGCGCGGCGAAAAGCTGGCCTCGCGCTTCGGCGGCGAGGCCATGCGGCTGGCCGACCTGCCGAGCCGGCTGGCCGAGTTCGACATCGTGGTGAGCTGCACCGCCAGCACGCTGCCGATCATCGGCCTGGGCGCGGTCGAGCGCGCGCTCAAGGCCCGCAAGCACCGCCCGATGTTCATGGTCGACCTGGCCGTGCCGCGCGACATCGAGCCCGAGGTGAAGGCGCTCGAAGATATTTACCTCTACACCGTCGACGACCTTGCCCAGGTGGTGCAGCAGGGCCAGGCCAACCGCCAGGCCGCCGTGGCCCAGGCCGAGGTCATCATCGACGCCGGCGTGCAGAGCTTCATGCACTGGCTGGGCCAGCGCGGCACCGTGCCGCTGATCCAGCAGCTCAATGCCCAGGCCGACGAGTGGCGCGCCGCCGAAATGGCACGCGCGCGCAAGCTGCTGGCCAAGGGCGAATCGGTCGATGCGGTGCTCGAGGCCATGTCGCGCGGACTCACGCAAAAGCTGCTGCACGGCGCCATGGCCGAACTGCACGCGGGCGACGCCGAATCGCGCGAACACACCGCGCAGACCATCTCGCGCCTGTTCCTGCGCAAAGAGCGTTAGCGACGCTCGCCAGCGGCCCGGCCCCGCCGGCCGCGGTCCCACATGCGCCCTGCCGCGGCACCGCGGCGCCCTTCCCCCATTTTTCCGAGCTCCTTTCCGCCGTGAAGACCTTTCTGCGCCACCAACTCGAACGCTACGCCCAGCGCCTGGGCGAACTCGACTTCCTGCTTTCGCGCGAAGACATCATGAGCGACATGGCGCAGTACCGCACCATCTCGCGGGAGCACGCCGAGATCACGCAGATCGCGGGCCGCTACGAGCGCTACAAGCAGCGCGAAGCCGACATCGCCGGCGCGGCCGAAATGCTCGAAGACCCCGACATGGCCGAGATGGCCCGCGAAGAAATCGCCGCCGCGCAGGCCGAGCTCGTGCAGCTCGAGGAAGAGCTACAGCGCCTGCTGCTGCCCAAGGACCCGGACGACGCGCGCAATGCCTTTCTCGAAATCCGCGCCGGCACAGGAGGCGACGAATCGGCCCTGTTCGCGGGCGACCTGCTGCGCATGTACACGCGCTACTGCGAGCGCGCCGGCTGGCGCTGCGAAGTGGTGAGCGAGAGCGAGAGCGAGCTCGGCGGCTACAAGGAAGTGGTGATCCGCATCGCCGGCAACGATGTTTTTGGGCGCCTGCGCTTCGAATCGGGCGGCCACCGCGTGCAGCGCGTGCCGGCCACCGAGACCCAGGGCCGCATCCACACCAGCGCCTGTACCGTGGCCGTGCTGGCCGAGCCCGACGAAACCGTGGCGGTGCAGATCAACCCGGCCGACCTGCGCATCGACACCTACCGTGCAAGCGGCGCCGGCGGCCAGCACATCAACAAGACCGACTCGGCCGTGCGCATCACGCACATTCCGACCGGCATCGTGGCCGAGTGCCAGGACGACCGCAGCCAGCACCGCAACAAGGCCAAGGCGCTGCAGGTGCTGTCCGCGCGCATCCAGGAAAAGGACCGCAGCGAGCGCGCCGCCAAGGACGCCGCGATGCGCAAGGGCCTGATCGGCAGCGGCGACCGCTCCGACCGCATCCGCACCTACAACTTCCCACAGGGCCGGCTCACCGACCACCGCATCAATCTCACGCTCTACAAGCTGCAGGCCATCATGGAAGGCGACCTCGGCGACGTGCTCGACGCGCTGCGCGCCGCGCGCGAGGCCGAGCAGCTGGCCGAGCTGGAATCGAGCCTGCCGGCATGACGGCCGCGGCCACCACGCCATCCACCGTGGCCCAGGCGCTGGCCGCGGCCGTGGCGCTGGGCGTCGACCGGCTCGACGCCCAGTTGCTGCTGCTGCATGCGCTGGGCCGCGCGCCGAACGACCGCGCCTGGCTGCTGGCGCACGACACCGACGCCATTTCCGATGCGGCCTGGTCGGCGCTTTCGGCGCAGCTGCTGCGCCGGCTGGCGGGCGAGCCGGTGGCCTACCTGCTCGGCGAGAAGGAATTCCACGGCCTCGGCCTGCAGGTGGATGCGCGGGTGCTGGTGCCGCGCCCCGACACCGAAACGCTGGTCGACTGGGCCCTGCAATGCCTCGAAGGCCGCAAGGCTCCGCAGGTGCTCGACCTGGGCACCGGCAGCGGCGCCATCGCACTGGCGCTGCAGCACGCGCGCCCCGACGCGCAGGTCGACGCGGTCGATGCCAGCGCCGACGCGCTGGCCGTTGCCGAGGCCAACGCACTGCGCCTGGGCCTGCCGGTGCGCTTTCGCCAGGCCCATTGGCTCGACGGTGCCGCCGGCGGCTACGCGGTCATTGCCAGCAATCCGCCCTACATCACGGCCGGCGACCCGCACCTGGCGGCGCTGCAGCACGAGCCCCTGGCCGCGCTGGTGGCCGGGCCCGACGGGCTGGCCGACATCCGCCAGATCGTGCAACAGGCCCCCGCGCACCTTGCGGACGGCGGCTGGCTGCTGCTCGAGCACGGCCACGACCAGGCCCCAGCCGTGCGCCAGCTGCTCCAGGCGCGCGGCTTTGCCGAAGTGCAAAGCCGCGACGACCTTGCCGGCATCCAGCGCTGTTCCGGCGGGATCTGGCGCACGGTGAAATAATCCCCCCAAGCCCATTTTTCAGGAGTCCCCATGTCCGACGCCCAGCAACGCATCGACGATCTCGTCAAGACCAACGACCTCGTGCTCTTCATGAAGGGCAACGCCAGCTTCCCGATGTGCGGTTTCTCCGGCCGCGCCATCCAGATCCTCAAGGCGGTCGGCGTCGACACGAAGACGCTCAAGACCGTCAACGTGCTCGAAGACGACGGCATCCGCCAAGGCATCAAGGAATACAGCAACTGGCCCACGATCCCCCAGCTCTACGTGAAGGGCGAATTCGTCGGCGGCTCGGACATCATGATGGAGATGTACGAGTCGGGCGAGCTGCAGCAGGTGCTGGGCGGCAGCAACCCGGCCTGATTCCGGGGCCGCCGTGAGCCACGACCACGACCATGACCATGGCGGCAAGGCCGCGCCGGCCTGGAAGCACGACGGCGTGCGCGTGATCGCGGCCAACCAGCTCGACGCCAACACCGCCCAGACGCCCGGCATGAACCGCGCCGCGGCCATCAACTTCGCGCGCGTCGGCGCGCAGAAGCTCTGGGCCGGCACCGTCACCATCCATGCCGACGCCAAGACCGGCGCCCACCACCACGGGCACCTCGAATCGGTGATCTACGTGGTGCGCGGCCGGGCCCGCATGCGCTGGGGCGAGAAGCTCGAGTTCACGGCCGAGGCCGGCCCGGGCGACTTCATCTACGTGCCGCCCTACGTGCCGCACCAGGAAATCAACGCCAGCGCCACCGAGTCGCTCGAATGCGTGCTGTGCCGCAGCGACGGCGAGGCGGTGGCCGTGAACCTCGATATCGAACCGGTGGAGAAACCAGAATCGGTGCTGTGGGTCGACCCCACGCACCCGCACGGCGGGGTCTGACCGCTTTTCCCGGGCCGAGTCATGGCACCATGGCATTCTTCGCCGTGCCACCATGACCCTCACCCAAAGCCTGCTCATCATCGTCCTGCTGATCGCGATGAGCGCGTTCTTCTCCCTTGCCGAAATCACGCTGGCCGCCTCGCGGCGCCTGCGCCTGCGCCAGATGGCCGACGAAGGCGATGCGCGGGCCGAGCGCGTGCTGCGCGTGCAGGAGCAGCCGGGCCACTACTTCACCGTGGTGCAGATCGGCCTCAACGCGGTGGCGATCCTCGGCGGCGTCGTCGGCGAGGGCTCGCTCAGCCCCTACTTCGCGCGCTTCTTCGAAGGCTGGATGAGCGCGGAAGCCTCGGCGAACCTCGCTTTCCTGTGCTCGTTCGTGATCGTCATCGCGGTGTTCCTGGTGTTCGCCGACCTGTTCCCCAAGCGCCTGGGCATGAGCGACCCGGAGCGCATCGCGGTTCGCATGGTCGGCCCGATGCTGGTGCTGATCACCGCCTTCAAGCCGCTGGTGTGGTTCTTCACGCGCTCCACCGACATGCTCTTCAAGCTGCTGGGCATGCCGCTGGTGCGCGACGACAAGATCACCTCGGCCGACATCCTGGCCATGACCGAGGCCGGCGCGCGCGCGGGCGTGCTCGCGGTGCGCGAGCAGCAGGTGATCGCCAACGTGTTCGAACTCGACACGCGGCTGGTCAGCAGCGTGATGACGGTGCGCGACAACATCGCCTGGTTCCTGCACGACGACCCGGAATCGGTGCTGCGGGCGCGCATCGTGGCCGAGCCTTTTTCGGCCTATCCGGTGTGCGACGGCGACATCGACCATGTGCTCGGCTACGTCGACGCCAAGGAGATGTTCCAGCGCGTGCTCAGCGGCCAGCCGCTGGCCTTCGACCAGGGCCTGACGCTGCACAAGGCGCTGGTCGTCCCCGACCGGCTCTCGCTCACCGAGGTGCTCGAGCAGTTCCAGCAGGCGCACGAAGACTTCGCGATCATCGTCAACGAATACAGCCTGGTGGTGGGCGTGATCACGCTCAACGACGTGATGAGCACGGTGATGGGCGACCTCGTCTCCATGCCCGACGAGGAGCAGATCGTGAAGCGCGACGAGAACTCGTGGCTGATCGACGGCGTCACGCCGATCCAGGACGTGCAGCGCGCACTGCACATCGACGAGATGCCGCATCCGGACGACTACGAAACGCTGGCCGGCTTCCTGATGGTGATGCTGCGGCGCGTGCCCAAGCGCACCGACAGCGTGAGCTGGGGCGGCTACACCTTCGAGGTGATGGACGTCGACAGCTACCGCATCGACCAGGTGATGGTCACGAGAACCTAGCTCGCCCTCAGGCGGCCGAGCGGTCGCGGTCCACGAAGGTCCACAGGCGCTGGTTCGCGAACACGGCGTTGGGGTACGGCGCCTTGCCTCGGCTGCCGTTGTAGCGCCCGAGGGTCATGTACAGGTCGCCGTTCTCGCGGTCGAGGTAGTGGCGCAGGATCACGCAGCCGAAACGCAGATTGGTCTGCATGTGGAACAGCTTGGCCGGGTCGCTGTCGCCGATCACGCGGGTCCAGAACGGCATGACCTGCATGTAGCCGCGCGCACCGGCGCTGGACACCGCGAACTTGCGGAAGTTGCTCTCGACCTGGATCAGCCCGAGCACCAGGCTCACGTCCAGGCCCGAGCGCTTGGCTTCATACCAGACGGTCTGCAGGAATTCCTTGCGCGTGGGCCAGTCGGCAATCTTCTTCTTGAGGCGTTCGCTCATTTCGCCCAGCCAGCGCAGGTAGGTCAGGCGGGCCTCGGTGTTCGAGAACTCGGGCACCGGCGGCGCCTTGTTGTGCACGGCCGAACTCAGCGCGGTGCGCACCGAATCGATCAGCGGCTCCTCGATCTGCGCGCCGGCGCGCGCGGCCTGCGGCAGCGACAACGCGGCCAGGGCGCCCGCCGCCGCGGCGCCGCCCACCAGGCACCGGCGTCGCGAGAGGCCGCCCTCCAGACTCATTTGGCGAGCTTGCCGACGATGAATTCGGCGATGCCGGCGGCAGGCACCTTGGTGGCCGCCGTGTCGCGGCGGTGCTGGTATTCGAGCTGGCCCTCCTTCAGGCCGCGGTCGGAAATGACCACGCGGTGCGGCACGCCGATCAGTTCCCAGTCGGCGAACATCGCGCCCGGGCGCTCGCCGCGGTCGTCCAGCAGCACGTCGGCGCCGGCCGCGAGCAGCTGCTCGTAGAGCGCTTCGGCCGCCACCTTGACCTCGGGGCTGCGGTCCATGCCGATCGGGCACACCACCACCGTGAACGGCGCCAGCGCGTCCGGCCAGATGATGCCGCGCTCGTCGTGGTTCTGCTCGATGGCGGCGGCCGGCAGGCGCGTGATGCCGATGCCGTAGCAGCCCATCTCGAGGAACTGCGGCTTGCCGGCTTCGTCGAGGTAGGTGGCGTTCATGTCCTTGCTGTATTTGGTGCCGAGCACGAACACATGGCCCACCTCGATGCCGCGCTCGATCGCGAGCACGCCCTTGCCGTCGGGCGAGGCATCGCCGGCCACCACGTTGCGCAGGTCGGCCACCAGTTCGGGCTCGGGCAGGTCGCGGCCCCAGTTGACGCCGGTCATGTGGAAGTCGATCTCGTTGGCGCCGGTGATCCAGTCGGCCATGACCATCACCTCGCGGTCCGCCACGAGCCTGACGGGCTTCTTCAGGCTCAGCGGGCCGAGGTAGCCGGGCTTGCAGCCGAAGTGATCGTCGATCTCGGCCAGCGTCGCGAAGCGGAAGCCCTTGTCCAGGCCCGGCACCTTGCCGACCTTGATCTCGTTCATGTCGTGGTCGCCGCGCAAGAGCAGCAGCCAGACCTGCGACCCCTTCGGGTTGCCGGCCTCGTCGACGATGTCCGTTGCCAGCACCAGCGACTTGACCGTGGTCGACAGCGGCACGCCGAGCAGTTCGGCCACGTCGGCGCAGGTGCTCTTGCCGGGGGTGGGCGTCTTCTCGAGCGCCTTGGCCGCCGCCGGGCGCGGACCGGCCGGAGCGAGCGCCTCGGCCTTCTCCATGTTCGCCGCGTAGTCGCTGCCGGGGCAGTAGACGATGGCGTCTTCGCCGGTGGCGGCAATCACCTGGAACTCTTCGCTCAGGTCGCCGCCGATGGCGCCGCTGTCGGCCGCCACGGCGCGGTAGCGCAGGCCGAAGCGGTCGAAGATGCGGCGGTAGGCATCGGCCATGACCTGGTAGCTGGCCTTGGCCGCACCCAGGTCGCGGTCGAAGCTGTAGGCGTCCTTCATGATGAATTCGCGCCCACGCATCAGGCCGAAGCGCGGACGGCGCTCGTCGCGGAACTTGGTCTGGATCTGGTAGAAGTTCTTCGGCAGCTGCTTGTAGCTGCGGATTTCCTGGCGCGCGATGTCGGTCACCACCTCTTCGCTGGTGGGCTGGACCACGAAGTCGCGGTCGTGCCGGTCCTTGATGCGCAGCAGTTCGGGGCCCATCTTGTCGAAGCGGCCGGTCTCCTGCCAGAACTCGGCCGGCTGCACCACGGGCATCGTGAGCTCGACCGCGCCGGCGCGGTTCATTTCCTCGCGCACGATCGCCTCGACCTTGCGGATCACGCGCAGCCCCATCGGCATGTAGGTGTAGATGCCCGTGCCGAGCTTCTTGATCATGCCCGCGCGCATCATGAGCCGATGGCTCGCGACCTCGGCGTCAGCGGGCGCTTCCTTGAGGGTGGAGACAAAAAATCGGGAAGCTTTCATCGGGATCGCGCTGGTGGATTCAAAAATCGTGGGGAAGACGGATGCCGGCGGAGAGACCTCCGGGAACCCGCGGGCCTCGAACTGGCCGCTTGCCGTGTGCAACCCGGCATGCATAATCGACTCAGTTCAAAAATTGGGGTTTGATTATGCTCGACCGGGACGGCTTCAGGCCCAACGTCGGCATCATCCTGCTCAACCAGAGAAACCAGGTTTTCTGGGGCAAACGCATACGCACGCATTCCTGGCAGTTTCCGCAAGGCGGCATCGACCGCGGCGAAAGTCCCGAGCAAGCCATGTTCCGGGAACTGCACGAGGAAGTCGGACTCCATCCGGAGCACGTGCGCATCGTGGCCCGTACCCGTGACTGGTTGCGCTACGAGGTGCCGGATCGGTTCATTCGCCGTGACGCACGGGGCCACTACAAGGGCCAGAAGCAAATCTGGTATTTGCTGCAATTGATCGGTCACGACTGGGATCTGAACCTGCGCGCGACCGACCACCCCGAATTCGACGCCTGGCGATGGCACGACTACTGGGTGCCGCTCGATGTGGTCGTCGAATTCAAACGCGGCGTCTACGAGATGGCACTGACCGAGCTTGCTCGCTACCTGCCGCGGCAGGATTTCCGCAACCGCTTCCTGCGCAGCAATGTGCGCGCCCGTGAGTTCGAGCGCCACATGCCCGATGGCGGCGCGCCCGCGGGGCTGGACCTGCCGCCCGGCGGCAGTTTCGATCCGCATCCCGACATTACTTCTGCGAGCGATGACCCTTCCCCTCTTCCCCACAACAAAGCGCCCTTCCTTCCGTCGCAGCGCTGAGGGCACCCTGCTCGCCGCGTGCCTGGCCCTGCTGGCCGGATGCGCATCGGGCACGCACGACACGGACAACCCCGACTGGGCGCAGGCCGGCATGCAGCCGGCGCCCAAGCGCTACGAGACCGACGCCGAATGGAAGGAAACCGAGGCTCCGCCCCCGCCCGCCTTCGACGCAAAGCGCCTCGAACCGATCTCGATGCCGCCCTACATGAGCCTGAAGTTCGGCGTCGATCCGAAAACCATTGCCATCACCCGCGACGGCATCGTGCGCTACGTGGTGGTGGCGCAGAACCGCGATGGCGGCGGCGTCAACGCATTCTACGAAGGGGTGCGCTGCTCGACCGGGGAAATGAAGAGCTACGCGCGCTACAACAACGGCGCCTGGCAGGAAACGAAGACGCCGGAGTGGAAGCGCATCAGCGACCTGAACTCGCGCTACGCCTCGGCGCTGTCGAGCCAGGCGCTGTGCCGCGGCAATGCACCGCGCAATTCGGTCGGGGACATGGTCCAGAACCTGCGCAATCCGGTGCGGGAAGTGCAGTAGTGAAGTGACCCGGCGGGGCCCCGGCGCCCCGCCTTCATCAGCCGCGCATCAGCACCATGTTGTCGCGGTGGACCATTTCCGGCTCCGCCACATAGCCCAGCAGCCGCTCGAACTCCGCCGAGGGCTTGCGGCACAGCAGCCGGGCCTCGACGCTCGAATAGTTGGCCAGGCCGCGGGCGAGTTCCACGCCGTCGGCGTCGCGCACGGCGATCACGTCGCCGCGCGAAAACTCGCCCGAGACACCGGTCATGCCGATCGGCAGCAGGCTCTTGCCCTCGGCACGCACCTTGGCGGCCGCGCCGGCATCGACGGTGACCGCGCCGCGCAGCTGCAGGTGGTCCGCCATCCAGCGCTTGCGCGCCTGGTGCTTGGCCGTCTGCGCCACCAGCAGCGTGCCGATGGATTCACCGTGCACGAGGCGCAGCAGGGCGTCGGGCTCGCGGCCCCAGGCGATCACGGTAGAGGCGCCCGAGCCGGCGGCGCGCTTGGCAGCAAGGATCTTGGTGATCATCCCGCCGCGGCCCAGGCTGGAGCCCGCCCCGCCCGCCATCGCTTCGAGCGCCGGGTCACCGGCCGCCGCCTCGTGCACGAACTTCGCGTCCGGGTCCTTGCGCGGGTCGGCCGTGTAGAGGCCCTTCTGGTCCGTGAGGATCACCAGCGCATCGGCTTCGACCAGGTTGGCCACCAGCGCGCCCAGCGTGTCGTTGTCCCCGAACTTGATCTCGTCGTTGACGACCGTATCGTTCTCGTTGATGACCGGCACCACGCCCAGCCCGAGCAGCGTGACGAGGGTCGAGCGCGCATTGAGGTAACGCTCGCGGTCGGCCAGGTCGGCATGGGTGAGCAGCACCTGGGCGCTGCCGATCTGGTTCTCGCGCAGCTTGGTCTCGTACATCTGGGCCAGGCCCATCTGCCCGACGGCCGCGGCGGCCTGGAGTTCATGCACCTCGTGCGGCCGCGTGCGCCAGCCCAGGCGCTTCATGCCTTCGGCAATGGCGCCGCTGGACACCATCACGACCTCGCGCCCGCCCTGCACCAGCACCGCCAGCTGCCGGCACCATTCGCCGATGGCCGCCTCGTCGAGACCGCGCCCCTCGTTGGTCACGAGGCTGGAGCCCACCTTGACGACGATACGGCGGGCATCCCGCAAGGCAGTGGATCCGGAGTTCGAGGTCATGGGGGGGCGTGGCGGTCGTGAATGCGGCGTGCGGAGCGTCAGGAGGAGGAAGAAGTATCGGGCGGCAGCTCGACGAAGCGCGGGTCGACCTCGACCGGCACGTGTTCCGCCGCCTGCTGCGCCTTGACCTGCTGGTACACGGCCTGCACCAGGTGCTCGCAGCCCTCGCGCGTGAGCGCAGAGATCTCGAACACCGGGCCCTTGAAGCGCAAGCGCTTGACGAAGTCCTTCACGCGTGCGGCGCGCTCGTCCGCCGGCACCATGTCGAGCTTGTTGAGCACCAGCCAGCGCGGCTTTTCATAGAGCGCGGCGTCGTACTTCTTGAGTTCGCCCACGATGGCCTTGGCCTGGGCGACCGGATCGACAGCATCGTCGAACGGCGCCATGTCGATCACGTGCAGCAAGAGCCGCGTGCGCTGCAGGTGGCGCAGGAACAGGTGGCCGAGGCCCGCGCCTTCGGATGCGCCTTCGATCAGCCCGGGCAGGTCGGCCACCACGAAGCTCTGCTCCGGGCCGACGCGCACGACACCGAGGTTCGGGTGCAGCGTGGTGAAGGGATAGTCGGCGATGCGCGGGCGCGCGTTCGAGATGGCGCTGATCAGGGTCGACTTGCCCGCATTCGGCATGCCGAGCAGGCCGACGTCGGCAAGCACCTTGAGCTCGAGCTTGAGGCTCTTCTTCTCGCCCGGCCAGCCCGGGGTCTTCTGGCGCGGGGCGCGATTGATGGCGCTCTTGAAGCGCATGTTGCCGAAGCCGCCGTCGCCGCCCTTGGCGATGGTGACGACCTCGCCTTCCTTCAGCAGCTCGTACAGCACTTCGCCGGTTTCGGCGTCGCTGATGATGGTGCCGACGGGCATCTTGAGGAGGATGTCGTCGCCCGCGGCGCCGAACATGTCGGAGCCCATGCCGTGCTCGCCGCGCCTGGCCTCGTGGCGGCGCGAATAGCGGAAGTCGACCAGGGTGTTGAGGTTGGAATCGGCCACCGCGTAGACATGGCCGCCGCGGCCGCCGTCGCCGCCGTTGGGGCCGCCGAATTCCTTGTATTTTTCATGACGGAACGACACGCAGCCGTTGCCGCCATCGCCTGCGGCGATGTCGATGAAGGCTTCGTCGACGAACTTCATGGGGTATCCAGTGTACAAATGAAGAAGCCCCGACAAAGCGGGGCTTCGAGCTGATCGAAGTGACTCGGGCTTATGCCGGGGTCACGTTGACCATGTGCTTGTTCAGTGCGCCCTTGACGCCGAACGACACGTGGCCGTCCACCAGTGCGAACAGCGTGTGGTCCTTGCCCACGCCGACGTTCACGCCGGGATGGAACTGGGTGCCGCGCTGGCGCACGATGATCGAGCCTGCGCTGATCAGTTCGCCGCCGAAGGCCTTCACACCGAGCATCTTGGGCTTGGAATCGCGCCCGTTTCGCGTTGAGCCGCCGCCTTTTTTCTGTGCCATGGAATTTGCTCCTTAGCCGGCGATCGCGCCGATTTGCAGTTCGGTGAACTGCTGGCGATGGCCTTGACGTTTCTGATAGTGCTTGCGACGGCGCATCTTGAAGATGCCGACCTTGTCGTGCTTGCCGTGCGACAGTACCGTGACTGTCACCGTTGCGCCGGACACCAGGGGCGTACCGATCTTGATTTCGCTGCCGTTGCCGACTGCAAGAACCTGATCGATCACGATTTCCTGGCCTACATCCGCAGCAATCTGTTCTACTTTAATTTTTTCGCCGGAAGCAACGCGATACTGCTTGCCGCCGGTTTTTATGACCGCGTACATGTGAACCTCTTAAGGAATGAGCTCTACGGCGAATTCCGCAGAGCCCAAGATTCTAGCACGGTTTGCACGCGCTAACATGGTTTGAGCCGGAGGGTCGCCGGGGCGGCGCGCGCTCCTCCCTATAATCTGCGCCTTCCGGCCTTGTGCCGCTGTCACTTTCGCATTCAGACGCGCTGCGCGCAAACGCCTTGCCAGTTCACGCCGCCGATACCTCCCCCACCGCCACCGTGCTGGATTTGATCGCCGGCGACATGGTCGAAGTCGACCGTGTGATCGCGCAGCGCCTCGACACGGGCGTGCCCCTGGTCAGCCAAGTGTCGAAGTACATCATCTCCGCCGGCGGCAAACGCCTGCGGCCGGCGCTGCTGCTGCTCATGTCGGGCGCGCTCGGCTACACGGGCGAGCAGCGCTTCAACCTGGCGGCGGTGGTGGAATTCATCCATACGGCCACACTGCTGCACGACGACGTCGTCGACGAATCGACCCTGCGGCGCGGGCGCCCGACGGCCAACGAATCGTTCGGCAACCCGGCCAGCGTGCTGGTCGGCGACTTCCTCTATTCGCGCGCCTTCCAGATGATGTTGGATGCAAACAACATGCGCGTCATGCAGATTCTGGCCGAGGCGACCAACGTGATCGCGGAAGGCGAAGTGCTACAGCTGATGAACATGCATGACGCGACGCTGGACGAATCCGCCTACCTGCGCGTGATCCGCTCCAAGACCGCCAAGCTTTTCGAGGCCAGCACACGGCTCGCCGCCGTGCTGGCGGGCGCCACGCCCGAAGTCGAGGAAGCCTGCGCCACCTACGGCCAGGCCCTGGGCACGGCCTTCCAGGTGATCGACGACGTGCTCGACTACGCCGGCGACGCACACGAAACGGGAAAGAACGTGGGCGACGACCTGCGCGAAGGCAAGACGACGCTGCCGCTGATCTTCGCCATGCGGCGCGGCAGCCCTGCACAGGCGACGCTGGTGCGTGCGGCCATCGAGGCCGGCGACACCGCCCAGCTGGGCAAGATCGTCGAAATCGTCCACGCCACCGGCGCCCTGGAAGCCTCGCGCGCCGCCGCAGCCGACGAGGCAAAACGCGCGATTCATGCATTGCGCGACTTTCCGTCCAATTTGCATGCCGACGGTTTGCTACAATTGGCGGCTCAGTTGCTTGAGCGACGTGCCTGAACACCTCACAAGAGTTGGCAAGGACGACTTCTCTTTTTTTGCAACCAATCGGGGTGTAGCTTAGCCTGGTAGAGCGCTACGTTCGGGACGTAGAGGCCGGAGGTTCGAATCCTCTCACCCCGACCAGCCTTTGGCTGGCACAAATAATGCCCGTGCCTGTTGCTGCGTAGCGATTTACAGGGACGGGTCGTTCAGCGATGATCGTGAAGCACTTTTTCACATCTCTTGCAATTCGCTGAATGGCTGCTGCCGAACTTCCTGTTAAAGAAAACACGCAAATCGCCCTCCCGGGCCTTGCGCGTGCCTTGGTGTCGGCCGGCAAGCTTCCTGCGAAGACCGCGGAAGACATCTATCAAAAGTCGCTGAACGGCCGTACCAGCTTCATTGCCGAGCTGACCGGCAGCGGCGCCGTCTCGGCCGCCGACCTTGCCCACACGCTGTCCAGCGCCTTCGGCGCGCCGCTGCTGGACCTGGACGCCATCGACCACCAGCGCCTGCCCAAGGACCTGCTCGACCCGAAGCTGTGCCACGCCTACCGGATCGTGGTTCTCAGCAAGCGCAACAACCGTCTCATCGTTGCAACGGCCGACCCCTCGGATCAGCAGGCGGTGGAAAAGATCAAGTTCGCCTCCCAGATGGGCGTGGACTGGGTCATCGCCGAATACGACAAGCTCTCGCGCATGATCGAAGCCGCCGCGGTCAGCGCGGCGGAAACCATCAACAGCATCGTCGGCGCCGAGTTCGAGTTCGACGACGTCACGGCAGACACTTCGGGCGATGCCAACGAACAGGCCATCGCCGAGGTCGAGGACGCGCCGGTCGTACGCTTCCTGCACAAGATGCTGCTGGACGGCGTCAGCATGCGGGCCTCGGACATCCACTTCGAGCCCTACGAGCACAACTACCGGGTGCGCTTTCGCATCGACGGCGAGCTGCGCGAGATCGCGAGCCCGCCCACGCTCATCAAGGACAAGCTGGCCTCGCGCATCAAGGTCATTTCACGGCTCGACATTTCCGAGAAGCGCGTGCCGCAGGACGGCCGCATGAAGCTCAAGATCGGGCCCGACCGTGTCATCGACTTTCGCGTCAGCACGCTGCCCACGCTGTTCGGCGAGAAGATCGTGATCCGTATCCTGGACCCGAGCAGCGCGCGCCTGGGCATCGACGCCCTGGGCTACGACGCCGACGAAAAGGAGCGCCTGCTGCATGCGATCAGCCGCCCCTACGGCATGGTGCTGGTGACGGGCCCGACGGGTTCGGGCAAGACGGTGTCGCTCTACACCTGCCTGAACCTGCTGAACCAGCCCGGCGTCAACATCGCAACGGCGGAAGACCCTTCCGAAATCAACCTGCCGGGCGTGAACCAGGTGAACGTCAACGAGCGCGCCGGACTCACCTTCGCGGCGGCGCTGCGCGCCTTCCTGCGGCAGGATCCCGACATCATCATGGTCGGCGAAATCCGCGACCTCGAAACCGCCGACATCTCGATCAAGGCCGCGCAAACGGGCCACCTGGTGCTCTCGACGTTGCACACCAACGACGCGCCGACCACGCTCACGCGCATGCGGAACATGGGCATTGCGCCGTTCAACATCGCCTCCAGCGTGATCCTCATCACCGCGCAGCGGCTCGCTCGGCGCCTGTGCCACATGTGCCGTGCGCCGGCCGACGTGCCGCGCCAGGCGCTGCTCGACGCGGGCTTCAGGGAAGAACAGCTCGACGGTACCTGGAAGCCCTATCGGCCGGTCGGCTGCGCGGCGTGCAGCAACGGCTACAAGGGCCGGGTCGGCATCTACCAGGTGATGCCGATCTCGGATGCCATCCAGGCCATCATCCTGCGCGACGGCAGCGCACAGGACATCGCGCGCCAGTCCGAGGCCGAGGGCGTGCGCTCGCTGCGCCAGTCGGGACTGCGAAAAGTCATGCAAGGGCTCACCTCACTCGAAGAAGTGGTGGCGGTCACCAACGAATAACGAACACACTGCAAGAAATCGGAGATCGAATGGCAACAGTGGCATCCCCCCGCACCTCGAACACGCTCAAGGAATCTGTCTACGAGTGGGAGGGCAAGGACCGCAACGGCAAGCTGGTGCGCGGCGAGCTCCGGGCCGCCGGCGAGAACCAGGTGCAGGCCGCCCTGCGGCGCCAGGGGGTTCTGGCGTCCAAGATCAAGAAGCGCCGCATGCGCTCGGGCAAGTCCATCAAGCCCAAGGACATCGCGATTTTCACGCGCCAGCTGGCCACCATGATGAAGGCTGGCGTGCCGCTGCTGCAGTCCTTCGACATCGTGGGCCGCGGCAATGCCAACCCGAGCGTGGCCAAGCTGCTCAACGACATCCGCAGCGACGTGGAGACCGGCACCTCGCTGTCGGCGGCCTTCCGCAAGTTTCCGAAGTATTTCGACAACCTCTACTGCAACCTGGTGGAAGCCGGCGAAGCGGCCGGTATCCTGGAAGACCTGCTGGACCGGCTGGCCACCTACATGGAGAAGACCGAGGCCATCAAGTCGAAGATCAAGTCGGCGCTGATGTATCCCACCTCCGTGGTGGTGGTCGCGTTCGTGGTGGTGGCCATCATCATGATCTTCGTGATTCCGGCCTTCAAGCAGGTGTTCACCTCGTTCGGCGCGGACCTGCCCGCGCCCACGCTGTTCGTGATGGCCATGAGCGAATTCTTCGTCTCCTACTGGTGGCTGATCTTCGGCGTGATCGGCGGCGGCACCTACTTTTTCCTGCAGGCCTGGAAGCGCAACGAACGCGTGCAGCGGGTCATGGACCGCGCGCTGCTGCGCGTGCCGATCTTCGGCACGCTGATCGAGAAATCGTGCGTGGCCCGCTGGACCCGCACCCTTGCCACCATGTTCGCGGCCGGCGTTCCGCTGGTCGAAGCGCTCGACTCGGTGGGCGGCGCCTCGGGCAACACCGTGTATGGCGACGCCACGGCCAAGATCCAGCAGGAAGTCTCCACCGGCACCAGCCTCACGACGGCCATGACCAACGTCAACCTGTTCCCCTCGATGGTGATCCAGATGACGGCCATCGGCGAGGAGTCCGGTTCCATCGACCACATGCTCGGCAAGGCCGCCGACTTCTACGAGTCCGAGGTGGACGACATGGTCGCCGGCCTCTCGAGCCTGATGGAGCCCATCATCATCGTGTTCCTGGGCGTGATCATCGGCGGCATCGTGGTGTCGATGTACCTGCCGATCTTCAAGTTGGGCCAGGTCGTTTGATGCTGGTGTCGCAGGAGTTCGACGCCGCTTTCGCCGGCGTCCTGGGGTTGCTGGTCGGCAGTTTTCTCAACGTGGTGATCTACCGCACCCCGGTCATGATGTACCGGGGCTGGCTGGCCGATGCCGTGGCCAACCTGATGTCGTCCAAGGATGTTCCGTCGCTCTGGACGCTCGTGTTCGGGCCGAAGGCGCAGCCCCCGGCCGGGCTCGAAGCCGCTGCGGACAAGGCGGCCGTGGCCATTGAGGCGCTGCCGCCGTTCGATCTCGCCCGCCCGGCCTCGCGCTGCGGCGCCTGCGGCCACAAGATCCGCTGGTACCAGAACATTCCGGTGCTGAGCTACCTGGTGCTGCGGGGCCGCTGCGCCGCCTGCGGCACGTCCATCAGCCCGCGCTATCCGCTGGTTGAACTGGTGACCGGCGCGCTTTTCGCCCTTTGCGCCTACCGCTTCGGCCTCACGCCCGCCGGCGCGCTCTGGGCGGCGTTCGCGGCCTTCCTGATCTGCCAGTTCCTGATCGACTTCGACACCCAGTTCCTGCCCGATGCGCTCAACTACCCGCTGCTCTGGCTGGGGCTCGTCGGCGCGGCCATGGGCTGGACCGGCATTGCGCTGAGTTCGGCGGTCTGGGGCGCCGTGTTCGGCTACCTGAGCCTGTGGCTTGTGTACCATGGCTATCGCCTGGTCACGGGCAAGGAAGGCATGGGGCATGGCGACTTCAAACTGCTGGCGGCGCTCGGCGCATGGCTCGGGGCCGACTATCTCATTGCCATCATCCTCGTCTCATCGCTGGTGGGCGCCGTGATCGGCCTCACGCTGCGTCTTGTCGGGAAGCTGGCGCACAAGGACATTCCCATGGCCTTCGGTCCCTTTCTTGCCGGTGCCGGCCTGGTCTGCCTGGTGGCGGGCCCGGAACTCGTGAGGCAATGGATTCCCTTCGCCTTTCCGCTCGGCGCATTCGCCCGCTGAGGAGCGCGTGATGCGGCGCATCGGCCTGACGGGCGGCATCGGGAGCGGCAAGAGCACCGTTGCCGCCCTGCTGGTCGCCGAAGGCGCCGTGCTGGTCGACACCGACGCCATCGCACGACGCATCGCGCAGCCCGCGGGCATCGCGATGCCGGCCCTCGAGGCCGCGTTCGGCCGCGGCGTTATCGCGGCGGACGGCGGACTCGATCGTGCGGCGATGCGGCAGCTCGTGTTCGCCGACAGCAGCGCCAAAAAGCGCCTCGAATCGATCCTGCATCCCCTGATCGGTGCCGAGACCGAACGCATGGCCTCGGACGCCGGCCCGGACGCGGTGGTGGTCTTCGACGTGCCGCTCCTGGTCGAATCCGGCCGCTGGCGGGCCCTGGTCGACCGGGTGCTGGTGGTCGATGCCACCGAGGAGACGCAACTGCGGCGCGTCGTGGCACGCTCCGGCTGGACGCCCGAAGCCGTGCGGGCAGTGATCGCGCAGCAGGCGCCGCGCAGGCTGCGCAGGGCGGCCGCGGACGCGGTCATTTTCAACGAGTCGCTCTCGCTGGAGGAACTCGGTGCGCAGGTCCGGAGTCTCTGGAAGCGGTGGGTTCCGCCCGGCACGCGATAATCCGAGACTGGCCGCCAGAGCGGCCGCATAACGACCAAGACAAAAAAGGCGCTCGCCGGAGTGCCCTCACCTCCTGCGATGCTTTTCAATTCGTATCCCTTCATTTTTGTCTACTTCCCGCTGGTATTGATCGGGTTCTTCCTGATCGGCAAGCGCAACGCCCGGTCCGCCGCAGGCTTTCTCGCCCTGGCCTCGCTGTTCTTCTACGGCTGGTGGAGCGTCAAGGCGCTCCCGCTGCTGGTGGCGTCGATCTGCATCAACTACTGGTTCGGGCTGCGCCTGTCGCCCGCGCCGGGCCGGGACGACCGCAAGCGCAAGTCGCTGCTGGTGGTGGCGCTGGTGGTCAACCTGGGCGTGCTCGCGGTCTTCAAGTACGCCAACTTCTTCGTCTCGAACGTGAACGACGGACTGGCCGCGGCGGGCCTGTCGCAGATCCCGATGCTGCACATCGTGCTGCCGATCGGCATCTCGTTCTATACCTTCACGCAGATCGCCTTCCTGGTCGACTGCTGGCAGGGCAAGGTGCATGAGCGCAGCTTCATCCACTACGTGCTGTTCGTCACCTACTTTCCGCACCTGATCGCGGGCCCGGTGCTGCACCACGCGCAGATGATGCCGCAGTTCGCCAATGCGGCCACCTACCGGCCCGATCCCAACAAGGTGGCGCTCGGCATTGCGATCTTCACCTTCGGGCTGGCAAAGAAGCTGCTGATCGCCGACCCGATGGGCCAGTACGCCGACATGATGTTCAACGGCGTGCACAAGGGCATCGAGCCCACGCTCTACACCTCGTGGTTCGGCGCACTCGCCTACACGCTGCAGATCTATTTCGACTTCTCGGGCTATTCGGACATGGCGGTCGGCCTGTCGCTGTGCCTGGGCGTGCAGCTTCCGCTCAATTTCCGCTCGCCCTACAAGTCGACCAACATCATCGAGTTCTGGCGGCGCTGGCACATCTCGCTGTCGAACTTCCTGCGCGACTATCTCTACGTGCCGCTGGGCGGCAACCGCAAGGGCCCGGCCCGGCGCTACCTGAACCTGTTCCTCACGATGCTGCTGGGCGGCCTCTGGCACGGCGCCGCCTGGACCTTCGTGATCTGGGGCGCGCTGCACGGCGTGTTCCTGATGATCAACCACCTCTGGAACGCCAAGGTGCGGCGCAACATTCCGGCAGGCCCGGTCGCGCACGTGCTGGGCTGGTTCCTGACCTTCCTGTGCGTGGTGCTGGCCTGGATCGTGTTCCGCGCCGACGGCGTCCACACGGCCATGGCCATCTACAAGGGCATGCTCGGCCTGCACGGCGCCCCGCCTTCCGCGTTCAGCGAACTGGGGCCGGTTCCGTTCCGCAAGCCCGAGTTCTTCCAGACGATGCTCGTGGGCATCGTCATCTGCCTGGCATTGCCGCCGACGATCACGCTCGAGCGCTGGATTCCCCACCCGAAGGCGGTGGCCGGCCAACGCGTCATGGCCTGGTGCTCCTCGGCCGTGCTGGCGATCGGCACCTTCGCGCTCTTTGCCTGGTGCGTCTCGAAGCTGGGCAACTACAGCCCGTTCCTCTACTTCCAATTCTGATTCGACATGACGACGCCCGCGAAAGTCTGGCTGCGGTTCTTCCTGATCGGCTACATCGTCCTGATGGCGCTGTGGATCGTTTCGCTCACCAGCCCCGTGCCTTACGGCGACCTCACGCGGATCGGCCGCCTGTCCGAGCGCGAATTCGGCTGGACCGCACCGCCGCCCAAGGTGGACCCCGCCTACCTGAAGGGCACGCCCGTCGACCAGGCCGACATCATGGTGATCGGCGACAGCTTCTCCATGACCTTCCGCTGGCAGTCGGTGCTTGCCAAGGCCGGCTACCGCGTCACGACCACCTACTGGGGGCAGTACGAGAACGCGCTGTGCGGCGACTTCGACCAATGGATCGAGCGCACGGGCTTCAAGGGCAAGCTGATCATCATCGAGAGCGTGGAACGCCTGCTCGGCGACCGCACCAAGGACAGCATGAAGTGCCAGAAGATGATCCGGCCCTACGACGCCATGGACCATCCGCTGATCACGCCCGACGAGACCGTGCCGAGCCCCGCGCCCAACTGGAACGTGCAGTTCCTGACCGGCATCACGACCTACTACAACACCTGGAAAGCGAAAAAGTCTGCAACAGACATCCACTTCGACTGGAATACCTGGGTGCGCCCGGTGCCCGATGGTTGCAAGCTCTTCTCCCACCGCTTGTGCGACAAGATGCCCTTTTTCGCTGAAGATGACGACAATGGGCCGCTGACCCTTGCGCATCTGGAATGGATGAAGAATTTCACAAAGGCGCACAGCAAGCTTCCTATCATGTGGATGGTGATTCCCAACAAGACCACCGTGTACCTGAAGCCCGACTACTCGAAGGATTTCGAAGCCGGGTTCCGCACGTCCGGGCTGCCAGGACCGGATCTCTACGCGTTCACGCGCGAGAAGCACACGCAGATCCACGACTTCTATTTTTCGAACGACACCCACATGTCCATGCATGGCCAGCTCGCGCTGGGAGAACGCATGCTCGCGGCCGTGCGCGAGGTGGTGCCGACACCTCCCTCGAAATCGCCCTGAAGCTATGATGGCTCGACAGGAAAGCTACAGAACCGCGTGATCCTCTACGAGTACCCCTTCAACGAGCGCATCCGCACCTACCTGCGGCTGGAGCACCTGTTTCGCCGCCTCGGCGAACTGGTGCCCTCGGAGTCCGCGCTCTCGCACCACTACGCGCTGGTCACGATCTTCGAGATCATGGACGTCGCCGCGCGCGCCGACCTCAAGGCCGACGTGATGCGCGACCTGGACAAGCACAAGAACGTCTTCAACAGCTACCGCGGCAATCCGGCCATTGCCGAGGCCGTGCTCGACCAGGTGGTCGGCCAGCTCGAACGCAATTTCGCCACCCTCAATGCCGTTGCCGGCAAGGCCGGCCAGTCGCTGACCGAGAACGAATGGCTCATGAGCATTCGCAGCCGCGCGGGCATCCCGGGCGGCACCTGCGAATTCGACCTGCCCGCCTACTACGCATGGCAGCACCGCAGCGCGGCAAGCCGCCGCGCCGACCTCGAACGCTGGTCGGCCACGCTCTCGCCGCTGGCCGAATCCATCTACCTGCTGCTCAAGCTGCTGCGCGATGCCGATGTGCCCTACAAGGTCATCGCCGCCGGCGGGCAGTTCCAGCAGAACCTGCCGCAGGGGCGCAGCTTCCAGTTGCTGCGCCTGCGCATCGATCCGCAGCTGGGGCTGATCCCCGAAATCAGCGGCAACCGGCTCATGGTGTCGGTGCGGATGATGCGGCACGAAGCCGACGATCGCCTGCACCCGAGCAGCGACGACGTCGCATTCGAACTCACGCTCTGTGCCTGAGCCGCCGGCTCGTCTCCAGGGCGCGCACCGCAGGGCAAGCACGAAGGTTATCCATCCCATGAGCGACGTGAACAAGATCGGCGAGCGGATCGTCCGCTGCCCCTCGTGTGGCGGCGACAGTGTCTACGCCGAACACAATCCTTTTCGCCCGTTCTGCAGCGCACGCTGCAAGGGCATCGATTTCGGTGCCTGGGCCAGCGAGGAGTTCCGGATGCCGGCTGAAACGCCGGCCGACGACGAGCCTTTCGGCGATCCGAAGAAAGTCCAGTAGGCGCGCTACGGCTGCGGCGCGAGCAGCACGCCGTCCAGATAGTCCGCGTATTGGCGCACGTAGGCCGGGCGCAGATGCTCCCGGTCCTTGTAGACCGGTGCGTCGTCGGGCGTTGCCCGCAGGCACTGCCCGCCGGTGCAAAGCCTGGCCATCACATCGATGGGCTCCGCGCCGCTCGCCCGCGCCAGCGCCTTCAGCTGCTCGTTGAGCCGCGCCTGGTCCGGCGGCAGGGGCGCCGTGGGCGTGCTGTGCAGCGCCACCATGTGGCCCATGCGGCTGCCTTCGATGAGGCGCCGCGGCTCGAACTCGGGGCCGCTGGCGTTGTCCAGCAGCAGGTAGACCTTCTTCTTTTGCCGCACCAGTCCGGCCAGCAGTTGCTCGAGCGAGGCCAGCGAACGGCCGAGGCCTTCGCCGCCGTTGTTCACGAGATAGGCCGCATCACCTTCGCGAAAGTAGAAGGGCAGCGGGAAATTGCCCGTGAAATAGCAGTTCCAGCAGGCCCCGACCACCACCGTGTCGATCCGCGGATCGAGCGCCAGCGCCAGCATCTCGCCGCGCGCTTTTTCGCAGCCCGGATTGCCTTCGGCGACCATGCCGGGCACTGGCGGGCAGGCGCCATAGGTCGAGAAGTACGTCGTCGCCATGCGCCCGGGCGCGCTGCCTGCGAGCGCCAGGGCGCGGGGTGCGTACTGCAGGATGTGGCTGTCGCCGATCAGCAGGACCGTGCGCGGCCCGCTGCCCACGCGCTTGACCGGATAGGCGCCGATCTTCTGCTGCTCGAAGCCGGCGTAGTAGTTGTCGTCCGCGGTGGCGTCGGTCACCTTGCGCAGCAGGTCGCTGCCGTTGCGCGGCGGCATGCCGCCCAGCGCCAGCAGGCCGGCGACCGCAATCGCCATGCTGCCGGCCACCAGCGAACGCAGCATGCCGACCTGGGTTCGCGCCCGGGTGAAGCGCTCGACGAAGCGATAGGTGAACCAGGCCAGCGCCACGCTCGCCAGCACCAGGCATGCGCGGATCCACGCCGCCGGCTCGCCCTCTTCCACAATGCGCGCATACACCAGCAAGGGCCAGTGCCACAGATAGAGCGGATAGCTGATGAGCCCGATCCACACCATCGGGCGGCTCGCGAGCACGTGCCTGTTGAGCACGCCCGCAGGCCCGGCCGCGATGCAGCTCGCGGCGCCCAGCGTGGGCAGCAGCGCCCACCAGCCCGGAAACGCCTTGTCGCTGCGGGTCATCACGAGCCCCAGCACGATCAGCCCCACGCCCAGGCAGGACTGCAGGTGGCTGCGCCAGGCCGGTGCCGGCGCCTTGTTCGCGGACTGCAGGCGCATGCAGGCCAGGATGCCGCCCACCATCAGCTCCCAGAAACGCGAAGCGGGCGAGTAGAAGGCCGCCGTGCGATAGGGGTGGATCGTCAGCACGTTGACGAGGAACGACACCGCCGCGAGCACCCACAGCAGCCGAAGGACCGGCCAGCGCCGGCGCCAGGCCAGCGCGAGCAGCATGGGCCAGAAGATGTAGAACTGCTCCTCGATCCCCAGGGACCACAGGTGCAGCAGCGGCTTGGTGTCTGCGGCCGTGTCGAAGTACCCGGCCTCGCCCCAGAAGACGAAGTTGGCAATGAAGGCCGCACCGCCGGCCGCCTGCTTGCCGAGTTCGGTGAACTCCCTGGGCAGCAGTGCATACCAGCCGAAGGCGAGCGTGGCCAGCAGCACCAGCGTGAGCGCCGGAAAGATCCGCCGGATGCGCCGCGCGTAGAAGTCGCGGTAGCTGAAGTCGCCGGCCGCGTGGCTTTGCATGATGATGGTCGTGATCAGGAAGCCCGAGATCACGAAGAAGATGTCGACCCCGATGAAGCCTCCCGGCAGCGCATCGGGAAACGCATGGAAGGCCAGCACCGAGGCCACCGCCACGGCGCGCAGGCCGTCGATGTCGGGGCGGTACTTGGGGTGCATCATGTGGTGCTTCAGGCCCGCGGCGCCGGCTGCGCGCGCCCGCCCGCCCGCGCGGCCCCGTCCATCAGGCCAGCGTCGAGACCGCCAGCGCCGCCGAGGCCGGCAGGCCGCGCTCCTGGGTCAGCCATTCGAGCACCGGCAGGGCGCCCGGCAGCACCGGCGCCACGTCCAGCGGCAGCTGCTGCCAGCGCATGGCCTGGCCTTCGCGCATTTCGAACTCGCCGCTCCAGGCCCTGACCTTGCACCAGTGCAGCCGCACCAGCGCATGCGGATAGTCGTGCTCGGTGATCTTCCAGACCTCGGCGCCCGCGATGGTGATGCCGAGTTCTTCCTCGAGCTCGCGGCGCAGCGCCTGCTCCACCGTTTCGCCGGCTTCGATCTTGCCGCCCGGAAACTCCCAGAAGCCCGCATAGGCCTTGCCTTCTGGGCGGGTGGACAGCAGCAGCGCATCGTCGGCCGGCCGGATCAGCACGCCGACGGCCACCTCGGTGTGCTTGCGGCCTTCCTGCCCGCTCATGCGGTCGCCCGCCCGGCGTAGTCGCGCGCGAACTGGTAGGCCACGCGGCCGCTGCGCGAACCGCGCTCGAGCGCCCAGACCAGCGCCTCGGGCCGCGCCGCCTCGATGGCAGCCTTGTCGACGCCGAACGACGACAGCCATTGCGCGACGATGGCCAGGTATTCGTTCTGGCTGAACGGATAGAAGCTGACCCACAGGCCGAAGCGCTCGGACAGCGAGATCTTTTCCTCGATCACCTCGCCGGGATGGACCTCGCCGTCCTCGGTGTGGGTGTAGCTGAGGTTGTCCTTCATGTACTCGGGCAGCAGGTGGCGCCGGTTGCTGGTCGCGTAGATCAGCACATTGGGCGTGGCCGCGGCGATCGAGCCGTCGAGAATGGACTTGAGCGCCTTGTAGCCCGGCTCGCCCTCGTCGAAGCTCAGGTCGTCGCTGAACACGATGAACTTCTCGGGCCGCTGCGACACCACCTCGACGATGTCGGGCAGGTCGGTGAGTTCGGCCTTGTCGACCTCGATCAGCCGCAGCCCCTGCGGCGCATAGGCCTGCAGGCAGGCGCGGATCAGCGACGACTTGCCCGTGCCGCGCGCACCGGTCAGCAGCACGTTGTTGGCCGGCTTGCCTTCGACGAACTGGCGCGTGTTGCGCTCGATCTTTTCCTTCTGGACGTCGATTTCCTTCAGGCTGTCGAGCGACATGGCGGCCACGTGCTTGACCGGCTCGAGCACGCCATGGCCCGAGCTGCGGCGGCGGTAGCGCCAGGCGATCGACGCATTCCAGTCGGCGGGGGCCGCCAGCGGCTGCGGCAGGATCGACTCGATGCGGCCGATCAGCTGTTCGGCGCGCTCGATCAGCTTCTGGAACTGCTCGTTCATGACCTGTAGTCGGCGTTGATGGTGACGTATTCGTGGCTGAAGTCGCAGGTCCACACGGTTTCGCTGGCATTGCCGCGGCCCAGGCCGATGCGCACCGTGATCTCGCTCTGCTTCATCACGCGCTGGCCGTCCTCCTCGCGGTACGACGGGTTGCGCCCGCCCTTGACGGCCACGTGCACGTCGTCGAGGAACAGGTCGATGCCGGTCTGGTCGAGGTCCTCAATGCCTGCGTAGCCGACGGCCGCGAGGATGCGGCCGAGGTTCGGGTCGCTCGCATAGAAGGCCGTCTTGACCAGCGGCGAATGCGCCACGGCATAGGCCACCTGCTTGCACTCCGCGGCATTGCGGCCGCCCTCGACCTGGATGGTGATGAACTTGGTGGCGCCCTCGCCGTCGCGCACGATCGCCTGCGCGAGCAGGCGCGCGACGTTCTGCATGGCGTCGACCAGGGCCTTGCCTTCGGGCGAATCGAGCGAGGTGATGGCGGCGTGCGCGGCCTTCTGGGTGGCGATGACCACGAAGGAATCGTTGGTCGAGGTGTCGCCGTCGATGGTCACGCGATTGAACGAGGCGTCGGCCAGCCGCCTGGCCAGCGGCTGGATCAGCGAGGGATCGATCTTCGCGTCGGTCGCCATGAAGCCCAGCATGGTCGCCATGTTCGGGCGGATCATGCCGGCGCCCTTGCTGATGCCGGTGATGGTGACGGTGGCGCCGCCGACCTGGACCCGCTGGCTGAACGCCTTGGGGATGGTGTCGGTGGTCATGATGCCTTCGGCGGCGCGCGCCCAGTGGTTCTGCGCCGCGTCGGCCAGCGCGGCGGGCAGGCCGGCTTCGATGCGGTCCACGGGCAGCGGCTCCATGATCACGCCGGTGGAGAACGGCAGGATCTGCTCGGGCGCGATCTCCAGCTGGCGCGCGAGCGCGATGCAGGTGGAGCGCGTGCGCATCAGGCCGTCTTCGCCCGTGCCGGCGTTGGCGTTGCCGGTGTTGATGACCATCGCGCGGATGCCGTAACCGGCCGCCAGGTGGTCGCGGCAGACCTGCACCGGCGCCGCGCAGAAACGGTTCTGGGTGAACACCCCGCCGACCGCGGAGCCTTCGTCGATCAGCACGACGGTCAGGTCCTTGCGGTTGGCCTTGCGCACACCCGCTTCGGCCACGCCGATGCGGACGCCGGGCACCGCGAACAAGGCGGCAGGATCAGGGGCGGACAGGTTCACGGGCATGGCGGTTTCTCTTCTCGGGAGTTTCTGGGTCAGCTGAGCTTGCCGTGGCAGTGCTTGAATTTCTTGCCGCTGCCGCAGGGGCAGGGGTCGTTGCGGCCGACGCGCGCGAAGGCCGCGGCCTCGGCGCCGAGCGCGCCCAGTCCCAGCCCCGCGGCCGCGATGCGGCGCTGGTTTTCCTCGTCCAGGCGCACCTCGACCTCGCCGGTTTCGGTCGGCGCGCTGTAGGTGATGTTCGAGACGTTCTCGCCGCGGCTCTCGAGCGCATCCGCCGCCTGTTCGAGCTGCTCGCTCGACTGCACGCGCACCGTCATGAGCTGGCGCGTGACTTCGTTCTTGACCGAGTCGAGCAGCTGGCCGAAGAGCTCGAAGGCCTCGCGCTTGTATTCCTGCTTGGGCTGCTTCTGCGCATAGCCGCGCAGGTGGATGCCCTGGCGCAGGTAGTCGAGCGAGGCCAGGTGCTCGCGCCAGTGCGTGTCGATGCTCTGCAGCAGCACCATGCGTTCGAACTGGGTGAAGTTTTCCTGGCCGATCAGCGCCACCTTGGCATCGAAGCTGTCGTTGGCGGCCTTGACCACCTTCTCGACGACGTCGTCGTCGCCCACGGCCTCGGCCGCCTCGATGTCCTTCTTCAGGGGCATGTCGATGCCCCATTCGTTGAAGAGCGTCTTCTCGAGGCCGTCGAGGTCCCACTGCTCCTCGACCGATTCGGCCGGCACGTACTGCCGCACGAGATCGGTGAAGCAGCCCTCGCGCAGCGCCTCGATCTGCGCCGTGAGGTCTCCCGCGTCGAGGATGTCGTTGCGCTGCTGGTAGATCACCTTGCGCTGGTCGTTCGACACGTCGTCGTACTCGAGCAGTTGCTTGCGGATGTCGAAGTTGCGGGCCTCGACCTTGCGCTGCGCGCTCTCGATGCTGCGCGTGACGATGCCCGCTTCGATGGCTTCGCCGTCGGGCATCTTGAGGCGGTCCATGATCGCCTTGACGCGGTCGCCCGCGAAGATGCGCATCAGCGGATCGTCCAGGCTCAGGTAGAAGCGCGAGGAGCCCGGGTCGCCCTGGCGGCCCGAACGCCCGCGCAGCTGGTTGTCGATGCGGCGCGACTCATGGCGCTCGGTCGCGATGATGCGCAGGCCGCCCAGCGACTTGACGAATTCGTGGTCCTTGGTCCATTCGGCGCGCACGTGTGCGATGTCGGCCTCTTTGGTGGCTTCGTCGCGGCCTTCGTCGTTCTCGATGGCCTCGATCATCTTCTCGATGTTGCCGCCCAGCACGATGTCGGTACCGCGGCCGGCCATGTTGGTCGCGATGGTGATCATCTTCGTGCGGCCGGCCTGCGCCACGATGTCGGCTTCGCGCGCATGCTGCTTGGCGTTGAGCACCTGGTGCGGCAGGCCCGCCTGCGTGAGCAGGCCGTCGATGATTTCGGAGTTCTCGATCGACGAGGTGCCCACCAGCACCGGCTGGCCGCGCTCGTAGCATTCGCGGATGTCCTGGATGGCCGCCTCGTATTTTTCGCGCGTGGTCTTGTAGACGCGGTCGAGCTGGTCGTCGCGCTTGCTGATGCGGTTCGGCGGAATGATGACCGTCTCGAGGCCGTAGATTTCCTGGAACTCGTAGGCCTCGGTGTCGGCCGTGCCGGTCATGCCGGCCAGCTTGCCGTACAGGCGGAAGTAGTTCTGGAAGGTGATGGAGGCCAGCGTCTGGTTCTCGGCCTGGATCTGCACGCCTTCCTTGGCTTCCACGGCCTGGTGCAGGCCGTCGCTCCAGCGGCGGCCCGTCATCAGGCGGCCGGTGAATTCGTCGACGATGACCACTTCGCCCTGCTGCACCACGTAGTGCTGGTCGCGGTGGTACAGGTGCCGTGCACGCAGCGCGGCGTTCAGGTGGTGCATCAGCGTGATGTTGGCCGGGTCGTAGAGCGACGCGCCTTCGGGCAGCAGCTTGAATTCGCCCAGCAGCTGCTCGGCCTTCTCGTGGCCGTCTTCGGTCAGGAACACCTGGTGGGTCTTCTCGTCGACCGTGAAATCGCCCGGCACCGTGACGCCTTCGCCCGTGCGCGGATCGGCTTCGCCTTCCTGCTTGGTCAAGAGCGGCACCACCTTGTTGATGGCCAGGTAGAGGTCGGTGTGGTCTTCGGCCTGGCCGCTGATGATCAGCGGCGTGCGGGCCTCGTCGATCAGGATGGAGTCCACCTCGTCGACGATGGCGTAGTTCAGCACGCGCTGCACCCGGTCGCCGGGCTCGTACACCATGTTGTCGCGCAGGTAGTCGAAGCCGTACTCGTTGTTGGTGCCGTACGTGATGTCGCTGCCGTAGGCCTGCTGCTTTTCCTCGCGCGGCATCTGCGGCAGGTTGATGCCCACCGTGAGGCCCAGGAAGTTGTACAGGCGGCCCATCCACTGGGCGTCGCGGTTGGCCAGGTAGTCGTTCACCGTGACCACGTGCACGCCCTTGCCCGACAGCGCGTTCAGGTACACCGGCAGCGTGGCGGTGAGGGTCTTGCCCTCGCCGGTGCGCATTTCCGCGATCTTGCCGTTGTGCAGGGCCATGCCGCCGAGCAGCTGCACGTCGAAGTGGCGCATCTTCATGACGCGCTTGGAGCCTTCGCGCACGGTGGCGAATGCTTCGGGCAGCAGGGCGTCGAGGGTTTCGCCCTTGGCGATGCGGTCCTTGAACTCCTGGGTCTTGGCGCGCAGCCCATCGTCGCTGAGCTTCTCGAATTCGGGTTCGAGCGCATTGATGCGCTCCACCGTCTTGCGATACTGCTTGAGGAGCCGGTCGTTGCGACTGCCGAAAATCTGGGTCAGGAAGTTGGTTGCCATTGGCGTGGAGATGGACGGGCACCTGACCAGGCAGGCACTGCGACCGGATTCCCTAAGATATGGTGAAAGCAGTTGGGCGCAACTTCTTCGAATGCAAGCTCCGAAGAAGGCAAGCGGCTCCAGACCGGATCTGCCGGCGCAAGCGTCGGCAAACCGGGCATTTTAGCTGCCCTTGTTCCACCTTCCGGATTACCCATGAATCGCCGCTCCGTCCCCCCCTTCACGCTGCAGCAGGCCGCCGAAGGTTCGCCCACCCTGGCGAGCCTGATCGCTCGTGCGCGCGATGCCGGCGAGCGGCTGCGGGCGGTCGAGGGGCTGATCCCGCCGGCCATGCGCCCCGCCGTGCAGGCCGGCCCAGCCGAAGGCGATGTGTGGTGCCTGCTGGTCAACGGCAGCGCGGCGGCCGCCAAGCTGCGCCAGCTGTCGCCGATGCTGGTCAGCCGGCTGCGCAGCAAGGGGTGGGACGTGAATACCATCCGGATCAAGGTGCAGTCCGGGCGCTGACGGAAGCCAGGGGGCCGGCGCTTGCCACCAGCTACTTCCACCCGAATTCGTGGTTCAGCCCCACGACGAAGCCGCGCACGCCACGGGGCCCCGTCCTGGAGGTGCTCACATCCACGCTGACCAGCGGCGTGAGGCTGAAGCGCCCGCCGACGCGCGAAGTCCACACACCCGATGCGCGGCTGCGCTCCGCAATCAGCGAGACCTTGTCATCGAGCGCCCACTCCGCTGCCAGCCCGCCGCGCGGCGTGCGGGCGCCCGTGCCGGTGGCCCAGTCGGCACCGAGATTGGCATGGACCTGCAGGCTGTCCGCCGGGCGCCATGTGACCGGCAGCACCAGCTGCCCGCCGGCACGGCCGCCACGCCTGAGGTCGAACACGGCGCCAAGCGACAGCGCCGCGCGGAGCGGCGCATCGGCAGCGGGTCCGTAGAAATTCCACTTGAGCTGCGGACCCGCGGTGACCGAGTGCGCGCCCTGCGCCGACAGCCGGTCGGCGTTGAGCCCGAGCTCGACGGGCCCGACGCGGCAGGACGGGCCGATGTGCTGCCCGTTCACCGGCTCGGTGCCGGTGCGGCCCCACCAGGCTTCGTACTGGCACTGGCCCGCATCGAGCGTGCCGGCATCGTCGACGTCGAAATGGCCTGCCGCCCGCGCACCCGCCGCGCTTGCCAGAAGGCAGGCCGCCACCGGCAGCCAGGCGGGTAGCGGCCGTCGAGTCGTTGTTGTTTTGCGTCTGTTCTTTTTCATCGCCCGGCACCCCGAAGTCCCGGCATTCTAGGGAGGGCAAAAGTCACCGCGGCGGCGCGGCGCCCGCGCAGGCAGGCTCTCAGATTTCGAACTGCGGCTGCAGCTCGCGGATGCGCTTGATGGCCACCCCCGCAGCGGCCGTGCGGGTCTCGACGCCGAGCTTCACGTACACCCGCTCCAGGTGCTTCTTGGCGGTGGCGGGGCTGCTGCCCAGGATCTCGCCGATGTCCTTGTTGGTCTTGCCCTTGACCACCCAGTAGAGCACCTCGGCCTCGCGCGCCGTGAGCTTCAGGCTCAAGCTCATGGCCTCGATCACGGCGGTGTCGGAAACCTCGCGCATGACGATCATCCACTCGTCGCCGTCGTCGTCCTGGCCGGTCTGCCGATGCAGGCGCAGGCTGAGGCTCGCGCCTTGGGACGGCCCGGCGGCGCTCGGCGTGGCTCCCACGCTCGGCCGCACGATCGAAAGCGCCGGCGGCTCGATGCCCTGCTGCCTGGCCTCGGGCGCATGGCGCCGCAGCCATTCGAGCACCACGGGCGGCGTCTCGGGCGCGCGGGTGTCGCAGTAGCGCTGCAGCAGCTCGCGCGCGAGCGCCGTCTGCCAGATCAGCCGGCCTTCGGGCAGCCGCACCGTGATGCTCGCGTAGCCGAAGGCGTCGAGCGCATTGCGCGCCTGGCCGGCCTGGCGCGCGTCCTGACGCGCGCGGCGGGCGCCCTGAAGGTGCACGTTCATGCGGGCCAGCACTTCCTTGGGCTTGATCGGCTTGGTGACGTAGTCGACGCCGCCGGCCTCGAGCGCGGCCACCAGGTGCTCGGTTTCGGTGAGGCCGGTCATGAAGACGATCGGGATGTGCGCCGTCGCGGCATTGGCCTTGAGCCGCCGCGCCACCTCGAAGCCGTCGATGCCCGGCATCATCGCGTCGAGCAGCACGATGTCGGGGCGCGCCTGCGCGGCGCGCTGCAGCGCCTGTTCGCCATTGGTGGCAATGAGCACGGTGTAGCCCGACTCGTCGAGCGCATCGTGCAGCACCGCAAGGTTGTCGGGCACGTCGTCGACGATCAGCACCAGGTCGCTGTTGGCGCCCTGTTCGCGCAGCGTTCTGGCAAGCGGTGTGGTTTCCATGGGACTTGTTCTTCAGGCCGCGCTGGCTGCGGCAGCCAGCGCCCGGCTCATGGCCTCGAACTGGAACTGGCGCGCGAGCACGCGCTGCGCCTCGGTCCAGGCCAGGCATTCGGGCTGTTCGGCGTCGATCTCGTCGAGCTGGTTCATGATGCCGCGAAAGTAGCCCAGACTGACCGCTTCGTCGAGTGCGCGCAGCCTCGAAAGCGACGGCGCCTGCATGGCACGCGCCGCGGCGGCGGGCGCCGGCTTCGCGGCGGTGTCGGTCCACCGCAGGCCGAGCCGGCGTTCGAGCCAGTCGAGCAGTTCCGTGTGGCGCACCGGCTTGACGAAGAAATCTTCGGGCGCAATGCCCACGTCGTTCTCCAGGCCCTTGTCGAAGGCATTGGCCGAGACGATGGCCACGCTGGCATCGGCCAGGCCGAGCCTGCGCGCGCGGCGGATCGTCTCCCAGCCATCGATGCCCGGCATCGCGAGGTCGACGAACATCGCGTCGGGCCGGTAGCCGGCCGCGACGAGGTCGAGCGCGTCGTGGCCGCTGGCGGCGCTGCGCAGCTCGAAGCCGAGCGGCGCCAGTACGTGGCCGAGCAGCTCGCGGTCGGCCTCCTCGTTGTCGACCACCAGCAACCGCCGGCGCGGGCCTTCGTAGCCGCGCCGCGCAGGCTGCACCGGCGCCGGCCGGCCCGTGGCGCCGGCCGCCTCGTGCACGCGCGGCAGGAAGAGCCGCACGCAGAAGAGCGACCCTTCCCCGGGCGTGCTGCGCACCTTCATCTCGCCGCCCATCAGGTCGGTCAGCATCTTGGCGATGGTGAGGCCCAGCCCCGCGCCGGGCGTCGCAGCCGCGGCCGCATCGCCGCGCGTGAAGGGCTCGAAGATGCGCTCGATGTCCTCGGCCGTCATGCCGGGGCCGGTGTCCTCGATCTCGACCGAGGCGAATTCGCGCGCGTACGACAGCCGCAGCGTCACCTCGCCCGCGGCCGTGAACTTGATGGCATTGCCCAGCAGGTTGATGAGGATCTGGCACACCCGCTTCTCGTCGGCGCGCACCACCTCGGGCAGGCTGCCGGTGGTCTCGAAGCGGAACCGCAGGCCCTTCTCGGCCGCCTGCAGCTCGAACATGTCGGCCAGCTCGCGCAGGGTGTCGGCAAAGCGCATGGGCCTGGCATGCAGCGTGAGCTTGCCGGCCTCGATGTGGGCAATGGCCAGCGTGCCCTCGATGAGCGACAGCAGATGCTCGCCGCCGCGCTTGATCACCGCCACGGCCTGCTGGCGATGCGGCGGCACGGACTGATCCTCGCCCATCAGCTGCGCGTAGCCCAGGATGCTGTTGAGCGGCGTGCGCAGCTCGTGGCTGATGGCGCTGATGTAGCGGCTCTTGGCCTGGTTGGCCTGGTCGGCAGCGCGGCGCGCCTGCTCGGCCGCGAGCTTGGCCTGCTCGGCGACTTCGCGCGCTTCCTCCGCCGTCTGCTTGGCCGACTGCAATGCGCGGTCGGTGGCGCGGTGCAGCTCGATCTCGCGCATCAGCAGATGGGTCTGGCGGTTCGATTCCTCCTGCGCGACCCTCCGGCTCTGGTGCGCCAGCACCAGCCACCAGGCCACCACGCCCGCAATCACCAGCAGCGCCATGTACGCCTTGAGAAACCCCGAGCGCAACGCCGACTGCTGAACGGCGGCCAGCGCCTCGGCCACCTCGGACTGCGACTGCGAGGCCAGCTGCAGCGCGCTCTCGCCCAATGCGCGCAGCTCCTGCTGGTAGAGCACGCCGAACACCACCGCCAGCACCGGCACGATGATCAGCATCAGCAACAGGAAGTGCCCCAGCCCGGTGTCAAGGTAGCGCCAGCTGAAGCGCGGCAGCAGCCAGCGCAGCACCGATGACCATTGGGCCGAAAGGCTTGCATGCGGCTTGCACAGGTCGCCGCAGCGCGCGTCCAGCGTGCAGCACAGCGAGCAGATCGCGCCCTGGTAGGCCGGGCAGTGGGCCATGTCGGGGCCTTCGTACTCGCGTTCGCAGATCACGCAGTGCTGCACCTTGAGGCGCTGGTAGCTGCCTTCCGCGCCGCCCTCGTCCACGGCGTGCTCGACCCGTGCCCAGCGCACCGCGCGCGGGCCCGCGGCCGGTGCGAAGGCGACCGCGCCATGGCCGGCCGAGCCCCGCGCCAGGTAGTACTTGCCGCCCGTGGCCCAGGCCAGCAGCGGCGAAACCACCAGCGCCGTTCCCAGCGCGATGAGCGCCGAGAAGGCCTGCGCGAGCGGCCCGAACACGCCCAGGTGCGCGGTGATCGACAGCACCGAGGCCAGCGCCATCGCGCCGACACCCACCGGATTGATGTCCCACAGGTGCGCCCGCTTGAACTCGATGCCCGGCGGCGACAGGCCCAGCGGCTTGTTGATGACGAGGTCGGCCACCACCGCCATCATCCAGGCGATGGCGATGTTGGCGAACAGGCCGAGCACGTCGCCCAGCGCCTCGAACACGTTCATCTCCATCAGCATGAACGCGATGAGCGCGTTGAACACCACCCACACCACGCGCCCCGGATGGCTGTGCGCCACGCGCGAGAAGAAATTGCTCCAGGCCAGCGAGCCCGCATAGGCGTTGGTCACGTTGATCTTGAGCTGCGAGATCACCACGAACAGCGCGGTCGCGGCCACGGCCCAGCCGTAGTTCGGAAACACGTACTCGTAGGCCGCGAGGTACATCTGGTTGGGATCGACCGCGCGCTCGACCGGCACCATGTGCGTGATCGCCAGGTAGGCCAGCAGCGCGCCACCCAGCATCTTGAACACGCCCAGCACCACCCACCCCGGCCCGCCGGCCAGCACGCCGGCCCACCAGCGCCGGGCGCCCGCGGCGGTGCGCGCGGGCATGAAGCGCAGGTAGTCGGCCTGCTCCCCCATCTGGGTGATCAAGGCGATGCCGACGGTCAACGCCGCGCCAAACAGGTGCAGGTCGAAGCCCTTGGCGCCCGTCTTCACACCGTTGTAGTGCACGATGCCCGCGAACGCACCAGGATCGCGCACCAGTACAAAGACAAAAGGCACCACCAGCATCACCAGCCACAGCGGCTGGGTCCACAGCTGCAGCCGGCTGATGGCCGATACGCCGTGGGTGACCAGCGGAATCACCACCAGCGCGCACACCAGGTAGCCCCAGACCGGCGGCACGCCGAGCGCGAGCTCGAGCGCATAGGCCATCACCGCCGCCTCGAGCGCGAAGAAGATGAAGGTGAACGAAGCGTAGATCAGCGAGGTGAGCGTGGAGCCGATGTAGCCGAAGCCCGCACCGCGCGTGAGCAGGTCCATGTCGACGCCGTAGCGCGCGGCATACACGCTGATCGGCAGGCCCGCCAGGAAGATGATGAGCCCCGTCGCCACGATGGCCCAGAACGCGTTGGCAAAGCCGTACTGCACCAGCAGCGTGGCGCCGACCGCCTCCAGTATCAGGAACGACGCCGCGCCGAAGGCCGTGTTGGCCACGCGCCATTCGGACCACTTGCGAAAGCGCTGCGGCGTGTAGCGCAGCGCGTAGTCCTCGAGCGTCTCGCTCGCCACCCAGCTGTTGTAGTCGCGCCGCACCTTGACGATGCGCTGGGGCGCGTCGTCGGGGCTGGGGGTGGCGGCGTCGGGGTTCACACCGTTTCGGTGCATCTTTCGTGCCATCCATACGTCTTTTGGCGAACACCGGCACGACTGTTGCAAAGACGAAGCCTGCCCAATAATGGCCGACCTCCACGCCACCCGAAGCCGCCTCCCATGGAACTGACCCCGCGCGAAAAAGACAAGCTGCTGATCTTCACTGCAGCACTGCTGGCCGAACGCCGCAAGGCGCGGGGGCTGAAGCTCAACTACCCCGAGGCCGTCGCGCTGATCTCCGCCGCCGTGATGGAAGGCGCGCGCGACGGAAAGAGCGTCGCGGCACTGATGAGCGAGGGCCGCACCGTACTCACCCGTGCCGACGTGATGGATGGCATCGCCGAGATGATCCCGGACATCCAGGTGGAGGCCACCTTTCCCGACGGCACCAAGCTGGTCACCGTCCACCAACCCATCGTCTGACTCTCACTCCAGAACAAGAAAGCCCGCCATGCGCCACAACGCTTCCAAGACGCTTGCCCTCATTGCCATGCTGCTGCCGCTCGCAGCCAGCGCCCACACGGGCGCCGACGGCGGCATGCACCACGGCTTCGCCACCGGCTTCCTGCACCCGCTGACCGGCGCCGACCACCTCGCTGCCATGGTCGCGGTCGGCCTCTGGAGCGCGCTGGCCGCGCGCCGCGCCTGGCCCGACCTGCTGTGGGCGCCGCTGGCCTTCGCGGGCATGCTGCTCGTGGGTGCGCTGATGGGGCTGGCGGGCGTGCAGCTGCCGGCAGTCGAGCCGATGATCGCGGCCTCGCTGCTGGTGCTGGGCCTGCTGGTGGCCACGCGCATCCACCTGCCGGCCGCAGCGGCCGCGGCGCTGGTCGGCGTGTTCGCCGTCTTCCACGGCGTGGCGCACGGCCACGAGCTCGCGGGCGAACAGGGCGCCGCATTGACGCTGGCCGGCATGGTCGGCGCCACGGTGCTGCTGCACCTGGCGGGCATCGCGCTCGGCTGGTCGCTGCGCCATGCCAATGCCTGGCTGCCGCGCGCGGCGGGCGCGGGCGTGGTGGCGCTCGGAGCCGCGCTGCTTTCGCAGGCCATCGTCTGAAAGGCCCCGCCACCATGATTCCCGGCGAACTCATCACCGACGACGCGGGCGAGCACACGCTCAACCCGGGCCGCCGCACCCTCACGCTGGTGGTGCAGAACACCGCCGACCGGCCGATCCAGGTCGGCTCGCACTACCACTTCGCCGAGACCAACGGCGCGCTCGGCTTCGACCGCGAGGCCGCGCGCGGCATGCGGCTGAACATCGCCTCGGGCGCCGCAGTGCGCTTCGAGCCCGGCCAGCAGCGCACCGTCGAGCTCGTCGACTTTTCGGGCGATCGCATCGTCTACGGCTTTCGCGGCCTCGTTCAAGGGAAGCTTTAAAAAAATGGCCACCATCGGGCGACGCGCCTATGCAGAAATCTTCGGCCCCACCGTGGGCGACCGCGTGCGGCTCGCCGACACCGACCTGCTGATTGAGGTCGAGGCCGACTACACGCTGCGCGCCGGCGGCTACGGCGAAGAAGTGAAGTTCGGCGGCGGCAAGACCATCCGCGACGGCATGGCGCAGTCGCAGCGCACCAGGGCGCAAGGCGCCGTCGACACGGTGCTGACCAACGCGCTGATCCTCGACCACTGGGGCATCGTGAAGGCCGACATCGGCCTGAAGGACGGGCGCATCGCCGCCATCGGCAAGGCCGGCAATCCCGACGTGCAGCCCGGCGTGGACATCGTCATCGGCCCGGGCACCGAGATCATCAGCTGCGAGGGCAACATCGTCACGGCCGGCGGCATCGACAGCCACATCCACTTCATCTGCCCGCAGCAGATCGAGGAGGCGCTCGCCTCCGGCATCACCACCATGCTGGGCGGCGGCACCGGCCCCGCCACCGGCACCTTCGCAACCACCGCCACCCCCGGCCCCTGGCACATCGAACGCATGCTGCAGGCGGCCGATGCGTTCCCGATGAACCTGGGCTTCCTCGGCAAGGGCAATGCGAGCCTTCCCGATGCGCTGCACGAGCAGATCGAAGCCGGCGTGATCGGGCTCAAGCTGCATGAAGACTGGGGCACCACGCCTTCGGCCATCAGCAACTGCCTGGACGTGGCCGACGCCACCGACACGCAGGTGGCGATCCACAGCGACACGCTCAACGAATCGGGCTTCGTCGAGAACACCATCGCGGCCGTGGGCGGCCGCGCGATCTGCGCCTTCCACACCGAAGGTGCGGGCGGCGGACATGCGCCCGACATCCTGCGCGTGGTGGGCGAGGAGAACTTCCTTCCCTCCTCCACCAACCCCACCATGCCCTACACCGTGAACACGCTCGACGAGCACGTCGACATGCTCATGGTGTGCCACCACCTGGACGCCGGCATTGCCGAAGACCTGGCCTTCGCCGAGTCGCGCATCCGAAAGGAAACCATCGCCGCCGAGGACGTGCTGCACGACCTGGGCGCGATCAGCATGTTCAGCTCCGACAGCCAGGCCATGGGCCGCGTCGGCGAAGTGGTGCTGCGCTGCTGGCAGACGGCGCACAAGATGAAGCTGCAGCGCGGCAAGCTTCCCGAAGACAACGAGCGCAACGACAACTTCCGCGCGAAGCGCTACGTGGCCAAGTACACGATCAACCCCGCCATCTCGCACGGCATTGCGCACGAAGTGGGCTCGATCGAAGTCGGCAAGTGGGCCGACATCGTGATCTGGAAGCCCGCCTTCTTCGGCGTGAAGCCCTTCACCCTCATCAAGGGCGGCACCATCGCCATGGCCGCCATGGGCGACCCCAACGCGTCGATTCCCACGCCGCAGCCGGTGCACTACCGGCCGATGTTCGGCAGCTACGGCGGCTCGCTGGCCAGGAGTTCGCTGACCTTCGTCTCGCAGGCAGGACTGGCTTCGGGCATCAAGGAACGCTACGGCCTGGCAAAGCACCTCAGCGCCGTGAAGAACATCCGCAACGTGCGCAAGAAGGACCTGGTCCACAACGGCTACGCGCCGAAGATGGAGATCGATGCGCAGACCTATGCGGTGCGCGCCGACGGGCATCTGCTGACCTGCGATCCGGCGGTGCAGCTGCCGCTGACGCAGCGGTATTTCCTGTTCTGAATGTCAGCTGCTTCGAGGAGCGAGATGAGCGCGGCCCCACTCCGCGAGCGCCTCTTCGTCGAGCTGGCCTGCGGCGAGCTTGAGTGTGGTCAGCACGCAGTCGTGGTCGATCGCGCGAAGCTCGAAACCATTGAGGTCCAGAAAAACTTCCATGGCGACGAAAGCCGTTCTCTTGTTGCCGTCGGTGAATGGATGGTTGCGGGCAATCCCGAAGGCGTAGCTCGCAGCCAGTGCCGCCGCGTCGGGCGATTCGTACAGCGCCCGGTTTTGCGGTCGTCCCATGGCGGAAACGAGCAGTCCCTCGTCGCGTACTCCGGCGGGACCTCCATGCTCGGCCAGCTGTTCTTCGTGGACAGCATGAATCAATTGAAGGCTGAGCCAGACCCAGGCGTCGTTCGCGGCGCTCACTTGGCGAGCTCGCGCAGCACGTTGCGCCGCTTCTTCATGATGCGGCGGGCTGCTTCCATCTGGCGCTCGAACTCCTCGTCATACGGAGTCAGGGTGAACCCTCCGCCTGCGGCTTGCGTCAGGTAAATCGTGTCACCCTTGCCGACATTCATGCTCGCCAGCACTTCCTTGGGCAGGATGATTCCGACCGAGTTGCCGATCTGGGTCAGTTTGAGGGCGGACATGGAAAGCTCCATTCAATCGAAGTTATAACAAGCGTTATATTATTCCGCCTCACTGGGAGTCGCAAGCCACCATGCTCACCGCCAACAAACTCATGCCCCAAGGCCGCGGCCTTGCGCCCGTGCTGCTCAAGCGCGCTGCCACCATCGAACTCGACTGGGACGTGCGCCAGAAAAGCCGCTTCGACGCCACCGATTCGCAGGGCCGGCAGATCGGCGTGTTCCTGCCGCGTGGCACCGCCGTGCGCGGCGGCGACGTGCTGGTGGCCGAAGACGGCTCGCTGATCCGCGTCATCGCGGCGCCGCAGCCGGTGCTGCGCATCGCGCATTGCACGGCCCACGGCACGCCGTTCGACCTGACGCGCGCGGCCTATCACCTGGGCAACCGGCATGTGCCGATCGAGCTCAAGCCCGACCACCTGAAGATCGAGCCCGACCATGTGCTGGCCGACATGCTGCGATCGATGCACCTGATCGTCGTGGCGGCCGAGGAAGCCTTCGAGCCCGAGGGCGGCGCGTATGGGTCGCACGAGCATTCGCATGGCGGCGGCCACGATCATGCGCACGACCATGGCAACAGCAAAGGTCCGAAGCCGCTCGTGCTCGCACCGGAACTGCTCGATGACCACGACCATTCGCACGGTCACGACCACGGCCATCACGGGCACTCTCACTGAAATGAGATCCTGCTTCCCGGTTCGTCGCGAGCACCCCGCAACACAACGCGCGGCGAAAAGCTGACATGCCCGACGCCCATAGCCTCCTGCAGCTCATCTGGCTCGCCTCCCCGGCCCTGCCCGTGGGCGGTTTTTCCTATTCGGAAGGCGTCGAGGCGGCCGTCGAATGGGCCGGCATCGATTCGGAAGCCAAGGCCATCGAGTGGCTCTCCGACCAGTTGCACCTGAGCTTCGCGCGCGGCGACCTCGCGCTCGTGGCGCAGGCCATCCCAGCCTGGCGCGCGGGCGATGCAGCGCGCATCCGCGAACTCAACACCTGGGTGATGACCACCCGCGAATCGGCCGAATTCTTCCTGCAGACCGAGCAGATGGGCCGCTCCTTCGTCGAATGGCTCAAGCTGCACCACGAGGACACAGCTGCCGTTTTTGCCGGCCTGCCCGCGAGCTATCCCGTCGCCTTTGCCTTTGCCGCCAGCCGCACCGGCGCCTCGGTGCACGACGGCTGCCTGGCCTTTGCCTTCGGCTGGGCCGAGAACATGGTGGCCGCGGCAGTCAAGGCCGTGCCGCTCGGCCAGAGCGCGGGCCAGCGCATCCTGGCGCGGCTCGCCAACGAGATCCCCGCCGCCGTCGAGCGCGCAATGCAGCTTGGCGACGACGGGCGCCAGGCCTTTGCGCCCCTCTTGGCCGTGCTGTCGGCACGACATGAAACACAATACTCGCGCCTCTTTCGAAGCTGACCGAACCGGACAACCCCCATGACCTCCGCCCTGCACCACATTCCCCACCGCACCAAGAAACTGCCGCCGCTGCGCGTGGGCATCGGCGGCCCGGTCGGCTCGGGCAAGACCACGCTGCTCGAGATGCTCTGCAAGGCCATGCGCGACAAGTACGACCTCGTCGCCATCACCAACGACATCTACACCAAGGAAGACCAGCGCCTGCTGACCGTGGCCGGCGCCCTGCCCGCCGAGCGCATCATGGGCGTGGAGACCGGCGGCTGCCCCCACACCGCCATCCGCGAAGACGCCTCCATCAACCTCGAGGCCATCGACCGCATGCTCGAGGATTTTCCCGATGCCGACGTGGTGTTCGTCGAATCGGGCGGCGACAACCTCGCGGCCACCTTCAGCCCCGAGCTGTCGGACCTGACGATCTACGTGATCGACGTGGCGGCCGGCGAGAAGATTCCGCGCAAGGGCGGGCCCGGCATCACCAAGAGCGACCTGTTCGTCATCAACAAGACGGATCTTGCGCCCTACGTCGGCGCGAACCTCGACGTGATGGAGCAGGACACGCAGCGCATGCGCCGGCAGCGGCCCTACGTGATGACCAACCTCAAGACCCACACCGGCGTGGCCGAGGTGGTGGCGTTCATCGAGAAACGCGGCATGCTCGACGCGGCCTGAGCCGCTCTCCTTCAGAGCTCGCTGCCATCGCGGACCTGCCGCGCCTTGTAGACCAGCCGCACACTCGCGCGGCGTGCATCGCGCACGTGCTGCAGGTACACGTCGGCGGCTTCGCTCGTCCACGCCGCGTAGGCGGTGCCGGGATCGTTCGACGCCAGTTCGCCGCCGAAAGCCCCGCGCCCCCATCGAAGCAGTTCGGCAAATGCGGCCGCACCGCCGTCGGGCAGGGCCTGCGCGGATGCGAGGAACTCGACGCGCCGCAGCTGCGAATCGGCAAAGAAGAAGATCGGCTCGAACACCAGCCCCGCCATCCAGACCGGCGCCGCCTGCCAGCTGCCGATCAGGCCGCCTGCGAGCCGCTGCGGCCGCTGCACACGCTCGAGCGCAGGCATCGCGGCCTGCAGTTCGCCGGGCGTCATTCCGAGCCGCACGCCGGGCGGCAAGGCCTGCGCATGCAGCGCCCCGGCAGCGAAGACTGCAGCGCCCGCGGCGAATGCGCGGACGAAAGGACCGAAAGAGGGCAAGAGAACAACGGATCGCAGCTTAGACATCGGAACAAGCAATAAACATTGGCGGCCAGGACAGACGGCCGCAAGTATCGCGCGGGGCGAAGGCCGGCGTTCTCGGCGGTATCGAATGACCCGCGTGAACGGCTGGCGCAGCATGCAGAGCCTGGTGCTCAGCCCGCCACCGATGTTGTCTGCCCAGGCAGCGGCAGGCGCAGCGTCAGGCCCAGCGCGCCGCCCGCGTGCGGCGCCGCATAGATGCGCCCGCCGTGGCGGCTGGCAATGCGCTCGCACACGCGTGCACTGGCATGGCCGACGGCCTGCGTCGCCTCGAGGAAGCGCGCCAGCGGCGGGCTCGCGTCGGAGGCGTCGAGATCCCTCCAGTGCACGACGGCCTGGCCGCTTTCCACCCGCGCCGAGACCTGCAGCGTGGCGCCGGGGGACATGACCTCCGTCGCATACCGCGCAACCTTCGAGAGCAGATCCTCCAGCTCGGCCTCGATGCCGAACACAGGCACCACCTCGTGCGGAACCCGGATGTCGAAGCGGATAGGCCAGCCGGATGCGCCTTCGGAACTTTCGAGACTCCGCAGCGACGCAACAAGCGGCCGGAGGTCCTGCATGCTGCTCTCGTGCATCTTCTGCTGCGCCTCGCGCCGGGCCTGTGCGGCCATCTCGCGTGCTTGCGCGCCGGCCTTGAGATTGGAAACGAGCAGGGAGGCGATGAAGGCCAGCACCGCGGCCAGGCCGAGTGCGACGACGATGGCAATGGCCAGGCCCAGATTGCTTGAATACATGGGTCGTGCGCCTTCAACGCCCCTGCGGCGGCCGGAACTCCAGGGCACCGCCGGGGCCGCGTTCGCAAGTACCCGACAAGCTATCGGCGCGCGGGCCCGGAAGCACTGGGCGCGCGCCTTCGGCCTGGCCAGCGCACACATCCCATGCGGCCATCGGCGGCCTTGGCGGCGCTTCGCCGCGAAAACCCGCGTGCCCGCTCCAGCCGGGTGGCGGACCAGGGGGCGGCGGTGGCGCAAGCATGATGCAGCCGGACAAGCCGGCAGCGGCGAGCAGGCCCGCCAAGTGATGATGGATTCTGGTCATTTGAAACTCATGAACAAGTTCACGGGCACATGCGGCGGGGCTGCGCACTGCGCTGCCCCGCCGCACACCGCCTGTCGTCAGAACGAGTGCCGGATGCCGAAGTCGTAGCCCGTGGACGAACGCGGCAGGCCCGTGTAGCTGACGCCGGCGCTGCCGTAGCCCGTGGTGCTCGCGGCGCTCAGGCTGCCGGTGTAGGCCGCATCGTTGCGGTTGTTCACGCGTGCCACCGTCGCGTACAGGGCCGTGCGCTTGGACAGGTTGTGCACATAGCCGATGGCCAGCTTCTGCGCGCGCGGATCTTCGCCCGTGATGCCCACGGCGCCTTCGTCGTAGCGTACGGTGGAGTACGACGCGCGGATCACGCCCGCGCCCACCGGCATGCTGGCGCCGATCAGGTAGCCGTTGTAGCTGTCGTGGCTGTCGCCGGCGGCCAGGTCGAACTTGTTCTTCACGTTCGACAGCTCGCCGAACAGCTTGACGGGACCGAAGTCGTACGACGCACCGAGATTGATGGTCTGCACCTTGCGCGTGAGCGAAGTGGTGTCGGTGGCGATGCTCTGGCCCAGCGCCAGGGCCACGTCCAGCGGACCGTTGGCATAGCCGAAGCGCCCGCCGACGTAGCGGCCGGCGTTGCTGTTGGTCGAGGCCGTGGTGGTGCCGGAATCGGTGTCCGTGTTCTCGTGGAAGCTGTACTGCAGCTGGCCGTAGAAGCCGCCGAGGTTGGGCGGCAGGAAGTAGCCGACCATGTTGCTGGCGCGCGCATAGTTGGCGTTGTTCAGGCCGGTGCTGCCGTTCACGGTGCTGATCACGTTGGTACCCGAGCCGTTGGTGCCGAACGGATCGAAGACGGTGTCGTTCCAGAAGGTGGCGGTGTAGTCGCGGCCCAGGCGCAGCTCGCCGAAGCCGCCCGAGAGGCTCACGGTGGAGCGGCGGTTGAAGGTGTTGATGCCGGTGGCGCCGTCGTCGTTGGTGATCGGCGCTTCGAGCCAGAAGCTGGCGGCCAGCCCGCCGCCCAGGTCTTCCGTGCCCCGGAAGCCGATGCGGCTGGAGTTGTAGCCGGAGTTGGCGAGGCTCCACTTGCTTTGCTTGGAGGCGAGGCCCGTGGTCGCGTCGCGCGAGGTGACCGACTGGTAGGTCACGCCGGCATCGACGACGCCGAACAACGTGACGGACGATTGGGCAGAGGCCAGGCCGGCAGCGGCCAGCGCGGCGAGTGCCGTGAGGGATTTCTTCATTCAGGTTTCTCCGGTTTTCAGCAGCTCTTCATCGAGCGGCTGGACCGATGGTCCTTTTCAAATTTGGAGGAATCTGGTCGACGCGGCCCGCCTTGCATCGACTGTTGTTTGCGCGCACGCCCAAGCCCCTCGCCCCTGCAAGGCCTCGTACCAGAAATCTCCCAAATGGCACGCAATGCTCGGCACCCGAAGGAGTCCGACATGACCATTGCATTGCAGAACACCACCGCGGCCTCGCTGGGTGTGCAGCAGCTCGCCAGCGCATTCAGCCCGGCCTTTTCCCACCTGCGCATTCTTCGCAACCTGATCATCCCGATGCCCGAGGGCAGCGTGGTGCGTACCGCCATGATCGACGCGGTGCTGGTGTGCGAAACCGGCGTCTACCTGTTCGAGATCAAGGCCTGGCGCAATGCCTTCGTCTACCGCAAGAAATCGGCCGAAGCGCCGCCGCGCTGGTTCCTGCGCCTGCAGGGCTGCAGCCGGGCACGCGAGGTGAAGGACCCCGCCTGGCAGGGCGGCCGCAAGACCACGCAGCTGCGAAGCCTGCTGAACGACGAGCTGCGGCTGCAGTATTTCGTGCTGCTGCCCTGCGAGGGTGTCGAGCTCGAAGGCGTGATGCCCGCTGCCGTGATCACGCAGCAGGACCTGCCCTACATTGCGCGCCTGGTGCGCAACAACGGCCGCACCGCGCGCACCTATCCGCTGCTGGATGCCGACGCCATCGACCGCACCGCGCAGCGGCTGCTCGACATCCAGGGCAGCCTCTCGCTCGACGAGCACATGCAGAACTGCCGCGAAAGAAGCGAGCAGATCTACACACGCTGGAACGGCATGGGCGCTGCTGCAGCGGCAGGCATCGGACTGCAGTAGCGGCGCCTGCGGCACGCCCCCGCGGGACGCAGGGCATCCCAGATTTCTCCGACTTTGGCGGGGACCATGCGGCGATGAATCCTTCCAAGCCCGCCTGCGTCCTTGCCGCCATGTTTCTCTCGATCGCCTGCGCGCCAGCCTGGGCCGCCGATCCGTTCACCGTCAGGGACATCCGGCTCGAGGGCCTGCAGCGCGTGGAGCCAGGAACGGTGTTTGCCACGCTCGGCATCAGGGCGGGCGACACCTACAGCGACGACCGCGGCAGCGCAGCCATCCGCTCGCTGTTCGAGCTCGGCCTCTTCAAGGACGTGCGCATCGACATCAACGGCAGCGTGCTGGTGGTGATCGTCGAGGAACGCCCGTCGATTGCCGACGTCGACTTCGTCGGCACCAAGGAGTTCGACAAGGCCGCGCTCCAGAAGGCGCTGCGCAGCGTGGGCCTGGCCGAGGGCCAGCCCTACAACAAGGCGCTGGCCGACCGCGCGGAGCAGGAACTCAAGCGGCAGTACATCAGCCGCAGCCTCTACAGTGCGCAGGTCATCACGACCGTGACGCCGCTGGAGCGCAACCGCGTCAACCTGACCTTCACCGTGACCGAGGGCGAGTCCGCGCGCATCAAGGAAGTGCGCGTGGTCGGCAACCAGGCCTTCGGCGAAAGCACCCTGCTCGACCTGTTCGACCAGGACAGCGGCGGCTGGCTGAGCTGGTACACCAAGTCGAACCAGTATTCGCGCAGCAAGTTCAACGGCGACCTGGGGACGCTGCGCTCCTTCTACATCACGCGCGGCTATCTCGAGTTCCGCATCGATTCCACGCAGGTCGCCATTTCACCGGACCGGGAGACGCTCACGCTCACGATCAACATCACCGAGGGGCAGAAGTTTGCGGTGGCCGGCGTCAAGCTCTCGGGCAACTACCTGGGACGCGAAGACGAGTTCAAGTCGCTCGTGACGATCCGCCCCGGCCAGCCCTACAACGGCGAAGACGTGAACGCCACCACCCGGGCCTTCACCGACTATTTCGGCACCGTCGGCTATGCCTTCGCGCGCGTCAAGGCAGAACCCGAGATCGACCGCGACAACAACCGAGTCACGCTGGTGCTGCGGGCGGAACCCTCGCGGCGCGCCTACGTCCGGCGCCTGAACATCGGGGGCAACGCAAGAACGCGCGACGAAGTCATCCGCCGCGAATTCCGGCAGTACGAGGGCGCCTGGTACGACGGCAACAAGATCAAGCTCTCGCGCGACCGCGTGGACCGCCTCGGCTACTTCACCGACGTGAATATCGAGACCACCGAGGTGCCGGGGTCGCCCGACCTGGTCGACCTGGCGGCCAACGTGACCGAAAAGCCGACCGGTTCGCTGCAGCTCGGCGCGGGCTACTCATCGACCGACAAGGTGTCGCTGAGCTTCGGCATCACGCAGGAGAACGTGTTCGGCACGGGCAACTACTTGGGCCTGCAGGTCAACACGAGCTCGTACAACCGCACCATCTCCCTCACGGCCACCGACCCGTACTTCACGCCGAGCGGCATCTCGCGCACCTTCAACCTGTTCCACACCACCACCCGCCCCTACTACGAGGCGGACGGCAACTACAAGCTCGCGAGCGATGGCGGCTCGGTGCGCTTCGGGCTGCCGCTCGGGGAACTGGACACGGTCTACCTCGGCATCGGCGTGGAGCGCTACAGCTTCACGCCGGGCACCAACGGCGCCTACACGCTGGTCGACGGCTCCTACGTGTACACCGGCACGCCGCAGGCCTACCTCGACTACTTCCAGTGCACGGGCACCGCGCCGAGCGTTGTGTGCGCTTCGAAGAGCAAGGTGGGCATTCCCGCGACCATCGGCTGGGCGCGCGACGACCGCGACAGCGCGCTGGTGCCCACCAAGGGCCGGCTGCAGAGCGCCAACCTCGAGGTGGGCGTGGGCAGCGATCTGCGTTACCTGAAGAGCACCTACCAGTACCAGCAGTACTTCGCGCTGTCCAAGCAGTACACGCTCGCCATCAACGGCCAGCTCGGCTATGCCAAGGCGCTGGGCGGCACCACGTATCCCATCTTCAAGAACTTCTATGCGGGCGGGCTCGGTTCCATACGCGGCTTCGAACAGAACTCGCTCGGGCCGACCGATGCGGTCACGGGCGGTGCGCTCGGCGGCACGCGCAAGGCGATCTTCAACATGGAGTTCAGCACGCCCTTCCCGGGCGCGGGCAACGACCGGTCGCTGCGGCTCTACACCTTCTTCGATGCCGGCAACGTGTTCGCGGAGCGCACCGCGAGCATGACCGACGCGCAGTGGAAGGCACAGAACCGCCTGCGCGCATCGGCGGGCGTGGGCATCAGCTGGATTTCTCCGCTCGGTCCGCTGCGCCTGGCCTATGCGGTGCCGCTCGTGTACCAGAAGCTCGACGAAGCCAACGGCATTGCGGCGGACCGGACGCAGCGCTTCCAGTTCCAGATCGGCACGTCGTTCTGAAGCGGAGCACCCATCCATGAGCCGCATCCTGCTGGCCGAAAAAGGCCGCGAGATGGCCGCCGCGCTGCTCGAAGGGCTGCAGCGCGCCGGCCACGATGTGGAGCACATCGCCGATGGCGCAGCCGCGCTCGACCGCATCCTCAGGTCGCCGCCGGCCCTCACGGTGCTCGACACCGCGCTGCCGCGCATCGGCGGCCTCCGGGTGCTGGAGCAGGTGCGCTCGCACAGCGACCATCCGATCATCGTGCTGACGGCCCGCACGCGCGAAGCCGACCGCCTGCGCGGCCTGGACCTGGGCGCCGACGACTACGTGTGCAAGCCCTTCTCGTCGCGCGAAGTGGTGGCGCGCGTGAACACGGTGCTGCGACGCCATGCGCAGCGCCAGTGCGCCGCCATGGCCTCGCCTTCCGTGGCGTTCGGCGGCAGCTCCCACAGCGTGAGGATCGAGGGGCGGCTGCTCGCGCTCACGGGCCGCGAGCTGAACCTGCTGCAGGCACTCTCGCGCGAGCCGGGTCGGGTGTTTTCGCGCTCGGCGCTGCTCGAGGCCGCGTTTCCGGACGCGCTCGACGTCAATGAGCGCGCGGTCGACGGGCACATCAAGAATCTGCGCAGGAAGCTCGCCGCCGCATCGCCGTCGCACGACTGGATCCGCTCGATCTACGGTGTCGGCTTCGCCTTCGAGGAACGGCCGGCCTGAGACGGCACGCAGGCGGTGTGCGACGGCCGGGCGGCCCGGCTGTCGGTGGCCATGATCGGCGCCAGGGTGGAAAGAGTTGAACTGCCTGCGCTGGCCTTGCCGGCCACGACGCATCCGCCGCTCGCCGCCACCACGATGCCGATCACCAGGCCGCAGCAAGCCAGCAAACCCAGGAGGCGCTGCGAAAGCATGGGCCCGTCGTCTTCCGCAGCTTCGGCGCGGGCGTGCCAGACGGCGCTCAAGTGCACTGGGGCACGGTGGCCCTTGTGCGTGCCTCGCTCTTGAGCGAGAGACCGCGGCATCCGATGGCCTCGGCCTTGCTGCCCTGTGCCGTCATGGTTTCTCTTTTCCTGCCGCGATGCCGGTCCCGGCCGATCGGGTGGCGCGTGCTTCCGCCCAGACGACCAGCAGCGCCCAGACATGGGTCACCGCCCAGAAAAGCGCGGCCAGCAGCAGCAACAGCGTGTCGATGCCCGGGTCGGACCAGAGCTCGGTCCAGGACCATGGCGCCGGCGCGCAGTATGCCGGACTCACCCATGCGAGCGCGGGGGCCACAAGGGCCTGGAAGGTCCTCTTCGTCTTTGGGCGTCGGTGCGTGAACGGGTTCATGGCACGCATCGTGCGATTTGATTGGGGAGAAATGTGGGAGGGACGGCTCTCCCAATTTCCTCCTCGATTCGTGGCCATGATCGGCCGTTTCCCATGACGCCTCCCCGCCCCGAACGCGTGCCGCAGAATGCGGCCATGCCTCCCCCGAGCCCATGCCGCGCCTGACACTTTCCAGGAAGATCTTCCTGGCGCTGGCCGCCTTGCTGATCGTGCTGCTGCTCAGCTTCGCCGGGCTTTCCATCGTGGCGCTGCAGCGCGGCCTAGGCTCCTACGTGGCCGAGATCGAGATCCGGCGCATGGACTGGCTCTCGCAGCTGCTGCTCAAGCACTATGCGGCCAACGGCGACTGGAAGAAGCTGCAGGGCAACGACGACGCCTGGCATCGCCTGCAGATGGGCCGGCTCGCCGCCGTGCTCGACGGCGCGAGCAACGCCGACGAAAGAAAGCTCCCGCCCTGGTACGAGAACCGCGGGCCGGGCGGCGGCGGCAATGGGTCCGAAAGCCGTGGCGAGAACGGATCCCGGCCGCCGCCTCCTCCTCCGCCTTCTGCCCAGCTCGAGCTGCTGCCCAGGCGCTTTGCGCCGCCACCGCCGCTGGGGTTCTTTCCCGATCCGCGCGAAGCCGCCGATTCGATCTTCCAGCGCCTGGGCGTGGTCGATGCGCGCGGCGCGCACGTGGTCGGCGCGAAGGTCGACCCGGAGAATGCCGCGCGCCTGCCGATCCGGCACGGCCGCTCGGTCGTCGGCTACCTGGTGCTCGCGCCGATGCAGGGCCTGGAGAGCGAGGCCGACCGCGCCTTCCTCGCGCGCCAGTCCGGCGTGATCGCCCTTACCGGCCTGTGCGGGCTGGCTTTTGCGCTGATGCTGTCGTGGCTGCTGGCGCGCCGCTGGTTCCGGCCGATCGACGAACTCACGCAGGCCGCGCAGGACGTGGCGCGCGGGCGGCTGTCCACGCGCGTGGCCGTGCATGGCTCGGACGAGCTCGCGCTGCTCGGCAAGACCTTCAACGACATGGCGCAGCGCCTGGACACGGTGGAGGCCTCGCGCCGCGCCTGGCTGGCCGATGCGGCGCACGAGCTGCGCACGCCGCTGGCCGCCATGCGCGCAGAGATCGAGGCCCTGCAGGACGGCGTGCGCAGCTTCGACGAGCGCACCGCACTGCGGCTGCATCGGCAGGTGATTCGGCTCGGCCAGCTGGTGGACGATCTGCGCAGCAGCATGCGCGAGCCGCAGAGCGACCTGCTCGCGACCACCGTGTTCCCGCTCTCGCTGCTGAAGGAAGCGCTCGACCACACGCGCGACCGGTTCGCCGCGCGCGGCATCACGGTGGACCGCAGCGCCATCGACCGCATCTCGGCGCAGGCCCAGCCGATGATCGACGGCGACGCGCACCGGCTGCACCAGGTCTTCATGAACCTGCTGGAGAACACGCTCGCCTACACCGACGCCGGCGGCCGGCTGCGCATCGGCGCCACGGTCGACGGCGCCTGGACGGGCAACAGTCTGACGCTGGATTTCGACGACAGCGCGCCCGGCGTTCCCGAGCCGGAAATGCCGCGCCTGTTCGACCGACTGTTCCGCGGCGAGTCCTCGCGCAGCCGCGAGCTCGGCGGCTCCGGGCTCGGCCTGTCGATCTGCCGCGCGACCATCGAGGCCCATGGCGGCATCATCGACGCCCAGGCTTCGGAACTCGGCGGGCTGCGCGTGACCATCACCCTTCCGCTCTCCAGGGCCGCATCGCCATGACCCGCATCGTCATCGTCGAGGACGAACTCGACATCGCATCGGTGGTTCAGGACTACCTGCGCCATGCCGGCTACGAGACCACGCATTTCGCCGATGGCCAGAGCGCGCTCGACCATCTGATCGCGTCGCCGCCCGAACTCACGCTGCTCGACATCATGCTGCCGCGTCTCGACGGCATCGAGGTGCTGCGCCGCGTGCGGGAGCACACCAGTCATCCGATCATCATGCTCACTGCGCGCATCGAGGAGGTCGACCGCCTGCTCGGGCTGGAGTTGGGCGCCGACGATTACGTCTGCAAGCCCTTCTCCCCGCGCGAACTGGTGGCGCGCGTGCGCGCCGTGCTGCGGCGCACCGAGCCGCCCGCGGAGCGCGGCCAGGCCCGCCATGGCATGTCCGGCCTGGTGCTGGACGACGTGCATTGGCGCGCATCGCTCGAAGGCACGCCGCTCAATCTCACGCGCCGCGAGTTCGGGCTGCTGCAGGTGCTGTCGCGGCACCCGGGCCGCATCTTCTCGCGCGCGCGCCTGCTCGAGCTGGCCTACGACGACACCATGGACGTGACGGAGCGCGCCATCGACAGCCACGTCAAGAACCTGCGGCGCAAGCTCGGCGCCGTCACGCCCTCGCACGACTGGATCCGCTCGGTCTACGGCGTGGGGTTTGCGTGGGAGGCGCCGGGGCCGGGCTGAGCGTTTCCCGCCAGCGAATCGATCAGCGCGCGCGAAGCCGACGAGAGCCGCCGGTGCGGCGCATAGATCACTGAAAACGGCCGCGTGCGCCCGCGCGCCTGCGCCAGCACCTCGACGGCCCGGCCCTGCGCAACAAGGTCGCGTGCGATGAAGTCGTAGGTCTGGCAGATGCCCAAGCCGCCCAGCGCCAGCGAGACCACGCCGAGCACGTCATCCGACACCTGCAGGGCGCCGTGCGGCAGCCAATCCACGTCGCGTCCCTGCTCGCGCAGCAGCCATGGCGACACGCGGCCGGTGCTCGGCATCACGAAGGGCAGGCAGCTGTGGCGTGCGAGCTCGGCGATGCTGCCCGGCGCGCCCGCGCGTTCGATGTAGCCCGGTGCCGCGAGCAGGCACATCGGCGCGTCCTCGAGCTTGCGCGCGACCAGGCCGCTGTCGGGCAGCTGGCCCAGCCGGATCGCGAGGTCGTAGCCCTCGGCCACGAGGTCCACGTTGCGGTTGGTGATGCTCAATTCGACGCGCACCTGCGGATGCTGCGCGGAAAACCGCTGCAGCAGCGCCGGCAGCCGGTGGTGGCCGTAGGTGGTGGGCACGCTCAGGCGCACGCTGCCCACCAGCGCGTCGCCCCGGCCCTGCATCGCGCGCTCGGCATCGTCGATCAGCGCAAAAGCCGCGCGCGATTGCTCCAGGTAGGCCCGCCCCTCTTCGGTGAGGCCCAGGCGCCGCGTCGTGCGGCGCAGCAGCTGCACGCCAAGCCGCGTTTCCAGCCGGGTGATGGCGCGGCTGAGCACCGACGGCGTGGTGGCCAGTGCCACGGCAGCGGCCGTCATGGAGCCCTTCTCGACCACTGTGACGAAGGTTTCCACATCTCCCAGGTGATCGAATCTTCGCCCCATCTTGTCCCCCAAAGAACTAATTTTTTCCCCGAACACCAGTTTATCGCCCGAGCAACCATCAATACAGTCGAATCATGACTTCCACCACCGCATCCCCATCCGTTCTCCCTCTACGCCCCCTCGTCGCCGCTGCGCTGCTCGGCCTTTGCGCACTCGGCGCCCAGGCCGCCAACGTGCTGGTCGTCCTGTCGGACTCCGACCACCTCGACCTGAAGGACGGCAAGGTCTTCGCCACCGGCTTCTACCTGAACGAGTTGATGCAGCCGGTGAAGCTGCTGCTGGACGCCGGCCATCAAGTGACTTTCGCCACGCCGCGGGGAAATGCGCCCACGGTGGATGCGTCATCGGTCGACAAGATGTACTTCGACGGCGACGTGTCCGCCATGGAGCAGCACAAGGCGCTGCTCGACAAGCTGAAGCTCACCTCGCGCACGGACTCGCCGGTGATGAGCCTCTCGCGCGTCGCACAGATCGGCTATGCGCATTTCGATGCGGTCTATGTTCCGGGCGGCCACGCGCCCATGCAGGATCTGCTCACCAGCCCTGAACTGGGCCGGCTGCTCGCCGACTTCCATGCACGCAACAAGACCACGGCGCTCGTATGCCACGGTCCGATCGCCCTGCTCTCGACCTTGTCCGATGCACAAGGCTTCACGACCCGGTTGGCGGCGCGCGGCACGGTCGGGCAGCGCCCCAACTGGATCTATGCGGGCTATCGCATGACCGTGATCAGCAATCAGGAGGAAGAACTGGCCAAGGGGCTGCTCCAGGGTGGCGTGATGAAGTTCTATCCGCAGACCGCGCTGCAGCTGGCCGGCGGCGCCTACAGCAGCAACAAGGTCCCGTTCACTTCGAACGTCGTGAGCGACCGTGAGCTCATTACCGGCCAGAACCCCGCCTCGGCGGTCGGCGTGGCCAAAGAAATGCTCAAGCGCCTCGAGAAATAAACCACACCAACGCCGCGGTGCGCGTCGAGGGCGGCTCCTTCCGCTCGACTCTCTGAATCGGGTGCCGGCCGCGCTGCCAGGGCGCGGCGGCGCGGGCTCCCGCCCCTGGCTCGCGATTAGGGGCGGGAGCCCAGCTTCCTTGCTTGTAGCGCCCATACCCGCGAACTAGACTGAAATGCGAAGGCACCCGCAGTGCCGGGGGCCAAGGAGTCGGCCATGTACAAGCGTATTCTCGTCGCCACCGATGGCTCTTCGCTCTCCGAACAGGCGGTCGCCACCGCCATCGATCTTGCCCTGCTGGCTCAGGCGGAACTGGTGAGCGTCAACGTCGCGCACCTCCAGCCTTATGGCTATTTCGAAGGCTCGATGGTGCTGAACCAGCGCGAGATCGAAGCCTCGCAAGAACAGGCGCAACAGGCCGCCCAGCGCCTGGTCGATGCGGTCAGGAGCGCCGCCATCGCCAGGGGGGTGCGCAGCGCGCAGGCCATCGTCATGAAGTCGAACCAGGTGGCCGAAGCCATCATCGCCACGGCCAAGAACCAGGAGTGCGACCTGATCGTGATGGCCTCGCATGGCCGGCGCAGCCTGGCGCGGCTGCTGATGGGCAGCGAGACGCTGCATGTGCTGACCCACTCGCACATTCCGGTGCTGGTGCTGCGATAGAAGCCTGATCGAAGCGCGCTCGAAGTGAAATTCTTCACGATCGGGCGCCGGCATCGGCCGCCCTCGTGAACGCGCCGCTCCCGGGGCGACTCACTCCCTTGCTGCCGTTCGCAGTTCGCGCAGAGCTGCGGAAGGTACAGTGCCCTGCAATGGCTGCATTGCGCAAGGGCCGTCTCAAGGGAGTGAAAAAATGAAATCATCGATGTTTCCCCGCGCCGTGGGGTGGGGCCTGCTTCTCCTGTCGGTGCTGGTGGCGCTGTGCATCGCGGCCCTCCTGAGCTTCGACTGGAACCGCGCCAGGCCATGGATCAACCAGCGCGTGAGCGAGGCGACCGGCCGCCCCTTCGCGATCCGCGGCGACCTGGTCCTGCAGTGGGCGAGCCCCGAAGCCGAAACAGGTTGGCGCCGCTGGGTGCCGTGGCCGAGGCTGAGCGCACAGGACATCACGCTGGGCAATGCCGACTGGGGCAAGACCGGCCCGCACCTGGCCGAGATCAGGCAGCTGACCTTCTCGCTGAACCCCCTGCCCCTGCTGAACCACACCATCCGCATTCCCACGCTCGAGCTCGCCGGCCCCGTTCTGTCGCTCGAACGCACCGTGGACGGCAAGAACAACTGGACGCTGGCAGCCGCACCCGGCGGCACGGAGCCCTCGAGCTGGAAGCTCGACCTGCAGCGGCTGGTGCTGAGCCAAGGCACGGTGAAGCTTGCCGATGCAACGGCAAGGCTCGATCTCAAGGTCGACATCGACAGCCTGCCCACGGAAAGCGCCGAGGGCTACGGCATCGGCTGGAAGCTCGGCGGCACCTTCCGCCAGACGCCGGTGCAAGGAAGCGGCAAGGCCGGCGCCGTACTCTCGCTGCAGCAGGACACGAAGCCCTATCCCTTGCAGGCCGGCGTGCAGGTAGGTGCAACGCGCATCGACATCGCCGGCACGCTGACCAAGCCCGACGCGCTGGCCGCGCTGGACCTGCGGCTCAAGCTCTCGGGCGCGAGCATGGCACACCTGTACCCGATCACCGGCATCACGCTGCCCAACACGCCCCCGTTCAGCACCGAAGGCCATCTGGTCGGCAAGCTCGACAAGGCCGGGGGGCGCTGGCTGTACGAGAACTTCAAGGGGCGCGTGGGCGCCAGCGACATTGCGGGCACGCTGGAATACGTCTCGCAGCAGCCGCGGCCGCTGCTGCGCGGCCAGGTGCACTCCAACCAGCTGCGGCTGGAAGACCTGGCGCCGCTGATCGGCGCCGATTCGAACGCAAGCAAGGCCAAGCGGGGAGCCGCGGCCGTCCAGCCGGTGGGCAAGGTGCTGCCGGTGGAGAAGTTCGACACCGCAAGCTGGGGCAGCATCGATGCGGACGTCAAGTTTGCCGGCCGCAAGATCTTCCATGCGAAGGACCTGCCCATCGACAGCCTGGTGGCGGATCTTCACCTGAAGGACAGTGTGCTCTCGCTCACGCCGTTGAGCTTTGGCGTGGCGGGCGGTACCCTGGCCGCCACGGTCAAGCTCGACGGCCGGCAGGACCCGATCCGCGCCAACCTGCAGCTCTCGGCGCGCCGGCTCAGGATCAAGGAACTCTTTCCGACGCTGGACACCATGCAGGCCAGCCTGGGCGAAGTCGGCGGCGACGCGGCGCTGTCCGCATCCGGCAACTCCGTCGCGGCCCTGCTGGGCACTTCGAACGGCGAGGTGAAGGCGCTGGTGACCAAGGGCACGATGAGCAAGTTCCTGCTCGAGGCCATGGGGCTGAACATCGGCAGCGTGGTGGCGACCCAGCTGTTCGGCGACAGGCAGGTCCAGCTGAACTGCCTTGCGAGCGACTTCACGGTGACGCAGGGCGTCATGCAGACGCGCTCCTTCGTGCTGGACACGGACGAGTCGGTCGTCAACGTGAGCGGGCTCATCGATCTTTCCAGGGAACAGCTCGCGCTGGAAATCCAGCCGCGGAACAAGGCGCTGCGCGTTCTTTCGCTGCGCTCGCCGCTGTACGTCAAGGGCACGTTCAAGAACCCCGACGTCGGCGTCGACAAGGGCGCCGTGGCGCTCAAGCTGGGTTCGGCGATTGCGCTGGGCGCGGTGGCGCCCGCTGCCGCGCTGCTGCCGCTCTTGAACATGGGCTCGCAGGAGTTCGCGGAATGCGCGCCGCTGGAGGCTGCCGCGCGCCAGAAGCCGAAGGCTGGCAAGCAGCCCAGGGCACGCTAGCAGCGCCGCGGGCCTGCCGCCCGCAAGGCGCTTTCTATTTTGCGAGATTGGCCTGGGCCGCACGCTGCGCCAGGCAGGCCTGCGTTGCGCGATGCGTTGCGAGTCCGAAGCACTGCGCCTCGGCCCGGCGGGCAAGCGCCTCAAGCGATCGGCGTTCCTGCGCCGCCGAAACCTGGAATTCGACCAGCCACTTCATGACCACGGCCATCACGATCAGGAGGGCGACCAGGGCGGCAACCAATGTTCCGCGCCAATCCTGGATGCGGAAGATCGACGGTGCGGGCTTGTTCATCGTTGTCGTTGTCGTTGTCGTTGCGAAGCGGCGGAAGAACTAGCGCGGAAGCTCCGGGAAGAGCCACAGGCTCAAGCCGAGAATGAGGCCCGCCCCGAGCGACACGATGGCCGCCGTCACGAACAGGGCCGCGGCAACGATGTTTGGCACCCGCATCGCCATGGCCAGAAAGGAAACGGTCGCCAGAACGTACAGGAGCACGGGCAGCAAGGCCAGCCAGGCCGGCCGCGCGGGAGGTGGAGCCGGCTCGTCCGGGCTCGGGTCGCCGAGGAACGGGCTAAGCATGGAATCCCTTGCCGTGAAAGACGGCGCGCAATTCGGCATCGCTCGCGGGGGAAAGAATCACCTGCGAACGCCATCCGCCGACAGCCGACCGCGAAAGCGCCTCCTGCGCGTGGGGCAGTTCGGTCGGATGCGCCATGAAGAACACGTGAACGCGCTGGCCGAGCGCGCTCCACACGTCGGCAATGAGCGCCACGACCGGCGCTGCATCCGCGTGCAGTCCAAGAAGAATGGCATCGAAGCGCCGCCCTTCGCGGGCGGCGTTGATCAGGCCATGAAGATGCTCGAAGGAGGCGTGGTCGATGCCGATGGCTTTCAGCGAACTGCCGGTGCACATGCGTTGCAGGGCGTCGGAGTCCACGAGTGCGATCCGGTTCTGGCGGAGCGTGTATGCAGAAGTCATGAGGTGGCGGCTTCGTGTTCCCGGCCCGGATCGAGCGTTCGATTCAGGCAGGCCTGGCGCGCGGCACTGCCGCCCGCGCAGGCTGCACAGGGTCGCGGGTCAGCAGTTGCCCTTCTTGGCTTGTCCAGGCGGGCAGAAGCCGCCCTTGCCCGGCCCTGGCCCCGGGTCCACCACGGGGTACACGCAGGCACTCAGGAGCAGGGTCATCGCAAACGAGAAGATCACAATGGCGGCGGTTTTTTTCATGCGGACTCCTTGGTTGAAATTGTCAGGCGCTGCTTCGGATGAGCGCCGTGGCCGTCAGTGAGGCCACAAGATATGTGAATTACTAACATTTAGACAGGAAATGCTTCACGATCGACTTTGGTTTACGTGAGAAACAGTAACCAGCCCCCCGTTCTGCCCAGTACTTCACGAATGCGTGAAGCGGACATCCGTCACAGGTCCGCAGATTTAGAAGCACATATGCGGGCCCGGGCGGGAATCCGCCCGCCGCATTCGGTCAAACTCGGGGACGACCCTCCGTGGTTTTCACAAATGTTCTATCGAAAGGAATTCCTGTTTTGAACAAGACCGAACTCATCGCCGCCATCGCAGAAGACACCAACCTCAGCAAGGCCGACGCCGGCCGCGCCTTCGACTCGGCGCTCGAACAACTCTCGCGCGCCCTGGTGCGTGGGGAGACCGTGCAGCTGATCGGCTTCGGCACCTTCAGCGTGGCCGACCGTGCCGAGCGCACCGGCCGCAATCCGTCGACCGGCGAGCAGATCACGATCAAGGCGAGCAAGAGCGCGAAATTCGCGGCAGGCAAGGCGTTGAAGGACGCCATCAACCAGGTGGGCTGATCATCCCCGGGGGCGGCTCAGGCCCGTGCGCCCTGCCACCCGCCCCCAATGGCCTTGTAGAGGTTGACCATGTTCACGGCCTCCTTGAGCTGCAGCTCGATCAGCTGCTGCTGCTCGGCATAGAGCTCGCGCTGGGCGTCCTGGCTTGCAAAATAGTCTTCCAGGCCGCTGCGAAAGCGCGTGCGCGCAATGTTCGCCACCTTCTCCAGCGCCTGCACGCGGGCCTGCTGCGCCTCCAGTTGCGGGCGCAGGTGGTCCTCGGCGATCAGGGCGTTGGCGGTTTCGCGGAATGCCATTTGCGCGGCGTGCTCATAGGACGCCATGGCCGCTGCCAGTCGCTCCTCGTTGGCCGTGATGTTGGCCGAGCGGCGGCCCCAGTCGAACAGCGGCAGCGACACCCCCAGCACCCCGGCCCAGCTGCTGTTGCCGCTGCTCAGCAGCGTCGACAGCTCCCGGCTCACGCCGCCCGCGAGCGCCGTGAGCGAAATGGTCGGCAGCATCGCGGCCTTGGCCGCGCCCACGCCCGAATTGGCGGCTTCGACACGCGAATAGGCCGCCAGCAGGTCGGGCCGGCGCTGCAGCAGGCTGGACGGCAGGCCCGCCGCCACTTGCGCGGTGGAGCGCTGCGGCCAGGGCCGGGCGCTGCCCGTGTCGGGCGACACCGGCTGGCCGACGAGCACGTTCAGCCACTGAAGATCCTGCGCGACGCGCATGCGGAATTCTTCCTGCTTCACGCGGGCGTTCTGCAGCAGCGACTGCGCGCGGTAGACGTCCAGCTGCGCCGCACCGCCCACCGCCTTGGCGCGCCCGATCATGTCGGCGTTGGCGGCCAGGCCGGACTCGTTGGCATTGGCCAGCGCGAGCAAGGCGCGGTCGGCGCGCAGCGTGAGGTAGGCATTCGACACCTCTCCCACCAGGTTCATGTGCGCAGCCGCGAAGTCCTTGTTGCCCGCTTCGGCCAGCGAGCCGGTCTGCTGGGTCGCGCTCTGCTGGCGGCCGAAGAAGTCGAGTTCGTACGACGTGACGCCGGCCTGGATGTCGAAACTGCTGGACACCCGGCCGTCGGTCGGCACGTTGCCCAGCGGGCTGAGCGAGCCTTGCGTGGTGGTCTGCGCCCGCTGCGCATGGCCCGACAGCCCGATCTGCGGGAACAGCGAGGCGCGGCTGCCGGCATACACGGCCCGGGCTTCGCGGGCACGCGCGGCATAGGCGCGCAGGTCGCGGTTCTGCGCGAGGGCGGTGGTGATGAGCCCGCGCAGTTCGTCGTCCTGCACAAAGCTGCGCCAGTCGACGGGTTCCGCATTCGGCGCCGTCGTGCCGGCCGGCCATTGCGAGGGCACCGTCAGGTCGGGCTGCTTGAGCGGCGGCGTGAGATTGCATCCGCTCACCACCAGCACCACGCAGGTCGCCAGCACCAGCAGCAGCAGCCGCAGGGCCAGGCGCACGAAGTTCGCGCCGGGAGATCCGAAGCCCGCGCTCGCCAGCAAGGCCGAGGCAGCCTTCCATGGCCGCACCTGGACCGCGACGTGGCTCGGCGGCACGTTGAACACGTGGCTCACCAGTTGCTCGCGCTGGGCCTCGGTGCCGGCGAAGCGCAGCTCGGCGCCCGCGGAGCTCCTGGCGGCCAGGCGGGCCGGGAGCCATCCCACCGGGTCGACGTAGACCTCCAGCGGCTGCCCCACGCGCAGGCGTTTCAGCGGGGCCTTGGCTTCCAGCAGCGCGCCGTCGGCCGCGATGTTGACGAAGCGCGATTCGCCCTCACCCGCCGCGGTGCGCACCCGGGTGCGCGCACGCCAGGGAAAGCGCTCTTCCTGCTCCGGCCGCGGCAGGTCGACGCAGGCCATGAGCGCAGCCAGGCAGAGCAGCAGTGCGATGCCGGTCCACACCAGGTTCAGCTCGTCGCCCGGCGTGAGCGCCTCGCCGCTCAAGGCGACCGACGCGCCGCCGAGCTGCAGCGCCACCAGGAGCCCGCCGAACATGGCAACCAGCTTCCAGTGCACGACCGTCTTCGAGCGGTCGAGCCCCTTGTTCGTCACCTTGAAGGGCCGCCCGAACGGCCGCAGCATGGCGCTGGCCAGCGTGCTGGTGACGGCCATGGCCGCCACCAGCTGGCTCACCTCGCTGAACACGGGCAGGCAGCGCCGCCCGCTGATCCAGTAGCTGTAGGCCCAGAACATCATGAGCGGCGGCAGCCCGAAGGAGGCAAAAGCCTGCGGCGTGGCATGGAACACCGAGACCCCGGCATGCCAGTAGAGCGCGGGCGCCAGCATGACCATCGCCATGAACGGCTTGCCGAGCCAGTGCAGCAGCCCGTGCAGGAAGTGCATCCGCGCCGAGAAGCTGTAGCCCCGGCCGCGCAGCGGGCCGTCGGGCAGCAGCGCGAGCTGCACCGTTCCCAGGCACCAGCGGCTGCGCTGGTTGATGTAGTCGACGATGCTCTCGGCCGACAGGCCGTTCGACAGCCGCTCGCCCAGCCAGCGCGTGATGTGGCCGTGGCGCAGCAGCAGGTAGGTGGTGTGGATGTCTTCGCACACGCTGCCCACCGGAAAGCCGCCCGCGGCGGTGATCAGGTCGCGCCGCACGATGAAGGAGGTGCCCACGCAGAACGCCGAGTCCACGGCGTCCTTGGCCGGCTGCAGCACGTCGAAGAACACGCGCTGCTCGTCCACCCAGCTGTCGGTGGCGCGCAGGTTGTGCTGGATGGGGTCGGCGTTGTAATAGAACTGCGGCGTCTGCACCAGCCCGACCTTGCGGTCCGCGAACAGGCCCAGCATGCGGTAGACGATCTGGCGCTGCGGCGCGAAGTCGGCGTCGAGCACCAGGATGTAGGGCGCATTGGTCACGCCCGCCGACAACCGCAGGCCGTTGTTGAGGTTGCCGGCCTTGGCATGGCTGTTGTCGGGCCGGCGCGCGTAGTGCACGCCCCTGCGTTCGCAATACTCGCGCAGCCAGTCGCGCCGGGTGTCGTCGAGCACCCACACGTTGAGGTTCGGGTAGTCGATGGCTTGCGCGGCGATGATGGTCTTCTCCAGCACCGCCAGCTCTTCGTTGTACGTGCAGATGAAGACGTCCACGGCCGGCACCTGCGCGCCGCGGCCGCGCAGCAGCGCTTCGCCGCGGTCGGCCAGCTGGTGGTTGTCGCGCCGCCGGACCAGCATGTGGATGGACATCAGCGTGTAGACGATGGCCATCAGCTCGAAGCACAGGAACACCCAGGCGAACAGGGTCTCGAAGCCCAGGTCCGAAGGCGGCATGGTCGCAACCACGCGCCAGATGGCATAGCGCATCAGCAGCAGCGCGGTCAGCGCGCCGAACAGCACGCGGTGGGAGGTGCGGTCGATCCGCCCCCACGTCATCAGGAGGAGCGCCAGGCCCGCAACGAGTGCGTTGAGCTGGAACTCCGGTGTGGCGATCAGGTGGGACATGGTGACGTGGCTCCTGTTGCGGCGGTCTTGCCGGTGAAGGGGTTGAACCCCGTGGCGGCCAGCGCGATCCAGGCAGTCGCGCCCAAGTGTGGCCAGCGGTAGTAGAAGAAGTCGGCCCCGGTCGAGTCGGGGCCGATGGCCAGCCCGGTGGAAATGCGGGCACTGGGGGTGGCGTAGTACAGGCCGTTGCCGGCGCGCTGCGACGCCAGCAGCTGCCACAGGGCCTTGGGCGCCGCGCCCTTGCGCGCCACCATCGTGGCGGCCGCCTGGGCGGTGCCCTCGGTCCAGATGCCGTCCGGGCTGCGCGAGAAGCCGTAGCCTTCGCCGAAGCGATGGTGCTTCTCCACCCAGTCGAGCCCCCGCATCCAGGAGCAGGAACCCTCGGGCGCCGCCAGCAGCGGCCACAGCTGTGCATCCAGGCCGGAGCCGTCGGTGGCGATGGTGGCGCCGTCTTCCTTGGTGCCGATGTTGAAGCGCTGCTCCGATGCGTTCCACATGCGGTTGACGAACTCGAGCGCGGTGCGCGCCTGCTGGCGCTCGGCTTCGGCCTGCCCGCCAGCGCGCCTGGCCGCCCAGGCGGCCGCCATTGCGATGTCGATGTTGTGCTCGGTGGATTTCCAGGTCTGGGCGCGCTGCGCGTTGTCCCAGCCGTACCAGCCGCCGTTGTAGCCATCGGGCGCATTCCTGGCGCGGGTGCGCTGCTCGATCCAGCCGAGCAGCCTGCGCGCGCCTGCCAGGTAGGCGGGCGAGGGCTCGGCCTCGTTCAGGTTCAGCAGCAGCAAGGCGGCCCAGGCCACGTTGCCGGTGGCCGTGCTCACCTGGTAGGCGTCGGCGATCCACTGGTTCTTGGCTGCATCCCAGCGCCCCGGCAAGGCGGCCTTTTCCTCGGTCATCGGGCCGGCGCGGTAGGCGTTGCGCACGCGCCCGTCGGCCGCGTTCGGGTCGCGCTCCATCGCGCGCACCACCGCGTCGCCGATGCGCCGGGCCGAGGCTGCGTCGCCGCAGGCCAGCAGCGCGATGCCGGCCAGTGCGTTGTCATAGGTGAAGGCGGCGCCTGCCAGCGCGGGTTCCAGCGGCGTGCCCTGCTTCGGGTCGGCGACGCGGTAGCTGGCGAGAAACAGCGGGCCGGAAGCCACGCCCTTCTGGTCCTGCGCAACCGCGCGCCGCAGCCCCTCGCAGCTTTGCCGTGCGAGCGCTTGCTGCGCGGCGCTGATGGCTTGCGGTCCGGACGGCTGGGCGAAGGCAGCGGACACCGGCAAGGCCAGTGCCATCGATGCGGCAAGGCAGGACGCCAGGGGCCGGGAAAAGGGGAAGACCGACATGGTTCTGTTCCGGTGCGGATGGGTGGTGCATTTGCGCCTGCGCTCAGGACCTGAGGCTGGCCGACACCACCTTGCCGGGCGCGCACATGTTGCTGCCGCCGTCCGGCGCAGCCTCCTGCGGCTCCTTGCCTTCGATGCGGGCCACGGCATAGATGGAGCCCTGCTCGGCATACGGGAACGGCACGCTGTAGGTGCTCTGCAGCGCGTCCGAGGCCACGGGCAGCAATTGCTCCACGCGCGCCGGCACCGGCCTGGCGGATTCAGTGAGCTTCACGTCGAGCACGGAGCCGATGCCCAGCCGCTTGGCCACCCGCGCCGGAAACACCGCCACCACGCCGAGCCGGCTGCAATCGGTCACCCGCACCAGCGAGGCACCCGCCGTGACGTACGCGCCTTCGGGTGCGAGCACGGAATGAACCTGCCCCGCCTGGGACGCCTTGATTTCGTAGAAGGACAGCTTCTCCACCCGGCGGCGCTCCTCTTCCTCGAGGTCCCTGACCTGCTTGAGTTGCTTGAAGATGGCGGCGGCGTCCTGCTGGGCACGGCCGACGCTGTTGCGCAGCGCCTCGCGGCGGCTGGCGAGCGTCTGGAACAGGTTGCTGCCCCCGGTGCCCACGAAGGCCCCCTGCCCGGCGCTCGCCACGGTCTGGGCCTGTCCGGCAAAGGACTGCTCCGCCACCGCGGCATTGGCACGCGCCGTGTTCAGCTGCGCCATGGACGAGTTCATGACCTGCTCGCTGATCGCTCCCTGCTCCAGCAGGGCCTGGTTGGTCCGTACCTTGTTTTCCTGCTCTTCCACCACGCTGTGCGCCACGTCGCGCTGCCGCCGCGCGATCTGCCAGGCCTCCCAGGCCTGCGCCAGCGAGGCCTCGCGGTGCACGCCGGCCTCCTGCCCGACAGACCTCATTTCCTGGTTGTCGGACTTGTACTGGTTGCCCAGCTGGGCCAGCTGGCTTTGCAGCGCGAGGTGCTGCGACCGCAGGGTGGTGAGGATTTCCTGGCTCACGGTCGGGTTGCGCACCGTGGCCACGATGGTGCCGGGCTCCACCTTGTCGCGTGCATGCACCACCATCTGCGACACCACCCCGTTGATCGGCGAAGTGATCAGCGCCACTGGCGCCTGCAAGACGGCGCGGGTGGCCTGCGAAGACAACAGCGGCTGGACCAGCGTTGCGACCATCAGCCACAGCACGAAGGCCAGCAGCGCATAGGCCGCCAGCTTGGGGACGAAGGCGCCCGATTGCCGGCGCCGGCCACCAGCGCCGGGAACGCGGCCGCCCATGGCACCAGCGATGCGCCGCTGGGACTGAGAAAAGAGAACCGAACCCGGTTTTGACACACGCATAGCCACCTCTCGTGAAAACCAAATCGCGCCGCAAGGAGCGGCGCGACATCGAGATTGAAGGACCCGCCCGCAGCGGACGGACGCCGAGCCACGAACTCGCGTCCGCTTGTTGCGGTGCAATATCAAGGTAAGTCCAAACCCCGGTCAGGACTGCTTCGGTACGAAACAAGATGTGCTGAATTCACATTCCGGCAACACCGAAGATCGAGCTAAAGTCCTACATTGGTGTCGGATTGCACGCAATTGACCACAAAAGGTCGCATTAGGCATGCAGGGCGCTGCGAGGGCCGGGTTTCCCTATGGAAGGCTGGGGCGAAGGGGTGCCGCAACCCGGCATGACGGGCACCCCGTCATTTGACCGCGAAGCCGCGGGAATGTGGCTGCGGGGAAGATTCAGTAACGATACCGATCGTGTCCCGGGCAGGTTCAGCCCGCTTCGCCGAGCATCCAGGCGCGCAAGGCAAGCACCATCGGCCCCGAGCCAGGCTTGTGGACCGTGCTGCTTCCCGCTTCGGTGCTGCGGGGCGTAGGCTTTGCGCTCAGCATCTCGGCGCTGATGGTCGCGGGCACCAGCGGCGTGGCCGACCGTGAGCAAGGGCGGGCTCGCGGTGGTGACCGCGGCCATTGCGCCGGGAACGCAGTTGGCAATGCTCTATCCGGGCGTGGGAGTCATCCTGGCGTTCGCTGTTCTGACGCTGCTGGCACAGCCGATACGGGATCGCCGCGACGCCTTGCCACGCACATCAGCGACAGCGCGCTCGTAGGCGACGAGGGCCGCCGGCCGGACAGCACGTTGCCCAGCCGGTATTTCCATTGCGCCGGCCCCACCACGCCGCGCAGCGCATCGGCACCGATCTGGTGGTTGTGCGGGTAGACGCGGACCTCGAAACCCAGCGGTTCCAGCGTCGAATGGAAGAATTCCTTCGTGACCCCGTCGCCCGGCTGGTGATGGACCTCGGTTCGCAGGCCCCACGACTGCTGGCTGCCGGTCTTGTGGAAGCCATGCCCGATCGCGCGATAAATCCACAGCCGCGCATCCCACATCAACCTGGCGAGGCCCTTGTAGTCCCACGCGGTGAGTTGCGGATCATGGTCGGTGACCAGCACGCCATGAGGCTTCACCAGCCGCGCCCCCTCGCGCAGCACCGCGGCCATGTCGTCGCAGTGGTGCAGCGAGGCATTGATGGCGACGATGTCCGCCACCTGCGAACGAAAAGGCGTGTAGGCCGCATCGGCCAGCACCGCCGTGTAGCCCAGCTTGGCCGCCAGTTCCAGCGAGCCGGGGGCCACGTCCACGCCGATCAGGAGGCGCGGCTTGCCACCCAGGGTGGCAAAGATGTTGCCCGGCCCGCAGCCCAGGTCGATGACCACCTTGTCGGTCCAGTCGCCGGCCGCCGCAAGCCACCGGCTCTTGAAATGCGCATCGCGGTGGCAGAAATCCAGGTATTCCTGGGCCCACTGCATGTTTCCAAAATAGGTGGCATTGGCGGTTATGGCGTCGGTTTTGCGCTCGAGCCCCGATTCGAAGTAATTCCCCGAGCGCTTCAAGCTCGCGTCTGGCAATAAGATGTCTCCGATCATTTTGAATCCTTCAAAAATCTGGGCCGGCATTGAGACAAGTTATGCCTAAGAATTACATGACTTTCGATTCAACTGTTAGTATTTTTAATACGTTTACAAGCTGCGTGATTTAAAAACTGACCTATTGGCTACCTTGTTTGGGTGATATCAGGCAGCGATGTTCGCCGTTCATCGGCCAATGAAAGTGGCCACACCATCGCGAAATGCCTGGCTGCCATACACCTCCTCGATCAGGTCGTCGTCATCCAGCCTCTGCTCGACGACGATGCGGCGGATGCTCTCCTTCACGGCCTTGTGCGTGACCGGCGACAGCGCCATGAGCCGCTCCGCCAGCGCATGGGCCGCGGCATCCAGTTCGCCCGGCCTACAGGCCGCATGCACATAGCCGCAGGCCTGTGCTTCCTGTGCCGTCAGGTGGTCGGCCAACAGCAGCATCCGCTTGACGCGCGGCACGCCCAGGGCGGCCTGCAGGCGCGCGATGTTGCGCGACGACAAGGTGTTGGACAGCGTCCTGGCAATCGGCGCGCCGAAGCGCGAGGCGTCGCTGCAGACCCGGAAATCGCAGGCCGTGGCCAGGGCCAGGCCGCCGCCCACGGCCCAGCCGTCGACCACGGCCACGGTGGGTATGGCGATGCGCTCGACCGCATCGATGACGCGCTCCACGAAAGCCTCGTAGGCAATGCCGTCGCGGCCGTCGTGGAAGTCCTTGAAATGGGCGATGTCCGTGCCCGAGATGAAGGACTTGCCGCCCGCCCCCTTGAACAGCACGCTGCGCACCGCGCCATTGCGCACGCACGCGCCGATGTGCTCCAGCAGCGCCTCGTACATCTGCCGCGTCATCGCGTTGTGGCGTTCGGGGCGATGGATCACGATCTCGGCCACGCCCGAGGCATGGACGCCGAGCCGCACGCATTCAGCTGAACTCACAAGGCCTCCGCCGCGCCGGCTGGCATGTTGATCTCGGCCAGGATTTCCTCGTTGTGCTCGCCCAGCAATGGCGGGTGCCGGCGCACCTGCTGCGGCGTACCCAGCAGCTTGACGGGAAAGCCGATGTTCTTGACCTTGCCCTCGATCGGGTGGTCGATCTCCATGCACATGCGGCGGTGCGTGCCGTGCTCGCCCTCGAAGGCCTCCGGATACGACAGGATGGGGCCGGCCGGGATGCCGGCGGCCAGCATGGCGTCGATCCAGTCGGCGCTGTCCCGCTGGCCGAACTCCCGTTCGAGCGCCTCGATCAGCGCCTCGCGGTTCTTCAGGCGCAAAGAGACGCTGGCGTAGTCCGCGTGCTCGACGAGGTCCGGCCGCTGCAGCAGTCCGCACAGCCGGGTCCAGAGCTTCTGGTTGGTCGCACCCATCACGAAATAGCCGTCGCGCGCCTTGACCGCCTGGTAGGGCGCGCTCATCCTGTTGCTGGTGCCCAGCGGTGCCGGCGGCACGCCCGTGCCCCAGTACTCGGACATGTCCCAGACCGAGAAGGCCATGGCCGCGTCGAACAGCGAGGCGTCGATGTGCTGGCCCACGCCCGACTTCTGCGCGCCGATGTAGGCCGCCAGCAGCGCGTAGGTGGCAAACAGTGCGCAGCCGATGTCGGCCACCGGCACGCCGGCCTTGACCGGCTTCTCGCCGGGGTAGCCGGTCACGCTCATCACGCCGGACATCGCCTGCGCCATCAGGTCGAAGCCCGGCCGCTCGGCCCAGGGGCCGCTCTGGCCGAAGCCGGAGATGCTGACGTACACGATCTTCGGATGGATCTTCCTGATCGACTCGTAGTCGATGCCCAGGCGCTGCACCGCGCCGGGGCGGTAGTTCTCGACGATCACGTCGGCGGTCTGGGCCAGCTTGTAGAAGGACGCGCGGTCCTCCTCGGTCTTGAGGTCCAGCGTCAGCGAGCGCTTGTTGCGGTTCATGTTCAGGAAGCCCATGCTGTCCGGCCCCTTCATCTTGAAGCCCATGGCGCCGCGGGTCTGGTCGCCGCCCGGCGGCTCGACCTTGATCACGTCGGCCCCGAGGTCGGCCAGCAGCATGCAGGCGAACGGCCCGGCCATGACCTGGCTCACGTCCAGCACCCGGATGCCCTGCAGCGGCAGTTGTCTTGCGTGGTTCATTTTCAGCCCTCCTCGGTGACCTTGGCGGTGCGCACCACGTCGCCCCATTTCCTGAACTCGGCGGCCATGAAGGCCGCGAACTTGTCGACGGACCCGCCGCCGTCCTCCACGCCATAGCCGTCGAAGCGCGCAACCACATCCGGCAGCGCCAGCACCTTGTTGATGTCGGCATTGATCTGCAGGGCCAGGTCCCTGGACATGTCCCTGGGGCCGACCACGCCATACCAGCTGGACACGTCGAAGCCCTTGAAGCCCTGCTCGTCCATGGTCGGCAGTTCCGGAAAGCCCTTGGCCCGCTGCAGCCGCGTCTGGACGATGCCGGTCATCCGCCCGGCCTTGACCTGCGCCGTAGCCGCCGTCATGGTGTCGAAGCTGTAGTCGATCTGGCCGCCGATCAGGTCCGTCTGCATCGGACCCGACCCCTTGTAGGGCACGTGGATGCTCTTGACCTCGGCGGCCATGTTGAACATCGCGGCCGCCAGGTGCTGCACCGATCCCGTGCCGGAGGAGCCGAAGCTGATCTTCCCCGGGCTCTTCCTGCACTGCTCGACCACATCCTTGACCGAGCCGGTGGAATTCTTCGCGCGGGTCACCAGGATGTGCGGCGTGGCGCCGACCATGGCAATGGGCGCGAAGTCCTTCAGCGGGTCGTAGGTGATGCTCTTGAAGATGTGCGGCGAGATGGCATGCGTGTTGACGTGGGCCATCAGCAGGTTCACGCCCTCGGTGAACCGGGTCCGCGCAAAGAAGTCCGCGGCCAGTGCGCCGGTGGCGCCGGGCTTGTTCTCGACCACCACCGAGCGGTCCCACAGCTGCGAGAGCTGCTGCCCCACGATGCGGGCGAACACGTCGGTGCCGCCGCCGGGTGCCCAGCCCACGTAGATCTTGACGATGCCCTTGGGCAACTCGGTGGCTCCCAGGGCCCAGGGCGCGGCCAGCGCGCCGGCACTGGCCGCAATGAAGTCTCGGCGTTTCATGTATGCGTCCTCTGTCTCTGCTGTCGTGGTAGTGCCGCTACTCTCCCGTAGCGCAGAGGACGTCGCAAGAACGTGAATGGCATGCCTGGCTTCGCAATCCGCGAAGCCGTGGCCGCAGGAGCGGGGCCTTCTTCCTAGGCGCTGCTGCCGATCAGCTGGGCCACCACGTTGCGCAAGGTCTGCTCCTGCGCGTGGCCTTCGACACACGACAGCACATAGGCGCGCTGGTGCCAGTCGCCCAGGATCTCGGCCGAGCCCAGGTCGTCCTCCGGATGGAAGCTGCGCAGTACGTCCGGCGGCATCAGGCCCACGCCCAGGCCATGGCGCACCAGCGCCAGCATGGTGTCGAAGCCGCTGGTCGAGAAGTTGTTCGGGAACGACCGGCCGCGGCTGCGGTAGGCCCCCTGCAAGGCCGACAGGATCGCCGAGCCCTTGCCGAGGCTCACGACCGGCAGGTCCAGGAAGTCGTCGATGCCCACGGGCCCCTCCGCCGCAAACCGGAAATGCCGGCGGCTGTACACGAGCACCAGCCTGTCCTGCCGGTAGTCGAACTTCGGCAGGTCCAGGAATCCGCTCTTCTTCTCGTAGATGCCGACATCGATCACCTTGTCGCGCAGCAGCTGCTGCACGATCTTGCTGTTTTCCTCCAGGATCTTCAGCGTGATCTGCGGGTAGGCGTCACGCAGCCGGGCGATGTCCTTCGCAAGAAATTGGATGATGGCCGCCTTCGGCGCGCCGATGAGGATGCGCCCGTCCTGGCCGCGCCCCAGCACCTGGGCATCGCCCTCGAGCCGGCCGATGAGGTTGTCGATCTGCCGGATGTGCGCCATCAGCCGGCTGCCGGCCTCCGTGATCAACACGCCGTGCGGCACCCGCTTGAACAGCTTGGCGCCCAGTTGCGCCTCCAGGTCGCTCACGCGCTTGGACGCAGCAGCCACCGCCAGATTCAGCTTGTCGGCAGCCCGGGAGATGCTGCCTTCCTCGGCGATGCACAGGACGAGTTGGACGGTGGTGGAGTCGAGCTTCATGGGCGGTGCGGGTCCTTCAACAGGACTACAAGGCGCACGGATGGAATCGGCCGACCGTCACACTCTATGGCCGCGTTGCGGCGGGATGGCTTGGAAAAATCAGCTTTCCAGATCCTTACGATCTTCATTTCTCCATAGCCATAGATGATGCGTACAGTGGCATCAAAGTAATTGACGGGCAACCATCAATGATGGAAGCAGGCTATCAAAATTTCTTTTTGATCAAGACAAATCGCTACGAGAATGCACGTCCTGCCGAGGTAAAGGTCCGCATTCCCTTGGAGCAACCGTCAGGCATGTCACGACAAGAGTTTAATGGGATACGTGCCGCTCGTTTCAACCCCAGGATACCAATCGCCAGGATGGGAAAATCCGCTACCTCTGCATTACTTTAAGGGAGAAGCGATAAGGTGAAAATCAACTGGCTTCTTCCTCTAAACGTGCTTTTGTGGGGCGCATCGATCCCCGCAATGAATTACAGCGCAATGGCCTTAAGCGCACATCGAATCGCCAAAGTACCGGCCGGTTTCATTTTTTGGTTTGTGATTCGCCCGAACCGCGCGCCATCGGAGGCTGACGGGGGCCGGAATCGAGCCGTCCCCATCCCAACGACGACAAGGTGACGACAGCCGCCGCCGACCCATCACTTCGCGCGGAAGACCAGAGAGGCCATCTACGACGGCATCGGACCAGTTGAAGTCCTGCGGCCGAAAGACAGCCCAAAATTTTTTGCATGCCCACTTGAACCTCGAATGGTGTCCCCGGCTTGCACGGTTAGTTATGACCGATATGTACTACCAAATGTGTACAACTTCGCCACGCATCGCGCTCCAAGCCATCAATCACAGAGAGTGAGTTCTCCACCATTGCGGTGGATAAGACGGTGGACAAGCCTGTGCGCATCGCCGGGAGAGCGTTGCCGCGCCTGCGTCGCGGCACTGCGCCTGTAAAAGCGGCACCGCACCCCGGGGGCGTTGTCGCGCAGATATTTTTTGCGCATGGATCATGGACCGGTGGCTGCGGTTGAGGCCTGCCTCAGCTGGCGGAGAGTGCAGCACCCAGCGGGACCATTCCATCGATCGCCGCGCAATCCCTGCAGAGCGCAGCTTGCGGCCTCTTGCGAAAGAGCGCGTCACTTCGCTGAAGGATGCCTCCTGAGGGGCCTGAGCGCGAGAAGGCTATCACGCAGCGTTTCCATCAATGGCGACCATGCGGACCCGGGCCGCGAGAGCAAGATGACTGCGCGAGGAATGCACAGCGCAGCGACCGGCAGCACGGCAAATCGCTCGTCGGTTGCATGCTGCATGAACGAACGCGGCACCAGCGTCACCAGATCGGTGGCGGCGAGCACTGAGAGATTCAACTCGGATGCGAACGGCACCTCCATGACCACGGTCGGCGGCGGCAGGGCGTTGCGGGCGAATATGTCCGTCAATGCGCGATAGGCAGCCGAGTTCGTCGGGCCACTCATCCACCCGAAGTGGGCCACATCCCTGAGCGACACACGCGGCCGTGACGCCAACGGATGCCCTGCTCGCACCAATGGCAGCATTGGGTCGTTGTCGATCTTGGTCCGGTGCCCGTCCAGAGGCTGCCCCTCATAGGCAGGCACGAGGACGAGATCGAGCTCCCCCTCCCGCACCTGCGCCGCCAGCACGTCCGAGCGGTCCACCCGTATTCGAACGCGCAGACCCGGCCGCTGGACCAGCAACGGCCCCAATACGGCAGCCATCCGATTGCCCGCGGTGGTGTCGGTCACCCCAACGCGAAGGAGCCCGGCCTGTCGGGCCCGCATCTCGTCGGCCAGCAGGACAGTGTCGGCATAGGCGGCTTGCAGCTTTCGCATCTCCTCCGCGACCCGGAGCCCGGCGGCCGTCAGCGCCATCCCCCGCACGCTGCGCTCGAAGAGCTGAAGGCCGAACTCATCCTCCACTCGTCGCACCGCCTTGGTCAATGCGGGCTGTGTCACCCCTTCCCCCTCCGCCGCGGACGCCAGCTGGCCCGCCCTGGCGACGGCGAGGAAATACCGGATGTCTCGAATGGCGAGTGACATTCCCGAAGTTTATGGCGTGGACGCACTTGAGGAATGTCATTCTTGCGATGCGAAGCGTAGATTGGTGACTCTGACTACCTAAGCGACCTCGATGCCCGCAAGCGCCTCCCCCAACATCGTCCTCATCCTCGCCGACAACCTCGGATGGGGCGAGCTTGGCTGCTATGGCGGCGGTGCGTTGCGCGGGGCGCCGACCCCGAACATCGACGCTCTCGCCGAACAAGGCCTGTTGCTGCAGAACTTCAACGTAGAAAGCGACTGCGTCCCCACCCGTTCCGCGCTCATGAGCGGACGCCATCCGATCCGAACCGGTTGCCTGCAATCAGTTCCGCCAGGCCTGCCCCAAGGACTGACTCGATGGGAGATCACCCTTGCCCAACGACTGTCGGACAAGGGATATGCCACGGCCCATTTCGGCAAGTGGCATCTCGGCGATGTGCCAGGCCGCTTTCCCTCGGACCGCGGCTTCGACGAGTGGTACGGCATTCCGCGCACGACCGATGAGAGCCAGTTCACCTCGACCGTGGGCTTCGATCCGAATGTGGTCGATCTGCCGTACATCATGGAAGGCAAGGCGGGGGAGCCGTCGCGGCAGGTCAAGGTCTATGACCTGGAGGCTCGCCGCGGCATTGACGCGGATCTGGTGGAACGGTCGATCGACTTCATGCAACGAAGCGCGTCGGCGGGCAAGCCATTCTTCCTCTATCTGCCGCTGGTCCATCTGCACTTCCCGACGCTGCCGCACCCCGACTTCGCTGGCAGGACTGGCGCCGGAGACTTCGCCGACTCGATGGTCGAGATGGACCATCGGGTGGGCCAGGTGGTCGAGGCGCTCGAGGGGATGGGACTCGCAAAAGACACGTTCCTGATCTTCTGCAGCGACAACGGCCCCGAGTTCCGGGCCCCCTACCGCGGCACGGCGGGTCCGTGGACCGGCACTTATCACACCGCCATGGAGGGTAGCCTTCGGGTTCCCTTCATTGCCCGCTGGCCGGACCGCATCGCTGCGGGTCGGATCAGCAACGAGATCGTGCATGTGACCGATCTCTACACCACCCTGCTGCGTGTCGCCGGTGCGGCGCTGCCGGATGATCGGCCCATTGACGGGGTGGATCAGCTGCCTTTCTTCCTGGGGGAGGAGAACAAGTCGGCACGCGAAGGCTTTCCGTTCTACATCAAGAACGAGCTGAGAGCCGTCAAATGGCGCGACTGGAAGTTGCACTTCTTCTGGGAGCCCGCCGTGAACGAAGGCAAGGGCAAGCTCGAATCGCCCTACCTCTTCAACATCACGAGAGATCCGAAGGAAGAGACCGATGTGCTGGTCTACAACACCTGGGTCCTGGGCCCGGTCCTCAAGCTGGTCAAGGCGTTCCAGGACAGCGTGAAACAGCACCCCAACACGCCACCTGGCGAACTCGATTGATCATCAAAAGCCATCATCCCAGCCGCTCGGAGACCTCAACTTGACACACCATTCGAACCTCAGGCGGCGCACGCTGGGCCTTTTTGGTCTGGCCCTGCTCTCCACTGCCACACCACTTTTCGCGCAGGGCACCCAGCCGATCACATGGCTGGTCGGCCAGCCGGCGGGCGGAACCGTCGACGTCGTCACCCGGCTGGTCGCCCGCCAGGTCGAGCAGGCCTTGGGGCAGACGGTGGTTGTCGACAACCGCCCAGGCGCGGCCGGCGCAATCGCCTTGCAGGCCGCAGCGAAGGCCCCGAAAAGCGGTTTCACGCTTGTGACGGTTCCCGGCCCCATCCTCTCGAACGTTCCTGTGCCGCAGATCGGCAAGGAACTGGCGGGAGTCGCTATGCTCGGCAAGGGACCTATGGTGCTGGTGGGCACGATGGCGGCGCCGTTGCCCGGATCGCTCGAGAGCTTGCTTGTGGCCGCCAAACAGGATCCCAAAGCCTTTTCTTTCGCGTCCTCGGGCAATGGCACGAGCCAGCACCTCGCTGGCGAACTGATGAACCAGATGGCGAAAACCCAGATCGTTCACGTCCCCTACAAGGGCGGCAGCCAAGCGGTCACGGATGTCGTGGGTGGCCAAGTGCCCTTGGGGATGCTGGGCATCACCCCTGTGCTGCCGCATGTGAAGTCGGGGAAGCTGCGGGCCTACGGCGTCACCACTGCTGCTCGTTCGCCCATGCTGCCGGACGTTCCTACGCTGAGCGAAGCGGGATTGAAAGGGTTCGATGCTGATCAATGGTTTGTCGTTGCAACGCCCACAGGCGTGCCCCCGGACCGCATTGCAGCGTTGAACGCAGCGATCACGAAGGCCCTGCAAAGCCCAGAAGTCGAGGCTGCCTTCGCGAGCGCGGGAGTGATGGCAACTGCGGCCTCGGCTCAGCAGACAACGGATTTTGTCGCGAAAGACGTGGCGCGATGGCAGGCGCTTGCCAAGAAGGCAAATCTGGTTCTGGACTGAATGTTGAACTCGTGCGCTTCGCAATGCCGGGGGTCCAAATGTTGGCGCCGACCGGGAAACTGAGTCAGTTTTGCGAGTAGTGCCGAAGTAGAAGTGAGCGAGGAGGATCGAGCCGTCACGGCCTGGCCGATGCCTTCGGCTGATCAAGCCCTCAACTGTTATCACTGCCGAGGTTGATCAGGCGGATCAGGCGCAGAAGGCCCCGACTGCCGTACCTTGGTAAGCCGATAGCTGCCATTTACCCGCCCGACGAAGCCAGACTGCAAGATAGGTGGTTTCGATCCGCCTGAACTCGTGGAGGCGTTGCACTTCGGCTCGCATATGCGCTCCAATGAGAACGGCGTCCTCGGTCGCAGTCGCGTGCATGTCCTCGACGGAGAGTGCAAGGTAGGTGATCGCGCGCTCGCGCACTTTTTGCAACAGGCTTTCACGCGTATCGCACACCCCTGTCGAGTGGACATATCGAAGCTCCGGTGCGAGCAGACGCGCCAGCGCGTCAGCATCGCCACTCAGCATCGCGAGCCGGCGCGCTTCCTCGAGCGCCTGCGCCTCGACGGCTGTCATGTGCCTATTCCGCGCGAACGGTGTTGCGCAGGATGCCGATGGCGTCGACCTCGATCTCCACCACGTCGCCAGGCTTCATCCAGACCGGCGGCGTGCGCTTGGCACCCACGCCGCCGGGCGTGCCCGTCACGATCACGTCGCCCGCGGCCAGCGGCATGAAGGCCGAGATGTGTGCGATCTGCCGCGGGATGCTGTGGATCAGCTTGTCGGTGGTGGTGCGCTGCATCTCCTGTCCGTTCAGGCGCGTGACGAGCGTCATCACCTGGTCGTCCGCGATCTCGTCGCGCGTGACCATCCACGGACCGAAACCGCCGGTGCGCCAGAAGTTCTTGCCTGCGGTCCACTGCGGCGTGGCGGTCTGCCAGTCGCGGATGCTGCCGTCGTTGTAGCAGGCGTAGCCGGCAATGTGATTCCATGCATCGGCCTCGGCGATGCGGCGGCCACCCTGGCCAATGACGATGGCGATCTCGCCTTCATAGTCGAGCTTGCTCGACTCGAGCGGCATCACGATGGCATCGCCGTGCGCGACCTGGGATTCGGCGACGCGCAAGAAGAGCGTCGGCTTCTCGGTGATCTCGCACCCCGTTTCCCGCACATGGTCGCCGTAGTTGAGCCCCACGCACACGATCTTGCCGGGGTTCGGGATCACAGGCAGCAGCCGGACCTCGGCCAGCGGCAGGGTCGCTGCAGCCTTGCCCGCGGCAGCGGCCGCTTCGGACAGCAGGTCCGCGGCAATCAGCGCCTTCAGGTCGGGCGCGCGGGCGCCGAAGACCTCGCGCAGGTCGGCGACGCGATCGCCGAACACGGCGCCGTAGCTGTCGATGCCGTTGTACTGGTAGCTGATGAGTTTCATGGTCTGCCTTCGAGAGTGCGTGGTGGGTTGAATTGATCTATGCCAGCCGACCTCCTATGCGCGCGGCGCCTTCGGTGATCAGGTGGACCATCTTGTCGACGTCGACGATGGAGAGGCGCGAGGTGTCGAAGACCAGCGACAGCGCGGCCCACGCGCCGCCGTCGGCCTTGGGAATAGGGGCAGCCACGGCCGCGAGCTGCGGCTCCAGTTCTCCGATGGACACGTAGTGCCCCGCCTTGCGGATCGCGGCGAACTGCTTGCGGAAGTCGCTCCATTCGGCGGGCAGGCCGCTGCGCACCGCTTCGTCGCGGCGCGCATCGAAAATCTTGCGCAGTTGCGCGGGAGGCAGCGCGGCAAGCAGCACCTTGGGCGCCGCGCCCTGGAATGGCGGGCGCGGCCGGCCGCGTCCGTACGCGAGCGTGGCCGGCGTGCCGCCCATCTCCCGGTGCGTGTCGAGCACCTGCGCTCCGAACAGGGCCGAGACCACGCAGTCGAAGCCCGTGGCCGCCACCAGTTCGCGCATCACCGGCATGCCTTCGCGCAGCACCGGGTCCGCCTTGCGGATGTAGTGGTCGAGCAGGATGATGCGCGGCCCCAGCGCATAGTGCGAATCTTCGACGCGCTGCAACAGGCCGGCTTCGAGCAGCAGCCGCACGTAGCGGTAGCCCGTGGGCAGCGACACGTCGAGCGCGGCCGAAATGTCTTCCGCGGTGCGTGTCAGGTGCCTGTCGTCGAAGAGGTCCAGGACCCCGAGCATGCGGCCCAGGCTGGACATGGATTTTTCCGGCACGCGAATTCCTCCGAGATGTCATGGCGCGACAGGGAGGTATTGCGAGATGCGATCCAGATCGAGCCCCGTGCGCGCGACGCCGACGATATATCGGTCAGGCCGCAGTATCACCGCATGGGCCTGGTGCGATTGGAGCCAGTCGCGCAGCGCCGCATCGGGGCGGTCGATCACGATCACGATCGCGCCGGCGCGGCGCCAGCGCTCGGCGGTGGCCGGCGCGGCCGATGCGAGGGCCGGTGCGTGGCCGATGACGGCGCTGCGGCGGCCAAGCAATTCGTCGAGCAGGCGGCCGTCGTCCAGGCGCGGCTGCGGAAAGGGACGCCCCGCCAATGCGCCGGGGCTGGTGTCGAAGGCACCTGCACCGAGCACCTGCGGCGGCAACTCGAAGATCTCGGGCTCGCCGGTGCGGAACTTCGCGTCGCGCTCGTCGGCGAGTGCGGGATCCGTCGTCTGGATGATGTTGCCCAGCCGCACCGCCAGTTCGATCAGCGCACGCACGTGCGGCGCGCGCTCCGACTCGTAGGTGTCGAGCAATGCGGCCGGTGCGCGGCCCTTCAGCACGGCCTCGAGCTTCCAGGCGAGATTGGCGGCGTCGCGAATGCCCGCGCACATGCCCTGTCCGAGGAACGGCGGCGTCTGGTGGCAGGCGTCGCCGGCCAGCAGCAGACGGCTGTCGCGCCAGCCCTCGGCAATCACTGAATGGAAGGTGTAGATGGCGGCGCGCTCGAGCCGCGCCTGGGCGGGCCGCACCCAGGGCGCGACCATTTGCCACAGCGCCGCGGGCTGCACCATGGCCTCGCGGTCGTCGCCGGGCAGCACCATGATTTCCCAGCGGCGCCGCTGGCCGACCACGTTGCAGTAGGTCATCGGGCGGACGGGGTCGCAGTGCTGCACGGTGTGATGCGGCAGCTCGACGTCTTGCTCAAGCACCACGTCGAACACGAGCCAGGGTTGCTTCAGGCCGAGATCGGACATTGCGCTGCCCATGCGCCGGCGCACCGGGGAACGGGCGCCGTCGCAGCCGACGACGTAGCGCGCGCGCATGGTCGAAGCGCGTTCCGCATCGGCCTCGCGCACTTGCAGCGTGGCGCCTTCAGCATCCTGCTCGATGCGCAAGACTTCATTGCGCAAGCGGACGTCGACGTTGGGAAAGCGCGCGAGCCCTTCTCGCAACACTGCTTCCAGTTGCGGCTGGTGAAAGTAGTAGTTGTTCGCGCAGCCATGCGGCCCGAGCGCGGCCGTGCCGCCGCGGATGAGCATGGTCTCGCCGGCAGCGTTGACAAAATGCATGCCTTGCTCGCCAGGCCGGGAAATGGCCAGCGCTTCATCGCGCAGCCCCGCGGCCTGCAGGATCCGCAGCACCTCGCCATCGAAGTGAATCGCGCGCGGCAACGGGAAGATGCCGGCCTCCTTCTCGAGCACGAGCACCGAGAGGCCGGCGGCGCCCAGCAGGTTGGCGAGCGCGGCGCCGGTCGGGCCCAGCCCGACGATGGCCACGTCGTGCAGGGTCGTTGCGTCAGCCACGCTGGTCTTCCTCCATGCGGCGCGCCACGTCGGCCTGCCACTGCGCCCTGCTCATGAACCTGGGAAAGCGCTTGGCGATCGCCTCGGCGCGCGACAGGATCACCTCGTCGGGCTGGGACAGGTCCACCGGTTCGCGCAGCGGCTGCTCGCAGTACCAGGGCGTGTCCATGAACAGCTCCAGCCGGTTGCCTTCGGGATCGCGGCAATACACCGACACCGCATTGCCGTGCGTCACCGCCAGCATGTCGTGCGCGCCCTCTTCCAGCAGCCGGTCGTGGAACCGGCGCAGCGTGCCGATGTCGGGCACCCGGAAGGAAATCTGGTTGACCACGTTGAAGCCCAGGTCCGCTGGGCGACCGGTGGCCAGCACCAGCTGGTGGTGCTCGCGCGGGTCACGGCTCAGGAACACCAGCTGCACCGCACCCAAGTCGCCCGCATCGGTCTGCGTGAAGCGCAAGGCCTGCTTGTAGAAGCGCGCCATCCGCGGGAGGTCGGCCACGTACAGACCGATGTGGCTGAACTGAAGATCCGAGAGGGTGTTGTCCATTGCTTCGATGTCTCTTTGCGAGAAAGTGTTACTTGAAATATGATTAGATTCATTGAAATGATATTGAAATTATCGTATTTTGACAATATCAAGTATTTCACTACCATCCAAGCACGTGCCGACGGCACGCATTCCCAACAGGAGACAAACCCATGAGAGTTCTGAAGATGCCGGTGCGCCGATGGTTCACGCTTGTCGCGATGGCTGCCGCGGCGGCGGGCGCAGCTGCCCAGCCCGACTACCCCGCCAAGGCGGTGCGCATCATTGCCCCGTTCCCCGCCGGCAGCGGCCCCGATGCCAATGCCCGCGAAATCGCCGCGGAGCTCACGAAGATCCTGGGCCAGCCCTTCTTCGTGGAGAACCGGCCGGGGGCGTCGAACATCATCGGCACCGAGGTCGCCGCAAAGGCACCGGCCGACGGCTATTCGCTGTACATCGGCACCACGAGTTCGCTCTCGGTCGTGCCGCACCTGTATGCCAAGCTGCCCTTCAACGCCGAAAAGGACTTCGCACCGGTCAGCCTGCTGGGCGTGCTGAACACCGGCCTGGTCGCCGCGCCCGGTGTTCAGGCGAAGGACGCCCGCGAACTCATCACTGCACTCAAGGCCAAGCCCGACTCGGTCGCGGTCGGGACGGCGGGCATCGGCAGCTACTCGCACCTGTCGGCACTCTGGTTCAACAACGCCGCGGGGGTGAAGACCAGTCTTGTGCCCTACAACAGCAACAGCCCCTACACCGACCTGCTCGCCGGCCAAGTTCAATTGATGTTCGACGGGCTGCCGGCGGCGGCAAGCCACATCCGTGCGGGCAAACTCAAGCTGCTCGCCATCACCGGCAAGGAACGGCATCCGAGCTTTCCCGATGTGCCCACGTTTGCAGAATCAGGACTGCCCGGCTACGCGCCCATCGCGTGGCAGGGCATCCTCGCGCCCGCCGGAACGCCCAAGGACGTGCTGGAGAAACTGAGCGCCGCGATGCAGAAGGCCTGCCAGTCGCCCGAGCTCGCGAAGAAGTGGCGCGACTACGGCGGAGAGTTGCGCTGCAATACGCCCGCCGAGTTCACCGCCTTCATCGATGCGGACCGCGCAATGTGGGGCAAGGTGATTCGGGACGCCAAGGTACGGCTGGATTGAAGGAAACGGGCATGAAGGCCCGGCCCACACTTACCCGAAGCTGCAGCAAAGACGCCAACCCACGATAGCCAAAGGCATGTCAACCAGCGAAAAGACCTTGGAGTTTTGCGGCGGCAACTCATACATGCATGAATACATCCATCGGCAGAATTCCGCCACAACCGGGCCTTCCGGCACCGCCGCCCTGTTGAATATCCTCAGGCCACGGCGATACTCGCATTTGCAGTCAAAGTGCCCTCGGCCGGGCCGCTCGTCGGCAACCTTCGGCAGAGTTTCGACGCAATGACGAAGCTGGCGGTGCCAGCGCACATCTGTGCGTGATTCGCCGCTCGCGTTCACCGAGCGCCGGGGTGGAAACAATGCGCGAGACGCAGCGACTAGCGATTCTCATCAGTCACGCAAGGCACCAATGGCAGGATTCGACGAAAGAATTGTGAACGGCATCAGCGTTCTCGCGGCGATCATCGACAGCGGTACGTTTGCGGCGGCGGCCGACATCCTGCAGATGTCGCAATCGGGCGTCAGCCGTGCCATCGCACGTCTCGAAGGCCGGCTGGGCATTCGCCTGCTCGAGCGCACGACGCGATCGGTCGCCCTCACGGACGAAGGCCGGCGCTTCTATGAGCAGGTGGCGCCGTTGCTCGCCGGGCTCGAGGAAGCAGCGGCATCCGCAGCGCAAGGAACGACCACCATTCGCGGCGTTCTGCGGGTCAACATCGACCCGTATTTTTCACGGTTGATCTTGGGGCCGCGCCTTGGCGCGTTTCTCGAGGCGTACCCGCAATTGAAGCTCGAACTGATCACCCGCGACGAGTTGGGTGACCTTGTTGCCGAAGGCTTCGACTTGGCACTGCGCTTCGGCCATCCGCGGCCGTCGACGCTGATCGGGCGCAAGTTGCTCGACACACGGATGCTGACAGTGGCCTCGCCTGGCTACTTGAAGCGCCATGGACACCCCAAGGATCCACGCGAACTGACGCTGGGCGGTCATGTCTGCATCCTGTTCCGGGACTCTGCAACCGGCCGGCCATTTCCATGGGAATTTCACAAGCGCCGCAAGAAGCTGGTGTTTCACATGGACGGAGCTTTGACTGTCAACGATGCCGGCACGCTCTACAGCGTCTGCCTCGCCGGCCATGGCCTCGCCCAGGTGATGGATCTGGGCGCTGAGCCGATGCTGGCCGATGGACAGCTGGTCAATGTCTTCCCCGATTGGCCCGAAGAGCGGTTTCCGCTGTATGCGTTTCACCCTTCGCGTCAGCATCTGCCAGCGAAGACGCGCGCCTTCCTGGACTTCATCGTCGGTCTTGTGCAGTAGCGCTTGCGCGCGGCATCAATGATCACCAAGCATGAATGAAATGACATTCATGCCATTGAGAAATGGATGGTCGAAGTTCAAACTTCCTGCACCGAGGCAATTTCTGCCGAGAACAAGGAGTTTGGATGTTTGCCATCACGGGAATCACGGGACAGGTAGGCGGCGCCGTTGCACGCGCGCTCATGGAAGCGGGCAAGGATGTACGTGCCGTCGTACGCGACGCCGGCAAGGGCGCCGCATGGAAGCAGCGCGGCTGCGAAGTGGCCATCGCCTCGCTTGACGATGCCGAAGCACTCAAGAGGGCTTTCGCCGGTGCTGAGGGCGTATTCTTCGTCTTGCCGCCGGTGTTCGACCCTTCACCCGGCTTTGCCGAGGCCCGCCGTGTCATCGCGGCGGTGCGTGAGGCGCTCGGGCAGACGCTGCCCGGCAAGCTCGTCTCGCTGTCAACGGTTGGTGCCCAGTCACCACGGCCCAACCTGTTGCAGCAGCACTCATTGCAGGAGACCAGCCTGGGCACACTGCCCTTGCCCGTGACTTTCCTGCGCGCCGCCTGGTTCATGGAAAACGCGGCCTGGGATGTGGAGCCTGCACGCACGACGGGAGTCATTCCGAGCTTCCTATATCCGCTCGACAAGCCGGTGCCCATGGTTGCCACCGCGGATGTCGGACACCTCGCCGCTGAGTTGCTTCAGGAAAGTTGGCAGGGCAAGCGCATTGTTGAACTGGAAGGCGAGTGCTTGACGCCCAACGAGATTGCTCTGGGGTTTGCTCGCGTTCTGGGCCACGACGTACGCATGGAGGCGGTGCCGCGCGCCAATTGGGAGGCGCTTTTCAGAGCACAAGGCATGCGCAACCCCTTGCCGCGCATTCAGATGCTGGACGGTTTCAACGAAGGGTGGATCGAGTTCGAGAACCCGAACAAGGTTCGCAAGGGAACGGTTCCTTTGGACGCTGTGCTGCGGGAACTCGTCGCGCGCCCATTGAGTTGAGCCGTGTAGCCGGCTGCTGAACAGTGTGCTGTGAGCATTCGTACTCGTCGCGACCTATAGAGCCACAAAACTCGTTCCCGGCCGAGAAGCTGTCGGATTGCACCGATCTCTGACCCTGGATTGGAGTGAACCCCATCGATTGGGCCACCAGGGTCATCAGAACCAAGCCGCCTGCTGAGCGAGTTGGGTTTCGAATTCGTTGGGTGGGCGGCAACCGGGCGCCGAGTGCAGCCGCTTGGCGTTGTAGCCCTCTTCGATGAACCGCGGCAGCCGCGTTGCCACGTCTGCGAACGTCCCGTCGCCGGCCAGGCTGTGAGGGATGCATCCCACCGGTGGCCGGCGGCCGGCGGCCTTGAACTGCAGAGCGCAGCCCTGCCGACGCAAGCGGTGTGTCGATGCGCCGCGAGATCGCATAGTGGACGAATGTCCCCCCAAAAAGCCGGTTGGCCGGCCTGTGGCCGCCTCTTCCGAGCGGCCTCCCCGGCCACTCCCGAGGGCCAGCCGGGGTACTGAGAGGCTGGGATTTAAGCCGCCACCCGCGCGGTCCGAAAACCCGCATGGATACTGAGTTGCCGGCGGAGAGTGTGAGATTCGAACTCACGGACGCTTTCACGTCGGCAGTTTTCAAGACTGCTGGTTTAAACCACTCACCCAACTCTCCGGGACCTTCGATTTTATGCTGACGCCGGCCCGTCACTCCTCGGGCAGGAAGAGCGACTGCAGGTCGCTCAGAAAATCCAGCCCGCGCTCGGTGGGCCACACGCGATGCAGGTCGCGCGCAATGAGGCCCTTGCGCTCGGCTTCCTCCAGCCCTTTCTGGATGCTGGTCATTGCCAGCCCGGTGCGCTCGCTGAACTGGGGCAGTGTGAAGCCTTCCTTCAGGCGCAGCGCATTGAGCATGAACTCGAACGGCAGGTCGGCCAGCGCCACTTCGTCGCTTTGCGCCACGGCGGCGCCGGCGCGGGCGCTGTTCATGTACAGGCGCGGCTCGCGAAAGCGCACCTGGCGCACGATGCGGTGCGCGAAGCTCAGCTTGCTGTGCGCGCCGGCGCCAATGCCCAGGTAGTCGCCGAACTGCCAGTAGTTGAGGTTGTGCGCGCAGGTGTGGCCACTGCGCGCATAGGCCGACACCTCGTAGCGCGACATGCCGCTGGCGGCGGTTCGCTCGGTGATGCGGTCGAGCATGGCGTAGGCCAGGTCGTCTTCGGGCAGGGCCGGCGGAAACTTGGCGAACCAGGTGTTGGGCTCGATGGTGAGGTGGTACACCGAAATGTGCGGCGGCGCGAGCGCCAGCGCCTGGGTCAGGTCGGCGTCCAGCCCCTCGAGCGTCTGGCCCGGCAACGCATACATCAGGTCGAGGTTGAAGGTGTCGAATGCGCTCGCGGCTTCTTCCATGGCGGCAATGGCCTGGGCGCGGTCGTGCACGCGGCCCAGCGCCTTCAGGTGCTCGTCGTTGAAGCTCTGCACGCCCACCGAAAGCCGCGTGACGCCCGCACCGCGGTAGGCGCGAAAGCGGTTGCGCTCGAAGGTGCCGGGGTTGGCTTCGAGCGTGATCTCGCACTCGGGGGTCAGCTTGAGGCGGGCGCGCACGTCGCCGAGCAGGCGATCGATGGCCTGGGGCGAAAAAAGGCTTGGCGTTCCGCCGCCGATGAAGATGGTGTGGACGGTGCGGCCCCAGATGAGCGGCAGCGCGGCGTCCAGGTCGGCAATGAGCGCGTCGAGATACGCTGACTCGGGAATTCCATCAGCCTCGGCCTCGCTGGTGGCGCGCCACTCGTGCGAGTTGAAGTCGCAGTAGGGGCACTTGCGCAGGCACCAGGGCAGATGGATGTAGAGCGAGAGCGGCGGCAGCGCCGCCAGCTGCAGCGGGCCGGGCCGCATCCAGTGCAGCACGTCGTTGGCCTGTGGCGCGCCGGTGGGCTGCGCGGGCTGGATGGGAACGACAGAGGCCATCGCTCAGAACCAGCGTTCGCGCATCAGGGCCAGCATGGCCTTGGCCGCCTGGCCCCTGTGGCTGTTGGCGTTCTTCACCTCGGGCGGCAGCTGGGCAAAGGTCTTGCCGAAGCCGGGCAGGTACATGACGGGATCGAAGCCGAAGCCGTTGTCGCCTATGGGCGCCCGCGTGATTTCTCCCACCACGCGGCCCACCGCGATGAGCGGCTCCGGGTCGTCGTGCCCGCGCAACGCGACCAGCGTGCTGACGAGCGCGGCGCGCCGGTTGGCGACACCGTCGAGCTGCTCGAGCAGCGCCTTGACGTTGTTGGCGTCGCCCTTGGCATAGCCGAACTGCGTGGCATAGAACGCGGTGTCCACGCCCGGCAGGCCGCCGAAGGCATCGACGCAAAGGCCTGCGTCATCGGCGATCGCCGGCAGGCCGGTTGCGGCGCTGGCATGGCGCGCCTTGGCCAGCGCGTTTTCGACGAAAGTGCGAAACGGCTCCTCGGCCTCGCCCACGCCCAATGCCGACTGCGGCACGAGCGTCACGGCCAGCTCCGCAAACAGCTGTTGGAGCTCGGCAAGCTTGCCGGCGTTGTTGGAGGCCAGGACCAGTTTCATCGCCATCCGACCGATCACTTCGAAACGAGGGACTGCTGCTGCAGCACGATCAGCTCGCCAATGCCCTTTTCGGCCAGGCCGAGCAGGAGGTTCATCTCTTCACGCGAGAAGGCCGCGCCCTCGGCGGTGCCCTGCACCTCGACGAAGTGGCCGGCGCCGGTCATCACGACGTTCATGTCGGTATCGCAGGCGGAGTCTTCGGTGTATTCGAGGTCGAGCAGCGGCGTGCCGGCGACGATGCCGACGGAAATGGCGGCCACGTGGCCCCTGATGGGCGACGCGGGAATCGTGCCGGCGGCCAGCAGCTTGTTGACGGCGTCCTGCGCGGCAACAAATGCGCCGGTGATGGCGGCGGTGCGGGTGCCGCCATCGGCCTGCAGCACGTCGCAGTCGAGGTGGATGGTGCGCTCGCCCAGCGCGGCCAGGTCGAACACGGCGCGCATCGAGCGGCCGATGAGGCGCTGGATCTCCTGCGTGCGGCCGCTTTGCTTGCCGCGGGCGGCCTCGCGGTCGCTGCGCGTGTGGGTGGCGCGCGGCAGCATGCCGTATTCGGCCGTGACCCAGCCTTCACCGCTGCCGCGCTTGTGCGGCGGCACGCGCTCTTCGACCGAGGCAGTGCACAGTACGCGGGTCTGGCCGAATTCGATGAGCACCGAGCCCTCGGCGTGGATGGTGAAACCGCGGGTGATGCGCACCGGGCGCAGCTGGTCGGCGGCACGGCCGCCGCTTCGTGTGAAAGCAGTCATTTTTTGTGAGAGGTAGGTGGAACAAAAAGCGCAGACGGCCCCGCAAGCCGAAGCAGCCAGGCGTCAGGTTTTCTTGGCGGCAGAGCGGCGAATGGCTTCGTTGATTTCGGCAATCGAGCGCTCGATGGCGTCTTCGTCGAGATCGTCGAGGGCATCGAGCTCGCCGTCCGCCGGCATGCCGGCCTGGATGGTGGAGGCAAAGACGCCGTCGTCGATGGTCTCGGTAGAAACGCCGCGGTCTTCGCCCGCCGCGTCGGGCATTTCCCATTCGAGGGCGATGAGCGTGACGTTGTCGCTGTGCGCGCCGCCCTTGCGCAGTGCCATTTCGGCCAGGTCGGGCGCGGCGTCGGACACCGGCTTGTCGGAGGACAGCGTGTGCACGATGACGGCGTCGTCGAGCACGCCCCAGACGCCGTCGGAGCACAGCATGATGCGGTCGCCGCGCTGCAGCTGCAGCGGGGCCGAAATATCGAACAGCGGCGTGGTCGGCGAGCCCAGGCAGGTGAGCAGCAGGTTGCGGTTGACCGGCGTGTCCGCGCCCTGCGGACGCGGGCGCTCGGCATGCGAATGGTCGCGCGTGCGGGTCAGCAGGCGGCCGTCGCGCACCACGTAGAGGCGCGAGTCGCCGCAGTGCATCCAGGTGGCCGTGGTGCCCTGGAGCAGCGCCGCGACGACGGTGGTGCGCGGCGTATCGAGCATGGCCTTGTGGCTCGCGTAGCGCATGATCTGCTGGTGCGCCGCCATGGCCGATTCGGCCAGGAAGGCCTTGACGTCCTTGACGGTGGGGCGCGCTTCGCGCTGGTAGAGGGCCGCGATGGTCTGCAATGCCAGCTGGGCCGCAACCTCGCCCTCGGGGTGGCCGCCCATGCCGTCGGCCAGCACAAAAAGGCCCGACTCCCGCGTATAGCAGTAGCCCATGCGGTCTTCGTTCTTGAGACGGCCGCCCTTGCGGCTGACCTGGAATACCGAGAATTTCATGCCGGGCGCGTGGTAGGTGCCGCCGCCCTGGGCAGGGCCTTCTTGTCGAAGGAGCGGATGTTGTCGAATGAAAGCCGCACCTTTTCGCCGACGGTGAGCTTGGTGTAGCGGCGCTCGCCTTCGCGGCTGAGTTCCTTTTGCAGCGCAAAGACCGATTGCGGGCGCGAGAGCGGATCGAGCGACATGCACCATTCGACCACCTCGATGAGGTTGTCGGAGTACACGCCGCGCAGGCGCGACAGCGACAGGCTGAGCCGGTCCTTCTCGATGCGGCGCGGGGCGTCGTTGGGCGGATAGCCCTGCATGCAGGCGTAGATGCAGGCGCCGATGGCGTAGATGTCGGTCCAGGGCCCCATCGACGAGTCGCGCCGGTACATCTCGGGCGCGGCAAAGCCGGGCGTGTACATCGGGCGGATGAAGATGCCCTCCTTGCTGAGCACCTCGCGCGCGGCGCCGAAGTCGATCAGCACCGCGCGGTCGTCGTCGGTGACGAAGATGTTGGCGGGCTTGATGTCCAGGTGCAGCATCTTGTACTGGTGCACGATGCGAAGGCCGCGCAGGATCTCGTCGAACAGCGACCGGATGGTCGATTCGCGGAAGACCTTCGGCCTTTTCAGGTCGCGCGCGGTCACCACGAAGTCCTGCAGGGTGGCGCCCTCCAGGTAGTTCATGACCATGTAGACGGTTTCGTTCTCGCGAAAGAAATTGAGAACGCTGACCACCGAGGCATGCGAAATCTGCGCGAGCGAGCGCCCTTCCTCGAAAAAGCTCTTGAGGCCGAGCCGGTAGAGTGAGAGCTTTTCGGGCGCCACCTCGGGCGTCAGCTCGCCCGGCCCGCGCGTTGCCAGCGAAGATGGCAGGTATTCCTTGATGGCAACCTGCTGCCCGCTGGGGTCTATGGCGAGGTAGACAACGCCAAAACCGCCTGCGGAAAGCCGGCGAACGATGCGGTAACCGCCAATGACCGTATCGGGCAGCAGGGGCGAAGGCTTGACCTTTGACATAATCCGGGAGTTTCGCCCGAAGGCGATGGTGCGGCAAGCGAACGCCATGCCGACGCCTCGGTGCTTGCAAGCAAAACCATAGTGAGGCGCAATGCCAGTTTACAGCATGACCGGCTATGCCAGTGGCCAGAACGGCCCCGCCGGCAGCCACTCCGAAGCCGAAGCACGGCCTGCCGCCGCGGGCCGGCTCGGGGTCGAAATCCGCTCGGTCAACAGCCGCTTCCTCGACCTCACCTTCAAGCTGCCGGAGGAACTGCGCCAGCATGAAACCGCGCTGCGCGAGCTGCTCACGGGCAAGCTCAAGCGCGGCAAGGTGGAGGTGCGCGCCGCCATCGAGAACACCGCCCAGGCGGGCGTCGTCGAGCCCTCCGCCAAGCTGCTGCAGCGGCTCAACGGCGTGCAGGACGGCATCAAGGCCTGGCTGCCGGCCGCCCGCGAACTGAGCGTGGCCGACGTGCTGCGCCTGGCCGGCGGCGACAGCGCTGCCCGCGGCGACTGGGGCGGCGACCTGCTCGAGGTGGCCGGCAAGGCGCTGGATGCGCTGATGTCGGCCCGCCAGCGCGAAGGCGCGCGGCTCGCCAAGATGCTGGAGGCCCACCTGGCCCAGCTGCGCGCCCTGGTCGAACAGGCCGGACCGCTGATTCCGCAGCTGGTCGAGCAGCAGCGCGCTCGTTTCCTGGAGCGCTGGCAGGAGGCCATGGGCCTGACCGGCGGCACCCTGCCCGAGGCGGCCCAGGACCGGGCGCTGACCGAGGCAACCGCCTTCGCCATCCGCATCGACGTGGCGGAAGAACTCACTCGGCTGAATTCGCACCTCGACGAGATCGAGCGGCTGCTCAGGAAGGGCGGCGAAATCGGCAAGCGGCTGGACTTCCTGATCCAGGAGCTGCATCGCGAGGCCAATACACTGGGCTCCAAGTCGGCGGCACTGGAACTCACACGCATCGGCGTGGACATGAAGGTGCTGATCGAGCAGATGCGCGAACAGGTACAGAACATCGAATGAGCGAGCGAATGGACTATCCAGGCAACATCTTTGTCGTGGCGGCACCCAGCGGTGCCGGCAAATCGAGCCTGGTCAAGGCGCTCATGGAGCTGGACACGGCCGTCCAGCCCTCGGTTTCCCACACCACCCGGCCACCCCGCGGGCAGGAAAAGCACGGCCGGGAGTATTTCTTTACCTCGCCCTCCGAATTCGACGCCATGATCGCGGCGGACGGCTTCGTGGAGTGGGCCCACGTGCACGGGCACCGCTACGGCACCTCCAAGAAAGCCATCGAGGAGCGCATCGCCCAGGGGGCCGACGTCATCCTGGAAATCGACTTCCAGGGCGCCATCCAGATCCGCAAGACCTTCGCCAACGCCGTGATGATCTTCATCCTGCCGCCCAGCTGGGAAGAGCTGCGCTCCCGGCTGGAGCGTCGCGGCGAAGACAGCGCGGCCGTCATCGAGCTGCGCCTCAAGAATGCCGCCGAAGAAATGGCCCGGGCAGGGGAATTCGACTTCGTTATAATCAACGAGTTATTTGAGCGCGCGCTTTTCGATCTCAAGGCGATCGTCCACGCTCAGCGGCTTCGGTATTCTGCACAGCGCCGCGCACGTGCCGACACATTCGCCGCCCTGAACATCCCCTGATTTCCTGCTCACTGACCGAAAGATTCCATCATGGCCCGCATCACCGTCGAAGATTGCCTGCTTCAGATCCCCAACCGCTTCCAGCTGGTTCTGGCCGCCACCTACCGTGCGCGCATGCTGAGCCAGGGCCACGCGCCCAAGATCGAAAGCAAGAACAAGCCCGCCGTCACCGCCCTGCGCGAAATCGCCGAAGGCAAGATCGGCCTGGAAATGCTCAAGAAGGTGCCGGGCTGATCTTTGCTCTGACGCAGCCCTGCAACGAAAAGGCACCGCGAAGCGGTGCTTTTTTTACGTCTGGACGCGTCCATAGAGCGGTCACGCTAAAGTGGTAGCCATGAGCGCGGTTGCCAAACATCAGTCCCATGCCCCTACGGGGGGCACGCACAAGCCGAGTCCGGCGGCGTTGAATGCGGCTGCCGCGAGCTTTGCCGCGCTGACCGCCAGGCTCGACTACCTGAGCCCCGAAGACACCGAGCTGGTCCGCCGCGCCTACCGCTTCGCCGACGAAGCCCACCTGGGCCAGCTGCGCAACAGCGGCGAGCCCTACATCACCCACCCCATCGCCGTGGCGGCGCAATGCGCCGAATGGAAGCTCGACGCCCAGGCGCTGATGGCCGCCCTGCTGCACGATGCCATCGAGGACTGCGGGGTCACCAAGCCCGAACTGATCGAGCGCTTCGGCGCGCCGGTGGCCGAACTGGTCGACGGGCTCACCAAGCTGGACAAGCTGCAGTTCAATACGCGCGAGGAAAACCAGGCCGAGTCGTTCCGCAAGATGCTGCTGGCCATGGCGCGCGACGTGCGCGTCATTCTGGTCAAGCTGGCAGACCGCACGCACAACATGCGCACGCTCGACGATGCGCCGCGCGAGAAATGGGCCCGGATCTCGCGCGAAACGCTCGAGATCTACGCGCCCATCGCGCACCGGCTGGGCCTGAACCAAACGTACCGCGAACTGCAGGAACTGTCGTTCCGCCATCTGAAACCGTGGCGCTACGCCACCCTGTCCAAGGCCGTGGCCAAGGCGCGCGGTCGCCGCCGCGACCTGATCCAGAAGGTGCAGCGCGAGGTCGAGACCGCCTTTGCCAACGCCAACATGACGCTGCGCATCGCGGGACGCGAGAAAACGCTCTATTCGATCTACCGCAAGATGGAGGAAAAGCATCTGAGCTTCGCCCAGGTGACCGACATCTACGGCTTTCGCCTGATCGTGCCGAACGTGATCGCCTGCTACACGGGCCTGGGCATCCTGCACCAGATGTACAAGCCGCTGCCGGGCAAGTTCAAGGACCACATCGCGATCGCCAAGCTCAACGGCTACCAGTCGCTGCACACCACGCTGGTGGGCCCGGCCGGCGTGAACGTGGAGTTCCAGCTGCGCACCGAGGCCATGCACGTGGTGGCCGAATCGGGCGTGGCGGCGCACTGGCTCTACAAGGCGGCCGAGCCGAACGCGGCCAGCAACGACCGGCTCGGCACCAAATGGCTGCAGTCGCTGCTCGACATCCAGGACGAAACGCGCGACGCCGCCGAGTTCTGGGACCACGTCAAGGTCGACCTGTTTCCGGATGCGGTCTACGTCTTCACGCCGAAGAGCCAGATCCTCGCGCTGCCGCGCGGCGCCACGGTGGTCGACTTCGCCTACGCCATCCACAGCAACATCGGCGACCACACCTCCGCGGCACGCATCAACGGCGACCAGGTGCCGCTGCGCACCGAGCTCAAGAACGGGGACGTGGTCGAGGTCATCACCGCGCCCGTGTCCACGCCCAATCCCGCATGGCTCGGCTTCGTGCGAACCGGCCGGGCGCGCTCCAAGATCCGCCACTACCTGAAGACCCTGGCCCATGCCGAATCCGAGGGCCTGGGCGAGAAGCTGCTGGCCCAGGCACTGCGCGCCGAAGGCCTCAGCAAACTGCCGGCCGAGGACGCCGAGCACCAGGCGCTGTGGGAAAAGCTGCTGCGCTTCACGGGCAACCGCACGCGTGCCGAGCTGCTGACCGACATCGGCCTGGGCAAGCGGATTGCCAGCATCGTGGCAAAGCGGCTGGTGGCCATGCTGTCCGAACTCGGCGAGCGGCCCGATGCGCTGCTGCTGAGCCGCGAGCGCTTCATCTCGCACGAAACCATTTCCCAGGGCGCCGTCACGCTGGACGGCAGCGAGAACTCGTCGGTGCGCTTTGCGCTGTGCTGCCGGCCGATTCCGGGCGACGAGATCGTCGGCTACCTCGGCCATGGCGAAGGCCTGGTCGTGCACACCGAGTCCTGCGGCGTGGGCCAGCGCCTGCGCCACAAGGACAGCGAACGCTTTTTCGCGGTCGAGTGGGCGGACGAGCCGACCCGCACCTTCGAAACCGGCGTGGTCATCACGGTGCGCAACGACAAGGGCGTGCTCGCGCGCGTGGCCGCGACCCTGGCAGACGCCGAAGCCGACATCACGCACGTCGAAATGGCCGACGAGACGCCGCAGGATTCGACCGACCTGCGCTTCGTGATTGCGGTGCGCGACCGCACCCACCTGGACAGCGTGCTGCGCGCCGCGCGGCGCACGGCCTCGGTGCTGACCGCCGCAAGAACGGTTCCCGCGCCCTGACCGGCGGGCAGGAAAGCTAGCGCGTCGTGCCCGGCGCCGGATAGCTGACCGACAGCAGCTCGACCTCATGGGCGCCGCCCGGCGTCACCAGCTTCACCACGTCGCCTTCGCGTGACTTGAGCAGCGCGCGGGCGATCGGGGAGATCCAGCTGACCTGCGACTGGGCGCTGTCGGCCTCGTCGATGCCCAGAATCGTCACGCTGCGCTCGTCGCCCGTTTCGTCCACGTAGCGCACCGTTGCGCCAAAGAAGACCTGGTCGCTGCCGTGATGCACCGAGGGATCGGTCACTTCGGCAATTTCGAGCCGCTTGGTGAGAAAGCGGATGCGCCGGTCGATTTCCCGCAGCCGCTTCTTGCCGTAGAGATAGTCGCCATTCTCGGAGCGGTCGCCGTTCTTGGCGGCCCAATGCACCGCCTCGACGACCTTCGGGCGCTCTTCGTCCATCAGCTGAAGCAATTCGTCGCGCAGCCGGGCATAGCCGGCCGGCGTCATGTAGTTCTTGCTGCCGCTCGGCAGTGCGGGGACGGTGCTTTCGCCGCCGTCGTTGTCGTCAGCGTCGCTCTCGGTTTCCTTGGTGAATGCTTTGCTCAACTTGGTAGAACCTCTGGTCTCAAGGAAGGGATGGCCTCTTCATCGTATTTTCAACATTCGCGACAGGGTGCGCAGCGGCGCCGTCGCGCGCCACGAATTTGAGGCCCGCAGTGCCGTGCATCGCGCTTCCAGGTGCGAGGCGCGCAATCTTGCGCGCTCCAGGTCCTGCGCGAGAACAGCCTGGCTGCGCCGGGATTCAGCCAGTTCATGTTGGCGTGCATCGCGATCGGCGATCGCCTCGCCCAATTGATGCTGGCAGTCCGCACGGCCGGCAATGGCCTCGTCCAGTTCGCGCTGGCGCTCGGCGCGGCCCGTTTTCTTCCGGCTCCTCCGGTGAACATCAAGAATGCCTCAACACCACCCGAAGGTCGAGAGCCTCCGGCGCAGGACGGACCGATCGCATCGCACGGAGCCCCGGAACGGGAACATTGCCCGTGATCTCGTTGAACGGAAGATTCCGCAGAGCGCCGCGCCAAAAGAAAAAGGGTTAGGACACGTAATGTCCTAACCCTTCAAAGAGTGGTGCGGCTGGCAGGAATTGAACCCACGACCCCTTGGTTCGTAGCCAAGTACTCTATCCAACTGAGCTACAGCCGCACAGCTATCGATTATAGCATCCATTTTTGGCCCCTGGCGAACCAAGCTCAGAAATGAATGCAGGTGGTAGGCCGTGATGGGCTTGAACCATCGACCAACGGATTATGAGTCCGCTGCTCTAACCAACTGAGCTAACGGCCCACGAGAGGCCACGATTCTATTCGCGGCGTCGCTTACTTGCGGTGGCTCAGCGCATTGCTGACCAGCCGCGAGGTGATGTCGACGATCTGGATCATGCGCTCATAAGGCATGCGGGTCGGGCCGATCACGCCCAGCGTACCCACCACCTGCCCGTCGACTTCATAGTTGGCGCTGACGATGGAAAGCTCCTCGATCGGCACCACCTGGCTCTCGCCGCCGATGAAGATGCGCACGCCCTCGGCCTTGCTCGACACGTCGAGCAGCCGCATCAACTGCGCCTTCTGCTCGAACAGCTCGAAGGCACGGCGCAGCTGCCCCATGTCGCTCGAAAAATCGGTGACGGAAAGCAGGTTGCGCTCGCCGGAAATCACGACATCGTCTTCCTGTGCCTCGGTGAGCACCTCGGAACTGACCTTGACCGCCGCCTGCATCAGCGCGGCAATCTCGCCGCGCAGTTTTTCGACTTCGGACTGCAGGCGGTCGCGCACCTGCTCGATGGTCAGGCCGGCATAGTGGGCATTGATGTAGTTCGATGCTTCCACCAGCTGGGACTGCGTGTAGTCGGCCTCCGGAAAGATCACGCGGTTCTGCACGTCGCCGTCGGGCGAGACGATGATCACCAGCAGCCGCCGGTCCGAAAGCCGCAGGAACTCGATCTGCTTGAAGACCGAGGCGCGCCGCGGCGCCATGACCACGCCGACGAACTGCGAAAGGTTGGACAGCAGGTTGGCCGCGTTGGCAATCACCTTCTGCGGCTGGTCGGGAGGCAGGTGGCTCGGCGCGTTCATGTGCTCGCGCTGGGCGGTGAGCATGGTGTCGACGAACAGCCGGTAGCCGCGCGCGGTGGGAATGCGTCCGGCCGAGGTGTGCGGGCTGGTGATCAGCCCCAATCCCTCGAGGTCGGACATGACGTTGCGGATGGTCGCGGGAGACAGGTCCAGGCCCGGGGCGCGCGACAAAGTCCGCGACCCGACCGGCTGGCCTTCGGCGATATAACGCTCGACCAGCGTCTTGAGGAGCAACTTGGCACGGTCGTCCAGCATTGCAAGATTTTAGTGTTGTAATTTGTAGATGACTTCCCGCTTTCGTCACGTCGCGCTGATCGGCAAATACCAGGCTTCAGGCGCCAGGGCGCAGGCCGATGCCCGCGACGGCGTGATGGAAGATATCGGCGCCTTCCTGGAATCGCAAGGCTGCGAGGTGTTCGTCGAAAGATCGGCGGCCGAGGAGGCCGATACGGACGCCAGCGTCGGCGGTCGCTACCAGCCGCTGAGCGTCGAGGAAATCGGCCAGCGCTGCGATCTGGGCCTGGTGGTGGGAGGCGACGGAACCATGCTGGGCATCGGCCGGCAGCTTGCCTGCTACGGGATTCCGCTGATCGGCATCAACCGCGGCCGGCTCGGATTCATCACCGACATCCCTCTCGACAACTACCAGGCCACGCTGATTCCCATGCTGGCCGGCGAATACGAGGAAGACCACCGCAGCCTCATGCATGCGCAGGTCATGCGCGACGGCGCCTCGGTCTTCGATGCGCTGGCAATGAACGACGTGGTGGTCAACCGCGGCGCCACCTCGGGCATGGTCGAGCTGCGCGTTTCGGTGGGCCGTCATTTCGTGGCCAACCAGCGCGCCGACGGCCTGATCATCGCTTCGCCCACGGGTTCGACGGCCTATGCGCTCTCGGCCGGCGGCCCGCTGCTGCATCCGGCGGTGCCGGGCTGGGTGCTGGTGCCCATTGCACCGCACACGCTGTCGAACCGCCCCGTGCTGCTGCCCGATGCCGACGAGATCGTGATCGAACTGGTGGCGGGGCGCGACGCCAGCGCCAATTTCGACATGCAGTCGCTGGCATCGCTCGCGATCGGCGATCGCGTGGTGGTGCGCCGCTCCGACTTCCGCGTGCGCTTCCTGCACCCGCGCGGCTGGAGCTATTTCGACACGCTGCGCAAGAAACTTCACTGGAACGAAGGGGGCTCCTGAAATGGCGCTGCGACGCATCGCATTGCGCGACTTCGTGATCGTGCGATCACTCGAACTCGACCTGTCGGCAGGCTTCACGGTATTGACCGGCGAGACCGGCGCGGGCAAGTCGATACTGATCGATGCGCTCCAGCTGGCGCTCGGCAACCGGGCCGACGCGGGCGCGGTGCGCGAAGGCGCCGAACGGCTCGACGTCAGCGCCGAATTCGACGCCGATCCGGCACTCGCGGCCTGGCTCGACGAGGGCGGGTTCGAAAACGGCGACGCCCTGCTGCTGCGCCGCACCGTCGACCTGCAGGGCCGCAGCCGCGGCTGGATCAACGGCAGCCCGGCCACCGCCACCCAGCTGCGCGAACTCGGCGACCGCCTGCTCGACATCCATGGCCAGCATGCATGGCAAAGCCTGACGCGGCCCGAGGCCGTGCGCGGCCTGCTCGACGCCTATGCCGGCGTGCGCACCGATGTGCTGGACGCAGCCTGGCAGAACTGGCGCCAGGCGCTTTCCGCGCTCGACCACGCGCGCTCGGCGCAAGACTCGCTGCTGCGCGAACGCGAGCGGCTGCAATGGCAGATCGCCGAAGTCATGAAGCTGGCGCCGGCCGAAGGCGAATGGGAAGAGCTTTCGACACAGCACGCGCGCGTCTCCAATGCGCAGGCGCTGATCGACGCGGCGCAGGGCGCGAGCCAGGCGCTGGAGGACGACGATAGCGGCGCGCTCGCCGCGCTGTCGCGCGCCGTCACCCTGCTGCAGAACTGCGAGCACATCGAGCCCGAATTCCGCGCCCTCGGCGAAGTGCTGGCCTCCAGCGTCGCCCAGGCTTCCGATGCCGCCCACACGCTGCACAGCTATCTGCGCGACGCCGAGGCCGATCCGCAGCGGCTGGCCGAACTCGACGAGCGCATGGGCCTGTGGATGTCGCTCGCGCGCCGCTACAAGCGCACGCCGGACGACCTGCCAGCGCTGCTGGCCGGCTGGCAGGCCGAGCTGCAGGCGCTCGATGCGCAGAGCGATCTCGCAGGCCTGGAGCGCGCCGAGCAGGGCGCGCAGCAGGCCTACATGAAGGAAGCCAAGGCGCTCGCCAAGGGGCGCAAGCTGGCCGCCCCGCGGCTGGCCGAGGCGGTCACGCAGGCGATGCAGGGGCTTGGCATGCAGGGCGGGCGCTTCGAGGTCGAGCTGCTGCCGCTGGCGCAACCGGGCCGCGCGGGTCTCGAAGACGTCGCCTTTCTCGTGAGCGGCCATCCCGGAAGCACGCCGCGCCCCATCGGCAAGGTGGCTTCGGGCGGCGAACTCTCGCGCATCGCGCTGGCCATTGCAGTCACCACCAGCCAGCTCGGGGCCGCGCAGACGCTGATCTTCGACGAGGTCGATGCCGGTGTCGGCGGAGCCGTTGCCGAGACCGTGGGACGCCTCATGAAGCAGCTCGGGCGCGATCGCCAGGTGCTGGCGGTCACCCATCTGCCGCAGGTCGCCGCCTGCGCCGACCACCACCTGGTGGTGGCCAAGCGCCAGACGACGGCGGCCGGCCAGGACGGCCCGCGCACCGAAAGCGGCGTCTCGCGGCTCGACGACGACACCCGCGCCCGCGAAATCGCCCGCATGCTCGGCGGCGAGAAGCTCTCGCAGACCTCGCTGGCGCATGCCCGCGAAATGCTGGGCCACAAGACTTCGGCGGCGCTGTGATGGACCTCGACCTGGTGCTCATCACCGGCATGTCGGGCTCGGGCAAGTCGGTGGCGCTGCATGCGCTGGAAGACGCCGGCTACTACTGCGTCGACAACCTGCCGCCCGAACTGCTGACGGCCTTCATCGCGCTGCAGCACGAGCAGCAGGCCACGCGCGTGGCCATTGCCATGGACGTGCGCAGCGGCGTGTCGCTGCCGATCGTTCCGCAGCAGCTCGAAGCCTTGCGGCAGGACGGCGTTTCGCTGCGCTCGCTTTTCCTCGACGCGACCACCGACGCGTTGCTGCGGCGCTATTCGGAAACCCGCCGGCGCCATCCGCTGTCGCGCCAGGAGGGCCGCAACGATGTGCCCGAACAGGAGCGCGTGCTGGTGCAGGCCATCGAGCTCGAGCGCGAGCTGCTGGCCGATCTGCGCGACGGCGCCGACGTGATCGACACCAGCCTCATCCGGCCGGCCCAGCTGCAGAGCTACATCAAGGCGCTGATCTCGGCGCCGCAGAGCCGCGCATTGACGCTGGTGTTCGAATCCTTCGCCTTCAAGCGCGGCGTGCCGCTGGATGCCGACTACGTGTTCGACGTGCGCATGCTGCCCAATCCGCACTACGTGCCCGCGCTGCGGCCGCTCACCGGGCGTGATGCGCCAGTGGTCGAATGGCTGCGCGAGCACGACGACGTCGCGCGCATGTACGACGACATCGAGCAGTTCCTCTCGCGCTGGCTCGATGCGCTGGCGCGGGACCACCGCAGCTACGTGACCGTGGCCATCGGCTGCACCGGCGGCCAGCACCGCTCGGTGTTCCTGGTCGAGCAGCTCGCGCGCGCATTCGGAACCCGCTGGGTCGCCCTCAAGCGGCACCGCGAACTCGACGCGGGCTGAGTCCGTGTCCGCCGGCTAATCCGCGCTGCCCTCGAGCAGCTTGCGCATCGGCGCCGGCAATCCAAGGCGGTCCCACTCCTTCGCATCCACCCAGCGCGCGGCATCGCCCTGCGGCTGGCTGCCCTGGAGCATCACCGGGTGCAGGTGCAGGTCCTTGTGGGTCAACACATGCACGAAGGGCGGCAGGTCCTGTGCGCCCGCCAGCGCCGCCGGAGGCAGCGCGGCCAGCAGCTCTTCGCGGCTCTCGAACACAGGCGGGCAGTAGAGCCCGGCCCAGATGCCCTTGGCCGGCCGCTTCTCGAGCCAGACGCGGCCTTGCGCATCGCGCGCGAGCAGCGCCCAGAGCGACTGGGCGCTGCGCTTGAGCTTGCGCGTCTTGACTGGATAGCGCTCCGGCTGGCCCTCGCGCAGCCCGACGCATGTCTTGTCGAGCGGACAGATCATGCAGCTCGGCTTGCGCGGCAGGCAGACCGTGGCGCCCAGGTCCATCACGCCTTGCGTGTAGCTCGCGATGGCTTCTTTCTGCTCGGCCGGCGGCAGCAGCTGCGTGGCTTGGTCCCACAGTGCGCGTTCCTGCGCCGACGAAGACATGTCGCCGCCAAAGCCGAGCACGCGCGTCAGCACGCGCTTGACGTTGCCGTCGAGAATCGCGACCCGCTCTCCGAAGCAGAAAGCCGCGATCGCCGCGGAGGTGGAACGGCCGATGCCGGGCAGGGTCTCGAGCTCGGCGGCCGTGCGCGGAAACTCGCCGCCGAAGCGCGCCACCACCTCCTGCGCGCAGCGGTGCATGTTGCGGGCGCGGCTGTAGTAGCCCAGGCCGCTCCAGAGCCCGAAGACCTCGTCCTCGGTGCCGCCGGCCAGCGCCCGCACGGTCGGAAAGCGTTCGAGAAAGCGCGCGAAGTACCCGAGCACGGTCGAGACCTGCGTCTGCTGGAGCATGACCTCCGACAGCCACACGCGGTACGGATCCCGCGTGTTTTGCCACGGCAGCGCGCTGCGCCCGTGGCTGCGCTGCCAGGCCACGACGCGCTCGGCAAAATCGGCCGGCGCCTGCGGCTGCACGGCCGCAGCCGGCACTGAACGGTCAGGCCGCCGCACGCAGCTCGCCGACGGCGGCGGTTGCCGGCCTTCCCTGTTGCGCGATGGCCGAGGTGAATTCATGGAGCCGAAGGTGCAGCTCGGCCAGGCTGCTTTCTTGCTGAGCCAGTTCGAGCAGGCGTTCGTCGAGGTTGCCTGCCGCATTCTGGATGCGCTCGATCGCCTCGATGCGTTTGCTGAAATTGCGGCGGCGCTCCTTCAGCTGCGCATCGATCTGGGCGCTGGCGCCCTTGCTCCAGCGTTCGACCTCGGTCATGGCCGCTTCATTGACCAGCCGCAGGCGGCTTGCGAGCGCGCGCACCAGCTTGTCGCAGAAGTCCGCCTGCGCCAGCTTCAGCAGGTTGCCCACGCCCAGGTAATGGATGTGGCTGCGCTCGATCTGGCTGAGCTCCTGCTCGAAGCTCGTCAGGTCGGGCTCGGCGGGCGCCTGCAGGGTAAAGCCCTGCTCCGCGTTGAGCTGGCGGAAGGTGGCGTGCAGCATCGACTGGATCTCGGCCGTCGTGGCCTGCACTTCGCGCAGGTTGTTGCGCAGCGAGTCGAAGGTCTCGCCGTACACCTTGCGCACGTTGAACTTGACGCCCGGGCGCTTGAGCGCGGCCGAAAGCCGCACCATGTCTTCCTTGAGCGCGGTGCGGCCGAGCACGGCATACACCTCGCGCAGCAGCTTGCCCTGCACCGAACGCAGCGCGAGGATGCGCGTGTTGCTGCCCTCGAACTCGGTCTGCTCCTGGTCGATGCGCGCACGCATGTGCCGAATGACCGACACGTTCTTGCCGCGCAATCCCTGCAGCTCGAGCGCCTGCTCCGACAGGTCGCGCTGGCGCACCTTCAGGATGCGCTCGGCCTCGGTCCGCAATGCCACCATGCCGGCATCCACCGCGAGCCGCAGCATGGTTTCGCGCTTGCCGAGCACGCCTTCCGCGAGCAGCGTCTCGAAAGCCGGCAGCCGGCTGGCGTCGAGCAGCCGCGCATCGCGCTGGATCTTTGCCTGCAGGCCCTTCTGCGCCGACACCGGCAGCACCTGCACCAGCGGCACCTCGAGGAACTTGGCCGCGACCTCGCGCTGGCGTTCGATCTGCAGCTCGATCTGCGCGGGCGTGCTCAGCGAGTCCCACATGGTGTCGATCTTGTTGAGCACCACGAAGCGCGTGTCGCTGCCTTCGGTTTCAGTGACCAGATGCTCGCGCCAGATCGACAGGTCGGAGCGCGTCACGCCGGTTTCGGCGCCCAGGATGAAGACCACGGCATGCGCCTGCGGGATCAGGCTCACCGTGAGCTCGGGCTCGGCGCCGATGGCGTTCAGGCCCGGGGTGTCGAGGATCACCAGCCCCTGCTCCAGCAGCGGATGCGGCATGTTCAGGATGGCATGGCGCCAGCGCGGAATCTCGACGCGCCCTTCGGCGTCCTGCACGGGGTTGTCGTCGGGCGTCTCCTCGTTCCAGAAGCCCAGCGCGTGTGCCTCGTCCTTGCTGACCCAGCGCACTTCGGCCACCTTGCTCATGGCCTGGGCCAGCTGGTCGGCATTGCCCACGTCGATCGCGATTTCGGTCCAGCGCCCGGCCTTTTCGCGCCAGTGCGTGAGCGAATGGGGTTCCAGGCGGGTCTCGATCGGCAGCAGCCGCAGCTTGGGCGACAGCGCGGCGTCGTAGCCCAGCTCGGTCGGGCACATCGTGGTGCGCCCGGCGCTGGCCGGCATGATGCGGCGACCGTAGGCGGCGAAGAAGATCGCGTTGATGAGCTCCGACTTGCCGCGCGAGAACTCCGCCACGAAGGCCACCATGACCTTGCTGGTGCGGATCTGCAGTTCGAGGCCGCGCAGGCGCTCGGCCACCGCCTGGTCGAGCAGCTCGTTCTCGGTCAGCCAGCGGGACAGCCACTGCAGGCGGTGCGCGAAATTGCTTCGCCAGGCACCGTGCTGATCGAGTTGTTGATTGAAAGAGCGGCTCAAGGGGAATATGTAAGAAAGAACTTACAAATATAGCATTGCAAACTGGGAAGCAGGCGATTGCAGGATATGCCAACGGGTCGGCTAAGCCACTATTTTTGACAATTGGGGCAATAGTAAGTGGAACGCTGCCCTTGGCGCAGCAGCCGGATGGGCGTTGCGCAGACCCGACAGGGCTCGCCAGCGCGGCCGTAGACCGTGGCTTCGAGCTGGAAATAGCCGTTCTGCCCGTCCACGTTGGAAAAATCGCGCAGCGTGCTGCCGCCCTTCTCGACCGCCCTGGCCAGGATTTCGCGCACGGCCGCATGGAGCCGGGCCGCCCTCGGCCGGCTGATGCGCGCGGCCGAGAGCGTGGGCCGTATGCCCGCCTGGAACAGGGCCTCCGACGCATAGATGTTTCCAACGCCGACCACCACGTCGCCCGCGAGCAGCACCTGCTTCACCGCCGCCTTGCGCTTGCGAAGGCCGGCGTGGAACGCGTCCAGGTCGAAGCCGTCGCCCAGCGGCTCCATGCCGAGGCCGCCGAGCAGCTTGATGGCCCAGGGCGCCGCCTCGTCCTCCACATAGACCACGGCGCCGAAGCGGCGCGGATCGTTCAGCCGCAGCGTGCCGAGTTCGGTCACCAGATCGAAGTGATCGTGAACGCCCGGCGGCGGAAGCGCGGCATCGAAGCGCAGGCTGCCCGACATGCCCAGGTGCAGCAGCAGGAGGCCGCGGTCCAGGTCGATCAGCAGGTACTTTCCGCGCCGGCGCACCTGCAGCACACGGCGCCCGACCAGCGCCTCGGGCACGACCATCAATGCCCAGCGCAAGGGTTTGCCGATGCGAACCGCACCGATGCGTGCACCGGCAATGCGTTCGGCAAAACCGCGCCGCGTCACTTCGACTTCAGGAAGCTCAGGCATGAAATAAAAACTCCGGGCTGCGACGAAGCCCCACGCGGTGCTCGCTCAAAAGCTTGGATTATTATGGTTCGATGATTCCATCGCTCCGCCGACACCGCCTTGCGGCGGCCGCGTCTTTCGTCGTGTTGCTGGCTTGTGCCGCCCAGGCGCAAACCTCCGATCCCGCCGCGCCCAAGAGCCCGGCCCCCATCATCGAACGGCCGGCACCATCCCGCCCAGGCACGAAGCCGGCGGCTGTCGCCGCAAAGCCGGCCAGCGAACCGAATGCGCAGCCCTCGGCGCTGACCGCCGAGCTGTTCTACGAAATCCTGATGGGCGAGATGACCGCACGCTCCGGCGACCCCGGATCGGGCTATGCGCTGGTGCTCGACGCGGCCCGCCGCCTGCGCGACGGCAAGCTGTTCCAGCGCGCGGTCGAGATCGCACTGCAGTCGCGCTCCGGCGACGCGGCGCTCGCGGCCTCGCGCGCGTGGCAGGAAACGCTGCCCAACTCGCGTGATGCACGGCGCATCGAACTGCAGATATTGATTGCACTCAACCGCATCGGCGAAACGGTGGAGCCGCTGCGGGCCGAAATCGCGGCCACGCCGCAGATCGAAAAGCCGATGCTGATGGCGGTGATCACGCGCAACTACTCGCGCGCCTCCGACAAGAAGCAGGCCGCCTCGGTGGTCGAGCAGGCGCTGGTCGACGAGCTCAAGAGCCCGGCCACCGGCGCGCTGGCCTGGGCCACCATCGGCCGCATGCGCCTGAACGCCGGCGACACCTCCGGCGCCCTGGACGCCGCGTTCAAGGGCCAGCAGATGGATCCCGCCTCCGACGCCCCGCCCGCCCTCGCGCTCGAGATGATCGACCCCGGCCAGCCGCTCGCGGAGCCGATCGTCACGCGCTACCTGGCCAGCAACCCCAAGGCGCCGCCCGACCTGCGCATCGCCTACGCGCGCGTGCTGGTCGAGAACCGCCGCTATGCGGATTCCACCGCGCAACTGCAGGCGCTCACCGCGGCGCGGCCCGAACTGGCCGAGCCCTGGCTGCTGCTCGGCAGCCTGCAGGCGCAGGCCCGGCAGGACGCAGCGGCCGAAACCTCGCTCAAGCGCTACATCGAACTGGCGGCCAACCAGAAAGACCCGGACGACCGCCAGCGCGGTACCACCCAGGCGTACCTCCTTCTCTCGCAGCTGGCGGAACGCCGCAAGGACTTCACGGCCGCGGAACGCTGGCTCGCACGCGTCGACAGCGCCGACGAGTTCGTGGTTGCGCAGACGCGCCGCGCGGGCCTGCTGGCGCGCCAGGGCAAGCTGCCGCAGGCGCGCGAACTCGTGCGCGGCCTGCCCGAGCGCACGCCCGAGGACAAGAAGCAGAAATTCCTCGCCGAAGTGCAGCTGCTGCGCGATGCCAAGCAGTACCAGGCAGCCTACGACATGCTGGCGCAGGCTTCCGCTGCCGCTCCGAACGACAGCGACCTGGTCTACGACCAGGCCATGGTGGCCGAGAAGCTCAACCGCCTCGACGAGATGGAGCGGCTGCTGCGCAGGCTGATCGAGCTCAAGCCCGAGAACCAGAACGCCTACAACGCGCTCGGCTACTCCTTTGCCGATCGCAAGATTCGCCTCGACGAGGCTCGCACGCTGATCCAGAAGGCCGTGCAGCTGGCGCCGGAAGACCCCTTCATCGCGGACAGCCTGGGCTGGGTGGAATTCCGGCTGGGCAACACGAGCGAAGCCATCCGCATCCTCGAAGCGGCCTACAAGACCCGGCCCGATCCGGAAATCGGCGCGCATTTCGGCGAAGTGCTCTGGTCGGCAGGCCAGAAGGACCGTGCCGTCACGATCTGGAAGGAAGCCCTGCTGAGCGACGCCGAGAACGAGACCCTGCAGGAAACGCTCAAGCGCCTGCGGGTCAAGCCGTGAGCGTGCCCGCCCCCCGGCTGGCCGACAGCGGCCGCCGCGCCCTCCTGCTTGCGGGCGGGGCCGCGCTGCTCTCGATCGCCGGCTGCGCCCAGCTGGCGGGCCGCTCCTCCGTGCCCAGGAGCACGGACAGCTGGAGCGGCCGCATGTCGCTGCGCATCGACAGCCAGCCGGTGCAGACCTTTTCCGCATTGTTCGAATTGCGCGGCTCTCCCGAAGCGGGCGAACTCTCGCTCACCAGTCCGATCGGCAGCACCCTGGCCCAGCTGCACTGGTCGCCCGGCGAGGCCCTGCTCAAGAACGGCAGCGAGGTCCGGCGCTTCGACTCGGTCGATGCATTGATCGAGGCCGCCACGGGCGCGGCCATACCGGTCGGCGCGCTGTTCGGCTGGCTCGCGGGCCGCGACGAGCGCGTGCCGGGCTGGCGCCCCGATCTCGCGCAGGTCGCGAACGGCCGCCTGCAGGCCACCCGCGAGTCTCCCGGCCCCACGGCGGACCTGCGCATCGTCTTCGAGCGGTCATGAAGGCGATCTACGACCTTCCCGCACCGGCCAAGCTCAATCTCTTCCTGCACATCACCGGCCGGCGCGAAGACGGCTACCACCTGCTGCAGTCGGTCTTCATGCTGATCGACTGGTGCGACACGCTCCACGTCGAACTGCGCAGCGACGGCCAGCTCAGCCGCGAAGACCTCACGACCGAGCTGCCGCCCGACGATCTCGTGCTGCGCGCGGCGCGGGCGCTGCAGGCGCATGCGGCGCCCGGCCAGGGCGCCCACATCGGCATCGCCAAGCAGGTGCCGGCGCAGGCCGGCATGGGCGGAGGCTCCTCGGACGCCGCCACCTGCCTCCTGGCGCTGAACCGCCTGTGGGGGCTGAACCTGCCGCTCTCTCGCCTGGCCGAGATCGGCGTGAAACTCGGCGCCGACGTGCCGTTCTTCCTGGGCGGGCGCAATGCCTGGGTCGAGGGAATCGGCGAGAAAATCAGGCCTGTGGACATCCCTTCCGCACGGTTCGTGGTGGCCAAGCCACCCCAGGGACTCGATACCCGCTTAATTTTTTCTGCGCCCGACCTTCAACGCGCCACTCCTGTTGCTATAATCTCGGGCTTTGCTGCAGATAGCGAACAGCTTGAAGCCCCAAACCCCGAAAGCAGCGCTTTCAAGGTTTTCGACTTCGGCCACAACGACCTGCAGCCGGTTGCCCAGCGGCTTTGCCCCGCGGTCACCGACGCCATCGAATGGCTCGGCGCCCAAGGATTCAAAGCCCGGATGACCGGCTCCGGGAGTTCGGTTTTCGCGAAAATGCCGCAAGGGCCGCAGGAAGCGGAACTGGCAAAGGCCCCCACGGGCTGGCAGGTTCGCCAATGCAGCAACCTGGCCGTTCATCCACTTTGGGGATGGGCGACCTGAAGATAATCGGATCGTTATGGGTCCGATGCGACATATCGGTTTGTGGCGAAAGCCATCGACCCGTGTAGGGGAGTCGCCAAGCTGGTTAAGGCACTGGATTTTGATTCCAGCATGCAAAGGTTCGAATCCTTTCTCCCCTGCCAAATTCTTCAAACTGCGGCCCACCGGCCGCAGTGCTTCTTTTGCAGCATGCCCGCTGCAATAATCGGTGGCCCACGGGCTGCCACGACTCAAACTCTTTGGCGGCTTCCTAAAAGCCAATTTGCACTGCCGGGACGCGCTCATGCAGGCTAATCACCCTGATTTCATGGTTTTCACCGGCAACGCCAATCCTGGCCTCGCCGCAGAAATCGCGCAGAACCTCGGTACCTCGCTGGGTGCCGCGCGCGTTGGCCGCTTCTCCGACGGCGAAGTCACCGTCGAGATCAACCAGAACGTCCGGGCGCGCGATGTGTTCGTGGTGCAGTCGACCTGCGCACCGACCAACGAAAACCTGATGGAACTGCTGATCATGGTCGACGCGCTCAAGCGCGCCTCGGCCGAGCGGATCAGCGCGGTGATTCCCTACTACGGCTATGCCCGCCAGGACCGCCGCCCGCGTTCGAGCCGCGTGCCGATCTCGGCCAAGGTGGTGGCCAACCTGCTGGAAACGGTCGGCGTCGAGCGCGTGCTCACGATGGACCTGCACGCCGACCAGATCCAGGGCTTCTTCGACATTCCGGTCGACAACATCTATGCGTCGCCGGTGCTGCTGGGCGACCTGCGCCAGAAGAACTACGAAGACCTGATCGTGGTCTCGCCCGACGTCGGCGGCGTGGTGCGCGCCCGCGCGCTGGCCAAGCAGCTGAACTGCGACCTCGCCATCATCGACAAGCGCCGCCCCAAGGCCAACGTGAGCGAGGTCATGAACGTGATCGGCGAAATCGACGGCCGCAACTGCGTGATCATGGACGACATGATCGACACCGCCGGCACGCTGGTGAAGGCGGCCGAAGTGCTCAAGGAGCGCGGTGCGAAAAGCGTCTACGCCTATTGCACGCACCCGATCTTCTCGGGCCCGGCCATCGAGCGCATCACCCACTCCGCGCTCGACGAAGTGGTCGTGACCAACACCATTCCCCTTTCCGACGGCGCCCTGGCGTGCGGAAAGGTTCGCCAGCTCTCCGTGGCACCGCTGATCGCCGAGACGATCCAGCGCATTGCCAAGGGCGAGTCGGTGATGAGTTTGTTCTCGGACCAGGACAACCTGTTCTGATCTGGGCAAAAAGCGGGCGCCACTTCCCTTTTTCGGATTGGCGCCCTTGTTGAACCGGAGTCGCACTGGTCGCGGTGGACTCTCACAGGAGTTGTTATGAAATTCGTCGCTTTTGAGCGCGCCAAGCAGGGCACGGGTGCGAGCCGCCGTCTCCGCATCTCGGGCAAGACGCCCGGTATCGTCTACGGTGGTGAAGGCCAGCCCCAGCTGATCGAACTCGATCACAACGCGCTGTGGCACGCCCTCAAGAAGGAAGCCTTCCACTCGTCGATCCTCGAAATGGAACTCGGCGGCGCCACCAGCAAGGTGCTGCTGCGCGACGTGCAGTACCACCCGTTCCGCCAGCTGGTGCAGCACATCGACTTCCAGCGCGTCGACGCCAAGACCCGCATGCACATGAAGGTGCCGCTTCACTACAAGGGTGAAGAAGAGTCCGACGCCGTCAAGCTCGACCACAACCTCGTGACCCACGTCATGACCGAACTCGAAGTCAGCTGCCTGCCGGCCGACCTCCCCGAGTTCATCGAAGTGGACCTCTCGAGCCTCAAGAAGAACGCCACGCTGCACGTGAGCGACATCAAGCTGCCCAAGGGCGTGAAGTTCGTGAGCCACGGCAAGCTGAACCCGGTCATCGTGTCGGCCGTGCCGCCGCTGGTCTCCGAAGAGCCGGCACCCGCCGCCGAAGGCGCAGCACCTGCCGAAGGCGCTGCTGCAGCCGGTGGCAAGCCTGCCGCCAAGACGGCAAAGCCCGCCGCGAAGAAGTAATTTCTCTCGCGTTCCTGCAGAAGGCCCGCCTCGTGCGGGCCTTCTGCTTTTTGGGCGGCGAGATAATTCCCCTCATGATCAAGCTGTTTGTCGGCCTCGGGAATCCGGGGCCTGAATACGAAGCCACCCGGCACAACGCGGGCTTCTGGTGGATCGACGCCCTGGCGCGCGACTGGAAGCTCAACCTCGTGCCCGAGCGCAGCTACCACGGCCTTGCGGCGCGCACGAACATCGCCGGGCAAAGCGTCTGGCTGCTGGAGCCGCAGACCTTCATGAACCTGTCGGGCAAGTCGGTGGGCGCATTGGCCCGCTTCTTCAAGATCGCGCCCGAGGAAATCCTCGTGGTGCACGACGAACTCGACGTGGTGCCCGGCCAGGCCAAGCTCAAGTTCGGCGGCAGCCACGCGGGCCACAACGGCTTGCGCGACATCCATGCGCAGCTGGGCACCGGCGACTACTGGCGCCTGCGCCTGGGCATCGGGCATCCCGGCGTGAAGTCGGAGGTCATCAACTGGGTGCTCAAGAAGCCGCTCAAGGAGCAGCGCGAAGCCATCGAGGACGCCATCGTGCGCACGCTGCACGCGGCGCCCGCGCTGGTGGCGGGCGAAATGGAAAAAGCCACCTTGATCATTCACACGAGCAAACCGCCCCGGCCCAAACCGCCGCGGCGGGAGCCCGGCGACGGAGGCACGCCCGCCACCGCCTAGTCAGCCGGCCAAGAGAGCGCGGGAGAGAAAAGAAAAGGGAGAGAAAAAGAAATGAAGAATAGAACCAGGGCCAGGAACGCGGGTGCCGCCTTGTTTTTGGTGGCCTGCGGCACTTTCTGGATGCCCGCCGCGGCGCAGGGAAGGTCCGAGACCTATCGCTGCGGCAACACCTACACCGACCGCCCCTGCGAAGGCGGAAAACAGCTGGCGGTGGACGATGCGCGCACCGAGGCGGACCGCCGCGCGGCGGACGCCGCCACGCGCAGGGCCGAGCAACGCGCCGACCAGCTCGAGCGCATCCGCCTGTCGCAGGAAAAGGAAGCCTACGAGCGCAGCCGCCGCACGGCGCACGACGCCCGGCAGGCCGCCATGGCCGAACGCCGGCTCGCGTCTTCCGAACAGCTGGCGCGGGCACGGGCCCAGAAACTCGGCGCGGAACCCCGCAAATCGAGCCCTCGCTTCAGCGGCACAGCCATTGACAAACCCGACTCTGCGCGAGGAAGCAGCAGCAGAAAGAAAAAGCGAAACGATTCAAGCGCCGGCTGAGGGCGCCGGCGGCTCGGCGGCCGCGGCCTTTGCCTTGGCCGCGGCGAGCCGCTCGAACTTCTGCCAGAGCGTCTCGCGGCTTTCCACGTGCTCCGGGTTGATCGGGATGCACGCCACCGGGCACACCTGCACGCACTGCGGCTCATCGAAGTGGCCGACGCATTCGGTGCACTTGTGCGGGTCGATCTCGTAGAACTCCGCGCCCATGTAGATCGCATCGTTCGGGCACTCGGGCTCGCAGACATCGCAGTTGATGCATTCGTCGGTGATCATGAGGGCCATGCCCCGATTATCGCGAACAAGGCACGGTTGTTGCACGAGTCGGGTTATGCTGCGCCCCGCCCCATGAGCCTGTTCATTTTCAAGCGCCTCGCCACGCTGATCGCCACGTTGATCGGCGCCTCGGTCATCGTCTTCCTCGTCCTCGAGATCCTGCCAGGCAATGCCGCGCAGATGCTCATGGGCCCCGATGCCGCGCCCGAGGCGGTGGCCGCCCTGGCCACCAAGCTCGGCCTCGACCAGCCGGCCTGGACGCGCTACTGGCACTGGATCGCGGGCCTCTTGACCGGCAACCTGGGCGACAGCTACGCCTACAGCTCGCCGGTGCTCGACCTCATCCTGGAACGGCTCGCGCTGACCGTGCCGCTGGCGCTGCTCGCCATGGCCTTCACCACGGTGCTCGCGCTGCTGGTGGGCGTGACCGCCGCCGCGCGCCACAACAAGCTCGGCGACGTCGGCCTGATGGGCCTCACGCAGGTGGGCATCGCCATTCCCAATTTCTGGTTCGCGATCCTGCTGATCCTGGTGTTCTCGGTGCAGCTGCAGTGGTTCTCGGCCGGCGGCTTCGAGGGCTGGGGCGAAGGCATCTTCGCGGGCCTCAAGTCGCTGCTGCTGCCGGCCCTGTCGCTGGCGGTGGTGCAGGCCGCGATCCTCGCGCGCATCACGCGCTCGGCGGTGCTCGAGGTGATGCGCGAAGATTTCGTGCGCACCGCGCGCGCCAAGGGCGTCTCGCAGCGCGCGGTGCTCTGGACCCATGTGCTGCGCAACGCGATGATCCCGGTGGTCACCGTCATGGGCATGCAGTTTTCCGAGCTGCTGGCCGGCACCATCGTGGTGGAGAACGTGTTCTACCTGCCGGGCCTGGGCCGGCTGATCTTCCAGGCCATCAGCAACCGCGACCTGATCGTGGTGCGCAACTGCGTGATGCTGCTCGCGGCCCTGGTGGTCATCGTGAACTTCGTGGTCGACGTGCTCTATGCCGTGATCGATCCGCGCATCAAGGCGAGCGACATATGAGCGCCGTGCCCATTCCGAGCGCAGCCGCGCTCAAGGTGCCTGGGTTCTGGCGCCGCGCGCTCCGGCACCGCAGCTTCGTGCTCGGCGGCATGCTGACGCTGCTCCTGCTGCTGGCCGCCGCCCTCTCGCTGGTGTGGACGCCCTGGTCGCCCTACGAGATGGACATGGCCAGCAAGCTCAAGCCGCCCTCGGGCGCGCACTGGCTGGGCACCGACACCTTCGGACGCGACGTGGCCTCGCTGCTGCTGGTGGGGGCGCGTGCGTCCATCCTGGTGGGCGTGATCGCGGTGGGCATCGGGCTTGTCGTGGGCACCGCGCTGGGACTGCTCGCCGCGGCGCGGCGCGGCTGGGTCGAGGAAGCGATCATGCGGCTCACCGATTTCTCGCTCGCGTTTCCGGCCATCCTGTCGGCCATCATGATGACGGCGGTGTTCGGCGCCGGCATCGTCAACGCGATCATCGCGATCGGCATCTACAACATCCCGACCTTCGCCCGCATCACGCGCGCCTCGGCCAATGCCATCTGGTCGCGCGAATACGTGGCCGCCGCGCGCGCCTGCGGCAAGGGTTCGTTCGCCATCACGATGCAGCACGTGCTGCCCAACATCTCGGCCGTGCTGATCGTGCAGATCACGATCCGCTTCGCGATTGCCATCCTGGCCGAGGCCGCCCTTTCCTACCTTGGCCTGGGCACGCAGCCGCCGCAGCCCTCGTGGGGCCGCATGCTGAGCGAGGCGCAGACCATGATGTTCCAGTCGCCGCTGCTCGCGGTGTTCCCCGGCATGGCCATTGCCATGGCAGTGCTCGGCCTGAACCTGCTCGGCGACGGGCTGCGCGACCTGCTCGACCCGCGCCTTGCGCGCGCCCGCTAAGCGATATGCCCCTGCTCGAAGTCAAAGACCTGCACGTCGAACTGCAAACGCAGCGCGGCCCCGCCGAGGCCGTGCGCGGCATCGGCTTCACGCTGGAGCGCGGCGAAACGCTGGGCATCGTGGGCGAATCGGGCTGCGGCAAGTCGATCACGGTGATGTCGCTGATGGGCCTGTTGCCTTCCACCGCCAAGGTCACGGGCAGCATCCGCTTCGACGGCACCGAGCTCGTCGGCCGCGATGAAAAAGCCATGTGCCAGATCCGCGGCAACCGCATCGGCATGATCTTCCAGGAGCCGATGACGGCGCTGAACCCGGTGCACACCATTGCGCGCCAGGTCGGCGAGCCGCTGCGGCTGCACCGCGGACTCACAGGCGCCGAAGCGCGCAAGGAAGTGCTGGCGCTGCTCGATCGCGTGGGCATTCCCGATGCGGCTTCGCGGCTCGATGCCTATCCGCACCAGTTCTCGGGCGGCCAGCGCCAGCGCATCGGCATCGCGATGGCGCTGGCCTGCGGCCCCGACCTGCTGATTGCCGACGAGCCCACCACCGCGCTCGACGTCACCATCCAGAAGCAGATCCTCGAACTGATCCAGGGCCTGGTCGCCGAGCGCGGCATGGCGCTGATCCTGATCTCGCACGACCTTGGCGTGATCGCGCAGAGCGTCTCGAAGATGCTGGTGATGTACGGCGGCAGCGTGGTCGAGAGCGGCCCGACCGAAACCGTGTTCGCCGAGCGCGCGCATCCCTACACGCAGGGCCTGTTCGCGGCGCGGCCGGCGCTCGGCGCGCCGCGCGGCATTCGCCTGGCCACCATCCGGGGCAGCGTGCCCGAGCTGGTCGACCTGCCGCCGGGCTGCCCCTTTGCAGGCCGCTGCAAGTACACGGTCGATGCCTGCCACACGACCCGGCCGCCGCCCACCGTGCTGCGGCACGAGCATGCGGTGCGCTGCATCCGGCTCGAGGAAATTGCGGCGGAAGGCGCGCTCGAATCATGAACCAACCGGCCAGCACGCAGCCCCTGCTCGAGGTGACGGACCTTGTGCGCCACTATGCGCTGCCGCGCGAAAAGCTCTTCGGGCCGCCGCCGCTCGTGAAGGCGCTCAACGGCGTGAGCTTCAGCGTCGCGGCGGGCCGCAGCCTGGGCATCGTCGGTGAATCGGGCTCGGGCAAGTCGACCATCGCGCGCCTGGTGATGGCGCTCGACACGCCCACTTCGGGCAGCGTGCGCATGCTGGGCCGCGACCTGCACCGGCTGCCCCGGCCCGAGCTGCGCGCGGCGCGACGCGATTTCCAGATGGTGTTCCAGGACCCTTACGGCTCGCTCGATCCGCGCCAGACCGTGGCACGCATCGTGGCCGAGCCGCTCGAAGCGCTGGCCGAAACCAGCCGCGCCGAACAGCGCGAGCGCGCCTCCGAGGCGCTGGCCGCCGTAGGCCTGCGCACCACCGACATGGACAAGTACCCGCACGAATTCTCGGGCGGGCAGCGCCAGCGCATCGCAATCGCGCGCGCGCTCATCACGCGGCCCAAGCTCATCGTGGCCGACGAGCCCGTGAGCGCGCTCGACGTGTCGGTGCAGGCACAGGTGCTCAACCTCATGCAGGACCTGCAGCAGCAGTTCGGCGTGAGCTACCTGCTCATCAGCCACGACCTCGCGGTGGTGAACCATCTGTGCGACGAGGTCTGCGTGGTGTGGCAGGGCAAGATCGTCGAGCAGGGCCCGCCCGGCGAACTCTTTCGCAATGCGCAGCATCCCTACACGCGCACGCTGCTCGAGGCGGTGCCGCGCACGCCCACCGGCGGCACGCTGCTGGCGGCCTGAACATTCCGCAAGGCGGCAGCCTGACATCGAAGCTTCGCGTGCGCAGCGCCTGCTGGCCGAGGACGCGGCCAATGTCTTCCTGTACCAGCCGCAGTTCATCACGGTGGCGGCGCGCGGCCTGCGCGGGCTCTGGAAGGACACGCCGATCTTCGTCAACGACATCGCCGCCCTCTCCTGGAGCTGAGCCCGGCATCCGGGAACGTCCCGAGGAAAAAGCGCCTCCGCAGCCGGGCGCCAATGCCTGCGCTGCGAGAGAATGGCTCGCTGCCGCGCATGGCACCTTTCGTGCTGCGTGTACTTCCTTCGTGCCGCCGCGCCTCCATTCGGGGCGCGCCGCGCATGGGAAGCAGCCATCCGCATCCATCGTTTTTCCGGAGATCACAACGTATGTTGAACCGTCGCACCCTCCTTGCCACCGCCGGCGCCACCGTGGCGCTGGCCTCTCCCATCGCCGGCATGGCGCAGGGGCGGAAGGACGCCATCGTGATCGGCATGGCGCTCGAGCCGCCGGGCCTCGATCCGACCGCCGGCGCCGCGGCCGCCATCGCCGAGGTGGTGCAGTACAACATCCTGGAGACGCTCACCAAGATCAACGCCGACGGCAGCGTCACGCCGCTGCTGGCCGAGAGCTGGGAAGTCTCGCCCGACCTGAAGACCTACACCTTCAAGCTGCGGCGCGGCGTCAAGTACCAGAACGGCGAGCCCTTCAATGCCGCCGCCGTGAAGTTCGCCTTCGACCGCGCCGGCAGCGAGAAGAGCACCAACAAGGACAAGCGCACCTTCGCGAACCTGGCCACCCAGGTGGTCGACGACTACACCGTGGTGGTCATCAACAAGGAAATCGACCCCGACCTGCCCTTCGTGCTGGGCCAGGCCACGGCCGTGATCGTCGAGCCCAAGAGCGCCGACGGCAACGCCACCAAGCCGGTCGGCACCGGCCCCTACAAGCTCGACAGCTGGGCCAAGGGCTCGTCGATCACGCTGAGCAAGTGGGAGGGCTTCCGCAGCCCGGCCACGGCCAAAATCAACAAGGTTACCTTCCGCTTCATTTCCGACACGGCCGCGCAGGCCGCCGCGCTGATGGCCGGCGACGTCGACGTGTTCACGCGCATCGGTACGCGCGCGGTGCCGCAGTTCAAGATGAACTCGCAGTTCCAGGTGATCCTGGCCGGCTCGCGCGCCAAGACCATCCTGTCGATCAACAACAGGAAGAAGCCGCTGGACGACGTGCGCGTGCGCCGCGCCATCCTCGCGGCCATCGACCGCAAGGCCGTGATCGAAGGCGCGGCCGACGGCTTCGGCGTGCCGATCGGCAGCCACTACGTGCCGGGCGCCGCGGGCTATGTCGACACCACGGGCCTCAACCCCTTCGACATCGAGAAGGCCAAGAAGCTGATGGCCGAGGCCGGCGTGAAGACGCCGCTCGAACTCACCATGACGCTGCCGCCGCCGCCCTACGCGCGCCAGGGCGGCGAGGTGATCGTGGCGCAGCTCGCCAAGATCGGCATCACGGTCAAGGTGCAGAACGTCGAGTGGGCGCAGTGGCTCAGCGGCACCTACGGCAACAAGGACTACGACCTGTCGATCGTCTCGCACGTCGAGCCTTTCGACCTCGGCAACTACGCCAAGCCCGACTACTACTGGGGCTACCAGTCGAAGGCCTTCAACGCGCTGTTCGACAAGATCAAGGCCACGGCCAATGCCGCCGAGCGCAACAAGCTGCTCGGCGAAGCGCAGAAGATGCTGGCCGCCGACGCGGCCAACGGCTTCCTCTACCAGCCGCAGTTCCCCACCATCGCGAAGAAGAACGTGAAGGGTCTCTGGAAGGAGAACCCGATCTTCGTGAACGACCTCTCGGCGCTGTCGTGGGGATGAGTGCCGACGTGCCATCCTCACTGAACGAGCTTTCCGCCCAGGAACTCTCCGCCGCCTACCGCGACCGGCGCCTGTCCCCTGTCGAAGTCACGCAGGCCGTCATCGCGCAGATCGAGCGCTGCGAGCCCAAGCTGCAGGCCACCTGGCTCTTCAGGCCCGAAGCCGCGCTCGAGCAGGCGCGCGCTTCGGAAGCACGCTGGCAGCGCGGCGACGCGCTCGGCCCGCTCGATGGCGTGCCGGCCACCATCAAGGAGAACATCGCGACCCGCGGCGATCCGATGCCCGCCGGCACGGCCGCCGTCGACCTGAAGCCCGCGGCCGCCGATGCACCGCCCGCCGCGCGCCTGAAGGAAGCCGGCGCGGTGATCGTGAGCAAGACCACCATGCCGGACTACGGCATGCTGTCTTCGGGGCTCTCGAGCTTCCACACGCTCGCGCGCAACCCCTGGGACCTGAGCCGGACCCCCGGCGGCTCGAGCGCCGGCGCGGGTGCGGCGGCCGCCGCGGGCTATGGCCCGCTGCACATCGGCACCGACATCGGCGGGTCGCTGCGGCTGCCCGCGAGCTGGTGCGGCATCTTCACGCTCAAACCGAGCCTGGGCCGCATTCCGATCGACCCGCCCTACATGGGCCGCGCGGCCGGCCCCATGACACGCAGCGTTGGCGATGCCGCGCTGATGATGCAGTTGCTTTCGAAGCCCGATGCGCGCGACAGCATGAGCCTGCCTCCGCAGGACATCGCGTGGGAAAGCTTCGACGTATCGCCCGACCACCTGCGCGGGCTGCGCATCGGCCTGCTGCTGGACGCGGGCTGCGGCCTGGCCGTCGAGCCCGAGATCCAGGCAGCGGTCGAGCATGCGGCGCGCCTGTTCGAAAAAGCCGGCGCCATCGTCGAGCCCATGCAGCCGTTCATGTCGCAAGCCATGCTCGACGGCATGGACCACCTGTGGCGCATGCGCTCGCTGGTCGACATGAAGGCGCTGCGCCCCGACCAGCGCGCCAAGGTCCTGCCCTACATCCGCGAATGGGCCGAGAGCGCGGCCGAGTTCAGCGGCGAGCACGTGTTCCGCAGCTTCAGCCAGTTCCATGCGACGCGCGTGGCCACGGTGCAGGCGTGCGCGCGCTTCGACTACGTGATCTCGCCGGTGTCGCCGAACATGCCTGCGGCCGCGGAGGCGCCGTCGCCCACCAACGATCCGCTGCGGCCGCTGGAGCACATCGGGTTCACGGTGCCGTTCAACATGTCGGAGCAGCCGGCGTCGTCGGTGAACTGCGGGTACTCGGCGAGCGGGCTGCCGATCGGGCTGCAGATTGCCGGGCAGCGCTTCGACGACCTTGGCGTGCTGCGCGTGTCGCGTGCGTTCGAGCAGATCAGGGAGCCGCAGCGGCCCTGGCCTGTGGCGCATTGAACGGTGGGACGGCCGCTGTTCAGGGCGCGCTCCCGCCGACGGGGTACCTTGCTCCGCGAATGTCCTCCGGCCTGCGGCCTCCCCCTTGATTTCGCTGCGCAAGGCACCCCATCAGCGGGAGCGTTATGCGCAGCGGTCGTTGATCGGCGATACACCACGAACGTGCCCAGTGCACAGGGCATCGGGTGCTCCCCGCAGCGAAATAAAGGAGGAGCCGAAGGCGGGGGACATTCGCGGAGGGGAGTACCCGGTGGCCTGTGCACGAGCCCTGAAAAACAGCAGCGCCCGAACAAAACAGCAGCAACAAGAAATCAAGTAGCAGCGTAGCGCCCCGGCTTGTGGTTGATCCACAGAAAAAGCCCCATCACCACCGCAGCCAGCACCGACCACCCCACGCGCTGCGGCGGAATCACGAACAGCGCAAGCAGCACCACCGTGCAGTCAATGCCGATCTGCACCTTGCCGGCCGGCCAGCCACGCTTTTCCTGCAGGTACAGCGTCAACACGGTCGCGCCACCCAGGCTCGCGCGATGGCGCGCGAGGAACAGGCAACCGGTGCCCAGCAACAGCCCGCCGAGCACCGCTGCGAAGGCCGGGTGCAGCGAATCGATCGAGATGTAGCGCGGCGCCCAGTCGGTCATCACCGACAGCAGCGCGATCGCCGAGAAAGTCTTGACCGTGAAGGCCCGCCCCATGTGGCGCCAGGCGAACCAGTAGAACGGCAGGTTCACCAGGAAGAACACCTTGCCGAAGCTCACGCCGGTGGCGTAGTGCAGGAGAAACGCGACGCCGGCCGTGCCGCCCGTGAGCAGCCCCGCCTGGCCGAACAGCATCATGGCAATGGCAACGAACAGGGTGCCCGAAAAGATGGCCTGCGCGTCGTCGAAACGCGAGTGGCGCAGCAGTTCAGGCCGCGTGGCGGGTTGTTGTGGCGCATCCATGGCAGGCCTGACGCAAATCCCGCGCCACCTGGCGGCCTCAGACCAGGTGGGTTGCCAGCATCTCCCGCGCCCGCGTCACGAATTCGGTCTCTCCGCGGCGCGCGGGCAGGAACTGGAATGCGACCCGAGGCAGGGCCGGCAGACCGTGCGGCGGTGCGAGCCGGGCGACCCCTTCGCATACCGCGGACTCGTTCAGGCAGGCCACCCCCAGCCCCGCAGCCAGCGCCGACTGCAATCCCGCCACGCCCGACGCCACGTGCGCCAGCACATACGGCACGCGCCGCCGCCGCAACAGCGCCACCGTGTACTGATGCAACGAGCAGGTGTCCGGCAAGGCCAGCAGCCGCACCGGCTCGCCGCGCGCGAGCCGCATGCCGGCCGCGCCGAGCCACACGAGCGATTCGCGCCGGATCACTGGAGCCTTCGCACCCTGCTCGGGCGATGGCGATGTCCCAGCGACGTTCATCGCGAGCCCCACGTCGAAATCGCCGTGCGCATAGGCGGCCCGCAACGCGTCGCTCTTCATGATGCTCACGTGCAGCCGCACCTGCGGATAGCTCTCGCCAAGGCGCCCCAGCAGCCGCGTGAGATCGCCGGGGCGAAAGTAGTCGGTCACGGCCAGCCGCAATTCGCCCTGCAGCGTCTCGCCGTGCAGATCGCGGAACGCCTCGTCGCTGAGCGCGAGGATGCGGCGTGCATAGGCCAGCAACCGCGTGCCTGCCTCGGTCGGCGCCACGCCGGCCTTGCTGCGCGTGAGCAGCGACTGCCCGGCCCGCTCCTCGAGCTTGCGGATCTGCTCGCTGACCGACGACTGCGACAGGAACACGCGCGGCGCAGCGGCGGTGAGGCTGCCGGCATCGATCACCGCGGCCAGGGTGCGAAGCTGTTCCAGGTCGAAGGTCTGCATGGTTAATCCATCAGTTTTTCCGATGGCTTCCATCATATCTTCCCGCTTTTCCGATGCCTGAGGAATTTCCACAATAGCCCCATCGTCCACTCATTCCTTCATGGAGTTCTTTATGCCGCACATCGTTGTCCACCTCTCGGGCGAGCCCGACGCCCAGCTCACGCGCAAGACGGTCGACGTGGTCGCCGAACTGACCCAGAGCGTGCTCGGCAAGCAGTTGCCGGTGATCGCCATCACGGTGCAGTACATCGCCGCCGACACATGGTTCATCGGCGGGCAGTCGCTGGCCTCGCTGGGCAAGTCGGCCTTCCACCTCGACATCAGCATCACGGACGAAACCAACACCAAGGCGGAAAAGGCGCGCTACCTGCGCGAGGTGCATGCAGCCATGGCGCGGCTGCGGCCCGACCTGCACGAGGTTTCGTACATCCACGTGATCGACGCCCGCGGCGCGGCCTACGGCTACGGCGGAAAGACGCAGGAGTACCGCCACCAGCAAGCGGGCGTTTGAAGCCTGAGGCGGGGCATGGCACCATCCGGCCATGCCCCCCGCCACCCTGCACGCCGACAGCTTCGGCAACCCGCTCACGCTCGACGATGCCGCCAGCCTGCCGCTGATCGAAGACTTCGTGATGGGCTTCGTGTCGACCGAGGCGCGTGCGGTCAACCTGCTCGCCCTGGCGGGCAGCGACGCGAGCCCGATGGTGCAGGCCTACTGCGCAACGCTGCACCTGTTTGCCGAATCGCGCGATGCCGCGGCCAATGCACGGCCTTTTCTTGCCAAGGCCCGCGCCGCCTCCGAACGCGCCACGCTGCGCGAACGGCGCTACATCGCCGCCATCGAGGCCTGGGCCGAGGGCGACATCGCCCGGGCCATCGCCCTGCACGCCGAGCAGGCGCGGGAGCATCCGCGCGACCTCGTGTCGGTGAAGCTCGGGCAGTACCACTGCTTCAACACCGGCGACTGCCCAGGCATGCTCCGGCTCGCGCTCGCGGCGCTGCCGGCCGCGTCCGACGTGCCCTATGTGCATGGCATGGCAGCCTTCGGCTACGAGCAGTGCCACCTGATGCGCGAAGCCGAGGCCAGTGCGCGGCGCGCCATCGGCATGTGCCGCAAGGAACCGTGGGCGCACCATGCGCTGGCGCACGTCATGCTCACCGAAGGCCGGCTCTGCGAGGGGCTGGCCTTCATGCAGGGCGTGAGCGACACCTGGAGCGGGCTCAATTCGTTCATGGTCACGCACAACTGGTGGCACGTGGCGCTGTTCCTGATCGAGCTCGGCCGCGACGACGAAGCGCTCGCGCTCTACGACCGCGAGGTGTGGGGCGTGGTGAAGGACTACTCGCAGGACCAGATCGGCGCCGTCTCGCTGCTGGCGCGCTTCGAGCTCGCAGGCATCGAGGTGGGTGCGCGTTGGGACGACGTGGCGAGCCACCTGCTGCTGCGCACGGCCGACCATGTGCTGCCCTTCCTCGACCTGCAGTACCTGTATGGCCTGGCGCGCGCCGGACGGCCCGAAGCCGATGCGTTGCTGCACAACATCGAAGCCCATGCGCCGCGCGCGCCGCTCTCCACGCGCGCCGCCTGGCAGAGCGTGTGCGTGCCGGCCGCGCGCGGGCTCGTTGCCCATGCGCGCGGCGATTTCGCTTCCGCCATCGAAGGACTCGGCAGCGCCCTGCCGCGCCTGGTCGAGATCGGCGGCAGCCATGCGCAGCGTGACCTGTTCGAGCAGGTGTACCTCGACGCGCTCGTGCGAACCGGCAGCCAGGCCGCGCTCGCGGGCGCCCAGGGCATCCTGCAGCAACAGCTCAACGGCCAGCCCGAATCGCTGCGCCTGCGGCGCCAGGCCGGCGAGGTCTATGTACGGCTCGGCCTCGGGCAACTCGCTTCCCTTCCTTGAGGAAAGGCCATGCCTTCCGGTCATGGGAGGTGGCGCAAAAGGAATTAACGGACAAGCTGGGGCGACTTCTAAACTGCCCGCTCCACATCGCTCCGGTTCCTTCCCATGCAGAAATCAGTTGTCGTGCTCGCCGTGCTCGCCGCCTTGGCAGGTCTCTCATCCGCAGCCCATGCCGCAACCGATGCCCCCGTCGAGCTCGACCTGCTGCTGCGCGGCGGCACCGTCTACACGGGCGATTCGGACGAGCCCGTGGTGGGCGATGTCGGCATCGCGGGCGACCGCATCGTCTTCGCGGGCCGGAAGGCGCCGCCGCAGTTCAGCGCGCGGCGAACCATCGACGCGGCCGGCCTCATCGTGGCACCGGGCTTCATCGATGCGCACACCCACGCCGATGCCGACCTGCATTCCACCGATCCGCGCAAGCGCCTGAACATTCCCTTTCTCACCCAGGGCGTGACCACCGCGGTCATCGGCAACGACGGCTTCGGCGGCTTCGACATCGCCACGCAGACGCAGCGCCTGCGATCGGCGCCCGTTGGAACCAACGTCGCCATGTACGTGGGCTTCGGCCCCGTGCGCATCGACCAGCTCGGCGAAGCCAATCGCGCGCCGACGCCCGAGCAGCTCGACGCCATGCGTCGGCACGTGAGCCGGGCCATGTGCGACGGCGCACTGGGGCTTTCGACCGGCCTTTTCTATCCGCCGCAGAATTTCTCGAAGACCGAGGAAGTGATCGAGCTCGCGAAGGTCGCGGCCCACCACGGCGGCCTCTACGACAGCCACATCCGTGACGAGTCGATGTACAACATCGGGCTCAAGGGCGCCATCGAGGAAGTGATCCGCATCGGCCGCGAAGCCCGCATGCCGGTGCATGTGGCGCACATCAAGGCACTGGGCGTGGACGTGCAGGGCCAGAGCGGCGACATCATCCGCCGCATCGAGAAGGAGCGTGCCGCCGGCCTCGATATCACGGCCGACCACTATCCGTGGACAGCATCGAGCACGCGTTTCTCGGCTGCGCTCGTGCCGCCCTGGGCGGTCGACGGCGGGCGCGAGGCAATGCTCAAGCGCTTCGACGACGCGGCCGTCCAGGAGCGCCTGCGCACCGGCATGCGCGAGAACCTGCGCCTGCGCGGCGGTCCGGAGACCATCCTGTTCTCGGCCGGCAGCACCAAGTACGTGGGCAAGACGCTGGCCGACGTGGCCAAGGCCTCGGGTGCCGACCCGGTGGATGCCGCCATCGCCGTGCTGCGGGACGGCGACCTGATGATCGCCTCGTTCAACCAGAGCGACGACGACGTGCGCGCGTTCATGAAGCGGCCATGGGTCATGACCTCGTCCGACTCTTCGCTGGGCCATCCCCGCGCCTACGGCACCTTCGCGCGCAAGTACGACCAGTACGTGGTGAAGGAACACACGATCTCGATGGGCCAGTTCATCCGCAGCAGCTCGTCGCTGACCGCGGACACGCTGGGACTGAAACAGCGCGGGCACCTGCGGCCGGGCTACTACGCCGACGTGGTCGTGTTCGACCCCGCACGCTATGCCGCCAGGGCCACCTACACGCAGCCGGCGCTGCTCTCGGAAGGCGTGGTCACCGTGCTGGTGAACGGCCGCCTGGCGGTGGATGCCGGCAAGCCCACGGGCGTGGGCGCGGGCCAGCCGTTGCTGCGCACGCCGAAGGCCGGCAGCTGCACCTGAGGCGGCTCAGCTCCTCTTCAGATGGCGCCGCTGGTCGTAGGTCGGCTGCGGCGGCAGGTCGGCCAGATGGCGCGTGTCGGCCCAGTCGAGAATTTCGATGGCATCGGGCATGGCCGGGTCGGCAATGCGGATGCGGTTGAAGCCCGCGTTGGGAATATCGCTCTGGCGCGGCCCGCTGAGGCTGAGCCCGCGCGCGGTGCGCCACACCATGTCGAGCACGCCGCCGTGCGTCACGACCACCAGCCGCTGCCCCCGGTGCGCAGCAGCCAGCGCGCCGATGGCCGCGACGATGCGCGTGTGGAATTCGCGCGCCGTCTCGCCTTCGGGCATGGCGTGGTCCTCGCGGAACTCCAGCCATTGCTCCCAGGCGCGCGGATGCAGCGCCTGGATCTCGTCGGCCCGCATGCCTTCGACAATGCCGAAATACTGCTCGCGCAAGCCCGCCGACGTGACCACCGGCAGCGACAGCTGCTGCGCGGCCGGCGCGGCGGTCTGCTGCGCGCGCATGAGGTCGCTGCTGATGATGTGCTGCGCGGTTTCGCCCGCCAGGCGCAGCCCGAGCCGGCGCGCCTGCTCGTGGCCGATGTCGTTGAGCGGCACGTCGGCATGCCCCTGGAAGCGCAGTTCGCGGTTCCAGGCGGTTTCGCCGTGGCGGATCAGGATGAGTTCGGTCGCGGGGTCGGGTGAAGGCGTGGGCATGGAACGCCCATTCTCCACTGCGTGCGTGACGCTCGGGACCTGGGCGGCATCATCTGTTGCAGGGCCGCCACCTGCAGCTCGAACGGCGCCGCGCGCCCGCGCCGGTGATGGCGCAAAATCCGGCCATGCCCCACCTTGTCCTGCTGCCCGGCCTTGCCTGCGACGAGCGCATCTGGGAGGCCCAGCTTCCCGCGCTTGCGCCCCTGTTCGAAACGCGCGTGACCGATGCCCACATGCGGCACGACACCATCGAAGCCATGGCCGCGGCCGTGCTGCGCGAGAACCCCGGCCCGCTCCTGCTGTGCGGCGCGTCGATGGGCGGCATGGTCGCGATGGAAGCCGCGCGGCAGGCGCCCGAACGCATCGCGGGGCTCGCGCTGCTGGGCACCAACGCCCGGCCCGAGGCGCCCGAGATGTACGAACTGCGCGAAAGCGCGATCGAACTGTTCGAGCGCGGCGAACTGCGCGACGTGATCGAGCCGAACGTGGTGTTCGCCTTCCATCCGGTGCAGGCCGCCGACGAGACGCTGGTGCAGCGCTACGTCGACATCGTGCTGGACGCCGGCACGCAGCAGCTCATCACCCAGAACCGCGCGGTGATGCGGCGCCCCGACGCGCGCACCCACCTGCCTTCGCTGCGTGCGCCGGTGCTGCTGGTGTGCGGCGATACGGACCGGCTGACCCCGCCCGACTGCACGCGCGAGATCGCGGCGCTGGTGCCGCATGCCGAGGTGGTATGGGTGCCGCAATGCGGCCACATGCTGACGATGGAGAAGCCCGCTTCCGTGAATGCGGCGCTGCTCGGCTGGCTCGCTCAGTGGAGCTGACCGCCGGTTTCGGCCACGTCTTTTGCAACGGCCAGCGCGGTCGCCACCGAGATGCGCAGCGCCTCGACCATGGTGGCCAGCGACATGCTCGGCGCACCGGGAAAACGCGCCGCCTGCTCGGGCAGGTAGGGAATGTGGATGAAGCCGCCGCGCAGCCCGGCCGCCGGGTGCGTGGCGATGCGGTGCATCAGGCCGTAGAAGATGTGGTTGCAGACGAAGGTGCCTGCCGTGTTCGATACCGACGCCGGAATGCCGGCCGCACGCAGGTCGCGCACCATCGCCTTGATCGGCAGCGTCGAGAAATACGCGGCGGGCGCGCCGGACACCACGGGCAGGTCGATCGGCTGCCGGCCCGCGTTGTCGGCAATGCGGCCGTCGTCGATGTTGATGGCCACGCGCTCGGGCGTGATCTCGGCGCGGCCGCCGGCCTGGCCGATGCACAGCACCAGCCGGGGCTGCAGTTCGTCCATCGCACTTGCAAGCGCCTCGATGGCCTGGCCGAAGACGCAGGGCATCTGGCGCGCATGCACGGTGGCTCGGCCGCAGGTCCAGCCGTCGAGTGCGCGCACGGCCTCCCATGAGGGGTTGAGGGCTTCGCGGTCGAACGGATCGAACCCGGTCAGCAGGACATTGGTTCGCTGGGCCACGGCTTGAACCGGGCGCTCAGGCCGTCGCGCGAACCGCGATGCCCTCTTGCTGCAGGCGCTCGCGAATGCGGCGCGCAAAGGCCAGCGCGTGGGCGCCATCGCCGTGCAGGCACACGGTCTGGGCATTGACCGGCACGATGCTGCCGTCGATGGCCTTGACCTTGCGGTCGCGCACCAGCGAGAGCGTCTGGGCGAGGGACTGTTCTTCGTCCTCGATCAGCGCGCCGGGCTGGCTGCGCGGCACCAGGCTGCCGTCGGGCATGTAGCCGCGGTCGGCAAAAACTTCTTCGACCGGCGTGAGGCCGGCGCGGCGCGCGGCGTCGATCATGCCGCTGCCCGCAAGGCCGAAGAACCGGAGCGAGGGATCGAAGCGCCGCACCGCCTCGCAGAGCGCGTCGGCGAGTTCGGGCTCCTTCACCGCCTGGTTGTAGAGCTGGCCGTGCGCCTTCACGTGCGAGAGCTGGCCGCCCTCGGCCTTGGCGATCGCGGCCAGCGCACCCACCTGGTAGAGCACATTGGCCACGATCTCGTCGGGCGGCAGGTGCATGGTGCTGCGGCCGAAGTTCTCGCGGTCCGGGAAGCTCGGATGGGCGCCGATGGCCACGCCGTGCTCGATGGCCCAGCGCACGCATTGCCGCATGGTCTTGGCGTCGCCCGCATGCCAGCCGCATGCGATGTTGGCCGAGCTCACGAGGCCGAGCAGCGCTTCGTCGCTGCCGGCGCCTTCGCCGAGATCGGCATTCAGGTCGATTTGCATGGGGTCGGTTCCTTCTTCAAGACGGGCCGGCACGCCGGGCCAGCCGGTGCGCCTGCACTGCTCGCACAGTCTATGCCGGTCTGGTCCAGCCCGCTGCCGCCAGCCCTTGCGCCACCTGCGCAAGATAGCGCTGCTGCTCGGCCCAGGCCTCGAGCGCCGCGGCCATGTCGACCTGCACCAGCCGCAGCCGGCCGTCCAGCGGTGCCTGCGCGAGCTTCCACAGGTCGGCGCGGATCACCACGCCGATGCGCGGATAGCCGCCGGTGGTCTGCGCGTCGCCCATCAGGATGATCGGCTGGCCCGAGGGCGGCACCTGGATCGTGCCGGGAATGACGCCCGACGAGAGCATGTCGGCGCTGCGCCGGCGCTTGAGCTCGGCGCCCGCGAGCCGGCTTCCCATGCGGTTGCTCTGCGCGGTGATGCGCCAGCGCTCGCTCCAGAGCAGCGCGTGCGAGGCGGCGGTGAACTGGTCGAACTCGGGGCCGGGCAAGACGCGCAGCGCGATGGCGGAATCGCTTTCCTCGGGGCCCCAATCCGGACCGCGCAGGCCGAACGGGCGCCGGGCGAGCTGGACGCCATCGAGCGCCGTGGCGCCCAGCGGGAGCCGGTCGCCCTTGCGCAATGCGCGCCCCTGGTAGCCGCCGAAGCCGGCCTTCAGGTCGGTGCTGCGCGAGCCGAGCACCGGCGGCACGTCGACGCCGCCCGCCACCGCGAGCCAGCTGCGCAAGCCGGCTTTCTTGATGCCGGCCACGTTGGCGCCCGCGAGCTTGAGCGTCTGGCCCGCAGCGACAGGCATGCTCCAGCAGGGCCAGAGCGGCGCGCCGTCGAGCCGGGCGCCGAAGCCGTCGCCCACCAGCGCGATGCGCGTGGCGGTCTCGAAGCGGATCTCGCAGCCGCCCATGGTGAGTTCGAGGCCCGCCGCGCCGTCGGCATTGCCGACCAGCCGGTTCGCCAGCGTGAGCGCCAACACGTCGAGCGCACCGCCGGGGCAGATGCCGAGCTGGCGGTGCCCATGCCGCCCCAGGTCCTGCACCGAGGCCAGCATGCCGGGCTTCTGCACCAGCATCATGTCTGCACGCTTTCGACGACGAAGCGCACGTGGTCGCCCGGACGCAGCAGGGTGGGCGGCTCGGCCAACGGATCGAAGAGTTCGAGCGAGGTGCGGCCGATCAGCTGCCAGCCGCCCGGCGACACCAGCGGATAGATGCCGGTCTGCTCGCCGCCGATGCCGACCGAGCGCGCGGGCACCGCCGTGCGCGGCTCGGCGCGGCGCGGCGTGGCGAGTTCGGGCGGCAACCCACCCATGAAGGCGAAGCCGGGCAGGAAGCCCAGCAGGTAGACCACGTAGTCGGCCGCGCTGTGGCGCCGCACCACTTCGGCCGGCGTGAGCCCGGTGTGCGCCGCGACGTCGGCCAGGTCAGGGCCGTGCTCGCCGCCATAGGCCACCGGAATCTCCACCCTCCGTCCCTCGATGGCGGTGGCCGACAGCCGCGGCCAGGCTTCGTTCACGCGCGCCGTCAGCGCCTCGATATCGATCGCGGTCGGATCGAAGGTCAGCGTGAGGTTGTTCATGCCCGGCAGCACCTCGCCCACGCCGGCCCATTGCTGCACCTCGGCGCCCAGCGCCCAGATCTGCTGCTGCTGCGCCAGCGTGGCGGGCGGCGGCAGCTCGCAAAGCAGCGCCGCATCGCCCAGCGGATGCAGGCGAGGGAAAGGGAATCGGCCACTCATCTCAAAACCCCATGCCGACTATGCGCACGACGGCCTTGCATCTTCGTGGAACACCGCGGAACCGGCTTTGACGGGCCGCTGGTGTTGCCCCCGGCGAGGGGGTTGGCGAAGCGACACGAAGTGCGCGAAGACTGGGGGAGTACCTATTCACGGCCGAGGCTGCGCACCTTGGCTGCGAGCTGCTTCTCCACATCGGGAGAGACGAACTTGTGGACCTCGCCGCCGAGCATGGCGATCTCGCGCACGAAGGTGCTCGAGATGAACTGGTACTTGTCGCTGGGGGTCAGGAACACGGTTTCGACGTCGGGCATCAGCGAGCGGTTCATGCCCGCGAGCTGGAATTCGTAGTCGAAGTCGGTCACGGCACGCAGGCCGCGCACCATCGCCTTGCCGCCGCGCGCCACCACGAAGTCGCGCAGCAGGCCCGAGAAGCTCTCGACCGTGACCTGGTCGCTGTAGGGCTTCACGGCCTCGCGCGCCATCTCGATGCGCTCCTGCAGGCTGAACAGCGCCTTCTTGTGATGGCCGGCCGCCACCGCGACGATGACCTTGGAGAAAAGCTGGGTTGCACGCCGCACCACGTCCTCGTGGCCGAGGGTGATGGGATCGAAAGTGCCGGGATAAACCGCGATCACGTTGCTGGCCATGGTTGCTTCTTCCTCATGCAGCCGGTGCGGCTTGTTCGGCGGATTATGCAGTCCCGTTTGCGGCCTGCCGCAGCAAGTGGGCGTGCACCGCCCCTGCCTTGAGGTAACGAAAACCAACAAGGCCGAGCGCGGCCAGCTCCTCGTCGCTCCAGCGGCGCGGTGCTTCCAGGTAGACGGCGCCGCCGGTTTTCATGGCGCGCGCGGCGGCCCGCAGCGCGGGTTCGTAGAGGGCGATGCTCTCGAAAGGCGGATCGAGAAAGACCGCATCCAGGCTGCCTGCGGGCGCACGCTCGAGCGCGGCGAGCCCGCTGCCGCGCTCGATGCGCACGGCCTCGGCCGAAAGCTTCGCCTTGGCGGCCTGCAGCTGGGCCACGAGCGCGGCGTCCTGTTCGCAGAGCAGCACGCTCGCGGCACCGCGCGACGCGGCCTCCAGGCCGAGCGCCCCGGTGCCTGCGAAGGCATCGACGCAATGCCAGCCCGGCAGCTCGCCGCCGCCGGCGCCCGCGATGCTCGCGAGCCAGTTGAACAGCGTCTCGCGCACGCGGTCGGGCGTGGGGCGAAGGCCCGGCTTGTCGGCCACCGGAAGGCGGCTGCGCTTCCATTGGCCACCGATGATGCGCACCTCGTGCGGCAGTGATTTCGATCGCGGCGACGGTGACGAGGGCGGCGTCGAGGGGGAGCGCCTGGCGGCTGCGGCTTTCTTCTGGGGCATGCGGCAAGCTTAACGCCGCTGCATGCGAGCTCAGGTGCCCAGAAGCGCCCGCCGTGCCAGCAGCGCTGCAAGCAGCAGCATCGTGCCGCCGATCAGCGCGTCGAGCATCTGCCAGGCGCGCGGCCGCGCAAACACCGGTGCCAGCCAGCGCGCACCGAAGCCCAGCGCCGAGAACCACAGTGCGCTCGCAAGCGCCGACCCGGCGACGAACCAGGCCTTGAGCGCGCCGCCGTACTGGGCGCCGGTGCTGCCCACGAGCAGCACGGTGTCGAGATAGACGTGCGGATTCAGCAAGGTGAAGCCCGCCGCCTGCGCCAGCACGGCGGTGCGCGAGAGCGGCACGCCCTGGGCCTTCGCCTGCAGTGCGCCGGGCTGCCGGGCACGCCACAGCGCGCGCAGCCCGTAGCCCCCCAGGAACAGCGCACCGAGGCCGGCGAGGGCGGTGGCGAATGCGGGCCGCCCTTTCAGTGCCTGCGCCATGCCGGCCACGCCGGCCGTGATCAGGATGGCATCGCTCGCCGCACAGAACAGCACCACGGCGCTCACATGCTCGCGCCGCAGCCCCTGGCGCAGCACATAGGCGTTCTGCGCGCCGATGGCGACGATGAGCACCAGGCTCATGAGAAACCCGTTGACGAATGCGGCAGAGATTTGTTCGATGACCATGGCGTCAGCTTGCCGCTTCGGCTTCATTAATTCAAACTAAACTTCCTAAGCCTTATTCATTTTTTCTAATTCACGCGAAGCATGCTCGACTACGCCGCCCTGAATGCATTGGCCGCGGTGGTGCGCGAAGGCAGCTTCGAGCGCGCGGCCCGCGCACTGAACGTCACGCCTTCGGCTGTCTCGCAGCGCGTGAAGCTGCTCGAGGAGCGCACAGGCGGCGCGCTGCTGGTGCGCGGCCAGCCCTGCATCGCGACGGAAGCCGGGCAGCAGCTGTGCCGGCACATCGAACGCGTAGGCATGCTGGAGCACGAGTTGCGCGAGGCGCTGCCCGCGCTCGGCATGGGTGGCCGAAGCGGCGAGGGGGCCGAGCGGGTCACGGTGCGGGTGGCAGTGAACGCCGACAGCCTGGCCAGCTGGTTCATGGCCGCTGCCGCGGCCTTTGCAAGGCGGGAAGAATCCGCCCTGCTCGACCTGACCGTGGACGACCAGGACCACACCGCCGAGCGCCTGCGAAGCGGCGCGGTGCTGGCGGCCGTCACCGCCCTGGCGCAACCGGTGGCCGGCTGCAACAGCGAGGCGCTGGGCGCCATGCACTACGTGGCCGCCGCGAGCCCGGAGTTCGTCGAGCGGTACTTCGCCAAGGGCGTGGGTGCGCGCACCCTGGCCCATGCGCCGAGCCTGGTGTTCGACCGCAAGGACCGGCTGCAGGCGCGCTGGGTGCGGCGCATCTGCCACCGCAGCATCGAGACGCCGCGGCACTGGCTGCCCTCGGCCCAGGGTTTCGTCGAAGCGGCGCGCGCCGGCATGGGCTGGGGGATGCTGCCGGCCAGCATGGCAGCCGATGCGATGCGCACGGGCGCGCTGATGGAGCTGGTACCCGGCTCGACGCTGCAGGTGCCGCTCTACTGGCAGCAGGCGCGCGCCGCGCCGCAGCTGCTCGAACGCCTCAAGGCCGCGGTGCGCGCAGCCGCCGCAAGCGGCGCGCACGCCCTGCGCTGAAAGACGCGGCCCTATTTGCCGCCCACCACCACCGTCACCATGCGTTCGGGCTGCAGCTTGCGCGCGAAGGCGGCCCGGACCTCGGCCGCCGTGACCGCGTTCATGCGCGCGGTCCAGGTGTCGAGATAGTCGAGCGGCAGGTCGTGCCAGGCGATGTTGGCCACGTTGCCGATGAGCTTGCGGTTGCTGTCCAGCAGCAGCGGGAAGCCGCCGATCAGGTTGTCCTTGGCGGCCTTGAGCTCGGCGGCGGTCGGGCCTTCGGCCACGAACCTGGCGAGCACTTCGCGCGAGACCTTCACGGCTTCTTCGGCCTGGTCGGGACGCGTCTGGAAGCCGACGCGGAAGGCACCGGCGTCCAGCCCCGGCGCAAAGCCGCTGTAGACGCTGTAGGCCAGGCCGCGCTTCTCGCGCACTTCGTTGGTCAGCCGCGAGACGAAGCCGCCGCCGCCCAGCACGTAGTTGCCGAGCGTGAGCGCGAAATGGTCGGGGTCCTTGCGCGGATAGCCGGGCTGGCCGATCAGCACGTGGGCCTGGGCCGAAGCGAACGGAATGCGCTCGTCCCTGGGCGCGCCGAGCGCGGCCACCGGTGCGATCGCGGGGAGCGGCGTGCACGCCTCGGGCCCGGGCAGCCGGGAGAGCAGCGCAGTGGCCATGGCTTCCGCCTCGGCGCGGGTCACTGCACCCACGATGCTGAGCTTGGCCCGGCATGGCACGATCAGCTGCTGGTAGCGCTGCCGCATGGCGGCGGTGTCGATGCGCGCGAGCGTGGCTTCGGTGACTTCCTGGCCGTAGGGATGGCTACCGTAGACGGCCTTCGCGAAGGCACGGCCCGCGATGGTCGCCGGCTTGGTGTTGGCTTCCTTCAGCGAGGCATTGATGCGCTCTCGCTCGCGCTGCCAGACGTCGTCGGGAAAGGCCGGCTCGCCGATCTCGCGCGAGGCCAGCGCCACCACCTTGGCGAGGAGGGCCGGGTCGGACAGCGTGCGCAGCGAGTAGCTGGCGCGGTCGGTGCCGGCGCTGGTGTCGAACTCGGCGCCCAGGTCGGCCCAGGCTTCGCCGAGCGCGTTCTCGTCGAGCGCCGGCTCGCCGTTCTTTCCAGCGCGAACGCCCTTCTCGACCATGGTCGCGGTCGCGCTGGCCAGCCCGGCCTGGCCCGCCGGATCGCGCCGGCTGCCGGCGTCGAAATCGATCTGCACGTCGACGATGGGCAGCGCCTGGGTCGACACCAGGTAGATCCTGGCGCCGCTCGCGAGCGTCCAGTGCTCGATCGGCAGCGCGGCCTGTGCGGCGTTCAGGCCCGCGAAGACAGTGGCAGCCGCGAACAGCGCGGAGCGCAGGGTTTTTGTCATGGGGGTCATTGAAGAATCCGGGCCTTTCAGCGCAGTTCGCCCTGCGGGGCGGCAAAACCGCGGCCGCGCGGCCTGGCTTCGAGCGGCAACGGGCGCAGCGTGGCCACGGTGAGCTGGTCGTCGCCGAAGTATTTGGCGGCCACGGCCTGCACCTGGGCCGGGGTCACGGTCTGCAGCTTCGCGACGATGCGCGCGCTGGTGTCCAGCGGCAGCCCCTGCACCCAGTTGCTGCCGAGCTCGCGGGCCTGCGCCATCACGGAGTCGCGCTTGTAGGTCTGGCTGGCCACCCACTGCGTCTTGACGCGCGCGAGCTCGGCTTCGCTCACGCCTTCCTTCGCGACACGCGCCACCTGGGCGCGCAACGCCGCCTCCACCGCTTCGGCGCTCTTGCCGTGGGCCGGCACGCCCACCAGCATGAACAGCTGCGGCCCGCGGCCGGCCAGGCCCGAATAGGCACCGGCCGAATCGGCCACGCGGTCGGGGCCCTGGGTCAGGGCGCGGTCGAGCCGTGCGCCCGTATAGCCGTCGAGCACGGCCGACAGCACTTCGAGCGCCCACACGTCGCTGTCCGCGGCATCGATGCTCTCCAGCTGCGGAATGCGGAACGCGAGCGACACGTAGGCCTGCTCGGCCGGCGCCTTGAACTCGATGCGGCGGATGCCGCGCTGCGCGGGCTCGGTGCGCGGCTTGCGCGCGGGCACGGCACGCGCAGGAATGCTGCCGTAGTACTTCTCGGCCAGCGCACGCACCTGGGCCACGTCGACGTCGCCCACCACCACCACGGCGGCATTGGCGGGCACGTACCAGTGGCGGAAGAAGGCGCGGGCGTCGTCGGGCGTCATGGCGTCGAGGTCGCTCATCCAGCCGACGACGGGGCGGTGGTAGGGCGAGGCCGTGAACACGGCCGCGTTCTGCTGCTCGCCGAGCAGCGCGCGCGGCTGGTCTTCGGTGCGCAGGCGCCGTTCTTCCTTGACCACCTCGATCTCGCGCTTGAACTCGTCGTCGGACCACTGGTTGTTGGCGAAGCGGTCCGATTCGAGCTTCATGACCTGCTCCAGGCTGGCCACGGGAATCTGCTGGTAATAGCCTGTGTAGTCGCGCGTGGTGAAGGCGTTCTCCTGGCCGCCCAGCGCCGCCACGCGTCGCGAGAACTCGCCGGGCTTGATGTCCTTGGTGCCCTTGAACATCATGTGCTCGAGCACGTGGGCCACGCCCGAAGTGCCGTCGACCTCGTCGACCGAGCCCACGCGCACCCAGAGCATCTGCACCGCGGTGGGCGCGCGCCTGTCGGGCTGCACCAGCAGCGTCATGCCGTTGGCCAGGGTGAATTGCCGGGGTGCGGAGGCCGCCGCGGCAGCGTCGGAGGGAGCGGCAGTGGATGGAGCGGCGGAAACCGGTGTGGGCTGGGCCTGCGCAGGCATGGCCCACAGCGCGCAAAGCGCCATTGCCAGCACCGCACCGGACGCAGCACGGCGTGGCGAGGGGTGTTTCATAGAATGGGTCGGATTGTAAAAAGCTCCCGATGTTCAGTTTCTTCAAGAAAAAACCGCCTGCCGAATCCCCGGCCGCGCCGGCGCCCTCGCCGGCCGCCGAGCCGGCACCTGCGCCTGCGCCCGCTGCCGCGCCCGCACGCTCGGTGTTCTCTCCGTCGAGCTGGTTCGGCTCGAAGCCGGCCGCGGAGGAAGCGGCGCCGCCGCCTGCAGCACCAGACGAAGCGCCCTCGGTCGCGCCCCCTCCGCCGCCACCCGCGGCCACGCCACCAGCCGCCCCCGCGGCGCCGGACCTCGCGCCCGTGCCTGCTGCATCGGCGCCCGCGCCTGCCGTTCCGACCGTGCCGCCGCCCACGCCCGCCCTCGTCACCGAGGCCGCCATGCCGGCCGAGCGCAAGGGCTGGTTCGACAAGCTCAAGACCGGCCTGCGCAAGACCGGCACAGGCATCCAGGCGGTGTTCGTCAACGCGCAGATCGACGAAGCGCTGTACGAGGAACTCGAATCGGCCCTGCTGATGGCCGACGCCGGCGTCAAGGCCACCGAATACCTGCTCGACGACCTGCGCGGCCGCGTCAAGCGCCAGATGGCGACCGATGCGTCGCAAGTGAAGCGGCTGCTGGCCGATGCGATCACCGACCTGCTCCAGCCGCTCGAAAAGCCGCTGGTGATCGGCCAGTTCACGCCGACGGTGATCATGGTGGCGGGCGTCAACGGCGCCGGCAAGACCACCTCGATCGGCAAGCTCACCAAGCACCTGGCCAGCGAAGGCGCCTCGGTGCTGCTGGCCGCGGCCGACACCTTCCGTGCGGCGGCGCGCGAGCAGCTGCTGGTCTGGGCCGACCGCAACACGGTCGAGATCGTGAGCCAGGAGGGCGGCGATCCGTCGGCCGTGAGCTTCGACGCAGTCACGGCCGGCAAGGCGCGCGGCAAGGACGTGGTGCTGGTCGACACCGCAGGCCGGCTGCCGACGCAGCTGCACCTGATGGACGAGCTCAAGAAGATCAAGCGCGTCGTCACCAAGGCCGACGCTACCGCGCCGCACGAGGTGCTGCTGGTAATCGACGGCAACACCGGGCAGAACGCCCTGGCGCAGGTCAGGGCCTTCGACGAGACGCTGGGCCTCACCGGCCTGGTGGTGACCAAGCTCGACGGCACGGCCAAGGGCGGCGTGCTCTGCGCCATTGCGCGCGAGCGGCCGGTTCCGGTCTACTTCATCGGCGTGGGCGAGAAGCTGGAAGACCTCGAGACCTTCAACGCACGCGAGTTCGCCCTGGCGCTGCTGGGCTGACGCGCCAGCAGCGGCCGCCTGGCCTCAAAAGCCGAAGAGGGAGCGGGTGTCGCAGAGAAAGCCGCTGCAGTTGGTCGGCTTGACGTAGAGTGTCCTGATCTGTCCGCTCGGCAGCCCGTATTCGCCCACCAGTGCGTTGCCCTTGGCACCTTCGGCGTTCGCCTGCACGATGTAGTCCGCGCTGTTGGCCGCGGGCTGCAGGTTCTGGTAGCTGAACGTGGCCGATTGCGACAGGTCTTTCTCGTAGAGCAGTTTCAAGCCGTCCGAGAAGACGTAGCCGGTCTTGAACCGGAAGCCCTGGGCGCCCTTCGCCTCGAACTGGGCCAGGAAGTCGGCGTCGCTGCCGGGCTGGTCCAGCGCTTCATAGCCGTAGGTGGCATTGCCTTGCGCGTCCTTTTGGAAGACCAGCACCGTGGCGCCGCCGACCATGTAGGCGCCGCCGACGCTGTAGTAGCCGTTGCCGCCCTGCGCATTGATCAGCGACAGATAGGCGGCGCTGTCGGTGGGTGCCGCCAGCACGGCATAGGTGTAGGTCGATGCCGAGCCATTGTCCTTGCGGTAGAGCGTGCGGATCTGGCCGCCGACCACGTAGGGCCCACCCCACTTGAAACCCCGAGCGCCCTGGGCGTTGAGCTGGGCCTGCAGGTCCGCCGTGGAGCCGGTGTCCGGCAGCAGCTCGAAGGCGTAGGTGGTACCGGCATCCTTCACGTAGGCCTCCACGACCTCCGAGCTGGTCGGGCTGGTGGGGAAGGCCAGTCCGCTGAAGAAGCGGAAGGCCCTGGCGCCCTGGGCATTGAGCTGGTCGAGAAACGCCGAGGCGTCGGCGGCGGGCGGCAGGGCCTCGTACATGAAGGTGCGGGTGGCCGGGGCGGGCGCTGGGGCCGGTGCCGGGGCGGGCGCTGGCGCCGGGGCGGGCGCTGGCGCCGGCGCGGGTGCAGGAGGCGGCGAGCCCCAGCCGATCGGCAATGCGCCACCCCCTCCGCCTCCCCCGCCGCCGCAGGCCGCCAGAGCCAGTGTGGCGGCCACTGCGGCTGCTACCGCTGCAAGCTTGAAACTCATTTGGAAATCCTCCCTGATCGATGTGTGTTGCGACCCAGGGAAGGTACGTCCGGGGGGCTGACGGCCACCAGTGCCGAAAGTCATGACATCGCCGGCAAACGCACCGGCAACTAACGACAGCAGATTCGAAAGTATTAGATTCTGGGTCGCTCCGAGCTTGCCGCTCGGGCCATCATCCGGAACAGCGAATCGGTAGCCACCGGCTTGAACAGCACGGGAACCCCGGATTCCCGCACGCGCTGCAGCCTGTCGGGCGAGGTCTCGCCGGTGATCAGCAGCAAGGGGATCGTGGGCCCGCCCTGCCGCCGGCCGCTCAGGCGCAGGCCCACATCCAGCCCATCGACGCCATCGGCCAGCCGGTAGTCGCACATCAGCAGCTCGAAAGGCCGCCTCTCGCGGCTCGCCTGCCGCAAGGCGGCGGCGGCAGCTGCTTCATCCGCGACGGCGAGCGCGTCGATCGAATGCGAGCGCAGCAGGCCCGTCATGGCTTCCCGGATTTCCGATTCGTCGTCCAGCAGCAGCACCCGCGCAGGCAGTGCCGGCGCCGCTCGCCCGGGCCGTTTTTCCTGCCGCGGCGCCGCAGCGTCGGCCGGGAAAGGTCCGGCCAGCACCCCGGCCAGCGGCGCGACGGCCGGCAGCACCACCCGGAAATGGGTGCCGCGCCCCAGCCGCGAATGCATTTGCACCGGGTGCCCCAGCAGGTGCGAGAGCCGCTGCACGATCGACAGGCCGATGCCCAGCCCCCGCGAGCGGTCGCGCCCCGGATTGTCGATCTGATAGAACTCCTCGAAGATCCGGTTCGACTGCTCGGGCGCAATGCCGATGCCGGTGTCCCGCACCTCGATCCACACGGACTCCCCGCGCTCGCGGGCCGTCACGGTCACTCCGCCGCGCGCGGTGTACTTGAGGGCGTTGTCCAGCAGGTTGGACAGCATCCGATGCAGCAGCTGTGGATCGCTGCGCACCCACAACCCGCTGGCGCGCACGCGCAACTGCAACTGCTTTTGCTCGGCCTGGGCCGAGAAGGTGTGGTTGAGCGGCAGGAACAGGGCATCGAGCTGGACGGCCTGGAGCACGGGCGTGACCACGCCGGCATCCAGCCGGGAGATGTCCAGCATGATGTCGAGCGAGGCGCCCAGGGCATTGACGGCGCGCATCAGGCGCTGCGCGTTCACTTCCTCCGGACGCCCGCGCAGCTCGTTCTCGAGCGCAGCGCCGAACAGCGCGATGGCGTGCAGCGGCTGGCGCAGGTCATGGCTGGCGCTGGCCAGGAAGCGGGTCTTTTCCTGGCTGGCGCGCTCGGTGGCAGCAATCTGCTCTTCCAGCCGCACGGCCAGGGCTTCCTTCTCGAAGCGCAGGATCAGCGAATCCGCCAGCAGCCTGTGCTCCTGCACGCCGACGCGCAGCATGAGAAACAGGTAGATCGAGGCAAAGGCCGCGAGAAAAAGATGGATGGAGTCGCGCTGCCACGCCAGCGCAATGATCAGCCCGCCCATCATGGGCAGCGTGTGGCCGAACAGCGCCGCTTTCAGCGGCCGCAGGGACTGCACGGCCCGGGCGCAGTTGCCCATCATCACCACCATCAGCGCGGCGGTGACCGGCAGGTTGCCCGCGGGCACGAAGATCCAGGGCGCCAGCGCATCGGCAAACCCCAGCAGGGTCACGATGCGGGTGATCCTGCGCGCCCACCAGGCACTGTCCGCCGCCGGAACCGACGGATTCCAGCGCGGCGTGAAGTACATGCACAGATACAGCGTCAGATGCAGCACGACGAACGGCAGCACCATCGGGTCGCCCAGCTGCAGGTACATGAACGTGCCGAGCACCAGCACGAAGACGACGCGGGCCAGGAAGGTGGCGTTGTAGTTGAAATAGACCGAGGCCACGTGCTCGCGCAGCACGCGCTGGTTCAGCGGCGTGTCGGCCATGCGCGGCGGCTCAACGCAGGCTGCTGATCAGCTGCGCACGCGAACGCACGCCGAACAGCAGCAGGATGGTCGATACATGGTTCTTCACCGTGCCTTCGCTCAGGTTCGCGAGTTGCGCGATTTCCTTGTTCGCCTTGCCTTCGAGCACCCATTGCAGCACCTGCATCTGGCGCGGCGTGAGTTCCTGCCAGGCGCTGGCCTGCGCTGATTCGGCGTAGCCGCCGAGCACCTTGGGCATCGTGGCGGGAGGGGGAACCTCGGACGCGTCAGGCTCGAGCAGGCCGCAGGCGCGGATGAATCCCACCACCTCCTTCAGGTCCGCCGACTTGGGAAGAAAGGCGCTCGCGCCCAACGCGACCGCCCCCTGTGCCAGCGACGTATTGCCGGTGCCCGACAGCACCACGATGCGGGCGGACGGGTGGCGCAGGCGAAATTCCGCGAGGCCGCTCAAGCCATGGGTATCGGGCAGCGCCAGATCCAGCAGCACCAGGCGGATCGACTCGCGGTGCTTCTCATAGAGCGCCAGCGCCTCGGCCGCGCTGGCGGCCTCGAAGACCTCGATGCTCGCCCCCGAAGAAGCGGTCTGCGCCTGGATCAGCGCGCGCACACCGAGCCGCAGCAAGTCGTGGTCGTCCACCACCAGGATGGCACCCGGCGCCTGCGCGGGGATGCCGCTCGCAAAAAGAGACGGCGGCGGGTTGGAGGAAGATTCGAGCGAAGCCACGCGGTCGATCTTAGCGAGGCCCCATCCGCGCAACAGTGCACTAAGTCATGGCGCGGCCGCCACCTTCAGGTGGTGTTCGCTACTATTTTCATAGCACTTGCCATCCACCGTGGGCGGGAGCACCATGCGCTACCCGCCGCATCGAGCGGCGTTTTGGAGACAACCATGATGCACACCGCCGACGCCCCGCTGGCAGCGGGCGAGCGCAAGGTCGACCGGCTGCTGGCCCACTATGGCGAAAGCCACCGCCATCCGACCAACGAGCTGATTCACTTCGCCGCGATCCCGGCCATCATGCTGAGCCTCGTCGGCCTGCTGTTTGCGCTGCACCCCTGGGCCGCCTACCTCTTCGTGGCGGCCAGCCTGGTCTACTACGCCCTGCTCCGCTCCCCTGCGTTTCTGCTCGCCATGCTGGCCGGCACGGCCCTGGTGCTGGCGCTGGTCCATGCGATGGGAAGCCTTGTACTGCCGGTTTCCGCCGCCATCTTCGTGGTGGCCTGGATCTTCCAGTTCATCGGCCACAAGATCGAAGGCAGGAAACCTTCTTTCTTCGAAGACATCCAATATCTTTGGGTGGGGCCGCTGTTCGTACTCTCCAAGCTGTTTCTGCGCCTCGGTATCCGCTGGTAATCCCCAGGTCGGACGCCGCCGCAGGCCGGATCTGTCGGTTTTCATTCAATAGGGAACCGCTCTCCTTTTGAAATCAAAGACATAGGCCGCAACCGATCATTCGGAGTGGAACTCGTGTTTCACTCAAGATGGAATTCCTTGCGGTTTGCACCATTAAATTTGGAATTTTCGGTCAGCGCATCAATTCTGCTTTGCCCCTGTTGACCAACCGCAGTCCCTGTGCACCATACTAAGGTCTTCAGGAGATTCATCTTCACAGTCGACAAACCTCTCTCAAGTCCTCGCCGGCCGCCAGCCGATCACGTCGACGACCTCAATAGTTCTTCTTCTGGGCAAGCCACAACCCAGCATCTGCAGAATGAGCCATCTCTACTGGACCTTCTGCGCGGGCTTCCCGACTCGGAGGACATTGAATTCGACCCGTCGCCCATACAGATCCAGCTTCGGCCATTCAATCTGGACTAGGTTGCCAAGACCGAGCGAAGACGTAGTGCGTGGCCAGTTCGGCAAAAGAATGCCGTTTGCACCAAGTGACTATGTGCCAATCGGCAGACGACTGACATCGGCCAACGGACGTGAGCCGGACGCCTAACTGAAGGAATGCCCTGCAGCGGCTCCCGTCTTGGTGCACGCTTTTCTCGAAGCCTTACTGCGCCAGGGCGGCGCACTGCAGCTTCTGTCGACCACATCCTGGCGATGTCTTTTCAACTTACGGAGATGTCGCTACCCAATCGTCTATGCTCAACGAAAAGGGCGATGAGGGGGATCTGTGATTGAAGAACGTGATCTGAGTGCGGGCCGCACAGGTGCGACGCTATCGATAAGCGTCGCACCGCGTGTCTCAGTGCCAGTTGGCAGCTATCACGGCATTCAAGGTGCTCTGATAGGTGCTTGGCAAGGTAGTCTGCCCTGACGCCGGAGGCGAAAACGCCGCCATTGCCTCGACAAGACCTTGCACTTGGCTGTCTAGCAAGACTTTTCCGTCGCTCGTTTTGAATTGTTCGACGTGATAGCTACTGCTCGCGTACCAGTTGCTGATAGTGAATTGATCAGAAGTCCCGATGATGCTTACCGATAGATCACTTCCACTCTTGGTAAACCAAAGTTGGTCAGCAGAAACACCGGCTCCGATCTGCGCGCTGTCCACGTTGCCCGCGGTGGTGTCGTAGTCGTAGACCGTGTCGCGCCCCGAG
>NZ_RXFQ01000016.1 GCF_003951285.1 Variovorax beijingensis | reverse complement strand
ACGCCCAGCAGCTCGTGCAGGCGCGTGCTGGTGGTCGTGTACTGCAGCGGAATCGCCTTGCCCGGGAACACGATGGCGGTGGCGCCCCAGGCCGCGAGCGTGGCTTCGTGGAAGCCGCACACGATGAGCTTCTTCTTGCCCGGATAGGTGTTGATGTCGCCCACCGCGAACACGCCGCGTTCGCGGGTTTCGTACTTCTCGGTGTCGACCGGCACCTGCTTGCGCTCGAGTTCCAGGCCCCAGTCGGCAATGGGGCCGAGGCGCGGAGAGATGCCCAGGCAGGCGATCAGCGCGTCGAGCGGCAGGTCGGCCGTGGTCGCGTCGGGCGTGGTGATCTGCAGTTGCCTGCCGTCGAAGGCACTGGGCTGGCCGACCTTGAACGCGAGCTTGCCTTCCGCGACCAGCGCGCGCATCGAAGCGACCAGCGCCTCATCGGCCTGGAAGCCGTCGCGGCGGTGGACCAGCGTGACCTGCTCCGCAATATCCGTGAGCGCGACGGCCGTTGCCAGCGCCACGTCGTCGCCGCCATTCACCACCACCGCCTGCCCGGCAAAACGGTCCAGCGAATCGGGGTGATAGAAAAGCGAGCGGCCTTCGAACTGCGCGATGCCTTCGACCGCGATGCGCTTGGGCACGAAGGCGCCGACACCGGCCGCAATGAACACGGTCCTGGCGAGAAAGGCCGTGCCGGCCGAGGTGGTCAGCAGCAGCCGCTCGTCGGCCTGCCTTTCGAGCGTGGCCACCTGCTCGCCAAAATGGAACTGGGGCTTGAAGGGTTCGACCTGCTTCAGCAGCGATTGCGCGAGCTCGCTTCCGCTGGTGACGGGCGTGCCCGGAATGTCGTAGATCGGCTTGCCGCCGTAGAGCGCCACGCACTGGCCGCCCGCGGCGGGCAGTGCATCGACGATGTGGCAGGAGATCTCGAGCAGGCCGAGCTGGAAAGCCTGGAACAGCCCGACAGGACCGGCGCCGATGATCAGCGCGTCGGTTTCGACGGGGGCTCGGCCTTCGGGGTTCAACGGACCAGTTCGCCGACCTTGTCGGTCTTGTCTTTCCACTCTTCGGCGTCGGGCAGCGCGGGCTTGCGCTTGGTGATGCTCTTCCAGCCATCGGCCACCGCGAGTTCGGCGTTGAGCTTGATGAACGCAATCTGGTTGGCCGGGAGGTCTTCCTCGGCATAGATCGCATTGACCGGGCACTCGGGGATGCAGACTGCGCAGTCGATGCATTCGTCCGGGTCGATCACCAGCATGTTGGGGCCTTCGCGGAAGCAATCCACGGGGCATACGTCCACGCAGTCGGTGTATTTGCAGCGGATGCAGGCTTCGGAGACGACGTGGGTCATTTGTCTTCTAACGTCAATGTGAGGTCGGGGAAAACCCCAGATTTTAGGCCTTTGCGGCGGCAGGCTGCACGAGCACGGCGGCAGCGGTCTTGTGGGAGGCCGTATCGACCAGCACCAGCGAGCCCAGGGCGCGCGATTGCGTGAAGGGCAGCACGGCCAGCGGCTGCTGCAACGAAAGCACCACGTCGCCGATGGAATTGGCTTCCAGCTGCGTGGCGGGCTCGGATTCGAGCGTGGTGATGTTCACCCGGTCGACGATGCGCGCCACCTTGGCCTTGACCCAGCGGTGGCCCTGCAGCGCCCAGTAGACGCGGCCCGCGACCAGCGGCTCGTCGTCCAGCCAGGCCACGGTGGCGGTGATCTCGCGCACCGGCTCGAAGGCGCCGGGCGCCAGCAGCCAGTCGCCGCGGGACACGTCGACCTCGCGGTCGAGCACGATGCCCGCGCTGTGGCCCGCATGCACCACCTTCGGTTGCCGCGTGTGGCTCAGCACCTGCGCGACCGTGGCGGTCTGGTTGCTGGGCAGCACGGTCACGCGCTGGCCCGGTTCCACATGGCCGGAAGCCACGCGGCCCCAGAACACGCGGCGGCCCTGCGAGGTGTCGGCCGAGGCCGAGAACTTTTCGACCCACTGCACCGGGAAGGCGAAGGGTACGGCCTCGTCCTGCACGGTGACCGGCAGTTCCTCGAGCAGCTCGAGCAGGCTCGGGCCCTCGTAGCCGACCCAGTCGGCATGGCGCGTGGCCACGTTCCAGCCCTTGAGCGCGGAGATCGGCACGATGGCGGCCACCTTCACGCCGGCCGCTTCGGCAAAGGCGTTCAGCGCGGTCGAGATGCGTTCGAAGGCGAGGCCGGCATCATCGATGGCGTCGAGCTTGTTGACCGCGAACACGATCGACTGCACGCGCAGCAGGTGGGCCAGCAGCGTGTGGCGGCGCGTCTGCGGCAGCAGCTCGCGCTTGACCACGGTGCCGTCCTCCACTTCGGCGGCCCAGGCCAGCTTGGTGGCATCGACCAGCACCACGGCAGCGTCGGCGGCCGAGGCCGCGGTGACCATGTTGCGGGTGTACTGCTCATGGCCCGGCGCGTCGCCGATGATGAACTTGCGCCTGGCGGTCGAGAAGTAGCGATAGGCCACGTCGATCGTGATGCCCTGTTCGCGCTCGGCCGAGAGGCCGTCGGTCAGGAGGGCCAGGTCGGTTTCGCCGCCGCGCTGCACGCCGGCGAGCTGGTCCTGCAGCACGGTCTTGCTGTCGACCAGCAGGCGCCCGATCAGCGTGCTCTTGCCGTCGTCGACCGAGCCGCAGGTGATGAAGCGCAGGGCGGTGCCGGTGTCGCCGTGGAGGGCGGTGTTGTCGAGGGTTGCCGTCGTCGTGCTCATCAGAAATACCCGTCTTTCTTGCGCTTCTCCATCGAAGCTTCCGAAGTCATGTCGTCCATGCGCGTGGCGCCGCGCTCGCTGACGTCGACCGACAGCGTTTCGAGCACCACGTCGCCCGCATCGGCCGCCAGGCTTTCGACCGGGCAGGTGGTCGTGATGTCGCCCACGGTGCGAAAGCGCACGTCGCGCACCTGCACGGTTTCGCCGTCGCGCGGCGGGGTGAGTTCGGTCACGGGCACCAGCAGGCCACGGCGCTCGACCACTTCGCGCTTGTGCGTGTAGTAGATCGATGGCAGGCCGACGTGCTCGCGCTCGATGTATTGCCACACGTCGAGCTCGGTCCAGTTCGAGATCGGGAACACGCGGAAATGCTCGCCCGGCGCCAGGCGGGTGTTGAACAGTGTCCACAGCTCGGGGCGCTGGTCCTTGGGCTGCCATTGGCCGAAGGAGTCGCGGTGCGAAAAGATGCGCTCCTTGGCGCGCGCCTTTTCCTCGTCGCGGCGCGCACCGCCGATCAGCGCGTCGAAGCGGAATTCTTCAATGGCTTCGAGCAGCGTGACCGACTGGTGCGCATTGCGCGATTCGCCGGGGTGCGCGAGGCGCACGGTGCCGCGCTTCATCGAATCTTCCACGCTGCGCACGATGAGTTCGGCGCCCAGTTCCTTTGCGCGCTGGTCGCGGTAGGCCGTCACTTCGGGGAAGTTGTGGCCCGTGTCGATCATCAGGAGCGGGTACGGAATGCGGCCGGCGCCGAAGGCCTTTTCCGCACACTTGAGCAGCACCAGCGAATCCTTGCCGCCCGAGAACAGCAGGGTGGGGCGCTCGAAGGCGGCCGCCACTTCGCGCAGGATGAAGACGGTTTCCTCTTCCAGCGCATCGAGATGGGTGTTGGACAGGCGCGCGGGAGAGTGCATGGGCGGCAGCAGCAGTTCGGTTTCGGTACGGGCGTTCATCGGGTGGGGTGCTGAATGCGAATGATCGGTGCGGCGCTGGATCTCAATGCGAAAGGTGCAAGCCGCACTCGCGGTTGTCTTCGCCCTTGGTCGGGTCCACGTAGTCGAAGTTGTTGGGCAGGCCGTGCGCTTCGCAGTACGTGTACAGGTCCTTGGACGACCAGTGCAGGAGCGGTGCGACCTTGATCAGGCCGTCCGGATTGACGCTGACCGGGTCCATCTGTGCGCGCACGGCCGTGTCGGTGGCCCGAAGCGCGGTGAACCAGACCTTCGGTGCCGTTTCGCGCAGTGCGCGGGCAAAGGGCTCGAGCTTCACCTCTTCCGTGAAAGCGGCATGGCGCGGATCGTCGAGCGCCGGGGTCGGGCCTTCCACGGCTTCGCGATGTGCACGCGAACGGCGCGGCAGGTAGATGTGCAGATCCAGGCCCAGCTGCTTGGTCACCTCGTCGGCAAAGCGGTAGGTGGCCTCGGTGTTGTAGCCGTTGTCCATCCAGACCACGGGAACATCGCGCTTGGCGCGCGTGACCATGTGCAGGATCACCGCCTCGAACGGGCGGAAATTGGTGGTGACGATCGCGCGCTGGCCCAGGCCGATCGCCCAATCCACCAGGCCCTCGGCGTTGCGGCCGAGTTCGGCGTTGATGCGTGCGAAGTCGATATCCGTGGCGATGCTCATGTCGAGGGTTTCCATGCGGGCTCAGGTGCCGGCTGCGAAGTGCGGCGCGGGCTTCACCGCATCGCCCTGGTAGAAGGCCGAGAAGCGGTCGAACTGGCGCTGTGCGTCGGTGGCGTCCACGCCTTCCTTGAGCACGGCGCTCGAGAAGCCGGTGCGTTCCATTTGCACCAGCTGGTCGATCAGCACGTCGCCGGTGGCGCGGATGTCGCCTTTGAAGCCGAGGCGGCGGCGCAGCAGAAAGGCCTGGCTGTAGGCGCGGCCATCGGTGAACTTCGGAAAGTTCAGGTCGATGCGCTCGATGTCTTCCAGGCACACCTCGATGGCGAGCGGATCGGCATCGTTGGGAAGCTGCAGGACCTTCGGGTCGCCGTCGTCGATATGTTCTTCCGCGGAAAGAATGTTCAGGGTCTTCTTCATGCTGCTTCCTCCACCTTGAAGCGCGCACCGTTGGCCGCGGCCTTGAAGGGGTCGTGGCCGACGCGGCGCAGCGTGTCGATGAAGGTCTCGCCGCCTTCGCGGGTGTCGCGGTAGGTGGTGAGCACGGCCTCGATCACGCCCGGCACTTCGGCCGCCGAGAACGAGGGGCCGACCACCTTGCCGGCCTGCGGCGCGCCGCTGAGGGCCGAGCCGTCGGAGCCGCCAAGGGTGACCTGGTACCACTCCTTGCCGTCCTTGTCGACGCCCAGGATGCCGATATGGCCGCTGTGGTGGTGCCCGCAGGAGTTGATGCAGCCGCTGATGTGCAGGTCGATCTCGCCCAGGTCGTCGAGCTCGTCGAGGTCTTGATAACGCTCGGTGATGGCCTCGGCAATGGGGATGGAGCGCGCATTGGCCAGCGCGCAGAAGTCGCCGCCGGGGCAGGCGATCATGTCGGTCAGCAGGTGCACGTTGGCGCTGGCAAAGCCGGCCGCGCGGGCGGCGAGCCACAGCGCATGCAGGTCTTCGGCGTGCACCCAGGGCAGCACGATGTTCTGGTCGTGCGTGACACGGGCTTCGCCGGCCGAGAAGCGGTCGGCCAGTTCGGCGAGCGTGTCGAGCTGGTCGGCCGAGGCGTCGCCGGGCGCCTGCTTCAGGCGCTTGAACGAGAGCGTGACGGCACGCAGCGCGGGGTTCTTGTGCGCGGCCACGTTGCGGGCGAGCCAGCGGGCGAACATGACGTCGTCGTCGGCGTGGGCGCGCAGCTCGGCATCGGTCTTCTCGGCGCTTTGCAGTACGCGGGTAGCGAGCGTCGGCGGCACGAAGGAGGCGGCCACGCGGTCGAACTCTTCCTGCGTGATGGTGTGCGGCGCGCCGTCGTGCTCGATGATCTGCCTGTACTCGGCCTCGACATCGTCGATGTAGCGCTGGCCTTCGGCCTTCACCAGGATCTTGATGCGCGCCTTGTAGATGTTGTCGCGGCGGCCGTAGCGGTTGTAGACCCGGATCACCGCTTCGAGGTAGTTCATGATCTGCTGCCAGGGCAGGAACTCGCGCAGCACGGTGCCTATGATCGGCGTGCGGCCCATGCCGCCGCCCACCTGCACGCGGAAGCCGATGTCGCCCGCTTCGTTCTTCACGAGCTTCAGGCCCACGTCGTGCCAGCCGGTGGCGGCGCGGTCTTCCGTGGCGCCGGTGATCGCGATCTTGAACTTGCGCGGCAGGAACGCGAATTCAGGGTGCAGCGTGCTCCACTGGCGCATGATTTCGGCGTAGGGGCGCGGGTCGGCGATCTCGTCGACCGCGATGCCGGCGCGCTCGTCGCTCGTGATGTTGCGGATGCAGTTGCCGCTGGTCTGGATGCCGTGCATGTCGACCGAAGCCAGCAGGTCCATCACGTCGGCCGACTTGGACAGCGGAATCCAGTTGTACTGGACGTTCTGGCGCGTCGAGAAGTGGGCGTAGTGCGTGGGGAGCTTGTGGCTGCCGAGCAGGCCCTGCGTCTCGATGGCCTTGCGGTAGACCTCGGCTTCGGGCTCGTCGTACTCGCGGGCGATCCTGGCCAGCACGCGCAGCTGGCGGCTCGAAAGCTCGCCGTAGGGCACGGCCACGCGCAGCATCGGCGCGTAGCGCTGCACATACCAGCCGTTTTGCAGCCGCAGGGGACGGAACTCGTCTTCGTGCAGGCGGCCCTTTTGCCAGCGCTCGAGCTGGTCTCGGAACTGGGCAGCCCGCTGATGGACGAACTGGCGATCGAATTCTGTGTATTGGTACATCGTGTGATTCTTGAAGAAGTGCGGTGCCGCACGTACAACGGGGCGCCCCAGCAAGAAGCCGAGATTCTGAAACCCGGCCTTATGGAAGCAAACTATTTTTTGGTTCTCGCTTTATGCGGATAAGCTTATTCTTCAATGGGCATGCGGGTTTGCGGGCGGTTGGATGCTTATTCTGGATAAGGGCGATAGGGGTTTTTTGGGCGACATGGGTTGTTTTTTTCCCCGGGACCGGGTCTCGCCCCGGCGGGCGACTCACTTTCTTTTGCTTCGCCAAAAGAAAGTAAGCAAAGAAAAGGCGACCCCACTGTCTGCGACCCCTTCGCTGCGCTACGGGGCAACCTGCGGTGCTCGCGTTTCGCGGGGTCTCGCCCAAACTCGCTTCGCTCGGCCACCAGGCCACCGCAGGCGCGTAGCGCCTGCGGTGGTTGGGATTGGCTGTGGGGGTCGGTATTGGCTGTTGGTCTTGGGGGCCGAGCGAGAGCGAAGGCTGCCCGCTTCCACCCCTTCTGTATGCGCCGAGGAGCGCAGATGGAGGCGGGATCAGGGCCGCAGCTGTCTGAGCGCAACGCAGTGGAGCGAGTTCTGCGAACCCCGCCGGAATCGAGCACCACAGGTTGCCCGCAGCGAAGCGGAGGGACGCAGACAGTAGGGTCGCCTTTCTTTTGCCTACGTTTCTTTGGCGAAGCAAAGAAAAGTAGGTCGCCCGCCGGGGCGAGACCCGGCCCCCACCCTCAAAAAACTCAACTCAACGCAACATAGAAGACATCGCCGAACAGCAGTTCAACATCCGCACAGCCGCTTCCACCGTCTCAGCGGAAAACCGCAACGTGACACCGTCGACGCGTTCGAATGAAGGCCACTGGCAGAACAGATCCGCCATCATCGGCGACTGCGTACGCAGAGTGACCACCTGCGGCCCCTTGAATACCAACGGCCTCGCATCGCCGCGCGCAGCCAGCGCTGCAGCTACACCGACGCGGATCGCCTTGCGCGACTGCTCCGGCGAGAGCGACACCCCGCTGTTGAACCCCGTCGCCTTCTTCGTTTCCACAAAGGTCGCATGCGGAAAAAGCGCCCGGTTCTCGGCAATGAACACATCGTCCCCGCTGGCCATCACCACCGGCACCCCATATTCGCCGGCCAACGCGCCGTAGAGCCCGGCCTCGCCCAGTTCCTGCTCGCCGAGCCGGATGCCGGCAAAGGCAAAGCTGTTGATGGTGTGGGCGAGGATGCCGCGTCCCTGGGCGCGCGAGTGGTAGCCCACCATGCAGACCGCTTCCACGCCTTCTTCTTCCACGCCGGCCACCATGCTCAGGTAGCGCGGCTTGCCCTGCACCACGCGGGCGCGCGCATCGAGCACGTCGGGCGGCATGTTGCGGAAGCCGCCATGCGAATCATTGACCAGCACCTCGGTGGCGCCGGCCTCGAAGGCGCCGGCAACGGCCGCGTTGGCCTCGTGCGCCATCAGCAGGCGGGCGCGCTCGTACTCGGGGTTGCCCGGCCGCGCCTGCTCGTGGTGGTAGACGCCCGCAACGCCTTCGATGTCGGTGGAGATCAGGACTTTCATGGGAGGGAGTGCGGTTGCGCGAAGAAAGAAGAAAGGGAAGAGGGCGGCAGCAGTTCCGACAGTGCCGCGCGGTGATTGCCATCGCGGCCCGTCACGGCCGTGGCGCGCCAGAGCGCATGCAGGATCGCCTGCTCGGTGCTGTCGGCCGCGGCCTGGAAGAGGCCGTCGAGCAATCCGTCGTGCAGCATCGCGATGGCCGGCATCGGGCGGTCGACGCGGTCGGGCACGGTGTAGGCGGTCGAAAAGGCCAGCACGATGTCGCCGCTGCCATGCCCGAAGACCGAGCCGGTGCGCGCCAGCCCCGCGCCTGCGCGCAGCGCGAGGCGGCGCAGCTGGCGCGCGTCGAGCGGTGCATCGGTGGCGACGACGATGATGATCGAGCCTTTCTCGGGCTCCTTGCATTCGCGCGTGCCGTGCGCGGCCAGCCGCTCGCCGACCGCATGCCCGGCCAGCACCAGTTGCGGCTGGCGCCCGTAGTTCGCGAGCACCAGCGTGCCCACGGTGTGCAGCTCGCCCCCGGGCGCCGAGACGCGGCGCGAGGCGCTGCCGATGCCGCCCTTGAGCTGGAAGCTCGACATGCCGCGCCCCGCGCCGACCGAGCCCTGCGCGAAGTCGGCGCCGGCGCTCTCGAGCGCGTGCAGGTAGTCCGCCTCGGTCACCGCCAGCCGCTGGATGTCGTTGAGAAAGCCGTCGTTGCACTCGAAGACCAGCGGATTCACCGTCGGCAGCGACCGGCCGCTCTCGGGGTTGGCCGCAACGCAATGGCGGATCTGCGCCGTCGCCACCGTGCCGACCGAAAAAGTGTTGGTCAGCGCAATCGGCGTCTCCAGCACGCCGAGTTCTGCGAGCTGCACCAGCCCCACGCTCTTGCCGAAGCCGTTGAGCACCACGGCAGCGGCCGGCACCTTGTCGCGGAACGGATCGCCCGCGTGCGGACGGATCACCGTCACGCCGGTCTGCACGCCGCCGTCATCGAGCGTCCGGTGGCCGACCGTGATGCCTTCGACGTCGGTGATGGCGTTGCGCGCGCCTTGCAGCAGGTTGCCGATGTAGGGCAGGGAGTTCGCTGGCATGAAGACAGACAGATGGAATTATTCGCGGTCGATCTTCGGATCGAGCGCGTCGCGCAGTGCATCGCCGAGCAGGTTGAACGCCAGCACGGTGAAGAAGATGGCCAGGCTCGGGAACAGCGCCACGTGCGGCGAGGTCACCATGTCGGCGCGGGCTTCGCTGAGCATCGCGCCCCATTCGGGCGTTGGCGGCTGCGCGCCCATGCCCAGGAACGAGAGACTGGCCGCCGTGATGATCGAGGTGCCCACGCGCATCGAAAAGTACACGACGATCGACGAGATGGTGCCCGGCAGGATGTGCCGCACGATGATGGTCCAGTCCGACGCGCCGATGCTGCGCTCGGCCTCGATGTAGGTCTGCTGCTTGAGCACCAGCGTGTTGCCGCGCACCAGGCGCGCGAAGGCCGGCACGCTGAACACCGACACCGCCACCACCACGTTGGTCATGCTGCTGCCGAGGATGGCGACCACGCCCAGCGCCAGCAGAATGCCGGGAAAGGCAAAGAGCACGTCGGAGATGCGCATCACGATGCGGTCCCACCAGCCTTCGTAGTAGCCTGCGAGCAGGCCGAAGGCCGTGCCGACGAAACCGCCCACCAGCACCGACAGAAACCCCGCCATCAGCGAAATGCGTGCCCCCATCAGGATGCGGCTGAAGATGTCGCGCCCCAGCGGATCGACGCCGAACCAGTGCGTGGCCGAAGGCCCCGTGTTCAGCATGTCGTAGTCGAAGAAGTTCTCCGGGTCGAAGGGCACGATCCACGGTGCGAACACCGCGACGAACACCAGCAGCAGCACGAACAGCGCCGCGACGATGCCCACGGGCTGCTTCTTGAAGCGGCGCCAGCATTCGCCCCAGGGCGTGCGGACTTTGCCCGCGGTTTGAACCGCCACGATGGGCGGAGCGATCGATTCGGCGGTCACGCCGGTGGCTTGCGTCATGTCGGCTGCCTCACTTGTAGCGGATGGTGGGGTTGATGTAGCCGTACAGCACGTCCACCACCAGATTGATCAGGATGAATTCGAGCGAGAACAGCAGCACCAGCGTCTGGATCACCGGGTAGTCGCGCATCTGCACGGCATCGACCAGCAGGCGCCCGAGGCCCGGCCAGTTGAAGACCGCCTCGACCAGGATCGAGCCGCCCAGCAGGAAGCCGAACTGCAGGCCCATCATCGTGACCACCGGGATCAGTGCATTGCGCAGGCAGTGCTTGATGATGACGGTGCGCTCGCGCACGCCCTTGGCACGCGCAGTGCGAACAAAATCTTCCTGGATCACTTCGACGAAGGATGCGCGCGTGAAGCGCGCCATCACCGCGGCCACCGCGGCGCCCAGCGTGATCGAGGGCAGGACGTAGCGCTTCCAGGTGGCGGCGCCCACCGTGGGCAGCCAGCCGAGCTGGACCGAGAAGATCTGCATCAGCAGCATGCCCAGGGCAAAGGCCGGAAAGGAGATGCCCGACACGGCCAGCGTCATGCCGAGCCGGTCAGGCCATTGGTTGCGGAACACGGCAGAGACGATGCCGATGCCCATGCCGAAGATCACGGCCCACACCATGCTGGTGATGGTCAGCATCACCGTGGGGAAGAAGCGCTCGCCGATCTCCATCGACACCGGCCGCCGCGTGCGGATCGAGGTGCCGAAGTCGCCTTGCAGCATGTGGGTGAAGAAGCTCACGAACTGCTGGGGCAGCGGCTTGTCGAGGCCGAGTTCTGCGCGAACCATGGCGATGGTCTGTTCGTCGGCGTCCTGGCCGGCGGCAAGGCGCGCCGGATCGCCGGGCAGCATGTGGACGAACAGGAACACCAGCACTGCCACGATGAGCAGCGTGGGGATCAGGCCCAACAGTCGTTTGAGGAAGTAATTCAGCATGGCATACAGACAGTCAGCCCTTATCGGGGCCTCGGAGCCTATCGGGAGACACTGCGGAACCGGCTTTGCCGGGCCGCAGGTGTCGGGGGGAGGCGGCTACACGAAGTGAGCCGCCTCGGGGGTGGTCAATTGACCGCAATAGCGTCGATGTTGATGTTGCCGTCAGGCATCACGAACACGCCCGACAGGCGCTTGGCGTGCGCCGACAGGTTCTGCTCCGTGACCAGCGGCACGCGCGGCAGGTCCTTGCGGATTTCTTCCTGCGCGGTCTTGTAGAGCGCGGCCTTTTCCTTGTCGTCCACCGTGACCAGCGCCTTGGCGAGCGCGTTGTCCACCACTTCGCTCTTGTAGAAGGACATGTTGTTGAGCTTGGGCGCCCAGGCTTCCGAGGCGAACAGCGGACGCAGGCCCCAGTCGGCTTCACCGGTCGACGACGACCAGCCCGTGTAGTACATGCGGACCTTGGCCGTCTTCGGATCAGGCCATGCATCGACCTGCTCGGCGCGTTGGCCCACTTCGAGCGCCTGCACCTGCAGCTTGATGCCGATCTGCGCGAGCTGCTGCTGCACGAACTGGATCGTCTTCTGGCTGGTCGTGTTGTTGTAGGCGCTCCACAGCACCGACTCGAAGCCGTCCGGATAGCCGGCTTCCTTCATCAGTTCCTTGGCCTTTTTCAGGTCGTAGGGAATGGGGGCCATCTTCTCGGCGTACTTCACGCCCTGCGGCACGATGCCCTGCGCGGGGAAGGCATAGCCGCCGAACGCGACCTTGGCCAGCGCTTCCTTGTTGATGGCGTAGCCGATGGCTTCGCGCACCTTGGGGTTGTCGTAGGGCTTCTGCAGCATGTTGAAGGCCAGGAAGCGCGTGATGATCGACGGTGAGGCCACCACTTCGAGCTTCTCGCTCTTCTTCAGCAGCTCGGCCTGCTCGTAGGGAATGGGGAAGGCGAAGTCGGCTTCGCCGGTCTGCAGCATCGCGGCGCGCGTGTTGTTCTCGAGCACCGGCTTCCACTGGAGGTTGTCGACCTTCGGATGGCCCTTCTTCCAGTAGCCGTCGAACTTCTTGGCCTTGACGGCCTCGGTCTGCTTCCACTCGACGAATTCGAAGGGGCCGGTGCCCACGGGGTGGAAGGCGATGTCCTTGTTGCCCCACTTCTTCAGCGCGGTCGGCGAGATCATCGCGGCCGAGGCATGGGCCAGCGAGTTGATGAAGGGGCCGAAGGGCTCCTTGAGCGTGATGCGCACGGTGGTGGGGTTGAGCGCCTCGACCTTGCTCACGCGGTTGAACTGGTTGTAGCGCAGCAGCTTGTTGTCCTGGTTCAGCACGCGGTCGAGCGTGAACTTCACGGCTTCCGCGTTGAAGTCGGTGCCGTCGTGGAACTTGACGCCGGTGCGCAGCTTGATGGTGTAGACCAGGCCGTCCTTCGACACCTCGTAGCCTTCGGCCAGCACGTTCTGCACCTTCAGGTCCTTGTCGAACTGGAACAGGCCTTCATAGAAGGTCTTGGTCACGGCCGTGGTGATGGTGGTGTTGGTGTTGTACGGGTCCAGCGTTTCGGGCTGGTAGCCGATCGACAGCACCACGTCTTTTGCGGCCAATGCCGTGCCCGATGCAGCCAGTGCGGCCAGGCCCAGCAGTGCCGATGCCCATCGCAGGGAGGAAGAAGATTGCTTCATGGAAAGAAACTCCAGTCGGTTCGAGAAAAAAAGCAGGAGGGCCTGCGGGTTGGAAAAAAAATCTGCCGGCCGCTCAGAAGGCGCCGCCGATGGCGTGCCGCGCCACGAAGTGGCCCGGCGCGACCTGCACCAGCGGCGGCACGTCGGGCTCGTCGCCCACGGCGCGGATCGGGCTCGGGATCTCGCCTTCGAGCAGCGCGCGCGGCTTGTGGCGGCGCGACGGGTCGGCCACCGGCACCGCGGCCATCAGCTTGCGGGTGTAGGCGTGCTGCGGCGCTTCGAACACGGCACGGCGCGGACCGATCTCGACGATCTGCCCGAGGTACATCACGGCCACGCGGTGGCTGATGCGCTCGACTACCGCCATGTCGTGCGAGATGAAAAGAAAGGCCACGCCCAGCTCACGCTGCAGGTCGAGCATGAGATTGACGATCTGCGCCTGGATCGACACGTCCAGTGCCGACACCGATTCGTCCGCCACCACCACCTTGGGGTTGAGCGCGAGCGCGCGCGCAATCGCGATGCGCTGGCGCTGGCCACCGGAGAACTCGTGCGGATAGCGCTGCGCCACCTCGGGCGGCAGGCCGACCTTCTGCAGCAGCCAGTCGACGCGCTGCTGCGCCTCGGCGCCCTTGGCGATGTTGTGGATGAGCAGCGGCTCCATGATGGAGAAGCCGACCGTCACGCGCGGATCGAGCGAGGCGAACGGGTCCTGGAAGATGAACTGGATGTTGCGGCGCAGGGCCTGCAGCTCGCGCGTGGGCAGCTCGCGGATGTTTTGGCCACCGAACTCGATGGCGCCGCTCTGGCTCTCGACCAGGCGCAGCAGCGAGCGGCCGGTGGTCGACTTGCCGCAGCCCGATTCACCGACAAGCGCCAGCGTCTCGCCGGGGTAGAGATCGAAGCTGATCTTTTCGACGGCATGCACGCGGCGCTTCACGCGGCCGAACAGGCCGCTGCGCACGTCGAAGCGCGTGACGAGGTCGCGCACGCGCAGGATCGGGCCGGCGCCTTCGCGCACGGTGGTCTGCGGCGTGGTGTGGGTGCAGGGCACCGTCTCGGGCGTGCCCTCGGTGCGCAGCAGCTCGAACTTGGCGGGCAGGTCGGTGCCCTGCATCGCGCCGAGCTTGGGCACGGCCGACAGCAGCGCCTTGGTGTAGGGGTGCTGCGGCGATGCGAATACCGTATCGGAACTGCCCGCTTCGACCTTGTCGCCGCGGTACATCACGAGCACGCGGTCGGCGATCTCGGCGACCACGCCCATGTCGTGCGTGATGAAGAGCACGCCCATGCGCATCTCCTTCTGCAGCTCGCGGATGAGCTGGAGGATCTGCGCCTGGATGGTCACGTCGAGCGCGGTGGTGGGCTCGTCGGCAATCAGCAGCTGCGGCTTGCACGAGAGCGCCATCGCGATCATCACGCGCTGGCGCATGCCGCCCGAGAGCTGGTGCGGAAAGCGGTCGAGCACGTTGCGCGCCTCGGGAATGCGCACCAGCTCCAGCATGCGCAGCGCCTCGGCGCGCGCGGCCGCGTTGCTCTTGCCCTGGTGGATGCGGATGGCCTCGGCAATCTGCTCGCCGGCGGTGAACACCGGGTTGAGCGAGGTCATCGGTTCCTGGAAGATCATCGCGATGTCGGCGCCCCGGATGTTGCGCATCTCGGCGTCGCGCGCCTGCGCGAGGTCGAGCACTTCGCCGTTGCGGCGGCGAAACGCCATGCGCCCGCCGAGGATGCGGCCGCCGCCGTGCTCCACCAGCCGCATCAGCGCGAGCGAAGTCACCGACTTGCCAGAGCCCGACTCGCCCACCACCGCGAGCGTTTCGCCATGGTCGACGTGGAAGGAAAGGTTCTTGACCGCATCGACGGTGCGCTCGGAGGTCGAGAAGCGCACGGTGAGGTCGTCGACGGCGAGAACGCGGCCGTCTGGCAGGGCGAGGGCAGGGGAGGACATGGGAGTGCGAATGGAAGAGGGCGCGTGCGGTCAGGCGAAGATGGCGGTTGCGGGCGCTTCGTCGCCGCGCGCGTGGCCGCGGTACATGCCTTCGGTGTTGAAGGCGAGGCTCAGGTTGCCGTGGCGGTCGATGGCGATCAGCCCGCCGGTGCCGTCGATGGCGGGCAGCGACTGGTGCACCACGGCGTGCGTGGCGGCTTCGAGCGTGGCGCCGCCATAGGCCATGCGTGCACAGATGTCGTAGGCGGCGGCGACGCGGATGAACATTTCGCCGCTGCCGGTGCAGGACACGGCGGCCGTGCGGTCGTCGGCATAGGTGCCGGCGCCGATCAGCGGCGAATCGCCGATGCGGCCGACGCGCTTGTTGGTCATGCCGCCGGTCGAGGTGGCCGCGGCCAGGTGGCCGTGCATGTCGAGCGCGACCGCACCCACGGTGCCGAACTTCTTGTCCTCGTCGAGCGGCGGCGTCATGGCCGCGCCTTCGTGGTCCGTCACCACGCGGCCGGTGTCGCGCACGCGGTAGAGCTGCTGGCGTCGCGCCTCGGTGGAGAAGAAGAAGGGCTCGACCATTTCGAGGCCGTGCTCGCGTGCGAAGGCCTCGGCGCCGGCGCCGGCCAGCAGCACGTGCGCGCCGTCTTCCAGCACGGCACGCGCGGCGCGCACCGGGCGGCGCACGTGGCAGACGCCGGCAATGGCGCCGGCCGCGAGCGTGGCGCCGTCCATCACGGCGGCGTCGAGTTCATGGGTTTCCTCGTGCGTGAACACTGCGCCGTGGCCCGCGTTGAAGAGCGGGCACTCTTCGAGCAGCTCGACCGCGAGGCAGGTGGCGTCGAGCGCAGATGCGCCCTTGAGGAGTTGCGTCTGCGCGGCCTGCACGATGCCCCGCAACGCGTCGTGATAGGCCTGCGCCTGTGTCGCGCTGGTCGTGGCGGCGCTGATGGTGCCGGCGCCGCCGTGGATGGCGATGACGGGCGTGATGTTTTTCTTCATGAGGAGGCCTTCTTCTTTTTCTTGCCGGCGCCTGCCGGTGCGGCGCCGGCGGGCTGCGCAAGGGCGGCTTCCGATCGCGGCAAGCCCTGCGCGCCATGCAGCCAGGGACGCACCGCCTGCAGGATGCGGCTCGCGGACTGCACCGCGCGGGGCGCGCGCAGCGCCACTGCGCTGGTCAGTGCCTCGATCAAGGCCAGCACGCTGGTTTCGCAGTTCGGCCGGTAGCTGGTTTCGGTCTGGCAATAGAGCACCACGTCGGCCAGCGGCGCCAGCGGCGAACTCGGGCGGTCGGTCAGCGCCAGCACGGCGCAGCCCTGGCCCTTGGCGATCTGCGCCAGCGCCACCGTGTCGGTGAGGTAGCGCGGAAAGGTCAGGCCGATGAACAGGTCCTGCGGGCCGGCATGCATCAGCGAGCGCGCCGCGTGCGTGACGCCGCTGACGCTGGACAGCATCCGCACGTCGTTGCAGCTGCCGTCCAGCCCGTGCTGCAACAGCCCCGCGAGCCAGGCGCTGGCGCCAAGGCCTCCGATGTAGACCGAGCGCGCCTTCAGGATGCGCTGCACCGCGGCCTCGCAGGCGGCGTAGTCGAGCGACTGGCGCGTGGCCTCGATGTTGCGCCGGCTCTCGTCGAGCGCGGTGGCGAACACCTCGGCCACCGTGGTCGGACGCTCCAGGTTGCCGCGCAGCCGCTCCACCGGCGCCACCAGCGATTCGAAGCCGCGCACGAGCTCGGCGCGAAAGGTGGCGTAGCCGTCGAAGTCCAGCGCCCGCGCAAAGCGGTTGGCCGTGGCCACCGACACGCCCACCGCGGCTGCGAGCTCGTCGATCGGCAGCGTGGCGACCTGCAACGGGTGCTCCAGCACGAAGTCGGCCACCTGGCGGTGCGAACGCGTCAGCCGCGGCAGCGCCTGCGCAATGCGCTGGGCCACGGTGGTGCCATTGGTGTCGACGTTGGTGCTCATGGGGCGGGCGATGCACCTTGAAGGGGGCGCGCAATGAAAATGAATTTACAAATATATGACAGATAAGAAAATTTTCTGTCATTTTCGGAAAATATTGCAAGTAGCGGGCCAGGAGCGAGGGGCTTTGCGCCGGAGGAGGTGGCGTGTTCCCCGTGCAGGGCGACGGCATCAAGGGATTACCCTGATGTTGTCTCGAATCAACCGCAGCATCCGGATCGCATCGCGACATTGACGGCCTTGCCGCGCGCGATGAGTATTCCGGGCGGTGCGTCTTGCGCCGGGGAACGAGGAACCACAACATGAGAATGGAATGGCTTCGCCGCGCGCTCGCGGTGATGGGCTGCTGCGTGATGTTCGCGGGCGTGTCCGCCTGCGGTGGCGGAGGGGGCGGCGGCGGCGGTGGCCTGCCGATACTTCCGCCGACCGCGGGACCCGCGCCCCAGCAGCCCGCACCGGCGCCGGCGCCGGCTGCCACCGATCGCGTGGTGTCCGAATCCATCCAGTCCGGGTTTACCGGCGCGCCTTACCCCCTTGCCATCTATCTGCCCGCCGGCTACGACCAGGGCACCGACGCTTACCCCGTCATCTATGCCCTCGACGGAGATGCCGTCAACGGCCTGCCGCAATCACGGTTCGAGAATCTCAAGGACATCCTGGTGAAGCGCGGAACCAAAGCCATCCTCGTGGGCATCGGCAACGCCGCGCGGCGCCAGGAAGACTACAACTTTCCCGGCGCCTTCAAGTACCACGATTTCCTCGCAAAGGAGCTGATCCCCTTCATCGATTCGAAGTACCGGACCAATCCCAAGAACCGGATGCTCACGGGCTTGTCGACCAGTGGCAACCTGGCGGCCACGGCACTCTTTCTCGAGGCGCCGGACAACCTGGTGTTTTCCTCCTTCGTGTCCATCGAGGGCGCTTTCTGGCAACAGGAGGCCCAGAACAATGATCTGGAACAGAAGATGTTCGATGCGCTGGCGGGCAGGCCGCTGCCTGTCACGTTGATACTGGCCAGCTGCGCCGACGGCTGCAATCAACCGTACGTGAAGCAGCTGTACCAGCGGATGGCCGCGCGAAACTACGCGGGGTTGCTGCTGCTCAACCCAGAGTTCAGCACCACGCACGTGGGGGCCGACGTGCTCGCGTTCGAAGACGCGGTCGTGCGAATCTACAAATAGGCGCTGCCGGCTTGACTCTCCCATGGTGTGAAGCCCGAGACTTTGTTCTTTGGCTGAAAGGAGAACTCCATGGAACATCCCACGGCCCCGGCTGCCGCGGCGCGCTTGTCTCTTGCCGAGCTTGTTGCCCGGTCTGGCGCATCCGCCCAATTGCTGCGCGATTGCGAGTGGCTCGGCCTGCTCGATGGCATGGCGCGCACCGAAGAGGACGGCTGCCGCTATGACGAACGCGCCGTGTCGACGCTGCGCTTCGCGCGAAGGGCGCACGCGCTGGGTTTCGAAGCACCGGAAGTCGTCGAGCTGCACGCGCTGTGGCGCGACGGGCATCGCGCGAGCTTCGATGTGAAGCGCGTCGCGCTCGAACGGGCCGGCGACCTGGCCCAGCGGATCGAGGAGCTCGCGCACATGAAGCGCCTGCTGGAGCGCCTGGCCCATTGCTGCGAAGGCGACGAGCGTTCGGAATGCCCCATCCTGGACGAGCTGGCCGGGCTCCAGGGGTTCGCCAACTGCGAAGCACGGCGAGCCGGAAGGCCTGTGCAGCGGGCTATGAGGCCTTCTTCTTCTGCATGAAGACGCTCAACGGATCGTCGGGATAGTCGCCGAAGCGCTCGCGCCGCGCATACCCCGCACGCGCATAGAACGCGAGCGCCTCGGGCTGGTGTACGCCCGTCTCCAGCCGGAACACGGCGCATCCGCGCGCCGCCGCTTCGGCTTCGAGAAGCCCCAGCACCTTCGCGGCGACGCCTTGTCCGCGGTTCTGCGGCCGCACGTACATGCGCTTGAGTTCGCCGTAGCCGGAGTTCATGACCAGGGCGCCGCAGCCGATGGCCGTGCCCGCCTCGTCGCGCGCGACCGCGAACAGCACGTGGGCCGCCGACAGCGCCGCAAGTCCGATGCCGTAGTGGCTCTCGGGCGGGTACAGCGGCTTCTGGTACGCATCGAGGTCGGCGATGAGCTGGATGACGTCGGGTTGATCGGGGCGTTCGAGGGCAATGTTCATGCGGAGGGATTTCGTTGGGTGGCGGAATCTTATGGTGTCCCTGAGGCCAAGAGAAAACCCGCCGAGGCGGGTTTGGGAGAGGGTTTGCCGTGGTACGCGCGTCAGGGCCGTTAGCGGCTATCCCGAATATGCGGAACTCACCTCGTTGTCTTTCGAGCGTCCACTTTGCCGGTTCACCGATTGGCTTGAACCCTACCGGCAGCGTTGCCCTGCCAACCATCTCTATCCCGATGGCCTCCATGTTGCTCGGATAACGATCGCTGGGCGGCTTGCGCATTTCAATGCGATGCATTCCTTCCACTCCTGCATTCGCATAGTCGTGCAGGGCGCAGGGCATTGCGGCCCCTACGGCCAAGCATCTTGCCTTCAGCGGTCCTACATGATTCGTGCGCTGATAGATTGCCGCAGTCTGATAGATGGTTCCATCCGTATCGATGAGAAAGCGCGCGCCATTGGCCTTCGGGCGCTTGTAGCTGTTCAGTGAAGACGCCGAGGTATCGGCGTCGGTTTGATGCACGACGATGCCCGTGATTGCACTAGGCCTCGTTCGATTTCGGCACTGCGAGCATTTCTGACTCGCGCGTGACTAATCATTCCGTTCGCGTCAATTTCGACAAGCATGGGATTCCTCCTGAAAATTTATTAGTTGTCGTTTCTTTTGAGAGATGCTCCTCGCAGGATCGGAGGCCGCACAGATCGCCATCTCGCGGCACATGCGACAGGCCACTGAAGGGCATTCAGTGAAGGCTTTGTTAACTACTCCTGGCCAATTCCGAAAAGCCCATCCGCCCGGATGGGTTCATCGCTTGATCCAACAATGGCCACCCGGCAAGCCGGTCGAGCTTTCGGCTTTCTTCCTGAATCCGCAACTGCGAAGGAGCAGCACCTTGGAATACCGTCACCTCGGCAAATCGGGCCTCAAGGTCCCCGTATTGAGTTTCGGCACCGGCACTTTCGGCGGCAAAGGCGAGCTTTTCAGCGCGTGGGGCCAGACCGACGTGGCCGAGGCGCGCAAGCTCATCGACATCTGCCTGGAGGCGGGCGTCAACATGTTCGACAGCGCGGACATCTATTCGGCCGGCGCGGCCGAGTCGGTGCTCGGCGAGGCGATCAAGGGCCGCCCGCGCGACCAGCTCCTCATCTCGACCAAGGCCACCTTCCGCAGCGGCGAGGGGCCGAACGAGGTGGGTTCGTCGCGCCATCACCTGGTGCGCGCGGTCGATGGCGCGCTCAAGCGGCTGGGCACCGACTACATCGACCTGTTCCAGCTGCATGGCTTCGACGCGGGCACGCCAGTGGAAGAAACGCTGTCCACGCTCGACGACCTGGTGCGCGCGGGCAAGCTGCGCTATGTGGGCGCGTCGAACTTCTCGGGCTGGCACCTGATGAAGTCGCTGGCGGTGGCCGAGCGCTACGGCTACGCGCGCTACGTGGCGCACCAGGCCTATTACTCGCTGGTCGGGCGCGACTACGAATGGGAGCTGATGCCGCTCGCGCAGGACCAGGGCGTGGGCGCGGTGGTCTGGAGCCCGCTGGGCTGGGGCCGGCTCACCGGCAAGATCCGGCGCGGCCAGCCGCTGCCGGCCACGAGCCGCCTGCACGTGACGGCTGACATGGGCCCGCCGGTGCCCGACGAGCTGCTTTTTCGCGTGGTCGATGCGCTCGAGAAGGTCGGGGCCGAAGTCGGCAAGACCGTGCCGCAGGTGGCGCTCAACTGGCTGCTGCAGCGGCCGACCGTGTCGAGCGTGGTGATCGGGGCGCGCGACGAGGCGCAGCTTCGCCAGAACCTGGGCGCCGCGGGCTGGAAGCTCACGCCCGCGCAGGTGGCCGAGCTCGATGCGGCCAGCGCCACGACGCGGGCCTATCCATACTGGCACCAGCAGGGCTTTCTGGAGCGCAATCCCAATCCGGTCTAAGCCGGCGTGAGGCCGAGCACCCAGCGCTCGAAGTGCTCCAGCGCCCCGGAAGCCGGCCGGCCCTCGGGGTAGGCGAAGTAGTAGCCCTGGCGCACTTCCAGGTGCCGGTCGATCGGAATCACGAGTTCGCCGGTGCGCAGCTCGCGCTCGATCAGGATGCGCGGTGCCAGGCCCACGCCCATGCCGGCGGCCGCGGCGGCGGTCACCATGGTGAAGAGCTCGTAGCGCGGCCCGCGCGAGGCGTGCACCGTGTAGTCCCAGCCCTGCTGCGCATACCAGTCGCGCCAGGCATGGGCGCGCGTGCCCAGGTGCACGTGGCGGCAACGCTCGAAGGCCGATTCGTCCCACGGGCCGTTGGCGTCGCGGAACGCGGGGCTGCAGACCGGCACCATCTGGCCTTCGGAAAAGATCAGCCCGCCCTGGGTGCCGGGCCAGAACTGGTCGCCGAAATAGATGGCCGCGTCATAGGCGTTCTCCTGGAACGAGAAGGGCTGCGAGCGCGCCGAGAGATTGACGGTAATGTTGGCGTGCCGCCGGCTGAAATCGGGCAGCCGCGGGATCAGCCATTGCGTGGCGAAGGTGGGCACCACGGCCACTTCGAGCACGAAGCCCATGTCGTGGCCGGCGCTGATCTCCTGCGTGTCGCGCCGGATCTGGTCGAGGTGGCGGCGGATGCGCGCCGCATATTCGCGCCCGGTGTCGGTGAGTGTGAGGCGCCGCCGCACGCGCGAGAACAGCGCCACGCCCAGCCGCTGCTCGAGCGTGGCCACCTGCCGCCCGACGGCGCTTTGCGTCAGCGCGAGTTCGGCCGCCGCGCGGGTGAAACTCCCCAGGCGCGCCGAGGCCTCGAAGGCCTGCAAGGCACCCAGGTTGGGAATGTCTTTTCTCATCGTTGCTATTCTGCGTGCCGGGCTCGCGGTTTTTGCGGCGGCTTGTGCGGATTGGACCTGTCGGCGAACAGCAAGAAAGGAATTTCATGCGTCGTGTGGTGATCATCGGCGGCGGTGCCATCGGCTCCGCCATCGCCTATTTTCTCAACCGGGATCCGCAGGAGGAGCCGTTCGACATCACCGTGGTCGAGCGCGATTTCTCGTACACGCAGGCCTCGTCGGCCTTGTCGGCCAGCTCGATCCGCCAGCAGTTTTCGAGCGCCATCAACATCGAGATGTCGCTCTACGGCATCGACTTCTTCCGCCACCTGGGCGAAAACCTGCGCGTCGGCGACAACGTGCCCGACATCGGCCTGGTCGAGCCGGGCTACCTGTACCTGGCGCCGCCGGAGGGCGTCGACGTGCTGCGCGAGAACCACGCGGTGCAGAAGGCGCACGGCGTCGACGTGGTCCTGATGGCGCCCGACGCGCTGACGGAGCGCTTTCCATGGATGTCGGCCGATGGCATCGCGCTGGCCTCGCTGGGCCTTTCGGGCGAGGGCTGGTACGACGGCTACAGCCTGTTGCAGGCCTTTCGCAAGAAAGCCATTTCGCAGGGGGCACGCTATGTGCAGTCGCAGGCCACGGGATTGAAGCGCAGCGGCCGTGCGGTGGCGGGGGTGGAACTGGACATCGGCAATGTGCTGGAGGCCGACGTGGTGGTCAACGCCGCCGGCGCCTGGGCCGCAAGGGTGGCGGGCTGGGCCGGCATCGATCTGCCGGTGCGCGCGCGCCGCCGCATGGTGTTCAGCTTTTCGTGCCCCGAGACCCTGCCGGGCTGTCCATTGGTGATCGACACTTCGGGCATCTGGCTGCGCCCCGAAGGCCGCCGCTTCATCTGCGGCTTTGCGCCGCCCCAGGACCGCGACCGCGACGATGCGCCGCTCGAAGTCGACTACCGCGTCTTCGACGATTTCATCTGGCCCGCGTTGGCCAGGCGCGTGCCCGCTTTCGAGGCCATCCGCATGACCGGCGCATGGGCCGGCTACTACGAGATGAACCTGTTCGACCACAACGCGATCCTCGGCCTGCATCCGGACTGCGACAACCTGTTCTTTGCCAACGGCTTCTCCGGGCACGGGCTGCAGCAATGCCCGGCGGCGGGGCGGGGCGTGGCGGAACTCATCAGGCATGGGCAGTACCGCAGCCTCGACCTGTCGCCGGTGTCATTCGCGCGGATTCTCGAAAACCGGCCGCTGCTCGAGAAGAACGTGATCTAGCCTCTGCGCGGGTGGAGGCGTACGATCTTTGCAAGCAAGTGAGGGTCTCAGCATCATGACTGCACAGGCATTGATCGATACCGCCCAGGCGCTGGTCGCCGGCGACAAGGGCTTGCTCGCGATGGACGAGAGCAACGCCACCTGCCACAAGCGCTTCGCGAAACTGGGCATTCCCCAGACCGAGGACGCGCGGCGCGACTGGCGCGAGCTGATCGTCACTGCGCCGAACCTCGGCGCCTCCATCAGCGGTGCGATCCTCTTCGATGAAACCATCCGCCAGCGAACGAACTCGGGCGCGTCTTTCGTCTCGGTGCTTGGCGGCGCGGGCATCATTCCCGGCATCAAGGTCGACACCGGCGCGAAGCCGCTGGCCGGCCATCCCGGGGAGACGGTCACCGAGGGCCTGGACGGCCTGCGCGAGCGGCTGGCCGAATATGCCGGCATGGGCGCGCGCTTCGCCAAATGGCGCGGCGTCATCACGCCCGGCCCCGGCCTGCCCAGCCGTGCATGCATCGAGGTCAACGCCCATGCACTGGCCCGCTATGCGGCCCTGTGCCAGGAGGCCGGACTCGTTCCCATCGTCGAGCCTGAAGTGCTGATGGAGGGCGACCATTCCCTCGCGCGCTGCGCTGAAATCACCGAGGAGACGCTGCACGTGGTGTTCGCCCAGCTGCGCCTGCAGGGCGTGCTGCTCGAAGGCATGCTGCTGAAGCCGAACATGGTGCTGCCCGGGCAGGACTGCCCGAAGCAGGAGGGCGTGGAAGAAGTCGCCGACGCCACGGTGTCGTGCCTGCGGCGCACCGTGCCCGCGGCCGTGCCGGGCATCGCCTTCTTGTCGGGCGGCCAGTCGGCGCAGCTTGCGTCGGCCCGGTTGAATGCCATGAACGCGAGAGCCGGGTCGCGCCTGCCGTGGGCGCTGGCGTTTTCCTATTCGCGTGCCGTGCAGCAGCCGGCGCTGGACGCCTGGAAAGGCGATGCCGCCAACGTTGCGGTGGCGCAGCAGGCGCTGGTGCACCGTGCCCGCTGCAACCAGGCCGCGCGCCGCGGCGCCTACGATGCGCGGGCGGACGCGCCGACGCCCGGCTGAGCTTCAGCCGCCCTTTGCCGCATTCACCAGCACCGGCATCGGCCGGTAGCTCTCGGGAAACAGCTTCTTCAGTTCCTCGATCTTCGGGAGGTCGTTGAGCATGATGTACTCAATCCTGGGATGGCGTGTGACGAAGTCCTGGTGATAGGCCTCTGCCGCATAGAACGGCTTCGCCATTTCGATGGTGGTCGCCAGCGGCTTGCCGAAGGTCCTGGCCTGGTTCAGCTGCACGATGTATGCCTTCGCGATGTGGGCCTGTTCGGCGTTCTCGGCAAACACGGTGGAGCGGTATTGAGGGCCTGTATCCGGCCCTTGCCGGTTCAGCTGGGTCGGGTCGTGCGCCACCGAGAAATAGATCTGCAGCAGCTTGCCGTAGCTGATCTGCCGCGGGTCGTAGGTGATGCGCACCGATTCGGCATGGCCGGTGCGGCCCGAGCGCACGTTGTCATAGCGCGCGGTTTTGGCGTCGCCGCCGGCATAGCCGGACACGGCGTTGTTCACGCCCTTGACGCGCTGGAACACGCCTTGCACGCCCCAGAAGCAGCCGCCGGCGAACACGGCGATGTCGTATTTCATGGTGGGCGAGGCCGGCAGGTCGATCGCGGGCGCCGGCACGCGCCGGGCCGGCTCTGCGAACGAGGGCGCGGCATGCCAGGCCAGCGCTGCGGCGGCGAGCATGCCGGCGGTGAGTGCGGGGAATCTCATGCGCTGTCCTTGAAGGAGGCTGGGGGGCCAGGCCGATGGGAGCGACATTGCAACTGATTCCGGCGGACGTCAATATTCGCTGGTCGCCGAGCTCGAAGCCAGGCTCGCAGCGGCGCGGGCAGCGCTGCCGCCCGCGCCGCTGATCACATGCCGACCACGCGGCTCATGGCGGGCAAGGGCGTGCGGCGGCCGCGCCCGGACGCGTCGCCTTGGCGGTGCTGCCTTCGTCCAGCGTGCCGAGCGGGCGCGTGAACGTGCAGCCATAGGCCGGGTCCGCCACCGTGGCCGCGGTGACCACGTCGTCGCCCGCCGGCTTCAGGCCGTCGCGCTCCCACTTGACCATGGCGTCGAAGGCTTCGACCTGCTCGGCGATCGTGAAGTCGCAATGCGAGATGCCGCGCACCGCGCGCTGCACCAGCCAGCCGCCGTTGCCCTTGGCCGCCACGCGCTGGTGGTAGATCTGCTGCATGCTGAAGGGCACGTACAGGTCGCCCAGCGTGTGCAGCGAGACCACCGGAATCCTGAACTCGCCGTTGGCCTTGGGAATCCAGCGCAGGCCGTCGGTGCGCAGGCGATTCGCATCGGCCGCCGCGCTGAGCTTGAGCACCGAGGCGTTCAGCGCCGCGGTCCCCGGCACGTCGCCGTCGATGGTGTAGGTGAAGCGGTTGGTGTCGAGCGTGCTCCTGTTCAGGATGCCGTTGACCGTGCCGTCGCTGCCGAACACGCCCCATACCGCCGCGAACGAGCCGCCCTGCGTGAAGCCCAGGTCGAACATCGGCCGCTCGCCGCCCGTGAGGTTCTTCACCACCGAGCCGAACTTGAGGCCGGTGGCCGTGGGCGTGCCCGGGAAGGCGGTGTAGAGCGTGCCCGTGACCTGCGCCCGGATGTCCAGCCAGTTGACGGTCGGGTACTTCGGCAGCCCCGCGAGCGCCTGCGCAGCGACCTGCGCGCCCGCGAAGTAGTCGAACAACTCGGTGTCGCCCATCACGCCGCACATCGGCACCGCGCCGTGGTACTTCACCTTGTGGTTGGCGGTGGCGTAGGCCTCGTCCTCGATGGCCGCCGCCGTGATGTGGCCGCCCATCGAATGGCCCGTGATGTAGATCCTCGAGGGCGCCGCGAGCTCGCGGCCGTTGGCCTTGGCGATGGCGTTGAACTGCAGGGCCAGCGCGTTGGTGTCCTCCACGCCCGCGCGCACGTCGTAGAAATTCTTGCTGTAGCTCGAGGCCGCCCAGGCGTAGCCGTTCTGGATCAGGAAGCGGCGGATGGAGGGGTTGTTCACCGTCAGCAGGTTGCCTTCCCCGGCATAGCCGTGCGCGTACATCACGAGCTTGCCGTTCCAGTTGGCGGGCACCTCGACGCGGTACTGCGCGCCGCCGAGCATGCCGGCCCAGCGGCTGGTGGTGGCGTTGTCGACGGTGTCGCTGGCATCGGAGGCGAGCGCCGCGAAGGTGGTGGCCGCGGGATCGGCGGGCGCGAAGGAATTGCGGCTGTCCTGCAGGCGCGTTTCTTCGGGCGGCGGGGGTGGCGCAGGTGGAGGAGGCGGTGCCGGCGGCGCGGGTGCCGGAGCCGGCGGCAGTGGCGTGAAGGCAAAGCCGTTGCCGCCGCCGCCCCCGCCGCAGGAGGCGACCGCAAGGCTGGCTGCAAGGGCAAGAAATGTCAGGCGCGCGGAATGCATGGGATGTCTCTCTCCGTTCTTGTGTTGTTGGGAAGAAGCCCGGCGCAGCGCAGTCTCGCGCGGCCGTAGAGAACGACCGTGCTATTTCGCTGGACCGGCGGCGCAGCGTAGGGGCGTTGCCGGGCGCATCGGCCCGGGCTTTCCCGTAGCTGCTATCTCCTGCGCGACACCTGCGCGCGCTGCGTCAGCCCTTGCGGCGCGTCACCACCACGGTGGCTTCGAGGCCGTCGTAGGCCTCGGCATCGCCATACCAGCTGCCCGAGATCGGCGCGGCCTGCGCCGGGTCGCGCGTGACGCCGACGCGGATCAGCTGGCCGCTGCCCATGAGGTTGTTGGTGGGATCGAAGGCGAGCCAGCCGATGCCTGGCAGGTAGGCCTGCAGCCAGGCGTGCGTGGTGCCGGCGCCGGTCATCGATTCGCCGGGCGCCTGGGCCGCGCGGTCGAGCGCGGCGTCGTACAGGTAGCCCGAGACGAAGCGGGTGGCAATGCCCAGGCGCCGCGCGGCCTCCATCATCAGGAGCGCGTAGTCGCGGCAGCTGCCGCTGCCGAGCGCCAGGGTCTGCAGCGGCGTCTGCGTGCCTTCCTCGTCGCGCGCCTTGTATTCGAGGCTCTGGCCGATGTGCGCGTTCATGCGCGCGAGCACTTCGCGCGTGCTGTTGGGCTGGTCGGTGTGCAGGAACTGGTGCGCCCAGCGGATCAGCGTGCCGTTGGCGTCGTCGTCGTGGTGCGGGCGCAGGTAGTGCTCGAGGTCGAGGCGCTCCTGCACGGAATAGGCGAAGGGCAGGAACTCGGCGGCCGGGTCGAGCGCGAGCTGGTCCTGCTGCGCCGGCACGTGCTCGATGGTGAAGGAGCACACGATGCGCAGCTCCGTGGCCTCGCCCATGGGTTGCACCAGTGCGACCGAATTCGAATGCGGGTCCTGGATCAGCCGCGTGAACGACTCGGGGCTCACCTGCAGGTCGGTGGCGAGCACGCGCAGGTCGTGGCTGTCGCGCGGGCGGAACATCACCCGGTGCAGACCGAAGGTGACCGGCTTCTTGTAGCGGTAGACGGTGGTGTGCGTGATGTCGTATTGGATGGCCATGCGCTGCATTCTGGGGCCTTGGCGCGGCAGCGCCTACGTTTGCGTTCGCCCGGTCGAGAGGGCCTTGGCCAGGTTGGCCGGCAGCGGCAGCGGTTCGCCATGCCATTGCGCGGCCAGCAGTTCGGCGCACAGGGCCGCGAAGCTCAGGCCGCGCGAGCCCAGCGCGGTGCAGGCCCAGAGGCCCGGCGCGCCGGCCGCATCATCGGCATCGAGCGGGCCGATCAGCGGCCGGCGATCGCCCGATGCGCAGCGCACGCCGACCCAGGCGCGGGCCTCGCCGCTGTCGAGGCTCGCAGCCAGTGCGGCGGCCGCGGCGGGGTGCAGCCGCTCCAGGCGCTCGCGGTTGGCGGCGGCATCGGCGCCGTTCGGCTCGAGGTCGGTGCTGTCGCGGTCGAAGGTGGCGCCGGCCAGCCAGAGCTGGGTGCCGTCATCGTCGGCGGGTACGTGCGCGATCAGGTGGCCGTCGCCGTTGATAGGTGTTGCGGGCAGCCCGTCATCCGCCACCATGGCGCCCCACATGACCTGGCCGCGCACGGGTTGCAGCGGAAGCGCCGGTGCGAAACGGCCCGATTCGAAGCCCGCGGCGACCACCACGCGCTGCGCCTCGGCCAGCAGCCGGTCCTCTGCATCGAACAGCTGCCATGCGCCGCCGCCGTGGGCCATGTGCGCCACCCGCGCGTTGCTGCGGAACCCGATGCCCGGCCCGCGCAGCCAGGCCGTGATCAGCCGTTGCGGCCGCACCCAGCCCGCGCGCGCATGCCAGAGGGCCGGCGCATCGGCCGGCAGGCGGGCCTCTGCCGATTGCGCGGCGCTCGCGGGCCACGACTCGTTGGGGCCGCTGTCGCTCCACCCGGCGGGGACGCGCGTGTCGCCCTCGGGCCGGCGCTCCAGCACGCCGCTGGCGCGCCAATCGCGGCCTTCCTCCAGCAGGCGTTCCAGTTCATGCCAGGTCGCGCGGATGCCGGCGCGCGTGAGCCGCGACAGCAGGGCATCGTCTGGCGAGACATGCGGCGCCATCACGCCGACCGGCAGGCCGGACGCACCGGCGGCGGGCTGGCCCGCCGCATCGAGCACCATGACCTGCCATCCGCGCCGCGCCAGGCTGGCGGCCACGGCCGCGCCGGCCAGCCCGGCGCCGATCACGGCGCAGCTGCCTGGCGTTTCGATGTGCCCGGGCGCGGGGCCGCGGCGGCGCACCGTCCAGGCCGGCGCGAACACGCCGGCCAGGCAGTCGCGCTTGGGCGGCAGGCCTGGCCGCCTTTCGAGCCGGAAGCCGCTCTGCGAAAGCGCATCGCGCACCGCACGCGCATAGGTCCAGGTGGCAAGGCCGGTGCCCTGGCGCGCAAAGCGCGACACCGCCTTCAGCGTGTCGGGCGACCACATGGCGGGGTTCTGCTGCGGGCTGAAGCCGTCCAGGAAGATGCTGTCGGCCTCGAAGCGCTGCGCGCGCAGCATCGGCTGCACGTCGCCGATGCACAGTGTGAGCAGCACGCGGCCGGCGTCGAAGGCCAGCCGGTGAAAGCCCGGGAGCAGCCCGTGCCACTGCGCGGCCAGTTGCTCGGCCAGCGGCATCAGCTCGGGGTAGGCCCCGGCAGCGCGCAGCAGGTCATGAGGCCCGACCGGGTATGCCTCGACCGAGACGTAGTGCAGCATCCGCGGCCGGTGCGCATCCGCGCGCCAGGCCTGCCAGCTTGTCAGGAAATTGAGGCCGAGCCCGAATCCGGTCTCGAGAATCCGCCATTGCGGCTGTCCGGACCAGGCGCCGGGCAGGCCGCAGCCGCCCAGGAACACGTGGCGCGACTGCGCCAGCGCCCCGGTTTCGGTGTGATAGATGTCGTCGAAACGTTCGCTGCACGGCACGCCGTCGGCGCGCCAGGCGACGGGCTCGGCGGCCAAGACGGGCTCAGTTCGAGGGGGGGACGTAGCCCTGCGCGACGTCGGCGCCTTCGCCGAAGAAGTGCTTTTCCATCTGGCGGGCCAGGTACTGGCGGGCGCGCAGATCGGCCAGGTTCAGCCGGTTCTCGTTGACCAGCATGGTCTGCTGCTTGAGCCAGGCGGCCCAGGCTTCCTTGCTGACGTTCTCCCACAGGCGCTTGCCCAGTTCCCCGGGGTAGGGCGGGAAGTCGAGCCCTTCGGCTTCTTTGCCGAGCTTGATGCACTGAACCATGCGTGCCATTTTTGATTGCCTCTGGTGGGGAAAGCGGTTGCTTAGTTGATTTGGCTATTTAGAACTGAAAACTCGGTCGTTCCAGTTTCTATATGTCGTATTGAGAATACGCAGCTTCATTGATATGCCTTTTTGAGCAAGACACCATGAGCCTTCGCCGCGACTTTATCAAGCTTTCCCTGGGTGCCGGCGTGGCCGGTGCCATGGCCCTGACGGCATTGCCGTCGTTTTCGCAGCAGGGCGCGGCCCCCGTGACGCTGCTCAATGTGTCGTACGACCCGACGCGCGAGCTCTATGTCGACTACAACCGCGCGTTCGCCAAGTACTGGAAGGGCAAGACCGGCCAGGATGTGACCATCAAGCAGTCGCACGGCGGTTCGGGCAAGCAGGCCCGCTCGATCATCGACGGTATCGATGCCGACGTCGCCACGCTGGCGCTGGGCGGCGACATCGACGCGCTTGCCAGGCACGGCGGCCTCGTCAAGGCCGACTGGCAGAAGCGCCTGCCGCAGAACTCGGCGCCTTACACCTCGACCATCGTGTTCCTGGTGAAGAAGGGCAATCCCAAGGGCCTGAAGGACTGGGACGACCTCGTGAAGCCCGGCGTGCAGGTGATCACGCCCAACCCCAAGACTTCCGGCGGTGCGCGCTGGAACTACCTGGCCGCCTGGGAATTCGCCAAACGCAAGTACGGCAGCGATGCCAAGGCCAGGGAATACATCGGCAATCTGTTCAGGAACGTGCCCGTGCTGGACGCTGGCGCGCGCGGCTCGACCATCACCTTCGTGCAGCGCGGCGTGGGCGACGTGCTGCTGGCCTGGGAGAACGAAGCCTTCCTGGCCCTCAAGGAATTCGGCGCCGAGAAGTTCGAGATCGTGGTGCCGTCGATCTCGATCCTGGCCGAGCCCACCGTGGCGGTGGTCGACAAGGTGGTCGACAAGAAGGGCACCCGCGCGGTGGCCGAGGAATACCTCAAGTACCTGTATTCGGACGAAGGCCAGGACATTGCGGGCCGCAACTTCTACCGCCCGACCTCGGAAAAAGCCAGGGCCAAGTACGACAAGCAGTTTCCCAAGCTGACGCTGGTAACTATCGACCAGGCCTTCGGCGGCTGGGCCAAGGCCGACAAGGAGCACTTTGCCGACGGCGCTTCCTTCGACCAGATCTACACGGCCAAGCAGAAGTAATTCGCCTCGCACCCTCGAAGCGAAATTCCGAAGCAAACCGAAAGTCCCTTGTGTCCGTTCTCCTGATTGCCGGCAGTCCCTCCGCACCTTCGCGTTCCACCGCCTTGCTCGAGGCTGTGGGCGAGCGGCTGGCGGGCCGCAGCGCCCACATCGAGCGGCTCGCGATCCGCGACCTGCCGGCCCAGGCGCTGCTCCTGGCGGACTGGAACCATCCGGCCATCGAGCGCGCGATTGCGCAGGTAGCGCATGCGCGCGTGGTCGTGGTCGCCACGCCGGTCTACAAGGCCGCCTACAGCGGCGTGCTGAAGGTTTTTCTCGACCTGCTGGCGCAGAACGCGCTCAAGGGCAAGACCGTGCTGCCGCTGGCCACCGGCGGCAGCCCGCACCACATGCTCGCGCTCGACTACGCGTTGCGGCCGGTGCTGCATGCGCTGTCGGCGCGCCACATCCTGCCGGGCGTCTACGCGACCGATTCGCAGATCACGCTCACGCCCGAGAACGCCTACCAGGTGCATCCCGACCTGGCCGAGCGGCTCAACGAGGCCGTCGAGGTGCTCGCGACCGAAGGGCTGAAGCTGCCGGCAACGCACGGCTTCGAACCGGTGCCGTTCTCCAGGGTGCGATGTAGCGTCTAGAACGGGTTCTTCCTCGAACCCGAGTCCAGCCAGCCCCATTCCTGTTCCCGTTTTTTGAAGTCGCCGCTGCGCGGCGAGGGCGCAGCTTTGCCTGAAGTTTTTGCACAAGGAATCACGCATGAACCCCGTTGCCACCGAAGACTCCGCGCTCGACGCGCAGCCCCGCTCCATCTGGAAGGCGCTGCGGGACCTGGCCATCAGCACGATCGTGGTGACCGCCATCGCGCTCATCGTCGGCTTCATCTCGGCCTGAGGCCACCTGCATCCGCATTCGAAAAGGACGAGCCCATGACTTCCATCTCCATCCCGCGCCGCCGCCTGCTGCAGGGCGCCGCTGCCGCCGCAATCGCAGTGCCTTCCTTCGCCGCGCTGGCCCAGGCGGCGGCACGGCAGCTGCGCATTGGCCACCAGAAGGGCGCGCTGAGCATCCTCAAGGGCCGCGGCACGCTCGAGAAGCGGCTGGCGCCGCTCGGCGTCGCCGTGAAGTGGACCGAATTCACTGCCGGCCCGGTGCAACTGGAGGCACTGAACGTCGGCTCCATCGACTTCGGCGACGTGGGCGAGGCGCCGCCGATCTTCGCGCAGGCTGCCGGCGCGCCGCTGGCCTATGTCGCCACCACGCTGCCGCGGCCGCAGTCGGAAGCCGTGCTGGTGCCCAAGGGCTCGGCCATCAGGACCGTCGCCGAACTGAAGGGAAAGAAGGTCGCGCTCAACAAGGGCTCGAACGTCCACTACTTCATCGCCAAGCTGATCGAGAAGCACGGCCTCGCGTACAGCGACCTGAACCTCGTCTTCCTGCCGCCGGCCGATGCGCGCGCGGCCTTCGAAAAGGGCTCGGTCGATGCATGGGTGATCTGGGATCCGTTCCTTGCCGCAGCCGAAAAATCGCTCGAGGCCCGGGTCCTCGCCGACGCGACCGGCGTGGTGGGCAACCGCGGCTACTACTTCTCGTCGCTCGGCTACGCTGCAAAGAATGCCGACGTGCTGGCCATTGCGATCGAGGAAATCAACAAGGTCGACGTCTGGGGCATCGCCCACAAGAACGATCTTGCTGCCGAGTTCGCTGCCCTGTGGGGCCTGCCGAAGCCGGTGGCCGAACTGACAGTGGCGCGCGCCGCCTACGGGACCAGCCCCATCAGCAAGGCCGTGCTCGCCGAGCAGCAGAAGATCGCCGACACCTTCTTCGACCTGAAGCTGATTCCCCGAAGGATCAGCGTGCTCGAGGCCGCCGCGGCGGGCATCGCGTGATGCACGAAGCCTTGCGCGATCGCGCCGCCCGCGTGCTCGCCACGACCACGCGCGCCTGGGGCCTTGCCGAGCGGCGGAGCGTCCGCACCGCATCGCCGCGCTCGCGCTGCGCGCCGCCCCGCGTGCGCGGCGCCTTCTTCGCGATCTGAGGCAGCACCACGGAAAGACGACATGCAGATATTCTGGTTTCTCCCCACCCACGGCGACAGCCGCTATCTCGGCACCAGCGAAGGCGCGCGGCCCATCGACCTGGCCTACCTGCAGCAGATCGCGGGCGCGGCCGACCAGCTCGGCTACGAAGGCGTGCTGATTCCCACCGGCCGCTCCTGCGAAGACCCATGGGTGATTGCCTCGAGCCTGATCGGCGCGACCAAGAACCTCAAGTTCCTGGTGGCGGTGCGGCCCGGCCTGCACCAGCCCAGCCTGGCGGCGCGCATGGCCGCGACCTTCGACCGCCTCTCGGGCGGCCGCCTGCTCGTGAACCTGGTCACCGGCGGCGACCAGGCCGAACTCGAAGGCGACGGCGTGTACCTGGACCATGCGGCGCGCTACGAGCAATCGGCCGAGTTCATCCGGATCTGGCGCGAGATCCTTGCGCGCAGCCACAACGGCCAAGCCTTCGACTACGAGGGCCGGCACCTCAGCGTGAAGGGCGCGAAGCTGCTCTATCCGCCGGTGCAGGCCCCCTATCCGCCGGTGTGGTTCGGCGGCTCCTCGGCTGCCGCGCACGAGCTTGCGGCCGAGCAGGTCGATGCCTATCTCACCTGGGGCGAACCGCCCGCCGAGGTGGCCAGGAAGATCGCCGACGTGCGCAACCGCGCCGCGCGCAAGGGCCGCACGGTGGAGTTCGGCATCCGGCTGCACGTGATCGTGCGCGAGACCGACGACGCCGCATGGAAGGCTGCCGGGGAACTGATCAGCCGCGTCGACGACGAGACCGTGATCCGCGCCCAGGCCGCCTTCGCGCGCATGGATTCCGAAGGCCAGCGCCGCATGGCCGCGCTGCATGCCGGCGGCGCCAGGCGCTCGCGCGCCGAGCTCGAGATTTCGCCCAACCTCTGGGCCGGCGTCGGCCTGGTGCGCGGCGGCGCGGGCACGGCGCTGGTCGGCGACCCCAAGACGGTGGCGGCGCGCATCGAGGAATACGCGGCGCTCGGCCTGGACAAATTCATTCTCTCGGGCTACCCGCATCTCGAAGAGGCCTACCGCTTCGCCGAGCTGGTGTTCCCGCTGCTCTCGCGCAAGGCGCAGTCGCGGCTCGCGGGCGGCTCGCTGAGCGGGCCGTTCGGCGAAGTGGTCGCCAATCTCGATGCGCCTTCGCGCCTCGCCTCCCAAAGCTAAGGACCTCCCATGATGGAACAAGTACAGGAACTGCCGGCGGTCGCGTCGTCTTCGGAAGAAGGCGCCGGCGGCGCACTCAAGGCTTTCGGCGCCAGCGTGGCGCGGCGGCTGGTGCCGTGGCTGGTGCCGGTGGGGCTGATCGTCTTCTGGCAGGTCGCTTCGTCGCTGGGCTGGCTCTCCACGCGGGTGCTGCCGGCACCGGTGGACGTGGTCAAGGCCGCCTGGGGGCTGGCCGTGTCGGGCGAACTCTGGACGCACGTCAAGGTGAGCGCGGGACGTGCGCTCGCGGGCCTTGCGATCGGCGGCGGAACGGGGCTGGTGCTGGGCCTTTTGACCGGCTCGGTGAAGTTCTTCGAGACGCTGCTCGATTCGACCATCCAGATGGTGCGCAACATTCCCGCGCTGGCGCTCATTCCGCTCGTGATTTTGTGGTTCGGCATCGACGAGTCGGCCAAGCTGTTCCTGATCTCGGTGTCGGTGTTCTTTCCGATCTACCTCAACACCTTCCACGGCATCCGCAACGTCGATCCGCAGCTGATCGAGATGGGGCGCACCTACGGACTTTCGCGCTGGCAGCTGTACCGCGAGGTGATCCTGCCCGGCGCGCTGTCGTCCATCCTGGTGGGCCTGCGCTTCTCGCTCGGGCTGATGTGGGTGATCCTGATCGTGGCCGAAACCATCTCGGCGCAGGCCGGCATCGGCTATCTCACGATGAACGCCCGCGAGTTCCTGCAGACCGACATCGTGCTGGTGGGCATCCTGCTGTATGCGCTGCTCGGCAAGCTGGCCGACCTGTTTGCGCGGGGCCTGGAGCAATGGTGGCTGCGCTGGCATCCGGGCTACCAGAAGAAGACGACTTCGAAGTGAGGAGCACACAAACATCATGAATGCCGTTCTGAAAGAAACACAAGAGCCGGCCATTGCGGGTGGCGTTCGCCTGGATGCGCGCGGCCTGCACAAGCGCTATGGCGAGCGCGAGGTGCTGCGCAACACGCAGCTCGCCATCGAGCCGGGGCAGTTCATCGCCATCGTCGGGCGCAGCGGCTGCGGCAAGAGCACGCTGCTACGGCTCATTGCCGGCCTCGAGAAGGCCACCTCCGGCGGGCTCTTCACGGACGGCAAGGCCATCGACGGCCTGCACGACGACACCCGGATCATGTTCCAGGAGGCGCGCCTGCTGCCCTGGCGCCGCGTGCTCGACAACGTGACGCTCGGCCTGCCCGACGAAGCCAAGGCGCGCGGCAAGGAGGTGCTGGCGCAGGTGGGCCTGGCCGACCGCGAGAACGAATGGCCGGCGCGCCTGTCGGGCGGCCAGCGCCAGCGCGTGGCGCTCGCAAGGGCGCTGGTGCATCACCCACGCCTGCTGCTGCTCGACGAGCCGCTGGGTGCGCTGGACGCGCTCACGCGCATCGAGATGCATCGCCTCATCGAGAACCTCTGGCAGCGCCACCGCTTCACCGCGCTGCTGGTGACGCACGACGTGCAGGAGGCCGTGGCGCTCGCGGACCGCGTGATCCTGATCGAGGACGGGCGCATTGCGCTCGACGAGAACATTGCGCTCGCCAGGCCGCGCTCGCAGGGCGACCCGGCGTTTGCGGCCATCGAGAAACGCATTCTCGACCGCGTGCTGCAGAAGCCCGGCGAGGCCGAACCCGCCGCCACGGACGCCAACTGGCTGCAGCCCTCCGCGCACACGCTGCGCTGGGCGATCTGAATCCATCGTTCATCCACAAAGAAGAAAGGCAGTCGCATGTCGCAGAACTGGAAATTCGAAACCCTGTCGGTGCACGCCGGCTATTCGCCCGAGCCGACCACGCGCGCCGTGGCGCCGCCCATCTATCAAACGGTGGCCTATGCCTTCGACAGCGCGCAGCACGGCGCCGACCTGTTCGACCTGAAGGTGCCGGGCAACATCTACACCCGCATCAACAACCCGACGCAGGACGTGCTCGAACAGCGCGTGGCCGCGCTCGAGGGCGGCATCGCGGCACTGGCGCTGGCCTCGGGCCAGGCGGCGGTGACCTATGCGATCCAGACCATTGCCGAGGCGGGCGACAACATCGTCAGCAGCACCGCGCTGTATGGCGGCACCTACAACCTGTTCGCGCACACGCTGCCGCAGTTCGGCATCAGCACGCGCTTCGCGGACCACCGCGATCCCGCAAGCTTCGAGAAGCTGTTCGACGAGAAGACCAAGGCGGTGTTCGTCGAATCGCTCGGCAACCCGGCCGGCAACGTGACCGACATCGCGGCCATCGCCGAGATCGCGCACCGCCATGGCGTGCCGCTGATCGTGGACAACACGGTGCCTTCGCCGTACCTGAGCCGGCCCATCGAGCATGGCGCCGACATCGTGGTGCACTCGCTCACCAAGTACCTGGGCGGCCACGGCACCAGCATCGGCGGCGCCATCGTCGACTCGGGCAAGTTCCCGTGGGCCGAGCACAAGCAGCGCTTCAGGCGCCTGAACGAGCCCGACGTGAGCTACCACGGCGTGGTCTACACCGAGGCGCTGGGCCCGGCCGCCTACATCGGCCGCGCGCGTGGTGCCGCTGCGCAACACGGGCGCGGCGATCTCGCCGTTCAACGCCTTCCTGATCCTTCAGGGCATCGAGACATTGGCGCTGCGCATGGATCGCATCAGCAGCAATGCGCTTTCCGTGGCGCAGCACCTGAAGACGCACAAGGCCGTCAACTGGGTCAACTACGCGGCGCTCGAAGACCATCCCGACCATGCATTGGCGAAGAAGTACTTCGGCGGCAGGTCCAGTGGCGTGCTGACCTTCGGCATCGGAAGCGGCCGCGAGGGCGGGGCGAAGTTCCTCGACGCACTCAAGCTCTTCACGCGGCTCGTGAACATCGGCGACGTGCGCTCGCTGGCGACGCATCCGGCCTCCACCACGCACCGGCAGCTCTCGCCCGAGGAGCTGGCGCGGGCCGGCGTCACGGAAGACACCGTGCGCCTGTCGGTCGGCATCGAGCACATCGACGACCTGGTCGCCGACCTCGACCAGGCGCTGGCTGCCGCCGCCGGGTGAGCGCGGTGCCCCTGTTCCTCATGCCTGAACCCTTCCTTCAACCTCAAAGAGAAAGAAACACCATGTCCATCCAAGCCATCAACGTCCGCAACCAGTTCAAGGGCAAGGTCCGCGAGATCATCCGCGGCGACGTCGTCTCCGAAGTCGATGTCGAAACCGCCTGGGGCATCGTGACCTCGGTCATCACCACGCGCTCGGTCGACGAGCTGCAGCTCAAGGTGGGCTCCGACGTGGTCGCGCTCGTGAAGTCCACGGAGGTTTCGATCGCCAAGCTCTGACGATCTCCGGGCTTGCGAACAACCCAGGCGTCACCGTGGCGCCGGGTTTTCAGTTCTTGGCACATCGGCCATGGGCTTCTACAGTGTGATCTGCACAACGCACGGAGAGAAGCCATGGCCAATTTCGAAGTAGACGGCATCGTCCGCGCGCTGCACGCCGCGCGCGACGAGTGGCGCGATTCGCAGCGCCGCTCGCGCGAGCCCGGCACGCGCGAATTTCCGTCGCGAGATGCGCTCGCGCAGATCGTGGAGTTGCTCAAGGGCGCGCTCTTTCCGATGCGGCTCGGCCCGCCCGACCTGCGCCACGAAAGCGAAGACTTCTACGTCGGCCACACGCTGAACACCGCCTTGCAGGCGCTGCTGGTGCAGGCACGCCTCGAGCTCGACTACAACGCCCGCCACGAGCCGCGGCCCTCGAGCGAGGTCGAGGGCCTGGCCACCGAGGCCATCCGCCAGTTCGCGAACGCGCTGCCGCAGCTGCGCCGCCTGCTCGACACCGACGTGCTCGCCGCCTACCAGGGCGACCCGGCGGCGCGCAGCGTGGACGAGGTACTGCTGTGCTATCCGGGCGTGCTCGCGATGATCCACCACCGGCTGGCGCACGAGCTCTACAGGCTCGGGCTGCCGCTCCTGGCGCGCATCGTGGCCGAGCTCGCGCATGCGCAGACCGGCATCGACATCCACCCCGGCGCGCAGATCGACGCGGGCTTCTTCATGGACCACGGCACGGGCGTGGTGATCGGCGAGACGGCGATCATCGGCAAGCGCGTGCGCCTGTACCAGGCCGTGACGCTGGGGGCCAAGCGCTTCCCGACCGATGCCGAGGGCAACCTGCAGAAGGGCCTGCCGCGCCACCCGGTGGTGGAGGACGACGTGGTGATCTATGCCGGCGCCACCATCCTCGGGCGCGTGACGCTGGGCAAGGGCGCGGTCATCGGCGGCAACGTGTGGATCACCGACGACGTGCCCGCGGGCGCGAGCGTGACCCAGGCCAGCCTGCAGAACGCGCCGAAGGCAGGCGCTGCATGACCTACCGCGGTGAAGCTACGCGTTCCTTCGCGAGGTGCCGCTGAAAGAAGGCGACGATCTCGGCGTTGAAGGCCGCGTGGAAGGCGATGCGATCGAAGCCGGGGCTGTCGCGGCAGATCCCGGGATCTGACGCAAGCTGCGCCGGCGAGCAGGACGCCAGAAAGCCGAAATGCCCGGCCTTGTCCGCCAACCGCCAATCCGGCGCTGTGGGCAGGCTGCGGCGTATCGCCGCCACGCTCTCCGGCGTGACACCGTCGCCACCGTAGGCCGAGGCCCAGAGCTGGATCGGCGTTGCCACGTTCTTCAAGCCCTCCGCGTCGAAGACCGTGCTGAGCGGATCGGCGATCACCGCCGCCTTGATGCGGGTGTCGTGCACCAGCGGCGTCGCGAGAAGTTCACGGAACCGCTGCCGCATTCCTGCGCAGGCCAGACCTTGCGGCGCGGATGCGCAGGGCGACGAAGGCAGGGGCGGGAGCCGTTCGAAATCCGGACGGGCGCCGATCAGCACCAGGCCCGTGTAGCCGCCCCTCGAGAAACCGTAGAAGCCGATCCGTCGGTCGTCGAGCGAGACATGCGCAGGCCACTGGCGGAGCATGTGGCCGATGAGGCGCCGGATGTCCGTCGTCCGGGTCGCGAGCGCCGCGATGCTGTCGTTCGGTCCGCCGCGGACCTGGTAGCTGTCGCCGGAGTGGTTGATGGCAGCGACGACAAAGCCCGCATCGGCCAGGGCTTCGGCCGCCGGGCGGCGGCGGCGGCTTAGCCGATTTTGCGGAGTCGGCAGCGCACAGGCTATGCTTTGCAGCCGTCGATAACGCTGCCCGCCCTCGCATGTCCCAGTCTCCAAGTTCCGCTCAGGCATCCTCCCCCCCCGAATCCTGCGACGTCCTCGTGATCGGCGGCGGCCCCGCAGGCTCCACGATCTCGGCGCTGCTCGCGCAGCAGGGCCGCAAGGTGGTGCTGCTCGAAAAGGAGCACCACCCGCGCTTTCATATCGGCGAATCGCTGCTGCCGGCGAATGTGGAGCTTTTCGACAAGCTCGGCGTGCGCGACCAGGTCGAGAAGATCGGCATGCCCAAGTTCGGCATCGAGTTCGTCTCTCCGGAGCACGAGCACCGCAGCTACGTGGACTTTGCCGAGGGCTGGGACAAGTCGCTCGATTCGGCCTGGCAGGTGCGCCGCTCGGAGCTTGACGAGCTGCTGTTCCGCAATGCCGCGGCACGCGGCGCGCAGACGCTCGAAGGCTGTAAGGTGCGCGACGTGGCCTTCGATGCCGACGGTGCCACGGTGCAGTCCCAGATGGACGACGGCGCCAGGCGCAGCTGGCGCGCCCGCTTCGTGGTCGATGCCACGGGGCGCGACACGCTGCTGGCCAACAAATTCCGCTGCAAGGAAAAGAACCCCGACCACAACAGCACGGCGCTCTTCGGCCACTTCACCAACGCCGAGCGGCTGGAGGGCAAGAAGGAAGGCAACATCAGCATCTGCTGGTTTGCGCACGGCTGGTTCTGGTTCATTCCGCTGGCCGACGGCACCACGAGTGTGGGCGCGGTCTGCTGGCCGTACTACCTGAAGACGCGCGACAAGCCGCTCAAGGAGTTCTTCTACGACACCATCGCGCTGTGCCCGGTGCTGGTGGACCGGCTGAAGCACGCCACGCTGGTGGACGATGCGGTGCACGCCACCGGCAATTTCTCGTATTCGAGCACGCACGCCACGGGCGACCGCTACCTGATGCTGGGCGACGCCTTCACCTTCATCGACCCGATGTTCTCGTCGGGCGTGTACCTGGCGATGCACAGCGCCTTCGACGGCGCCGCGCTGGTGGCCACCGCGCTCGACCGGCCGGCCGAACTGGCGCCCGTGCGCGAGAGTTTCGAGGCCATGATGCGCAAGGGGCCGCGGGAGTATTCGTGGTTCATCTACCGCGTGACCAACCCGACGATCCGCGACATGTTCATGCACCCGGGCAATCCGTTCCGCGTGAAGGAGGGGCTGATGTCGCTGCTGGCCGGCGACATCTACCGCGGCACGCCGATATGGCGGGCGCTCGGCATGTTCAAGTTTCTCTACTACTTCATCTCCATCACCCACCTGCGCCGCACGTGGGCCGGCTGGAAGCGGCACCGCTTCAACATACGGGACATGGGTGCTTTGAAGGGCGAGACGATCCTCAAGTCGGAGTAGCCGCCCGCGGGGCCCACGCCGAGCGCGAGGCGCGCAGCGTGGCCACGGCATGCGCAACGCCCGGGCCGGGACTGCCGAGCACCTCGATGCCGAGGTCTGCGAGTCCGGCCGCGACGGGGGCCATCGAGGCCTGCGCCAGAACCACCACGTCGGCGCCGATGGCGGCGCTGCGGATCGCGCTGGCCAGCATCTCGATGTAGCGTGCGCTGTCGCCGGCCTCGAAGTGCGGCCAGGCCCCGGCGACCAGGAGCGCGCTCGGCCGGACACCGACGCCGGCCTGCGCGGCGGCCGAAAGAACCAGCGCGGTGGTCGGCTCCAGCGTGCTTTCGAGCGCCGCGGCAATCAGCACGCGCGGGCCCGCGCACACGGCGCGGTCGGCCATCGCTCGGTCGATGCGTTGGGCCGCGAAGGCGCCGCCCGTGGGCGTCCTTTCCGCAATGGCGCCGATGGTCGAGCAGGTGCACGCCACCACGGCGGCGCCGTCGGATGCGGCCTCGCGCATGGCCTCGTGCACGCGCGCGGCCAGCATCGGGTTGTCGATGCCCACGGCGCGGGCTTCGTGCAGCAGTTCCTCCATCACCAGGTGGCGCACCTCCAGTTCGGGCGCGATCTCGCGGGTCAGGCGCTCGAAGGTCGGCACATGGACCTGCGCCGTGTGGAGGAAGGCGATGGCGTCGGTCATCGAGAAGAAAGCCTCAGGCCGCTTCGCGGGCGCGCCGCGCCTCGTAGGCCTTCAGGTGGACGTAGGCCGTGCGCAGCACCGAAGGCACGGATGAAGAAAGGGCGGCGGGCGCGCGGCCCAGCAGGTCGCCGACGATGTGGTCGGCCTCGATCGGCGCGCCGCGCACGATGTCCTTGTACATGGAGGCGGTCATCGGGGAGCCCGGCGCCGTCATCATGGCGCGGCCGCGCTCGACGGCTGCCGGGCGCGGCGCGAAGCCGTTGTGCGCGGCAATGGCGCAGCATTCGTCGAAGATCGCGAGCGCCACGTCCCGTCCGCCCGCGCTCGCGATGTCGCCGATGGACGCGCGCATCAGGCTCGTGAGGCCCGCCGCCGAGGCGATGAAGACCCACTTCTCCCACATGTCCTGCGAGATGTTCCCGCTCAGCGTGGCGTCGAACTTCGCACCGGCGAACTGGGCGGCAATGGCATCGACGCGCGCCGAGCGTCCGCCCGCGCGCTCGCCGAAGGCGAGGCCGTGCATGTCGTTCAGGTGCAGCACGCGGCCTTCGTCGTCCAGCGTGGCGGAGATCATGCACAGGCCGCCGAGCACGCGTTCGCTGCCGAAGCGCTCGGCCAGGCGGTCGATGTGGCTCATGCCGTTGAGCAGTGGAAGAATGACCGTGTCGGGCCCGACGGCCGGCGCGAACGACGCCATGGTGGCGTCGAGGTCATAGGCCTTGCTGCCGACCACGACCACGTCGAAGGGCGCCCGGATGTCCTCGGCCAGCACGTGGGGCGGCGAGGGCAGCTGCAGGTTGCCGAACGGGCTTTGGACCACGAGTCCGGTCTTCGCGATCTGTGCCGCGCGCCGCGGGCGCAGCAGAAAGGTCAGGTCGCGTCCCGCCTCCAGCAGCCGGCCGCCGAAATAACCACCGAGTGCGCCTGCACCCACCACTAGAAATCGCATCGTGAACTGCTCCTGAGACTGAAGGACTCGGGCGATGATGCCCGCGATCGGGCTGACCTGCTGGGCAGGCCGAAAAGGCGGATGGGGCGGAAGAGCTTTTTGGGAAAAGGTCATGGGCGCTTCGCATAATCGTTCTGGCCATCCTTCCATTCATGTTTTTCCCACCCCAAAAGGAGCTTCATCCATGAGCCAGACCCGAATTGCCGTGATCGTCGGCAGCCTTCGCAAGGATTCGTTCAACCAGAAGCTGGCCCTTGCGCTGGCGCACCTTGCACCGTCGGACTTCACCTTCGAGCATTTGCGCATCGACGATCTGCCCCTGTACAACCAGGACGACGACGGCAACCAGGCGCCTTCGGTGAAGCGGCTCAAGACCGAGATCGCGGCGGCCCAGGGCCTGCTGTTCGTCACGCCCGAATACAACCGCTCGCTGCCCGGCGTGCTGAAGAACGCGATCGACCATGCCTCGCGCCCCTACGGGCAGAGCGCCTGGGCCGGCAAGCCGGCAGGCGTGCTGGGCATTTCGGTGGGCGCCATCGGCACCGCGCTGGCGCAGCAGCATCTGCGCAATGTGCTGGCGTACCTCGATGTGCCCACGCTTGGGCAGCCGGAGGTGTTTCTTCAAGCCAAGGACGGCCTGTTCGACGACAAGGGCCACATCGGCAGCGAAGGCACGAAGAAGTTCCTGCAGAGCTGGATGGACAAGTACGCGGCCTGGATCAAGAGCCACGCGGCCGCCTGAGGCAACCGAACCCGCCAATGAAAATGCCGCCCCGGGGGCGGCATTTTCATTGGGGTAGAGCAAAGAGGCTCAGGCCGCCTGCGCCACGTCCTTCTGGTTGGCGGCTTCGGCCGTGGCCGCCCGGATGTCGACGCGTGCCGCGGCCAGCGCGGCGGCCTTGGTGGCATCGCCCATGGCCACGCCTTCGGCACGCACGAAGCGCACGTCGGTGATGCCGAAGAAGCCGAACACCACCTTCAGGTAGCTCTCCTGGTGTTCCGCGGCCTGGCCGCCTTCGGTGGTCGAGTAGATGCCGCCGCGGCTGGACGCCACGATCACGGTCTTGCCGCCGGCCAGGCCCACGGGGCCCTTGTCGGTGTACTTGAAGGTGCGGCCGATCTGCGCGAGCCGGTCGATCCAGGCCTTGAGCTGGGTCGGCACCGAGAAGTTGTACAGCGGCGCGCCCACCACGATGACGTCGGAAGCCAGGAATTGGCTCACGAGCTGTTCCGAGAGCGCGTTCTCGCGCTGCTGGGCTTCGGTCGGCTGGGCCTGCACGCCGGTCTTGATGCCCAGGGCATCGGCGCCGAAGTGCGAGGGGGCGTTGGCGGCGAGGTCGAGGTACTCGACCGTGGTGTCGGGATGCGCGGCTTTCCAGGCCGCCACGATCTCGGCCGTGAGGAGGCGGGAGGTCGAATTGGCACTCAGGATGCTGGAGTCGATGTGGAGCAGCTTCATGGTCGATCACTTTCGTGTGGAGGTCGGCGCTCAAAGGTGGCCGGCGATGGTGTAATTCTATTTTTGATGCGAGTGAGCGATAAGTAGCCAAATTTTGACTACATCGTCCCATATGCAGGACAATCACCGCATGCAAGACCTCAACGACATGGTTTTTTTCGCCGAGGTGGCAGAGCGCGGCGGCTTTGCCGCGGCCAGCCGCGCGCTCGGCATTCCCAAGTCGCGCCTGTCGCGCCGCGTGGCGGAGCTGGAGGACCGGCTCGGCGTGCAGCTGATGCAGCGCAGCACGCGGCGGCTGTCGCTCACGCCGGCGGGCGAGATCTTCCTGCGGCATTCGGCCGCCGTGCGCGACGCGGCGCAGGCGGCGACCGAGGCGGTGGCGCAGGTGCACACCGATCCCTGCGGCACGGTCCGCCTGAGCTGCCCGATCACCATCGCCCACAGCGGGCTCGCGCAGCTGCTGCCGCGCTTCATGGAGCGCTACCCGGCGGTGCGCGTCGACCTGCGCGTCATGAACCGGCCAGTGGACCTGATCGAAGAGGGGATCGACATCGCGCTGCGCGTGCGCCCCGCCATCGAGGACAGCACCACGCTCGTGGCCAAGGTGCTGGGCACCAGCCGCGCCGTGTTGGTGGCCCGGCCGGAGCTGCTGCAGCGCCTGGGCCCGGTCCGCACGCCGGCCGACCTCGAGCGGCTGCCGACGGCGGCCATGTCGGCCAACGGCGAAGGCCGCAGCGAATGGCGGCTCGAGGGCCCGAACGGCGAGATTCACGTGCACGTCCACACGCCGCGCTGCGTGGCGGACGATCTGGCGACGCTGCAGATGGTCGCGCTCGAGGGCGTGGGCGCGACGCTGCTGCCGGGCTACATGTGCCGCGCCGACGTGGAGGCGGGCCGGCTCGCGCAATTGCTGCCCGGCTGGGGGCCGGCGCCGGTGATCGCGCACATGGTCTTTCCGCAGCGCCGCGCCCTGGTGCCGGCGGTTCGCCAGCTGATCGACTTCCTGGCCGAGCACATGAGCGGGAGCCAATCGGGCATGTACTGACTGGATGGATCGGCCGCTTCTTATGCGAAAAACGCCATAACCAAACAAGTAGATATTCGTTTGGCATTGAAGCTGCACTTCGCACAATCCCAGGCTCCCATCCATCCAAGGAGCGACCATGGCAACCCTGCGACTCGGCGACACAGCCCCCAATTTCACCCAGGATTCCAGCGAAGGCCCCCTCGACTTCTACCAATGGGCCGGCGATTCGTGGGTGGTGCTCTTCTCGCACCCGGCCGATTTCACGCCCGTGTGCACCACCGAACTCGGCAAGACCGCGGCGCTGTCGGGCGAATTCGCCAAGCGCGGCGTGAAGCCCATCGCGCTGAGCGTCGACCCCGCCAACAAACACAAGGAGTGGATCGGCGACATCAACGAGACGCAGAACACCACCGTCAACTTTCCGATCATTGCGGACCATGACCGCAAGGTGGCCGACCTGTACGACCTGATCCACCCGAACGCATCGGCCACGGCCACGGTGCGCAGCGTGTTCATCATCGATCCGAAGAAGGCGATCCGCGCGACCATCACCTACCCGGCATCGACCGGCCGCAACTTCGACGAGATCCTGCGCGTGATCGACTCGCTGCAGCTCACCGACAGCCACAAGGTGGCCACGCCGGTGAACTGGAAAGACGGCGACGACGTGGTCATCATCCCGAGCATCCAGGACCCGGCCGAACTGGCCGAGCGCTTCCCCAAGGGCTTCAAGGCGGTGAAGCCCTACCTGCGCATCACGCCGCAGCCCAACAAGTAAGCGGACGGGGCAGCGCCTTCATGCAGACTTCCGTGATCATCGTGCCCGGCTGGCGCGACTCCGGGCCCGGCCACTGGCAGAGCCTGTGGGAAGAGCGCATTCCGGGCGCGGCGCGGGTGGTGCAGGACGACTGGGCATCGCCCAGGCGCGAGGCCTGGGTGGCCACGCTCGCCAGGCTGGTGCTCGAAAGCCCCGGGCCGGTGGTGATTGCCGCGCACAGCCTGGGATGCATCGCCACGGCGCACCTGCCGGCCGAGGCGGCGGCGCGCATCCACGGCGCGCTGCTGGTGGCGCCGGCCGATCCGGAGCGCCGGGCCGTGCTGTCGGACTTCGCGCCCGTGCCGTATGCGGCGCTGCCATACCGCAGCATCGTGGTGGCGAGCAGCAACGACCCGTATTGCCCGATCCGCCTGGCCGGCGCCTATTCCCGCGCCTGGGGCAGTGAGTTTGTCCGCATGCAGAATGCGGGCCATATCAACATCGATTCGGGACATGGAGACTGGCCGCTCGGCCTCGCCTTGCTCCAGTCGTTGACCGACGAGCCCGCCGCATGGCCAGCGGGCGGTGATTTTTCAGAAACCTTGGCAACTACATGACTTCCAGATTCAAGACCTTCGCCGCCGTGCTCGCGCTGGCATCTTCCGCGCTCGCCGGAAGCAGCGCCTTTGCCCAGGGCAGCACGCTGCTGAACGCCTCGTACGACGTGGCGCGAGAGTTCTACAAGGACTACAACGCGGCGTTCGTGGCCAACTACAAGAAGACCACCGGCAAGGACGTGAAGATCGACCAGTCGCATGGCGGGTCCAGCGCCCAGGCGCGCGCGGTGGCCGATGGCCTCGATGCCGACGTGGTGACCATGAACACCTCCACCGACATCGACTTCCTGGCCAACGCCGGCGTGGTCGCGAAGGACTGGAACAAGAAATTCCCCGAGAACGCATCGCCCACCACCTCGACCATGCTGTTCCTGGTGCGCAACGGCAACCCCAAGGGCATCAAGGACTGGGAAGACCTGGTGAAGCCCGGCGTGCAGGTCGTGATCGTCAACCCCAAGACCGGCGGCAACGGGCGCTACGCCTATCTCGCGGCCTGGGGCTACGTCAAGAAGAAGGGCGGCACCGACGCCCAGGCGGCCGAGTTCGTCGGCAAGCTGTTCAAGAACGTGCCGGTGCTGGCGCGCGGCGGCCGCGACGCGACCACCGCCTTCCTGCAGCGCAACATCGGCGATGCGCTGATCACCTTCGAATCCGAAGTGGTGTCGATCGACCGCGAGTTCGGCTCGGGCAAGGTCGATTCGGTCTACCCGTCGATCAGCATCGTGGCCGAGAACCCGGTGGCCATGGTCGAGCGCACGACCAAGAAGAAGGGCACCGGCGAACTCGCCAAGGCCTACCTCGACTGGCTCTATTCCGAAGAGGCGCAGGAAATCGCGGCCAAGCATGCGCTGCGCCCGCGCTCGCAGACCGTGCTCAAGAAGTACGCCGCCACCTTCAAGCCGCTGCAGCTGTTCACGGTGCAGGAACTGTTCGGCAGCCTCGGCGACGCGCAGAAGGTGCACTTCAACGACGGCGGCCAGTTCGACAAGCTCTACACCCCTGGCGCAAAGTAAATGAGCGGCGCTGCTTCTTCGGCGCTCCCGGCAGCGGGAGCGCCTTTTTCACGTGCCAACCGGGCAGGGGGCGCCAAGCGCGTGCTGCCCGGTTTCCACATCACGCTGGGCTTCACGGTCTTCTATCTGTGCCTGATCGTGCTGATCCCGCTGTCGGCGCTGGTCTTCAAGACCTTCACGATGACCTGGGAGCACTTCTGGGTGTCGGTGACCGCGCCGCGCGTGATGGCCTCGTACCGCCTGACCTTCGGCGCCTCGCTGATCGCCGCCATGGTGAATGCGGTGTTCGGCCTGCTGGTGGCCTGGGTGCTGGTGCGCTACAAGTTCCCGGGCAAGCGCATCGTCGATGCGTTGGTCGACCTGCCGTTCGCGCTGCCCACGGCCGTGGCCGGCATCTCGCTCACGGCGCTGCTCGCGGGCAACGGCTGGATCGGGCAGCTGCTCGAGCCGCACGGCATCAAGCTGGCGTTCACGCCGGCGGGCATCGTGATCGCGCTGATCTTCATCGGGCTGCCCTTCGTGGTGCGCACGGTGCAGCCGGTGCTCGAGGACGCCGAGAAGGAACTCGAAGAAGCCGCCACCTCGCTGGGCGCCACTCGCCTGCAGACCTTCACCAAGGTGATCTTTCCGTCGATCGCGCCCGCGCTGCTGACGGGCTTTGCGATGGCCTTCGCACGCGCCATCGGCGAGTACGGCTCCGTGATCTTCATCGCCGGCAACATGCCGATGATTTCCGAGATCACGCCGCTCATCATCATCGGCAAGCTGGAGCAGTACGACTACACGGGCGCCACGGCCGTCGCGCTGGTGATGCTGGTGCTGTCGTTCATCCTGCTGCTGGTCATCAACGGCCTGCAAGCGTGGCAGCGCAAGCGCGCGGGAGCCTGACATGAGCGCACCTTCCAAGATCATCCGCCGCGCGCAGGCCGGCACCACCGAGTCGGCCTGGGTCCGCTGGACGCTGATCGGCGTCGCCCTGGCGTTCATGTTCCTGTTCCTCGTGCTGCCGCTGGCGGCCGTGGCGGTCGAGGCGCTGCGCAAGGGCCTCAATGCCTACCTCGAGGCGCTGAAGGAGCCCGATGCGTGGAGCGCCATCCGCCTCACGCTGATCACCGCCGCCATCGCGGTGCCGATGAACCTCGTGTTCGGCGTGGCCGCGGCCTGGGCCATCGCCAAGTTCGAGTTCCGCGGCAAGGCCTTTCTCACCACGCTGATCGACCTGCCGTTCGCGGTGTCGCCGGTGGTGGCGGGCCTGATCTACGTGCTGGTGTTCGGCGCGCAGGGCTGGTTCGGCCCGTGGCTGGCGGAGCACGACATCAAGATCATCTTCGCCGTGCCCGGCATCGTGCTGGCCACCGTGTTCGTGACCTTCCCCTTCATTGCGCGCGAACTCATTCCGCTGATGCAGGCGCAGGGCACCGACGAGGAGCAGGCCGCCATCGTGCTCGGCGCGACCGGCTGGCAGACCTTCCGGCGCGTGACCTTGCCCAACATCAAGTGGGGCCTGCTGTACGGCGTGATCCTGTGCAACGCGCGCGCCATGGGCGAGTTCGGCGCGGTGTCGGTGGTATCGGGCCACATCCGCGGCCAGACCAACACGATGCCGCTGCACGTCGAGGTGCTCTACAACGAATACCAGTCGGTGGCCGCCTTCGCGGTGGCCTCGCTGCTGGCGATCCTGGCGCTGGTCACCCTGGTGATCAAGTCGGTCATCGAGTGGCGCCATGAGCGCGAAATGAAAGCCATCGCCGAGCTGCCGCCCGAGCGTCCCCCCGAGCCGTCGGCGGCCTGAGAAGACGAGAGAACAAGACCATGAGCATCGAAATCCGCAACATCAGCAAGCAGTTCGGCGATTTTCGCGCGCTGAACAACGTGAACCTCGACGTCGAGTCGGGCGAACTGGTCGCGCTGCTCGGCCCCTCGGGCTGCGGCAAGACCACGCTGCTGCGCATCATCGCGGGCCTGGAAACGGCCGACACCGGCAGCATCCACTTCTCGGGCGAAGACACCACCGACGTGCACGTGCGCGAACGCCAGGTCGGCTTCGTGTTCCAGCACTACGCGCTGTTCCGCCACATGACCGTGTTCGAGAACGTGGCCTTCGGCCTGCGCGTGAAGCCGCGCAAGGAGCGCCCGAGCGACGCGCAGATCAAAGCCAAGGTGACCGACCTGCTCAAGCTGGTGCAGCTCGACTGGCTGGCCGACCGCTACCCGTCGCAGCTGTCCGGCGGCCAGCGCCAGCGCATCGCGCTGGCCCGCGCGCTGGCGGTGGAGCCCAAGGTGCTGCTGCTCGATGAACCCTTCGGCGCACTCGACGCCAAGGTGCGCAAGGAGCTGCGCCGCTGGCTGCGCCGGCTGCACGACGAGCTGCACGTCACCTCGATCTTCGTCACGCACGACCAGGAAGAAGCACTCGAAGTGGCCGACCGCGTGGTGGTCATCAACAAGGGCCGCATCGAGCAGGTCGGCTCGCCGCAGGAGGTGTGGGACCAGCCCGCGAGCCCGTTCGTCTACGGCTTCCTGGGCGATGTGAACCTGTTCCATGGCCGCGCCGACAATGGCGCGGTGCAGCTCGACGGCATGCGCCTGGACTCGCCCGAACACAGCGGCGCGCGCGACGCCAAGGCCATGGCCTATGTGCGACCGCACGACCTGACCGTGGAGCGCTACACCGCCGGCGCCACCGGCATCGTGGCCACCCTGTCGCGAGCCATCGTGGTCGGCCCGATCGCGCGGCTGGAACTTGAGCCCACCGAAACGAATCCAGATAATCCGGGCTCCGGAACCATCATCGAGGCGCAACTCCCTGCGCAACAGTTCCGTGAACTGGGCCTGCAGGAGGGCGACACCGTCGTCGCCACGCCGCGCAAGGCCCGGGTGTTCGTAGAAGAAGATTGGGTTTCCCCTTGATCGATTGGTACTTCGGCGCGCCGCGCCGCGCATATGGGCTGATCTGCCTGGCCTGCGTCCTGATGCTGGCCTTCGGACTCTACCTGCAGCACGTGGTCGGCCTCGAGCCTTGCCCCATGTGCATCGTGCAGCGCTATGCGCTGGTGCTGGTGGCGCTCTTCACCGGACTGGCCGGCGTGTTCAGGAGCCGCGGCCTGCAGGCGACGGGCGGTGTGCTGGCGCTGGTGTCGGCTGTTGGCGGCGCCTACACGGCGGCCTCGCAAAGCTGGCTCCAGTGGAATCCGCCCGAGGTCGTGACCTGCGGGCGCGACCTCTACGGAATGATCGAGACCTTTCCGCTCAAGCGGGCGCTGCCGATGATCTTTCGCGGCGGCGGCGACTGCTCGAAGGTCGACTGGTCGCTGTTCGGCCTGACGCTGGCGAACTGGTCGTTCGTTGCCTTCGTGGTGCTGGCGGTCCTGCTGCTCGTGCTGCTGCTTCGCCGGCCCGCGGCGCGCTAGCTAAAGCGGCAGGGTGTCGAAGGCCGCGTAGGCGGTCGCCAGCCAGGACTTCACGCGCTGGCGCTCCAGCAGGCCGAGCGCATGCGGCCCTTCGCGGTCGTTCACGGCCTTCCAGAAACTGGTGTTCTGCGCATCGATCTTGCGCATGCTCGCCTCGTGCAGGCGCGGCAGCGTGATCACGCGGGCGCCGTTCGTGGTGGCCTTGGAGAGCGACTGCGAGGCCAGCAGCATGCCGAAGTCGCTGCCGCGCCCATAGTTCTGCACCACGATGTAGTTGGGCCGGTTGCCGAAGGTGTCGATCAGCGTGCCGAGCAGGTCGGTGGAGTCCTTGCCGTCGTCCAGCACGTGCCAGAAGTTGACGGCCACGCCCAGTTCGTCGAACACGTCGAACAGGTCCGATTCCTTGATCCAGCGCGACAGCGGCGCCAGCGTCTGGGCCGCCAGGTCGACGATGACGCTTTGCTGCGGGTTGGTCTCGAAGCCGTTCACCACGGTATCGAGGCCCTCGAAGCTGTCGACCACGATGGGCGAGGCAAAGCCCTCGTAGAAGCGCGTGAACGAGCTGTGCGAGCGGTCGGTGTCGAAGCCCGTGAAAGGCCGGCTGTGGTCGATGAAGTACTGCGCCAGCACGCGCGCCGTGACCGACTTGCCGACACCGCCTTTTTCGCCGCCGATGAAATTGATGGAGCTCATGAGTTGCTGCTGCCTCGAATGGGTGGAGGAGTGAAGGGCCGGATCATTCTAGGGGCCGAGGTTTTGCTTTTTTTCTATTTGCCGCGCCTGGCCATGCCCTGCAGCAAGGGATGTGCCTGCAGGCGCTGCTGCAGCCGCTTCTTCCACGCGGCAGGCAGCGCCGATGCCTCGATCATCGCGGGCCACCGGCTGCGCGCGAGCCGCGCCGTGTCGGCAACGGTGCGCCGCACCAGCGGCTCGTGCAGCCCGGCCGAAAAGCAGAAGGCACGCACGCTGGCGGGCGTGAACAGGGCGCTGCGCCGGGGGGCGGCCTCGCCCGGCGCGACAGGCAGGAGGGGCAGCGCATGGCCGTCGACGCCCTGGAGCGCGGCATAGGCCACGATGTCGTAGGCCGGGGCCAGCCGCGGCGCGATGCCGTCGGGGTACAGCACGCCGAAGTTCTTCAGATGCGCGTCGGGGTTGCCGAGCAGGTCGTTCACCGCGAGGCGCCGCACGAGTTCGAGCACCGCCTCCTCGCCGAGCGATGGAAAGGCGCGCATCGCCAGCGCCATGTCGAGATAGCTGGCGCTGTACTTGTGCATCGGATCGACCGCGAGCACCTGCGCGAAATCCTCGAAATGGATGCGGCGTGCGCCTTCGCGGTCGAAGCGCGTCACGGCAAGGAAGTCGGGCTCGTCGGGCAGCGCGTAGCTGTGCTCGGCGGCGATGGCCGAGAGCGGCGCGAGTTCGGCGTGGCAGACCTCGACGCCGGCCGCGCCCGCCAACTGGAGCGAGAGCATTTCCAGCTGCGGCATATGGGGGCGCCCGGCCACGGGCAGCTTGGCAATCACGCGCGTGCTCGCGCCGGCGCGGGTGCGGGCCACATAGCGCCCGCCCTGCCGGCGCAGGCCGAGCTTGGGCTGCACGCCCGACACCGAGATGCCTTGCGGCATCGGCAGCTCGACCACGGACATCTCGAGCGCATCCTGGTCCTGGGTGATGAGCCGCTGCAAGGTGCCGCGGTCGACCGAAACCGGCCGCGCGCTCACCGCGCCAGGCAGGTCGCCGCCGCAAGCCGCAAGCAGCTCGAAGTAATCGTTCTCGCGGCAGCCGCGCAACTGCGCGATATGGCTGCGCAGGACGCCCTCGGGCAGCAGGTTCTGGAAGAAGCGCGGCAGCTGCCCGCCCTGTGCGTTGAAGAGCGGGTTCTTGACGTCGCTCCACAGGGCCGCCTGCGCCGAGGGATCGCTGGCCACCATCGAAAGCGAAAGCACCTCGGGCGGCGGTGCGGCCACCAGTTCGGGCTCCGCCACGAAGCGGCACAGGTCCGCGTACTGGAACAGCTTGCCGAAGCGGCGCGCACCGAGGGAGATCTCGAGGATCTTGACGTTCATGGCGAACGCTTCCTCGAACGCGGCCCGGAAGCCGGAGCCGGCGGCGCAGCCGCGGCGCCGACGGCATTGCCGATGCGCGTGGGCACCGGGCGATAGCCGGGCTCGGTGTCCGCGCGTTCGCCGAAGCCCTTGGGCGCGAGTTGCAGTTCGAGGCCCAGGGCGTCGACCAGCGCCAGCAGCGAAGACATCTGCGGATTTCCCTTCAGGCTCAGCGCGTTGCGCACCGAACGCTCGGTCAGGCCCGAGCGCAGCGCGATTTCTGCATTGCCGAGGCCCGCGGCCTCGCGCCGGGCCGCCAGGGCGGTGATGAGTTCCTGCTTGTTCACGGAAACATATTACCGCAAACTGCGGTTTCGGAAATATGTTTCCTGGCACGAGGTATTTCGCCGTATTTTCTACCGAGGTACCAGCGTGAAGAAGGGCATCACGACGCCCATGACCCAGTTCTGGCCGAAATCGAGCGCCGCGCGCCGGTATTTCTCGTCGGCCTGGGCGGCCAGCAGGTCGAGCCGCGCCACCACCTTGGACAGTTCGCGGTCGGCCACGAGGTTGCGCCCGCGCTCGCTGATCTCGGTGGCCAGCAGCAGCGGCTGGCCGTCGGGGCCGGTCTTGGAGGCGATCAGCCAGAGCGATATCTCGAAGTTGCGCGCGGCCCGGTAGCTGTTCTCGGCGTTGACGCCGTCGAGCATGGTCTGGTCCCAGGTGTCGCCGTTGGCCTGCTTGAGCATCGTGGCCCAGCCGACGACCAGCGCCGCCACCCGGTCCCCCTGGTAGCCCTGGGGCCCGGTATCGAAGGCCATGCGGATGGCATCGATGCCGGTGGCGCCCCGCAGTTCGGGCAGGGCGGGCCCCGTCAGCACTGCATCCCAGGCGCGCTGGGCCGCCGCCTCGATGCTGGCGGCCGACTTGCGCCATTCGCGCGGGTTGCGCCGGTAGAGCGTGGTCTGCACGCGCCGGATCGATTGCAGGTTGTCGCGCAGGGAGAGGTTGGCAATGCGGTTGGCGCTGGACTGCAACCATTCCTGGTTGGTATAGGGTTCGGCGCGGTCGGTGGAACGCACGGCCGCGCAGCCGCCAAGGCCCAGCAGGGCGGCCGCACCGGCCAGCACGCAAGCGCGGCGCACGGCAAGGGGGGATGAAACCAGGGAATCGCTCATGCCCTGACGTTATCATCCACGGCTGGGGCGGCGGCCTGTCTCGAACGGCAGGTCCGTGCAATTTTCCTTACAAATCAATACCTTGGCGTCATGCCAAGGCAGGCCGACAAGTCGTGCGTCTCAATTCCATCAAGCTTTCGGGCTTCAAGTCGTTCGCCGAACCCACCAACTTCCTGCTGCCGGGCCAACTGGTCGGCGTCGTCGGGCCCAACGGTTGCGGCAAGTCGAACATCATGGATGCGGTGCGCTGGGTGCTGGGCGAGTCGCGCGCGTCGGAGCTGCGCGGCGAGTCGATGCAGGACGTGATCTTCAACGGCACGACCACGCGCAAGCAGGCCAGCCGTTCGAGCGTGGAACTGGTGTTCGACAACGCCGACCACCGCGCGGGCGGCCAGTGGAACCAGTTCGGCGAAATTGCCGTGCGGCGCGTGCTCACGCGCGACGGCACCAGCAGCTACTACATCAACAACCAGCCGGTGCGCCGCCGCGACGTGCAGGACGTGTTCCTGGGCACCGGCCTCGGGCCGCGCGCCTACGCGATCATCGGCCAGGGCACGATCAGCCGGATCATCGAATCCAAGCCCGAGGAGCTGCGCCTGTTCCTCGAGGAGGCGGCGGGCGTCTCCAAGTACAAGGAGCGCCGGCGCGAAACCGAGAGCCGCCTGGGCGATACGCGCGAGAACCTCACGCGCGTGGAAGACATCCTGCGCGAACTCAACGCCAACCTCGAAAAGCTCGAGAAGCAGGCCGAGGTGGCCGCGCGCTACAACGCGCTGCAGGGCGAAGCCACCAGGAAGCAGCACCAGCTGTGGTTCCTCAAGCGCAGCGAAAGCGATGCCGACCAGGCCAGGATCAAGGCCGACTCGGAAAAGGCGATCAACGACCTCGAGTCGCGCACCGCCGACCTGCGCCGCATCGAATCCGAACTCGAAACCGTGCGCCAGGCCCACTACGCGGCCGGCGACCAGGTCAACCAGGCCCAGGGCAGGCTCTACGAAGCCAGTGCCGAGGTGGGCCGCCTCGAAGGCGAGATCCGCTTCGTGGTCGAAGGCCGCCAGCGCGTGGAGCAGCGGCTGGTCCAGCTGCGCGAACAGATGGGCCAGTGGGGCCGCCGCCGCGAAGAGGCCGAGGCAGAGATCGAAACCCTGGCCGGCCAGGGCGTCGACGCCGAGGAGCAGGCCGTGCTGCTGGCCGCGCAGCTCGAGGAACACGACGCGCGCATGCCCGAGCTCGAGGAAGCCGTGCAGCGCGCCCAGGACGAGGCCAACGCCCAGCGCAGCACCGTTTCGCAGGTGCAGCAGCAGATCCAGGTGCTGGCCGCCGACCAGCGCAACATCGAAGAGCAGAGCCGGCAGCTCACGCAGCGCAGCGAACGCCTGCGCGCCGACCAGAACGCGCTGGCCGCGCCCGACGAAGCGCGCCTGCAAGCCCTGCAGGAAGAGCACGCGGCCGCGCAGGAAACCGCGAGCGAGGCCGACGCGCGCCTGCACGAGCTGCAGGAATCGGTGCCGCAGCTGGACGACGACCGCCGCGCGAAACAGCAGGCTGTCAACACCGAAGGGGCGCGCCATGCCGAGCTCTCGGCGCGGCTCGAGGCGCTGCGCGCGCTGCAGGAAAAGGTCAAGACCGACGGCAAGCTGGCGCCCTGGCTCGCCAAGCACGGACTCGAAGGCATGCAGGGGCTGTGGAGCCGCATCCACATCGAGCAGGGCTGGGAAAACGCGCTCGAAGCGGCGCTGCGCGAGCGCCTGGGCGCGCTCGAGGTCAGCCGGCTCGACATGGTGCGCGCCTTCGGCAACGATGCGCCGCCCGCCAAGCTCGCGTTCTACAGCCCGCCCGCGGCCGGTGTGCCGCAGGGCGCTGCCGCGCTGCCGCGCCTGTCGAGCCTGCTGCGCCTGAACGATGCGGGCCTGCAGGCCTTGATGACCGACTGGCTGCACGGCTGCTACACCGCGCAGAGCTTCGAAGAGGCGCTCGCGCAGCGCGCCACGCTGCAGCCGGGCGAAGTCATCTATGTGCAGAGCGGCCACGCCGTGTTCTCGCACAGCGTGAACTTCTACGCCCCCGATTCCGAGCAGGCCGGCCTGCTGGCGCGTCAGCAGGAAATGGAAAACCTCGAGCGCCAGCTGCGCGCCCAGGCGCTCATCAGCGAAGAGGCGCGCACCGCGCTGGTCCGCGCCGAAGCCGCCTACGCCGATGCCGCGCAGCGCCTCGTCACGGCGCGCCGCGAAGCCGCGGAAACGCAATCGCGTGCGCATGAACTGCAGGTCGAGACCCTGCGCATGACGCAGCTCGCCGAGCAGACCCGCGCGCGCAGCGAGCAGCTGGCCACCGACCTGGCCGAGGTCGACGCGCAGCTCGAGGAACTGCAGGAAAAGCGCATGGCCGCCGAAGGCCGCTTCGAAGAGCTCGACATGCAGCTGGCCGACAGCCAGGAGCGCCACGCGCAGCTCGACGAACGTGTGATCGAGGCCGGCCGCGCGCTGGCCGCGAGCCGCGAGCAGCACCGAAGCCTCGAGCGGCAGGCGCAGGAGGCCACCTTCTCGCAGCGCACGCTCGAAGCCCGCCGCGGCGAGCTGAACCGCGCGATCGAAACCGCGTCGCAGCAGGTGCTGTCGCTCACCGACGAAGATGAGCGCGCCCGCGCCGAACTCGGCCGCCTCTCCGACGCGGCGGCCCAGGCCGGCCTGCAGGACGCGCTGGCGCTCAAGCTCGAGCGCGAAGCCGCACTGGGTGCGGCGCGCAGCCAGTACGACGACCTCACGCTGAAGCTGCGTGCCAGCGACGAACGCCGGCTGCAGCTCGAGCGCGAACTCGATCCGCTGCGCCAGCGCATCACCGAATTCCAGCTCAAGGAACAGGCCGCGCGGCTGGGCGTCGAGCAATACCAGCAGCTGCTGGACGATGCCGGCGCCGACCTCGAGACCGTTGCCCAGTCGATCGAAGCCGACAAGGTCCGCCTGGCGGGGCTGCAAGGCGAGATCGACCGCCTGAACCGCGAAGTGGTCGCGCTGGGCGCGGTCAACCTGGCCGCGCTCGACGAGCTTGCCGTGGCCAGTGAACGCAAGACCTTCCTCGATGCGCAGTCCGCCGACCTGAACGAGGCCATCGGCACGCTCGAAGACGCCATCCGCAAGATCGACGCCGAGACGCGCGACCTGCTGGGCGGCACCTTCAAGATCGTCAACGAGCACTTCAGCCGCATGTTCCCCGAGCTGTTCGGCGGCGGCAATGCGCGGCTCGTGATGACCGGCGACGAGATCCTCGATGCCGGCGTGCAGGTGCTGGCGCAGCCGCCCGGCAAGAAGAACCAGACCATCCACCTGCTCTCGGGCGGCGAGAAGGCGCTCACGGCCATTGCGCTGGTGTTCGCGATCTTCCAGCTCAACCCGGCGCCTTTCTGCCTGCTCGACGAAGTGGACGCGCCGCTGGACGATGCGAACACCGAACGCTATGCCAAACTCGTGACCGCCATGAGCCGCGAAACCCAGTTCCTCTTCATCAGCCACAACAAGATCGCCATGGAAATGGCCGAGCAGCTGATCGGCGTCACCATGCAGGAGCAGGGCGTCTCGCGCATCGTCGCGGTCGACATGGAAGCGGCCGCCTCCATGGTCGAAGCTGCTTGAGCCGGGCAGCGCATGAGCAATCTCACTCTCGCCCTGGCCATCCTCGGCGGCCTCGTCCTCGCGGCCGTCGTTGCCTACAACACCCTGACCTCGCGCCGCAATGCGCCGCGCCAGCCCGATGCCACTGACCGCGACCTGTCCGAAGCGGACCGGCCATCGTCCTCGTCCGACGGCGTGGAGCCGATGCTGCACATCGATCCGCACCCGACGCCGGGCCACGAACGCCACGAGCCCCTGTTCGACCCGGATCTGCCCGCGCCCAGTGCGAACCCGGTGCCGACGGCCGAGCGGCGTGGCGGGCTCGATCCGCTCATCGACGTGATCGCGCCGGTGTCGCTGGACGGGCTCGCATCGGGCGACGCGGCCATCGCGGCCATGCCGCCCACGCGCCGCGCGGGCAGCAAGCCCGTGGCTATCGAAGGTTTGAACGAGCACACCGGCCAATGGGAGCCGCCCGTACCGGGCCAGCGCTACAGCGCCTTCCAGGTGGGCGTGCAGCTGGCCAACCGCACCGGGGCGCTCAACGAGATCGAGTATTCCGAATTCGTCGTCAAGGCGCAGGCCTTTGCCGATGCCGTCAACGGCGCGCTCGAGTTTCCCGAAATGCTCGACGAGGTGGCGCGCGCTCGCGAACTCGACCAGTTCGCCAGCGCGCACGATGCGCAGCTGGGTTTCGTGCTGCGCGCGCTGCATGCGGCCTGGAGTCCCGGTTATGTGCAGCAGAACGCGGCGCGGCTGGGCTTTGTGGCGGGCATCATTCCGGGGCGCATGGTGCTGCCGACCAGCGAGGCCGGGCTGCCGCCGATCCTCGGACTTTCGTTCGATACGCAGGCCGCGCTGGCCGACGATCCGGCGCAATCGGCCATCCGCGAACTCAGCCTGAGCCTGGACGTGCCGCAGGTCGACCGCGCCGAGCAGCCGTTTCGCCGCATGCGCGAAGCTGCCGCCACGCTGGCGCGCGAAATGGACGGCGTGGTCACCGACAGCGATGGCCAGCTGCTGCGCGAAGAAACCATGGACGTGATCGGCGCCGACCTCGAGCAGCTCTACGACACGCTCGAGTCGCGCGACCTGGCCGCCGGCTCGCCGCTGGCTCGGCGCCTTTTCAGCTGATCCGATCGTTCGGGAGACACCCATGACCACGCGCGACGAAGCGGCACGCGAAGCCGCCGCACTGAGCGAACAGCTCCACAAGCACGCCCATCTCTACTACGTGCTCGATGCACCCGAGCTGCCCGACGCCGAGTACGACCGGCTGTTCCAGCGGCTGCAGGCACTGGAGGCCGAATACCCGGAACTGCGCACGCCCGATTCGCCCACGCAGCGCGTCGGCGGCAAGGTGCTCGAAGGCTTCGTGAAGGTGCGCCACAAGGTGCCGATGCTGTCGATCCGCACCGAGACCGACATCACGCCCGGCGGCGCCAGCGCCTTCGATGCCCGCGTGCGCAAGGAACTGGGCCTGGCCGAGGACGGGCCGCAGGTCGAGTACGTCTGCGAACTCAAGTTCGATGGCCTGGCCATGAACCTGCGCTACGAGAACGGCGTGCTGGTGCAGGCCGCGACGCGGGGCGACGGCGAGGTGGGCGAGGAGGTCACGCAGAACATCCGCACCGTGCGCGAGATTCCGCTGCGGCTCAACGGCAAGGCACCGCCCGTGGTCGAGGTGCGCGGCGAGATCTACATGAAGCGCGCCGACTTCGACGCACTCAACGAGCGCCAGCGCGAGAAGATCGCGGCCGGGCAGAAGAACGAGAAGGTCTTCGTCAACCCGCGCAATGCGGCGGCCGGCGCGGTGCGCCAGCTCGATCCGGCCATCGCGGCGGCGCGGCCGCTGAGTTTTTTTGCCTACGGCCTCGGCGAGGTCACGCCGGCCAGCGAAGGCGGGCCGGACTTTTCGACCCAGTTCGAATGGCTGCAGCAGTTCGATGCCTGGGGATTCCCGGTGGCCAAACAGACTGCGCGTGCGACCGGCGCCATTGAACTGATTGCCTTCCACGAGAACATCGGGCGCCAGCGCGATGCCTTGCCCTACGACATCGATGGCGTGGTCTACAAGGTCGACAGCATCGAGCTGCAGCAGCGGCTGGGTTTCGTCTCGCGCGAACCGCGCTGGGCCGTGGCGCACAAGTATCCGGCGCAGGAGCAGATCACCGAGGTGCTGGGCATCGAGGTGCAGGTCGGGCGCACCGGCAAGCTCACGCCGGTGGCCAAGCTCGCGCCGGTGTTCGTGGGCGGTGTGACCGTGACCAACGCCACACTGCACAACGAGGACGAGGCGCGCCGCAAGGACGTGCGCGTGGGCGACAAGGTCATCGTGAGGCGCGCCGGCGACGTGATCCCCGAAGTGGTCGGCGTGGTGCCCGAAAGCCTCGCCAGGTCCGACAGCGAGCGGGGCCCGCTGTTCACCATGCCGCACCAGTGCCCGGTGTGCGGATCGGAGGCGCTGCGCGAAGAGGGCGAGGTCGACTACCGCTGCACCGGCGGCCTGTTCTGCGCAGCCCAGCGCAAGGAGGCCATCCTGCACTTTGCGGCGCGGCGCGCGGTCGACATCGACGGGCTCGGCGACAAGCTGGTCGAGCAGCTGGTCGACGCCAACCTGATCCGCACCTTGCCCGACCTCTACAGGCTCGGGTTCACCACCCTGGCGGGGCTGGACCGCATGGCCGACAAGTCGGCCAAGAACCTCGTCGATGCGCTCGAGGCCTCGAAGACGACCACGCTGCCGCGCTTCCTGTTCGGCCTGGGCATCCGGCACGTGGGCGAGAGCACGGCCAAGGACCTTGCCAAACATTTCGGCAAGCTCGACGCGATCATGGATGCGACCGAGGAGCAGCTGCTCGAGGTCAACGACGTCGGGCCGGTCGTCGCGCAAAGCCTGCGCACCTTCTTCGACCAGCCGCACAACCGCGAAGTGGTCGAGCAGTTGCGCGCCTGCGGGCTGACCTGGGAAGAGGGCGAACCCGCCGCCCGGGCGCCCAAGCCACTGGCGGGGCTGACCTTCGTGATCACCGGCACCCTTCCTACGCTGAGCCGGGACGAAGCGAAGGATAAATTGGAGGCAGCCGGCGCCAAGGTGGCGGGCTCCGTCAGCAAGAAGACAAGCTACCTGGTGGCCGGCGAGGAGGCCGGCAGCAAGCTCGACAAGGCGCGCGAGATCGGCGTGGAGGTGATCGACGAGGCGCGTATGCTGGAGCTGCTTGCCAGCGGCGTGCCTGGTTGAAGGAGTGAAGGCGCGGTGTTTCTTACCGGCAGTTACGCGACTTCACACCAGCGCAGTCAACAGGGTCTACAAGCTGACGTTGAAAACAGAAGGCTGACAAGGAGTCCCTCATGCAGAAAATTCGTGTTTTCGGTATCTGTGTCGCCATCGGCGGCTTCGCGCTGCTCGGCGGCTGCGTGGCTGTTCCCGGCGACCCCTACTACAGCGGGGGCTATTCGCAGCCGTACTACGCGGACCCGGTGGTGGTGAACCCGGCGCCGGTCTATATCCAGGGTGGCGGCTACTACGAAGGCAGGCGCCGCTATTACGACTATGACCGGCCCTACTACGGCGGCAGGCCCTACTACGGGCGGCCGGGCTACCCGGCGGTGCGACCGGTGCCCGTGCCTGTACCTTCCCGTCCCGGCTGGGGCGGCGGGCGACCGCCCGGTGGTGGTGCCATCGTGCCGCCGACCGGCAATACCGGCGTGTCGCCGCTGCCGCAATACCGGCCGGACCCACGCGGCTCGCGGATGTGGTCGTCGCCGGATTCCAAGACGCCAAGCCAAACCCCTCCGTGACAGCGTGGCGGGGCCGCTCGCGATAATCCCCGCCATGGCCATCCGCGAAATCCTCAAAATGGGCGACCCCCGGCTGCTGCGCGTTGCGCAGCCGGTGGCTGCCTTCGACACCGACGAACTGCACCTGCTGGTGCGCGACATGTTCGAGACCATGCTGGCCGTCAATGGCGCGGGCCTGGCCGCACCGCAGATCGGCGTCGACCAGCAGCTCGTGATCTTCGGCACCGATGTCGTCAATCCCCGCTACCCCGACGCGCCGCCGGTGCCCCGCACCGTGCTGCTGAATCCGGTCATCACGCCGATCGGCGACGAGGAAGAAGAGGGCTGGGAAGGGTGCCTCTCGGTGCCGGGCCTGCGCGGCGTGGTGCCGCGCTTCGCCAACATCCGCTATACCGGCTTCGATCCCTACGGTGATCCGATCGACCGCGTCGCGAACGGCTTTCATGCACGCGTGGTGCAGCATGAGGTCGATCACCTGCTGGGCAAGCTCTATCCGATGCGGGTGCGCGACTTCTCCCGCTTCGGCTACACCGAGGTCCTGTTTCCAGGGCTCGACGCCAACGACGACGATTGAGAAAACACGGCCGGTTCATCACCGGCCGCCTGCTTTCAGTTGTACTTGCCGCCCAGGCCGAACCGGCCGCCGCCGAAGAGCGCAATGGCAATCGCCGAGAACAGGAACATGCCCTGCAGTTCCAGCGCCCAGCCGCCCTGGCCATTGAGTGCGCCCAGGTCCTTCATGTGCGCGAGCCAGATGGCCACCACCATGTTGAGGGCAACGATCAGCGCGGCCGGACGGGTGAACAGGCCCACGATCAGGAGCACGGGCGCAAGGATCTCGCCAACATAGACCAAGTAGGCCATGGCCGCGGGCAAACCATGGGATGCCAGCATGCCGCCGATCCCGTCGACGCCTTTGCCGACCTTCGCAATGCCGTGCAGCAGGATGAGGATGCCGAGTGCGACGCGCAGAACGAGCTTGCCGGTGTCGTCGGATTTGGTCATGAGCAGATTCCTGGTGAAGTTGTTGGAGGCCCGTATGTTAGTGAATGCGGCCGGCAAGAAAACCCCGTAGGCGTCGGCGCACGCAGCATACGCATTCAACTGTTCGTTCCTTGGCAGGGTGGCGCGCAGCCTCGTACACTGCCTTTTGCTCGTTGTTGAGGAGAACATACCAAATGAAGAACCGATTCCGTCCCGCACTGGCCGTGGCCGCAACCGTTGCGGCGTTTGCCACTGCCGCCCCCGCCTTTGCCGGCAAGACCCTCGATGCCGTCAAGCAGCGCGGCACCGTCAAGTGCGGCGTGACCAATGGCGTGGCCGGCTTTTCCGCGCCGGATACGCAGGGCAACTGGTCGGGCCTGGACGTCGACACCTGCCGCGCCATTGCGGCGGCCGTGCTGGGCGATCCGAAGAAGGTCGATTTCGTGCCGCTCAATTCGCAGCAGCGCTTTTCGGCCCTGCAGGCCGGCGAGATCGATATCCTCGCGCGCAACACCACCTGGACGCTCACGCGCGATGCGTCGCTGGGCTTCAACTTCACCACCATCACCTACTACGACGGCCAGGGCTTCCTGGTGCCGAAGAAGCTCAAGGTCACGAGCGCCAAACAGCTCAAGAACGCCACCATCTGCACGCAGTCGGGCACCACCAACGAGAAGAACGTGTCCGACTACTTCCGCGCGCAGAACATCCCGGTCAAGACGGTGGTGTTCGAGAGCTTCGAAGCCTCGTTCAAGGCCTTCTTCTCGGGCCGCTGCCAGGCCTTCACCACCGACGCCTCGGCGCTCGCGGGCCTGCGCAACAAGGAGGCGCCGAATCCCGACGACTACGTGATCCTGCCCGAGCTCATTTCCAAGGAGCCGCTCGCGCCGCTGGTGCGCCGCGGCGACGACGAATGGTTCGCCATTGCCAAGTGGGTGCCCAACGCGCTCATCGAGGCAGAAGAATTCGGCGTCACGCAGGCCAATGCCGACGAGCTCAAGGCCAGCAGCAAGGACCCGGCGCAGCAGCGCCTGGTCGGCACCGGCGAAGACCTGGGCAAGCTGCTGGGCCTTGACAAGGACTGGTCGTTCCGCGCCATCAAGGCCGTGGGCAACTACGGCGAGATGTTCGAGCGCAACGTGGGCCCCAAGTCGGTCCTGAAGCTTCCGCGCGGCTCGAACAACCTCTGGAGCAAGGGCGGCCTGATCTACGCACCACCCGTTCGATGAGCAGTGGAGCCGCGCGCCGCGGCGCCTGGCTGGCCTGGATCGTTCAGGCGCTGCTGGTGCTGGCCGTCGTGGCCGGCGCTGCCTGGGTCGTGAACCATGCGCTCGAGGTCTTGCGGGCGCGCGGCGTCCGCTCGGGCTTCGACTTTCTTGCTGAGCCCGCGGGCTTCTCCATCAGCGAAGGCTGGCTCGACTTCGATGCCAGCCAGCCGTTCTGGCGCGCCTTCCTTGCGGGCCTGGTCAATACGGTGCGCGCCTCGGTGCCCGCTGCCATCTTTTCGGTCGTGCTCGGCACCCTGATCGGCATCGGCCGGCTCGCGCCGCACGTTCTGCTGCGCGGCATCTGTACCGCGTACGTCGAACTGCTGCGCAACGTGCCGCTGCTCGTGCAGCTGCTGATGCTGGCCTTTGCCATTGCCAACCTGCTGCCCGACCCCACAGAACCCGTGCGGCTGCTGCCGGGCGTGTGGCTCAGCAAGGGCGGCCTCAGCGTGCCCTGGCCGGCATCGGGCGAGGGCGGCTGGTGGCCCACGCATTTCGAATGGCCCGAGCGCGGCGCCTTCGGCGTGAGCGGCGGCGCGGCGCTGAGTCCGGAGTACGTGACCATCGTCGCGGGCCTGTCCTTCTATTCGGCCGCGTTCGTGGCCGAGATCGTGCGCGCCGGCATCCTCTCGGTACCGCAGGGGCAGGTGCTTGCGGGCCAGGCGCTGGGCCTCGCGCCGATGCAGCAGCTGCGCATCGTGATCCTGCCGCAGGCGCTGCGGGTGATCGTGCCCTCGCTCACCAACCAGCTGCTGAGCCTCGTCAAGAATTCATCGCTCGCGGTGGCCGTGGGCTATCCGGAGCTGGTGTCGGTGGCCAACACCACCATCGGCTCGAACGGCCGCGCTTTCGAGTGCATCGCCATCATCATGGCGGTCTACCTGCTGCTGTCGCTGCTGATCTCCTTGGGCATGAACCGCTACAACGCGCGCGTCGCGCTCAGGGGCTGGCGATGAGGAACGCCTCCCAGGGCCCGATCGCCTGGCGCAGCGAACTCTGGGGTTCGCCGCTGCGGGCGCTGGCCACTGTGCTGCTGCTCGCGCTGCTGGCATGGGGAGGCTTCCACGCCATCGAATGGGGCGTGGTGCACGCCGTGTTCCAGCCTGACGCAGAAGCCTGCCGCGCGGTGCAGCATGGCGCCTGCTGGGGCGTGGTGGCCGAGAAGTGGCGGCCGATGCTGTTCGGCCGCTTTCCCTACGAAGAGCAATGGCGCCCGGCCATTGCCGTGGCCGTGCTGTCGGCCGTGACCGTGCTGAGCGCCTGGCCGCGCAGCTGGCGCTGGTGGCTGGCGCCGCTCTGGGTTGCGGCGCTTCTGCTCTTCGTGCTGCTGATGCGCGGCGGCGTGGCGGGCCTCGCCCACGTGCCGACCAGCCGCTGGGGCGGATTGCCGCTCACCATCGGCCTTGCCGTGGTGGGCCTCGCGCTGGCCTTTCCGCTCGCGCTGCTGCTCGCACTGGGGCGCCGCTCGGGCTGGCCGGTGGTACGCACGCTCTGCGCGAGCTACATCGAGCTGGTGCGCGGCGTGCCGCTGATCTCGGTGCTGTTCATGGCCTCGTTCCTGCTGCCGCTGCTGTGGCCCGCGGGGTGGCAGCCCGATGTGCTGGTGCGCGTGCTGGCGGGGCTCACGCTGTTCGTCGCGGCCTACCTGGCCGAGATCGTCCGCGGCGGACTGCAGGCCGTGCCACGCGGGCAGACCGAAGTGGCCATGGCGCTGGGCTTCGGCCGCTGGCCGGTGCAGCGGGACATCGTGCTGCCGCAGGCCCTGCGGCTCGTGGTGCCGGCGCTGACCAACAGCGTGGTCGGCACGCTGAAAGACACCTCGCTGGTCACGGTGGTCGGCCTGTTCGAGCTGACCGGCGCGCTGGGCCTGGCGCTCGGCGGCGATCCGACCTGGCGGCCGTTCTACCTCGAGGGCTACCTCTTCATTGCGGCGGTGTACTGGGCGCTGTGCTTCGGGCTGTCGCGCTACAGCGTGTGGCTGGAGCGGCGGCTGGGAGAGGGTACGCGCTGAGCGCCGCCCTTCATCAGTCCGCCAGCGCCTTGTCCACCAGCTGCTGCGCTTCTTCGAGGATGCGGCCCAGGTGCTCGGCACCGAGAAAGCTCTCGCCGTAGATCTTGTAGATGTTCTCCGTGCCCGAGGGCCGCGCGGCGAACCAGCCGTTCTCGGTGACCACCTTCACGCCGCCAATGGCCGCACCGTTGCCGGGTGCGTGGCTCAGCACGTCCTGGATCTTCTCGCCTGCGAGCTCGGTGGACAGCACCTGCTGCGGCGACAGGCTCGAGAGCTTCTTCTTCTGCTCGACGGTAGCCGCCGCATCCACGCGATTGGCCACGGGCTGTCCCAGCGCCTGCGCCAGTTCGGCAAAGCGTTCGCCGGGGTCGCGCCCGGTGCGCGCGGCAATCTCGGCCGATAGCAGGGCGGGAACGATGCCGTCCTTGTCGGTGGTCCAGACCGTGCCGTCGCGCCGCAGGAAGGTGGCGCCCGCGCTTTCCTCGCCGCCGAAGCCCAGCGATCCATTGACCAGCCCGTCGACGAACCACTTGAAGCCGACCGGCACCTCGTACAGCCTGCGGCCCAGCCTGGCGGCCACGCGGTCGATCATCTGGCTGCTGACCACCGTCTTGCCCACGGCCGCATGCGCCGCCCATTGCGGCCGGTGCGTGAAGAGGTAGTCCGCCATCACGGCCAGGTAGTTGTTGGGTGGCAGCAGCCCCGCGCTGCGCGTGACGATGCCGTGGCGGTCATGGTCGGTGTCGCAGGCGAAGGCGATGCCGAAGCGCTCCCGCAGGCCAATCAGCTTGTGCATGGCATCGGGCGACGACGGGTCCATGCGGATGCGGCCGTCCCAGTCGAGCGACATGAAGCGGAAGGTGGGATCGACTTCCTGGCTCAGGACGTTGAGCCGCCCGAGCTTGTAGCGCTCGGCGATGGCCGGCCAGTAGCGCACGCCCGCGCCGCCCAGCGGGTCGACACCCAGGTCGATCTCGACGCCGCGGATGGCATCCATGTCGAGCACCTGCGCGAGGTCTTCGACATAGGTGCTCAGGTAGTCGTGGCGGTGCGTGCTCGAGGCGCGCAGCGCCTGGGCGAGCGGCAGGCGCTTCACGCCCGCAAGCCCCGCGGCCAGAAAGGCATTGGCCGCGGCTTCGACCGCCGAGGTGATGTCGGTGCCCGCGGGGCCGCCGTTCGGCGGGTTGTACTTGAAGCCGCCGCTTTCGGGCGGATTGTGCGAAGGCGTGATCACGATGCCGTCGGCCAGCCCTGTCGTGCGTCCGCGGTTGTAGACCAGGATGGCGTGCGAGACGGCGGGCGTGGGCGTGTACTCGTCGTCCTTCGAGAGCATCAGCTCGACGCCGTTGGCCGCCAGCACCTCGACCGCGCTGTTGAAGGCGGGCGTCGAAAGCGCATGCGTGTCGATGCCGAGGAACAGCGGGCCGTCGATGCCTTTTTGGCGCCGGTAGTCGGCAATGGCCTGGCTCATGGCCAGCACATGCCATTCGTTGAATGCGTTGTCGAAGGAGGAGCCGCGGTGGCCCGAGGTTCCGAAGGCCACGCGCTGCGAAGGCACCGAGGGATCGGGCTGGCCCGCGTAGTAGGCCGAAACGAGGCGCGGCACATTGACGAGCAGGTCCAGCGGTGCGGGCTGGCCTGCAAGGGGATTGGTTTTCTGGCTCATGTCGAGGGTTGCCGTTCGAGTTGAATCAAGTCGGCACCATCATGCCGCAGGATGCACCCGCGGATGAAACAAGCGGCAAGCGCACCTCAGGAGGCCAGCGCTTCCATCAGGTCGGTCTCGATGGCCAGCTGCGTCTTCTGGCCCTGCAGTTCGGGCCCGCTGATCAGGAAGGTGTCTTCCACGCGCTCGCCGAGCGTGGTGACCTTGGCGAGCTGCAGGTTTAGGTGATGCCTGGCGAGCACGCGCGCCACCGAATAAAGCAGTCCGGCGCGGTCGCTGGCCGAGATGTTGAGCAGCCAGCGCTGCGCCTTGTCGTCGGGCAGCAGGCTGATGCGCGGCTTGATCGGAAAGCTGCGCACGCGCCGCGACACGCGGCCCACGCTGGGCGGGGGCAGGGGACCGGCCTCGGTCAGCGTCTGCCCCAGGCCCGACTCCACCATGCTGATGAGATCGCGGTAGTGGTCGGGCAGGAAGGTGGTCACCACCTGAAACGTGTCGAGCGCGTAGCCGTTGCTCGTGGTGTGTACTTTCGCGTCAAGGATGCTGAACGATGACTGGTCGAAGTAGCCGCAGATCCGCGCGAAGAGGTCGGGCTGGTCGGGCGTGTAGACCACCACCTGCAGGCCTTCGCCCACCGGCGAAAGACGGGCCCGCACGATCGGCGGCGCCTTGGGGTCGACGGGCACGTTGGGCGGCGGCACGAAGCGCGAGAGCTGCTTGGCATGCCAGGCGATCTCGGTGGCTTCGTGGCGCATGAAGTAGCCGACATCGAGCGTGGCCCACAGGGCCTTGTGGGCCTCGAAGGGCTGCGCGTGCAGGGCGAGCTGCACGAGCGCCTCGCGCTTGCGCGATTCCACCTCGGCGTCGGGGTCGGGCATGCGGCCGCCGAGCGCGCGCAGCGTGTAGCGGTACAGGTCTTCGAGCAGCTTGCCCTTCCAGGCATTCCACACGCGCGGCGAAGTGCCGCGGATGTCGGCCACCGTCAGCAGGTAGAGCGCCGTCAGATAGCGCTCGTTGCCCACGCGCTTGGCGAAGGCGCCGATCACTTCGGGGTCGCTCAGGTCCTGCTTCTGCGCGACCTGGCTCATCACCAGGTGCTCCGCGACCAGGAATTCGATCAGCCTGGAATCCTCGCGCGCGATGCCGTGCTGCTTGCAGAAGCGCTGCACGTCGCGTGCGCCGAGCGTGGAATGGTCGCCGCCGCGCCCCTTGGCGATGTCGTGGAACAGCGCCGCCACGTAAAGGATCCATGGCTTGTCCCAGCCGGCCGCGAGCTGCGAGCAGAACGGGTATTCATGCGCATGCTCGGCAATGAAGAAGCGCCGCACGTTGCGCAGCACCATCAGGATGTGCTGGTCCACGGTGTACACGTGAAACAGGTCATGCTGCATCTGTCCCACGATGCTGCGGAACACCCGCAGATAGCGCCCCAGCACCGAGGTCTGGTTCATGAGCCGGAACGCGTGCGTGATGCCGTAGGGCTGCAGCAGGATGCGCATGAAGGTCTGGTGGTTGACCGGGTCGTTGCGGAACTTGCTGTCCATCACGTGGCGCGCGTTGTAGAGCGCGCGCAGCGTGCGCGCCGACAGGCCCTTCACGCCGATGGTCTTCTGGTAAAGCAGGAAGGTTTCGAGAATGGCGTGCGGCTCGCGCTCGTAGAGATCGTCGCTCGCGATTTCGATGAGGCCCGCGCGCTCGAAGAAGCGCTCGTTGATCGGCGTGTGCTGCTCGTCCACCGGCTGCAGCCGCTCCGCGATGTTCAGCAGCAGGATCTGGTTGAGCTGCGAAACCGCCTTGGCCGCCCAGTAGTAGCGCCGCATCAGCGCCTCGCTCGACTTGCGCTGCGATTCGCTCTCGTAGCCGAAGCTTGCCGCCACCGCGGTCTGCAGGTCGAACACCAGGCGGTCCTCGCGCCGGTTGGCAATCACGTGCAGGCGCGCGCGGATCAGCGAGAGCAGCGCTTCGTTGCGCTTGATCTGCTGCGCCTCGAAAGAAGTGGCCAGGCCGTTCTTGGCAAGGTCGTCCCAGCGGCAGCCGAAGCCGGCGGCCTTGGCCATCCAGAGGATGGTCTGCAGGTCGCGCAGGCCCCCGGGCGACTCCTTGCAGTTGGGTTCGAGCGCGTAGGGCGTGTTGTCGAACTTCTGGTGGCGGTGGCGCATTTCCTGCGACTTGGCCACGAAGAAGGCCTGCGGATCGATGGCGCGTGCAAAGCGCCTGCGGAAGCCCACGAAGAGCTTCTTGTCGCCCGTGATCAGCCGCGATTCGAGCAGCGAGGTCTGGACCGTCACGTCCTTCTCGGCTTCGGCCAGGCACTCGTCGACGGTGCGCACGCTGGAGCCGATTTCGAGCCCCGCGTCCCAGCAGTGGCCGATGAAGGCCTCGATGCGGGCCGGATCGATCGCGCCGGCCTCGCCTTCGGGCGGCAGCAGCAGCAGCACGTCGACATCGGAATAGGGAAACAGCTCGCCGCGGCCGAAGCCGCCCACGGCCACCAGCGCGAGCGAGTCGCCGAAATCGGCTTCCCGCCAGAGCGCGCGCAGCGTCTGGTCGGCCAGGGCCGACAGCTGCCGCAGCACCGTGTGCACGCTGCGCGTGGGCGCGCGCGCAAAGCGCAGGGTGTCGAACAGCGCCAGCTTCCTGGCGCGATAGGCTTCGCGCAAGGTGGCGACATCGATCTTGGCTGGTTCGATCACGGCAGTGTCCTCGGCCGTGCGCCGCTCGCGCGGCTCACGTTTTCGTGGAGGTGACGAACGAGGGCAGGGGGGGGCTGCCTTCCGACAGCGTGAGCACCTCGTAGCCCGTTTCGGTGACCAGCACCGTGTGTTCCCACTGCGCCGACAGCGAATGGTCGCGGGTGACGATGGTCCAGCCGTCGTACTGGCCGCCCTTGAAGTCTTCCTTCACCTCGCGCTTGCCGGCGTTGATCATCGGCTCGATGGTGAAGATCATGCCGGGCTTGAGTTCTTCCAGCGTGCCCGGGCGGCCGTAGTGCAGCACCTGCGGTTCTTCGTGAAAGCGCTGGCCCACGCCGTGGCCGCAGAATTCGCGCACCACCGAGAAGCCCTGGCCTTCGGCGAACTTCTGGATCGCATGGCCGACGTCGCCCAGGTGGGCGCCGGGTCGCACCTGCAGGATGCCGTGCCACATGGCCTCGAAGGTGATGCTGCACAGGCGCTTGGCGGCGATGGAGGCATCGCCGATGATGTACATGCGGCTGTTGTCGCCGAACCAGCCGTCCTTGATGACGGTCACGTCGACGTTCATGATGTCGCCCTTTTTCAAGGGCTTGTCATTGGGAATGCCGTGGCAGACCACGTGGTTCACCGAGGTGCAGAGCGACTTCGGAAAGGGCACGCTGCTGGCGCCCATGTAGCCCACGGTGGCCGAGGTGGTGCCCTGCTTGACCATGTATTCGGCGGCCAGGCGGTCGACGTCGTTCGTGGTGATGCCGGGCTTGATGAGGGGCGTGAGGTAGTCCAGCACCTCGGAAGCCAGGCGGCAGGCGACGCGCATGGCTTCGATGCCTGCGGCGTCTTTGTAGGTAATGCTCATCCCGGAATTATCCCATTCACCAAGCTAAAATTCCGGGTTAACGCGGATGACCCCAGTCAGCGGCCATTCGCCCAGATTTCTTGATTCCCAACGCGGCCCCAGGCCCATTCGACCGTGACGCAGCCCGCACCTCAAGCCCTTCCTGTCGTAACCTTTTTCGAGGGCGGCAGCGCACTCAGCGATTTCCGCGCGCGGCAGCTGCTGCCGAAGCTGCAGGCGATCGATGCGCGCATCGAGGGCGTCAGCGCCCGTTTCGTGCACCTGGTGGTCACCGACGCGGCGCTCGATGCGGCCGGCCACGAGCGTTTTGCCGCGCTCCTGGCCTACGGCGAGCCCTTCGAGGCGCCGGCCAAGGCAGGTGCCTCGGTGGTCGTCACGCCGCGCCTGGGCACTGTCTCGCCCTGGGCGTCGAAGGCCACCGACATCGCCCACAACTGCGGCCTGGCGCTGCGCCGGGTCGAGCGGGTCACCCAGTACCACCTGAAGCTCAAGGCCCCGCTGATCGGCAAGGTGCCCGTGCTCGAGGGCGACCTGCTGGCCACCGTGGCCGGCCCGCTGCACGACCGCATGACCGAATCGGTGCTGGCCACCGTCGAGCAGGCCGCCAGCCTGTTCAGCGAACTGCCGGCCCAGCCGATGGCGCTGGTCGACGTGCAGGGCGGCGGCCGCGCCGCGCTGGTGGCGGCCAACACGGGTTTCGGGCTGGCGCTGGCGGAAGACGAAATCGACTACCTGGTCGAAGCCTTCACCCGGCTCGGACGCAACCCGAGCGATGTCGAACTGATGATGTTCGCGCAGGCCAACAGCGAGCACTGCCGCCACAAGATCTTCAACGCCAGCTTCGCCATCGACGGCCAGGCCCAGCCGCAAAGCCTGTTCTCGATGATCCGCCACACCGAGAAGCAGAACCCGCAGCACACGGTCATCGCCTATGCCGACAACGCCTCGGTGATGGAGGGCACGGCGGTCGAGCGCTTCATTCCGGCTTCGGACTCGCAAGGCTATCAAAAAGATAGCGCGCTGAGCCATGTGCTGATGAAGGTCGAGACGCACAACCATCCGACCGCCATTTCGCCGTTCCCGGGCGCCTCGACCGGCGCGGGCGGCGAGATCCGCGACGAAGGCGCCACCGGCCGCGGCTCCAAGCCCAAGGCCGGCCTGACCGGCTTCACGGTGTCGAAGCTCTGGCCCGAAGAGGGCCACTACGGCAAGCCCGAGCACATCGCCAGCCCGCTGCAGATCATGACCGAGGGCCCGCTGGGCGGCGCCGCATTCAACAACGAGTTCGGCCGGCCCAACCTTCTGGGCTACTTCCGCGAATACGAGCAGACCGTGGCGAGCGATGTCGATACGGTGCAGCGCGGCTACCACAAGCCCATCATGATCGCGGGCGGCCTCGGCAGCATCGATGCCACGCAAACGAAGAAGATCCAGTTCCCGGCCGGCTCGCTCCTGATCCAGCTCGGCGGGCCCGGCATGCGCATCGGCATGGGCGGCAGCGCCGCAAGTTCCATGGCCACGGGCGCCAACGCGGCCGAGCTCGACTTCGACTCGGTGCAGCGCGGCAACCCCGAGATCGAGCGCCGTGCGCAGGAGGTCATCAACCATTGCTGGCAGCAGGGCGCGGCCAACCCGATCCTCGCGATCCACGATGTGGGCGCGGGCGGCCTGAGCAACGCCTTCCCCGAGCTGACCAACGACGCCGGCCGCGGCGCGCGCTTCGACCTGCGCGCGGTGCCGCTCGAAGAGTCGGGCATGGCGCCGAAGGAAATCTGGTGCAACGAAAGCCAGGAGCGCTATGTGCTGGCCATCGCGCCCGAGTCGCTCGAGCAGTTCAAGGCCTTCTGCGAGCGCGAGCGCTGCCCGTTCTCGGTGGTGGGCGTGGCGACCGAGGAGCGCCAGCTGCTGGTGGCCGACGAAGGCGCTGCGCGCAGCGAGGACACGCCTCAGCCCGTCGACATGCCGATGGACGTGCTGCTCGGCAAGCCGCCCAAGATGCACCGCGACGTGAAGAGCGTCGCCCGCACGTTCAAGCCGCTCGACCTCACGGGCGTCGACCTGCAGAAGGCCGCCATCGACGTGCTGTCGCACCCGACCGTGGCCTCCAAGCGCTTCCTGATCACCATCGGCGACCGCACCGTGGGCGGGCTGAGCCACCGCGACCAGATGGTCGGCCCCTGGCAGGTGCCGGTGGCCGACTGCGCCGTGACGCTGGCCGACTACAAGGGCTTTGCCGGCGAGGCAATGAGCATGGGCGAGCGCACGCCGCTGGCCGCGCTCGACGCGCCGGCCTCGGGCCGCATGGCCGTGGCCGAGGCCATCACCAACCTGCTGGCCGCGCCCATCGAGCTCTCGCGTGTGAAGCTGTCGGCCAACTGGATGGCGGCCTGCGGCGAGCCCGGCGAAGATGCCGCGCTGTACGAAACCGTCAAGGCCGTGGGCCTGGAGCTGTGCCCGGCGCTGGGCGTGTCGATTCCGGTCGGCAAGGATTCGCTGTCGATGCGCACGCAGTGGAACGATGGGGACGAAGCCCGGAAGGTCACCTCGCCCGTGAGCCTGATCGTGACCGCCTTCGCCACGCTGGCCGACGTGCGCGGCACGCTCACGCCGCAACTCGATGCCACGCAGGCCGACACCACGCTGGTGCTCATCGACCTGGGCCGCGGCCAGCACCGCATGGCTGGCAGCATCCTGGCGCAGACGCTCAACCAGAGCGGCGACACGGTGCCCGACCTCGACGATCCGGCGCAGCTCGTCGCGCTGGTCAATGCCGTGAACGCGCTGCGCGCCGACGGCAAGATCCTGGCCATGCACGACCGCAGCGACGGCGGCCTGTTCGCCACCGCCTGCGAGATGGCCTTTGCGGGCCACGTGGGCGTGGCGCTCAACGTCGACATGCTGGTCACCGAAGGCGACGGCATCTCCGACAGCCGCATGGAAACCGGCGACGCCAAGAACTGGGCGCAGCAGGTCAGCGCGCGGCGCGAGGAGCTCACGCTCAAGGCGCTGTTCAACGAAGAACTCGGCATGGTGCTGCAGGTGCGCACCGAGGAGCGCAACGAGGTGATGCAGGTGCTGCGCGCCCACGGCCTCAGCGCCCACAGCCATTTCGTCGGCAAGACGCGGCCCGCCAGCTCCACGATGGATGCGGGCAAGGGCAAGCTCGAAGTCTGGCGCGACGCCAAGTCGGTGTTCAGCGCAACGCTGCAGGACCTGCACCAGGTGTGGGATTCGGTCAGCTGGAAGATCGCCCGCGAGCGCGACAACCCGGCCTGCGCCGATGCCGAGCACGCCGCGGCGGGAGAACCCGCCGATCCGGGCCTGCACTGGCATGTCTCGCCGCCGCTCGGCAAGGGCTGGGGCGAACTCGGCCCGGGGCTGCTGTCGTCGCGCCCCAAGGTCGCGATCCTGCGCGAGCAGGGCGTCAACTCGCACGTCGAGATGGCCTACGCCTTCACCGAGGCCGGCTTCGAGGCCTTCGACGTCCACATGACCGACCTGCAGGCGGGCCGGGCGAACCTCGCCGACTTCAAGGGCGTGGTGGCCTGCGGCGGCTTCAGCTACGGCGATACCCTGGGCGCTGGCATCGGCTGGGCGCGCAGCATCACCTTCAACCCGAAGCTCGCCGAGCAGTTCAAGGCCTTCTTCGGCCGCGAAGACACCTTCGGCCTGGGCGTGTGCAACGGCTGCCAGATGTTCGCCGAACTGGCCGACATCATTCCGGGCGCCGAGGCCTGGCCGCGCTTCACCACCAACCAGAGCGAACGCTTCGAGGCGCGCCTGTCGATGGTCGAGGTGCTCGAATCGCCGAGCATCTTCTTCGCGGGCATGGCGGGCACGCGCCTGCCGATCGCAGTGGCGCACGGCGAGGGCTATGCCAACTTCAAGCACCGCGGCGATGCGGCCAAGGCCATTGCCGCCATGCGCTTCGTGGACAACCACGGCAATCCGACCGAGCAGTACCCGTTCAACCCGAACGGCAGCGCCGGCGGCCTGACCTCGGTGACCACGCCCGACGGCCGCTTCACCGCGGTGATGCCGCACCCCGAACGCGTGTTCCGCAACATCCAGATGAGCTGGACCGGCGGCGACAGGAGTGAGCTGAGCCCCTGGATGCGGATCTGGCGCAATGCGCGCCGCTGGGTGGGTTGAAAGAAAAAGCCCGAAACGAAAAAGCGGCCCGCGGGCCGCTTTTTTCATGGGTCAGGAAAGCCCTGGGGCTTACTCGACCTTCGCCTTCGCGCGCAGCTCTTCCTGGTACTTCTGCAGGCGCTGCTGCTGCAGCTGCTGCGTGATCTGCGGCTGCACTTCTTCCAGCTTCGGCAGTTGGGCCTGGCGGATGTCGTCGACACGGATGATGTGGTAGCCGAACTGCGTCTTGACGGGGGCGGCCGTGGTCTCGCCCTTCTTGAGCTTGATCATCGCCTCGGAGAACTCGGGCACGAAGCTCGCGGGGTTGGCCCAGTCGAGATCGCCGCCATTGGCGCCCGATCCCGGGTCCTTGCTCTGCTTCTTGGCGATGTCCTCGAACTTGGTGCCCTTCTTCAGGTCGGCCATGACCTTCTTGGCCTGGTCTTCGGTCTCGACCAGGATGTGGCGGGCCTTGTATTCCTTGCCGCCATTGGCCGCCACGAACTTGTCGTACTCGGCCTTCACGTCGGCGTCCGAGACCGGGCTGGTCTTGCGGTAGTTCTCGAACAGTGCGCGGATCAGGATGGCCTGGCGGGCGAGCTCGAGCTGGTTCCTGTAGTCGTCGGTGGCGTCCAGGCCCTGCTTCTGCGCTTCCTGCATGAACACTTCGCGCGCGACGATTTCCTCGCGCAACTGGCCCTGCATCTCCGGCGTGACCGGGCGGCCGGCCGCGGCCAGCTGCTGGGCCAGCACGTCCATGCGCGCCTTGGGCACGGGCTTGCCGTTGACGATGGCCGCGTTCTGCGCCACAGCCGCCAGAGGAATCGCACCGAGCAGCGCTGCGGCCGCAACGGCCTGCAAGAGTTGTTTTTTCATGAAATGAATATCAGGCTGGAGGGGAAATGCGCGTGTACGAAAAGCGCGTGGAAAAAAACGGAGGAGCGGGAAGAAAGGGGGCGGGGCTGCCGCGGCCGTTTCGGCGCGTGCCGGCAATCCAACGGCGACTCAGAGCACCTCGATGGCGATGGCGTGCAGACCCTGTGCGATAAAAACTTGGAGGGCATCATACACAAGGCGATGGCGCGCCACGCGGGGCTTCCCTTCGAACAGTGGGGAAGCAATGCGGACCCGGAAATGGGTGCCCCGGCCCTCGGCATTGGCGCCTGCGTGGCCAGCGTGGGCGCCGCTCTCGTCGATCACCTCGAGCGTGGTAGGGTCGAGCGCTTCGCGCAGCGCCGCTTCGAGGTCGCGCGCGGTCGGCAGGGGGTGGCTCACGGCAGCGCTCATGATGCGGGCTTGTCGTCGCCCTTGAGGTGCGGCGAGATATAAAGGCCCTGCGCCACCAGGAACACGATCGGGAACACGTAGCCCCAGAGCTTGAAGTTGACCCATGCCTCGGTGGTGAAGTAGGCCGCCACGTAGCCGTTGATGGCCGCCATGAAGAGGCAATAGCCGATCCACGCCACGTTCAGGCGCCCCCAGATGCGGTCCGGCAGCTGGAGCTGCGAGCCCAGCAGCATCTTGAGGAAGTTCTTCTTCAGCGCCCAGAGCGCCACCGCCAGGGCGATGGCCATGGCGCCGTAGAGGACTGTGGGCTTCCACTTGATGAAGCGGTCGTCGTGCAGTACCAGCGTGAGCGTGCCGAACAGCAGAATGAGCACCAGCGTGGCCTTCTGCATGGCCTGCAGCTTGCGGTCCAGGGCGTAGATGATGCCCATCTGCAGCACGGTGGCGGCCATCAGCACGCCGGTGGCGGTGTAGATGTCGGCCAGCTTGTAGGCGCCGAAGAACAGCAGGATCGGAAAGAAGTCGAGGATCAGTTTCATTTTTTCTTGAAGTCGAGCGAAGCCGAGTTCATGCAGTAGCGCAGGCCGGTTTCGGTGGGGCCGTCGGGGAACACGTGGCCCAGGTGGGCGCCGCAATTGGCGCAGACGTTCTCGGTGCGCACCATGCCGTGCGAACGGTCGACGATGTTCCGGATGGCACCCGGTACGGCCTCTTCCGAGAAGCTCGGCCAGCCGCAGCCCGCGTCGAACTTGGTGCCCGATTCGAACAGCTTGGCGCCGCAGCAGATGCAGTGGTAGGTGCCGTCGTCCCAGTGCGCCTCGTACTTGCCGGTGAAGGGCCGTTCGGTGGCCGCGTGGCGTGTGACCTCGAAGGCCGCGGGCTCGGCGCCTTTTTCGGCGAGCAGGGCCTTCCATTCGGCGTCGGTTTTCTCGATGGGAGTGGTCATGATGAGCAGCTGATTTCGATCGTGGAGGCCCAGTCGGGCGGGAACCCGGCATAGGCATCGGCGCCGGGATGTTCTTCAAATGGGGTTTCGAGCAGGGCCAACAAGGTTGCCACAGCCGAGAAGTCTTTCTGGCTGGCCGCTTCGATGGTCTGCTGGCCCAGGTGGTTCCGCAGCACGTACTTCGGATTCGATTTGAGCATCAAGTCCGCGGCTTGGGCGCGCGGCAATTGCGCGTGCCGCTGCGAAAAGGATAGCAGCCAGGCATCGAAGCCCGCGCGGTCCAGGAACAGGTCGCGCACCGGTTCGGCGTTGCCGCCGTCCATGTGCTGCGAAAGGCGGCGCCAGAAGATGGTGTAGTCGACCTTTTCGGCGGCGAGGAGCTTCAGCACGGCCTCGATGAGCGCGCGGTCGCCTTCGGCGGCCTCCGCGAGCCCGAGCTTGGCGCGCATGCGGCCTTCGAATTCGCGCGGGAACACCGTCTTGTAGGACTCCAGCGCGGCGATGGCGATTTCCTGGTCGCCGATCAGCGGCAACAGGGCCTGCGCGAGGCAGAACAGGTTCCAGTAGGCCACATTGGGCTGCTGGTTGAAGGCATAGCGCCCGCTGGTATCGCTGTGGTTGCAGATGTGGCGCGGATCGAAGCCGTCCAGGAACTGGAACGGCCCGTAGTCGATGGTGAGCCCGAGGATGCTCATGTTGTCGGTGTTCATCACGCCGTGGCAGAAGCCCACGGCCTGCCATTGCGCGAGCAAGGCGGCGGTGCGCTCGCTCACGGCTTCCAGGAAGGCCGCGTAGGCATTGCCGTTGAAGCGGTCGGTGGTACGGCAGGCCGGGTAGTAGCGGTCGATGACGTAGTCGGCCAGCGCGCGCAGTTCGGTCTCGCGCTGGTTGGCCGAGAAGTGCTCGAAGTGGCCGAAGCGGATGAAGCTGGGTGCCACGCGGGTCACGACGGCGGCGGTTTCGGGCATTTCGCGGTACACGCGGGCGTCGGAGCCCGTGATGCAGAGCGCGCGGGTGGTCGGAATGCCCAGGCCGTGCATGGCCTCGCTGCAGAGGAATTCTCGGATGCTGGAGCGCAGCACGGCCCGGCCGTCGGCGCCGCGCGAGTAGGGCGTGCGGCCCGCGCCCTTGAGCTGCACCTCGAGGCCGCCCTCGGTTTCGCCGAGCATGATGGCGCGGCCGTCGCCGAGCTGGCCGGCCCACACGCCGAACTGGTGGCCGCTGTACACCGTGGCGAAGGGCTGCGTTCCGGCGACGGGCAGGTTGCCGGTCAATGCAGCCAGCGTGCCCTCCGATTGCCGCCAATCGGCCGGCAGGCCGAGCATGCGGGCCGCCGCCTCGCTGTGGCCCACCCAGTAGGGGGGATCGGGCAGGGGCGTCGGCCGCAGTTCGGTGAGAAAGGCGGGGCCCAGCGCCCGGAATCCGGGTTTCCAGCGCAATCCAAGGTCGGCGGCGGCCGTGTCTTCAGCAAGCAAGCTCATGCCCGGATTGTCCGGCAGAGCGCGAGACCCCTGGCGATGCGGGCCATCGAGGGTCAAGACCCGTTCAGTGGGCCAGCGCCGGCGTGTCCCAGATGCGCGCCCGGTATTGGGCAGGCGGCAGCCCGAACCAGCGCTTGCAGGCCCGGAAGAAGTTGCTGCTGTCGACGAAGCCGAGCATGTCGGCCACGTCGGTGAGCGTGTGGCGGTCTTCCGCCAGGTACTGCTGCGCCAGTTCGCGGCGGGTGCGGTCGAGCAGCGACTGGAACGACACCGACTCTTCCTGCAGCCGCCGCTGCAGCGTGCGTTCCGCGAGGCCGAGGCCCGCGGCCACGTCCTGCCGGCGCGGTTCGCCTTGCGGCAGCCGGCGCGCGATCTCGGCGCACACCAGGGTGCTGGTGGTGGTCTGGCCCAGCAGGTTCAGCTGGTCGTCCAGCAGGTGCTCCTGCATCTCGCCCAGCGTCGGGTGATGGGTGGGCAGCGGCATCGCCATGTCGGCCGCCGACAGCAGCAGCCGGTTGGCCGGCGCGTTGTAGCGGATCTCGCAGCCGAAGGCCTCGCGGTGCAGCCGGTCATCGGCCGGCGGCGGATAGACGAATTCGAGCGCGAGCGGCTGCAGCTCGCGCCGCGTGAGCCACTGGCACTGCATGAAGACGGTCAGCAGGGCGTATTCGACGCGCTGGCGCGGAATCGGGAGGCTGCCGCCGGTGTGCTCCATCACCATCCAGCAGCCGCGCGCCTCGCGCTGCATCGAGAAAGCGGTCGCGTCGGAGATCACCGCCATGTAGCGCGTGAGCCGCACGAGCGCCGCGCCCAGGTCGGCGCTGCAGGCCATGGCGTGGCCGACCGTGCCCAGCTTGCTGTGCGTGGCGGCCAGGTCGCGGGCGAGGCCCAGCGTGGGCTTGCCGGCGCGCGCCACCGCCAGTTGCCAGAGCACCGAGATCTCGTCCACCGGAATGCGGGCGTTCTGCCGATGGAGCGAATCGGGATCGAAGCCCGCGTCGCGCAGCAGCGAGGGCACGTCGAGTCCCTCGGCCTCGAACATCGAGAGCACGCCTTCGAGCCAGGCGGCCGAACTGGTCCGCGACTCGGGCTGCTGCGCGCAGCCGGACCGGCGTTGCGGCCGGCGCTGGGCATGCGGCATGGAGGCTCCTGAAGTCATTGAATTGGCGCGCTTGCGATAGCGGGGGAAACGGCGTGCGTTCCTAGAATTTTTAGGGGTTCGGCGGGCCGGAGTATGGCCGCCGGACGCCCAGGCAGGAATTCCGATTAACCCGGTGTGGAGACAAAAAATGAATACGGCACTGACAGCAGCGGTATGCGCCCGGCCAGAAACCCAGGGCATGGCGGCAACGACCACGGCGGCGGCGGCGCGGGCACTGGCCGCGGCGGCCTGCCTGGCCCTCGCGGCCTGCGGCGGCGGCTCTTCGGGCTCGTCGTTCTCGTTCCTGCCGGCCGCGCCGCCTGCGCCGCCGCCGCCGCCACCGGCCGCCGATGGTCCCATGGTGCGCCAGACCACCGCCGGCAAGATCGAGGGCGTGGACGACAGCGCCAGCTCGGGCACCTGGTTCTGGAAGGGCGTTCCCTTCGCGCAGCCGCCGGTCGGCGCGCTGCGCTGGCGTGCGCCGGTGGAACCCGAGGCCTGGAGCGGCATCCGCCCGGCCGCGAAGTTCGGCAATGCCTGCCTGCAGATCGGTCGCCTCTTCGGCCCCGGCGCCAACAACACCTACGACGCCACCATCGGCGCCATGCTGGGCAAGCCGGTCGGCAGCGAGGACTGCCTGTTCGTCAACATCTGGCGGCCCGCAACGGACGAGCAGAACCTGCCGGTGCTGCTGTTCGTGCACGGCGGCAGCAATATTTCGGGCTACACGGCCGATCCGCTCTACGACGGCGCCAGGCTCGCGAAGGCCGCCAACGCGGTGGTCGTCACCGCCAGCTACCGCCTGGGCATCCTGGGCTTCCTGAACATGCCGCAGCTGCGCCCGGGCGGCAGCGCGGGCGACGACTCGGGCAACTTCGCGCTGCTCGACAACATGGCGGCGCTGCGCTTCATCAAGAACAACATCGCGAACTTCGGCGGCGATCCGGGCAACGTCACGCTGTCGGGCGAATCGGCCGGCGCCACCAACCTGCTGGCGGTGATGACCTCGCCGGTGGCCAAGGGCCTGTTCCACAAGGCCTTCGAGATGAGCGGCGGGATCTCGCTCGCAAGCAACCTGCCGCCAGGCACGCTGCCGACGCTGGCGCCGGCCTCGGCTTCGCTCGCGCAAGGGCAGTCGATCCTGGAGAAGCTGCTCGTGGCCGACGGCACCGCCGCCGACGCGGCCGCCGCCAAGGCCTACATCGGCACGCGTACGCCGGCGCAGATTGCCGAGTACCTGCGCGCCCAGGAGGGCGGGGCGATGCTGGCCACGGTGGTTGCCAACGGCCTGGGCAGCGTCGCGCCGATTCCCGACGGCACGGTGCTGCCCGTGGATCCGATCGGCGCCATTGCGGCCGGCAACTACGTCAAGGTGCCGATGCTCGCGGGCAACACGCGCGACGAGGGCAAGCTCTTCGCCTCGCTGCTGGGAACCATCGGCTTCCCGAAGCCGGGCTGGATCGTCACCGATGCCCAGCGCTTCTCGATGATGTTCAACTTCGATCCCGATGCGCCTCCCGCGCTCACGGTGGCCGACATCATCGATCCGTCCTACCTTCCGGTAGACACGCCCGGCACGGGCTACAACGCGGCGACGGCCGTCATCACGAAGGGCCTGTTCGAGGCCAACCGCGACAACCTGCTCAACACGATGAAGACGCACCAGTCGAACATCTGGCACTACCGCCTCGACTGGGCGCAGGAGCCCTCGCCGTGGAACGACGTGTACGGGGCCGCGCATGCCTTCGACCTGCCGTTCGTGTTCGGCAATTTCAGCGGCTCGCTGCTCAGCAACGTGATGGGCGGCAAGGCCAACCAGGCGGGCCGGCTCGCGCTGTCCCATGCCGTCATGGCCAGCGTCGGCGCCTTCATGCGCAAGGGCGACCCGAACACGCCCGAACTTGGTGCAACCTGGGCGACATGGCCGTCGCAGCTGCGGCTCGACGCCACGCCCTCGGCGGCCGTGATCACGCCGGTGCAGGCCGTGCCTTGATCAGGCGCATCAAAGAGCCGCTCCGTTCAATCCGGCAGTGCGGGTTTGTGTCATTGTGGAAGTGGCCGAAGCTTGCGTGAATCCGTTGTTCGCAAGCTGTCATGAAGTCATTTCAAAAAGGAGTCCGTAGATGCTGGGTTTGATGCAAGACCAACCGCTTTTGATCTCGTCGCTGATCGAGTTCGCCGAGCGCCACAACGGCGACGGCGAGATCGTCTCGCGCCGGGTCGAGGGCGACATCCACCGCACCACCTGGGGCGGTATCGCATCGCGCGCCCGGCAGGTGGCCAATGCGCTGGACGGCGAGCAGCTGCTGTTCAGCGATCGCATCGCCACGCTGGCCTGGAACGGCTACCGGCACCTGGAGCTGTACTACGGCGTGAGCGGCAGCGGCCGCGTGCTGCACACCATCAACCCGCGCCTGCACCCCGACCAGATCGCCTGGATCGCCAACCACGCCGAAGACCAGATCCTGTGCTTCGACCTGAGCTTCCTGCCGCTGGTGCAGGCGGTGCATGCCAAGTGCCCCACGGTCCGCAAGTGGATTGCCCTGTGCGATGCCGACAAGCTGCCGGCGGACAGCGGCGTGCCCAACCTCGTGAGCTACGAAAGCTGGATCGGCGGGCAGTCCACCGCCTACGACTGGCCCACCTTCGACGAGAACTCGGCCTCGAGCATGTGCTACACGAGCGGCACCACCGGCAACCCCAAGGCTGCGCTCTACAGCCACCGCTCGACCATGCTGCATGCCTACGCCGCGGCGCTGCCCGACGTCATGCGGCTGTCGGCGCGCGACTCGGTGCTGCCGGTGGTGCCGATGTTCCACGTCAACGCCTGGGGCATTCCGTACTCGGCCGCGCTGGTGGGCTGCAAGCTCGTGTTTCCCGGCCCGGCGCTCGACGGCAAGTCGGTGTACGAACTGATCGAATCCGAAGGCGTGACCTTCGCGGCCGGCGTGCCCACCGTGTGGCAGATGATGCTCGGCCACATGCAGGCCAACGGCCTGAAGTTCAGCAAGCTCAATCGCACCGTCATTGGCGGCTCGGCCTGCCCGCCGGCCATGATCACGGCGTTCCAGGAGCACTACAGCGTCGAGGTGCTGCATGCCTGGGGCATGACCGAGATGAGCCCGCTGGGCACGCTGTGCACGCTCAAGAACAAGCACCTGTCGCTGCCGCCCGATGCGCAGCTGCAGATCCGCATGAAGCAGGGCCGCGCGATCTTCGGCGTCGACATGAAGATCGTCGACGGCGACGGCAAGGAGTTGCCCTGGGACGGCAAGGCCTACGGCGACCTGCTGGTCAAGGGCCCGTGGATCGTGAAGGAATACTTCAAGGGCGAGGGCGGCGATCCACTCATCCGCGACGAGCAGGGCCGCGGCTGGTTTCCCACCGGTGACGTCGCCACCATCGACGCCGAGGGCTACCTGCAGATCACCGACCGCAGCAAGGACGTGATCAAGTCCGGCGGCGAGTGGATCAGCTCCATCGAGATCGAGAACATCGCCGTCTCGCACCCGGCCGTCGCCATGGCCGCCTGCATCGGCGTGTACCACCCCAAGTGGGACGAGCGGCCGATCATCGCGGTGGTGAAGAAGCCCAACGCAGAGGTCGCGCGCGAGGAGCTGCTGAAGTTCTACGAGGGCAAGACGGCCAAGTGGCAGATTCCCGACGACGTGGTGTTCGTCGAGGCGATTCCGATCGGCGCCACCGGCAAGATCCTCAAGACCCGGCTGCGCGAGCAGCTCAAGGACTACAAGCTTCCCACCACCACCACCTGACGAAGCGCCAAAGCCCGGCCCCACTGTCGCGCATGCGATAGCAAGGCCGCTTCGGCGGCCTTCCTTCCGGGCAATCCCTGTGCAGCGAAGAAAAGGGCGCTTGTACGCTGGCATTCCGACTTTCACTCTGGAGACTCTTCATGCAATTTGCCATCAAGTCAGCAGCCGCCTGTGCCATGTTGGTCGGCATGACGGCCGCACTTGCCCAGAAGGGCGAGACCGTCAAGATCGCCTGGCTCGATCCGCTGTCGGGCCTGATGGCGGCGGTGGGAACCAACCAGCTCAAGACCACGCAGTTCCTGGCTGAAGAGTTCAACAAGAAGAATGCCTCGGGCGTGAAGTTCGAGATCATCGCGATCGACAACAAGCTGAGCCCGCAAGAGACGACCGCGGCGCTGCGCTCGGCGCAGGACCAGGGGGCGCGCTACATCACCCAGGGCAAATGGTTCCGGCCCGGCGCTGGCCATCATCGATGCCGTCGAGAAGAACAACGCGCGCAATCCGGGCAAGGAGTTGCTCTACCTGAACTATGCGGCGGTCGATCCAGACCTCACCAACAGCAAATGCAGCTACTGGCACTTTCGCCTCGACGCCGACACCTCCATGAAGATGGAGGCGCTGACCACCTGGATGAAGGACCAGGCCGACATCAAGAAGGTCTACATCCTCGGGCAGAACTATGCGCACGGCGTGCAGGTGTCGAAGTTCGCCAAGGAGAACCTCAAGACCAAGCGCCCCGATATCCAGATCGTGGGCGACGACCTGCACCCGCTCGCGCAGGTGCGCGACTTCTCGCCCTACATCGCCAAGATCAAGGCATCGGGTGCGGACACCGTCATCACCGGCAACTGGGGCTCCGACCTGTCGCTGCTCATCAAGGCGGCCAACGACTCGGGCCTGGACGTCAAGTTCCTCACCTACTACGCATTCGGCACCGGCACCCCAACGGCCATGGGTGCTACCTCCGCCGGCAAGATCTACACGGTGGCCTATGGCCACTACAACATGGGCGGCGAGATCCAGAAGCTGCTCGCCGGCTACAAGAAGAAGATGAACGACGACCTGACGCAATCGTCGATCTATCACACGTTCGCGCTGCTCGATGCCGCCTTCGTGCAGACCAGGTCGACCGATCCGGTCAAGGTGGCCGCGGCGCTCGAAGGCATGAAGATCAAGAGCTTCAACGGTGAGGTCGAGGTGCGCAAGGCCGACCACCAGCTGCAGCAGGGCCTCTATATCTCGCGCTGGGAAAAGGCCAGCGCCAAATACCCCTACGACGCCGAGAACACCGGCTACACGAATGTCCCCGTGAAGTACTACGAATCGTATGTGGCAAGCACGCCCACCACCTGCCAGATGAAGCGCCCCTGAGCGTCCATCCGGACGCATTCCTACCCGCTGGTAGCAGCTGCCTACCGCGCGGTAGCAACCTTGAGAAATGCAGTGTCGCCTGCGCGATAGAAACGGGCCTTGCGGCCGCCTCCTTACGGGCATTCCCTGAGGGTAGGGGCCACAAACGCTTGTACTCTCGTGCGGCCATTTGAATCGGTTTGACCAGGAGAAATAGATCGTGAAGTTCGCTCTGAAAATCGCTACCGCATCCATCCTTGCAGCGAGCGCCGCCGGCGCCCTGGCCCAGAAGGGAGAGACCGTGAAGATCGCCTGGCTCGACCCGCTGTCGGGCCTGATGGCGGCCGTTGGAACCAACCAGCTCAAGACCTTCCAGTTCCTGGCCGAGGAGTTCAACAAGAAGAACGCGGCCGGCGTGAAGTTCGAGGTCATCGCCATCGACAACAAGCTGAGCCCGCAGGAAACCACCAGCGCCCTGCGCTCGGCCATGGACCAGGGCGCACGCTACGTGGTGCAGGGCAACGGTTCCGGCCCGGCGCTGGCCATCATCGATGCGCTCGAGAAGCACAACGCCCGCAACCCGGGCAAGGAAGTGCTCTACATCAACTACGCGGCCGTCGACCCCGACCTGACCAACAGCAAGTGCAGCTACTGGCACTTCCGCCTCGATGCCGACACCTCCATGAAGATGGAAGCGCTGACCGCCTTCATGAAGGAACAGCCCGACATCAAGAAGGTCTACCTCATCAACCAGAACTACTCGCACGGCCAGCAGGTCTCCAAGTTCGCCAAGCAGAACCTCAAGGACAAGCGGCCCGACATCGAGATCGTGGGCGACGACCTGCACCCGCTCGCGCAGGTGCGCGACTTCTCGCCCTACATCGCGAAGATCAAGGCCTCGGGTGCCGACACCGTCATCACCGGCAACTGGGGCTCCGACCTGGCGCTGCTCATCAAGTCGGCCAACGACTCGGGCCTGAACGTCAAGTTCTACACCTACTACGCCGTGACCAATGGCACGCCGACCGCCATGGGCGCGGCTTCGGACGGCAAGGTCTACCAGGTGGGCTACAGCCACTACAACGCGCCCGGCCCCGTCCAGCCGTTGATGAACGAGTTCAAGAAGAGGTTCAACGACGACATGTACACCACCGACATCTACACGGTGTACGCCATGCTCAGCGAGGCCTTCGTGCGCACCAAGTCGACCGAGCCCGTCAAGGTGGCCGCCGCGATGGAAGGCATGAAGTTCAAGAGCTTCAACGGCGACGTCGAGATGCGCAAGTCCGACCACCAGCTGCAGCAGGGCCTGTGGATCACGCGCTGGCAGAAGGCCGATGCCAAGAACCCCTACAGCCCGGAGAACACCGGCTACACGCTGGCGCCCGTCAAGTTCTACGAAGCCTATGTTGCGAGCACGCCCACCACGTGCCAGATGAAGCGGCCCAACAACTCGTGATCGCCTGATCGCGCGCCGACCGGTCGAGGCCCGACTTCAACACTCGGGCCTTTTTCTTTTCTTACCTGACACGAAAGACCGATGAACGTCGAATTCTTCGTCATCTCGCTGCTCAACGGCGTCAGCTACGGACTGCTGCTGTTCATGCTGAGCTCCGGCCTTACGCTGATCTTCAGCATGATGGGCGTGCTCAACTTCGCGCACGCCAGCTTCTACATGCTCGGCGCCTACATCGCCTATACGCTGTCCGGCATCGTCGGCTTCTGGCCGGCGCTGTTCATCGCGCCGCTGCTGGTGGGCTTTCTGGGCGCCGCCTTCGAGCGCTACAGCCTGCGCCGGGTCCACAAGTTCGGCCATGTGCCGGAACTCCTGGTGACCTTCGGGCTTTCTTACCTCATCCTGGAACTGGTGCAGCTCGCCTGGGGACGCTCGACCGTGCCCTACGGCCTGCCGCCGCAGCTGCAGGGGCCGCTGTTCTCGCTGTACGGCACGCAGTTTCCGAAGTCGCGCTCCTTCATCATGCTGGTGGCCGTGCTGATGCTCATCTCGGTGTGGCTGCTGCTCACGCGCACGCGCATCGGCCTGGTGATCCAGGCGGCGCTCAAGCATCCCGACATGGTCGAGGCGCTGGGCCACAACGTGCCGCGCGTCTTCATGCTGGTGTTCGGCGGCGGTGCCGCGCTCGCGGGCCTTGCGGGCGTGGTGGGCGGCAACACCTACGTCACCGAACCCGCGATGGCGGCCTCGGTCGGCTCGATCATCTTCGTGGTGGTGGTGGTGGGCGGCATGGGCTCGCTGGCCGGCGCATTCCTGGCGTCGCTTCTGATCGGCATCGTCCAGACTTTCGCGGTAGCCATGGACCAGTCGTTCGCCGGCGGCCTGCAGATGCTGGGCTTCACCGTGACCGACCAGACCTTCGGCTACGAGCTGCTCAAGCTCACGATCTCGCAGGTCGCGCCGATCCTGCCGTACCTGTTCCTGGTGCTGATTCTCATCTTCAGGCCCAAGGGTCTTCTTGGCACCCGGGAGGACTGAAGCCATGACAACGACAACAACCACGACCCCGACGCAGTACTACCGCTTCAAGCCCTGGAACATCGGGCGCTTCCTGATCTGGTCGCTGTTCGCGATCGTGCTGATCGTCTCGCCGCTGATGTTCAAGAGCAGCCTGGCGCTCACCATGCTCTCGCAGATGGGTTACCTGATCATCATCTGCCTGAGCTACAACATCCTGCTGGGACAGGGCGGCATGCTGAGCTTCGGCCATGCCGTCTACGTCGGGCTCGGTTCCTTCCTTGCCATCCACGTGATGAACATGGGCGACAAGGGCGGGCTGCAGATTCCGCTCGTGGCCATTCCCCTGGTGGGCGGCCTGGCCGGCATGTTCTTTGCCATCCTGCTGGGCTTCGTCACCACGAAGAAGTCGGGCACCACCTTCGCGATGATCACTCTGGGCATCGGCGAGCTGGTGGCCTCCATGGCGCTGATGTTCCCGAGCTTCTTCGGCGGCGAGGGCGGCATCACCACCGACCGGGTCTACGGCCCGACTTTCTTCGGCTTCAACTTCGGCCCGCAGATCCAGGTGTACTACCTGATCGCCGCCTACTGCTTCGTCTGCACCGCGCTCATGTATGCCTTCACCGGCACGCCGCTCGGCCGCATGCTGAACGCGGTGCGCGACAACCCGGAGCGCGTGGAGTTCATCGGCTACAACACGCAGCGCGTGCGGTACTTCGCCTTCATCATCGCGGGCTTCTTCGCGGGCATTGGCGGCGGGCTGGCGTCGATCAACTTCGAGATCGTGAATGCGGCCGACAGCCTGAGCGCCATCCGCTCGGGCGGCTACCTGCTGTTCACCTTCCTGGGCGGCGCGGTGTTCTTCTTCGGGCCGATCATCGGCGCGGTGCTGCTGGTGTTCGCGTCGATCCTGCTGTCAGAGCTCTCGAAGGCCTGGCAGCTCTATTTCGGCCTGGTGTTCGTGTTCATGGTGATGTTCGCGCCCGGCGGCATCGCCAGCCTGGTGATGATGAACCTGAGGGTCGCCAAGTTCGGCAAGTTCGGCCGCTTCTGGCTGCTGTACGTCGCGCTGGCCGTGGCGCTGGTGCCGGTGGTGGTCGGCGCTGCCGCGCTGATCGAGATGATCTATCACATCCAGTTGAACTCGGCGCTCGGACCCACCCTGAACTTCTTCGGTGTGGCGCTCGACACCTCGGGCACGGCAAGCTGGCTTGGCGCCGCCGCGATCCTGGCCGTGGGCCTGGCAGCGCTGGAGGTGGCGCGCCGCCGCTTCGTGCGTGCCTGGGGCCAGGCGCAGGAAGAGATCGAAGCAGAAATCAAGCGCCGGGAGGCTGCGTAATGAGCGCGCAATTCGCATTGGAACTGAAGTCGCTGCGCAAGAATTTCGGCAAGACCGAGATCATCCGCGGCGTGGACCTGGCCGTAAAGGCCGGGGAACGCGTGGCCATCATCGGCCCGAACGGGGCGGGCAAGTCGACGCTGTTCAACCTGATCAGCGGGCGGCTCGCGCCCACGAGCGGCGAGGTGCTGCTGAGCGGCCAGCGCATCGATGGCAAGAAGCCCTACGAGATCAACCGGCTGGGCCTGTCGCGCAGCTTCCAGATCACCAACATCTTCCCGAAGCTCAGCGTGTTCGAGAACCTGCGCTGCGGCGTGCTGTGGAGCCTGGGCTACCGCTACACCTTCCTGCGCTTTCTCTCGAACCTGGACGATGCCAACGCGCGCACCGAAGAGCTCATCAAGCAGATCGGCCTGCAGCGCAAGCGCGACGTGCATGCGGTGAACCTCACCTATGCGGAGCAGCGCGCGCTCGAGATCGGCGTGACCATTGCGGGCGGCGCCGGCGTCATTCTCCTGGACGAGCCGACGGCCGGCATGAGCAAGACCGAGACGGCGCACTTCATCTCGCTGATCAAGCACGTGACGGTCGGCAAGACGCTGCTGACGGTGGAGCACGACATGGGCGTGGTCTTCGGGCTGGCCGACAAGATCGCGGTGGTGGTGTATGGCGAGGTCATTGCCTTCGACACGCCTGCTGCCGTTCGTGCGAATGCACGCGTGCAGGAGGCTTACCTGGGCTCCTCGGTCGCCGACGCACAGGGGGCGGGACACTGATGCCCCCACTCTCATCACTTCGTGTATTCGCTGCCCCCCCAAGGGGGCGCGGCCTCCCTTGGGGCGGCCCGGCGGGAGACCTGACATGCTGAAGCTTCACGACATCCACGCCTACTACGGCAAGAGCCATGTGCTGCATGGCGTTTCCTTCAACGTGGGCGCCGGCGAGATCGTCGCGCTGCTGGGCCGCAACGGCTCGGGCCGCTCGACCACCGCCAAGGCCATCATGGGCCTGGTGCATGCCGAAGGCACGCTGCGCTGGAAGGACCAGGACATCCTGCGCCGGAAGGCCTACGAGATCGCGCATCTGGGCATCGGCTACGTGCCCGAGAACCGCGACATCTTTCCCAAGCTCACGGTGCACCAGAACCTGCTCTTGGGCCAGAAGGGCACGGGCAAGGGAAGCCGCTGGTCCTTCGACGACATGTACGGCATGTTCCCGCGCCTGAAGGAGCGCCAGCACACCGAGGCCGGCGTGCTCTCGGGCGGCGAGCAGCAGATGCTCACGCTGTGCCGCACGCTGATGGGCGACCCCGACCTGATCATCATCGACGAGCCCACCGAAGGCCTCGCACCCAAGATCGTCGAGCTGGTGGGGCAGTACCTGAAGACGCTCAAGGACAAGGGCATCTCGGTGCTGCTGATCGAGCAGAAGCTGACCATCGCGATGCAGATCTCGGACCGTGCGCTCGTCATGGGCCACGGCAGCATCGTGTTCGATGGCACGCCCGACAGCCTGCGTGCCGACGCAACCACTCGCAAAGAGTGGCTAGAGGTTTAGGGCTCACCCCCAGGCTTCGCGCACTTCGTGTCGCTTCTCCCACCCCCTCGCCGGGGGCAACACCAGCGGCCCGGCAGAGCCGGTTCCGCGGTGTTTCTGGAATGGCCTGTAACCATTTCATGAGTCTTGTCTCGACAGCGACTGCGTGCCATTGTTGAGCCACGCGAAACGCCTAGAATCCCTCGAAAAAGAACACTCGTGCTTTTTCTTCTTTTTCTTCACACACCAAGGAACGCAGCATGACGGCTGAATACAAAGTGCTCGGCGATGTCGCCGTGATCACACTGACCAACCCTCCGGTCAACGGTCTCGGTTTCTCGACCCGCATCGGCATCACCGATGGGCTCGCGAAGGCCAATGCCGATGATGCCGTCAAGGCCATCGTCATCACCGGTGCCGGCAAGGCGTTCTCGGGCGGCGCGGACATCAAGGAATTCGGCACGCCCAAGGCGCTGCAGGAGCCCAACCTGCTGAGCGTGATCCTCGCGCTCGAGGCTTCGCCCAAGCCGATCGTCGCGGCGATCCATTCGGTGTGCATGGGCGGCGGCCTCGAGCTGGCGCTCGGCTGCCACTACCGCGTGGCGGCGCCCGGCACCAGCATTGCGCTGCCCGAGGTCAAGCTGGGCCTGATTCCCGGCGCCGGCGGCACGCAGCGCCTGCCGCGCGTGCTGGGCGTGGAGACCGCGCTCAACATGATCGTGAGCGGCGAGCCCGTCAAGAGCGAACTGCTGGCCAGCCTGCCGGGCCAGAAGCTGTTCGACAAGCTCGCCGCCTCGCCCGAATCGGTGTTCGAGGAAGCCGTTGCATTCGCCAAGGGCGTTGCGGGCAAGACCGGTGAAGCGCTGCCGCTGGTGCGCAACCTGCCGTGCAAGCACCCGCAGGGCGATGCCTACTTCCAGTTCGCGAAGAACATGGTCGGCGGCATGTCGAAGAACTACCCGGCGCCGCTCAAGTGCGTCGACGCGGTGCAGGCCGCCACCCGGATGAAGTTCGACGAAGGCATGGCCGAAGAGCGCCGGATCTTCACCGCGCTGATGTTCACGCCCGAATCGCTGGCGCTGCGCCACCTGTTCATGGCCGAGCGCGCGGCCTCCAAGATCCCCGACGTGCCCGACGACACGCCCAAGCGAGAGATCAAGTCGGTGGGCGTGATCGGCGCCGGCACCATGGGCGGCGGCATCTCGATGAACTTCCTGAACGCGGGCATCCCCGTGAAGATTCTCGAGATGAAGCAGGAAGCGCTCGACCGCGGCATTGCGACCATCCGCAAGAACTACGAATCCCAGGTCAAGAAGGGCAAGCTCAAGCAGGACAAGTACGAGCAGCGCATGGCGCTTTTGAGCACCACGCTCGACTACAACGACCTGAAGGATGCCGACCTGATCATAGAAGCGGTGTTCGAGGAACTCGGCGTGAAGGAGAAGGTGTTCAAGGAGCTCGACCGCGTCGCCAAAAAGGGCGCCATCCTGGCTTCCAACACCTCGACGCTCGACGTCGACAAGATCGCAGCCTTCACCCAGCGTCCGCGGGACGTGGTCGGCATGCACTTCTTCAGCCCGGCCAACGTGATGAAGCTGCTCGAGGTGGTGCGCGGCAAGGAAACGGCCAAGGACGTCCTGGCTACGGTCATGGACATTGGCAAGAAGATCAGGAAGACGGCCGTGGTCTCGGGCGTGTGCGACGGCTTCATCGGCAACCGCATGATCGAGCAGTACTCGCGCCAGGCGGGCTTCCTGCTGGACGAGGGCGCCACGCCGCAGCAGGTCGACAAGGCCGTCGAGAAGTTCGGCTTTGCCATGGGCCCGTTCCGCATGGGCGACCTGGCCGGCAACGACATCGGCTGGGCGATTCGCAAGCGCCGCGCCGTGGAGTATCCGGACATGAAGTACAGCGGCACGGCCGACAAGCTCTGCGAACTGGGCCGCTTCGGCCAGAAGACTGGGGCAGGGTGGTACGACTACCAGGCCGGCAAGCGCGACGCGATTCCGTCGGAGCTCGTCAACAAGATGATCGAGGACCACCGCAAGGAACTGGGCATCACGCCGCGCAAGATCTCAGACGAAGAGATCGTGCAGCGCCTGGTCTATGCACTGGTCAATGAAGGCGCGCACATCCTGGAGGACGGCATTGCCTCGAAGGCGGGCGACATCGACATGGTGTACCTCACCGGCTATGGCTTCCCGATCTGGCGCGGCGGCCCCATGCACTACGCATCGCAGGTCGGCCTGTACAACGTGGCCGAAACCATGAAGCGCTTTGCCAGGAACCCGCGCGACGACGCCGAGTTCTGGCAGCCCGCGCCGCTGATCCAGAAGCTGGTCGCCGAAGGCAAGCAGTTCAGCTGACCGCGAAGGGATTCAGGCCGCCCATGTTGAAACGCATCTTTCTCGGGCTGCTGCTGGTGCTGCTGGCATTGGCGGCCGCCGTGGCGGTCAAGACCTGGACCACGCCATCGCGGCAGCTGGCGGTGGCGCCCGCACCCAGGCTGGACATCGACCTGCAGGCGGCCGCGAAGCGGCTGGCCGGCGCGATTCCGATCCGCACGGTGTCCAGCCTCGACGACCCGGCTGCGAACCTGGCCGAGTTCGACAAGCTGCATGCCTACCTCGCGCAGCAGTTCCCCAAGCTCCACGCCACCCTCAAGAAGGAAGTGGTCGGCAACAGGGCGCTGCTCTACACATGGGCCGGCAGCGATCCGCAGGCCAGGCCCGTCGCGCTGATGGCGCACCAGGACATGGTGCCCATCGCCCCGGGTACCGAGAAGGCTTGGACGGTCGACCCCTTCGCGGGCGAGATCAAGGATGGCTTCGTCTGGGGCCGCGGCACGCTCGACAACAAGAGCAACCTGTTCGCGCAGATGGAGGCCATCGAGCTGCTGGTCGCGAGCGGCTTCCAGCCGAGGCAGACCGTCTACCTCGTGATGGGTGACGACGAGGAGGTGAGCGGCCTGCGCGGCGCGCAGCCCATTGCCGAACTGCTCAAGTCGCGCAACGTGCGGCTCGACTGGGTGCTCGACGAGGGCCTGCTGATCCTCGACGGCGTGCTGCCCGGCCTGTCGAAGCCCGCGGCGCTCATCGGCCTGGCCGAGAAGGGCTACGGCACTTTCTTTCTCTCGCTCGACACCGCGCCCGGCCATTCGTCGATGCCGCCGCAGCGCAGCGCCATCGGCAGCATGAGCGCGGCGCTCGCGCGGCTCGAGGCCAACCCGATGCCCGGCGGCATCCGGGGCGTGGCGGCGCAGATGTTCGGCGCGCTCGCGCCCGAGATGGGCGGCGTCAACCGCGTGATGCTCTCCAACCTGTGGCTCACCGAGCCGCTGGTGCGCGGCCAGCTCGAGAAAAGCCCGAGCAGCAACGCAATGCTGCGCACGACCACGGCGCTCACCATCGTGCGCGCCGGCAACAAGGACAACGTGCTGCCCGGCCGCGCCGAGGCGGCGGTCAACTTCCGCATCCTGCCGGGCGACAGCATCGACAGTGTGGAAGCCCATCTGCGCAAGAGCCTGGGCAACGACGAGATCAAGATCAAGCGCTACCCCGGCAACTCGGAGCCTTCGCCCGTGTCGCCGACCGACAGCACGGGCTACCGCGCGATCCAGCAGGCGGTGCGCCAGTCGTTCCCCGATGTGGTGGTGGCGCCCGGCCTCATGACGGCCGCCACCGATTCGCGCCACTTCAGCCTCGTGAGCGATGCCGTCTACCGCTTCTCGCCGCTGCGCATGAAGGGCGAGGACCTCGCGCGCTTCCATGGCAACAACGAGCGCGTCTCCATCGCCAACTACGGCGAGATGATCGGCTTCTATCACCAGCTCCTGCGCAACGGCAACGCCGCGCCGGCGCAATGACGACCACAACCCTCTTTCCCTTCCATCTTCAAAGGACCTCACCATGACCAGCGCCGTCATCGTTTCCACCGCCCGCACGCCGCTCGCGAAGAGCTGGAAGGGTGCCTTCAACATGACGCACGGCGCCACGCTCGGCGGCCATGCCGTGCAGCACGCCATTGCGCGCGCCGGCATCGAAGCCGCCGAAGTCGACGACGTGATCATGGGCTGCGCCACGCCCGAGGGCGCCACCGGCTCCAACATCGCGCGCCAGATCGCGCTGCGCGCCGGCTGCCCGGTGACCACCTCGGGCATGACCATCAACCGCTTCTGCTCGTCGGGCCTGCAGACCATCGCCACCGCCGCCCAGCGCATCATCGCGGGCGAGGGCGAGGTGTACGTGGCTGGCGGCGTGGAGAGCATCTCGTGCGTGCAGAACGAAGCCAACAAGCACATGCTGGCTGACCCCTGGCTCGTGAAGCACAAGCCCGAGATCTACTGGAACATGCTGCAGACGGCCGAGCAGGTCGCCAAGCGCTACAACATCGGCCGCGACGCCATGGACGAGTACGGCGCCGCCAGCCAGCAGAAGGCCACCGCCGCGCTCGAGGCCGGCCGCTTCAAGGACGAGATCGCCCCCATCACCGTGCTGGCCGGCGTGGCCGATCCCGTGATGGGCCTGCGCACCAAGGAAGTCACCGTCGAGAACGACGAAGGCATCCGCCCCGGCACCACCAAGGAAGGCATCAGCGGCATCCGTTCGGCGCTGCCCGGCGGTCTGATCTCGGCGGGCAACGCGAGCCAGTTCTCCGACGGCGGCGGTGCCTGCGTGGTGGTCGACGAGAAGTACGCGCAGCAGAAGGGCCTGAAGCCGCTCGGCCGCTTCCTTGGCTTTGCCGTGGCCGGCTGCGAGCCCGACGAAATGGGCATCGGCCCGGTGTTCGCGATCCCGAAGGTGCTCAAGCGCCTGGGCCTCACGGTCAACGACATCGACCTGTGGGAACTCAATGAGGCCTTCGCGGTGCAGGTGATCTATTGCCGCGACAAGCTCGGCATTCCGGGCGACCGCCTGAACGTCGACGGCGGCGCCATTGCCGTGGGCCACCCCTACGGCGTGAGCGGCCAGCGCCTGACCGGCCATGCGCTCATCGAAGGCAAGCGCCGCGGCGCAAAGAAGGTGCTGGTCACGATGTGCATCGGCGGCGGCATGGGTGCCGCGGGCGTCTTCGAAATCATCTGACTTTCCCCCAGGCTGCGGCGCACTGCGTGTCGCCTCCGCCAACCCCCTTCCGGGGGCAACACCAGCGGCCCGGCAGAGCCGGTTCCGCGGTGTTCCTGGCACAGAACCCGCGCATCCATTCACACCGAGATCGATCATGAGCCTGCGTCCCACCATCGACTTCCTGCTCTACGACTGGCTCGACGCGGAATCGCTGAGCCAGCGCGAGCGCTTTTCAGACCATTCGCGCGAAACCTTCGATGCGGTGCTCGACACCTGCGAGCGCATTGCGCGCGAGAAGTACGCGCCGGCCAATCGCATCGTCGATACGCAGGAGCCGCACTTCGACGGCGAGAAGGTCGTGCTGCCCCAGGCCACGCACGATGCGCACAGGGCTTTTGTCGAATCGGGAATGATGAGCGCGGCGCAGGACTACGACGTCGGCGGCATGCAGCTGCCCTACACGCTGCAGGCCGCGGCCAACAGTTTCTTTGCGATGGCGTCGGTCAGCATCGGCTCGAACATGCTCACCAGCGGCAACGCCAACCTGCTGATGGTGCACGGCACCGAGATGCAGAAGGAAGTGTTCGCCAAGAACGAGTTCTCGGGCCGCTGGGCCGGCACCATGTGCCTGTCCGAGCCGCAGGCCGGCTCGTCGCTGAGCGACGTGGCCACGCGCGCCGTGCCCGATGGCGACGACTACCAGGGCGATCCGCTCGGGCCGCGCTATCGGCTCACGGGCAACAAGATGTGGATCTCGGCCGGCGACCACGAGCTCACCGAGAACATCGTGCACATCGTGCTGGCCAAGATTCCCGATGCCAGCGGCAAGCTGGTGCCGGGTACGCGCGGGATCTCGCTGTTCATCGTGCCCAAGCGCATGGTGAATACCCAAGGCGAGCTGACCGGCGAGCGCAACGACGTGGCGCTCGCGGGCCTCAACCACAAGCTCGGCTGGCGCGGCACCACCAATACGCTGCTGAACTTCGGCGAGGGCAAGTACCCGGTTGGCGGCAAAGCGGGCGCGGTGGGCTACCTCGTCGGCGAGCCCGGCAAGGGCCTGCACTGCATGTTCCACATGATGAACGAGGCGCGCATCGGCGTCGGCACGGCCGCCACCATGCTGGGCATGGCCGGCTACCACGCCTCGCTCGACTATGCGAAGACGCGGCCGCAGGGCCGGCTCGTGAAGAAGGCGGAGCAGCCCGGCACAGCGGTCGCGAAGGACTCGGCCAGCCCGCAGGTGCGCATCATCGAGCACGCCGACGTGCGCCGCATGCTGCTCGCGCAGAAGGCGTACTGCGAAGGCGCGCTCGCGCTGGAGCTGTACTGCGCGCGGCTGGTCGACGAGCAGAAAACCGGCGACGCGCAGGCCGCGGACGACGCGCGCCTGCTGCTCGAGGTGCTCACGCCCATTGCCAAGAGCTGGCCCAGCGAGTGGTGCCTCGAGGCCAATTCGCTGGCCATCCAGGTGCATGGCGGCTACGGCTACACGCGCGATTTTCCGGTGGAGCAGTACTGGCGCGACAACCGCCTGAACATGATCCACGAGGGCACGCACGGCATCCAGGCGGCCGACCTGCTGGGCCGCAAGGTCCTGATGGAAAAGGGCCGCGGCCTGCAGCTGCTGGGCGGGCGCATCGCCGAGACCATCGGCCGCGCCGCCAAGGTGCTCGCGCTCGCGGCGCATGCCAGGGCGCTGGAAGCCGCATGGCAGCGCATAGTCAGCGCCACCGAGGCCGCCTGGTCCACCGGCGATCCGGCCGACGCGCTGGCCAACGCCGTGCCGTACATGCAGGCCTTCGGCCACACCGTGCTGGCCTGGATCTGGCTGGACGTGGCGCGGCGGGCACTCGAGATCGATGCGGAAAAGGCGAGGGCGGTAACAGCTGGCAAGATAGGCGCCACGGACTACTTCTTCCACTACGAGCTGCCGAAAATCGGTGCCTGGCTCAACGTGGTCGAGAGCCGCGACCCCACCTGTACAGCATTGCCCGAGGACGCTTTTTGACAATGGCCAACGCCGCTCCCAACAACACGCCCAACCCCGTCAAGCCGCCGAAGCCGCATGCACGGCTCGAGAAGTGGATCTGGATCCTGATCTACGGCGGCCTGTTTCTCGTGATTCTCGGCATTGCCACGGGCCGCACCGAGCCGGCGCTCGGCTGGTCGATGGCCGTGCCCGGCGCCGTGGTCGCGCTGGTGGGCTTTGCGCTCATCTACGTGCGCTCGCGCCTCGACGACAAGTAGGCGCAGGAAGGCCTCGCCATGCTCATGAAACCCTTCGTCGGTGTGGTGCGCCTGGCCCATGAAGCCTGAACCCCGCGCGCCCGACGCCAAGGCTTCGCCCGCCGACCGGCGGGCATTCGGCCGCGCACAGCGTGCCCATTGCGCGCTCGACCAATGGGCGGATGCGCCCAAGCCCGATGCGGCCGGCCGCGATCCGCTCGGATGGCTGAAGGCATCCAATCGCGGCCGGGTGCCCGAACTGGTGCCGGTGCGCCACGGCCGCATGCTGGCCACCCCGTTCACCTTCTACCGCGGCGCCGCAAGCCTGATGGCGAACGACCTGGCGAGACTGCCGCACAGCGGCATCGCGACACAGCTGTGCGGCGATGCGCACCTTGCGAACTTCGGCTTCTTCGCCAGCCCCGAGCGCTCCCTCGTCTTCGACATCAACGACTTCGACGAAACCCTGCAGGGTCCCTTCGACTGGGATGTGCGCCGGCTCGCCACCTCGTTCGTCGTGGCTGCGCGCGATCTCGGCTTCAAGCCGCGCGTCGGGCGCGACGCGGTGCGGCAAATGGCCGAGGCGTACCGCGACCGCATGCGCCGCTTTGCGCGGATGGACACGCTGGATGCCTGGTACGCACGCCTCACCTCGCAAACGCTGCTGAAGCTCGGAGCCGAGGATGCGACCGAGCTCGCGGTCATCAAGAAGGCCCGGCACAGCACCTCGCGCGTGTTCGCCGAAGAGGCGACCGAGATGGTTCAGGGCCGTCTCATGGTGCGCGACCGGCCGCCGTTCGTGTACCACGACGCCAAGGCCACCGCGCGCGAGATCGGCCGCTTTCGCGCTGGGTTGCCGGCGTTCCTGGCGCAATACCGCACCAGCCTGACGCCCGAGCGCCAGCGGCTGTTCGACCGCTACGAGCTGCACGACGTTGCGGTGCTGACGCCCGGTGTCGGTTCGGTGGGCCGGCGCTGCTTCCTGTTGCTGCTGGTGGCCGACCAGATCCATCCCCTGTTCCTGCAGTGCAAGGAGGCCGGCGAATCGGTGCTCGAAGCCCACCTGGGCCCGGCGCCGGGTTCGGGCTCTCCGGGCCAGCGCGTGGTGCAGGGGCAGCGGCTGGCACAGGCCGCCAGCGACGTTTTCCTCGGCTGGGCCGAGGCGCAGGGCGGACGCGGCTTCTATGTGCGCCAGCTGCGCGACATGAAGGCTTCCTACAAGCTCGAAGACTTCAAGCCGGTCGACCTGGCCGAGTTTGCCGAAGCCTGCGGCTACAGCCTGGCACGCGCGCATGCCAAGGGCGGCGACGCCTGGTCCATCGCCGGCTACCTCGGGCGCTCCAGGACCTTCAATACTGCGCTCGCGGACTTCGCCGAGGCCTATGCCGATATCAACCAGGCTGACTGGCGCCAGCTGAAAAAAGCAGTGGCGTCGGGCAAGGTCGCGGCGGTCGAGGCCGCCAGCACCGATTCGTAGCGGCCTCGGACCGCGAACCTTCTTTCACATCGACTCCGGAGACACAGACATGACACCCCGCACCACCAGACAACTCTTCGACCTCAGCGGCAAGACCGCCCTCATCACCGGCGGCTCGCGCGGCCTGGGCCTGCAGATGGCGCATGCGCTCGGCGAGGCCGGCGCGAAGATCATGCTGAGCTCGCGCAAGGCCGACGACCTGGAGCAGGCCGCGGCCGAACTGCAATCGGCCGGCATCGACGCGCGCTGGATCGCCGCCGACTGCTCGAAGGAAGAAGACACGCGCCGCCTGGCCGACGAGACGCTGCAGCGCATGGGCGCGATCGACATCCTCGTGAACAACGCGGGCGCCAGCTGGGGCGCGCCGGCCGAGAGCCATCCGGTCGAGGCCTGGGACAAGGTGATGAACCTCAACGTGCGCGGCTATTTCATCCTGTCGCAGCATGTGGCCAACGGCTACATGATCCCGAAGAAGACGGGACGCATCATCAACATCGCCTCGATCGCGGGCCTCAACGGCAACCCGCCCGAGATGCAGACGCTGGCCTACAACACTTCGAAGACCGCCGTGATCGGCTTCACGCGCACGCTCGCGGCGGAATGGGGCAAGTACAACATCAACGTGAATGCGATCTGCCCGGGCTTCTTCATGACCAAGATGGCGGCGGGGCTGATCAAGTCGCTGGGCGAGGAAAAGATGGCCTCGCATGCGCCGCTTGGCCGCCTGGGCGACGACGAAGACCTGAAGGGCTTGACGCTGCTGTACGCGAGTGATGCCGGCAAGCACATCACCGGCCAGTGGCTGGCGGTGGATGGTGGTGTGAGCGTGGTGCTTGGTGCGTGAAATGGCTGAAGATTCCACCGACATCAACATCCTCTCCTACACGAGCCAGATCCCGTTCGCGCGGCACCTGGGCTTCGAGCTCACCAAGTTCGAGGGCGGCGAGTCCGAGATCATCTACACCGCCAAGCCCGAACATCTCAACACCTTCGACGTGACGCACGGCGGTGCCTGCATGACGCTGCTGGACATCACCATGGCGGCAGCGGCGCGCAGCGTGGCGCCCGAGACGGGCGTGGTCACCATCGAGATGAAGACCAGCTTCATGCAGCCCTCGGTCGGGCCGCTGCATGCGCGCGGCACGCTGATCCACCGCACCGCAACGCTGGCCTTCACCGAGGCCAAGATCTACGACGAGCTGGAGCGCGTGTGCGCGCACGCCACGGGCACCTTCAAGTACGTGAAGCGCCGGCTGCCCACAGGCCCCGCGAGCGCCAACGCGATGCGCCCGCCTTCCACCGATTAATTGCATTCTTCCGGAGATACTCATGCCTACGAACAAACAGATCCACCTCGACAACCGCCCCGACGGCGAAGCCGTTGCCGGCAACTTCAAGCTGGTGACCGCCGAGACGCCCGCACTCAAGGACAACCAGGTGCTGGTGCGCCACCACTACATGAGCCTCGACCCCTACATGCGCGGGCGCATGAACGATTCCAAGAGCTATGCCCAGCCGCAGCCCCTGGGCCAGGTCATGCAGGGCGGCACGGCCGGCGAGGTGGTAGAGAGCAAGCACCCCAAGTACGCCGTCGGCGACAAGGTGGTGGGCTTCGGCGGCTGGCAGGAATACAGCGTGGTCGATGCCTCGCAGCCCGGCGCGCTCAAGAAGGTCGACACCACGCAGGTGCCGCTGTCGCACTACCTCGGCGCGGTCGGCATGCCGGGCGTCACGGCTTGGTACGGGCTCGTGAAGATCATCGCGCCGAAGGCCGGCGAGACGATGGTCGTCACGGCCGCCAGCGGCGCGGTCGGCAGCGCCTTCGGTGCATTGGCCAAGGCGCGCGGCTGCCGCGTGGTGGGCATTGCGGGCGGGCCGGACAAGTGCAAATATGTGACCGACGAGCTTGGCTTCGATGCCTGCATCGATTACCGCCAGCACCCCGACGCCAAGAGCATGAGCGCCGCGCTCAAGGAAGCCTGCCCGAACGGCATCGACGGCTACTTCGAGAACGTGGGCGGCTACATCTTCGACGCCGTGCTGCTGCGCGCCAACGCCTTCTCGCGCGTGGCGCTGTGCGGAATGATCGCGGGCTACGACGGCCAGCCGCTGCCGCTCGCGAACCCGGCGCTGATCCTCATCAACCGCATGAAGATCGAAGGCTTCATCGTGAGCGAGCACATGGAGGTGTGGCCCGAGGCGCTGGCCGAGCTCGGTGCGCTGGTGGCCACCGGCAAGCTCAGGCCGCGCGAGTCGGTGGCGCAAGGCATCGAGGCTGCCCCTGAGGCCTTCCTGGGTTTGCTCAAGGGAAAGAATTTCGGCAAGCAGCTTGTCAAACTGATCTGAATGAGCTGAACGCACGGCAAGGAGGCCGGTTATGGAAACGACGCACGAGGTGTTCAACCAGCCCGAGCCGCTGGTGGGCTACAACCTCTTCGAAACCAACCGGCCCCTGCGCGATGCATTGAAGTTCAACGCACCGCAGCTGCAGGTGGCGCAGTTGCGGGAGCTGGGGGCCACCATCGGCTCGGCCGAGATGCAGGCGCATGCGCGGCTCGCCAACACCCATCCGCCCGAACTGCACACGCACGACCGCTTCGGCCGGCGCATCGACGAGGTGGAGTTTCATCCGAGCTATCACGTGCTCATGGCCGCCGCCGTGGGCGCAGGCCTGCACGGCACACCCTGGACGGGCACTTCGGCCTCGCCGCACGTGCTGCGGGCGGCCGGCTTCATGCTCTTCACCGAACTGGAGCCGTCGATCCTTTGCCCGGTCTCGATGACCTACGCGGCCACGCCCGCGCTGCGCAGCAATGCCGCCGTCTATGCCGACTGGGGCCCGAAGCTCGGCAGCCTCTGGTACGACCCGGCGCTTGCTTCGTTCAAGGACAAGCCCGGCGTGACCATGGGCATGGGCATGACCGAGAAGCAGGGCGGCTCCGACGTGCGCGCCAATACCACGCGCGCCGTGCGAGAGGCCGGCGACACCTGGGGCGAGCGCTACGCGATCACCGGCCACAAGTGGTTCTTCTCGGCGCCGATGTGCGATGCCTTCCTGGTGCTCGCGCAGGCGCCCGCCGGCCTGAGCTGCTTCTTCCTGCCGCGCGTGCTTCCCGACGGGAGCCGCAATGCCATCCACATCCAGCGCCTGAAGGACAAGCTCGGCAACAAGGCCAACGCGAGCTCCGAGGTCGAGTTCCACGGCGCCAGCGCATGGCTCGTGGGCGAAGAGGGGCGCGGCATTCCGCAGATCCTCGAGATGGGCACCATGACCCGGCTCGACTGCGCGCTGGGCACCAGCGGCCTGATGCGGCAGGCGCTTGGCATTGCGCTCAACCACGCGAGCCAGCGCATGGCCTTCGGCAAGCCGCTGATCGAGCAGCCGCTCATGAAGAACGTGCTGGCCGACCTGGCCCTCGAAAGCGAGGCCTCCACGGCGCTGGCCATTCGCCTCGCGCGCGCCTTCGACCAGCAGGCCGACGAGCATGAGCGCCTGATGGCGCGGCTGCTCACGCCGGTCGCCAAGTTCTGGATCTGCAAGCGCGGCAGCCACTTCGCCCAGGAAGCCATGGAATGCCTCGGCGGCAACGGCTACGTGGAAGAGGGCGGCGAAGGCATCATGGCGCGCATCTACCGCGAGATGCCGCTCAACTCGATCTGGGAAGGCGCCGGCAACATCATGGCGCTCGACCTGCTGCGCGGCCTGCGTAAGGGCGATGCGGTGGCCGCGTTGACCAGGGAGCTGGCGCCCGCGCGCGGCCAGCATGCGGCGCTCGACCGCCTGGCCGACGCGCTGCCGGCACGCATCGAGGCCATGGCTTCCGAGGCCGAGGCGCGACGCCTCGCGCAGGACGTGGCCCTGGCGGTGCAGGCTGCGTTGCTCGCGCAGACCGCGCCGCCGGCCGTCGTGGGCGCCTTCTGCGCATCGCGGCTGGGCGGCGACTGGGGCAATGCCTTCGGCACGCTGGGCGCGGGCAGCGATTTCGATTCGATCATCGAGCGTGCGCAGCCGCGCTGAGCTGCGCAACACTTCATCCACGGGAACCAGCACATGGCCGAACTCATCCTGCACCACTACAACACCTCCCCGTTCTCCGAGAAAGTGCGGCTCATCCTCGGCGCCAAGAAGCTGGCGTGGAAATCCGTGCTCATTCCGCCCGTCATGCCCAAGCCCGACGTGGAGGTGCTCACGGGCGGCTATCGCAAGACACCGTTCCTGCAGATCGGTGCGGACATCTACTGCGACAGCGCGCTGATCGCCGACGTGCTCGAGCACCTGCAGCCCGAAGCCACGCTCTACCCCGAGCCCGAGAAGGGCATGTCGCGCATCCTCGCGCAGTGGGCCGACACCACCCTGTTCTGGGCCGCCATGGCCTGGAGCATGCAGCCCAGGGGCGCGGCCGAGCTGTTCGCCAAGGCGCCGCCCGAGGCCGCCAAGGCTTTCGGCGAAGACCGCGCGAAAATGAGCACGGGCAACATGACGCGGCTGCGTCCGGCCGACGCCACCAGCGCCTACAAGTCGTACCTGCGCCGCCTGTCCGACATGCTCGACGACAAGCCCTACCTGCTGGGCGAGGTGCCGTGCATTGCCGACTTCTCGGTCTACCACCCGCTCTGGTACACGCGCCGCATCGACTCGGTGCGCGGCATCCTCGACCTCACGCCCGCGGTCATCGACTGGATGGACCGCATGGCCGCCATCGGCCATGGCGCCATCGAAAAATCCGGCTCGGACGAAGCCATCGCCGTCGCCAAGGCCGCCGCGCCGCACACGCTGCTGACCGACAGCACCTTTCAGGACGACCACGGCATCGCGCTGGGCAGCGCGGTCACCATTCGCGCCGAGAGCTTCGGCCTGGAGGAAACGCCCGGCACGCTGGTGGCCGCCACGCGCACGCACTACACGCTCGCGCGCAGCCACGAGCGCGTGGGCACGGTGCACGTGCACTTCCCGCGCATCGGCTATGTGCTGAAGAAAGCAGAGGCCTGAAGGAGGAGCAGAAGCGCCGGCATGGGGCACCTTCGTGACTGCGCTGCGGCGCGTTCCGTATTTCAATAGCGGCTCCAACCTCGGTCAGAGACATTCAACGCAAGAAGGACACCGGCAAATGATTCAGGACTTCAAGGGCAAGACGGCCGTACTCACCGGCGCGGGTTCGGGCTTCGGCCTCGAGTGCGCCCGCATCGGGGCTGCGCGCGGCATGAACCTCGTGCTGGTCGACGTGCAGCAGGACGCGCTCGACAAGGCCCGCGCCGAGATGGAAGCCGCCGGCGCGCAGGTGCTCGCCCGCAAGGTCGACGTGTCGGACGCCGCGCAGATGGAAGCCCTGGCCCTTGCGGTGAAAGAACGCTTTGGCGCGCCGCACTTCGTGTTCAACAACGCTGGCGTGGGCGCGGGCGGCCTGGTGTGGGAGAACACCGTGGCCGACTGGGAGTGGGTGCTGGGCGTGGACCTGTGGGGCGTGATCCACGGCGTGCGCCTGTTCACGCCGATGATGCTCGAGGCCGCCGCCAAGGACCCGGCCTACCGCGGCCACATCACCAACACGGCCAGCATGGCCGGCCTGCTCACGCCGCCCAACATGGGCATCTACAACGCAGCGAAAGCCGCGGTGGTGAGCCTGACCGAAACCTTGTACCAGGACCTGACGCTCGTCACAGATCAGATCGGCGCGAGCCTCCTGTGTCCGTACTTCGTACCGACCGGCATCACGAGCAGCGAACGCAACCGGCCGAACGCGCCCAAGGAAACCGAGCTCACCAAGAGCCAGCTGATCGGCCAGGCCATGAGCAACAAGGCGGTGAGCAGCGGCAAGATCACGGCGGCCGAGGTGGCGGCGAAGGTGTTCGACGCGATCAGCGACAACCAGTTCTACGTGTTCAGCCATCCGAAGGCGCTGGGCAACGTGAGGAGCCGCATGGAGAACATCGTGGCGGTGAAGAACCCGGCCGATCCGTTCCTCGAGCGGCCGGAGATCGGGCAGAAGTTGCGGGAGCAGTTGCGCGCGGGCTGAGCGCTCTTGTTCAGGGCGCGTGCACAGGCCACCGGGTACTCCCCTCCGCGAATGTCCCCGGCCTGCGGCCTCCTCCTTGATTTCGCTGCGGGGAGCACCCGATGCCCTGTGCACGAGGGCACGCTCGTCGTGCATCGCTGATCAACAACTGCTCTGCCCAACGCTCCCCGTCAACCCTCGGCAGCCTGCGAAGCAATCCACTCCCATACAGCGCGCACGGCAGGGTCGCCTTCATGCCCGGCAGCCACCGCGAGAAAGTAGCTGCCCGTGTCGAGCGCCGGGCCGAAGGGCTGCACCAGCGCGCCGCTGCGCAGTTCCTCGGCCGCAAGCGTGAGGCTCAGGAGCGCCACGCCGTGGCCCGCGAGCGCGGCAAGGATGGCGTGGGTCTCATCCGAGAACGACAGGCCCGCGGCCTTCATCGACCGGCCCCGCGGCGGCGCGAGTCCGGCTTCCTTGAACCAGCGCGGCCACAGCGCGGGCGCCGCTGCGCCCGGCTGCCAGTCACAATGGATCAGCTCGTGCCTCGGCAGATCGGCCGCGCGCTTCAGGCCCAGCATCGGGCTGCACAGCGGCGCGTAGCGCTCGGGCATCAGTTCGCGCGACACCAGGCCCGGCCAGTTGCCGCTGCCTGACCGCACGGCAATGTCGGCGCCGCCGCGTGCCAGGTCGACCAGCGTGTCGCTCGCATGCAGCCGCAGCTCGATGCCCGGGCAGGCCTTGCGAAAGGCCGCCATGCGCGGCAGCACCCAGCGGGCCGCAAAGGCGGTGTTGGTGGTGAGCGTGACGGCCTGCGGGGCCGACGGCTGGCGCAGCCTTTCGACGCCAGCCTCCAGTGCGTCGAAGCCCGCGCGCAGGTCGTCGAAGAGCCGCTCGCCCGCGGGCGTCAGCGCGAGCTGCCGCGTGAGCCGGCGGAACAGCGGCCGGCCGAGCGTGTCTTCGAGCGCGCGCACCTGGTGGCTGATGGCCGAGGGCGTGACCGAAAGCTCGAGCGCCGCGCGCTGGAAGCTCAGGTGCGCGGCCGCAGCTTCGAAGGCCCGCAGCGAGAGCAGGGGCGGCAGGCGACGGGGGCGCCGCACAGATGAGCCAATCTCGTTCATCGATGGAGAAATGATCGTTTGTCGAAGGTCATGCACGTCTCTAGATTCAAGACCTGCGCCGCCATTGTGGCAGCGCGGGACAGAACAGAGAAATTCATCCATGAACACAATGAACCTTCTTCACATCGACGCCAGCGCCCGCCCGGGCCGCTCCGGCATCGATCCCCATGGCTCGCACACGCGCCGGTTGTCCGCGCGCTTCGTCGAGCGCTGGCGCGAGGCGCGGCCGAACGACCGCGTCGACTACCTCGACGTGGGCCAGCGTCCGCCCGCGCATGTCGATGCCCGCTGGATCCACGCCGCCTTCACCGCACCCGCCGAGCGCGAGCCGTGGATGGCCGACGCGCTGGCCGAGAGCGACCGGCTGGTCGACCAGCTCGTGGCGGCCGACCTGATCGTGGTGGGCCTGCCGATGTACAACTTCAGCGTGCCCGCGCAGTTCAAGGCCTGGATCGACAACATCGTGCGCGTGGGCCGCACCTTCGGCTTCGACCGCGCGCGCGGCGCGGTGCCGTACTGGCCGATGCTCGCCGATGCGGGCAAGCGCATGGTGCTGCTCGGCGCGCGCGGCGACCACGGCTACGACCCGGGCGGGCGCATCGCGCACCTGAACCATGCCGAGCGCACGGTGCGCTCGGTGTTCGGCTACATCGGCATCACCGAGGTGTTCGAGGCGGCGGTGGAGTGCGACGAATTCGGCGGCGAGCAGCTGGCCGAGTCGCTGCGGCAGGCGGAGCAGAAGGTCGACGACCTGGTCGACCAGCTCACGGCCGAGCCGCAATCAGCTCACACGGCCACCGGACTGCGCTCGGCGAACTGACCGTTCCAGTACGGGTAGTAAGGGTAGGGCGGCGTCACCGCGCTGGCCGCATCGAGCCGCTTGATCTGCTCCGCGCTGAGCTGCCAGCCGAGCGCGCCGAGGTTCTGCCTGAGCTGCTCCTCATTGCGCGCACCGATCAGGACGCTCGACACGGTGGGTCGCTGCAGCAGCCAGTTGAGCGCGATCTGCGGCAGCGTCTTGCCGGTTTCCTCGGCCACCTGGTCCATGGCATCGACCACGCGGTACAGGCGCTCGTCATCCACGGGCGGCGCGAAGCCGGCGGTTTCGTGCAGCCGGCTTCCCGCAGGCAGCGGCTGGCCGCGCCGCACCTTGCCGGTCAGGCGGCCCCAGCCGAGCGGGCTCCAGACGATGGCACCCAGGCCCTGATCCATCCCCAGCGGCATCAGCTCGAATTCGTAGTCGCGGCCGATCAGCGAGTAGTAGGTCTGGTTGGCCACGAAGCGCTGCAGCCCGAGCCGTTCGGAGGCCGAGAGCGATTTCATCAGCTGCCAGCCCGAGAAGTTGGAGGCGCCGATCAGCCGCACCTTGCCGGCGCGCACCAGGTCGTCGAGCGTGTCGAGCACCATCTCGACCGGCGTCATCGCGTCGAAGGCGTGCAGCTGGAGGATGTCGATGTAGTCGGTGCCCAGGCGCTTGAGCGCGGCATCGGTCGCGGCGATCAGGTGGTGGCGCGAGGCGCCGACGTCGTTCGGCCCGTCGCCGGCACGCAGCGCGAGCTTGGTCGAGATGATGGCCTTGTCGCGCCGGCCCTTGAGCGCGGCGCCGAGGATCGATTCCGAAGCGCCGTTCGAATACACGTCGGCCGTGTCGAACAGCGTCACGCCGGCGTCCAGCGCCAGGTCGACGATGCTGCGTGCGCCTTCGACGTCGGTGTTGCCCCAGGCGCTGAAGAGCGGGCCCTGTCCGCCGAAGGTGCCGGCGCCGAAGCCGAGTGCAGGGACCTTGAAGCCCGAGCGGCCGAGAAAGCGTTGTTCCATGATGTCGTGTCTTTGTAGTCGTTGAAAAAAATGGGGAGTTCAGGCCTGCGCCGACGCGCAATCGGCCGCCCCGGCATTGCCGCTTTCGCGCCGGTCGAGCGAGCGGCTCCAGAGTGCGATCGCCAACCCCACGAGCGTGAGGAGCGCGGCCACCCAGCCGAGCGCGCGCAGGCCCGGGCCATGGTCGATGACCACGCCGCCCACCCAGGCGCCGAGCGCATTGCCCAGGTTGAAGGCCGCGATGTTGAGGCTCGACGCCAGGTTCTGGCCCGCGCCCGAGGCCTTCTCGAGCACGCGCAGCTGCATCGGCGCCACGGTGGCAAACGAAGCGATGCCCAGCAGGCCGACGAACACCACGGCGGTAAATGGCGTCCCGATGGCGAGCTGCATCGCGCCGAGCACCGCGGCCAGCGCCACCAGCGTGCCGAGCACGGCCGGCATGGTCGACCTGTCGGCCAGCCTGCCGCCGAGGATGTTGCCCACGGCCAGGCCGCCGCCGAACACCAGCAGGATCGGCGACACCGCCGATTCGGACAGGCCCGTGACCTGCGTGAGCAAGGGCTGGATGTAGGTGAACACCACGAACACGCCCGCGTAGCCGAGCACCGTCATCGCCAGGCCAAGCAGCACCTGCGGCCGCGCGAGCACCGCGAGTTCCTCGCGCAGCGGCGCCGGCCTGGCTTCGCTCTTGACGCGGGGCACGAACACGGCAAGCACCGCAAAGGCCAGCACGCCGATCAGCGTCACCGCCCAGAAGGTGGCGCGCCAGCCGTACTGCAGCCCGAGCCAGGCCCCGGCCGGCACGCCCAGCAGCATGGCGGCGGTGAGTCCGGTGAACATGATGGCGATGGCCGATGCGCGCCGTTCCGGCGCCACGAGCCCGGTGGCCACCACCGAGCCCACGCCGAAGAAGGTGCCGTGCGCGAGCGAGGTGACCACGCGCGCAGCCATCAGCAGTTCGTAGCTGGGCGCGAGCGCGCAGGCCAGGTTGCCGAGCGTGAAGATCGCCATCAGCGCGAGCAGCACGGTCTTGCGCGGCAGCTTGCGGGTGGCGATGGTCAGGATCGGCGCACCCACGGCCACCCCGAGCGCATAACCCGAGATCAGCAGGCCGGCGGCCGTGATGGAGACGTGGAGATCCGCCGAGACCTGCATCAGCAGGCCCATGATGACGAATTCGGTGGTGCCTATTCCGAAGGCACCGGCGGTAAGGGCGAGTAGAGCGATAGGCATGATGGCCTGTACTGTGCAGGCATCCGGCCTTGATGACTAGAATGCCGCTGCTACATGCACTTGTGAATTGAAGTCACATATAAGGAGCCCGCCATGCCGCGCATCGACGTCAACCGCTCCGGCGAAATGGAAGCCTTCGTGCAGGTGGTCGAGTCTGGCGGGTTCTCGGCCGCGGCGCGGCTGCTCGGCATGACGCCTTCCGCGGTGAGCAAGCTTGTGGCACGGCTCGAACTGCGGCTGGGCATCCAGCTGGTGTACCGCTCCACGCGCAAGCTGCAGCTCACGCCTGAAGGCCTGCATTTCTACGAGCGCAGCACGCGCGTGCTCGCCGACATGGACGAGGCCGAGCGCTGCGCCGCCGCGGGTGCCGCGCCGCGCGGGCGCGTGAGCATCAACGCGAGCGTGTCCTTCGGGCACCACAAGCTGGTGCCGCTGGTGCCGCGCCTGCTCGAGCTGCATCCGCAGATCACGCTGGACATCGCGCTCACCGACCGCATCGTCGACCTGATGGACGAGCGCGCCGACATCGCGATCCGCTGGGGCCAGCTGCCGCCGTCCGACCTGGTGGCGCGGCGCCTGGGCGAGACCAGCCAGTCCATCGTGGCCTCGCCCGGCTATCTTGCGAAGTACGGCACGCCGCACACGCCGCAGGAACTGGAAGCGCACAACCGCCTGGGCTGGTCCTACCGGCGCAATACGCCCGACTGGCCGCTGCGCGTGGACGGGCGAATGATTGCGCTGCCCGTGGCCGGGCCGGTGCGCGCGGGCGATGGCGAAACCCTGCGCCAGCTGGCCATTGCCGGCGCGGGCGTGGCGCGGCTGTCGCTGTATCACATCCAGCACGACGTCGATGCCGGCCGGCTGGTGCCGCTGCTCGAGGAATTCAACCCCGGCGAGGTGGAGCCGATCCACGCGGTGTACATCGGCAAGGCCGGCACCCTGCCGGCGCGCGTGCGCGCGGTGCTCGACTTCCTGGTGGCGTGCTCGGGCGTGGGAGGAGGGCGCTACACGCTCAAGCGCAGCGCGCCGATGCCCGCGAACTCCACCACTACCTGATCGCCGCGGCGGCAGGGCACGATGCCGACCCACGAGCCGGTGGTGACCACGGTGCCGGCCGGCGCCGCCTGCCCGTGCCGCGTGACGTGGCGCAGCCAGACCGGCAGCAGCCACGCAGGGTCGGCCAGCGGATGGGTGCCTTCGCGCACCACGGTTTCGGCGCTGCCGACTTTCGTTTCGCAGCGCTGCGAAGCCCAGTCGACGGCCGCATAGGGCTGCCACTCGCCGATGGCAAGCGCGCCATGCACCTGCGAATCGGCCAGGCGCAGCAAGGCGGGCGTGGCGGCGAGGTCCTGCCAGCGCGAATCGACGATCTCCACCGAGACCGCCATGGCATCGATGAGCGAAGCCGCATCGCCGTGGTCGAGCTTCGCGGCCAGGGCGGGCGTCACGTCCTGCCCGAGGCGCAGCGCGATCTCGGCCTCGATACCGGGCACGTGAAAGGCAAGGTCGCTGAAATCCGCCGGGCCCGTGCGCACGCCGGCCGGGGGCAGCGGCGCATGCGTGAGCGTGGCGCTGCGCGAGGCGCCGCCGGATTTCCAATGGCGGGGCACGGCCTGGTCGCCGAACCAGGCCAGCGCCGAAGCGACGGCGTCCTGCACTTCATAGGCCTGGTCGGCCGTCTCCAGCGTGCCGAGCCAGGGCGTGGCATCGAGCGTCTGGTTGCTTTGGCGGGCCCGGATCAGGGCGTTGGCGAGGGCGGTCATTGAAGGGGTCATGGGAGGGATTGTCTTCGCTGCTTTTGTGTCTTTGGGCTTTTGCGTCTTGGGCTTTTGTTCGGGGCTGTGCTGTTCGGGGCGCGTGCACAGGCCACCGGGTACTCCCCTCCGCGAATGTCCCCCGTCGGCGGGAGCGCACCCGAACAACAGCGTTTGATCAGGTATCCACATGCACCTTGCCATCCTTCACCACCTTCGCCCACTTGGCGATCTCGGTAGCGATGAACTGCTTGAACTTGTCCTGCGACCCGCCGCCATCTTCCGCGCCATAGGTGTCGAGCTTTTCCTGCACGTCGGGCATCGCGAGCACCGTGTTGACGTCGCGGTTGACCTTCTCGGCCACCGGCTGCGGCAACTTGCCCGGGCCCGCCAGGCCGTACCAGGTGGTGGCCTCGAAGCCTGCGAAGCCCTGTTCCTGCATCGTCGGCACGCCGGGATGGCCCTTGGCGCGCCTGGCGCGGGTCTGCGCCACGGCCAGCACGCGGCCGCTCTTCACATGCGGCGTGGCCGCGGTCATGGTCTCGAAGCTGTACTGGATCTGCCCGCCCATCAGGTCGGCCAGCAGCGGGCCGCTGCCCTTGTAGGGCACGTGCATTGCATCGACCCGGGCCTGCAGCTTGAACATTTCCAGCGCCAGGTGCTGCGCCGAGCCCGCGCCCGCGGAGCCGAAGCTCACCGTGCCGGGCGAGGCCTTGCAGGCGGCCACGATGTCGTTCACCGTCAGCGCCTTCTGCGCCGGGCTCGCGATCAGCAGGTTGGGCGTGACGCCCACCAGCACGATCGGCACGAAGTCGCGCTCCACGCTGTAGCGCAGCTTGGGCTGCAGGCTGGGCGCGAGCGCATGGCTGTTGATGTGCGCCATGAGCAGCGTGCTGCCGTCGCTGGGCTGCTGCGATACGTATTCGGCTGCCAGCACGCCGGCCACGCCGGCCTTGTTCTCGACGATGACCTGCTGGTTCCACATCACCGTGAGCTTCTGCGCCACCACGCGCGCGAGCGCATCGGTGCCGCCGCCGGGCGGAAAGCCAACCACGATGCGCACCGGGCCCGAAGGCCACTCCTGCGCGAAGAGCCGGGGCACGCCCAGCGTTGCGGCCGCGGCCCCCGCGGCCTGAATCAGCGAACGTCTCTGCATCATCTTTGTCTCCAGTGTGTGGTGGGTCCGATGCGTGCCGGGCCCGAAAGCCCGGCAAGGTGGCGGCTGCCGCGCCGTTCGAGCGGCGCGCTGCGGCCGGTGTGTTCTTGCGGCTATGCGGCCTTCTGCAGGCCGGCATGCGCCGCCGCATGGCTCGCGAAATGATCCATCGCGGCCTGCACGCCGCTGCCCGCGAGCTTGATGCCGCTGAGCTTCATGCCCATCTCGACGCCCGCCACCATGGCCACCAGCGTCAGGTCGTTGCTGTCGCCCAGGTGGCCCATGCGGAACATGCGGCCCTTGAGCTTGCCCAGGCCCGTGCCCAGCGAGAGGTCGAAGCGCTGGTGGATGAGCCGGCGCAGCGCATCGGCATCGACGCCTTCGGGCGTGATCACGCCGGTGAGCACGGGCGAATACACGGCCGGGTCGGCGCACTGGATCGGCAGGCCCCAGGCATCGACCGCCGCGCGCACGCCGGCGGCCCAGCGCTGGTGGCGCGCGAACACGTTGTCCAGCCCTTCGCCCAGCAGCATGTCGAGCGATTCGGACAGGCCGTAGAGCAGGTTGGTGTTGGGCGTGTAGGGCCAGTAGCCGTCCTTGTTCATCTCCACGATCTCGTCCCAGGCCCAGAACGCGCGCGGCAGCTTCGCGCCTTTGGAGGCTTCGAGCGCGCGCGGCGAGAGCGCGTTGAAGCTGATGCCGGGCGGCAGCATCAGGCCCTTCTGCGAGCCGCTGATGGTGACGTCCACGCCCCATTCGTCGTGCCGGAAATCGGCGCTCGCGAGGCCCGAGATGCTGTCGACCATCAGCAGCGCCGGGTGGCCCGCCGCGTCGATGGCCTTGCGCACCGAGGCGATGTCGGAAGTGACGCCGGTGGAGGTTTCGTTGTGCACCACGCACACGGCCTTGATCTTCTTTTCGGTGTCCTTGCGCAGGCGCGCCTCGATGAGGTCGGCCTGCACGCCGCGGCGCCAGCTGGGCGCGGCGGGCAGTTGCTCGTCCTTGCCGGACCAGGCGAGGAATTCGGTCGACAGGCCGAGCCGCGTGGCCATCTTCTGCCAGAGCGATGCGAAGTGGCCGGTCTCGTACATCAGCACGTGGTCGCCCGGGCTCAGCGTGTTGGCGAGCGCGGCCTCCCAGGCGCCGGTGCCGGAGGCAGGGTAGATCGCGACCGGATGCTTGGTCTTGAAGATCTGCTTGATGCCGCCGAGCACCTTGAGCCCCAGCGTGCCGAACTCGGGCCCGCGGTGGTCGATGGTCGGCAGGCTCATGGCCCGCAGGATGCGGTCGGGCACCGGGCTGGGGCCGGGGATCTGGAGGAAGTGGCGGCCGGTGGGATGGATGTCGAGTTGCAGCATGGACTGTCCTTTCACTTTCAGTTTTGCATTCAAAATTGATTTAAGCATGATGGTTTACCCTTGTTCAATGGGATTGCAGCTGTGGTTTTTTGCATTCAAAATGCATTCAAGGGAAACAGAAATGACTGCAGACATCATCGAAATCTCGCGCCTCGCGCTGCACGACCAGGTCGCTTCGCGCCTGCGCACGATGCTGGTCGAAGGGCACATCGCGCCCGGCGCCAAGCTCAACGAGCGCGAGCTGTGCCTCCAGCTGCGCGTCTCGCGCACGCCGCTGCGCGAGGCCATCAAGCTGCTGGCGGCCGAAGGGCTGGTCGATCTGCTGCCCAACCGCGGCGCGGTGGCGGTGAAGCTCACCGAAGCCGACGTGCTCAATACCTTCGAGGTGCTGGCCATGCTCGAAGGCATGTCGGGCGAGCTCGCGGCCAAGCGCATCACCGACGAAGAACTGGCCGAGGTGCGCGCGCTGCACTACGAAATGATGGCCTGCTTCGCGCGGCGCGATCTCTCGGGCTACTACCGCCTCAACGCGCGCATCCACACCGCCATCAACGAGGCCGCGGGCAATCCGGTGCTGTCCGGCACCTACCGCTCCATCAATGCCCGCGTGCAGTCGCTGCGTTTTCGAACCAACCAGAACGATGCCAAGTGGAAGCACGCGGTCGAGGAGCACGAGCAGATGATCGATGCGCTGGCCGCGCGCGATGCCGCCGGCCTGCGCAAGGTCCTCATCTCGCATGTGATGCGCAAGCGCGACACGGTGCTCGAGCTGATGCGCACCGGCCAGATCTATCCCCAGGCCCACAACAAGGCGAGCTGAGCTCCACCCCACCATGCGCGTCGACCCCGCCAGCCACATCCAGCCCGCCGGAACCGTTCTTCCGCCCAACGACACCTGCGCGCTGCTCGCACGACGGCTGCGCGCCGAGACCGAGGGCGAGGTGCTGTTCGACGAGGGCTCGCGCGGCCGCTATGCCACCGACGCATCGATCTACCAGATCACGCCGGTCGGCGCCTTCGTGCCGACGAATGAACGCGACATTGCCACCGCCATCGACATCGCACGCGACCTGAAGGTGCCGGTGCTCGCGCGCGGCGGCGGCACCAGCCAGTGCGGCCAGACCACGGGCGCCGCGCTGGTGATCGACAACACCAAGCATTTCCGCCGCGTGCTCGATGTGAACGTGGAGGAGGGCACCGCCACCGTCGAACCCGGCCTGGTGCTCGACCACCTGAACGCGCAGCTCAAGCCGCACGGCCTGTGGTACCCCGTGGACGTATCGACCAGCGCGCAGGCCACGCTGGGCGGCATGGCGGGCAACAACTCCTGCGGCTCGCGCTCCATCGCCTACGGCAACATGGTGCACAACGTGCTGGGCGCGAGCGCCTGGCTCTCGAGCGGCGAACTGGTGGAGTTCGGCCCGCAATCCACGCTGGGCCCCCGTGCGGCCGGCATTGCGAAGTTCGTGCACGGGCTGGCGCTGGCGCACCGCGAGCAGATCCACGCCCACTGGCCCAAGGTGCTGCGCCGCGTGGCCGGCTACAACCTCGACATCTTCGACAACCAGAGCGAGCGCCCCTACACCGCCGACGGCAGCGTGAATCTTGCGCACCTCCTGGTCGGCGCCGAGGGCACGCTGGCCTACACCCGGAGCCTCACGCTCAAGCTCGCGCCGCTGCCGCGCGCCAAGGTGCTGGGCATCGTGAACTTTCCGACCTTCCATGCGGCCATGGATGCGGCGCAGCACATCGTGAAGCTGGGCCCCACGGCGGTGGAACTGGTCGACCGCACGATGATCGAGCTGAGCCTTGCCAATCCGGCCTTCAAGCCCACGGTGGAAACCGCGCTGATCGGCAAGCCCGCGGCCATCCTGCTGGTCGAGTTTGCCGGCGCCGAGAAAGCCGCGCTGCTGCCGCAGCTCAGGCAACTGGTCGAGCTGATGGGCGACCTCGGCCTGCCCGGCAGCGTGGTCGAAATGCCCGATGACGCGCGCCAGAAGAACCTCTGGGAAGTGCGCAAGGCCGGCCTCAACATCATGATGAGCCTGAAGGGCGACGGCAAGCCGGTGAGCTTCATCGAGGACTGCGCCGTGCCGCTCGAGCACCTGGCCGAATACACCGATGCATTGACCGAGGTGTTTGCGAGGTATGGCAGCCGCGGCACCTGGTATGCGCATGCCTCGGTCGGCACGCTGCACGTGCGGCCGATCCTGGACATGCGCACCGATGGCGGCGCCAAGATGCGCGCCATTGCAGAAGAAGCCGCGGCGCTGGTGCGCAAGTACAAGGGCGCCTTCAGCGGCGAGCATGGCGACGGCCTGTGCCGCGGCGAGTGGATCGAATGGCAGTTCGGCCCGGTCCTCAACGAGGCGTTTCGCGCCATCAAGCGCGAGCTCGATCCGGCCAATCTGTTCAATCCCGGCAAGATCGTCGATACGCCGCGCATGGACGACGCCTCGCTGCTGCGCTTTGCGCCGCCCACCGCACCCAGGCCCTACCGGCGCATCGAACTCAGGCCCGTGCTCGACTGGTCGGCCTGGAACGTCAACGCCGACCCGGTGACCGAGAAGACCACCGCGCCCGGCACCGGCGGCGACAGCACCGGCGGCCTCGCCAAGGCTGTGGAGATGTGCAACAACAACGGCCACTGCCGCAAGTTCGACGCCGGCACCATGTGCCCGAGCTACCGCGTGACGCGCGACGAGCAGCACCTCACGCGCGGACGCGCCAACACGCTGCGGCTCGCGCTCTCGGGCCAGCTCGGCACCGATGCCTTCACCAGCGAGGAGATGCACGAGACCATGGACCTGTGCGTCGGCTGCAAGGGCTGCAAGCGCGACTGCCCGACCGGCGTCGACATGGCGAAGATGAAGATCGAGTTTCTCGACCACTACAAGAAGCGCCACGGCCATACGCTCAAGGACAGGCTGGTGGCCCACATGCCCGACTACGCGCACAGGGCGAGCCGTGTACCGTGGCTCATGAACCTGCGCAACACCGTGCCCGGCGCGGCCTGGCTCGGCGAGAAGCTGCTGGGATTTTCGGCGCGCCGGTCGCTGCCCGAATGGCGCTCCGACACCTTCTGGCGCGCCAAGGCCGACCTGCACGGCATGTTCGCCAGCCGCGAGGCCGTGCTGTCGGTGCAGGCGAACGGCGGCCGCGCGGCGGTGCTTTTCGTCGACACCTTCAACGGCACCTTCGAGAGCGAGAACGCGCTGGCGGCGGCCCGCGTGCTCAAGGCCGCGGGTTATGCGCTGCACACGGTCGAGAAGAGCGGCGGGCATCACTGCTGCGGCCGCACCTTCCTGGCGAGCGGCATGGTGGGCGAGGCCAAGCGCCGTGCCGAGGCACTGATCGACGCGCTCAGGCCGCTGGCCGAGGCCGGCGTGCCCATCGTCGGGCTCGAGCCCTCGTGCCTGCTCACGCTGCGCGACGAAACCCTGGTGATGGGCTTCGGCACGAAAGCCGAAACCGTGGCGAAGCAGGCTTTGCTGTTCGAGGAGTTCATTGCGCGCGAGCTCAAGGCCGGCCGCTTCAAGCTCGCGCTCACGCCGGCCACGGCGCCGATCCTGCTGCACGGCCACTGCCACCAGAAGGCCTTCGGCGCGGTCAGCCCGATATTGGATGTGCTGCGGCTCATTCCCGGTGCCGAGCCCGAGCTGATCGAAAGCTCCTGCTGCGGCATGGCAGGCAGCTTCGGCTACGAGGCGCGCCATATCGACGTGTCGATGCAGATGGCCGAGGCCAGCCTGTTGCCGGCGATCCGCGCGAGGCCCGGCGCCATCGTGGTGGCCGACGGCACCAGCTGCCGCCACCAGATCGGCGACGGTGCGCAGCGCGAGGCGGTGCACGTGGCGGTGCTGCTGGAGCGGCACCTCGCGCCGCCGACCCTGCCGCCCGATCAGGCTTAGCGGCTGGCACAAAATGGCGCGATGAACGCAGCATCGAGCAGCAGCAGCAGCGAAACCATCGAGCCAGGCTTTGCCTTGTTCGAAACCGCAATCGGTACCTGCGCGCTGGCCTGGGGTCCGCGCGGGCTCGTCGGCGTGCAACTGCCCGAAGAAAACGGCGAAGCCGACACGCGGGCGCGCATGCGGCGCCGCTTTGCGAACCTCAGCGAAGCCGAGCCGCCCGACAGCGCCCGGCATGCGATCGCGGCCATCCAGGGCTTGCTGAACGGCGAATCCGACGACCTTAGCGCCATCGTGCTCGACATGAGCGCCGTGTCGGAATTCCACCAGCGCATCTATGCGATTGCACGGCGCATTCCGCCCGGGCAGACACGCACCTATGGCGAGATCGCGGCCGAACTCGGCGACAAGGGCCTTTCGCGCGCGGTGGGCCAGGCCATGGGCCACAACCCCTTCGCACCGGTGGTGCCTTGCCACCGCGTGCTGGCTGCGGGCAACAAGCCCGGCGGCTTTTCGGCGGGCGGCGGCGCGCTGACGAAGCTGCGCATGCTCGGCATCGAAGGCGCGCGGCCGAACGGGATGGCTTCGCTTTTCTAGCGCGGGCCCATCATTTCCTCGAACCATTGCGCGACGTACGCGGCTTCCGGCGCGGCATTGGGCGACAGGCCGTAGTAGTAGCGGTCCAGCGGCATGCGCAGCGCGGGCAGCGGCGACTGCAGCCGGCCCGAGGCCAGGTCGTGCGCCACCAGCGAGGTCGGCGCCAGCGCGATGCCAAGCCCGTCGACCGCGGCCTGCAGCACGAAGTGCAGGTGGTCGAACTGCAGCCGGCCCGCGGGCTTGGCGCGCGGTGCGCCGACGTGTTTCTTCCAGGCGTCCCAGTCTTCCTTGCGCGTACGGGCCGACAGCTGCACGTGCGAGGGCAGCGCGCGCAGGTCCGAAAGCGGATGCGCCTTGAACAGCGCCGGCGCGCCGACCACCAGCACCTCGTCTTCGAGGAAGGGGCGCACCTCGATGGAAGGCGGCCAGCCTTCGAGCCCGCGGCGCACCGCGATGTCGAAGCTGCCTGCGGCCTGTTCGGGCATGACCGTGCTCGTGACCACCTGCGGTTCGATCTCGGGATAGCGCTCGACGAACAAAGGCAGCCGCGGAATGAGCCACCGCACCGCGAAGGAGGGCCGCACGTTGATCCTCACGGCACGGGCCGGCCCCTGGGCCTGCAGTGCACGCGCCGCCGCATGGATCTGCGCGATGGCCGGGCCCGCCTCGGCGAAGAACTGCTGCCCTTCCGCCGTCAGGGCGACCTGGCGGATGCGGCGCTCGAACAGCGCGACGCCCAGGCATTCCTCCAGGCTCTTGATCTGCCGGCTCACCGCGCTGTGCGTCACGTGGAGTTCGATCGCCGCGCGCGTGAAGCTCTGGTGGCGGGCCGCGGCGACGAAGGCGCGCACGGCATTGAGGGGCGGTTCTCGAAGCGGCATGCGTGCAATTTTCTCACGCATGGCGGGCGTTAATGTCGTTTGTCGGCATGCCTTGCGCCAGCGCACCATGCGGGCTCGATGTTTCGCACCACGACCGCTCCCGCTCTTGCTTCCACCGACCTGAACTCCCGCCACGCGGCGATGGCGCTCGGGCTTTCGCTGCCGGCCGACGTGGTGCTCTACCTGCTGCTGCCGATGTATGCGGGGCAGTTCGGCGTCACGCTGGCGGAGGCCGGCATGCTGCTTGCGGCCAACCGGCTCGTGCGCATCGCAGGCTACGGTGCGGTGGCGCGCTTCTATGCGCGCAATGGCGACCGGCTCAGCTGCACCATCGCGGTGGTGGCGGCTGCGTTCTGCGGACTCGGCTACGCCACGCTCTCGGGTTTCTGGGCGCTGCTGCCGCTGCGGCTCGTGTGGGGCCTTTGCTTTGCCGCGCTCAACCTGTCGACGCAGTCGTTGGCAACGGCCGAGCTGCTTGGTGCGGCGCGCCGCAGCGGGCGTTCGCGCGCGCTCATCGCGATGGGGCCGGTGCTCGCGCTGCCGCTGGGCGCGCTGCTGGCGCTGTGGGCCGGACCGCGCATCATCTTCTGCATTCTTGCGGCGTTCTCGCTGGTGGCGGTGCTGGCCACGCGGCGCCTGCCTGCGGTGCCGCACGGCAGCGCACACAGCAAGCCCGCGCGCCGCTTCAAGCGGCCGAACAGCCTCGATGCCTGGTCGTTCATGGAAGGGCTCACGCTCGACGGGCTCTTCATCGTCGGGCTGTCCTATCTGGGCAAGGACCTGATGCCGGTCGGCGCGGTAGTGATGGCCGGTTCGCTGATGGCGCTGCGCTACCTCGCGGAGATCCTGCTGAGCCCGGTCGGCGGCCACATGGCGGAGCGCTTCGGCGCCGAGCGGCTGCTGGTGAGCCTTTCGCTCGTGACTGCGATCGCGTTGGTCGGCTTCGGCCTGGGCTGGCTGTGGAGCTGCGCGGCATCGATCGTGGTGCTGCGCGCCTTGCAGCTGCCCTTGCTGCCGCCGATCGTGGCGCACCGCACACCGGGGCCCGAGCGCATGCATGCGCTGGCTGCGCGGGCCGTGTGGCGCGACGTCGGCGCCGGCATCGGGCCGCTGCTGGCCGGGCTCCTGCTGCCGGTCGTGGCATCGTCGTGGCTTTACGGCAGCTGCGCGCTGCTGCTGGCCGCGGCGGCGCTGGCCTGCGGCAGGAACCCGTCGGCATCGCCAGGCAAGCAACAAGGAGTGATCCCATGACCCATGCCATCGACACCATCGAGCAGCTCGAAGCGCTGTTCGGCGAAGCCGGCGAGGCCTCGCTCAAGAAGGAGGTGCCCTGGCTGCACCCGAGCTACCAGGCGCTGATTGCCGCTTCTCCTTTCGCGGTGCTGGCCACCACCGGACCCGGAGGCCTCGACGCTTCGCCGCGCGGCGACCCGCCCGGCTTCGTGGCGGTGCAGGACGAGAAGACGCTGCTGCTGCCCGAGCGCCGCGGCAACAACCGCATCGACAGCCTGCGCAACATCGTGGCCGATCCGCGCGTGGCGCTGCTGTTCCTGATTCCCGGCGTGGGCGAGACCTTGCGCGTGAACGGCAGGGCGCGCATCACGACTGCACCCGAGCTCATGGCGCGCTTCGCGATGGAGGGCAAGCTGCCGCAGTGCGTGATCGAGATCCGGGTCGACTCCGTTTTCTTCCAGTGCGCGCGTGCCATCCAGCGCTCGAAGCTGTGGGCGCCGCTGCCGGCGGATTCGCGCCGCGAGGTGCCCACGCCCGGCGCCATCCTGTCGGCGCTGACCGATGCCGCCTTCGACGGCGAGACCTATGACCGCGAGTTGCCTGGGAGGCAACGAAGTACGCTGTATTGAGGCGGTGCGGCGCTCAGGCCGTGTGAATACGAAGGTCATACATGCGAAGGTCATGACGGCATTTCTTTTGCCTGAATGAGCACCGCCGCGCTCTCCAACCCCACGCCTGCATCGATTGCCGCGCTTGGCGACAATCGCTCCAATGCGTTCTTCGTCTCCCTTCTTCAAGATGGCCCTGCTGCTGGGCCTGCTCTCGGCCATCGGGCCCTTCGCCATCGACATGTACCTGCCGGCGCTGCCGGCCATCGGCCAGGCGCTGCGCGCCGACATCGGCGCGGTGCAGATGAGCCTCACGGCGTTCTTCCTTTCGCTGGGCGCGGGCCAGCTGCTGTACGGGCCGGTCTCGGACATGGTCGGGCGCAAGCCGCCGCTCTACGCCGGACTGGTGCTGTTCGCGCTGGCGAGTGTGGGCTGCGCGCTGGCCACCGACATCCACACGCTGATCGCGCTGCGCTTCGTGCAGGGCCTGGGCGCGGCGGCCGGCATGGCGATTCCGCGCGCGGTGGTGCGCGACCTGCACACCGGCACCGATGCCGCGCGGCTCATGTCGCTCCTGATCCTGGTGTTCAGTGTGTCGCCGATCCTCGCGCCGCTGGTGGGCAGCGCGGTGATCGCGGTGGCGGGCTGGCGCGGCGTGTTCTGGGCCGTGACCATTGCCGCGGTGGCGGGCCTCGCGATGATGGCCGCGCAGCTGCGCGAGACGCGGCCGCCTTCGGAGCGCGTCGAGAGCAGCCTCGGCAGTGCCTTGTCGGCCTACTGGCTGCTGCTGCGCGACTGGCATTACCTCGGGCTGGTGTTCATCGGCGGCTTCGCGATGGCGGGCTTCTTCACCTACCTGGCGAATTCGTCGTTCGTGATGATCGACCACTATGGCCTCTCGCCCGCGCTGTACAGCGTGGCCTTCGGCGTGAATGCGGCGGCCTTCATCGGCGCCTCGCAGCTCACGGGCTCGCTCGGCGAGCGCTTCGGGCTGGTGGGCCTCGTCAAGTTCGGCGTGGTGGCCTCGGGCATGGCGATGCTGGCCATGTTCGCGTACTTCGCCGCGGGTGGCGACAGCCTCTGGGTGCTGATCGTGCTGTACTTCATCGCCTCCGGCTTCATGGGCCTGGTGATCCCGACCACGGGCGTGCTGGCGCTGGAGATGCACGGCGCCATCGCAGGCACGGCCTCGGCGCTGCTCGGTACGCTGCAGATGCTGACCGGCGCGCTGGCCATGGCGGTGGTGGGACTCTTCACCGACGGCCGTCCGCTGCCGATGGTGACCGGCATGGCCGGCGGCGCCCTGATCGCGCTGGTGCTGACCTGGCTCACGCTGGGCAGCGTGCGGTCCGAACCCACCCGCAGGACGCAGCAGGCGTGAGCGGCACGGCGCACATGGAAGCCGCGCCATCCGTGGACGGCCAGGCCGCGCAGCCCATCGACGGGCTAGGCCAGCCGGCGCGCCAGCGCGCGATGCTGGTGATCATCCTCGGCATCATGGTGGCCGTGCTCGACGGCACCATCGTCAACCTGGCGCTGCCGGGCATTGCGCGCGAACTGCAGGCCAGCCCCTCGCACGCCATCTGGGTGGTGAACGCCTACCAGATCGCCACGCTGGTCATGCTGCTGCCGCTGGCGTCGCTCGGCGACCTGGTCGGCTACCGGCGGGTCTACCTGGTGGGCATGGCGGTGTTCACGGTGTCCTCGATCGGCGCCACCTTTGCCGATTCGCTGGCCACGCTGATTGCCGCGCGCACCTTCCAGGGCCTGGGCGCGGCCGGCATCATGAGCGTGAACGCGGCGCTGGTGCGGCTGACCTTTCCCTCGGCGCTGCTGGGGCGCGGCATGGCGATCAACTCGATGGTGGTGGCCACGTCCTCGGTGGCCGGGCCGTCGGTGGCGGCCGCCATTCTCTCGGTGGCTTCGTGGCCGTGGCTGTTTGCCATCAACGTGCCGCTGGGCGCCATCACGCTGGCGCTGGGCCTGCGGGCGCTGCCGTTCAACCGCGTGGCGCCGGCGGCGGGCCTGCGCTTCTCGCCAATCGACGTGGCGCTGAACGTGCTGATGTTCTCGCTGGTGTTCCTGGGCGTCGACCGCCTGGGCGTGCGCGAGGGCGGCGGCGGCTCGCAGCAGTCGGCCTGGGCCATCCTGCTGGCCGGCGTCGCGGTGGGCTTCGTCTATCTGCGGCGGCAGCGCACGCTGGCGGTGCCGCTGTTTCCGATCGACCTGCTGCGCATTCCGGTGTTCGCGCTTTCGATGGGCACGTCGGTGGCGGCCTTCTGCGCACAGATGCTGGCCTACATTGCGCTGCCGTTCCTGCTGCTCGAGGTGTACGGCCGCAGCCACATCGAGGCCGGGCTGCTCATCACCGCCTGGCCGCTGGCCATCGTGGCCATGGCGCCGATCGCGGGGCGGCTGATCGGGCGCTACCCGGACGGGTTGCTCGGCGGCATCGGGCTGGGCCTGCTCGCCACCGGCCTGGCGCTGCTGGCGGCGCTGCCGGCGCATCCGGGCAATGCCGACATCGCCTGGCGCATGGCGCTGTGCGGGCTGGGCTTCGGCCTGTTCCAGTCGCCCAACAACCACACCATCGTCACATCGCCGCCGGCGCACCGCAGCGGTGCGGCCAGCGGCATGCTCGGCACGGCGCGGCTCACGGGGCAGACGCTGGGCGCGGTGGTGCTGGCCGGCGTGTTCAGCGTCTGGAGTCCGCACGGCGGCCACGGGCCGGTGGTGGCGCTGGTGCTGGCGGCCTGCTGCGCGGGCCTGGCGGCGGTCTTCAGCAGCCTGCGGCTGAAGACGACAGGGCAGGGCGGCTGAATAGGTTAGGGTACGCCCCTATGACGGAAGTACCTGAAACCGTGGTTTGCCCGGGCTGCGACGCGGTCTTCAGCCGCGCGCGCCTGAAGCCGCGCGAGGTGTCGCGTTGCGCCAGCTGCGGCACCGAGCTCTACCGCCACGCGGGCGACCAGCAGCGCCGCATCCTGCCCCTGACGGTGGCCTCGCTGATCATGTTCGCCATTGCCAACCTGTTCCCGATCGTCGAGATCGAGCTGCAGGGCCTGCGCAGCCAGACCACGCTGGCCGGCGCGGTGCTGGTGCTGAGCCAGGAGGGCATGTCGGTGGTGGCGCTGCTGGTGCTGGCCACGACGCTGCTCTTTCCGCTGATGCAGCTGTGCATCCTGGCCTACCTGCTGGTGCCGCTCAGCCGCGAGCACCGGCCGGCCGGCTTTGCGATCCTGGTGCGCGCCATGCAGATGCTGCGGCCCTGGGGAATGATCGAGGTGTTCCTGCTCGGCGTGCTGGTGGCGATCGTCAAGCTCTCGAGCATGGCCACGGTGGTGACGGGGCCGGCGCTGTGGGCCTTCGTGGCGCTCACGGTGCTGCTCACCGCCGTGCTCTCGTTCAATCCCAATGCCTTCTGGGAAATGACCTTTCGCCCGCCCGGCGAGACCGATGGGGAGACCGCGTGAGCGCAGGCGAATTCCAGGCCGGGGACAAGGGCGAAGCGCCGATGGCAACGGCCCGCGCGATGGGCCTTCTTGCCTGCCCGCATTGCGATGCCGTCTGGCGCGATGCCGCCGAGGGCGAGCCCTGCGGGCGCTGCGGCACGCACCTGCACACGCGCAAGCCTTACAGCCTGAGCCGCACCTGGGCCTTCCTGATCGCGGCATGCATCATGTACATCCCGGCCAACCTGCTGCCGGTGATGATCACGCGCACTCTCTTCGGCGCGCAGTACGACACCATCCTGAGCGGCGTCATCTACTTCTGGGTGTCGGGCGGCTACGGGCTCGCGGCCATCATCTTCATTGCGAGCTTCCTGGTGCCGCTGTTCAAGCTCACGGCACTGATACTGCTTGCCCTGCTGGCGCAGCGCGGCAGCAGCTGGCGCCGGCCTGAGCGGGCCCGGCTCTATCACATCATCGAGATCATCGGCCGCTGGTCGATGCTCGACGTTTTCGTGGTGTCGCTGCTCACCGGGCTGGTGCAGATCCAGGGCTTTGCGGTCATCAACGCGGGCGTGGGCATTGCGGCATTCGGATCGGTGGTGGTGCTGACGATGCTGGCCTCGCTGAGCTTCGACCCCAGGCTTACCTGGGACAGCAGGCAGGAGCAGCGGGAAGCCGAACGGGAACGCCGGGAACCGGCACGCGACAACAGGGAACACAAGCCAGCATGAGCGACGACGAAGCCAGACCCCACAACGATCCATCGCCCCCGCCCGGGCTTCCTGCGCCGCGCGTGGTGCGCCGGCGCGAATGGCTGCCTTCGCTGATCTGGCTGATCCCCATCGTTGCCGCGCTGGTCGGCGTGATGCTGGTGGTCCGGATCCTGATGGAGCGCGGGCCGGAGATCGTGCTCACCTTCAACACGGCCGAAGGCCTGGAGGCCAACAAGACGGCCGTCAAGTACAAGGACGTGCAGATCGGCACGGTGCAGAGCCTGCGGCTCGCTCGCGACCGGTCGCACGTGCGCGTGACCGTGCAGCTCAGCAAGGAGGCCGAGAGCTTCACCGCCGAGGATTCGCGCTTCTGGGTGGTGCGGCCGCGGCTCGACACCTCCGGCATCTCGGGCCTGGGCACCTTGCTGTCGGGCGCCTACATCGGCGCCGATGCGGGCGTGTCGAAGGAAGCCGCGAGCGAGTTCAAGGGGCTGGAGGTGCCGCCGATCGTCACGCGCGATGCCTCGGGCCAGCAGTTCCTGCTGCGCGCCACCGACGTGGGCTCGCTCGACGTGGGCTCGCCGGTGTATTTCCGGCGCGTCAAGGTCGGCCAGGTGGCGGCCTACGAGCTCGACGGCGACGGCCGCGGCGTGACGCTGCGCATCTTCGTGAATGCGCCCTACGACAAGTTCGTGGGCGTCAACACGCGCTTCTGGCAGGCCAGCGGCATCGACGCGCAGCTCAGCGCCAGCGGCTTCACGCTGCGCACGCAGTCGCTCGCCACCATCCTGCTCGGCGGCATTGCCTTCAAGGCGCCGGACGACGCCATGGGGCCGCTCGCCAAGGAGAACACGGCCTTCACGCTCGCCGAGGACGAGACCACGGCCATGAAGGAACCCGACGGCCCGCCGCAGACGCTGCTGATGTACTTCAACCAGTCGCTGCGCGGCCTCACGCCCGGGGCGCCGGTCGATTTCCGCGGCGTGGTGATCGGCGAGGTCAAGTCGATCGGCGTGGAGTTCGACCGCGCCGAGCGCGAGTTCCGCATGCCGGTGCTGGTGCAGGTCTACCCGGACCGCCTGCGCCGCCGCGCGGGCGAAAGCGGCGTGGAGTCGCGCGCCACCCAGCAGGAGCGGCTGCGCTTCCTGGCCGAGAAGGGGCTGCGCGCGCAGCTGCGCAACGGCAACCTGCTGACCGGGCAGGTGTACGTGGCGCTCGACTTCTTCCCCAAGGCGCCGCCGGCCCGGATCGATGTGACGAAGAACCCGATCGAACTGCCCACCATCGCCAACAGCCTGGACGAGATCCAGTCGCAGGTGCAGGAGATCGCAAGCAAGCTCAACAAGGTGCCGTACGAGCAGATCGCGGCCGACCTGCGCACCACGCTCGCTTCGCTCAACAAGACGCTGGCCAGCACCGAGCAGGCAGTGAACCGCATCAACACCGACCTGACGCCCGAGCTGGCCGCCGCCATGAAGGACGTGCGCAAGACCGTCAACAGCGCCGAGCGCACGCTGGCCGACGACTCTCCGCTGCAGCAGGACATGCGCCAGACGCTGCGCGAACTCACGCGCGCCGCAGGCTCGGTGCGCGTGCTGACCGACTACCTCGAGCGGCACCCCGAATCGCTCCTGCGCGGCAAACCGGACGACAAGAAATGAAGAACAAGAAGAATGTGTTTTCGCTCGCTGCCATCGCAGCGCTGATGGTCCTCGCAGGCTGCGCGAGCAAGCCCGACAGCTACTACACGCTGGCCAGCGCGGTGCCGGCCGCGGAAGCGGCCCCGTCGACCCTCGGCACCGCCGCGCCGCTCTACATCGAGCTGGCGCCGGTGGCGGTGCCCGAGCGGCTCGCGCGGCCGCAGATGGTGGTGGGCCGGCCGAGCGGCAGCGTGCAGGTCGACGTGCTCGAGCAGCACCGCTGGGCCGCGTCGTTCGAGAACGAGCTGCAGGACGCACTGGCCAGCGGCATCGCGGCGCGGCTCGGCGCGCTCGACGTCACCAAGGGCGGCCGCCAGTCCTCGCAGCCCGTCTGGCGCATCGCGGTGCAGGTGCGCCGGTTCGACGCGGTCGATGGCGGCCGCGTGGATGCGGGCTTCAGCTGGACGCTGCGGCGCTCCGACGAGCCGCGCACCGTGGTGTGCCAGCTGGACGCCGGCGAGGCGGTCGCAGGCGGCATCGATGCGGTGGCGCAGGGCGCGCAGCGCGTCACCGCCGCGGCGGCCGCGGCCATTGCGCGCAGCGTGAATGCGGCGCGGGCGAATCCGGCGGCAACGGCATGTCCGGCCTGATTCTCTTTCTCCCTCCCCTTCCGGGGGAGGGCCGGGGTGGGGGCACGACGGCGGTCGTCGGTGCACGGCGCCCAGTTGCGAGCAGCCCCCATCCCGACCTTCCCCCGGAGGGGGAAGGAGCAGGACAGGCATCCGCTTCCAGATAGATCGGAGCTCACCATGGCGCAGATCGGCAAGGCACCCTGCGACAACGCGCTGATCCTGCATGGCCCGCACACACAGGAGGGCGCGTGTGCCGAAGCCTCCAAGCCTTGGGTGCTGGCCGCGGCCATCGTGGGCTCGAGCATGGCCTTCATCGACGGCACGGTGGTCAACGTGGCGCTGCCGGCCATCCAGGCCGAACTGCGGGCGACGGCGTTCCAGGCGCAATGGGTGGTCGAGTCCTATGCCTTGCTGCTGGCGGCGCTGCTGCTGGTGGGCGGCGCGCTCGGCGACCACTTCGGGCGACGCCGCATCTTTGCGATCGGCGTCGGTATCTTCGCCGTTGCTTCGGTGGCCTGCGGGCTCTCGGGCAGCGTGCAGCAGCTGATCGCCGCGCGCGCGGTGCAGGGCGTCGGCGCGGCCTTGCTGGTGCCCGGCAGCCTGGCGCTCATCAGCGCCGCGTTTCCCGAGAAGGAGCGCGGCAAGGCCATCGGCATCTGGTCGGGCTTCAGCGGCATCACGGCGGCCGCGGGGCCGGTGCTCGGCGGCTTCCTGGTCGATCATTTCTCGTGGGCCTGGGCCTTCCTCATCAACGTGCCGATGGCGCTGCTGGTGCTGTGGATCGCATGGCGCCACGTGCCCGAGAGCCGCGGCTCGTCGGCCAGCGGCGGCCTCGACCTCGTGGGCGCGCTGCTGGCCACCGCCGGCCTCGGCGGCATCGTCTATGCGTTCATCGAGGCGCCCACGCAGCACTGGAGTTCGCCCGCGGTGCTGGCGGCGCTGGGCATCGGCATCGTCGGCAGCGCGGGCTTCATTGCCGCGGAGCGCAGGGCGCGCACGCCGATGCTGCCGCTCGCGCTGCTGCGCATCGGCAACTTCAGCGGCGCCAACTTGCTGACCCTGCTGCTGTATGCGGCGCTCGGCGGCGGACTGTATTTCTTCCCGCTCAACCTGATCCAGGTGCAGGGCTACTCGGCCACCGTGGCGGGCGCGGCGCTGCTGCCGTTCATCCTCATCATGTTCGCGCTCTCGGGCTGGGCCGGCCAGCTGGTCGACCGCTTCGGTCCGCGCCTGCCGCTGGTGATCGGCCCCGCGATTGCCGCGGTGGGCTTCGCACTGTTCGCGGTGCCCGGCGTGGAAGCGAGCTACTGGCGCGGCTTCTTTCCCGCCGTGGTGGTGCTGGGCTTCGGCATGACCGTGACTGTGGCGCCGCTCACTACCACGGTGATGAACGCGGTGGGGCCGGAGCAGGCGGGGGTGGCCTCGGGCGTCAACAACGCGGTGTCGCGCGCGGCCGCGGTGCTGGCCATTGCGGTGTTCGGCGTGGTCATGGCCTGGGCCTTCGACGGCGCGCTGGCCCAGAGCCTGCGCGGCATGGGGGCCTCGCCCGAAGCGACGGCGTTTCTGGAGGGTGAGCGCAGCAAGCTGGCCGGCGCCGCGCTGCCGCCCGGCGTCGATGCGGCCACCGCCGCGGCCTTGAAGAAGGCCGTGGCCGAGTCTTTCGTCGCGGGCTTTCGCTGGGTGATGCTGCTGAGCGCCGGGCTCGCCGTGCTCAGCGCCTTGAGCGCCTGGCTGATGATCGGCGGCGGGGCGGCGCCGGCGGCAGGTGCTGCCCCTGACAGGCACCGCACGGGTTGACAAGCGCCTCGCATTGCCTGGATACTGAACCTTCAGGTTCATTATCAAGGACCCAGGAGATTCCCATGCAGAAGATCGTTCCCTGCCTCTGGTTCGATGGCAATGGCGAAGACGCGCTCAAGTTCTACAGTTCGATCTTTCCGAACTCGCGCGTCACCGACAGATTGCTCTGGGGCGACACCAATCCGAGCCTCAAGGGTTCATTGCTGACCGCCACCTTCGAGCTCGACGGGCAGGCGTTCATGGTGCTCAACGGCGGGCCGGAGTACAAGTTCACGCCGGCCATCTCGATGCTCGTGCAGTGCGAGACACAGGCCGAAGTCGACCACTACTGGGACAGGCTGCTCGAGGGCGGCGGCCAGCCGGTGCAGTGCGGCTGGCTCACCGACCGCTACGGCGTGTCGTGGCAGGTCGTGCCCATGGCGATGGTCCGGATGTTCCAGGACGAGGATGCGGCCAAGGCCGCCCGCGCGATGCGGGCGATGATGAAGATGATCAAGCTCGATCTCGCTGCGGCGCAGAAGGCCTTCGACGGCGAGTGAGCAAGAGCCGACCCTGCGGCCCTACACCAGCCGGCGGATCGCCTTCTTGCGCCACACCAGCCGGTAGTAGGCCGTCTGCAGCAGCAGCATCGCGCCGAAGGTCACGGGGTAGGCCCACCAGATGCCGTTGAGCCCGATGCGGTGGCTCATGAACCAGGCCACGGGCACCTCGATGCCGATCAGGCACAGGATCGAGATGGCCGTGGGCACCAGCACCGAGCCGCTGGCGCGCATGATCCCCGAGATGGCCGAGGCCATGCCGAAGATCACCAGGCTCCACAGCATGATGTGCAGCAGCGTCTGCGCGATCTCGATCACCGGCGCGCTGGTGATGAAGAAGCCCATGAGGTGGCGCGAGAACAGGTAGCCCAGCAGCACCAGTCCGCCCGTGAGCACCAGGTTCATCAGCAGCGCAGTCCTGGCGATGGCACCCAGCCGGTCGGCACGGCCCGCACCGATGGCCTGTGCGCCAAGAATGGACGCCGTGATGGCGATAGAGATGGCCGGGAACTGCACATAGGCCACCACCTGGTTCACCGCGCCATAGGCCGCGGTGGCGCTGGAGCCATAGCTGTTGACCAGCGAGAGCAGCGCCACCTCGGCCAGCGCCACCACGATCATCTGCACGCCCGTGGGTATGCCCACCTTGAGCACGGCCTTCAGCAGCGTGGGGTCGATGCGCAGGTGGCGGATGAATTCCGCATCGGGCGCCAGCGGGCTGCCGCGGCGGCGCAGGCGCCAGCCCAGCCACAGCGTGGCGAGCACGAAGGCCAGCACCGAGGCCCAGGCCGCGCTCGCGACGCCGAGCTGCGGGAGGCCGCCCCAGCCGCGGATGAGCGCGGGCGTGACGACGAGGCCGGTCGCGGTGGAGATCAACAGCGTGAGCAGGGGCGTGACCGTGTCGCCGACGCCGCGCAGCATGGCGGTGGAAAGCAGGAACACGAACAGCCCCGGCATCGCGATCAGCATGATGCGCGCATAGCGCGTGGAGTCGGCCAGCACGTCGGGCGGCGTGCCCAGGAAGGCCAGCAGCGGCGTCGTGAAGGCGCCGCCGAACACGGCCACCGCCAGCCCGAGCAGGATGCCCACCGACAGCGCGGTGCCCGCGATGGCCTTGGCCTTGGCGGCATCGCGCGCGCCCCAGGCCTGGCCGATCAGCACCGAGGCACCGGCGCCCAGGCCGATGACGAAGGCGATGAAGAAGAACATCACCGGAAAGAAGCTCGACACGGCCGCCAGCGCGCCGACGCCGATCATCTGGCCGATGTAGATGTTGTTGATGGTGCCCGACATCGACTGCAGGATGTTGCTGAGCAGCATCGGCGCAAGGAAGAACAGGAAGGTCTTCCACAGCGCGCGTGGCGCACCTACGGGTGCCACCGGCATGCCGTGCTGGCCGCTCTGGCCGGTGGCTGCGCTTTCAGGGCTTGCTCTCATGCGGTGGTGCTCCAGCCGGCGGCGGACAATTTTTGAAGGTGGATGCGCAGGTCCGCGGGCCAGGAGCCGATCAGCGCCTCGAAGCGCCCGCGTTCGCCCGCGAACAACGCGCGCGTGGCTTCCTCGAAGCCGGGCAGGGCGCCGGCGATCGCGGTCATGAAGCGGTAGGCGGCTTCGCGCGATGCGCGCACGGCGTCTCGGTCGGCGTTGACGCGGCTCGCTTCCTGGACCAGCCGCCGCAGCGCGACCGAGGCGCCGCCGGGCTGGCGGTTGAGCCAGTCCCAGTGGCGCGGCAGCAGGGTGACTTCGCGCGCGACCACGCCGAGCTTCGGGCGGCCCACGCCGCGCGGGGTTTCCTCGGAGGTCTCGGCGCTGGCTGCATGCGCCACCACGCCGGCCCGGTTGTGCACGTCGAAGTCGAGCAGTTCACCGGTCTGTTCGTTGAACACCAGGTAGGGCGTGTCGTCCTTGCGCTCGCGCAATTGTGCGAGCACGTCGGCGGTGTTTCCCTGGGCGATGCACTTGAAGGCGGCAAAAACTATCAGCTTGCCGGGTGGCGTGTCGGATGGCATGTTCGATTTCTTCGGTCGTACGGCGTGTCGTCGTGGCAAAGCGCAAGGAGCGCAACGTTGATTTGCGACAGGCTTGCCGGAGCCAGCGATTTCACCGCATCGGCGCAGATCGCTTCGGCGGTCGTGACGGCAGCTTGCATCAATTTTCTGCCGCCGGGGCGAAGGACCGCGTGGCGGCCGTCTCCATTCGCGCCGGCCGTGCGTTCGGCCAGTCCCGATTTTTCGAGCAGGACCATTTTGCGAATCAACGCCGAGACCGGCAACCCCAGGGACCGTGCAAGCTCGGCCGCCGGCATGCGGCCGCCTTCGGCGCTCAGCAGCCGATGAAGCAGCGTGAAGTCTTCGTAGTTCAGGCCATGGAAGGCGCCCAGATGCTCCTGCAGCTTCAGGTTCAGGCTGGCGTGGGCACGGCCGATGTTGAGGCACAAGTCCAGCGGATCGATGCTCATGGCGCGTCGTAGCCCCGGTCGCCGTGGCACGGAAGCTCCTCGCGCCAGAGCACAAGGAGTTTTTCGAGTTCCGCGGCGCGGTCGAAGGCCGGGTCGTCGCGCTCCTTGACGCGGTCGATCACCTCGAAGCTGAAGTTCCCCGCACCATGGGCGGCCCAGTCGCGCACCAGCGCCTTGTTGCGGTGCGAGCGCAGGCCGAGTTCGAAGCGGGCGCGGTTCATCGCTCCCTCCACATCGAGACTGCCGGCCACGTAGAGGCGGCCGCTGAGCGTATTGCGGATGGCGAAGACGCCCGCGGGGCGGACTGTTTCCTTGTATTTCCTGGCGAGGGCGCGCCTCGTCTCCTGGGGCATGTTCATGCGCCATATATTATCCGGGTAAAATTAAAAACACAATATACCCGGGTAAAAATAAGCGCTCACCCCTCGCGCAATCGCCGCCATCCGCGTGCGAGCCGGCGGTTGAAGGCCCGCACCACGCGCCATGGCCGGCTTTCGCGAACGAGCGTCAGCACCTGGTCCTTCCAGGCTTTCCAGCGTGGGTACCAGCGGGCGAACAGCGGAATGCGCATGAGCGCGGGTTCTACCAGCTGGAAGATGCGCGCGACGAAGGCGGTGCCGATCAGCTTGGCGGCGACCAGCACCGTCACGCCGCTTGCGGCATGGCCGCGCCCGAACAGGAAGAGCGCGAGCACCTTGATGGGCAGCAGCATGAGCACCGGCAGCAGGAAGGCCAGCAGTGCGCCCCACGGCGGCAGTTCGCGCAGCCGGTTTTCGAGCCGCGCCCACAGCGGCAACCGGGCGAGGCGGCGGGCCAGCGCGGCGAGCGGCTCCCAGCCCCATTCCTCGAACAGCAATACCGGAACCAGCAACATGGCCGTCAGGATGCGCAGCAGTTTTCGCGGCGCCGAAGGTGGATGGGGCGGAGGAGGCGGAGGAGGGGTTTGCACCACATCGATTGTGCGGGTTACCCATGGAACGGGAACCTCCTCCCCGTCTCCTGCCCTATGGCAAACTTCAGCGCTTTATTCGCCAAGCACGGCCGACTTGCCAGCCGTGCATGACAGGGACGTCCTTCAGAAATGCAAAAAATCATTCGCCAGCTCGCCGCCGAGATCAAGGTAGGCGAGCACCAGGTGAAGGCGGCCATCGAACTGCTCGATGGCGGTGCCACGGTTCCGTTCATTGCCCGCTACCGCAAGGAAGTGACCGACGGCCTTGACGACATCCAATTGCGCGAACTCGAGGCGCGCCTTTCGTACCTGCGCGAGCTCGAAGACCGCCGCGTCGCGGTGTTGAAGAGCATCGACGAGCAGGGCAAGCTCACGCCCGAACTGCGCGCCGCGATCGAATTCGCGCCGACCAAGCAGGAGCTCGAGGACCTGTACCTGCCGTTCAAGCAGAAGCGCCGCACCAAGGGCCAGATCGCGCGCGAGTTCGGCATCGAACCGCTTGCCGACAGGCTGCTGGCCGACCCCGCGCTCGACCCCGCCGTGGAAGCCAAGGCCTTCCTGCAGCCCGCCACCACGCTCGACGATGGCAAGCCGGGCCCCGATTTCTCGACCGTTCCCGCCGTGCTCGATGGCGTACGCGACATCCTTTCCGAACGCTGGGCCGAAGACGCCGGCCTGGTGCAGAGCCTGCGCGAATGGCTCTGGAACGAAGGCCTGCTCAAGTCCACGCTGATGGCCGGCAAGGACGAGAACAACGCCGACATCGCCAAGTTCCGCGACTACTTCGACTACGACGAGCCCATCGGCCGCGTGCCCTCGCACCGCGCGCTGGCGGTGTTCCGCGGCCGCGCGCTCGACATCCTCGACGCCAAGCTGGTGCTGCCGGTGGAGCCCGAGCCCGGCAAGCCCAGCGTCGCCGAAGGCCGCATCGCGCTGCACCTGGGCTGGAGCCATGCCGGTCGCGCGGCCGACGACCTGATCCGCAAGTGCGTGGCCTGGACCTGGCGCGTGAAGCTTGCGCTTTCCACCGAGCGCGACCTGTTCACCCGCCTGCGCGAAGAGGCCGAGAAGGTCGCGATCAAGGTGTTTGCCGACAACCTGCGCGACCTGCTGCTGGCCGCACCGGCCGGTCCGCGCGTCGTGATGGGCCTCGACCCCGGCATCCGCACCGGCGTGAAGGTGGCCGTGGTCGATGCCACCGGCAAGCTGGTCGAGACCGCCACCGTGTTCCCGCACGAGCCGCGCAAGGACTGGGAAGGCTCGCTGCACACGCTCGGCAAGCTGTGTGCCAAGCACGGCGTGAACCTGATCGCCATCGGCAACGGTACCGCCAGCCGCGAGACCGACAAGCTGGCCGCCGACCTCATCAAGCTGCTGGCCAAGATGGCCGCGCAGGCCGGCGCGCCCGAGATGAAGGTCGACAAGGTGGTGGTGAGCGAGGCCGGCGCTTCCGTCTATTCGGCCAGCGAATTCGCCTCGCAGGAAATGCCCGACGTGGACGTGAGCCTGCGCGGCGCGGCGAGCATCGCGCGCCGGCTGCAGGACCCGCTGGCCGAGCTCGTGAAGATCGACCCCAAGAGCATCGGCGTGGGCCAGTACCAGCACGACGTGAACCAGAGCGAACTCGCGCGCACGCTGCAGGCGGTGGTGGAAGACTGCGTGAACTCGGTGGGCGTGGACCTCAACACCGCGAGCGTACCGCTCCTGAGCCGCGTCTCGGGCCTGTCGGCCAGCGTGGCCAAGGCCGTGGTGCGCTGGCGCGAAGCCAACGGCGCGTTCTCCACGCGCAAGCAGCTGCTCGACGTGAGCGGATTCGGCCCCAAGGCCTTCGAGCAGAGCGCGGGCTTCCTGCGCATCCGCGGCGGCGCCGACCCGCTCGACGTGACCGGCGTGCACCCCGAGACCTATCCGCTGGTCGAGCAGATCATCGTCAAGACCGGCAAGCCCATTGCCGAGCTGATGGGCCGCGCCGAGATGCTCAAGACGCTGAAGCCCGAGCTGTTCGCGAACGAGAAGTTCGGTGTCATCACGGTCAAGGACATCCTGGGCGAACTCGAGAAGCCCGGCCGCGACCCGCGCCCCGACTTCAAGGTGGCGCGCTTCAACGACGGCGTCGACGACATCACGGACCTGGTCGAGGGCATGATCCTCGAGGGCACCGTGAGCAACGTGGCGCAGTTCGGCGCCTTCATCGACCTGGGCGTGCACCAGGACGGCCTGGTGCACGTGAGCCAGTTGAGCCACAAGTTCGTGAACGATGCGCGCGAGGTCGTGAAGACCGGCGACATCGTCAAGGTGAAGGTGATGGAAGTGGACGTGGCGCGCAAGCGCATCGGCCTGTCGATGAAGCTCGATGCAGCGCCCGCGCGCCGCGACGGCCCGCGCGACAACCGCTTCGAAGGCGCGGGCCGCGGCCAGCAGCAGGGCCCGCGCCGCGACAACTCGCCGCAGCCCGCGGGGCAGATGGCGAGTGCGTTTGCCAAGTTGCAGGGGTTGCGCAAGTAAGGGGAGTACGGCAGGTTCGCGGTCAGTCTGTTAAACTAGTCAGCACACTAGTCTGATGAGGGGCTGCAAATGAAAACCTGGCCTGTCCAAGACGCGAAGGCGCGTTTCAGCGAATTTCTGGAGGCTTGCCTGGTCGAAGGGCCGCAAATGGTCACCAAGCGGGGCACCGAGGCCGCCGTGCTGGTGCCGGCGGCAGAGTGGCGGCGATTGCACGCCACGGCCAAGCCCTCCCTCAAGGAGTTGCTGCTCTCGGCGGAGGCGCGCACCGAATTTCTCGTCCCGCAGCGCGGCGCGGCGCGGCGGCGACGCATCACTCCGATTCGGTGAGCCGTGATATGTACCTGCTGGACACCAATGTCATCTCTGAACTGCGGCGGCCTCGTCCGCACGGTGCTGTCGTCGCATGGCTCGCGCCCGTTGCCGACAGCGACCTGCACCTTTCCGCGGTGACGATCGGCGAGATCCAGGCCGGCATCGAAATCACGCGCGAGCAGGATGCCGCCAAGGCCGATGAGATCGAGCAATGGGCGGCCCTGGTGGCCGCCTCGTACAACGTTCTGCCTATGGATGCCGAAACGTTCAGGCTGTGGGCCCGGCTGATGCATCGCAGTTCGAACACGCTCTATGAAGACGCCATGATCGCCGCCACGGCAAAGCAGCATGGGCTGACGATCGTGACGCGCAACGTCGGCGACTTCGCCAGCTTCGGCGTCGAAATCTTCAACCCGTTCGGCGCGGCATGAGGGCATGAAAGCCCTGCGCATCTACGCGGGCCCAGCCGCCCGCAAGCACATCGAACAGCACGGCCTGCGCCCACAGGACGTGCGCACCATCCCCGGCGCGGCGGGCGGCCCCAAGGGCCTGATCCTCGGGCCGCTCGACCGCTTCGTCTTCGGGCGCTGGCTCGCTCAGTCGAGCCAGCCGGTGCACCTGGTGGGCGCATCCATCGGCGCATGGCGGCTGGCCACGGCCTGCCTCGCGGATCCGCAGAAAGCCTTCGAGCGCTTCGAGCACGACTACGTGCGCCAGCAGTTCGAAGTGCCGCCGGGGCAGAAGCGGCTGAGCCCCCAGCAACTCAGCGCGCGCTTTGCCGAGAGCCTGGCCGACTTCTATGGCGGGCGCATCGGCGAGGTGCTGGGCCACGCGCGCTACCGGCTCCACGTGGTGACTTCGCGCGGCCGCCACATCCTCGGGCGCGAAGGCAGGGCGCGCACGCCGGTCGGCTACCTGGGCGCCTTTGCCACCAACAGCCTGCATCGCAAGGGCCTGGGCGCATGGCTGGAGCGCTGCGTGTTTTCCACGCCTGGCGCGGCCTTGCCTTTCGGCACAAAAGATTTCCGCACGCGACAGCACGCGCTCAGCGACGAGAACTTCAACCTGGTGCTGCAGGCTTCGTGCTCGATCCCTTTTCTTCTGGCCGCGGTGCACGACATTCCCGGTGCGCCGCGCGGCGCGTACTGGGACGGCGGCATCACCGACTACCACCTGCACCTGGACTACCAGCCGGCCGACGAAGGCATCGTGCTGTACCCGCATTTCCAGCGCGCGGTGGTGCCGGGCTGGCTCGACAAGGGCCTGCGCTGGCGCCACAGGTCCACCAGTTTCCTGGATCGCATGGTGGTGCTCGCGCCGAATGCCGACTGGGTGCGGTCGCTGCCCAACGGCAAGCTGCCCGACCGCAAGGACTTCATCCACTTTGCGAACGACGCGCAGGCGCGCATCGGTGCATGGAGCAAGGCCACGCGCGAGGCCGAGCGGCTTTCCGACGAGTTCGAGGCCTGGCTCGCAACCGGCGGTCGCATGCGCGACATCCTGCCGCTCTGAACAGGCTCCGCCGGGGCAAACCCTGACGGTCCGGCCGCGCAGCGGCTTCGAGAATGGCCGGATCATCCTTGTCCAGAGAAAGCCGCCACCCATGCCGCAGGCCCGAATTTCACGCCGCCGATTCACCCTTGCCGCCGCGGCGGCCGCGGCCGTCCCGATGCCCGTGCTGGCACAGGGCGCATGGCCGAACAAGCCGATCCGCATCATCGTGCCCTACACCCCGGGCGGGTTCACCGACCAGATGGCGCGGCTGGTGCAGGTCGGCCTGCAGGCGCGGCTCGGCCAGCCGGTGCTGATCGACAACAAGCCCGGCGCCAACAGCCTGATCGGCGTCGATGCCATTGCCAAGTCGCCGCCCGACGGCACCACCTTCGGCGTCGTGATCGCGGCCTATGCGGCCAACACCACGCTGTACCCCAAGCTGCCCTACGACCCGCAGAAGGACCTGACGGGCGTCTCGCTGATGGGCATCTCGCCGCTGCTGGCGGCGGTCAACGTCAATGCGCCGTTCAAGACCGCGCGCGAACTCATCGACTACGCACGTACCAATCCCGGCAAGGTGAGCTTCGGCTCGTCCGGCAACGGCTCGGCCGCGCACCTGACGACCGAGCTGTGGAAGTCGCTCACGCAGACCTACATGATCCACATTCCGTACCGCGGCGCGGTGCCGGCACTCACGGACCTGATGGGCGGGCAGATCCAGCTGTTCTTCGATGCACCCACGGGCCTCATCAACCAGGCCAAGGCCGGCAAGGTGCGGCTCATCGGCGTGGCGGGCGACAAGCGCCTGGCCGCCGCGCCCGATGTGCCGACCTTCATCGAGCAGGGTTTCGCGGGCTTCACCGGCAGCACCTGGGCCGGCATGCTGGCGCCGGCCGGCACGCCGCGCGACATCGTCAAGCGCATGTCGGAAGAGGTGGCGCGCGTCATCAGGAGCGACGAGACGCGCGCAAGGCTCGACGCCATGGGCACGATTGCGGCGGGCAGCACGCCTGAAGAATTCGACGCCTTCATCACCGCCGAGACCGCCAAGTGGGCCAAGGTGATTCGCACCGCGGGCGTGAAGGCGGAATGAGCAGAAGCCTCAGGCCGCGAGCACCAGCACCTTGAACTGGCTGGGCACGATGCGCATGCCCACGATGTTGCAGCGGTTCTGCACCGAAAGGCTGGTCATGCGCGTGCAGGGCGAGCCCTTGAGCAGCACGGTGAAAGCCCCCGTGATGTGGCGCGAAGGCCCCATCACGGTCTGCGACACAACGCCCATCAGCACACCCGCGTTGTCGCCGTTGGTGATGGGCGTGACGGTGGCCAGGTTGTGCGCCGGCGCGCCGCCGTACAGGATGTTCCAGGCGTTGGGGATGGCCGTGGGTCCGAGCGCGAAGTTCGGGTAGGGAATGGGCAGCGCCGGCGGCGTCTTGCAGACGTCGGGGAAGGCGAGATCGAGGCCCATCATCTGGCAGTTGGCGAACATGCGGTGCTCCTTTTTTTCAGCCCATGTGGATCTGCTCGGCATCGACCTTGACCAGCCCCTTGCTGGTCAGCAGCGTGTTCTTCGAATGCAGGCGCAAGGTCTGCTCGGCCTGAATGTCGATCTGGCCGGCACGCACCTGTTCCATCTCCTCGGTCAGGCGGAAGCTCGAGCGGGTGAGCAGGTTGAGGCGATCCAGCACCACCTCGCAGGTGCGCCCGACGAAGCGCGACACCAGCACGCTGAAGCGGATGCGGGCGCCCTGGTAGTCCATCTCCCCGATCTCGCAATGGGCTCGCCGGGCCTGCGCGCGCCACTCGGGCGACTGCATGGCGATCGAGGTGTCCGACTCCAGCGCCATCGGGCCGGCGCTGCGCGCGCGGATGCCACCCGAGCGCGACACCAGCGTCAGGTCGCCGTCCACGGCCAGCGTCGCCTGCCGCGGGTCGGCCTGGACTACCACCGCGATGACGAAGCTGTCGCCCTGGCGGGTCGAGGTGATCAGCACCGTATCGCCCGGTGCAGGCAGCAGCAGGCAGCTGGCGACGCGCCGGCAGCGCAGCGATCCCTGGCCGTCGTCGAGGTCGACCTCGAACCAGGGATCGCCATCGCTGGCGATCACCGTGGCGGTCCGCGTGCCGGAGTCCGCGCGGGCCGCATGCGAAGGGCGCTGCATCAGCGGATCCAGCACGCCTTGCGTTGCATGGCGTGCAGTGGCGATCTTGTCGCCGGCGGTGGTCCGGGTGGAGGTCATGGGCTTTCTTTCTTGGGGCGGCGGCCATGGATGTCGCGGTCCAGGCGGGATGGGCGCTCGGGTTGCTGGAGGGCCACCTTCTCGGCTTCGTGCAGCGCAGGGTCCCGGTCCAGCGTACCCAGGCGGGTACTGAACCTGGCGCCGTCCAGGTCGGCGCGATGAAACACGGTGCGCAGGAAAGCGGCATCGCGGAAGTCGGCCTGGACCAGCGAGGCGTAGGAAAAATCGGCGTAGTCCAGGCGGCTGCCGGCGAATGCGGTCTGCCCGCAGTGCGCGCGATGGAAGACGCCTTGCTCGAGCTGCGCCTGCGAGAAGTCTGCGCCGTCGAGATGGGCGTCGACCCAGATGCTCTGCTGGAAATGGCCGCGCCGCGCATCGACGCCGCGCAGGTCGGCCTCGGGAAACAGGCACTGCATGGCCTGCGCCCCTGCCAGCACCGCGTTGCGCAGGTCGGCTCCCTTGAAGTTGCACTGCGTGAGGCGCGCATCGCGGAATCGGCACGCCGTCAGCACCGCATCGATGAACTGGCAGAGGTGGAACTGCTGCCCGGAGAAGTCCTGCCCCGCAAGATCCGCCTCGCTGAAAATCGCGTTCGTGAAGCTGGCTCCGGCGTAGCGCGTGCCCGTCAGCGCTGCGCGAAAGAAGATGGTCGACGAGAAGGCCACCGCATTGAAGGACGCGCCCGTCAAGTCGCACTCGGAGAACACGGCTTTGTCGAGGCTGGCACGGTCCAGACAGGCGTTGCGCAGCTCGCTTTGATGGAAGTTCGCCTGGTCCATGAAGGCCTCTTCCAGCCGAATGCCCCACAGCGTGCAGCCGCTGAACACCGAATGCGGCATGGAGGCCGCATCCAGCACCGCATCCTGCAGGCTGCACTCGTGGAAGGCGGCGCGCGTCAGCTCCGCCGCCGGCAACTGCGCCTGGTCGAAGCGGCATTTCTCGAAGAGGGATTCGCCCAGGCGCGCGGCATCGGCCTGAACGCCCCGGAAGCTGCATTCGCTGAACACGCCGCCGCGCAGGTCGATGCCCCTCATGTCCATGTTGCTGAAGTCCTTCCCGCGGATCGGCTCGCCGTTGCGGACCTGGGCTTCGAGCGTCTCGGCGTTCACGCGCCGCCCGCCTCGGGGCGCCGGGGCAGAGTTTTCATCTGGTCGATGTGGGCACCCAGGGTGATCGTGCCGGGGGTGATGAGGATCTGGGAGACATCGGCTCGGAACAGGTTGGCCCCGCCCAGGTCGGCATCGGCCAGGCAGGCCTTCTGAAGGTTGGCATTCATGAGGTTGGCGAGCCGCAGGGAGGCACGCGTGAAATCGGCGCGGATGAAGAGGCTGTCGGGCGCCGCTGCCGCGCGCAGGTCCGCGCCCTTGAGCGACGCGCAGGAGAAATCGCAGGTATCGAGCGTGGCCCGCCTGAAGTTCGCGCCGTCGAGCGGCAGCTCGCGCAGGGTGCAATGCACCAGCGTGGCATCCTCGAAGTCGGCCCCGCGAAGATCCGTGGTGCCGACGAAGCTGGTGGTCTTGAGCATGGCACGCCGGAACCGGATGCCCTTGTGCAGCGGAGTGTGGGCCCAGCTGCAGGCTTCGATGGTGGCGCCGGAAAAATCCACCGACTCGAATTCGGCCTGCACGAACAGCACCTTTTCCAGGCGTGCCTCGCCGAAGTCGCAGCGCGCCAGCCGGCAGTGTTCGGCCATGCTCACGTAGCGGAGGTCGGCGCGCCGCAGGCTGCAATCCGCGAGTTCGATCCCCTGCAGCAACAGATGGCTCCACTTCGCTTCGTCGAGACAGCAGCCGTCGAGTCGCAGCTTTTCCATCTGCGTGCGCTCGAAGCGGGCCTGCGTGAAGTTGGTGTTTTCGCAGCGCGCGAGGCTGAGGTTGGCACGCTCCAGGTTGCAGCCCGTCAACGAGGCCTGGCGCAGGTCGGCGCGCACCAGCACCGATTGGCTCAGGTCGGCGCCATCCAGGCGGGTGCCCTGGAGACGGGCGCCTTCGAGCAAGGTCCGGTGCATGCGGGCGCCCCGCAGATCGAGGCCCGACAGGTCGCAGCCCGTCAGATCCATGGCGGACAGATCGCGGTCCGCGGCCATGGCGGCGAGCACGCGTTCGCGCGCCTGCGCATTCTGTTCGGCAGCCATCGGATCGGCAGCGGCCTGGTGGTGGGCCGCCATGCGGTACAGCGTCAGCATGTCCTGCCGGCCCCGCTGCCCGAGGGCCTGCAGCTCGGCGTGCTCGGCGGCGCTCATGGCCGGGGTGCCCGTGGCCGCGGCGATGCCGGCCAGGCCCTTGACGATCGTCTCGGCCTCGAATTTCGGCGGGCCCTTGAGCTGCGCGTTCTGGCTTTCCTCGGTGATCCGGCTGCTGTCGAAGCCCGCCTTGCGCGATTCGGATGCGTTGTCCCGGGCCGCCTTCGCGACCTCCTGCCTGGCTTCCTCCAGCTTGCGTTCCTGTTCGCGCTGGTAGGCGCGTGTCTTGTCGATGAACTCGGGCAGTTCGGCCAGCGTGGGCATCTTGTCGAAAGGCTTCGGCAGGGGCCGTTCCCGGAAATGGCGCGCCTTGTGGCCGGCCTCCAGGCCGCGCGCCGTCAGTTCGGCGCGCAGGCGCTCGCCCTTGTCCTTGATGTTCCTCGCCAGGATCGATTCGCGCGCGTCGATCTGGTCCAGCCAGGGGCCGATGGCCGAGGCCGGCAGCAGTTCCTCGTCGAGGAGCGCATGGATCGCGCCCTTCTCCAGGTTGCAGCGATTCTCGAAGACCTTCTCGTAGTGGGAGAGGGGGCGCAGCGGGCTGTCTGCCGCCTCCATCGCCGGCATGACATGCGTGATATCCGCGGCATCGTCCTGGGCGATGAGCGTCTCGCCGTGAAAGATCAGCATGACCTGCGCCATGTGCGGGAAGAACCAGGCGGTGGTCAGCCGCAGCGGCACCTCTTCCAGCGCAAGGGGCCGCGCAGACTTTCTCGCCACGAAGCCGCGTGCGCGCAGATCCGGAAGCCGTCCGCGCAGCACCGCATGCTTTGGGTGCATGTTCCAGATCTCGTAGGGCGCGGCTGCGGGAATGGACAGTTCGTCGTTCCAGCGCTGTTCCGCAGCCGCAGCGTTGAAGAACTGCCAGTCCATGTCGCGCGCAAAGCCGGGGTAGAGCGTCTCGCGCCACTGGTCGCCGTAGTCCGTTCCCAGCAGCTTCAGGCGTTCGGGCAGATCGACGTCCATCGCACCCGGGCAGGCCGGGACCGGCCTGCGGTCGGGGCGGTCCATGCCATCGCCCGGGCGTTCGACGTTGGGCAGCCGCTGCACCAGCAGGCCATTGACCATCTCGGGTGCATACCCGATGCCCGCGGGGTTGGCGGCAAAGCCGGGGCCACCGAACGCGTGCCGCCAGTCCAGGCGCATGGTGTCGAAAGCCTGCGGCTCGGTGGCGCGGCCATCCAGCCAGTAGCGGTCGCCCGAAACGAGGAACTGGCGTCGCAAGTTGCCGACGCGCAGGTCGACCGCGCAGCGTGTCTTGTCCTGCTGGTGGCAGGTGTAGGCCTGGCCGCTCACCAGGAATTCGGGCCGCAGCTTGGGAATGCCGAGATCGATCGCGGACTGGTTTCCCAGTTCGGCAGAGACGGTCTTCCAGAGCTCCGTCTCCGGCAGCAGCACACCCCCTTCGCCGAGGGTGTGCATGCCGATCACGGTGAGCGCGAGACGCTGGCTTTGCGCGCGCAGGAAGGGTCGCGTCAGGACGCTCAGGCGCAGGGGCTTGATGGTTTTCACGGCGGGATCAGCGCCTTGCGCCGCGGATCTCCAGCGGGGTGTGGCTGCGGTCGATGGCCAGTCGCGAGGGGTCTTGCGGGTCCTGCAGCAGATGAATGTCGGGCCGGCCCGCGGAAAAATGGGCCAGCAGGTCCTCGTCGATGAGCGTGCGCAAGGTGGTCTGCTGCTCGATGCCGGCGGCATCGACGTAGGCGACGCCCAGCTGCACGGCCGTCATGCGCTGCCCGACGGGGCCGCGCCGGGAGTAGCCGGTGGGCGAGCGCGCCAGGGAAACCGCGACGCCCTGCAGCGGGCGCCCGCTGGCCTGCAGCTGCTGCCACAGCCGGCCTTCCTCTGCATAGGCGCGATGGCTCATCAGCGACACCGCGAGCACGATTGCGGCGAGCGCGATCACGCCCAGGCTGACGATGCCGAACACCCCCCACAGCACGATCTCGAGCACGTTTTCCACGCTTCAGAGCAGGATCTTGAGCGCCTGGATGCCGGCGCGCAGGCCGCCCGTCTTGATCTCCGTGCCCACGAGCTGGATGAGCGCACCGGCATCCCCCAGCGACATTGCCTTGTTCTTCCACTCCGCGCCCACAGCCTCCAGCTTCACGCCGATGGCCTGCGCCTGCACGCCGATGGCCATCGAACGCACGGCCACCACGCCCAGCGAAATGCCCGACACGTCCATGTTCAGGCCGGTGCCGCCCAGGCGGAACCACCTCCAGTCGCTGCTCTTGGAGTAGTTGTTGGTGTAGGTGGCGGAGTTGTTGGTGTAGTTGACCGTCAGGTTGTTGTAGGTGTTCGACGTCGTGTTGTAGACGTTGGTGTTGATGACGTGCTGCGTCGTGTTGTGGATGTGGTTCGTCGTGTTGAAGGTCACATCCGGGGAGGTGTGCACCGTCGGACCGGTCACCGTGGTGTTCGAGGGACCGTTGACCAGCACGGTGTTCGAGGTGTCGATGGTGTCGTTGCGTCCGCCGCTTACGAAGCGGATCTCCTGTCCATCGATGGTGCCGTGGAAGCCGCCGGTGATGGCGAGCTGCACGCCGCCCGTGATGGTGTCGTTCAGCCCGCCGCTGAGCGTGCGCTTCTTGCCGCCCGAAATGGTCTGCGTGACGCCGCCGCTGACCGTTTCGCTGAAGCCGCCGGTCACGTCGCGCGTGTCGCCGCCGGCAATGGTTTCTTTCGCGCCCGCGGTGATGTCCCGCGTCTCGCCGCTCTGGTAGGTGGCCGACTCGTGGCCCTTGACGAGGGTGGTGCGGGTGCCGCCGGTGGTGTGCGTTTCGTCGGCTTCCACTTCCACGTCGAGATTGCGCTCGGCATGCAGCAGGATCTGCTCGGCGCCCGTGCGGTCCTCGAAGCGCAGCATGTTGGCCTGGTTGGCCGCACCGCCGCTGCTCGATCGCGTGAGGATGCCGCTGGCCGTGGCATTGGCGGGCAGCTCCCACGGCGGCATCTGGTCGTTGTTGTAGACGCGGCCGGTGATGATGGGACGGTCGGGTTCGCCGCCGATGAAATCGACGATCACTTCCTGGCCCACGCGCGGCATATGCATGGTGCCGTAGTTGGCCCCGGCCCAGTTGCTCGACACGCGCACCCAGCACGAGCTGTTCTCGTCCGACTGGCCGTAGCGGTCCCAGCGGAATTGCAGCTTCACGCGGCCGAAGCGGTCGGTCCAGATCTCTTCGGGGCCGACGACAGTGGCGGTCTGCGGGCCGTTGGTGCGCGGCTTGGGCGTCTTGCGCGCGGGGCGGTAGGGCACGCTGGAGGGCAGCACGGTGAAGTCGAACTCGCACACCGATTCGGCCGTGCCGCCGGTGGAGTACTCGGGCTCCTGCAGGTCGTAGCGGGTCTGGGTGACGAGGTATTCGCGGTTGTCGGCCTCGCGCGGGCAGTGCGTCATCTGGAACAGGTAGCCCGGCGCCATGCCCGCCACGTTGGTGTGCCCCGTGGCCAGTTCGTGCGCGCACTGCAGCTCCTGCAGGCGGATCTTCGCGTAGCTGTCGCCCTGGTCGTTCTCGCTGTAGCCGCCCAGCCATTCATAGACTTCGTAGCTCGAATGGTCGTGGCTTTTCGGGTCCTGCTGCACGCTCTGGAGCGAGGCGCGCGACTTCCTGAAGTCGAAGTCGTCGAGCATCACGCGGCCCGAGGTGATCTGCTCCGAGATGCGCCACTGGTCGATGCAGGGCTCCATGGCATTCACCACACGGTCGCGCGGACGGTAGGCGATGGTGGCGTGGCCCGGCAGGGTGCTGTAGCCGCCGACGTCGTCGGCCAGCACCAGCAGGTGCGAGCCGTTGCGGTGCTCGAAGTGGTAGGCGATGCCCTCGTGCTCCATGAGGCGGCAGACGAAGGCGAAGTCGCTCTCCTGGTACTGCACGCAGTATTCCCACGGCCGGTAGCTGCCGGTGAGGCGCTTCTCGTATTCGAAGCCGTATTTGCCGAGCACCTCTTCGAGCACGTCGGGCACGCTCTTGTTCTGGAAGATGCGGCAGTCGGTGGTGCGCGTGAGGTACCAGAGCCACGGCTGCACCAGTGCGCGGTAGATGTAGTGGCGGCCGGTTTCGTTGGCGCGGCCCACCAGCTCGAAGCGCACCACGGTGCCGTTGAGAAAGCGCGATGCGCCTTCGTCCTGCAGTTCGAGCGTGAGCGATGTGCCCAGCAGTTTCTTCAGGTCGAGGCTGAAGCTCGGGCTGACCATGTCCACCTCGAACTCGAAAAGCTGCGAGAGGCCTTCCTGTCCCCGCATCGCGCGGAACTTCAGCTGCTCGGCGTTGAGTGCGGTGTGAACCTGGACGGTACGTGGCATTCGAAATTTCCCTGGCCCTTGGGGCTTCTGCGGATGCGAAGCCTTCGCTTGCCAGTCTAGAAATTCCTTATGTCACATACATGACGCGAGAGGGATTCCGCCCTCTGAAGCATGGGGCAAACAAAGCCCTTACATCGAGGCTTCGAGCATCGCCTTGTAGTCGTCGCGCGAAGCCAGCCGCGGGTTGGTCTTGTGGCAGTGGTCGGCCACGGCGCCGTCGATGATCTGCTCGAACAGGGCGGGCGTGACGCCCACCTCGGCCAGGCCCTTGGGCAGGCCCAGGCGCGCGTTCATGTCGCGGATCGCGTCGCCGAGATCGCCGGGCGAATCGAGGTGCATGGCCCGCGCCATGCGCTGCAGCCGCTGCTCCTTCTGCACCGATTCGGCACCGGCGTTGAAGTGGATCACGGCCGGCAGGAAGAGGGCGTTGAGCGTGCCGTGGTGCAGGCGCGGATCGACGCCGCCCAGGCTGTGGCTCAGCGAATGCACGCAGCCCAGGCCCTTCTGGAACGCCATGGCGCCCTGCATCGAGGCGCTCATGAGATTGAGGCGCGCCTCGCGGTCGCTGCCGTCCTTGGTGGCGCGCTCGATGTGCAGCCAGGCGCGCTCCAGGCCGTCCAGGCCGATGCCGTCGGCCGGCGGATTGAAGGCGGCCGACATGAAGGTTTCCATGCAGTGCGCGATCGCGTCCATGCCGGTGGCGGCGGTGAGCCGTGGCGGCAGGCCGAGCGTGAGCTCGGGGTCGCAGATGGCGGCCTTGGGCATCAGGAACCAGCTGTGGAAGCCGAGCTTGCGGTGATCGTCGACGATCACGATGGCGCCGCGCGCCACCTCGCTGCCGGTGCCGCTGGTGGTGGGCACCGCGATGAGCGGCACTGCGCGATCGGTGATCTTGGGCGAGCCGCCTTCGATGGTGGCGTAGGTCTTGAGCGGACCTTCGTGCGTGGCCGCGATGGCCACGCCCTTGGCGCAGTCGATGGCGGAGCCGCCGCCCACGGCGATGAGGCCATCGCAGCGGCCGCTGCGGTACAGCTCGACGGCCGCGCGCACGGCAGCCTCGGTCGGGTTGGACGGCGTCTGGTCGAACACCGCCACCTCGAGATCGGCGATGGCATCGAGCGCCTTCTGCAGCACGCCGGCCGCGCGCACGCCGGCATCGGTCACGATCAGCGGCCGGTTGATGCCGATGCGCGCGCATTCGCTGGACAGCAGCTTGATGGCGCCGAATTCGAACTGGATCTGGGTGAGGTATTGGATGAGGGCCATGAGGTGGGTTTGCCTGGGGCAGTACGATTGCAGACCACCCAAATCTAACAAGCAGGGACAGTCTTGCACATGAACAAAACCCTTGCCGCTGTCGCGCCCGGCACATGGCAGCCTCCGCTCACCGCGAAGATGGCCGGCGTGGTCGAGCGGATGGCGCGGGCCGGCCATCCCTCGCTCGACCAGCTCACGCCCGACGAGGCCAAGGCAGCCTACGAAAAAGGCGCTGGCGTGCTCGAAGTGCAAAAGCCTGCGCTGGAGCGCGTCGACGACTTCACGATTCCGGCGCGCGATGGCTTCGCGATTCCGGCGCGGCTTTACGCGCCGTCGGCGACGGCGGTGCTGCCCGCCTTGATGTATTTCCATGGCGGCGGCTTCACGGTCGGCAACATCCGCACGCACGACACGCTGTGCCGCGTGCTGAGCAGCAAGAGCGGCTGCGCGGTGGTGTCGGTCGACTACAGGCTGGCACCCGCGTTCAGGTTTCCGACGGCATCGAACGACGCATGGGATGCCTTCGCCTTCCTCGCCCACGAAGGCGGCCGCGTCGGCGTCGACATCGAGCGCCTTGCGGTGGGCGGCGACAGCGCCGGCGGCACGCTGGCCGCGGTGTGCGCCATCCTCGCGCGCGACGCCGGCCTGCCGCTCGCGCTGCAGATGCTCATCTATCCCGGCACCGCGGCGCACCAGGACACCGCCTCGCACCGGCGCTACGCCCATGGCCCGCTGCTCACCAAGGCGCTGATCGACTATTTCTTCGGCCAGTACGTGCGCACGCCGGCCGACCGCGACGACTGGCGCTTTGCGCCGCTGCTGGCCGACGACGTCGACGGCGTGGCGCCCGCATGGATCGGCCTGGCCGAATGCGATCCGGTGGTGGACGAAGGCATTGCCTACGCCGACAAGCTTCGCGCCGCGGGCGTGGCGGTCGATCTGGAGATCTACCGCGGCGTGATCCACGAATTTCTGAAGATGGGCCGCGCCATCCCCGAGGCGCTGCAGGCGCAGGACGACGCGGCCCGTGCACTCAAGGAAGCACTGAACCCATGACCGACGAAACCATGCCCCAACGAAAAGACTTCCGCTTCTTTCACCGCCTGCGCGTGCGCTGGGCCGAAGTCGACATGCAGAAGATCGTGTTCAACGCGCACTACCTGATGTACTTCGACACCGCCGTTGCCGACTATTGGCGTGCGCTCGCGCTGCCGTACGAAGAGGCGATGCATGCGCTGGGCGGCGACCTGTACGTGCGCAAGGCCACGGTCGACTTTCGCGCCTCGGCGCGCATGGACGACGTGATCGACGTGGCCATGAAGTGCGCGCGCATCGGCAACTCGTCCATCGTCTTCGAAGGCGCGCTGTTCCGGCAGGACCAGTACCTGGTGGGCTGCGAACTCGTCTATGTGTTTGCCGACCCGGCCACGCAGACCTCGAAGCCGGTGCCCGCGGCACTGCGCGAAATCCTCACGGGCTTCGAAGCCGGCGAGCCGATGCGCACGGTGGAAACGGGCGACTGGAAAACCCTGGGCGAAGGCGCGGGCGCGCTGCGCCGCGCGGTCTTCATCGAGGAGCAGAACATCCCCAAGGAACTGGAGTGGGACGCGCACGATGCCATCGTGCTGCATGCGGTGGTCCGCAACCGGCTCGGCCAGGTGATTGCGACCGGCCGGCTGCTCGATGCGGTCGACGGCACGGCCATGCTCGGCCGCATGGCCGTGCATCGCGCGCTGCGCAGCGGCGGCCACGGCGCCGCCGTGATGCAGGCACTGGAGGCGGCCGCCAAGGCGCGCGGCGACCGCGAGATCGGCCTGCACGCGCAGCGCAGCGCGGAGCGCTTCTATGCGCGGCTGGGCTACGCCGTGCATGGCGAGCCCTTCGAGGAAGCCGGCATCCCGCACATCGAGATGCGCCGCGCGCTGGGTTGATCGCCGCCCTCAGTAGCGCGCTGGTGGATCGGGCACGTAGCCCATCTCCGAACCCGGAAAGGCGGACGGGCCTTCGGGACGCGGCCAGCGCGCGGGCGGCGGCACCGGGATCACCCCCGCGGCGACGAGGTTCTCGCGGCTGTCGTAGCGGATGCGCACCACCTCGTCGGGTGTGGACTGCGCGCGCTCGAAGCTGGTGTGGCCGACATGCGAAGTCTCGCGCCGGCCGTGGGCGGTGCCCAGGCTCGGGCTGGGCGGCGCTGGCCGAGCCAGGCTGCCTTTCGCCGATGCGGCCGCCTCGGCGCCCAGCGCGCTGTCGGCCGAGCGGGCCTGCGCGGCCGGTGCGGCTTCGGACGCGGCGGATGGTGCCCCGCTGCGGCGCTCCATTTCGCGGGCGCTGCCGTCGCGGCGCGGAAACGCAATGGGCGGCGCGAGAGGCGGCATGGGCACGCGCTCGCGGAACATCGCAACGCCGATCACGCCCACGTCGTCCGGCCGGCCGGTGCGGCTTGCATACGAATTGCCGATGGAGGTGAATTCGAAGGCCGCGATCTGCGAATCGCTCTTGCGCCAGCCCGTGATGTCGCTGCGCTCGCCGCCGGAAAACACATAGCCGTTCTGCAGCACGCCCGCGGTTTCGCCGGTCACGATGTTGACGCCGTCCACCGACATCACGGCCATGACGCGTTCACCCATCGCATTGCGCGCGCGGATCGCGTAGCGCGTGCCGGGCCGGCCGGCCACCCAGTATTCGCCGCGGTGGCGGTAGATGGGCAGTTCGCGGCCGCTCGCGCGATCGATCACGCTGAGCTGCATCAGCGAACCGATGCGGTTGGAGGTCGAAGGCGGCGAAAGCGGAGGCAGGGGCCGCACCGGGCTTTCGGCGCAAGCCGGCAGCACGCCCAACGCGGTCCATGCGAGGGCGGTCGAGAAGAGGAGTCTGCGCTTCATGATGGTCTTTCCTTGCCAGGAGTGGATCGGTACGGCTTCTACGCAGCAGCACCGGCGGCAGGGTTAAACGCTCGCGCAAGAAAATGGCGCCGCCTCTTTCGGGGCGGCGCCAGGCGTCCGTTGTTCTTCAGTCTGGTTCGGTCTAGATGTCTTCGAGCAGCGGATACGGCAGCGGCTCGACGGTGAGCGCCGGCCCACCGGCGCTGCCCGCATGCAGGCCGCCGGTTTCGAGCGCCGAGATCTGGATCGAGATCAGCGCGGCCCAGCCGCCGCCGGGCGCCGGCGCGGCCTGCGCCACCGTGCCCACGGGCTGCTCGGCATCGCCGGCCGCGAACACCTCCTGGCCGGCGCCGAGGGGTGCATCGGCCTGCACGAGGTAGGTGCGCCGTTTCAAGGTGCCGCGGAACTGGCTGCGCGCCACGATTTCCTGGCCCGGGTAGCAGCCCTTCTTGAAGTTCACGCCGCCCACGGATTCGTAGTTGATCATCTGCGGCACGAAGGCCTCGACCACCGGCGTGGTGACCGTCACGATGCCGCTGCGAACCTCGCTCCATTGCCACAGTTGCGCATCGAGCGCCGGGCCCGCGGGCGCCGGGCTGCCGGCCGGCGCAATCCACATGGCGCGCGGCACGCCGTCGGCCGGATAGAGCGACACCGCACTGATGTCGTCGCCGACGGCCGTGCGCTGGCCGGGCAGGGCCGCGGCATCGAGGCCGTTGGCCGCCAGCGCGGTGCCGGCAAGGCCGTACAGCGCGAACTGCTCGGTGGCGTCCGTGAGCCTGGCCTTGGCGCGCAGCACGTACATCGACAGCCGCTTGAGCGTGGCGGCCAGGATGTCGCGGCTGCAGATCAGCAGCACCAGCTCGGGTTGCGGCCGGATGCCCACGAAGCTGGCGATCACGCGGCCCTTGGCGGTGCAAAGCGCGGCCAGGCGGGCCTCGGTGGCGCCCAGCAGCGCGAAATCCTGGGTGAGTTGGCCATGCAGGAAGCTGGCGGCATCGGGTCCCTCGGCGCGGATCACGCCAAGGTCGGAAAGAGCGGTAACACCATTGAGAACGACAGTAGTCATCGCTGAATTATCATGGTCGCAGCCGTTCCGTCGGGTCCGCAGGGAATCCCGCCCCGGTTCCCGCAGGGCCACCGGCTTTACGTGCTGATTCGTTTTCTTCTCTCCGCCAAATCATCGGACCCGTGCGCCGCTTCTTCCTCACGCTTTTCCTGCTCGCCGCCCTGGCTGCGCTCGGCCTCGGCGCCGCCGGCCTCTGGTGGGTGCACCAGCCGCTCAAGCTGCCCGCGCCCAGCGTCGATCTTTCCGTGGAACCCGGCACCACGCCGCGCGGCGTCGCGCAGGCGGTGGCCGATACCGGCACCGACGTGCAGCCGCAGATGCTCTATTTCTGGTTCCGCATTTCGGGGCAGGACCGCCAGATCCGCGCCGGCAGCTACGAGCTGGAGCGCGGCATCACGCCCAAGATGCTGCTCAACGCGCTGGTGCGCGGCGAGGAAGCCACCCGCAGCCTCGTGCTGGTCGAAGGCTGGAACATCCGCCAGGTGCGCGCCGCGCTCGCCAAGGCCGAACAGCTCAAGCCCGAAACCGTCGGCCTGCCCGACGATGCCCTGATGGCCAGGCTGGGCCGGCCCGGCGTGCATCCCGAGGGCCGCTTCTTCCCTGACACCTACACCTATTCGAAGGGCTCGACCGACGTCGCGCTGCTGCAGCGCGCCATGCGGGCCATGGACAAGAAGCTCGAAGCCGCATGGGCCGCCCGGACGGCCGATTTGCCGCTCCAGTCGGCGGATCAGGCGCTGATCCTGGCCAGCATTGTCGAAAAGGAGACAGGAAAGGCCAGGGACCGCGCCGAGATCGCCGCCGTCTTCGTCAACCGGCTGCGCGTCGGCATGCCGCTGCAGACCGACCCGACCGTGATCTACGGCCTGGGCACCGCGTTCGACGGCAACCTGCGCAAGAAGGACCTGCTGGCCGACACGCCCTGGAACACCTACACCCGCGGCGGCCTGCCGCCCACGCCCATCGCCATGCCGGGCAAGGCGGCGCTGCTGGCGGCGGTGCAGCCGGCGCAGAGCAAGTCGCTGTACTTCGTGTCGCGCGGCGACGGCACCAGCCAGTTCAGCAGTTCGCTCGACGACCACAACCGCGCGGTCAACCGCTACCAGCGCGGCGGCGCCGAACCCAAACCGAAAGTTGCGCAATGAGTGACGGCTTGTTTCTGACGCTCGAAGGCATCGATGGCGCCGGCAAGTCGAGCCATCTCGACGCGATGGAGGCGCTTTTCAAGGCGCGGGGCCGCACGGTCGTGCGCACGCGCGAGCCCGGCGGCACGCCGCTGGCCGAAACCCTGCGCGGGCTCGTCCTCGAACAGGCGATGGACCCGCTGGCCGAATCGCTGCTGGTGTTCGCGGCGCGGCGCGACCACATCGTGCAGGTCATCGAGCCCGCGCTGGCTCGCGGCGACGTGGTGCTGTGCGATCGCTTCACCGACGCCACCTTCGCCTACCAAGGCGCGGGCCGCGATTTCGATACGCAGGTGCTGTCGACGCTGGAGCAATGGGTGCAGGGGGGCAGGGGAGCGGCAGGGCTGCTTCAGCCCCATGTCACGCTCTGGTTCGACCTGGCGCCCGAGATTGCCGCCGAGCGGCTGGCGGGTGCCCGCCTGCCCGACAAGTTCGAGTCGCAGCCGGTCGAATTCTTCCGGCGCGTCGCGGCGGGCTATGCGGCCCGCGCGGCGGCCGATGCGCAGCGCTTCGTGCGCATCGACGCCAGCCAGACGCGCGATCAGGTCTGGCAGCAGGTCGAGACGGCGCTCGTTGCGCGCGGCGCGCTGGCACCCGCAGGCGGAGCGGCACCATGAGCACGCCCGTGCTCTCGCCCTGGCTGCATCGGCCGCTCGCGGAACTGCTGCGCCAGCGCGGCCATGCCTGGCTGCTGCAGGGGCCATCGGGCCTGGGCCAATACGAACTCGCGCTCGCGCTTGCCGCGGCCTGGCTGTGCGAACAGCCCAACAAGGAGGAGGGCGGCACCGCCTGCGGCCATTGCCCGAGCTGCCATGCGATCGAGGTGCGCACCCACGCCGACCTTTGCGTGCTGATGCCCGAGGTCGCCATGCAGGAGCTGGGCTGGCCGCTCGACGAAAAGGCGCAGGCCGACATCGACGACAAGAAGCGCAAGCCCAGCCGCGAGATCCGCGTCGAGGCCATGCGCGATGCCGTCGGCTTCGCCCAGCGCACCAGCGCCCGCGGGCGTGGCAAGGTGGTGCTGGTGTATCCGGCCGAGCGCATGAACACCATCACCGCCAACGCGCTGCTCAAGACGCTCGAGGAGCCGGTCGGCGATGTGCGCTTCGCGCTGGCCAGCGAGGCCGCCTGGCAATTGCTGCCGACCATCCGCAGCCGCTGCCTGGGCTTCACGCTGCCATGGCCCGAGACGGCCGAGGCCGAAGCCTGGCTGGCTGCGCAGGACGTGCCCGCCGCCGATGCCACCGCATTGCTGCGCGCCGCCGGCGGGCGCCCCAGCGATGCCTTGCGGCTTGCGCGCTCCGGCCAGTCGCCCAAGGCCTGGTCGCTGCTGCCCAAGGCCGTTTCGTGCGGCGACGTGGCTGCGCTTGCAGACCAGTCGCCTTCGCAGGCCATCGGCTCGCTGCAGAAGCTCTGCCACGACCTGATGGCCGTTGGCAGCGGCGCCGCGCCGCGCTTCTTCGATGCCGCCGACCTGCCGCCCGCGGTGCCTTCGCACCTGGCGCTCGCGCGTTGGTCGAAGTCGCTCGCGAACGCGGCCAGGACCGCCGAACACCCCTTCAATGCGGGCCTGATGCTGGAAGCGCTTGTGAGCGAAGCGCGAACCACCCTAAACTCTGCTGCTCGCCGCCCATGAACCAACCAGCCGCACCCGCACCCGCCGCCCCGGCGCCTCAACGGCCGAGCGTGATCCAGCTCGCCATCAAGGAAAAGGGCGCGCTCTATGCCGCCTACATTCCGCTCTTTGCCGAAGGCGGCATCTTCATTCCGACCACGCGCGAATACCGGCTGGGCGACGACGTCTACGTGCTGCTGACTCTTCCAGAAGACCCGCAGCGCTACCCGGTGGCCGGCAAGGTCGCATGGATCACGCCGCAGCGCGCCGCGGGCAACCGGGCGCCGGGCGTGGGCATCCGTTTTCCGTCGGACGAGAAATCGCGCCAGCTCAAGGCCCGCATCGAAGCGGCGCTCGGCGGCTCGATGGCCTCCGACCGACCGACACAAACCATTTAGCTCGCCTGCAGGCTGCGCGCACTTCGTGTCGCTACGCCCACCCCCTGCCGGGGGAAATACCAGCGGCCCGGCAAAGCCGGCTCCGCGGTATTCCTGGAAATGGGGCCAGCCGCCGCTCCCTGACAAGCCATGTTCACCGATTCCCACTGCCACCTCACTTTTCCCGAATTCGCGGACCAGATGCCGCAAATCCGCGCCGCCATGGCCGAGGCGCAGGTCGACCGTGCCTTGTGCATCTGTACCAAGCTCGAGGAATTCGACGATGTGCAGGCGCTGGCTGCGCGCTACGACAACTTCTGGGCGAGCGTGGGCGTGCACCCCGACAACGAGGACATCGCCGAGCCCACGGTGGAGGACCTGGTGCGCCGCGCGGCCTTGCCCCGCGTGGTGGCCATCGGCGAAACCGGGCTTGACTACTACCAGATGGAAGAGCGCAAGGGCGGGCGCAGCATTGCCGACATGGAGTGGCAGCGCGACCGCTTCCGCGTGCACATCCGCGCCGCGCAGCAAACCCGCATGCCGCTGGTCATCCACACGCGCGAAGCCTCGGCCGACACGCTGGCCATCCTCAAGGAGGAGGGCGAAGACGGCGCCGGCAAGGCCGCAGGCGGCGTGTTCCATTGCTTCACCGAAACCGCCGAAGTGGCACGCGCGGCGCTCGACCTGGGCTTCTATATTTCCTTTTCGGGCATCCTGACCTTCAAGAAGGCGCAGGACCTGCGCGACGTGGCGGCCTTCGTGCCGCTCGACCGCATGCTGATCGAAACCGACAGCCCGTACCTGGCGCCGGTGCCGTACCGCGGCAAGACCAACAACCCGTCCTACGTGCCTTTTGTGGCGAAGCAGATTGCCGAACTGCGCAGGCTGCCGCTCGAAGCCGTGGCCGAGGCCACGAGCCACAACTTCGAAACGCTGTTCAAGGGAGTCAAAACAACATGAAGAAATACATCAAGAAGTTCTTGTATCTTGCTGTCGTAACGGCAACTTTTACCGCACATGCGGGTTCGTTCGAAGACTTCTTCCGGGCCGTGCGCGGAGACAACGCGAGCGGCGTGCGCACCCTGCTGAACCGTGGCTTCGACCCCAACACGCGCGACGAGCACGGCCAGACCGGCCTGATCATCGCGCTGCGCGAACCGTCGCCGAAGGTGGTCCAGGTGCTGCTCGAATCACCGCAGACCGATGTCGACCTGGCCAACGCCAAGGACGAAACCCCGCTGATGCTGGCCGCCATCAAGGGCCAGCAGGACGTGGTCGCACAACTGCTCAAGCGCGACGCCGCCATCAACAAGACCGGCTGGACGCCGCTGCATTACGCCGCCAGCAGCGGCCAGCTGAGCATCATGAAGGTGCTGCTCGATAGCTACGCCTTCATCGATGCGCAATCGCCCAACGGCACCACGCCGCTGATGATGGCTGCAATGTACGGTTCCACCGAGGCCGTGAAGCTCCTGCTGGCCGAAGGCGCGGACACCACCATGAAGAACCAGCTCGGCATGACGGCGGTCGACTTCGCGAACAAGGCCAACCGCCCGGAGGCTGCACAGCTGATCGCGGCGGCCGCCGGCGCCAAGGCCGACCCCAAGGCCATTCCGAAGGATGGCAAATGGTGAGCTTCCATACGCTCCTTTGACGGGCGGATTTCCGGCATCGGCAGGCCCGGGAAAACGCCAAAAAGAGGGCGCCCGCGCCTCGTGCGAGACTCTGCGCTGAAGGAGAAGCAGAGATGAATACGTTCCTATTCATGGTCTTTTTGCTGGCCATCGGACTGCTTGTGCTCGCAGCGGTCGCCAAAAAGAGGTCGGCGCAAAACAGCAGCGGTTTCGTCGACAAGCCCAAGGCGCGCCCGCCGCTCACGGCGCGCGAACAGGCCATGTACAACCGGCTCGTGCAGACGCTGCCGGATCTCGTGGTGCTGCCGCAGGTCAGCTTCGGAGCATTGCTCACGGCCCGCACGCGTGCGGCGCGAAGCTCGTTCAGCCGGAAGATCGCCGACTTCGTCGTGTGCGACCGCTCGTTCAAGGTCGTGGCCGTGGTCGCGTTCGGCGGCGACAAGAGCAGCAAGGGCAAGTCGCAGCGCGACCTGGACCGCGAGGCGCTGCTGGTGGAGGCCGGCTACCGCGTGCTGCGCTATCCACGGGTGCCGGATGTGGGGCGCGTGGAGGCGGACTTCGATCCGACGCTGGCGTCGGTGAGTCCCATGGGGTCCTGAGGGCGGGCCTGGTTTCGCCTGGATTGGCGTTCGATTAGTCCCATCAAAAAGGAACACAATGTGCATTATGTTAAATGACATGGAGGGCAAATCCTCCCCGCAGGACCTTGTCGTCCACGCCCCACTGCTCCCTGCAGTTGCTGCGGTAAATCCTTGTCGCCATTGGCGGTCGGCCGACAGGCCCGTCGGGATCATCAGCTCTTGGGCTTTGCGTATTCCTCTGCGCTGATCACCTCGAAGCCAACGAACGGGTCGTTGCCTTCGACCCATGCGTCGTGGCCTGGAGGAATGGTGTACGACATGCCTTCCTCGATGGCGGACTTCGAGCCGTCGTTCATTTGTACGGTGATCCGACCGGAAACCGCGTAGCCGACGTGGGCTACCTGGCAGCTGTCCGTGCCGACGACCGGCTTGATGCACTTCGACCAGCGCCACCCGGGCTGAAACTTGAAACGTCCAAGCGTGTATCCCTCAAGGCGGACCACTTCGACGCGGGTCTTTTCGGGCTCCCGAACCTCATCCGGGACGTCGTGGGATTTCGTCTGAAGCTTGGTGACATTCATCGGATTTGCCATCACTACTCTCCTTGCACGAGTGAGCAGGCAGTTCGCGGCAGCCTCGTGCAAAGCCGCGCATCGAACGATTGAATACTAGTCCCGGGCCACGCTTGCGGCGACGCGTTTTTCGCCCGGTAGGTACCCCAGTGGTGTGCATCTCAAGTACGTGCGCGAAATTCGCAGCCGCTGAAGTGTTGATGCGATGCTCAAGCCGAAGGGCCGGACGACATGCCGGCCCATGTCCGTTCGGCGCTCACCGCGGTCCAACTGTCGATTCCGGTGACGAACGGGCGCATGGCGGGCAGGGCATCTATCTGTGGGAGCACCGGTCGAGGCCGCATCGAAGGCAGGTGGCCCTGCACTTGATCGGCTCCTAGACAGCGCGGCGCCCTGCCCTGGGACCCCGTCGCGCGGTCACTCGAGCGTGAAGCCCATCTTCACGGTCACCTGCCAGTGCGCGATCTTGCCGTCCACCACATGGCCGCGCGTCTCGGTGACGGTGAACCACTGGATGTTGCGAACCGTCTCGTGCGCCTTGGCAATGGCGGTCTGCACGGCGTCTTCGATGCTGATGGGCGAAGAGCCGGTCAGCTCGAGCGACTTGTAAACGTGATTCGACATGTCGTTTGCTCCTTGAATTGGTGCGTCACAGTTGCTGAGCGTGCAGATAGCCCGCACACACGCATGTTGACCTGTCGACTGGCTTGGTGGAAGGGCCGCAGCGATGGTTTTGCACGTCGCGAAGCGTAGCGCGCAGGCAGGCACGCTCTTTGCGTAACTCCAAGCTCACGGTGTAACGAAGCACCGTTTTGGTGAGGTTTCCGCGGTCTTGCGGATTCCAGGAGCGCGAGGAGCGCCCGGCACCTTCCGCCCGCATCTCGCGGGCGCCCTACCCCCCAACCCCCGTCCGAAATGAAGCTCCGCAAGGGCTGCGTTTCGGCGTTTGCATTTGTTGTTTCGAAACACCTGATTCCC
>NZ_RXFQ01000015.1 GCF_003951285.1 Variovorax beijingensis | reverse complement strand
GTCCGTGCATGACGCCAACCGAAAAGCCAAGCTCAATGAATTCGTCGAGACTGGAGCAATCGCTGTTCCCGAGGAGTTCAGGCACCGGAAGCTCCCCAGCGTCAATCCGCCCTTTGCTCGATGGGAGGGGGCCGATGTCAGCCTCCTGCTAATTGGGTATGCCAATGAGGAGGAGTTCTCGTTTGAGCGCAAGATGAATGAGGGAAGTCCAGATCTGAGTCTTGCAGGCGATGTATTTGCGGCGTACTACCTCTCTCAGATTGGCCGTTTGCACACAGAGCTTTGGTATCTCACCCGATTCGGCCGCAAGTTCAACAACCTTTCGGTACGCGATATACCTTTTACGGCGCTGGGTATGGTGCTGGATGCGCAGCCGAGGGCAGAGAGGCTGGCGCTAGCGCATCTTGCCGCATATCGAGGGGGGAGATTTAGGGATACTCTGTACCATCCCCTGTTCATCTATGTCTTCCGCGTCCTTGCCAGCTACTTCGATCAACCAGATATCGAAGTGACCGGAGACGCAAAGAAGGATGAGGTGACTCAAGCCCTCTTTGCGCTTTGGCGTACTCCAGATGCGAATCAGTTGGTCGACGTATGCCTAGACACGCTGGATCAGCATACGCATCGCTGTCGCGTTGGTGATGCACGTCACTTCTACGAATTCGAAGATTGCCATTGGATCCGTCTGCCCATCGAAATCTGGCTGACGTTTTGCCTTCGCGAAAAGCTGGGCCTGCAGAACCCCGTGCTGGATCATCCGTTGATGCCGAAGATGGACTACCGTGAACTCCGGCAGGTTGGCTGGAAACCGAGTGCCCTCGTTCAGCGCGTCTATGACCGCATGCTGCAAGAAGGCATGGACGAAGATCAGGTGCTGAGCGGCATCATGACCAACGGATAGTCCATCGTCGTTGATCGGATTCAGAGGGCTTCAGACTGATTGCGAAGGCAGTTTGGCTTTAATTGATAGCCTGCCGCAAGAAGTTGTTGAACGCGGAATGCATATGCTTGGTCTTGCGCACTAATTGTTTGGTTTGTAATCTTGCCTCCGGCCGCTTCTCTGATCCAGTCTTGAGTCTGCTGCAGCAAATTGAGGGTACTCGGATCCGGAAACGCTCCATTAATTGATGACTTGACCTCCGGTGCCCAGATGACCATGTTGGCATCATCGATGCCGAGCAAATCGACACCATGCCCGGAGTTGTTTTGGATGGAGCGGAAGGAGAGGCCCGTCGAACTCTGCATCAGATCTAACGCCAGCGCTTCGCCCAATTTTCCGTCATTGCGCGCGAGATTCGACATGCTGACGCGAGTCACGAATGAAGCCTCGCCACTCACCTGGCTCAGGTTCAACGGTGCCCTGGCGATGGCCTCTGCCGAACCCGTGGCCGGCCCCGTATTGCCCAGTCCGCCAGGAATCACATTGCCAACTTCAATGGCGTTGCCGTTCGCGTCGACATAGCGCGTCACGCCGTACTGCCCAAAACCACGCGCCTGCGTCGTCGCACCCGGCCTGGTACCGCCAAGCGTTGGGCTGGTCGGATTGGCAGCGCCTGTGGTGACCTCCGCAACAGCGTTGACCAGATTCAGGCACCTCTGCGGATTGGTGCCGCAATAGCCGACGAGCCCTTCGCCCGCGACCCCAGTGGAGCAAGCTGAGCTACGACTTCTTCGTCGGTGCACCGATCAGCAAGCCCGAGGGCTATCGCACTGCAAAGGTCACGCTCGGCTTCAATCTCAATGCGAGCTTCTGATGCATCCCGCAAGTCGACGATCACTGTGTCGCCGCCGACTTCCGCGGCCTGGTATCGGCCGTCGGGCGAGGTGAATGCGCAGCCCGCCACTTGCCCGGATAGATGGGCGATCGGTGCAACGGACGGATGAAGCCTGGTCATGAAGAAGAGACGAGGAAGGCGTGAGCATGACACGCGCTGCCGTCTGATAAGCTGCCGACGCTCCTCTCCCCCGACTGTTCCTTCCACCCGTCCTTGCGAACGCATTGCGCATGTCGTCCGAAGAAACCCTGCGCCGCTGGCGCCTGATCCTCGGCCGCTATGCGGCGCAGCCTCTGTCGCAGACGCAGTTCTCGGCGGGCGACTGGAAGCTCGACCAGTCGCTCGAATATCTCTACGGACGTGAGTACGAAGGCCGCGGCCTGGCCCGGCCCAATGGCGGGCCGGGTTCGCTCGACCCGAGCCAGTTGCGCGCGGTCGACTGGCTCAACCGCTCGCGGAGTCTCTTTCCGCAAGAGGTCTTCGAGCGCATGCAGACGCAGGCAATCGATCGCTACCAGCTGACCGACCTGCTCTCCGACCCGGCGGTGCTGCGCTCGCTCGACGCCACGCCCGGCCTCGCCAAGGCGCTGCTGGGCATGCGCGGGCGGCTGTCGGGCCAGATGCGCGACGCGGTGCGCGAGGTGATCCAGAAAACCGTCGACGAGATCACGCGCAAGCTCAGGAACGACTTTGTCAACGCACTCGTCGGCCGGCGCAACCGCATGCGGCGCTCGCACATCAAGAGCGCGCAGAACTTCGATGCGCGCGCCACCATCGCGGCCAACCTGAAGCACTACGACGTGGAGCGCAAGCAAATCGTCATCGAGCATCCGCGCTTCAATGCGCGCGTGAAGCGCAACCTGCCCTGGGACGTGGTGCTTTGCGTCGACCAGAGCGGCTCGATGATGGATTCGGTGATCTACAGCGCCGTCATTGCAGGCATCATGAGCTCGCTGCCCGCGGTGCGCGTGAAGCTGGTGGTGTTCGACACCAGCGTGGTCGACCTCACGCACCTGGCGCACGATCCGGTCGAGGTGCTGCTCACGGTGCAGCTCGGCGGCGGCACAGACATCGGCCGTGCGGTGGCGTATTGCGAGTCGCTGGTGGGCAACCCGCAACGCACGGTGTTTGCGCTCATCAGCGACTTCATGGAAGGCGCCGCGCCCGGGCCGCTCCTGGCCGCGGTGCAGCGCATGGCACAGTCGCGCGTCAAGCTGCTCGGGCTGGCCGCGCTCGACGAATCGGCCAACCCCGTGTACGACCGGCAAATGGCGCAGCGCCTGGCCGACAAGGGCATGCACGTTGCGGCCCTCACGCCCACGCATTTCGCGCAGTGGCTCGCGGAAGTGATGAACTGATGGCCTGGTACGACGGCTATCGCGCCTACGACGACGACACACTGGCCACGCTCGCCAACCCTGGCTTGCTTCGGCGCGCCGCAAAGGACGTGGAGGCGGGCAAGATCGCATGGGCAGAGCAGGGCACCGAAGCTGGGGTGGTGACGGCCGACGGCCAGCGTGTGCAGCTCGATGCACGCGGCCCGCAGCAGGCGCGCTGCGACTGCCCGGCACCGGGCATCTGCAAGCACATATTGAGCGCATCGCTGTGGCTGCGCGCATTGGAGCCGGCCGCGCCAGGCAGCCCAGCCGGCGCGCATTCGGACGAGCAGCAAGACAGACAGGCACCGCCCGGTACGGACCCGCTCGCGGAAATCCTCGCGCTCGATGCCGCGGCGCTTTTCAAGGCCGCGGGCGTGGCTGCCGTGCGCCGCGCCGCAGCCGCCGCCAGCAGCGTCGTCGAATGGCGGGTGCAGGGCGGGGCGCTCGTCATGGACCTGCCCGAGCTCGGCGCCTCCTGCCGCTGGGTGGCGGGCGCGGGCTATGCGGGCATGGTGTCCGAGGTGCCTGCCGCGGAACGCAAGGCGGTGCACCTGATCGCCATTGCCGCGCTGCGCAGCGCGCACGGGCAGCCCTTCGCATGGCCCGAGAGCGCGCGGCCCGCGCCGGTCGAAGACACCGTGCGCCTGGGCGAGCGGGAGCGTGCGTTCCTGCTGCAGGTGGAGTCGATGCTGGAAGAGCTGCTGACAGGCGGCCTCTCGCACGTGAGCGAGTTGACGTCGGCGCGCCTCCTGGCGCTCAACATGTCCGCGCGCGGCGAGGGCTTGCCGCGCCTGGCCGCCTTGCTGCGCAACCTTGGCGGCACGGTCGACCTGCTGGTGCGGCGCGACCACCGCGCCGAGGAGCGCGACGCCTTCGCGCTCATGGCGCGCATCCATGCGCTGTGCGCTGCGCTCGCGCGGGCCGAGGGTGAACTCGCCGTGGCACTGCGCGGCCGGCTCAAGCGCGACTTCGACGAATCGGCCGCACTCGACCTGCTGCCGCTCGGTGCGCACTGGTGGCAGACGCGCGGCGGCGCGCGCGGGCTCACCGTGGCGTTCTGGGACCTGGCCGGTGCGCGCGTGCTGCAGGCCTCGCTCGCACGGCCCGACGGAAGCGACACCGCCTTCACGCGCGGCAGCGCATGGTCCGCAAACGCGCTGTGGTCCGGCGCGGGCGCCGCGCAGAGCGTGTGCGAAGCGGCCCTGCGCCTCGAACAACCTCGCCTCGCCGAAGACGGCCGCCTGGCGCTCGGCGGCACCACGCGTGCCCAGCCCCTGCCTGCGTGGACGGCCGACGACCCGCGCCTGAAGTCGATCGGCTGCGGCAACTGGTCCGAACTCGGCGAGCGCCTGCGCGCCGCCACCGGCCTTGCGGCCGAGCCTTTCGACGCAGTGTTGCTGCGGCCATCGGACACGCGCCCGCCGGTGCTCGACGAAGCACAGCAGCGCCTCGACTGGCTGGTGCAGGACGACGCGGGCCGGTGGCTGCGGCTTGGCATTCCCGTTGGCCCGGAGCACCGGCAGCGCGTCGACAACCTCGACCGCCTTGCCGCGCGCCGTGCCCCAGTGCATGCGGTGCTGGTGCGCATCGAGCGCTCTGCCGCGAGCACCGAACTGATGCCAATCGCCGTGCTGAGCAGCAACGCGAAGAAGGCGCTGCAGGCGGTGCCGCTCGACTTTGCCGACGAGGCCGCGCGCACGACGTCGCTCGCCAACCGCATCCTGCGCATGCTCCAGGCACGGCAGCAGCAGCGGCAGGCGGTGCCGGTGGGTGCGCCCACGCTGGCGGCGCGCCTGCTCGCTCCCCTGACAGAAGTGACCGAGACGCAGGCCGCCACCGGGCGCATGGCATTGACCGCGGCGCAGCGGCAGCGCCTGCACGATGCACTCGACCGCGCAGGCTCTGTCGGCCTGGAGGTGCTGTCGAGTGCGCTGCGTGCGCACCTCGCTTCGCCGGCCGCGGTGCCGCTGCTGAAGCTGGGCTTTCTGTGCCAGTTGCTTGGCGAGCTCGACGGCTTGCCGGAGCAAAGGAAGGCGCAGCCGACTTAGAACCTTTGGCTTCGGTTGTTTCTGCAGGCCGCGAACTGGCCGAAGCGTCACGCCCAACTGCCAAAATGAGCGCGCAGGAGAACGAGGAGAACGCATGGGATTTCTGGACAAGATCTTGGGCGCTGTCACGGGCAGCGCCGGCACCGCAGCCGCCAACGGCTTGACGCGCGAGCAGGCGCAGCTGTTGAAGCAGGCCTTCGAGCCGCTCGAAAAAGCAGGCAAGGAGCTGCCCCAAAAGGCCGCCGCGTTCCTGGTCGACGGCACGCAGGAAACCGTGCTGCTCGACCTGCAGGCTGCCAAGTCCTTCGAGCCAGGGCAACTGCTCGGAGCCCCCGGCCGCCTGCGTTGGGGTTTCAGCAACTACCAGAACAAGGCGCTGGAGAAGATCGGCAACCAGAGCCTCGAGCAGCGCGGCCGCTTCTACGCCAGCGTGGATGCCAGTGCTCCTGCGCTCGACGTGCTGGTGCGACTGGGCAAGCTGCTTGCTGCAGCCGACGGCGGACAGTCGCTCGAGCATCCGGGCGCGCCGGTGCCCGACTGGCTTCAGTACCTCATCAACGACGCGGTGTTCGCGAGCTTCAACAAGAGCAACTCCAGCAACGCTGCCGAGCGCGATCTCGCCAAGCACCGGCCCGCGTGGAACGTGCATCTCATTGCAGCCTTGCTCGCGCACGAAGGACTCGATCCGCATCTCGCCCTGCAGGAGATCTTCGAGCGCAAGGGGCTGGACAGCTGGTACCACGACCGGCTCGACGGCCTGGTCGAGGCCCCTGCCGTCGCCGACTGCATGCGCAGCCAGCGCGATGCCACCGAGGCGTTGCCCGCAAAGCTGTCGGCTGCGGGCCGCGTTCTGCTGGCCAGGCGCATCGGCAAGGACAAGGCGCTTTTGAACGACTTTGCGCCGCTGTTCCTGCGCCTGGCCATCGACGGCAGCAAGACGGTGCGCGCCGAGGCGACGCCGCACCTCGAGGGCATTGCGGAGGTGCAGCGGCTCGAACTCCTGGGGCAACTGCTGAAAGACGGCGACACCACCCAGCGCACGCAGGCCGCCGAACTGCTTGCGCGTCTGCCGGGTGACGCCGCGCGCGCGATGCTCGACGTGGCGGCCGGCACCGAGACCAGCAAGACCGTGCAGCAGGCCATCCGCTCGGCCATGTCGCGGCTCGACGCCGCGGGCGACGCGGGCGAGCTCGAATTGCCCGAGCCGCCGGCCTGGCAACCCTTCGAGGACATTCCGCTTGGTGAAGAGGCGGTGCAGTTGCTCATTGCCAACCGCATCGAGCTGCTCGAGAAGAACCGCGTCGCGGCCGAGGCCGAGATCGAGGAGAACAAGGCCTCCAAGCAAACGTACAAGTACAAGTGGCGCCAGGACAACTACGCCGCCCACAAGAAGCTCACCGACGAGGACATGCGCGTGGCCGTGCGCGTGCTCAACGGGCAGGGCAGCAAGAACGACCAGAACCGCGCGAAGAACGGCCAGCTGCAGCAGGTCGTGGGTTTCGGCAATCGCTTGCAGTCGATGCCGGGATTCGGCATGCCGCACCTGATCCGCTGGCTGGCCGTGTCGCGCCACTGGACCAGCTTCTGGTTCGACGACGGTTTCCACAAGTGGCTCGGCCGCCAGCCCGTGGGCTCGGTCGACCTGCGCGCGCTGGCCGAGCTGCTCAAGCGCTCCGGCATGCCGATCGACGACGTGGCGCACACCGCGCTTTACCAATATTGGAACCAAGCCTCAGCGGTCGAGGTGCTGCCGGCCGACCGCGTGTGGCCCTTCTTCGCGGAACACCCCGAGTACATCGACGAAGGCCTGGGCCTTGTCGCGCCGCCCAAGCGCGAAGGCCGCCAGACCCAGCTCGACCTGAACGCCACGCTGCGCACGCTGGCGGTCTTTCCGACCGTGCAGGCGCGCTGGCTGCCGCGGGTCATGGAATTGGCGCTCGGCGAAGGCAAGACGCACCGCGCAGCCGCGCAGAAGGCACTGTCGATGCTGCCCGACATCGGCCGGCGCGTGGTCGAGTCGCTCGGCTCCACCAAGAGCGAGGTGCGCATCGAGGCCGCCAACTGGCTGGCCGAGCTCAAGTACGCCGATGCCGTGCCCGCCATTACCAAGGCGCTCGAGAAGGAAACCCGCGAGACCGTGCGCGCGGCCTACCTCACGGCGCTCGAGGCACTGGGCGACGACATCTCCGCACGCCTTGCACCGGCGATTCTTCTGGCCGAGGCGAAGAAGGGCCTGAAGGCCAAGCCCCCGGCGGGCCTTGCGTGGTTCTCTCTCGACGCGCTGCCCGCCTGCAAATGGCTGGACGGCAGCCCGGTCGAGCCCGAGATCGTGCGCTGGTGGGTGGTGCTCGCCTGCAAGCTCAAGGAGCCGGGCGGCAACGCGCTGCTCACGCGCTACCTCGGCCTGCTCGATGCAGCCAGCCGGCAGGCCGTCGGCAGCCTGGTGCTGCGCCAGTTCATTGCGCACGACACGCGCCACCCCACGCTCGACGAAGGCATTGCGCATGCCAACGCCCATGCACCGCAGCGCTACCAGGGCAACCAGCAGCGCTACCAGAACGCGAAGGCCGAGCACAAGCAGTACTACGAAGCCGACTTCCAGAAGACGCAGGAGCAGGTCTTCGAGGAGTGCAAGCGCGAGAAGATGAGCGAATACCTCGGCAGCGCGATTGGCGAAAAAGGCACGCTTGCCCTGACCGCCCATGCGCCGGGGCACGAGGTCGTCACGCTGCTGCAGCAGTACATGCGCGACCATTACCAGCGCCGCTCGCAGATCGAAGCCATGCTCGAAGGCGTGGCACCGGGCAACGACCCGGTGGTGATCCAGCTGCTGCTGGGCATATCGCGCCGCTATCGCACTGCCTCTGTCCAGGAGAAGGCGCGCGCGCTGGTGCAGCAGATTGCCGACCGCAACGGCTGGACGCAGGACCAGCTCGCCGACCGCACCATTCCCACCGCGGGCCTGGACGACACCGGCAAGCTCGAGCTCGCGTACGGCGACCGCATCTTCACCGTGGTGCTCGACGCCGCGATGAAGCCCGAACTGCGCAACCCCGAAGGCAAGATCGTCAAAGCCCTGCCCGAGCCGCGCCAGAACGACGACCCCGCGCTCATCAAGGATGCGAAGGCCCAGTTTTCGACCAGCAAGAAGGAGCTCAAGCAGGTCATCGACCTGCAGACCGCGCGCCTGTTCGAAGCCATGTGCACCGGCCGTACCTGGCCGCAGGCCGAGTGGCGCGAATACCTGCACCGGCACCCGATTGCCGGGCGGCTGATACAGCGGCTCGTGTGGCTCGAACTGGATGCGGACGGCGCGGTGCGCGGCAGCTTCCGGCCCACCGAGGACGGCAGCCTGATCGACACGCAGGACGACGAGGTCGAGCTTGCGGCCGACAGCCAGCTGCGCCTGGGCCACGCTTCGCTGGTCGACGAAGGCACAGCGGCCGCGTGGAACAGGCACTTCAAGGACTACAAGCTGATGCCGCTCTTCGCGCAGATGACGCGCAAGCCGCCGGCGGTCGCGTTCATCGACGACAAGGGCCAGCCGGTGAGCGAAATCAACGACAGGCTGGGCTGGATCAGCGACACCTTCACGCTGCGCGGCAGCTTTGCCAAGCTCGGCTACCAGCGCGCGCAGGCCGAGGACGGCGGCTTCTTCTACCAGTACACCAAGGAGTTTTCGTCGGCCGGCGTGCGCGTGGCCATCGAGTTCTCGGGCAACACCTTGCCGGAAGAGAACGTGCCCGCGGCGCTCAAGACGCTGGGCTTCGAGGACATGAAGACCCGCGGCTACAGCGACCGGGCGCTGCCGCTGTCAAGCGTGCCGCCAGTGCTCCTGGCAGAGGCCTATGCCGACTACCTGGCCATTGCACAGGCCTGCGCCGGGTTCGACGCGGGCTGGGAAAAGAAGATGCCGTGGTAAGCCCGGCGCGCCGACCCACAGAAAAACCAGCAGCAACATCATCATGAGCACCGGCACATCACCGTCTTCTTCCCCCGCGACCCAGGCCGTGCGCCTTGCCCCCGAGGCACGCTATGCGGACGAGCTCGCGCGGCTGCATGCGGCCGACACCGATGCGCGGCCCACCGGATGGAAGCTCTCGCCGCGCGCGGTGCGGCGCTTCATCCTCGGCGACGAGAAGCTGCAGGTGAGCCGCAAGTTCTACGGCGACGATCCGCTGGTCGACCGCGCCATCGTGACGCTCATGGGCCACCAGGGCCTCATGCTGGTGGGCGAGCCGGGCACCGCGAAGTCGCTGCTCTCGGAGCTGCTTGCAGCCGCCGTCAGCGGTGATTCGGGCCTTACGGTGCAGGGCACCGCCGGCACCACCGAAGACCACATCAAGTACAGCTGGAACTACGCGCTGCTGCTGGCCGAGGGGCCGAGCCAGCGCGCGCTGGTGCCTTCTGCGCTCTACCAGGCCATGCGTGCGGGCAAGCTGGTGCGCTTCGAGGAAATCACGCGCTGCCCGCCCGAGATCCAGGACGTGCTGATTTCGTTGATGAGCGACAAGCAGCTCATGATTCCGGAACTGGGCGACGATGCCCGGCTCTATGCACAGCGCGGCTTCAACATCATTGCCACGGCCAACCTGCGCGACCGCGGCGTGCACGAGATGTCGTCCGCATTGAAGCGTCGGTTCAACTTCGAAACGGTCAAGCCCATCCGGGACCATTCGTTCGAAGTCGAACTGGTGATGGCCCAGCTGAAGCGCGAACTCGAAGGCGGCGGCGAGTCGCCGGTCGAGGTGCCGCGCGACGTGGTGGCGCTGCTGGTTACCACCTTCCAGGAGTTGCGCGCGGGCCAGACGCAGGATGGCACCGCCATCAAGGGCCTCGATGCCGTGATGTCCACGGCCGAGGCCGTGAACGTGGCTTATGCGGCGGCCCTGCAGGCGCGCCATTTCAACGGCGGCCGGCTCACCGCGCGCGAGATCGCGGGCCAGCTGCAAGGCGTTGTTCTGAAGGACAGCACCGACGATGTGAAGCGCGTGCGCCACTACTTCGACACCGTCGTGCGCGAACGCGGCAAGCGCGACGCGCAATGGAAGACCTTTCACGACGCGGCACGTGCGCTGTGGCAGTAGTTGCAGAAGCAGGCAGCGTTCTGCCTGCCGGGCTGGAGGCCGCGCGTGGCCGGCTGTTCGGCGAGGACGGCGAGGGCGTGTTCTTCGTGCCTGTGAGGCACCACAGCCCGGCCTGTGCATTCGCATTGAGGGCGCTGCTGCGCGAGGTCAGGCCGGCGGCTGTGCTGATTGAAGGACCGGACGACCTGAACGCACTGCTGCCGCTGCTGCAGCACCCGCAAACCATCGCCCCCGTTGCATGGCTGTGCCAAAGCACCCGGCAGGTTCCGGTCGACGACCCCGACTCGGAAGAGAAGACGCGCACGGAGTCGCGCACGTCGTTCTTTCCGTTTTGCGACTACAGCCCCGAGTGGATTGCGGTGCGCGAAGGCGCGGCGCTCGGCGCGCGCCTGGGGCTGATCGATCTTCCCTGGAACGACAAGGCCTGGCATCGCGACGAAGGCGACGAGGGCGACGAAGGCGATGCACGCGACGCAGCGCGCAGCCTGATGGAAGAGCGCCATTTCGCGCACAGCCGCTACCTCAACGCCATGGCCGCCCAGCTCGGCTGCGTCGACCATCAGGAGCTGTGGGACCGCCTGTTCGAACTGCGCACGTCGGCCGCTCTCGGCCACTGGCGCGCCTTCTTTTCCGACGTGTTCAGCTGGTGCGCCATGGCGCGGCTCGACTACGAGCCCGAGGTGCTCGAGGCCGAGCTGAGCCTGCCGCGGGAGCGCCACATGGCGGCGCACATCCGTCGCTGGCGCAACGAGGTCGAGGGGCCGATCGTGGTCGTCACCGGCGGCTTTCACACGCTCGAGCTGGTCAACCAGTGGCAAAAGGCCAAGCCCTCGAAGGCGCCCGCCGGCAAGGACGCACCCGACAACGCATGGCTGATCCGCTACAGCTTCGAGCGGCTCGACGCGCTCAACGGCTATGCCTCGGGCATGCCGTCGCCCGGCTATTACCAGCAGGTGTGGGAACGCCTCGAAGCCGGCGAGGCCGACCCCTTCACCGCAGTGGCGCTCGACAGCCTGACCCGCTTTGCGCGCCAGACCCGCGCGCAGGACGATGCCGATGCGGTGTCTACCGCACTGGTGCAGGCCGCCGCCGCGCAGGCCATGCGGCTCGCGGCGCTGCGCGGCAATGCCGGTCCGGGCCGGCAAGACCTGCTCGATGCAATCCGCTCCTGCTTCATCAAGGGCGCCATCGACGAAGGCACGCGCGGCTTTACCGCCGACCTGCGCAACTTCTTGAGCGGCACGCGCATCGGCGACGTGCCGCCCTCGGCAGGCTCGCCGCCGCTGATCGAGGACGCGCGCAGGCTCGCCCGCCAGGCCGGCGTGCGGCTGGACGACAGCACCGCGCGCATGGCGCGGCTGGATCTTTATCGCAAGCCTTCGCACCGCGAGCGCAGCCGCTTCTTCCATGCCATGGCCTACCTCGACACGGGGCTCGGCACCTGGCTCGCGGGGCCGGATTTTCTTGGCAACAGCCGTTTGCATTTGCTGTTCGAAGAGTGGCGCGCCGCCTGGTCGCCGCTGGTGGAGGCGCGGCTGATCGAGCTGGCGGGCGATGGCGCCAGCGTGGAGGCCGTCTGCATGGTCAAGCTGCGCAAGGAAGAGATCGCGCTGTCCGACGAGGGCCGCGGACGCAGCGCGAGCGCGGCCGTGGCGCTGTTGCTGCGCGCCTGCATGGTCGGGCTGCAGTCGCGCCTGCCCCAGCTGCTCTCGATGCTTTCCACCCACCTCGACGAAGATGCCTCGCTCGGCTCGGTGGTCGAGTGCGGGCATCGGCTCGTCACGCTCTGGCGTGCGCGGGAGCCGCTGGGCGTGCAGCAGCATCCACAGCTGCGCAGCCTGCTGGAGCGTGTGTGGCCCGCGGCGCTGTTCCTGCTGCCCGATGTGGGCGGGTGCCCAGAAGAAGGTGAGGCGGGCGCGGTGAAGCAACTGCTTTCACTGCGCGAGCTTGGGCGCCTGCTGGCCTCGCTGCAAGGCGAACCGGGAGAAGCCGGCGACGGTGCCATCGACCTCGACCTGCTGCGTACGCAACTCGAACGATTCGCGACCGGTGCGTCGGCCGCGCCCGCGGTGGCCGGCGCTGCTTCGGCCCTGCTGTACCTCGATGGACACTGGGACGAGAACGCACTCGACACCGTGGTGCGGCAACGCTTCGGCGCGGGCGCACAGCCGCGCGAGGCGGTACGTTTTCTCAACGGGGTGATGGCCGCGGCGCCTGAACTGCTGCTGCGGCTGCCCGCGCTGCTCGAAGGCCTCGACGGCCTGGTGCAGGGCTGGGACGCCGAGGCTTTCGTGGCGCATCTGCCCGACCTGCGGCAGGCCTTCACGCGCCTCAAGCCGCAAGAGACGTCCGACCTGGCCGGCCGTATTGCCGCGCTGCATGGCATGGGCGAAACAGAGGGCCAGGCGCTCTACCAGATGCACTACGAAACCACCGAACACGACCTGCACGAAGGCGCGCAACTGCAGCTCGCGCTGGCCGAGTGCATGCGCCGCGACGGGCTTGCCGCGTGGCTGGCGGCCCCACCGCACAAGAAGAACAACATCGAGAGCGCGACATGACCATCGATCTCCAGACGCTCAAGTGCGGCGAATGCGGCAGCAGCGCGCTCAAACGCCCCTCTTGGAGGGCATGGCCACCAGACTGGTGGCCGCAGGATCCGGCCATTGAATGAAGGCGCCCGCTGACAAGCGTGCCATCTCCTTTCCGGCGCCCGTCAGTTGCGAATATTGCGTTTAGTGCGTATATTTCGTTTGAGGCGCCGGCGTAGCGCCAGCTATGAAAGGACCCAGCATGACCCAGATACTCGACCCAGCCAGCGAAATGGAAGCGGAAATGGCCGGTGCGGCGACGGCGTGCCTGGTTGCGGCCCTGGATCACTCGAAGGCAAAAGCGATCAAAGTAACCATCGAAGTGGACGGGGACGGCAAGGGCGAAGCCCCGGTGCTGCTCCTGCCTCCGCGTGCCTTGCACTTCCTTGCCGACGTGTTGCGCCAGATGGCCAAGCGCGAGCCGATGATGCTCGTCCCGCAGAAGCTGGAACTCACGACGCAGCAGGCTGCGGCACTTCTGAATGTGTCGCGCCCCTTCGTGATCAAGGAGATCGAGGCTGGCCGGCTGAAGTGCCGGCTGATCAACCGGCACCGCCGCATCGAGTTCGAAGAACTCATGCGCTACAAGGACGAGCAGAAGCAGCGGTCGGCCGACGCCCTCAAACGATTGAACGACCTCTCCCAGGAGATGGGCGAGGAGCTGTGAGTGGCAGGAAGCGCTCGGTACACAGCGGTGCTCGACGCCAACGTCCTGCATCCGGCGTTGCTGCGCGACGTGCTGCTCAGCCTGGCCGACGCGGACCTCTACAGCGCGAAGTGGTCCGTCCACATCCGCGAGGAGTGGACGCGCAGCCTGCTGCGGGACCGACCCGGCATGGGAGACCAGATTGCCGCTGCGGCGCAAGCCATGGAGGACGCCATTCCGGACTGCCTCGTCTCAGGCTACGAACACCTGATCGAGGGTCTGAAGCTGCCGGACCCTGATGACCGCCACGTGCTGGCGGCGGCGATCACTGGACACGCGGATGCGATCGTCACATGGAACGAGAAGGACTTTCCCAGGGAAGTGCTGGACCCGTTCGGCATCGAGGTACAGACCCCTGACGAATTCGTCCTCAATCAGTTGATGCTGGAGAAGCTCGCCGCCCTCGCGGCTTTGAAGCGAATGCGCGAGCGCTGGGCCCGGCCGCAGTACGACGCGATCGCGTTGGTCGCCCTGCTCGAAAAGCGCGGGTTGCCCCAGACTGCGGCGCACCTGCGCGATGTCGTGGCACTCATCTAGCTGTCTTGGCAGGAGCGCGCGGACTTGGCGCTATGTCATCCGGTGCGGCGTCAAGGGGATCACGTCGGCACCGATGCGCAGCTGGTCCAGGTAGTCCGCCCAGCGCTGCATCATTTCCCGGCGCGCGGGGAGATGCGCGGTGCGGTTGTACGCACGACCGTTGGTATCCCTGACCATGTGGGAGAGCTGGTGCTCGATGAAGTCCACGCGCTCGCCAAGCACCTCGTCCATGATCGTCCGCGCGGTTGCCCTGAACCCGTGGGCCGTGTGGACTTCGGCGCTGTAGCCCATCCCGCGCAGAGCGGCATTGATCGTGTTCTCGCTCATGGGGCGTTCACCCGTCCGTATGCTGGGAAACACGAACCGCCCATGCCCCGTGATCGGGTGGAGGTTCCGCAGGATCTCCACCGCCTGGGTTGCCAGTGGAACGACGTGATCGACCTTCATTTTCATCTTCGGGCCGGCGATGCGCCACTCGGCCGCGTCCAGGTCGATCTCGGCCCATTCCGCGGTGCGCAACTCGCCAGGCCGGACAAACAGCAGCGGGGAGAGCTTCAGCGCGGCAACGGTCGTGGGGTGGCCGCTATAGGCATGGATGGAGCGCATCAGGTCTCCGACGCGCTTGGGCTCGGTAATGGCCGCGAAGTGCCTGGTCGCTTTCGAGGCCAGCGCTTCGCTCAGATCGGCAGTGACGTCCCTCTCTGCCAGTCCTGACACCACTGCGAAGCGAAACACCTGCCCGCAAAGCTGCTTGACGCGATGGGCGGTATCGATGGCGCCGCGTGCTTCCAGCTTGCGGACCACTCGCTCCAGAATGTCGCGCGGACCGATGGTGGAGATGGGCATCTTGCCGATGAAGGGGAACACATCCTTCTCGAGCCATGTCTTGACCTTGAGCTGCGTTCCACTCGCTCGTTTGGCCGCAGTCTTTCCCAGCCACTCGCGCGCAACCGCCTCGAACGTATTCGCCGCCGCGTCGGCTCGGGCTCTCTTTTCGTCGCGCTTGGCCGCGCTCGGGTCGGTCCCGTCCGCCAGGAGCTCGCGAGCGGCGCCGCGGCGATCCCGAGCTTTGGCCAGCGAGACCGCCGGGTAGGTTCCCAGCGCCAGCGTTTTCCGCTTGCCGGCGAAGGTGTAGTCCATTCGCCAGTATTTCCCGGCAGTCTTGACCAACAGGTACATGCCGGCGCCGTCGGCATATTTGTCGCCGTTGGCCTTCCCGGTGGGCTTCACCTGCCGAACGAACGTGTCTGTCAGCGCCATCTCCACTCCTTAACGGTATCTCGCCACGGGGATTTCCGGGATACCGGGAAAAATAACGGTATTTCCGGGCGATGGGATGCTACGCCGCGTGTCGTCGCGAGGCAAAGAAAAACCCGCTACGCCTAGGGAGCGTGCGGGTTTCTGATGTGGGGCGAGACGCCGTGGATCGGGTCCTTGGTGCCTTCGACAGGAATCGAACCTGTATCTGAGTCTTAGGAGGACCCCGTTCTATCCATTGAACTACGAAGACGGAGGGCGGCCCGGACTTTACCAGTTTGGCGCGCCGCCGCGCAGCGACCGGCTCAGCGCAGGCCGATGCGCGAGGCGTGCCAGCGCAGCACGTCGGCGCGCAGCGGGTCGGAGGCCTCGATGCGATCGGCGCGCACCTGCAGCGCGCGCATCTGCTCGACTTCCTCGATCACCTTGCCGGGGCTGAGCAAGGCCTGAACGAGCACGCTGGCCTCTTCGGCGAGCGCCTTGAGCGCGCCAGCCAAGCCACCGGATGCGCTCGTGCCGGACGATCGGTCAAGGGTAGACATACGGGAACTCCTGGGATTCGTTGGTCGGGAAATAGCCACCATTTTAGGGTTTACCCGAATTTCCCCCGGATTCAAGGAAAAAGCGCACGCCATCGGTGCTGTTGCATGCGTCCGCATCCGTGCCGTTTCCCCTCGATGGCGCACAGGCCAGGCCCCGCTCGCCGGTTGCTCGGCGCGGGCTAACCCCAAGACAAAATCTTGGAAAAGTTGACCATGGTCAAGCAGGCGGAGTTCTTCCTGCGCGCACCATCGCCCCTGTTCGCATCTCGGCTCAGATCCACCAAAAAAGAGCGCACCTTACACAGGAGACAACATGATGAAGAACTTCTTTTCGCGCACCCGCGCTTGTCGGGCCAAGGTCTTCACCGCGGCCATGTTGGCGCTCGCGGTCGCCACACCAGCCTCCGCATGGGAGCCCACCAAGCCGGTGGAGTTCGTGATTCCGGCGGGCACCGGCGGCGGCGCCGACCAGATGGGCCGGCTGCTGCAGGGCATCGTCATCAAGTACAAACTGATGAAGGAGCCGCTGATCGTCGTCAACAAGTCGGGCGGCGCGGGGGCCGAGGGCTTTCTTGCCGTGAAGGAAGCCAAGGGCGATCCGCACAAGATCATCATCTCGCTGTCCAACCTGTTCACCACGCCCATGGCCACCGGCGTGCCTTTCAACTGGAAGGACATGACGCCGGTCGCGATGATGGCGCTCGACCAGTTCGTGCTGTGGACCAACGCCGAGCAGCCGTACAAGAACGCCTCGGAGTTCATCGCGGCGGCCAAGGCGGCGGGCCCGAACAAGTTCAAGATGGCCGGCACCGGCTCCAAGCAGGAAGACCAGATCATCACGGTGGCGCTGGAGAAGGCCACCGGCACCAAGTTCATCTACGTGCCGTTCAAGGGCGGCGGCGAGGTGGCGGTGCAACTGGTGGGCGGGCATGTGCAATCGACGGTCAACAACCCGATCGAGGCGGTGGCCCAGTGGCGTGCGGGCAAGCTGCGCGCGCTGTGCGTGTTCGACGACCAGCGCATGCCGTTCAAGGCCAAGGTGACGGAGACGCAGTCGTGGAACGATGTCCCCACCTGCAAGGAAGCCGGCGTTCCCACCAAGTACACGATGCTGCGAGGCATCTTCATGCCCGCCGGCGTGACGCCCGACCAGCTCGCCTTCTACGTGGACCTGCTGACCAAGATCGCCGCCACGCCGGACTGGAAGGAATACATGGAGAAGGGTGCCTTCAACCCGACCTTCATGACCGGCGACGCGTTCACCAAATGGCTCACGGAAGCGGAAGCCACGCACCGCACGCTGATGACGGAAGCCGGCTTCCTGGCCAGCAGCAAGTAGCAGTTACCGAGCGTCGCGCGGCGCTCCTCGCCTGATGAGACGGCCGCCCGCGGGGGCGGCGGGCGGAGCGCTGCACTTTGGGTTTCACGGCATACACACGAACGATGGGGACTCCATGGAGCACGAAGAGAATTCAGCAGACGGCCCGGTGCGCACGGGCGTAGCGACCCACGTGGTCGAGGCAGTGGTCGCATTGGTCCTGGTGGCCATCGGCCTGGTGGTGATCTACGAGAGCCAGAGGCTGGGCTCCGGCTGGACCAGCGACGGCCCCGGCGCGGGGTACTTCCCCTTCTACATCGGCGTGATCATCACGATCTCCGGCGCCGGCATCCTGTACCAGGCCTTGCTGGGCAAGAACAGGAAGACCGAGGTCTTCGTCGACTCGGTGCAGCTCAAGCGCGTGCTGTCGGTGCTGCTGCCGGCCACGGTCTACGTGGGGGCGATTTCCTTGCTCGGCATCTATGTGGCATCGGCGATCTATATCGCGCTGTTCATGGTGTTCCTGGGCAAGTACTCGTGGGTGAAGAGCGTCATTGCGGCACTGGTCGTCAACACGGTGTTCTTCTGCATGTTCGAGGTGTGGTTCAAGGTGCCGCTGTTCAAGGGCGCACTCGATCCTCTCCGGTTTCTCGGCTACTGAATCTCACGGAGCAAATGCGAAATGGATGAAATCAGTGCCCTGATGCAGGGCTTCTCGGTAATCCTCACGCCGATGAACATCGGCCTGATGTTCGTCGGCATCATCCTGGGGGTGCTGATCGGCGTGCTCCCGGGATTGGGCGGCGCCAACGGGGTGGCGATCCTGCTGCCCCTCACGTTCACGATGTCGCCGACCTCGGCGATCATCATGCTGTCGTGCATCTACTGGGGTGCGCTGTTCGGCGGGGCCATCACCTCCATCCTGTTCAACATCCCGGGCGAGCCGTGGTCGGTGGCCACCACCTTCGACGGCTATCCGATGGCGCAGCAGGGCAATGCGGGCGCCGCGCTGACCACCGCCTTCACCTCGTCGTTCGTGGGCGCGCTGCTGGCGGTGATCATGATCACCTTCCTGGCGCCGCTGGTGGCCAAGTTCGCGCTCAAGTTCGGCTCGCCCGAGTTCTTTGCGGTGTACCTGCTGACCTTCTGCAGCTTCGTGGGCATGGGCAAGGGCTCGCCGTTCAAGATCCTGGCGTCGATGGCGCTCGGCTTCGCGCTGGCCAGCGTGGGCATGGACACGGTCACGGGCCAGCTGCGGCTCACCTTCGGCCAGCCCGAGCTGATGCGCGGCTTCGACTTCCTGATTGCGGTGATCGGCCTGTTCGGCATCGGCGAGATCCTGCTGTCGATGGAAGAGGGCCTGAAGTTCTCGGGCAAGAGCGCGAAGATCGATCCCAAGGTGGTGCTGCAGACCTGGAAGCAGCTGCCGCAGTACTGGGTGACTTCGCTGCGCAGCTCGCTGATCGGCATCTGGATGGGCATCACGCCCGGCGGTGCGACACCGGCTTCGTTCATGGCCTACGGCCTGGCCAAGAAGATGTCCAAGCGCGGCTCCAAGTTCGGCACCGGCCAGATGGAAGGCGTGGTGGCCCCGGAGACCGCAGCGCACGCCGCCGGCACCAGCGCGCTGCTGCCGATGCTGGCGCTGGGCATTCCGGGCTCGCCCACCGCCGCGGTGCTGTTGGGGGGCCTGCTGATCTGGGGCCTGCAGCCCGGACCGCTGCTGTTCGTCGAGCAGAAGGACTTCGTCTGGGGCCTGATCGCCAGCATGTACCTGGGCAACATCGTGGGCCTGATCGTGGTGCTGAGCACGGTGCCGCTGTTCGCTTCGATCCTGCGCATTCCGTTCTCGATCATTGCACCGGTGATCATCGTGATCTGCGCCATCGGCGCCTACACGGTGCACAACGCGATGCTGGACATCTGGTTCATGCTCGGCTTCGGCGTGGTGGGCTACCTGTTCAAGAAGCTCGACTTCCCGCTGGCGCCGCTGGTGCTGGCGCTGGTGCTCGGCGACAAGGCGGAAGACTCGTTCCGCCAGGCCATGCTGGTCTCGCAGGGCGACGTGATGATCATGTTCTCGAACCCGCTGGTCGGCGGCATCACCACCCTGGCGCTCGTGCTGCTGTTCTGGCCGCTGATCTCCAAGGCGCTGGCGCTCGTCAAGCCCAAGAAGCCCGACGAGTTCGCCGTCGAGCGCCCGGTGGACTGAACGGAGAACAACGACATGCCAGTGATTGCACTCACCCAGGAGATGGGTTCCCTTGCCAAGGACGTGTCGCTTCGGCTTGCCGAAACGCTCGGGCTGGAGGTCATGCGCCACGAGACGATCGAGCGCGTGGCCGACCGCATGCAGGTGCCGACCAGCTTCATCGGCCGCCTGCGCGACGGCAAGGCCGGTTTTGTCGAGCGGCTCACCGCCGACCGGCGCAGCCTCGCGCTCTACACGGCCGAGGAGCTCTTCGCGCTGGCCGACCGCGGCAACGTGGTGCTGCGCGGCTGGGGCGCGACCTGCCTGCTGCGGCCGGTGCCGCACGTGGTGTGCGTGCGCATCACGCGCTCGATGAAGAAGCGGGTCGAATGGCTGATGGCGCACCTCGAAACCGACGATGCCGAGTTTGCCGAAGCCGAGATCCGGCGCAGCGACGACGCGCACGCCGCGCGCATGCATGCGCAGTTCGGCGTGACATGGGGCGACCCGGTGCTCTACGACCTGGTGCTCAACACGGACCGCCTCTCGGTGGACAGCTGCGTGGCGCAGATCCGCGCGCTGGTGGAGCGCCCGGAGTTTGCCGAGACGCCGGTCTCGCGCGCGCTCCTGGCCAACATGGCGCTCGCGGCGCGGGTGAAGTCGGCGCTCAAGGACAACGAGGCGACCGGCGACATCCGCGTGACCGTCGAGGCCGACCAGGGCAAGGTAAGGCTGAGCGGCATCGTGCTAGATGCACAGGAGCACGCCCTCACGCAGGAGGTGGCCTCCAGGGTCGACGGCGTGAGCGACGTCGACAACGCGCTGCGCCTGATGACCGTTCCGCGCCGTTTCGCGTCGGCCAAGCAGACCTGAGGACGGCGCCTGCCTAGATCTTTCCTCGTTTGCGGAGCCGGCTCAGGGTTTCCGCGGAGAGATTGAGGTAGGACGCCAGCTCCTTGCTGGGAATGCGGTCTTCCAGCTCGGGGTGCTTGCGCATGAAGCGGTGCACGCGGCCCGGTGCGTCGAGCAGATGCAGCGTGATGGTGTGCGCCATGATTTCGCTCATGCCGCGCATCACGCAGTATTCGAACAGTTCCTTGGTCTCGGGGTGGCGGTCCAGGAACGCGATCCACTCCTTCAGCGGCAGGCTGGCCACGCGGGCCTTGGTGACGCAGACGATGCCGTAGGGCGTGGGCGTGCCCAGCCGCAGCGCCGCGTAGCTGGTTTCCATGTCGTGCGCATCGGCAAAGCGCAGGATCATTTCCTTGCCCTCGGGGTTGCTCACCACCCGCTTGAGGATGCCGTCGAGGATGAAGTACTGCTCCATCTCGCGCACGCCCTGGTGCAGCAGGAAATCGCCCTTGTTTCCATCCACGATGACGAGATGGGTTTCCAGCTCGGCGCGGTCGCTCTCGCTCAGGTCCTTGAGAAGGATGTTCTGCCGGAGCTGCGCGCGAATGATGTTTTTCTCCGGGTGGTTTTCCAACAGCGTCATGGGTCCCGTCTTGCTCGAATGCGCAACAACAACTTCTGGTTCATCTGGCCGGTGCCGTTTTCCGGAAAGTTGACCGAGGTCAACGCCCGAAAGCATGCCCCCGAATCATAGTCCCGGCTCGGGCCTCGGCCATTCACCCAAGCAAGAAGGAGAGACATGTCTTCAGTAAGAACGGACAAAGAGGCATCCACCACCCTGGACGACGCCCTCAAGCCCAAGAACAGGGCAAACGACGGCGATGCGGTCGTGCTGGCCCTCAAGCACCCTGCCGACGAGGCATCGGGGGCGCAGGAAGCAACCATCGACGGCTTCCACCTGGTCATCGATGCGCTCAAGCTGAACGACATCGACACCATCTTCGGCCTGCCGGGCATTCCCATCACCGACCTCACGCGCATGGCGCAGGCAGAGGGGCTGCGGGTCATCTCGTTCCGCCACGAGCAGCATGCGGGCAACGCCGCCGCCGCGGCCGGCTTCCTCACGCAGAAGCCCGGTATCTGCCTGACGGTGTCGGCCCCCGGCTTCCTGAACGGCCTCACGGCGCTGGCCAATGCCACCACCAACTGCTTCCCGATGATTCTCATCAGCGGCTCGAGCGAGCGCGAGATCGTCGACCTGCAGCAGGGCGACTACGAAGAGATGGACCAGCTCGCGATCGCCAAGCCGCTGTGCAAGGCCGCCTTCCGCGTGCTGCACGCGGAGGACATCGGCGTGGGCATTGCGCGGGCCATCCGCTCGGCCGTGTCGGGCCGGCCCGGCGGCGTGTACCTGGACCTGCCGGCCAAGCTGTTCGCGCAGACCATGGACGCCGAAGCCGGCCGCCGCTCGCTCATCAAGGTGATCGATCCCGCTCCGCGCCAGATTCCCGCGCCCGACGCGGTCAAGCGCGCGCTCGACCTGCTCAAGCGTGCCAAGAAGCCGCTGATCCTGCTGGGCAAGGGCGCGGCCTACGCGCAGGCCGATGCCGACATCCGCGCGCTGGTCGAGAAGACCGGCATTCCCTACCTGCCGATGTCGATGGCCAAGGGCCTCCTGCCCGACACCCATGCGCAGTCGGCCGCGGCCGCGCGCTCCTACGTGCTGCAGGAAGCCGACGTCGTGATGCTGGTGGGCGCGCGCCTGAACTGGCTGCTCTCGCACGGCAAGGGCAAGACCTGGGGCCAGGACAAGGGCGCCAAGCAGTTCATCCAGATCGACATCGCGCCGACCGAGATCGACAGCAACGTGGCCATTGCCGCGCCGGTGATCGGCGACATCGGCTCCTGCGTGGCGGCGCTGCTCGCGGGCGTGGATGCCAAGTGGGCCAAGCCGCCGGCCGAATGGACCGGCGCCATCGCCGAGCGCAAGGACAAGAACCTCTCGAAGATGGCCGTGACGCTGGCCGCACGGCCTTCGCCGATGAACTTCCACAGCGCGCTCAGCGTGATCCGCGACCAGGTGAAGGCGCGGCCCGATGCCATCGTGGTGAACGAAGGCGCCAACACGCTGGACTTCGCGCGCAGCATCGTCGACATGTACGAGCCGCGCAAGCGCCTGGACGTGGGCACCTGGGGAATCATGGGCATCGGCATGGGCTTTGCCGTGGCCGCCGCGGTGGTCACCGACAAGCCCGTGATCGCCATCGAGGGCGACAGCGCCTTCGGCTTCAGCGGCATGGAGGTGGAGACCATCTGCCGCTACAACCTGCCCATTTGCATCGTCGTGTTCAACAACAACGGCGTCTACCGCGGCACCGACGTGAACGCGAGCGGCACGCCCGACGTGGCGCCCACCGTGTTCGTGAAGAACGCGCGCTACGACAAGCTGATGGAAGCTTTCGGCGGCGTGGGCGTCAATGCCACCACTGCGGATGAATTGCAGAAGGCGCTGGCAGAAGCCGTCGCCTCGCGCCGTCCGACCCTCATCAATGCCGTGATCGACGAGACCGCCGGCACGGAAAGCGGCCGCATCACCAGTCTGAACCCCAGCACGGCGAAGAAGAAGTAACCCCGCATCATCAAGGAGAACCTCAAATGAGCAACAAACCCCTCAACGGCATCAAGATCATCGACTTCACGCACGTGCAAGCCGGCCCGGCCTGTACCCAGATGCTGGCCTGGTTCGGCGCCGACGTGATCAAGGTCGAGCGCCCGGGCGCCGGCGACGTCACCCGCAGCCAGCTGCGCGACATCCCGAACGTCGACGCGCTGTACTTCACCATGCTCAACAGCAACAAGCGCTCGATCACGCTGGACACGAAGAAGCCCGAAGGCAAGGCCGTGCTGGAAAAGCTGATCCGCGAATCCGACGTGCTGGTGGAGAACTTCGGCCCCGGCGCGCTGGACCGCATGGGCTTCACCTGGGCGCGCATCCAGGAACTGAACCCCAAGATGATCGTCGCCTCGGTCAAGGGCTTCAGCGACGGCCACCACTACGAGGACCTGAAGGTCTACGAGAACGTGGCGCAGTGCGCCGGCGGCGCCGCCTCCACCACCGGCTGGTGGAAGGGCGAGAACTCGGTGCCGACGATCTCGGCCGCCGCGCTGGGCGACTCCAACACCGGCATGCACCTGGCCATCGGCATCCTGACGGCCATCATCGGCCGCCAGCAGACCGGCAAGGGCCAGAAAGTGGCCTGCTCGATGCAGGACGCCGTGCTCAACCTGTGCCGCGTGAAGATGCGCGACCAGCAGCGCCTGGACAGCGTGGGCTACCTGGAGGAATACCCGCAGTACCCGCACGAGATGGAGGCCTTCAAGGACAAGGTGGTGCCGCGCGGCGGCAACGCCGGCGGCGGCGGCCAGCCGGGCTGGATCCTGAAGTGCAAGGGCTGGCAGACCGACCCCAACGCCTACATCTACTTCACGGTGCAGGGCCACGCCTGGGACCCGATCTGCGACGCGCTTGGCAAGCCCGAGTGGAAGACCGACCCGGACTACATGACCCCCAAGGCCCGCCAGCCGCACATCGACCAGATCTTCGCCACCATCGAGGACTTCATCAAGGACAAGACCAAGTTCGAAGCGGTGGACATCTTCCGCAAGCACGACATTCCCTGCGCCCCGGTGCTGTCGATGAAGGAACTGCTGCACGACGAGTCGCTGCGCAAGAGCGGCTCCATCGTCGAAGTGCCGCACAAGGAGCGCGGCAGCTACTGGACCATCGGCAGCCCGATCAAGTTCTCGGACCTCAAGCCCGAGGTCACCGCCTCGCCGCTCCTGGGCGAGCACACCGACGAGGTGCTGGCGGAACTGGGCTACACCAAGGAACAGATCGACAATCTCAAGGAAGCAAAAGCCGTGTAGCGGCTCCCCCGGCGCCGCCCGTTCGAAGGCACGGGCGACGCCGGGAAATCGACTTGAAGCGCCAGAGGAAAAAATGCAAGCGAACGTTGATTTGAAGCAGCTCGTCGAAGGCGCCGGCGACGCGATCATGGTGTGCGATGCGCAAGGGGCGATCACGCTCTGGAACCGCGCGGCCGAGCGCATCTTCGGCTTCACCGAAGCCGAGGCGCTGGGCCAGTCGCTCGACATGATCATTCCCCAGCGGCAGCGCCAGCGGCACTGGGACGGCTACCAGAAGACCATGGAAACCGGCATCACCAAGTACGGTGCCGACCTGCTGCGCGTGCCGGCGCTGCACAAGGACGGGCACACGCTGTCGATCGCCTTCACGGTGTCGATGCTGTTCTCGCAGAGTCGTGAAGTCACGGGCATCGTCGCCATCGTGCGCGACGAAACCACCCGCTTCGCCGAAGAGCGTAAATTGCGCGCTCGTCTGCAAGAAGCAGAGGCCACGATCAAAGGAGACAGCTGATGAGCAAGGCACTTGAGGGCGTTCGCATCCTCGATTTCACCCATGTGCAATCCGGTCCCACCTGCACCCAGCTGCTGGCGTGGTTCGGCGCCGACGTGATCAAGGTGGAGCGCGCCGGAGAAGGCGACGCCACGCGCGGCCAGCTGCGCGACATTCCCGGCGTGGACAGCCTCTACTTCACGATGCTCAACCACAACAAGCGCTCGATCACGCTCGACACCAAGAAGCCCCGGGGCAAGAAGGTGCTCGATTCGCTGATCAAGACCTGCGACGTGCTGGTGGAGAACTTCGCGCCCGGCGCGCTCGACCGCATGGGCATCACCTGGGCCCATATCCAGGAGCTCAACCCGCGCATGATCGTGGCGTCTGTCAAGGGCTTCGGCCCCGGCAAGTACGAGCACTGCAAGGTGTACGAGAACGTGGCCCAGTGCGCCGGCGGCGCGGCCTCGACCACCGGCTTCGAGGACGGCCCACCAGTCGTCACGGGTGCGCAGATCGGCGACAGCGGCACCGGCCTGCACCTGGCGCTGGGCATCGTGGCGGCGCTCTACCAGCGCAACAGCACGGGCCGCGGCCAGCAGGTGCTCGCGCCCATGCAGGACGCGGTGCTCAACCTGTGCCGCGTGAAGATGCGCGACCAGCAGCGGCTGGAGCGCACCGGCACCATGCACGAATACCCGCAGTACCCCGACGGCAAGTTCGGCGACGCGGTGCCGCGCGCGGGCAATGCCTCGGGCGGCGGCCAGCCGGGCTCGATCCTCAAGTGCAAGGGCTGGGAGACCGACCCCAACGCCTACATCTACTTCATCACGCAAGGGGCGGTGTGGCCCGCGGTGTGCAAGGTCATCGGCGAGGAAGGCTGGATCGACGACGAGGCCTACGCCACGCCGGCCGCGCGCCTGCTGCACCTGAAGCCGATCTTCGCGCGCATCGAGCAATGGACCATGACCAAGACCAAGTTCGAGGCCATGGACATCCTCAACCAGTACGACATTCCGTGCGGGCCGATTCTTTCGATGAAGGAAATCGCCGCCGATCCGTCGCTGCGCGAGACCGGCACCATCGTCGAGGTCGACCACCCGACGCGCGGCAAGTACCTGACGGTGGGCAACCCCATCAAGATGTCCGACAGCCCGACCGAGGTCACGCGCTCGCCGCTGCTTGGCGAGCACACCGACGAGGTGCTGATGCAGCTGGGCTATACGGCCAGCGACGTGGCCGCGCTGCGCGCCGAGGGCGTCATATGACCACCCCCGAAGCGGCTCACTTCGTGTAGCCGCCTCCCCCTCGAGGGGGCAACACCGGTGGCCCGGCGGAGCCGGTTCCACGGTGTTCCTGGTATGGGGCGGGGGGCGCTTGGGCGGTGCGGTAATTGAACAGGAGCGCAATGCCTGCGAAAGGGGAATTGCGGCCAATTATGTATAACTTATCGTGAATGCATTCAATAAAATAGTTTAACTATTATTTATCGATCATCGAATCTACATTTTGATCATGCCGATCCGCAAAACATTTGACGCCCGGCATTCAATTTCTAGGAGAAATTTCATGATCGATGATTTGCCAATTCAATACTGGAGCAGCGAAACCGAGCGCAATGCCTACAACGCGGCGTTCTACGAATTGGGTTTCCGCTGGCATTGGGATCGCGAAGTCTATTGCCAGCTGCTGCGCGAGAGCCAGGATGGCATCGAGCGGATCTGCCATTACCTGCGTACCCACCAGCCGCATCTTCTGCGTGCCTATGACGCCAAATTCCTGGCCGAGGTGATCGAGCAGAAAAAGGAAGAGCATCAAAAGCGCGAGCTCGATGCCGGTGCCATGAAAAGGCGCTATTTCAACTGGGCCGAAACCCGCGGCGCCGAACTCGGCGCCTGAAAGCTGCCATGAATATCCACGAATACCAGGGCAAGGACGTATTGCGCAAATACGGCGTCCCCACGCCGCGTGGATATGCCTGCTTTTCGCCCGACGAGGCGGCCGACGCCGCGGCGCGGCTCGGCGGCCGGGCCTGGGTGGTCAAGGCGCAGATCCATGCGGGCGGCCGCGGCAAGGGCGGCGGCGTGCGGCTGGCCTGGTCGGCCGCCGAAGTGCGGCGCCATGCCGACGAACTGCTCGGCATGACCCTGCGAACGCACCAGACGGGCCCGCAAGGCCGGCTGGTGAAGCGGCTGCTGGTGGAGGAGAGCGTCGAGATCGAGAAGGAGTTCTACCTTGGCATGGCGGTCGACCGCGAATCGCGCCGCGTGGCCCTGATGGCCTCGAGCGAAGGCGGCATGGACATCGAGGACGTCGCGGCGCGCACGCCGGAAAAAATCCGCAAGCTCTTCGTCGATCCGTCCGCCGGCGTGAAGGCGGCCGAGGCCGACGGCCTGGCGCGCGACATCGGCTTTTCGGGAAAGCTGCTGCCGCAGGTGCGCACGCTGGTGCAGAACCTCTACCAGGCCTTCGACGCCTGCGATGCATCGCTGGCCGAGATCAACCCGCTGGCGCTCACGCGCGACGGCCGCGTGCTGGCGCTGGATGCCAAGTTCAACTTCGATCCGAACGCGCTGTTCCGCCAGCCCGAGATTGCCGCGATGCGCGATCTCGACGAGGAAGACCCGGCCGAGGTCGAGGCCTCGAAGTTCGATCTTTCCTACATTGCGCTCGAAGGCGACATCGGCTGCCTGGTGAACGGCGCGGGCCTGGCCATGGCCACGATGGATGCGATCAAGCTCTACGGCGGATCGCCCGCCAATTTCCTGGACGTGGGCGGCGGTGCCACGGCGGAGAAGGTGACCGAAGCCTTCAAGCTGATGCTGCGCAACCCGAACCTGCGCGCGATCCTGGTCAACATCTTCGGCGGCATCATGAAGTGCGACGTGATCGCGCGCGGGGTGGTGGCCGCGGCGCGCGAGGTCCAGCTGGCGGTGCCGCTGGTGGTGCGCATGAAGGGCACCAACGAGAGCCTGGGCAAGACCATCCTCGGGCAGTCGGGCCTTCGGATCATCAGTGCGGACGACATGGCGGAGGCGGCCGGGCTGGTGGTGGCTGCTGCGGGGCGGGGGGCCTGAAATGTCGATCCTCATCAACAAGCACACCCGCGTCATCACCCAGGGCATCACAGGAAAGACCGGCCAGTTCCATACCGCCATGTGCCGCGACTACGCCAACGGCCAGAAGTGCTTCGTCGCCGGCGTGAACCCCAACAAGGCGGGCAAGTCCTTCGACGGCATTCCGGTGTTCGGCACCGTGAAGGAAGCCAAGGCCGAGACCGGCGCCACCGTGTCCGTGATCTACGTGCCGCCGCCGTTTGCCGCCGCGGCCATCGACGAGGCGGTGGATGCGGGGCTCGACCTCGTCGTGTGCATCACCGAAGGCATTCCGGTGCGCGACATGATCCGCACCCGCCACCGCATGGAGGGCAGCAAGACCCTGCTGCTCGGCCCCAATTGCCCAGGCCTCATCACGCCCGAGGAAATCAAGATCGGGATCATGCCCGGCCACATCCACCAGAAGGGCCGCATCGGCGTGGTGTCGCGCTCGGGCACGCTGACCTACGAGGCCGCGAGCCAGCTCGCGAGCTTCGGCATCGGGCAGTCGACGGTGGTGGGCATCGGCGGCGATCCGGTGGGCGGGCTGCGGCACATCGACGTGCTGAAGATGTTCAACGACGACCCGCGCACCGACGCCGTGATCATGGTCGGCGAGATCGGCGGCAGCGACGAGGAAACATGCGCGCGCTGGATCAGCGAGCACATGCGAAAGCCCGTGGTCGGCTTCATCGCCGGTGCCAGCGCGCCGCCGGGCAAGCGCATGGGCCATGCGGGCGCCATCGTCTCGGGCGGCAAGGGAACGGCGCGGGAAAAACTGGCGGTGATGAAGGAGTGCGGCATCCACGTGACCGACAACCCGGCCGAGATGGGAAAGCTGCTCGCGTCGCTGGTGATCCCCGACTACCTGCCCTTCGACTGAACGCAGAACCACTCCGACAGAAACTAAAGGAAGGCGCGACATGCAGCAGCAACAGCAGCAACAACAACAACGGTGGGTCCGTTTCGAACACGGCGGCGAAACTGGCTTCGGCACGCTCGAGGGCGATGCCGTGCACGAGCACCGCGGCAACATGTTCGACCGCCCGGAGCCGACCGGCCGCGTGTTCCTGCTCTCGGGCGTGCGGCTGCTCACGCCCACCGAGCCGACCAAGGTCATCGCGCTGTGGAACAACTTCCACGCGCTCGGCGAGAAGCTCAAGCTGGCGGTGCCGGCCGAGCCGCTGTACCTGCTGAAGGCGCCCAACTCCTACCTTGCGCCCGGCGCGCCCATCCGCAAGCCGCTGTGCGAGGGCAAGGTGGTGTTCGAGGGCGAGCTCGGCATCGTCATCGGCAAGGCGTGCACCGCCGTGTCCGAGGCGGATGCGCTCGGCCATGTGTTCGGCTACACCTGCGCCAACGACGTGACGGTGGCCGACATCCTGAACCGCGACGCCTCGTTCGCCCAATGGGTGCGGGCCAAGGGCTTCGACACCTTCTGCCCGATGGGCCCGGCGGTGGCCACCGGCCTCGATCCCGCCACGCTCACTGTCACCACGCTGCTCGACGGCGAGGTGCGGCAGAACTATCCGATCAGCGACATGCGCTTTTCGGTCCGGCAACTCGTGAGCCTGATCTCCCAGGACATGACCCTGCAACCCGGCGACGTGATCCTGTGCGGCACCTCCGTCGGCGTCGGCTCGATGAAGCCCGGCAGCCTGGTCGAAGTGGAGATCGGCGGCATCGGCAGGCTCGGCAACCGCTTCGGCTGAGACCGACCCGCGCCGGAAGAATCAACAACCTTGGGGATCGACATGAAGATTGCAGTCATTGGAGCGGGCGCCATCGGCGGCCTGGTGGGCGCGAAGCTCGCCCTGGCCGGCGAGGACGTGACGTTCATCGTGCGCGGGAAGAATCTCGACGCCATCGCCACCAACGGCTTCACGCTCATCGGGGCGGATGGCACGCAGCAGGTGGCGCGCAACGTCAAGGCCACCGACCGCTACGACCAGGCGGGGCCGCAGGACATCGTCGTCCTCGCGATGAAGGCGCACCAGGTCGAGGCCGTGGCCAACGACGTGCCCAGGCTCTTCGGGCCCGAGACGGTGGTGGTGACGATGCAGAACGGCATCCCGTTCTGGTACTTCCACCAGCACGGCGGCGCGCTGGCGGGCACGCCGGTGCGCAGCGTCGACCCGACCGGCCTGGTGGCCGCGAAGATCCCGGCCGAGCGCGTCATCGGCTGCGTGGTGTATCCCGCCTCCGAGCTCACCGCACCCGGCGTGGTGAAGCACATCGAGGGCGACCGCTTCCCGGTCGGCGAGCTCGACGGCTCCTCGAGCGCGCGCGTGAACCGCGTCTCGGCCTGCCTGGGCGCGGCCGGCTTCAAGGCGCCGGTGCTCGACAACATCCGCGCCGAGATCTGGCTCAAGCTCTGGGGCAACCTGACCTTCAACCCGATCAGCAGCCTGTCGCACTCCACGCTGGTCGACATCTGCCAGTACCCGCCGTCGCGCGAGCTGGCCGCCGCGATGATGCGCGAGGCGCAGGCGGTGGCGCACAAGCTGGGCATCGAATTTCGCGTGACGCTCGACAAGCGCATTGCGGGCGCCGAAAAGGTCGGCAAGCACAAGACCTCGATGCTGCAGGACGTGGAAGCCGGCCGCGCGCCCGAGATCGATGCGCTGGTGGGCGCCGTGGTCGAGCTGGCCCGGCTCACCGACACGCCGACGCCGCACATCGACACCGTGTATTCCCTGGTCAAGCTGCTGGCGCGTACGATGGAAGAACAGCGCGGCCGGGTCTGCCTTCACGAGATGGCGGGCTAGCTCCACTCAGGCTGCGCAATTCGGCGCCGAGGGGGCGCCGGTCGTGCGCTGTGACCGATCGATGAAATGGAACGGATGATGCGACGTACACGCAGCGCGAAGATCGTGGCCACGCTGGGCCCTGCCACCACCGACGAGCCGGCCATCCGAGCCCTGTTCGAGCGCGGCGTGGACGTGTTCCGGCTCAACTTCAGCCATGGCACGCAGCATGACCATGCGCGCCGCCTCGACACCATCCGGCGGCTCGAGAAAGAGTTTGGCCGGCCGATCGGCGTGCTGCTCGACCTGCAGGGGCCGAAGCTGCGGCTGGGCACCTTCGAAGGCGGCCGCGCGCAGCTCGACGCGGGTTCGCGCTTCCGGCTCGACATGGACCCAACCAGCGGCAACGCGCGCCGCGCGCCGCTGCTGCATCCGGAAATCTTCGCGGCGCTGCAGGTGGGCACCGACCTGCTGCTCGACGACGGCAAGCTGCGGCTGCGCGTGGACAGCTTCGGTCCCGACTTCGCCGAGACCACGGTGCTGGTCGGCGGCCCGATCTCCGACCGCAAGGGCGTCAACGTGCCGAGCGTGGTGCTGCCGATCTCGCCGCTGACGCCCAAGGACCTGGACGACCTGGCCTGCGGGCTTGCCATGGGCGTGGACTGGGTGGCGCTGTCCTTCGTGCAGCGCCCCGAAGACATCGAGGAGGCGCGCGCCATCATCGGCAAGCGCGCGTGGATCATGGCCAAACTCGAGAAGCCCGCGGCCATCGACCACCTGGACGCGATCGTCGACCTGTGCGACGGCGTCATGGTGGCGCGCGGCGACCTCGGCGTGGAGCTGCCGCCCGAGCGCGTGCCCGAGCTGCAGCGCCTGATCGTGCGCGCCTGCCGCAAGCGCGGCAAGCCGGTGGTGGTGGCCACGCAGATGCTCGAATCGATGATTGCCGCGCCGGTGCCCACGCGCGCCGAGGTGTCAGACGTTGCCACCGCCGTGTACGACGGCGTGGACGCGGTGATGCTGTCGGCCGAATCCGCCTCCGGAAAATATCCGCTGGAGGCCGTGGCCATGATGGACCGCATCATCTCGCGCGTGGAGGCCGATGCGTCCTACCGCATCGGCATCGACGCCACGCACGAGGCCTCGCTGTCGACCACGGCCGATGCGGTGTGCGCGTCGATGCGCCAGGTGGCCGCGCTGCTTGCGCCCGCCGCCACCGTCACCTACACCTCGTCGGGCTTCACCAGCCTGCGCGCCGCGCGCGAGCGGCCGGCCGTGCCCATCATCAGCCTCACGCCCGACGTGGCCACGGCGCGCCGCATGGCGATGGTGTGGGGCGTGCATGCGGTGCTGGTCGATGACGTGCACGACGTGGCCGAGATGATCGAGTGCGCCTGCCGCAACGCCTGCACCGAGGGCTTCGCGAGCACCGGCCGCGACGTGGTGGTTGTCGCGGGCCTGCCGTTCGGGCTTTCGGGAACGACGAATCTGCTGCACGTGGCGCGCATACCCTAGCCTCCTGCCGGGCGCGGCCTGGCGCGCAGTACGATGCCCGCTCGATTGCAGCAGCCCCCTTTTTCCGAATGAAGCACGCGACCCTGCGCCAGTTGAAAGTCTTCGAAGCGGTGGCGCGGCTGCTGAGCTTCTCGCGCGCGGCGGAGGAGCTTCACCTGACGCAGCCGGCCGTTTCCACGCAGGTGCGCAAGCTCGAGGAGCACGCGGGCAATGCGCTGTTCGAGCAGTTCGGCAAGAAGATCTACCTGACGCCGGCCGGCACCGAGCTGCTGCAGATCAGCCGCGCGATCATCCAGCAGTTCGAGGCGGCCGAGAACGCGATGCTGCAGTTCAACGGCGTCTCGGGCGGCAAGCTCAACGTGGGCGTGATCAGCGCGGGCGACTACTTCTTTCCGCGCCTCCTGGTGGAGTTTGCGAGCCGGCACCGCGGCGTCACGCTGAACTTCACGGTGCACAACCGCGAAGGGCTCATGACCCACATCGCGGAGAACCTCACCGATCTGGCGATCATGGTGCGCCCGCCGACCGACCTGGACACCGTCAACCAGCCGTTCGCGCCGCATCCCTACGTGATCGTCGCCGCACCCAACCATCCGCTGGTGGGTGTGCCGCGCATCCCGCTGGCGCGGCTCATGCGCGAGCCCTTCGTGGTGCGCGAGAAGGCCTCGGACACCTGGCATTCGATGGAGGAGGGCTTCGGCGGCGACCTCCGCGGCATCAACATCGCGATGGAGATCCGCAGCACCGAGACCATCAAGCAGGCGGTGATCGCGGGCATGGGCGTGAGCTTCGTGTCGGCTCACACCATCAGCCAGGAGCTGCGCGCCGGCAGCCTGCGCGTGCTCGACGTGCAGGGCTTTCCGCTGATGCTCAACTGGTACGTGGTGCACCGGCGCAGCAAGCGGCTGCCGCCGGTGGCGCAGGCCTTCAAGGACTTCCTGCTGGCCGATGGACCCGCGCTCATTTCGCAGATCGTGCCGTTCGAAGCTGCGCCGTGAACCTCGTCAGCGCAGGCCGATGCGCGAGGCGCGCGAGCGCAGCAGCTCGGCGCGCGCCGGATCGGTGGGCTCGATGTCGTCCGCCGCCACCTGCAGCGCACGCATCTGCTCCACCTCGCCGATGATCCTGTTCGGGCTCAGCAGGGCTTCGATGAGCACCAGGGTTTCGTCGAGAAGCGCCTTGAAGGCATCGGCAAGGCTTTCGGCGGCGCCGGCATGGAATGGTTCGCGAAGGGTGGGCATCGATCAACTCCTGGTTGCTTGGGATGCCTTCATCTTGGGCCCGCGTTCGCATCAAGTAAAACGATATTAATTGCCAGTTGAGTGCAAAATTAATGCACTCAAAAAGGATGCGGCATGGACATCAACCTGGCCCGGACGTTCCTGGAAATCGTGGACACGCGCAGCTTCCAGCGCGCCGCCGAGCGGCTGCATGTCACGCAGACTTCGGTGAGCGCGCGCGTGCGAACGCTCGAGGAGCTGCTGGGCCGGCCGCTCTTCGTCCGCAACAAGGCGGGTGCGGTGCTCACCGCGGCCGGCGAGCAGTTCCTGCCGCACGCCACCATGCTGGTGCAGGTGTGGGAGCGCGCGCGCCACCAGGTCGCGGTGCCCATCGGCAGCCGCGCCGTGCTCGCCATCGGATGCGAGATCAGCCTGTGGGATCCGCTGCTGCTGCAATGGCTGCTGTGGATGCGCACGGCCGCGCCGCAGCTGGCCATCCGCACCGAGGTGGGCTTTCCGCACGACCTGCTCGACAAGGTGGCCGCGGGCGTGCTCGACATCGCCATTGCCTACGCGCCGCAGCAGCGGCCCGGCCTGCGCGTGGAACTGCTCATCGAGGAGAAGCTCGTCATGGTCACGACCGCGCAGCACCCGCGCGTGCCGCGGCCCGCGGACTACGTGTATGTGGACTGGGGCCCGGAGTTCGCGGCGCAGCACGGCCTTGCCTTTCCCGAGCTCTCCAACGCCGCGGTGAGCGCCGGGCTCGGGCCGCTCGGACGCGAGTTCCTGCTGGCCGCGGGTGGCACCGGCTACTTCCGGCACGACGTGGTGCGCAGCCACCTCGAATCGGGCCGGCTGCGCCGCGTGCCCGGCACGCCGGAGTTTCTTTATCCGGCGTATGCGGTGTACGCGGTGGGAGCGGACGCGGCCATCGTCGATCCCGCGCTTGCGGGCCTGCGCCAGGTGGTCAAGGCGAAGCCGGAGGCTTAGGCGGCCAGCATGTGCCTTGCACGCTCCACGCGCTCTTCATGCGACTGCAGCAGCGACTCGTAGTAGAGGCACAGCGGCATGGCAACGAACACCATGCCCGCGACGTAGACGATCAGGCCCATCAGCGGAAAGTCGTCGCCTCCCCAGTAGGGAATGGACGCCACCGCGGCGCCTGCTGCAATGACTGCAATCACGCACTGCAGCGCGTGGCGCAAGAACGTGGTTCGCGAGTAGCCCGGCGGGTCGTACTTCTGACGGTCCAGCGTGGAACACTCGCCCTTGTCTCCTTCACCGTGCATCGTCGTTCCTTGTTAGAAGGGCGTTAACGATTTTTAACCCTGCGAATTACCGCGGTCAAGGCGGCAGACCCGCAGCTCAGTCGTACTTGAGCGTGTAGATCAGGTCGAGCCCGCTGGTCTGGCCGGCCTGTCCGCGCAGCGTGAGGCGCTGCGTCAGGTCGTAGAAGATGAAGATGGTGCCGAAGGTGCCGCCCAGGCTGCGTTCGTAGGTGAGGTAGAAATCCTTCGACAGCCGCTTGCCGAGCGTGACCGCCGACTCGCGCAGGTCGCCGCCGTTGCCGGGGCCCTTGAAGCCGAGTTCGTCCAGGCCGAAGCGGCTGGCCAGGCTGCCGCCGCTCGTGCCCTTGCTGACATGGCCGATCAGTGCGAGCGCCGCCTGCTGCAGCAGCGCCGATTCGCCGCCGCTGGTGGCCGAGGCGCGGCCGAGCACCACCCACGAGAGCGTCTCCGCATCGGACAGCGCGGGCTCCGAATAGAGCTTGACGCGCGGCGACTGCGCGGTGCCCGTGATCTGCACGCCGGCGCGCTGCGAGATGTTGGGCCGGATGGCCAGGATGTCGAGCGCGGGATTGTCGAAGGGCCCGTTGAAGCGGGCCACGCCGGTTTCCACGTCGAGCTGCTGGCCGTAGGCGCGGTACTGGCCCCGCACGGTCTTCACCTCGCCGGTGATGCGCGGCGGCGCATCGAGGCGGGTGCTGCGGATCTCCAGGTCGCCCTCGAGCCGCGTGGTGATGCCGCGCCCCTGCACCGCGAAGTCGTCGCCCAGGTCGAAGTTCACCACGATGTCGGGCGGCTTCGCGGTCTGCGGCTTGGCAGCCTGCGCCTCGTTGCGCGCGGCATCGCGCCGGGCCTGCTCGGCCATCTCGCGGTCCTTGGCGGCGGAGCGCACCACCACGTCGGTGCCCAGGCTCGGCGCGGTCTCGTCGGGCAGGATGATCACCGCGCGGTCGGTCCTGAGCTTGCCACGCACGCTGAACTGGCCGCCGTCGAGACGCGCCTGCAGATTGCCCGAGAGCGTGAGCTGCCGGTCGGTGCGCACCAGCACGCGCAGCGCGCGCAGGTCGGCCTGCAGCGCCATGCGGATGCCCGTGCCCGAGGCGCCCGCCGCGCCCCAGGCCATGTCGCCGCGCGCCGAGAGCGAGCCGCCGTCGCTCGCGGCCTGGCTGGCCGCGGTGCTGCGGTTGCCGCTCTGGCCCCCGATGCGCACCGTGCTGCCGGCGCCGCCCTTGAGCGTGAATTCGGTGATCTCGATGCGCTCCCCGGTGAGCGTGGCACGCAGCCGGCCGTCGCGCAGGTCGAGCCCTTCGACCGGCGCGCGCAGCGCGAGCTTGTCGGCGCCCAGCGTGCCGTTCCAGCGCGGCGCCGCGCGGTTGCCCGAGAGCGCGGCATCGGCGTCCAGCGTGCCCGCCACGCGCCAGCCGGGCGGCGCGAGCATCGACCACACGCCCAGGTTGGGCAGCGTGGCCTTGATGTTGCCGGCCAGCGGCGCATCGGGCGCCCATTGCCAGCCGCCCGCGCGCTGCTGCATGCGCGTGTCGAGCCCGGCGTCGATCTTGCCCGCGCGTTCGCTGTCCCAGGCCAGCGTGGCGCGCACGGCCTCGCCTTGCGCATCGAGGCGCAGTTCGGCCTGGCGCAGGCCCGCCGGCGTGCTGGGCGTGGTGCCCTGCGCAGTGGCGGAATTCATCGTGCGCTCGCTGGCCGTGCCGGTGCCGCGGCTCGTGATGCGCGTGACCAGCGCGGCCTCGCCCGCCTGCACGCGGATGTCGCCGCTCTGGCGCGCGATCCGCGCATGGGCGCGCAAGGTGTCACCGGCGTCGATGTCCCAGTCGCCGTCGAACATGAGGTCGCCGCTCACGCCGAGCTCGTTGAAGGTGGCGCTGGCGCCGAAGGCCTCGGCCCAGGCCATCGGAAGGCCCTGCAGCTTGCCCTTGGATTGCAGGCGGAAGGCCTGGTTGGGCGCCGCGCCGCTTTGGGTGAAGCGCAGCGGCTGCCATTCGATGCGCACGGTGCCGGGCGCCGGCCCACGCAAGGTGGCGGCGGCGGCCGAGGCTTCGAGGTCGAGGCGGTGGCTGCTGCCGCTTCCGCTGGTCTTGATGGTGGCGCTGACTTCGCGGCCGAGTTCCAGCGTCCAGGGCGCGCTGGCGGTGGCGGGCTGCGCGCTGTCCTGGGCCTGCAGGCGCAGGCTGGCGAGCGCCGCGCGCCATTGGTTGGGGCCCGCAAGGCCGCCGCTCGCGCGCGCGTCGAGCGCGAGCTTCTGTGTGCCGGTGCTGGCTTCGCCCTGCAGCGCGAGCGTGGCCTGCGCCAGGCTGCCGGCAAGGTCCGCGCGCAGGTCTTTCAGCTGGACCGTGGTGGCCGCTGCATTGCCGTTGCCGTTGCCATTGGCAGCCGGCATGCGCAGTTCCAGGCGCGGCACGCCGAGCGCGGCCTTGAGGCTGGGCTCTGCAATGCCGCGCTGGGCCGGCGCATTGGGGTTCTCGAGCCGGCGCTGGATGGTCTGCCAGCCGCCCTGCCAGCTGGCGTCGAGCCGCGCGGAGCCCTTGGCGGTCTTGCCCGCGAACAGCTTCGACAGTTCGGGCAGGCCTTCGATCCAGCGCTGCACGGCTTCGGCGTCGTCGATGCGCGCCTTGATCTCGCCGGCCCCTTGTGCCGGTGCGATGCGGCCTTCGAGCTGCGCGCCGCCGCCCGGCAGCGCGAGGTCGAGCTTGCCGCTCGCGGCCTGCTCGGCCACGCGCACCTGCAGCCGGCCCCCGATGCTGGCGCGCTCGGCTTCGACGCGCAGCGTTTGCAGGTCCAGCACCTGGTTCTTCCACTGGCCCTGGGCGAGCACGCGGTCGAGGCCGAAGCCCGGCATGGCCGCGCTGCCGGCGCCGCCTTGGGCACGCAGCGCGAGGTCGAAACCGATGGTGTCCTCGCGCTGCTGCGCCGTGGCCGTGCCGTTGATCGGCGCGCCCGACAGCTCGCTGTGCAGCAGGCCGGGCCGCACGCCGCGCACGGAGGCGCGCGCCTGCCAGGGTGCGGGCGCGGGGCTCCAGCGGCCTTCGGCGTCGATGCGGCCGCCGCCCGCGCGCAGCGTGGCTTCGGGGATCGTCCAGTTGGTGCCGTCGAACCCCACGCGCGCCTCGACCTGTTCGAGCGGCAGCGCGCCCTTGTCCCAGGGGCCGGGCAGCGCATTGCGGATGCTGGCCGAGGCCTGCCAGGCGGCGGGGCCGGTGGCCGCGTCGGGTTGCAGCTCGACCGTGCCGGTCAGGCGGGTGCGCGGTGCGCCGGGCCAGAGGCTGGCCGCATCGACGTTGCGCAGGTCGGCCTTGGCATCGATGACCGGCTGCGGCAGCCAGGGCGCGATGTTCGCTTGCAGCTTCGCTTCCATGGGAGCTTCGGCATCGGGCTCGACCGGCTTCAGTTCGGCGGCCACCTGCAGCCGCGCGTCGGTGCCGGCAAGCGTGCCCTGGATGGCGGCTTGGGCCAGCACCTCGATGCTGCGGTCTTCGGCCAGCGGCGCCTTCACGCGGCCGTCCAGCGTGGCGTCGAGCGCCATCGGCGCAGGCCCTTGCAGCTTCACGCGCGCGCTGTAGTGACCGTCGGCAATGTCGACGCCCTTGACCTCCAGTCGATGCTCCGCGCCGGTGTAGCGGTAGCTGCCCGCGAGCTGGTTGGCCTGGAGCGCGGGCGGCCCGGCCCAGCGCAGCTCGTCGATGCGGAACGGCAGCTCGACCTCGATCGGCAGCGCGAGCTGTTCGAGCGGCTCGGTGGGCGTGTCGCTCGGCGGGCCGCGGCGCTCGATCAGCAGGCGTGCCGCATGCACCTCGCCGACCTGCAGCTTGCGCTGGAACAGCGGCGCGAGCTGCCAGCCGATGTTCGCCTCGTGCACCTCGACAGCCAGCTCTTCGCTTTGCCAGCGCAGCCAGCCGATGTGCCCGCCGGTGCGCAGCGAGCCCGTGACCTCGCGGCTTTCGAGCGTCTGGCCGGCGGGCAGGTAGCGCGCGGCCTTGGCGAGCGCGAAGGCCAGCGACTGGTTGGAACCGATCCACCACCACGCGCCCGCGCCGATCACGAGCACCAGTGCAAGCAGGCCCGCGGCCGTCCAGCCCAGCGCACGCAGCGCGCGCCGCGTGCGCGAACGCTTTGCGCGTGCGGGCGGCGTGGACTGGGGTTCGGCGTCGGTCTGCATCGATGGGTGCGCGCTCAGAAAGTGAAGCCCAGGCGAAAGTGCAGGCGGAACTTGCGCGTGTCCACGCCGTAGGCAAGGTCGGCCTGCACCGGCCCGACCGGGCTGCGCCAGCGCGCGCCCACGCCCACGCCGACCTTCGGCTTGAGCTCGCCGGGCTTGTCGGCCACGGCGCCGGCGTCGACGAACACCACGCTCTCCCATTCGGTGAGCTTGTCGTTGTAGACGAAGGGCCGCTGCCATTCGGCGCTCACGACACCGAGGTAGCGGCCCGCCACGATCTGGCCGTCGTCACGCACGGTGCCGATCTGGCGGTAGCTGTAGCCGCGCACGGTGGTGTCGCCGCCGGTCAGGAACATCAGCGTGGAGGGGATCTGCGCGCTGTCCTTGGCGGATACCGCGCCGGCTTCGGCGCGCAGCTGGAGCCGGCTGCGGCGCGCCAGCGTGGCGGCGTCGCGGTCTTCGGCGAAGCCCAGCGGCAGCACGCCGAGCCAGCGCGCATAGGTGCGCGTGAAGGGCAGGCGCTCGCCGGTCAGCGTGTAGCCGGCGCCCAGTTCGAGCGCCAGGCCGAAGCCGCGCGTGGGCGCGGCGTTGTCGTCGAAATAGCGGCCGGTCCAGCCCCAGTTGGCGGTCACGGCCGAGGCCGAGGGCGGTGCATTGGTGCCGCGGTTCTGCGCGTAATCGTACTGCAGGAAGTAGCTGCGGTCGATGTGGCCGCTGGACTTGCTGCGCCCGCTGCGCAGGCGGCCGCTGTCGACCACGTAGCTGCCCGACGTTTCGCTCTTGAGCCCGGCGCCTGCGAACCAGCGCCATCCGCGGTCGTCGGGAATGGCGTTCCACTCGGTGCCCAGCGACTTGATGTCGCGGTCGACCGACAGCCGCGACACGGCGCGCCAGCCGAGCAGCGGCAGCCGGTTGTGGATGTGGTCCACCGACAGCCGCGGCCCGTTGTCGGTGGTGAAGCCGGCGCCCAGCACCACCTTCTGCATCGGGGCTTCGCGCAGCTGCGCAATCACCGGGGCTGCGAGCGGCGTGCCGCTTTCGGTGTCGAGCGTGAGGAACACCGAGTCGTAGTAGCCGCTGCTGGCCAGGCGCTGCTGGGCGTCGAGCAGCTTCTGCTGGTCGTAGTCGGTGCCGGTGGGGAGCTGTGCGATGCGGCGCGCGCCGTCGGCGTCATAGCGCTCGGTGCCGCGCAGCACGAGCGGGCCGAAGCGGTAGGCCGGGCCCGACTGGTAGGTGACGCTGAGGCGGGCCTCGTGCCGGTCGGCATCGACCTCGGCGCGGCTCACTGCAACGCTGCCGGTGGGAAAGCGCCTGGCCGTGAGGCTGCGCAGGGCGATGGTCTTGGCGTTGTCCCAGCCCTGCTGCGTGAAAGGCTGGCCCGCGCGCAGCGCCCAGGCGGTGCGGATCGAATCGCGCTGGGCCTCGGCCGCGGGATCGTCGGCCATCGCGCCGCTGTAGCTGATCTGCACGTTGCTCACGCGGGTGAGTTCGCCCGGCTCCACCGTGATGACGATCTCGCGCGGCGCCCTGTTGCTGGCCGGCGTCTCGTTGAGTTCCAGCGTCAGCGTGGGCGTGAAATAGCCCAGCGTGCCGAGCAGCTCTCGGGCGTTGGTCTCCGCCGCCACCATGAGCCGCGAAATCTCGGTGGCGCCCAGGTCGTCGAGCGTGCGGTAGCGCTGGATGTCCAGGTGCAGCGCGAGATAGTCGCGCACGGTATCGGGCCCGCGGACGTCGACGGTGAAGGCGTCGCGCCGCGGCGCGCTTCGTTCGCCGTCCTTGCGGCCCGTGTCGGCGGCCGAGCCATCGCTGCGCACCAGCGCGGGGGTGGCCGTGTCCTGCGCGCTGTCCTTTTTCGGCAGCAGGCTGCATCCCTGCAAAAGCAGGACACCGCAAAAAAGCAAGGCCGGCAAGCACGCCGGCGCAATGACTGGAACCACCCTGAGCATGGGCGGATTTTGACAGCAAGGCGCATCGGTTCCGTAAGCATCCGGAAACAGTTCCGGGCTTCGCACCTGCCTTACTTAGAAAGCATTCGCATTGCTTCTTCGAGACCCCGCAGCGTGAGCGGGTACATGCGGTTGGACATGAGCTGCTGCATCACCGCGATGCTCTGGCGGTACTGCCACACGCCCTGCGGCTCGGGGTTGATCCAGGCGAACTTCGGGAAGGTGTGCGTGAGGCGCTGGATCCATTCGGCGCCGGCTTCCTCGTTGTTGTATTCGACGCTGCCGCCGGGCTGCAGGATCTCGTAGGGGCTCATGGTCGCGTCGCCGACGAAGATGAGCTTGTAGTCCTTGTTGTACTTGCGCAGGATGTCCCAGGTCGCGAACTTCTCGGAGAAGCGGCGCTTGTTGTTCTTCCACATGAAGTCGTAGACGCAGTTGTGGAAGTAGAAGAACTCCAGGTGCTTGAACTCGGTCTTGACGGCCGAGAACAGCTCCTCCACGCGCTGGATGTGCTCGTCCATGGTGCCGCCCACGTCCATCAGCAGCAGCACCTTGACGTTGTTGTGGCGCTCGGGCCGCATCTTGATGTCGAGGTAACCCGCATTGGCGGCGGTGGAGTGGATGGTGTCGTCCAGGTCCAGCTCTTCCTCGTGGCCTTCGCGCGCGAACTTGCGCAGCCGCCGCAGCGCCACCTTGATGTTGCGCGTGCCGAGCTCCTGGCTGTCGTCGTAGTCCTTGTAGGCGCGCTGGTCCCACACCTTCACGGCGCTCTTGTTCTTGCCCGCGCCGCCAATGCGCACGCCCTGCGGGTTGTAGCCGCCGTGGCCGAAGGGCGAGGTGCCGCCGGTGCCGATCCACTTGCTGCCGCCCTCGTGGCGCTCCTTCTGCTCCTCGAAGCGCTTCTTGAGCGTTTCCATGAGCTCGTCCCAGCCCATCTTCTCGATCTTGGCCTTTTCCTCGGCCGTGAACTCGCGCTCCAGCGTCTTGCGCAGCCAGTCGAGCGGCACTTCCTTGGTGAAGTCGGCCAGCATCTCCACGCCCTTGAAGTAGGCCGCAAAGGCGCGGTCGAACTTGTCGTAGTGCTTCTCGTCCTTGACCAGCGCGGTGCGCGAGAGGTAGTAGAAGTCGTCCAGGCCGAAGGCGCCGTCGGAGTTGGGCCCCACCACGTCGGCCTGCAGCGCCTCGAGCAGCGTGAGGTATTCCTTGACCGAGACCGGCAGCTTGGCCGAGCGCAGCGTGTAGAAGAAATCGATCAGCATGGTCGGGCTTTCCTTGGACTTCTCTTCAGCTTCGCGGCTTGTCGAGCAGGTAGAGCAGCTGGGCCTTCACCTCGGGCCACTCGCCCGCGGCGAGGCTGTACATGACGGTGTCGCGGATGGTGCCGTCGCGGCGCATTGCGTGGCCGCGGATCACGCCATCCTTCTTGGCGCCGAGCCGCTCGATCGCGCGCTGCGAAGCGAAGTTGAAATTGTCGGTGCGCCAGCCCACCACGTTGCAGCCGAGGGTATCGAAGGCGTGCGTGAGCATGAGCAGCTTGCAGGTGGTGTTGACGTGGGTGCGCTGGCAGCGTCTGGCGTACCAGGTGTAGCCGATCTCCACGCGCTTCACGGCCGGCAGGATGTCATGGAAGCTGGTGCTGCCGAGCACGGCGCCGGTTTCGGCCTCGGTCACGGCAAACGCAAAGCGGTGGCCGGCCTCGCGCCCCTGCAGGGCGGTTTCGATGTAGGCGCGGGTCTCGTGCGGCTCGGGCACCGAGGTGACGCGCAGCTTCCAGAGCTCGCCGTCGGCCGCGGCGGCGCGCAGGCCCTCTTCATGACCGAGCGACAGCGGCACCAGCGCCAGGTCGCGCGCCTTCAGCGTGACAGGTTCGACGAACGCCATCTCAATTCCCCAGCGATTGTTTTTCAGCCTCTCGGCTTGCCGTACTTGCGGTCGTACCAGGCCCGGGCCAGCTGCACGCCGCCACCGCCGCCGATGCCGATCAGCACGATGCCGAAGATCTCGCGGTTGCCATAGCCATTGGGGCCGAAGGCATCGAGTCCCAGCTTGAGCCCGATCCAGCGGCCGAGCAGCGCACCCGCCACGAACAGCACGGCCTGCGCCACGCCCAGCTTGAGCAGCTGGCCGACGGGATGCGGCGCTTGTGGCTGGCTCATCGATTGTTGCGCTGCATGAAGACCAGCTTTTCGAACAGGGTCACGTCCTGTTCGTTCTTGAGCAGCGCGCCCACCAGCGGCGGCACGGCGACCTTGTCGTCCTTGCTCTGCAGGGCCTCGAGCGGAATGTCCTCGGCCACCAGCAGCTTGAGCCAGTCGAGCAGCTCGGAGGTTGAGGGCTTCTTCTTGAGGCCGGGCAGGTTGCGCACGTCGTAGAAGGTCTTCATCGCGGACGTGAGGAGCTCCTGCTTGAGGCCGGGGAAGTGCACCCCCACGATGCTCTTCATCGTTTCCGCGTCGGGGAACTTGATGTAGTGGAAGAAGCAGCGGCGCAGGAAGGCATCGGGCAGCTCCTTCTCGTTGTTGGAGGTGATGAACACCACCGGCCGGTGCTTGGCGCGGATGAGCTCGCGCGTCTCGTAGCAGTAGAACTCCATGCGGTCGATCTCGCGCAGCAGGTCGTTCGGGAATTCGATGTCGGCCTTGTCGATCTCGTCGATGAGCAGCGCCACCGGCTGGTCGGCCGTGAAGGCCTGCCAGAGCACGCCCTTGACGATGTAGTTCTGGATGTCCTTGACGCGCTCGCCGCCGTCCACGTCCTTGAGCTGCGAGTCGCGCAGTCGGCTCACGGCGTCGTATTCATAGAGGCCCTGCTGCGCCTTGGTGGTCGACTTGATGTGCCACTGCAAGAGCGGCAGCCCGAGCGATTGCGCCACTTCCTCGGCCAGCATGGTCTTGCCGGTGCCGGGCTCGCCCTTGACGAGCAGCGGGCGCTTGAGCGTGATGGCGGCATTGACGGCCAGCATCAGGTCCTGAGTGGCGACGTAGTTGTCTGAGCCCTTGAATTTCATGAGTGAACGCGAGCAGGGTGGAGAAGGCGGGGTGGAGAAAAGAACACACTCGATTCGCTTCGCGCAGCCACTTGGACGGCTTGAAGGGGTTCCCGGAGGACCCTTGCATATAATCGAATGTTGATTCGAAAAACTGTATCTCCACGAGATTGTGCGCGCAAAATGAACAAGTTGTTGACCACGATGTTTGCCTTCGCTGTCGCTTGCGTGACGGTCTCGGCGCAAGCCCAGCAAGTCACGGGCAATGCCCAGGAGGGCGCCAAGAAGGTTGCCATGTGCGTGGGCTGCCACGGCATCGTCGGCTACCAGGCCAGCTTTCCGGAGATCCACAAGGTGCCGATGATCGCCGGCCAGAGCGCCAGCTACATCGCCGCCGCCCTCACCGCCTACAAGGGCGGCGACCGCAAGCACCCCACCATGCGCGCGATTGCCGACACCCTGAAGGAGCAGGACATCGCCGACCTGGCCGCCTACTACAGCCAGCTGGGCCTGAAGGAAGGCGACGCGCCCCCGGCCGCGCTCGCCAAGCCCATGCCCGAGAACGTGCAGGCCCTGGTGTCGCGCGACAAGGACAACAGCTGCACCAAGTGCCACGGCGCCAACTTCAACACGCCCAATGACGGCACGGTGCCCAAGCTGGCCGGCCAGCATGCCGACTACCTCTTCGTGGCGCTCAAGTCGTACCGCGTCAAGAACAACCTGCACCTGGGCCGCTCGAATGCGGTGATGGCGCAGCAGGTCGAACCCAAGAAGTTCACCAACGCCGAACTCAAGACGCTCGCCAGCTACATCAGCTCGCTGCCCGGCGACCTCAAGACGGTGCCCGAATCGCGCATTCACCGCGCTGCGCAGTAAGCGCCGCGACCGTCCCCGTCCCACCCTCCCATGAAGAAAGCCCGCATCGAGCGGGCTTTCCTGTTTGCGGGGCCGGTTGGTGTTCAGACGTCGAAGAACACCGTCTCCTGAGGGCCCTGCATGCGGATGTCGAAGCGGTAGCTCACCGCGCCGCCTTGCTCCACGCGCTCGGCAATCAGCGTGTGGCGGCGCTCGGCCGGCACGCTGGCCAGCACGGCGTCCTTGGCGTTGGCTTCGGCCTCGTCGCTGAAATACACGCGCGTGAACGCATGCAGCAGCAGGCCGCGCATCAGCACGATCGCATTGATGTGCGGGGCTTCGCCCGGCGATTCGGTGCCCGGCTTCACGGTGTGGAACACGAAGCGGTTCTGCGCATCGGTGCCCGTGCCGGCACGGCCGAAGGCGCGAAAGCCGATCTCGCGGGCCTCGGCGGGTGTCTGGGGATAACGGCCCTCGCCATCGGGCTGGCTGATCTCGACCAGCGCATCGCCAATGGGGTTGCCGTCGCCGTCGATCACGCGGCCTTCGAGGCGGATGCGCTCGCCGCAGGCGTTGTCCAGGGCCACCACGGCGTCGAAGGGCTGGTCGAAGTCGTAGCCGTACTGCGCGGCGGTGAGGCCGTAGGCGAAGTAGGGGCCCACGGTCTGGGAAGGGGTCTGGCCGAAGTCGGCTTCCTGTGCGGTCATCAACATGGTGTGTGCTCCTTCTGGCTCAGCGGTTCTCAAAGGGGGTTTCGTCGGCGCCGCGCAGCACGATGTCGAACTGGTAGCCGAGCGCGTAGCCTTCCTCGGTGATGTCGAGGCTGAAGTCGGCAATCAGCCGGTTGCGGTAGCGCTCGGGCGTGCCGGTGACCATGGGGTCGTACTGCAGCAGCGGATCGCCGGGGAAGTACATCTGCGTGACCAGCCGGCTGGCAAAGCTCTGGCCGAACAGCGACAGGTGGATGTGCTGCGGGCGCCAGGCGTTGGGGTGGTTGCCCCAGGGATAGGCGCCGGGCTTGATGGTGAGGAAGCGGTAGCGGCCCTCGCTGTCGGTCAGGCAGCGGCCCGCGCCCAGGAAGTTGGGGTCGAGCGGCGCGTCGTGCTGGTCGACCTTGTGCACGTAGCGGCCGGAGGCATTGGCCTGCCAGAGCTCGACCAGCGTGTTGGCCACGGGGCGGCGGCGCTCGTCGAGCACCTGGCCGGTGAGGATCATGCGTTCGCCGAGCGGCTCGCCGTTCTTGCGGGCGTTGCGCGTCAGGTCATGGTCGAGCGCGCCGATGCTGTCGTGGCCGTACACCGGCTGCTGCAGCTCGCCCAGCGAGGCCTTCAGCGGGACCAGGGGCTTCTGCGGGCCGCGCTTCGCGGTCGACTTGTAGCCGGAGTAGATGTACGAGGGATGGGCTTCCCAGTCGCGGGGGGTGAGGGTGGCCGGGGTTTTCGTCAACATGTCGTTGTCTCCTGTCGTGGGACGAATCGAATCGGGAAGCTGAACTTTAGAAGCCGCGTTCGATGATGTAAATTGAAGATTGGTCTGTTTTACATAACTATCAGTAATTGAAAACGCCCGCCGATCTTCGCCAGGACTTTGTGCGCAACGTGCAGCTGCGCCATCTGCGCTGCCTTGTCGCGGTGGCGCAGGAACGCCATCTCGCGCGCGCCGCCGAGCGGCTGTCGCTGAGCCAGCCGGCGGTGTCCAAGACGCTGGCCGAGCTGGAGGCCATCGTCGGGGCGCGCCTGGTCGAGCGCGGCAATGCCGGGCGGCGCGGCGTGCAGGGGCTCGCGCCGGCGGGCGAGCAGCTGCTGGCCCACGCGCTGCGCGTGCTCGAGGCCATCGACGCCAGCGCGCAGGCGGTGGCGCCGGCCTCCGGCGAGCGGGTGGAGCGGCTGCGCATCGGCGCGCTGCCGAGCGTGGCCCCGGCGCTGCTGCCGGCGGCGCTCGCGCGCTTTCGCGAGCGCTGGCCTTCGGTGCAGGTGGTGGTGAAGAGCGCGGCCAACCCGGTGCTGCTCGACGAACTGCGCGCCGGCGAGCTCGACCTGGTGGCGGGCCGCATGAGCGATCCGCGGCTGATGGGCGGGCTCAGCTTCGAACTGCTCTATACCGAGCCGCTGGTGTTTGCCGTGCGCCCCGGCCATCCGCTGGCGGGCCGGTCGACCCGGGCGGTGTCGGTGCAGGCGGTGCTCGATTTTCCGCTGGTGGTGTATGGCGAGGGCACCATCCCGCGCCACAACACCGAAAGCTTCCTGTCGGCCCGCGGCCTGGCGCTTCCGGCCCACGCGCTGCAGACGCTCGACGTCGCGGTGGCGCGCGGCCTGGTGGCGGTGTCCGATGCGGTCTGGATCACGCCGCTGGGCGCCGCGCGCGGTGAGCTGGTCGAGGAACGGCTGGTCCGCTTGCGCATCGAAACCGCCGGCACCGACGAGCCCGTGGGCCTGCTGCTGCGCAGCGACGCCGAGCCCTCGGCGCTGCGCAGCGCCATGGCCGCGCTGCTGCGCGAGGGAGCGAAGCAGCAGGGCGCGCTGCCTTCCCGGAAGGCCGGCTAGTCCTTGGTTGCGCGGCGCTGCACGCAGGCCACATAGCCGTCGCCGTCCGGCGGCCGGCCGGCGCGCTGACTCTCCCACATCATCTGGCCCAGGCACTCCATGGCCTCGTGATGCGCATCGAGCAGCGAGCCGCGGCGGGCGGCCAGCAGCTCGACGGCCTGGCGGATGCCGCGCGGCTGGTCGATGGAGCATTGCTCGCTGATCGAAAGATGCATCGACAGGTGCAGGAACGGGTTCTCGCGGCCGTTCGACCCGTCGTACACGCGGGCCACGGCGGCATCGGCGTCGGCCAGGTCCTCGTGGTATTCGGGATGCGCGTCGATCCATCCTGCGGCAATCGTCTCGAGCGCTTCCATCGGCAAGCCTTGGCGGTGCTTTGCGTATACGTCGCAAAAGAAGCGGCGCACGTCTTCCTGGGAGGGATTGAACATATCTGTATGGAGAGGCTGGAAAAGGAAAAGGGAGGAAGAAAAATCCGCGTGCCCGCAGGCTCCAAAGGCGCCCGATGTTCCGGTAGCGGGACGTTACATCGTTACGTAACGAACGGCCAAAACGGTGTCCAAAGCGCTGTTCCGGCCGACCGCGCACACATCGCTTTTCAGAAAAATATCCATAGAAATCAATAGCTTGCGTTCTTGACGAACCGGTGGCTCAAAAGAGTTGGCAGCGCGGCACGCTAGTTGCCCCTGTAGATGCATCTTTTGTCACAGAGGCTGTCATGAACGCACCACAAGCACCGACCCATTCGACCGAAGGACTTGCCGCCAGTGGCGTTGCTCCTGTGGTCATCGCCCAAGCCACCAGCACACCGCTCGGCGCACCCGCCGCGATGAGCTCGTCGGCACCTGCTGCCGCTGCGGCGGCACCCGCCAGCGTGGGCACATTGTCCAATGCTACGCCGGGCGTCGCGGTGATGCGCGACGGTGTCCGCATTCCGGTGGACGGCAACCAGACCCTGATCGCGGGCGACCGCGTGATCGTTCCCGAAGGCGGACAGGCCAACGTCCTGTTCCCCGGCTCGGCCACCAACAAGGCGCCGCTGGCCGGCGTCTTCACCGGCGGCACCGACGCCACCATCGGCTCGACCAAGCTGCCCGGCGGCCTCGAACAAGTGAACGTGGACGTTGCCTCGGGCGACCTGCAGGTGACCCCGCCCGACAGCGACGCCGACGCGGCCGCACTGGCCGTCACCAAGAAGCTCGCTGCCGGCAGCGGCATCGGGCTGGGCGAATTCGCACTCGGCGCACTGGGCGCCGCTGCACTCGGTGCCGCACTGGGCGGCGGTGGCGGTGGCGACGGTGGAGTGATCCCGTTCTTCGCCGGCGGTGGCGGTGAGGGCGATGCGGATGCAGACGCCGACGCGGATGCCGATGCGGATGCCGACGGCGATGCGGATGCGGACGCCGATTCTGATGCTGACGCGGATGCAGATGCAGATGCAGATGCAGATGCAGATGCAGATGCAGATGCCGACGCGGATGCTGACGCTGACGCTGACGCTGACGCTGACGCTGACGCTGATGCGGATGCGGATGCGGATGCTGACGCTGACGCTGATGCGGATGCGGATGCTGACGCTGACGCTGACGCTGACGCTGACGCTGACGCTGACGCTGACGCTGACGCTGACGCTGACGCGGATGCGGATGCGGATGCTGACGCCGATGCCGATGCCGATGCCGACGCCGATGCCGATGCCGATGCAGACGCAGACGCAGACGCAGACGGCGACGGCTTGCTCGATCCAGGCGACGGCGCAGCCGGCGGCCTGGTCGGTTCGATCGGCGACACCGCGGGTCTCGGCGACTCGCTCGACCCGGTGCTGGGCGTGGTCGACGGCGTGACCGACGTGGTTGACGACGTGCTGGCCCCGGTGCTCGGCTCCGACTTCTCGGAAAACGATCCCAACCAGCTCGATCCGGCGGACGATTTCGTCGAGACCGTGGCTGAAGGCGTGGGCGGCGTGGCCAGCCCGATCGTCGACGGCCTCCTGGGCGAAGGCGCGACGGGTGCGCTGGTCGACCAGCTGGTCAAGCAGGTCGACTACGTCACCGACGCCCTCCAGAACGGTCTGGACAACCTGGTGGGCGATGACGGCATCCTGAGCGGCCTCACCGGCAGCCTCGGCCTGGACGGCGCGCTCGAGGAGCTCGTGGGCGACGAAGGCGTGCTCGGCAACGTGGTGGACGGCCTGCTCGGCCAGGACAGCCTCCTCGGCGGGCTCGTCGGCGAAGAGGGCCTGGTTGGCGGCCTGCTCGCCGAGGGTGGCGCGCTGGACGGCCTCATCGGTGAAGGCAGCGCCATCGGCAGCCTGCTGGACAACGTGGTCGGTGACGAAGGCATCGTCGGCGGCCTGTTGGGCGACGACGGTGCCCTTGGCGGCGTGCTCGGCGGCGTACTGGGCGAAGAGGGCCTGCTGGGTGGCCTGCTCGGCGAAGGCAGCCCCGTGGGCAGCCTGCTCGGCGGCGACGGCGTGGTGGGCGGCCTGCTTGGCGGTGACGGCGCGCTGTCCAACCTGCTGGGCAGCGACGGCCTCACCGGCGGCCTGTTGGGCCAGGACGGCGTGGTCGACAACCTCCTGGGCGCCGACGGCGCCGTGGGCGGCCTGCTCGAAGACAGCCCGCTGGGTGGCTTGCTCGGCGGCGTGACCGGCGGCGTGCTGGGTGAAGGCGGCTTGCTGGGCGGCGTGCTTGGCGATGACGGCCTGGTCGGTGGCCTGCTCGGCGAAGACGGCTTGCTCGGCACCGGCGGCGCCATCGGCAGCCTGCTTGCCGAAGACGGCTTGCTCGGCGGCGTGCTCGGCGAGGATGGCTTGGTCGACAACCTGCTGGGCGACGAGGGCCTGCTGGGCGGTGTGCTCGGTGAAGACGGCCTGCTGGGCGGCCTGTTGGGCGAAGACGGCCTCCTCGGTGGCTTGCTGGGCGGCGATCTGCTCGGCGGAGACCTGCTGGGTGGCGTGCTCGGTGAAGACGGCCTCCTCGGTGGCCTGCTGGGCGGCGATCTGCTCGGCGGAGACCTGCTGGGTGGCGTGCTTGGTGAAGACGGCCTCCTCGGTGGCTTGCTGGGCGGCGATCTGCTCGGCGGAGACCTGTTGGGTGGTGTGCTGGGTGAAGACGGCCTCGTCGGTGGCCTGCTGGGTGGCGATCTGCTTGGCGGTGACCTGCTGGGTGGTGTGCTGGGTGAAGACGGCCTCGTCGGTGGCCTGCTGGGTGGCGATCTGCTTGGCGGTGACCTGCTGGGTGGTGTGCTGGGCGAAGACGGCCTCGTCGGTGGCCTGCTTGGCGGAGACCTGCTGGGTGGCGTGCTCGGTGAAGACGGCCTCGTCGGTGGCCTGCTGGGTGGCGATCTGCTTGGCGGTGACCTGCTGGGTGGCGTGCTCGGCGAAGACGGCCTCGTCGGCAACCTGCTCGGTGGCGATCTCCTGGGTGGCGATCTGCTTGGCGGTGACCTGCTGGGTGGCGTGCTCGGTGAAGACGGCCTCGTCGGCAACCTGCTCGGTGGCGATCTCCTGGGTGGCGATCTGCTCGGCGGTGACCTGCTGGGTGGCGTGCTCGGCGAAGACGGCCTCGTCGGCAACCTGCTCGGTGGCGATCTCCTGGGTGGCGATCTGCTTGGCGGCGACCTGCTGGGCGGCGTGCTGGGCGAGGACGGCCTTGTCGGCAACCTGCTCGGCGGCGACCTCTTGGGTGGCGACCTGCTCGGCGGCGATCTGCTCGATGGCATCCTCGGTGAGGACGGCCTCGTCGGCAATCTGCTCGGTGGCGACCTCTTGGGCGGTGATCTGCTCGGCGGCGACCTGCTCGGCGGCGTGCTGGGCGAAGACGGCATCGTCGGCGGCCTGCTCGGCGGCGACCTCCTTGGCGACGACGGCCTGGTCGGCAGCCTGCTCGGCAGCGACGGCCTGCTCGGCGGACTGCTGGGCGGCAGCGGCCCGGCAGCCAACATCCTGGAGCCGGTGCTCGACACGGCAAGCACGCTCGGCGAGGCACTGGAGCCCGTGGTGGCCGCCGTGTCCGAGGTGGCAGAGCCCGTGACCGACATCCTGGCCGGTGCAACCCCGACGCTCGCCCCGGTGGTCGAGACCATCCACAACAGCCTGGTGCACACCGTGGAGGACGCCGCTCCGATCGTGACCGACGTGGTGACCCCGATCACCAGCCTGGTGGACCAGGCCGCCGGCACCGGCAGCGTTCTCACCCCGGTGGCGAACATCCTGCACGGCCTGCTGGGCTAAGGAACAAGAGCAGTAGAGGAGAAGAAAAACAACGCACCAGGGCCAGGCCGCCGCGGCCTGGCCCGCGAAAGGAAATTGATATGAAGAACAGCAGCAGCTACCGGATACTGACCATCGTCGCCCTCGCAGCAAGCCTTGCCGCTTGCGGAACGGCCTCCAAGAGCGGACGCGAGGACGCCACCTACTACTACTCGAACAAGGCCCAGGTGGCGAAGGTGGAACCACCCCCGCCCGCACCGGTCCAGAACGGCCCCGTCGCGCTGAAGATCGTGTACTTCGACTTCGACAAATACGACATCAAGCCGCAGTACCGCAACGTGGTGGAAGCGCATGCGAGCTATCTCAGGAACCGTCCCGCCAGCAAGGTGGTGATCGAGGGCCACACCGACTTGCGCGGCGGCCGCGAATACAACCTTGCGCTGGGCCAGCGCCGGGCCGAATCCGTGCAGCGCGCGCTCACGCAGCTTGGCGTGCCGGGCGAACGGATCGAGGCCGTCAGCTGGGGCATTGAAAAACCCGCATCTCTCGAAACCACCGAGGAGGGCCATCAGCTCAATCGCCGAGCCGAATTCAGCTACCGCTGAAACACGGAGAAACGCGATGCCTTCGATGGGAGTTCCCGGTCCGGGTGCGGCCGGCCTCCCGCATTCGACTGGGGCCGAATGATGTCCTTCTCCGACCAGCTCCATGCCTGCCACGAGCGCCTGGTCTCGGTGTGTGCGGCGTTGCCGGCGCCTTATCCGGCCTTTACGCTTTTCTTCTCGGTGAGCGACGGGTCGCAGCGCGCGCACGTGGTGCACGCGCGCGCGGCCGATTTCGAAACCGCGTGGAATGAAGGCGCCGAGGCCGTCGAGCGCTGGGTGCGCGACTGCGGCATCGTCTCGCCATGGCTGCGCATCGACTGGGTCGAGGGCGCAAGCCCGATGGACTGGGCGCAGTTCAAGGCCCAGCTCGCCGGCGTCAAGCGCAACTACTTCCGCCTCGGCCTGGCCTTCGACCAGGACTTCGAGACCGCGTTCACCGAGCAGGAGCTCAACGCCAACGCCATGCTGAGCGGCGATTCGACCATTGCGCATGCCGTGGTGAATGCGCGCAACTTCGAGGCCTATGCCCAGGCGCGCTTCGCACGCGCGCTCACGCTCGAGCTGCCGGCCGACCGGCGGGTCTACCTGCTCGCGACGGTGGGCGTGTTCTGCCAGGCCGACTGCGTGGTGCACAAGCTCGTGGGCACGGGGCTCGATGCCGGACGCCGCCAGGCGCCGGCACTCGCGCCGCAATCGGCGCTCGACCTGGTGCGCAGCGGCGCCTCGTACCTTGCGCGCCAGGTGCAGGACGACGGGCTCTTCGTGTACGGCTACTTCCCGTGCTTCGACCGCCGCATTCCGACCTACGACGCCATGCGCCATGCGAGCGTGCTCAGCGCCATGATCGAAGCGTGGGAACTCATGCGCGACGACAAGCTGCGCCTGGCCATCGACCGCGCGCTCGACCATCTCGCGAACACGCTCATCCGCAGCTACACGCTCGCCGACGGCACCGAGGTCGCTTTCCTCGTCGACACCGGCGAAGAAATCAGGCTGGGCGGCAACGCCGCCTGCGTGCTGGCCCTGGTGAAGTACTGCGAGGCGATGGACACGCGCGACTGGCTGCCGCTGCTGGAGAAGCTGGCGCTGGGCATCGCGTCGCTGCAGGATGGCGCCACCGGCAGCTTCAGCCACGTGCTCCATGCCGGCGACCTGCGCGTGAAGCAGGCCTCGCGCATCATCTACTACGACGGCGAGGCCGCCTACGGCCTCATGCGCCTGTACGGCCTCACGCGCGATGCAAGGTGGCTCGCCGTGGTCGAGAAGGCCTTCGACCACTTCATTGCAAGCCAGCACTGGCAGGCGCACGACCACTGGCTGAGCTGCTGCGTCAACGAACTCACGCGCTGGAGCCCGCAGGAAAAGTACTTTCGCTTCGGCCTGCAGAACGTGGCCGGGTACCTGGACTTCGTGCTCGACCGCAAGACCACCTTTCCGACGCTGCTCGAACTCATGCTCGCGGCCCAGCAGATGCTGCAGCGGCTGGAGGCCACGCCCGCCATGCGGCACCTGCTCGACGAGCTCGACACCGAGAAGTTCTACCGCGCGCTGGAGTACCGCGCCCACTACCTGCAGAACGGCTTCTTCTGGCCCGAGATGGCGATGTACTTCCGCCGGCCCTCCACCATCGTCGGTTCCTTCTTCATCCGGCACCACGCGTTCCGGGTGCGCATCGACGACGTGGCGCAGTACGTGTCGGGCTTCGTGGCCTATCGCCGCTACCTGCTGGAGCGCCCGGCCGTGCCCGGCGCCGGCAGCGCGAGAGACGACGGCGCCGCCGCCTGGACCGCGAGCGAAATGGCGCGGGTGACCGGCGGCGAATGGGTGGTGCGCCCGGAAGACGGCTGGCGCGCCAGCGGCGTGACGCAGCGCTCTTTCCTGCGCAAGGGCCGCGTGGTGTTCGAGCACCAGGCGCGGCCCTCGAAGGCGCCACTGGCCGCGGTGGCGCTCAAGGGCGTGTTGCAGCCGGCAGCCGCCGTGCTGTGCACCGATCCCGCACCGCATCTCGACAAGCGGGTCCCCGTGCTCCAGGTGCCCGACGTGCTGCAGGCCGTGCTTGCGCTGGGCGCGCATGCGCGCACCGAATTCACGGGGCGCGTCTGCGGCGTGCTGGGCAGCGGCACGGCCGGCAGCACCGTGGCCGCGATGCTGGCCGACGCCCTGGCCGTATGGGGCGAGGTCGGCCGGCCCGAAGGCAACGTCAGCCTGCCCTCGGGCATGGCCTGGAACCTGACCTGCATGCCGCGGCATGCGGCCTACTGGGTGCTGGAAATGGGCTCGCCGCACATGCTGGCTTCGACGCAGCTGGTGCGGCCGATGCTGGCCGTGGTGACGGGGCTGTCGGCCGCGTCGCAAAAGCACCGCGGGCCTTCGGAAGCCGCAGCGCGCTTGGACAGCCGCATCTTCGAGGGCATGGCGCCCGGCGACAGCGCGGTGCTGAACCGCGACCTCCCCGAGTTCGCGACCTTCGCCGAAGCCGCCATGGCGCACCAACTCCAGATCGTGACCTATGGCGAGCACAAGGATGCCGACGTACGGCTGCTCTCGTTCGACCACGGCGAGGTGCAGGCACAGGTGCACGGCGAGCCGTTCCAGCTTCGGCTCAATGCGCCGGGGCGCCACATGGGCGCGAGCGCCGTGGCCGCGCTGGCGGCCCTGCAGGCGATGCGCCTGAAGCTGGCTGCCGCGGTCGAGCCCTTCGCGCACTTCGAGCCGCCGGGCGGACGCGGCGCGCTGCACACCATCCACATCGGCGGGGGCAGCTTCAAGCTGATCGACGAGACCTACGACGCCAACCCGAGTTCCATGCGCGCCGCGCTCGAGCTGCTGTCGCAGGCGCCCTGCGAGCCCGCACGGCGCGTGGCGATCCTCGGCGACATGCAGGAGCTCGGCCCCGCCGCGCAGCGGCACCACCTCGACCTGGAGCCCGAGCTGCTGGCATCCCAACCCGACCGCGTGCTGCTGTGCGGCCCGCTGATGCGGGCACTGCATGCGCGCATCCGCACCAAGGTCCGCTCGCACTGGTTCGTCGATGTGTCCGATCTGTCCACCGCGCTGGGCGGCCTGCTGCAGCCGGGCGACTGGGTGCTGGCCAAGAGTTCCGCCGGTGTCGGCCTGTCCCGGCTGGCCCGGGTTTTGAAAGCATTGCCATGATCAAACTGAACGCACAAGCCTCTTTGCCCTACCGCCGCGAGGCCGCGCCGCAGCGCCGGTGGTGGCTGGGCTGGCTGCAGCTGTTTTGCGCATGGCTGCTTTGCATGTTGCTGTGCGCCAACGTCGCGCTGGTGCTGGCGCAGGGACTGCCAAAGCACGAGGCGGCGCCGGTCATGGCAAGAAAAGCGGCGGACTGCAGCCTGTCCGTCGAGGCCGCCAAGGACGCCGCCGGGGCCAATGCCGAATCGGTGTCGCACACGCTGAGACGTATGTCACGCTGCAGCGCTCCGTAAGCATAGATTTTGTCTTGTAACAACTGGGTAACAGTCGATAATGGCGCAGGCGTCATTGCCTGACGGATCGGCCCTTTCCCATGATCAAGTTTCTCTTGCCCAGCCAATTGGTGGCCGAGGTGCCCGAAGAATCAGGTGCGAGCCCGTACGCGGGTGCCCTGCACACGGCGTTCCGGGCCGCCTACCCGCTGGTCAAGAGCGCGGCCTGGCGGTCGCTGCCCATCAGCCTCTTCGGCCTGCTGCCATCGATCTTCCTGCTCCAGGTGTATGACCGCGTGCTGTCGCGCAGCGGCGTCTCGACGCTGGCCGCGCTGGTGTGCGGCATCCTGTTCTTCCTGTGCATCGAGTTCTGGCTGCGCTCGGGGCGTTCGCGCCTCTTGCGCAATGCGGGCGCCATCATCGACCACGGCGTGTCGGGCGCGCTGCTGCATTCGATGCTGAATCGGCCGCTGCGCGCGCTCGAAGCGCGCCCGGCCTCGATCTGGCACCAGTTCTTCCGCGACGTGGCCTCGGTGCGCGGCACCGTCACCGGTGGCCTGGCGCAATCGATCTTCGATCTGCCGATGGCGGTCTTTGCACTGGCCGTGATCGGCATCGTGGCCCTGCCGGTCCTGCCGGTGGTGGTGCTGTTCCTTGGCATCATGGTCTTCCTGGCCTGGTGGTGGGCCGACGAGGTGCGCAGCGGACGGGTCGAGGAAGTGCAGCGCGGCCGCGGCCTCGACCGCATGACCTCGGAAATCTGCAACGCGCGCGAAACGCTCAAGACGCAGGCCAACGACGGTCCCACCATCGAGATGTGGCGCCAGTCGTACAACTCCTGGCTGAGCGAGAGCTTCAGCAAGAACGGGCAGATCGAAACCGCGCGCGACGGCACCACCGTGCTGATGATGGTCTTCTCGGTCATCGTGGTCACGGTGGGCGCCATTTCGGTGATGGAGCAATGGATGACGGTGGGCGGCCTGGTCGCCTCCAACATGCTGGCCCTCAAGGCGCTGCAGCCGGTGGCCGGCCTGGTCTCGAGCTGGCGCTCGCTGGCCGCGGCCAAGGAAGCGGCCAAGCGGCTCGAGACGGTGCTTGGCGAGCCGGTCGAAAAGGCGCCCACCGGCATGACGCTGCCGCAGCCGCTGGGCCGCGTCACGCTGAAGGACGTGAGCTTCAGCTTCACGGAAGACGCGCACCGGCCGGTGCTGGAGAACGTCGACCTGGACATCGGGCCGGGCGGGCTGCACGTGATCGTGGGGCGCAACGGCGCCGGCAAGTCGACGCTGGTCAAGCTGCTCTCGGGCCTGTACGCGCCCACGCGCGGCGTCATCAGCATCGGCGAGTACGACCTTTCGCAATTCGGCCGCGAAGAGCTCTCGCGCTGGATCAGCTACCTGTCGCAGGAGGTGTACTGGTTCGGCGGACCGCTGATCGACACCATGCGCCGCACGGCCCCGGGCCAGAGCGACGAGCAGGTGGTGGCGGCCTGCAAGCTCTCGGGCGCGCACGACTTCATCTCGCGCATGCCCGACGGCTACCGCACCGTGGTGGGCGAGGGCGGCACGGGCCTGTCGGTGGGCGAGCGGCGCAAGCTCGCGCTGGCTATGAGCTTCCTGCGCAAGCCCTCGGTGCTGGTGCTCGACGAGCCCAGCAACGACCTCGACTTCCAGAGCGAGCGCACCCTGCTTGCCACGCTGCTCGCGGTGGCCAAGGTGCGCACCGTGGTGGTGGTCACGCATTCGCTTCGCATCGTGTCGGCGGCCAGCGTGGTCTATCACGTGACGGGGCAGGGCAACGTCGAACAGGGCACGGCCGCCGTCATGGTGCCGAAGCTCTTCGGCGTGAAGAAGGCGCTGGTGGCGCTCCCCGATTCCACCGCGGGCGAGGACGATGCCGAGGTGCATTCGCAGCAGGGCGCCGCCGCCAACCGTTCCATGGCCTGAGCAGCCGATCGATCGAAGAGAAATTGGGGACCGCGACTTGAAATCAGATTTGCCGCAGATACTGCAGGACGAGGATCACAAGCGCGCGGCGCAGACAGGGCCGGGGGGCAAGCGCCGCCAGTGGGTGATTGGCGGCGCGGTCGCGCTGCTGGCCGTTGTGGGCCTGGGCTTTCCCATGGAAACCGTGGTGGTGGCGCCGGGCCGCGTGATCCCGTCGGACCGCGTCAAGTCGATCCAGCATCTGGAAGGCGGCATCGTCAGCAACGTGCTGGTCAAGGAAGGCGACAGGGTCACGCAGGGCCAGTCGCTGGTGGAGATCGACCTGGGCGGCAGCGGCCTCAATTTCGAGGAACTCACCGCGCGCCATGCCGCCACCCAGGCCACCCGCATTAGGCTCATGGCCGAGAGCCGCGGCCAGCCGCTCAGGCGCGAGAGCTTTGCCGCCGACATCGACGAGAGCGTGCTCGACGGCGAAACCGGCGCCTACGAGGCGCGCGCGCTCGAGCAGCGCGGCGTGATGGCCGGCGCGGTGTCCGGCCTGGAGGGCGCGCGCAGCAAGCAGCTCGAGCAGCAGGCCAAGGTCAAGGGCCTGAACGACCGCCTCGCATTGATGCAGAAGGAACTCGAGATCTCCGAGCAGCTGCTCAATGAAAAGCTGGTCGGCCAGGTCGAGGTGCTCGAGAAGCGGCGGCAGGTCGAAGGTGTGCGAAGCGAGTTGGCCGTGGCGCGCCAGGGCGCCATATCCGCGAGTGCCGCCATCACCGAGGCCCAGGCCAAGATGGCCGAGGCCGAAGGGCGCTTCCGGCGCCGCGCGTCCGACGAGCTGGCCGCGGTGGAGCGCCAGTTCGCCAGCCTGAGCGAAGACCTCGCGCGCGCACGCACCCAGCGCTCCCGCACCATGGTGAAGGCGCCCGCCGACGGCATCGTCAAGGGGCTGCGCAGCGCCAGCCCCGGCTGGGTCATCAAGCCCGGCGAAGCCATCATGGAGGTGGTGCCCGACAAGGACGAGATCATGATCGAGGCGCGCCTGAATCCGAACGACCGCGGCTTCGTCGAGATCGGCCAGGCGGCGCGCGTCAAGATCACGGCCTACGACTACCTGCGCTACGGCGCGGTCGAAGGCAAGGTCACCCTGGTGGCCGCCGATGCCGACCGCGACCCGGCCATTGCCAACTCGGCGCCGTACTACCGCATCCTCATCAGCACCGACCAGGCCTACGTGGGGCGCGAAGAAAACCGCGTCACCGCCGGCATGGAATCGGAGGTCGACCTGAAGGTGGGCACCGACCCGTTCATCTGGTACATCCTTCGTCCCGTGCTCAAGCTGCGGCGCGAAGCCTTCCGCGAACCATGATGGGCAGCAACGTGGCTGGCCGGCGCCGAACGGGCCCCGGTGTTCTTTGCGCAGTGCTGTGCGCAAGCTTCGCGCTTCCTCCCGGTGCCATCGCGCAGGAGGCGCCCGCGCAGCTGCAGCCGGCGCGCCGCCTTTCCGCGCCATCGATCGGCGCCGCCAGCTATGCGCAGCGCGTGAAGCAGGCGCTCATTGCGCTGTCGCAGGACTACCCCGAGGTGCAGACCGCGCAAGCCGCCGCCAACACCAGCAGCTTTGGCGTGGATGCCGCCAAGAAGGCCCGCTACCCGCGCTTCAAGATGGGCACCGCTTCCGGTACCTACAACAGCGGCGCGGACAACGCCAAGACCGAGAGCTACACCGTGCTGACCGCAGAGGCGCGCCTGAGCCTGATCGACGGCGGCGCCATGAGCGCCGCGGTGCGCGCCGCCGAGGCCGGCAACCAGGCCGACGGCGAGGCCGTCGTCACCACCTCGCAGAAGGTGGTGCTCGATGCGCTGACCGCCTACCTGCAGGTGCAGCGCTACGACCTCAAGAAGCAGATCGCGCGCAAGTCCACCGAGGTGGTGGCCGAGCTCTCGAAGGCCGAGGCCCGCCGCGTGGCGCTGGGCGCCGCCGGCGAGAACGACCTGAACATGGCGGCCGCGCGCCGCGCCAGCGTGGCCGCGCGCGAGTCCGACTTCCAGGCGCAGCGCGACGAGGCGCTGGCCAAGTTCAACACCTACTTCAGGTTCACGCCCAACACCGATTCCCTGCCCGTGCTGGCCGCGCCCGCGTACTGGCGCATCGCTTCGCAGGAAGAGGCCCTGCGCCGTGCCGAGGAGCGCAGCACCGAAATCGCCGAAGCCAAGGGCCGCGTGGCGCGCGCCCAGGCCCTGGTCGACCAGCAGGAGGCCAGCATCTGGCCGACCGTGGACGCGGTGGTCGTCAAGAGCAAGGACCCGCGCGGCGTGTCGCCGCAAGACCCGACGCGCGCGGCCTTCGAGCTCAACTGGAACTTCGGCAACGGCTTCGACCGCCAGCTGCGTCTGAAGTCGGCCCTGGCCGAAGTCGCCAACCAGGAAGCCAAGCTCGAAGGCGTGAAGCTCAACCTGCTGGAACTCACCTCGGCCTCATGGGCGCGCACCGTGTCCGGACGCGAGCGCGAGCGGCAGCTGATGGAAGCCGTCAGCACATCGGGCCAGGCCTTCCGCGGACGCCGCCGGCTGATGGAGTTCGGCCGCGAAACACTGCCCGCCGTGCTCGACGCGCAGCTCGACTACTACAACCTGCTGTTCGACTACGTCGACGCCGTGTTCGACCTGCGCATCACCGAGCTGCGCCTCGCGCGCACCACCGGCGAGCTGCGCATCGACCCCGAGGCGAGCAATGCCTGGATCGACCGCATCTTCGGCCCGCCGAACCGGCCCGCGCTGAGCGAAGACGGCCTGCTCACCGCGCTGTGCATCTCGAGCAACGCAAGCTGCGCCAGCGAGCCTGTGGCCGACCGCGGTGCCACCGCAACCGCGGCGAACCCGCCGCTGCGCCGGGCCGCGCGGCTGGCGAACCGCTGATTGAACCGGGGTGAGTTCAGGCGTCCTCGGGGATGCCGGGCTCGCCGTCGAGGATCTGGTACTTGCGCATCTTTTCCCACAGCACCTTGCGGCTGATGCCCAGGTGCTGCGCGGTGTCCTGGCGCTTCCAGTCGTTGATCTCCAGCGCCGCGATGATGCGGTTGCGCTCGCTGCTGTTCCATCCCTTGCGGTCGCCATTGCTGTCGAGCGCCACGCCATTCATGGCGCCGCCGCCATGGCCGTTGCGCTCCGCCGCGCCTGCCGCCAGCGTCGGCGTGCCGCGCGTGAGTGCGATGGCGCGCTGGATCAGGTTCTGGTCCCAGCTGTGCAGCTGCCGCGCAATCACGCCCACCCGCTCGGCCAGGTTGCGCAGCTGCCGCACGTTGCCGGGAAAGTAGGTCTCCGCCACCGCATCGCTGAGCCAGTGCGGCGTTTCCCCGAGCGTCTCGAGCTCGTCGCCCAGCACATTGGCCAGCAGCGCCTTGAAGATCGCGATCTTGTCGATCTCCCCGCGCTCCTCCAGGCTGGGCACGTGCAGCTCGATCACCGCGAGCCGGTAGAACAGGTCGGCGCGGAATTCGCCGCTTGCCACCATCTCGCGCAGGTTGCGGTTGGTGGCCGCCACCAGCCGAAAGTCGACCCGGATCGGCGCCGTGGCACCCAGCCGCGTGACCGCGTTGTCCTCCAGCACACGCAGCAGCTTCACCTGCTGGTAGCGCGGCAGATCGCCGATCTCGTCGAGGAACAGCGTGCCGCCCGTGGCCTGCTCGAAGTAACCGCGGTGCGCATGCACGGCGCCCGTGAACGAGCCCTTGGTGTGGCCGAAGAAGAGCGACTCGAAGAGGCCATCAGGAATCGCGCCGCAGTTCACCGCCACGAACGCGCCCTTGCTGTAGTGCTGGTGCCCCAGGTGCAGCTGCTGCGCGATGCGCTCCTTGCCCACCCCAGTTTCGCCGCGCACCAGCACGCTGTGGTTGCAATCGGCAAAGGCACCCACTTCGGCCAGCAGCGACTTCATCGCATCCGAATGCGCCACCAGCACATCGGGCGCCTGCGGCGCCACGTCGCGCGCGCGCAGCTGCCGCACCAGCTTGGCCACCATCGTGCGCAGCTCGGCGCAGGTGAAGTCGTAGGGCAGCACGTGCAGGTACTCGGGCGGGTAGGTGCGCGAGTCCCGCTCCCGCGAGGCCGCCGCCACCCAGATCACCGGCATGCCCTGCAGCAGCTCGGTGGCATGCGCGAGGCCACCGCTGTCGATGACCGTGACACTGAGAATGGCCACCGAAGGCCGAAGCGCAGTGCCGCGGTCCTGCTGCGGAGGCGGCAAGCCATCGGCCCGGATCACCTCCACGTCGAAGCTCGCCATGCACCGCGCGATACGGTCGAGGATGTCGGCCTTGCCTTCCCAGACAAAGAGGTCGAGTTCGTCGAAGTTGGAGGGGGAGCTCATCTAGTTGTGCAGTCTGTCTATCTGTCTCTGTATGCCAGTGATCGGTCGCGTGTTCTCAGTACACCAGCATGGGCAGGGCCTTGCAGTCGAGGGACTTGAGATTCACGTCGGTCTGGCCCACGTTGATGCCGAGCACGCTTTCCAGAAGGGGCGTGAGCACTGATGCACCGATGGCATTGAGGACGGGTTTGAGCAGACCGGTCAGCATCGACAGCGCATTCGAGACGGCACCGCCTGTGGCCCCGCTGCTGGTGTTTGAAAGCCCATCCCTGATCATGTTTTTGCAACCGGTCTCGCTGCCACCGATGCCGAGCAGGCCGGTGCACTCGTTCAGCAGTCCGGAAACAAGATCAGTCACGCCGTTCAGCAGACCAGTCAACAGGCCGCTTTGCCCGGAGTTCTGACGGATGGTGTTCAGGGCGCTGGCATAGCGCTGCCCCCGGCAATCCGAGGTGTTTTGGGTGCAGAGACTGGCTGTGTCGTTCCACATCTGATCGGTGAGCGCGTCCAGTTGCGCGCCGGTCGGGGTGCCTGTGGGCGCTGTTCCGCCGAAGAGAACCCGGGTCAGTTCCGCCACGAGGTCCGCCACGAGCGTGCCTAGCTGGAGATTGTTGACCGGCGTTGTGCCGGTTTCGCCTCCCGCGAGGATCAATTCCGGAATCGGCGTCGTCTCGAGTCCGTCGAGGTCGACATAGCTGTTCACCTTCAGCAGGCCCAGGACGTTGATTAGTTCCATAGATTTCAACGTCGTCGGGTACTCGCAGACCTGGGCCTTGGAGAAAAGATCCGCGGCAGCGATCTGCCCCACGCACACATTGGTGATTGCGCTGCGGACGCTGATTCTCGCGCGGTCCTTGCCGGTTGCGGGGTCCTGGAGCCCCGGCGTGCACATCTCCACCAGCGTGCCGGTGGCCGTGACGGCATCGAGCACGATCGGCAGGTCGAGCTTGACCAGAGGCGCAAGCAGCCCACCGAGCAGGCCCGCATCCGTCGTCACATGAATGAAGCTGCGCACCTGCGCGTTGTAGGCCTTGGCACCGACGCCGCCAATGGCAATGGAGGGCGGCTCGACTACCGATACCTTCGTCGTTACTTTGGCCAGCGATAGCAGGTTGAGGTTGAGTCCCGCATCGACCGCGTGTTGCGAGGTCGCCACGCCGATCGAGGTATAGAGCAGGTCCAGCGCGTCCACACCCAAATTCAGCGCGCCGCCACCGCTGCCGCCGGGCGAGGTGATTTCTGCGAACAGGCCACGTGGACCGTTGGCCACCGAACCCAGTTGAACCATGAGGTTGGTCAGCCCGAGCTTGGCCTGGATGGCCTGCAACAGCGTGATGTTGCTGCTCAGCAGGCTGTCTTGGCCGGCCAGCGTCACGATGGCGTTGAGCAGGTCCCCCAGAGCCACCGAGCGACCGGCGAGCAGCGTGTTGAGTTCTCCCACACCGATGTCGGCGGCCACCGGAATGCCGAGCGCCGCAAGCAGGCCGCCGGGCGTGATCTTGGCCTGCGCAAGCCCGTCGTAGGCCAGAAGCGAAGTGCCGCCGAGGTCGAGGCCGATACCCTTGAGTAATCGTCCAAGCGTGGAGTCGCCACCAACCGTGATCAGCTTGCTGCCTACGGAGAACTGGGCGAGCGGGGCACTCAATGCGGCGACGGCTGTGACGCCGATGGTCCGGTTGCCGAGAAAGAAGGACAGCAGGGTCGGCGAGTTTCTCTGGAAGCTCACGCGTACCGCGTTCTCGGTCTCGGTCGAAGTAGGTGTCCGGAAACTCGTCACCCTGTCCCAGTAACCGCACTGGACTTCGGTAGGGGCCAATGGCGAAAGGCCCACGGGCATGTTGCGACCGGTGTCCGTGCCAGAGGCACCGTTGGCGTTGAGTTGTGCCGCGGTGGTGGCCGCGCTGCAGCCGCCGCGCACCTGTTGCGCGCCCGCGAGCGCGGCGAGATCGGCCGTCTTCTGGAACTCCCGCTTCATGAAGTACATGAAACCGATCTCGGTGCCGATCAGCGTGATGACGATCAGGCTCAGCGCGACGGCTGTGTTGATGAGGATGGAGCCGCGGGCCTGTTTTCGGCGAAGCGAAAGAGGGTGGTGTACTGCGTTCATCTCGACGGCGCTTCTTCAGGACGAACGAAGTGCGGCGCTTGTCCGGCTTCGCAGTTGGTCGGGCATCCATTGGCTGGTGTCCAGCAATGGCATCGAGGGGAGCAAGCGGTTCGCGCTGTACGGATAGGTCACAGTCACGACATAGCGGACGTACGCGCCGGGCGCGCTCGGCTCGCTGCGAGCCACGTCCACTGTCACGTTCGAAACAATCCAGTTGCGCCGGCTGGCGACGTTGGTGCTGACCGAGACAGGCACGACCAGCGAGTTGGCCAGCGCATCGTAGACCGCGTCCTTGACGCGTGCGTCGTTGCTGGTCGGCGCCGGCGTGAGCAGCCCTACGGCGCGAGCCCCTTCTTCCGAGGCGCGGGTTACCGTCTGCTGGGTGTAGAGCACTGCCCCGAAGGTCGCGAGCGCGTACAGCACGCTGAAGAGCAGCACGAAGACGAGCGCGAACTCGATGGCGGCCACGCCGCGCTGCCGCCCGTGCGCGGTGGCTTTGCCGACAGTTGCGCGCAGGGTGTTCATGGCGCTCTTCCGTCGAGCAGCATGCTGGCTTTGCCAACGATGCTGTTCGGCATCGCGAAGCTCGGCAGCGGCGGGAGCAGCAGCTGCATGTTGGTCGCTGTCACGGTCACCACCATCTGGCAGCGGGCTTCCCATGTGGCCGTGCATGGCGGTGTGCCGCAGACGTTGTCGACCACCCTGCACACTGTGGCGCTCGCACTGCGCGTCACCGTGGCTGGCAGCCAGGTGATGCTCTGCTTGGCGATTGTTTCCGCATGGGTGCTTCGCGCTTCGAAGGTGCTCTGATAGCGCAGCGCAGCGCGTGCGCCTTCTTCCGCCGCGTTCTGCACCCCCAGGCGAAACGCGAACAGGATCCCGTAGCAGATGATCCCGTAGAGCACAGCAAAGAAAATCAGGAACACCAGCGCGAACTCGATCGCATACGTGCCGCGCTGGGGGCGTGCTGCGGTACGGATGCTCGGCGCTTTCATGGCGATATTCGGGGTGTGTTGATCTGAGGCGCTTGTTTATCGAGGCGTCGCGGCGTCTGCGCCTGAACCGGACGTCGATTTCACCGTGGAACTCATGCGCTCCGGGATCGGGAACTCGAAGCTCTTCAGATAACGCTCGTAACTGCGGCTAGCGATGTTTCCGGCGATGGGCCGCGCCGTGGGCGAGGCGATCTCGCCGCTGCGCTGCCATGCGAACAGGCCCTGCGTGGCATCGCCGACCTGCAAGGGCTCGTCGTAGATGAACTCCTCGGCATCGGACATCTCCGCCTGCTGCTGTTGTTGCGTCTGTGCAGGTGCCTGCACGCCAGCGGTGGCGACCGGGGTCGTCGCGGCCTGCGGTGCGGCCGGGATGGCAGGCATGGCGTGTGGCTTGATGGGCGTCGCCTCCTGCGCCAGCACTGTGGAGCCGAAGACGGCCAGCGCGATTCCCACGCCGCATGCGGACGACAGGATGTTCCAGCGGAAGGCGTGTTCTTCTTTGCTCATGGGGTGCCTCGTGAAGTCGATGTGGGGGATTGGGTCATCGTGGAGTCGGAGGTGGGTGGGTTCAACTGGATCGCAGTTCGCATGCCACCGATGCCGGACCAGCGCGACGGCTTAAGTGCCAGCGGCAGGGGGGCCGCATCGTCTGTCGCGAAGCTCGTGCCGCCCGGGCGCACCGCTGCACGCGCAGATGCCGGTACCGGTGCGGCACCGCGCACAGCGGCCGGTGCACCCGTGCGCAACTGTTGTGCAGCCTCCCGCACCGCGGCGCGCGTAGCCTCGGGCATGCGGTTGACTTCCATCAGCCGGTCCGCCTGTTCGCTCTGATTGATGGCGACGAAATAGAGCGCGAGATTGGCTTGTGCCTGTGTGCTATCGGGGCGCAACTGCAGGGCCTGCATCAGAGGCAGTCGTGCGTCTTCGATCTGGCCGGCGCGAAGCTGTGCGTAGCCTAGATCGCTCAGCAGCAACGCATCGGTTGGTGTCCGGCGCTGAGCCTGCGTAAGCAACTGCACTGCCTCGGCGTAGTTGCCGCGCGTACCTGCCAGCAGTCCCAATCCGCGGTAGCCGGCGCTCGCCAGCGGCGTGCTCAAAAGGCGCTTGTAAGCGGCTTCGGCGGAGACAGCCTGCCCCGTCTGGCGCAGCGCCTCAGCACGCGTGCGCGTGGATTCGGGCGAGATACCCCAACGCTGTTCAAGAGCGTCGATGTGCGCGAGCGATGCGAACCATAGTTCCTCTTTCTGCATCTGCTCGACAAGTTTGAGATACGTCGCCTGGGTGTCTACTGACGCCCCCGCCTTCGTGTCCGCGGCTGCTTCGGCGGCCATCCGCTGTTGCGCGTCCGCGCTGGCGGCGTACTGATCCTTGATGCCGGCACAGCCGGTGACGATGAGAGCCGCGGCGCCCGCGGAGACGAAAGCCAACATGCGACGCATGGCGGGCGAGCACATGCAAAAGTGCAGGGTTTTCATTTGGCGACAACTCCCAGTGATCGGAATACTGCGATGAAGCCTGGTCCTGCCGTGACGATGACCAGTGCCGGCAGCAGCGTGGACACCATCACCGCAGTCATCTTCACGGTGATCTTCCCGATTTTTTCCTTCATTTCAGAACGCCGGTGCTCGCGCAGCCGGTCGCTGAAGATGCGCAACGGTTCCTGCACGGCGCCGCCGTGCTTGTCGACCTGCACCAGCAAGGACACGAGCCCTCGGAGGTTCTCGTTCTTGTGCAAGGTCGCAAGGCGCTGCAATGAATGCTCGCGGCTGCGACCGCGGCTGTACTGGTTGTTGGCCAAGCTCAGCTCATAGCCGAGCACGCGCAGCACATGCGAGAAGTCGCTGGCCATGATCTGCAGGCTCTGGTCCAGGCTCAGTCCAACGCCTTGGAGAAGGCGCAGCAAATCGATGAACAGCGGAAGCTCCTGATTCGCCCGTTCGCGCCGTGCGGCAGCAAAGCGTCCGAGCACCCATTTGGGCGCCATAAAGCCGATGACGAAGGCACCAGCAAGAACGATGACGACGGTGCGCCCCGTGTGTTTCTCACCCCACGTCATATAGGCCAGAAGTGGGAGAAGCAATGCAAGCAGAACGCGGGTCACTAAAAAAATCAGCTGTGTTCGCTTCGAGGAAAGACCGCACTGGTCGATGAGGTTCCGGTCTTCATCTGCCACAAGCGTCCGGCCCAGTCGCGAATCGAGCCAATGGAATGGCAGTTCGATATCAGGTTTCGTCGAGGCGCCAGACTCTTCTTCCGCATCAGCGGAAACTTTCGACAAATCCGGAGCTTCCACGACTTGGTGAATAGCGCGGCCGATGACCTTTCCACTGCGCGCGCGACGCAATTCGCTCGCAATCAGTGCGCCTGCTCCAGCCATGAGGCCTAGGGCGAGTAACGCGAGGCCAAGGATGGCGAGTTGATTGGGCGAGAACGTCATGTCAGTCTTGCCAATCGATAAAGGAGTGCGACGCCGACCAATTGAAGGCCCGCCGAGGAGAAGATCAGCATGCGACCCGTGTCGTCATTCCACATTCCTATGAAGTAAGCGGGATTGGTCATGATGAGGAAAGTGCCCACGCCCAAGGGCAGCAGTCCCAGAATCCAGGCAGAGAGCCGGGTTTCCGCCGACATGGCAACCAACTCGTGCCCTGCTTGCTCACGGTCGCGCATGAAGTTGCCTACACGTTCCAGCAGCAGATCAGCGCGGCCGCCATAACGCACACCCAGGCCGAGGATGGAGGCCAATAGGTACATCTCGTCGATACGTACGCTGCGGGCCGTCTGGTGCAGGGCGCGGTCCAGATCCATGCCAGCGCGCACCAGCGATGCTGCGCGTTCCAGTAGGCCGCGCAATGGAGCCTCGGTGGTGGCAATCGCCAGCTGGAAGGCCGCCTGCGTGGAGTTTCCGATGGTGATCAGTCGGACCATCGCGTCGATGTAGGCAGGCAACTGGCTGACCAGCTTGCGTCGGAATTTCTGCAGCCGCAGCCAGATCGCGAAGATCGCGAGTAGTGCCAACAAAGTGAGCGCACTCAACGCCGCAATCCAGCCGCCGAACAGACCGGCAAGCGCGGCCAGCCCCACGACGGCGGCCAACCCCAGCGCGATCACGCGCGGCTCGATCACACCCATCAGCCAGTCAGGCAAGGCTTTTTCAAGAAGCCCAACGGGTGCGGAAGCCGCCGCGCTTGCATCGGTCTCGAGCCACGGGTCGGTCATGAGACCGCCACTGGGCAGATCCCGCAAAGGTATCGGCAACGACGCCGCAGCGGCCGTGCTAGCCAGAATCTGCTGGTTCAGATGCCGTCCCGCCGCCTGGCGCGCCTGGCGCCCTTTCGCCCATTGCCACAGCAGCAGCCCCGCGGCTGCAAGCAGCAGCGCGATGCAGGCCACCGTCAGCAGGACCTTAGCCACGGTTGTCTCCCTGCTGCGCGCGCGCCAGCGACTGGCGGAAGCGCGTGATCTTGGGCGAATGCGGTGCAATGCCCAGCGACACCCAGCGATCACGCTCTTCGCCATCGGGCGACGTGATCGGCTCGTAGCGATAGAGCTCCTGCATCGCGACCACGTTGTCGTTGACGCCGGTGACTTCGCTCAGCGAGAGAATGCGGCGCTGGCCGCTCGAAAGGCGCCCGATCTGCACGATGAAATCGATGGCATTGGCAATCTGCCGGCGCAGGCTCACTTCGCTGCCCTGGTAGCCGGCAAAGCCCGCGAGCATTTCAAGGCGGTAAAGGCATTCGCGCGGCGAGCTCGCGTGGATGGTGCCCATCGATCCTTCGTGGCCCGTGTTCATCGCCTGCATCATTTCGATCACTTCGGCGCCGCGCACTTCGCCCACGATGATCCGGTCGGGCCGCATGCGCAGGCTGTTGCGCAGCAGGTCGCGGATCGACACCACGCCCGTGCCGTCGAAGCCGCCGGGGCGGCTTTCCAGCCTGACGACGTGGCTGGTGCCCAGCGACAGTTCCGCCGTGTCTTCGATGGTGATGACGCGCTCGCGCGCAGGGATGAAGGTGGCAAGCGCATTGAGCAGCGAGGTCTTGCCCGAGCTGGTGCCGCCGCTCACAAGGATGTTGCAGCGCGCACGCACGGCAATCTCCAGCAACTGCGCCATGCCCGCGTCGAAGGTGCCGAGCTTCACCAGGTCGGCCGGCGTGAGCGGTTCCTTGCGGAACTTGCGGATCGAGACCGAAAGTCCGTCGATGGCCAGCGGCTCGATGATCACGTTGATGCGGCCGCCGTCGGGCAGGCGCGCATCGACCATCGGGTTCGACTCGTCGAGCCGGCGGCCCAGCGGTGCAAGGATGCGGCGCACGATGCGCATCACGTGCTCCGCATCGGCAAAGCGCACGGTCTCGCGCTCCAGCATGCCGTGGCGCGACACGTACACGTTCTGGTAGCCGTTGATCAGGATGTCTTCGACGGCCGGATCGTTGAGCAGGTCTTCCAGCGGCCCGAAGCCCGCAAGCTCCTTGGTCAATGCATCGGAGATGAGCTGCATCTCGCGGTCGTTGATCGGCACGCGGCGCAGGCGCACGAAGCTGTCGACCTCCAGTTCGACAAACTGCTGGATCGAGGCGCGCGACCAGCGGCCGAACTCCGCGCCGAGCTCTTCGATGCGGCTCAGCAGATGGTCATGCGTCCAGCTCTTGATGTCCTGGAACTGCTGGGAGTTGATGAACGCCTGGTCGTCGTCGGCGAATTCGAGATCGTTGGACATGGGGCGGTTCAACCTTGACTAGAGCTTTTCCAGAAGCCGGCAATTTGCGAAATTCGTGCAACCCAGCTGGGTTCCTTGGCCGGCGGCTGGCCCGCTTCGGACGTGTATTCTTGGTTCAGTCCGCGTGCGAGGCCGGCTACGGCTTGCGAATACGCGTCGTTGCGTGCGGTGCGCACCAGCATTTCGCCGCGGCTCGCTGCCGCCAGGAGTTGCGTGCTGCGCGCCGGCAGGACATGGTGTAGCGGCAGTTCGAGCCGCTCGGCAATGTCCTTGGCCGGCAGGCCGACGTGGCTGTCGAACTTGTTGACCACGAGCGACAGTCGATCGGTGTCGATGCCGCGGGTGCGCAGTTCCTTGAGCATGTTGGCCGTCGAGACGATGGCACCGATGCTCTGGTCGCACACCACCCAGCTGCGCTGGGCGGCCTTCACGGTCTGGGCGACAAAATCGAGCGTCGAAAAACCGCCGAGGTCGGCGATCTGGAAATCGTAGAAGTCGCCGAGCCGCTTGATCAGCGCCACCGAATCCGCATGGGAGATCTCGCGCACTTGCGCGAGGCTCGCGGGCAGCGGCAGCACGGCCACGCCGCTCGTGTGGTGGGCCAGTGCGGTATGCAGCAGCGTCTGATCGAGGCGACGCAGGTTGCGCACGCCGTCGACAAAGCTGAAGCCGCTTTGCGTGTCGAGATACAGAAGACCATCGCGGGCCGGCAACCCGAGGTCGAGCAGCGCCACTCCACGGCGGGTGTTGCGGTTGTGAGAAGGCGCGGCCGTCTGGGACAGCTGGTCGTTGAGCATCAGCGACAGGCTGGCCGCGAGCGTGGTCACGCCAATGCCCGGGCGGGCGCCGAGCAGCGCTAGCGTGCATCCGCGGGCGCGGCTCTGAAGGCTGCTTTGCCGGTCGAGCAGTTTGCGCAGCGTGTTGATCGCATCCGTCGGCGGTGCGCTCATGTCGACGAAATCGTCCACTCCGGCGCGCAGCGCGGCGAGCATGGACGCCGGCTCGGCCGAAACGCCCGTCGCCAGCACGGGCAGCGTGGGCCATTCGCGCTTAAGGCGCTGGTGAAGTTCGCCGGCCGCAGCGGCGTGGTCGCCCGAGAAATCGAGAAAGACCGCCGCCGGGCTGAGCATGGCAATGCGCTCGTCGATCGACTTGGCCTCGGCGGGAAGGATCACCACCGCGCCCAACTGGCCGAGTGCGTCGGTCAGCCATGTGATGTGGCCGCTGTTCGGCGATGCGAAGAGATAGGTCTCCGCACCGGTTTCAGGAAGGTTGTCGCGTGGAGCGTTCATGGCATCGGCCACAGGCTTTGCGTAGTTTGTTGCCGTCAACGCGAGAAGCCCGGCACCGTCGTGCCTGATGCCGGCCCCAGCAGATGCGCGCGCCACACGGGGCCATCGCGTTGCTCGGCGGCACCACCCGGCAGGTACGGGGCAAGAGCGGTGCCGCGCGCAATGGGCTTCACCAAGTGCGGCGTGACAAGGATCACCAATTCCTTCTCGCTCATCTGGTACTTGTTCTGCTTGAAGAAGGTTCCGAGCACCGGAATGTCGCCGAGCAGCGGCACCTTGTCGGCGTTGGAAGTCGTGGTGCGGCTCACGAGGCCACCGATGATGAAGCTCTCGCCATCGCCGAGTTCCACCGTGGTGTCGGCGCGGCGCGTGCTGATGGCGGGCACTGCGACACCGCCGATGCTGAGCGAGTTGGTGTAGTCCAGGTCGCTGGCCTCGGGTGCCACCTTGAGCACGATGCGATCGTTCGACAGCACCGTGGGCGTGAGCGTGAGACCGATGCCGAAAGGCTTGTATTCGATGCTCGTGGTGCCCAGGCCCTGCGGTGCGGGCACGGGCAGTTCGCCGCCCGCCAGGAAGCTCGCGCTCTGGCCCGACAGCGCCACCAGCGTCGGCTCTGCGAGCACGCGGGCCATGCCGTTGCCTTCAAGGAAACCGACGTTCAGGCCGATGCCGGCCTTGCCGAAGTTGAACAAGAGGCTGAAGGCTTGGGCGAGCGGGTTGTTGTATTCACCGCTGATCGAGCCGTCACTTGCGAATGTTGTGGAGCGCAGCGACGAAGGCGTGAAAACACCAAAGCTGAAACCGTTGGAATTGGCGCGCGTGCTGAAGATGTTGAGGCCGGCCTGCTTGAGCACGCTGCGGTTGAACTCGACGATCTTGACTTCGACCTGCACGGTGCTGCTTCGCACATTAACGACGGAGCGATCGATCAGCGCCGATTTTTCTCCGCCGGCCGCCATGGCCGCATCGCGCGCTTCCTGGTGCGCGGTCATGCTGTTGAGCGAGCCGGAGAGCGTGGAGGCGCGGCGCCGCACTTCGAGCGCGTAGACCGTCGCGGTCGGCTGGCCCTTTTCCCAGATCATGAGCGTGGTCCGGCCCGCGGCCTTGCCGGTGACGATGAGGCGCGCGGCCGGCGAGTTGGGCGATTGGCGGGTGAGCGCGACACCGGCCACGGTCTCGTCGGCAATGGCCATGCGCTCGATGCCCTTGCTGACCAGCAGTTCCTTTTGCGTGCCCGCGTCGATCCGCAGCTGCAGCGCGGGGCGGGCAGATGCCGTCTCTACTGCATCTGCGGCGGCGGACACCCCGGGCCAGACGCCCGATGCCAGCAAGTACAGCACCGCGAGTGTGGGACGCAGAGGACGTGCCGGACCGGCTGTTTTCGCGCGAAGGGCGATCGTCATGGTGTTCGTTTCCTGCGTGGCGTGCATGGGCGTGCCACTGTTTGCTGATCAGTAATTGATGGTTTCGCTGCGGTCGCCGCGAATGACTTCGACCTTGAGTCCGCCGCGAGAGCCGCTGGTGCGAGCCGTCGGAGTCCGTACTGCAGCAATGGCCGGGGCGCGCAAGGCGCCCGGCTTGCCGCCGGTCACGAAATCTGCCGTGGTGACGCCGGCCTGCGCGCGGTCCAGGCCTTCGAGCGGCGGGCGGCGCGGCTCGCCGGCTTTCGGCGGAGGTGGCTGCAAGGCGGTGGGCAGCTCGGCAAAAAGCTTCGGATCGGGTTCCGACATGTCGGTGGGGTTGCGCAGCGCCAGCAGCAGGCGGCCGCTGTTCTCGGCAAGCGTCAGCCGGTTGATGTCATCCACCGGCACCGCGAGCACCGCGGTGCGGGCCGCCTCAGCGCGCTGGGCTTGCTGCTGCGCACCACCGTTCTTGTCCATCTTGGAAGGCAGGCCATCGACGGAAGCGCTGCCGTAGGCCAGCACGCGCTTGCGCGACAGGAGCAGGCGCGCCTGGCTGCGGTCGATGTCCTTGCCGTCGGACTTCAGCATCAGGAACACGTCGACGAAGTCACCGGGCTGGACCTTGTTGCCCACGCCCATGATCTCATCGGCCTTGATGGCGACCGCACGTTCGCCTTCGGTGACGCGCAGGGCCAGACCCGAAACGAGCTGGCCTTCGAAAAGCGGCGTACCTTCACTCAGATCGATCACCGGCACGCGTCCCGCGAGCGGCCCGGTTTCCTGGAAGGCGCCCACGGGATTGATCGTCAGCCGCTCGATGCGAAGCGCGTCGGCCGGGATCGCCTGGCCCGCGGGCAGCGGCTTGGCCGCTACGACCACGGGGAAGGTCTGTGCCTGGGCGGCCTTGCCGGGAGCGGCGGAGGGGGCGACCGCAACGGGAGGTGGAGGCTGGCGGCTGAGCAACCATGCATAGCTGCCAAGCGCGAGGGCCAGGAGCACGAGGATGGCGGCGATGATTTTGGTCAGATTGATCATTGGGCGGCATGTCGAGGGAGGAGCAATTCGAGAGCTATCGATGAACAGCTCGTGGCGGCGGAGCGATTAGCTACCCTGTCGGCCCCAAACCATCCACACCGCGGCGGCTAGAGCGAGATAAGCCGCATAAGGAATGATGCGAACCCGCCGAGCTGGGACGTCGGGCTCGGAAGCGCGCGACGGCCCGACGACCATCGAGGTAAGTCGCGGAAAAATGGGCCAGTCTCTTAGTTTTCGCCAAAGAACTGCGTGGGCGAAAGCCATCAGGCTGGCCACGACCCAGATCGGTATCAAGTCCGACAAACCGACCCATAACCCCAAGACGCCTGCGAACTTCACGTCGCCCGCTCCCATGAGGCCGGTGGCATAAAAAAACAGCAGAAAACCGAAGCCCACTGCAGCGCCCAGGCCCGCTTCAGACCATCCGATATCGAATGGCTGTGTGGTGGCAAGTGCCGCCAGCGCGAAGACACCGCCGAATAACACGAGCCAGTTTGGGACTCGGCGCTCGCGAAGGTCATAGACGATGGCAAGAACGAGCCATAGCAGGAGCGCGAGCGCCATGAGGAGAAATAGTCTTATTCCGGCGTTCCTGCCGGCGTTCCTGCCGTCGTGATGGCAGCGTCGATTTTCTGAAAAATAACCCCGAGCTTGGTGCCAATTCCGGGAAGGAAGGCAATGATTGCGACCGAAATCAACCCCGCAATAATTCCATATTCAATTGCAGTGGCACCTTCTTCATCGCGCAGAAAACGAGTAATAGAGCGAAGCATGATTTCCCCTTAAAAAAAGTGTTAACAAGTGAGGCTGGCCAGGTGGATGTTATACAGCGTAACTCCGTGTATCAACAACAGTAACCCGTGGGTTCGATGCCTTCCTGTGCTAGGCCTCGGGGTCTAAGCAGGAAGGCGGCCAGCCCTTTGCAGTCCTCGGGAAGCACCCCGCTCGGGAGCGGGAGTAACAGTCCTGAGACACATTTTTCCCTCTGACACGGTGTGTGCGCATCCCATGAATGGGTGAACAACGTTACGTTTCTTGGGAACATTCAAACAGCGTTTGTTACGGGAACAAAGCCGTTACGCGTTACGTAGCACGCAGTTGTAACGGGAGATGTAACGCCCAAGATAGGTGTGTCGGGTGTGCAAAAAGTCACACCTAAGGGGTACCTACCTCACCGCCGAGAGGGTCTCAGCCGAGGATTTCTTCGTGGAAAAGCTTCCACTCGCTGCCTTGACGCAGCCAGTACTGGCGCCTGGTGCGCCCGCTTTTCTCGCCTTCGAAGACTTCGCCGAAGGTGGCGACCATGGTGTCGTCGCCGTCGCGCCAATGCAGGAAGGACATGTCCTTGAACTGCACGCGCTTGCCCTGGGCATATTCCACTTCGTCGTGGAGCACCGAAAAGCCTTCGGTGTTTTTCTTGCTGCCGTTGCGCTGGAAATCGGGCAAATAGAATTTCTTCAATTGCGCTTCATTGCCATTGGCCCTGGCATCTTTCCAGGCCGAAATCGCGCTGGTGAAGGTCTGGGCCTCTTTTTCGGCCTGCGGGCGCGGAATCCACTGCAGGCTGGATGCGGTGACCACGGGGGTGGCGCCGATCTGCACCTTGCGCAGCAGCTGCTTGAGGTCGGGGTTGGCCATGACGACGCAGCCGTCGCTCGCGAGCGGCGCGCGCGAGAACTGCTGGGGCGGGGTGCCGTGCAGCCAGATGCCGCTGCCGGTCTTGCCGCGCCGCACGTCGTAGGGGTTGGGGTAGTTGATGGGCAGCGCGCCGGCGCCGTAGAAGTCGCGCAGCGACTTGGGGTCGAGGCTGCTGGTGACGTAGTAAACGCCCAGCGGCGTGCGCGCGTCGCCCTCGGTGGCCTTGCCGATGCCCGACTTGCCGACCGACACGTAGTAGTCGGCCACCAGCTGCAGGCCCTTGTCGGAATTCTCGAGCAGGTAGAGCCGCGAGCGCGAGGCGTCGACTGCAATGGCGTAGCGGCTGCGCGTGGACAGTGCCAGGAACTGCGAAGGCACGGTGCCGGCCGGCGGCCTGTCGCGCAGGGCCTGCAGTCGCCGGCGGGATTCCTCGCGCAGGTCGGCCATGGCCGGATCGCTGCGCAGCCGCCCGATGCCGGTGGCGTCGGAAAAGGCGTGCGCAGGCGGCACCTGCGTTGCGAGCAGGTCGGCATAGACGAGCTGCGCGAGCTGGAAGTTGGGATAGTCCCGCACCAGGTCGCGGGCCTTGGCCAGCGCGGGGCGCGGCTGGCCGCGTCCGAACAGTTCATAGACCGCGATCAGGCGGGCTTCGGCGCTGCTGGCCTGTTGCAAGGCTGCGGAAGAAGAAGCCGCTGCCGCCTTGCTGCGCGGGGCGCCCTTGGCCGCCGCAGCGGTTCTTGCGTCTGCCGCGGAAGCCTTTCTTGTGGTCCTGGCCTTGGCTTCCCTGGCGGTCGGGCGGGCGGCGGAAGCCTTGTTGGCCTTGGCGCCGCTGGTTTTGGCGCTCGCGGGCTTGGTCGATGCGGCGGCTGCCGCGCCGTGTGTTGCCAGCAGCAGGGCCGATGCCGCCATGAGCGCGGCAAGCATGTTCGCACCGCGCCGCAGCGCAGGGTTCCGAAGCCGGCTGCGCCGGACGATGTCTGCCACTAGCCGCCGACGCTTTCCTTGCGAATGTGCCACTGGTTGCCGGCGCGCTGCAGCTCGAGCGTCTTGCGGCTCGAGATGTTGAGGTTGTCGGCGCGGTAGATCTGGCGGAATTTGGCGGTTGCGGCCTGCCCGTTGACGCTGATCACGAGGTTCTCGATGTTCACGCTGATGCTCGACTTGCCGACGATGCGCGCGCGGCGTTCTTCTTCCCAGTTCTTGCGGCTTTGTCCGCCGCCGGGGTTGAAGTCGGAGCCGTAGGCGGCAAGGTAGCGGTCCATGTCCTGGCCGGCCCATGCGGCGGCCCATCCGCGCACGGCCGATTCGACTTCGGCGGTGGAGCTGGAAGAGGGCGCGGCGGCCGGTGCTGGCGCGGGCGCCGCTGGCACCGGAGCAGCCTCGGGTGCCTTGGCCACCACCGTGGGCGGCGGCGGTGCTGCGGGAGCTGGTGCGGCTGCGGGGGCCGCTGCTGCCTTGACGGGTGCCGGGGCCGGCGCAGGCGTGGGCGCCGGAGCGGCAGGCGCCTTCGCGACGGGGGCGGGTGCCGGAGCAGGTGCCGCGGCCGCCGCGACAACGGCCGAGGGCTTGCCGCCAGCCGGCGCGGGCGTGAACAGCGTGCGGATCACCGCGAGCTTGGGCTGCACCGCGGTGTTGTTCTGGTCGAGCTGCAGCGCCTTGCTGTAGGCCTGGCTGGCCAGCCGCGCATACACATCGCCGAGGTTCTCTTGCGCCGTGGCATAGCTCGGGTTGGTGCGAATGGCGCTTTCGAGCGCGCTGCGCGCCTTGTCGAACTGGTTCTGGCTCGCGTAGATGACGGCGAGGTTGTTGTACGGCTCGGGCAGCTCGGGTGCGTCCTGCGTGAGCTGGGTGAAGGCGGCAATGGCCTCGGCGCGCTTGCCGGTGTCGAGCTGGATCACGCCCTTGAGGAAGCGCATCTGCGGGTCCTTGGGCTTGTCCTTCAGGAACGCATCGGCGCGGGTCATGGCCTCATCGAGCTTGCCGGACTGCATGAGCCGGTCGACTTCATCGTGCTCGGCGGCGGCGAGCACGGGCAATGCCATGCCACAGGCGGTGGCCAGGAGCAGGGCACGCACGGTGGGAGAAAAGCGAAAGCGTGCGCGCGGCAGGGGGCTCTTGGGCATTGCGGACAAGACCTCGTGTGGGGGAAGGGATGATGCGGCAGGGATTGTAAGTGGGGGAGTAACCTTCGGACACAGTGCGGACACTCGAATTGACTGCTTGAAACCTGCGTGGCCAAGGGGCGCGCTACGTAACGGGCACTGTGGCAAATACGTAACGCGGGGCCACAAAACGGCCGCTCCAGCCGCACCTTCCAAGCCCGTGAAAAGCCGGTCCGGAACCGGTTCGCCAATGAAAACCGAAGTGCCTGCATGCATCGAAGTGCCGGGCGCCACGCCGGCCTCCCCGGCCGGGCATCGTTCATGCAATGTTCAAGCCAAAGATCAATCTCGGCACGCCTTGTGCGGCCGAAAGGAAAGTGCGCGTGGCCCCTCAGATATCCGCCGGCAGCCCTGGAGCCGGCATGTGCGGTGGCGCCCTCGTCGTCGAGGGCAGCCCGAGCGTGTCCGAACGCATGCGGCGCATTCTTGCCGCGGCGGCGCCGGGCTTGCAGCTGGCAGCCGCTTCGACGCAGGCCGAGGCCCGCTTCATGCTGGCCGCGCAGGCCTTCAGCTTCGTGCTCGTGGGCATGGACGGGCCGGATGGCGGTGGCGCGGCGTTGATCCGCCAGGTGCGCAGGGACCATCCGCACATCGACGTCATCGCCATGTCGGAAACCGACGATGACCGCCTGGTGGGCGCCGCCATTGCCGCGGGTGCGGTGGGCTACGTGCTGACCGAGGCCGACGACGCCGAACTCGCGTTCCTTCTGCGCTCCATCGAACGCGGCGGCGCGCCGGTGGATTCGCGCATCGCGCGCCGCATCCTCGGCCTGTTTGCTGCTTCCGCCCAGCCGAAGCCGATCGCCATCCAGCAGCCCGTGCCGGCGAGCCCGGCAGAAGGCAAGCCGCTGCTGTCGCCGCGCGAGCTGAAAGTGCTGCGCCTCATTGCCCAGGGTTGGAGCAACCAGCAGATTGCCGAGGCCGTGTCGCTTTCCGTCAACACCATCGAGTTTCACGCGAAGAACATCTACCGCAAGCTGTCCGTCAAGTCGCGGACCCAGGCGGTGCACCAGGCCAGGCAGCAGGGCCTCTTCAACTGACGCGGATCGAGGCGCGCAGAGGCTGGCGCGGGGGTGGGGGGCGTGCCTGCAGCAGGGTCAACGGTTGCGCAATGCAGCACGATCCTGTAACGTTCTGTAAGTGCGACGTCAGCAACGTTGCCGGACTCCCTCCCACTCTTTCTGGAGCCATCTTGAAGATCACCAAACGCCGCTTGCTCGAAAGCGGCGCAGCAGCAGTTGCCGCATCGCTTTTTGCACCCGGTTCGTGGGCCCAGCACGCCGGCACCGCCGCTGCCGGCGGCGACGCCGCCTGGCCGAGCAAGCCGGTTCGCATCCTCGTGGGGTTTCCCGCCGGCGCATCGCCCGATCTGGCGGCGCGCGCCATTGCCGAGCCGCTGTCGAAGATCCTGCGCCAGCCGGTCACGGTCGAGAACAAGCCCGGCGCCAGCGGCAACCTGGTGGCCGACCAGGTGGCCAAGGCGACCGACGACCACACCATCGGCGCGCTGATCAACGGCAATCTCACCATTGCTAGGCTGCTCAACCCCAAGCTGAGCTTCGACCCCGAGAAAGACTTTGCGCCCGTGGGCATGATCGGAACGGCGCCGCTGGTGCTGGCGGTGTCGGGCAATGCCCCGGGCAAGACGTCGGCCGAACAACTGCTGTGGGTGCGCAACCTCGGCAGCGGCGGCAAGTACGGCACGCCGGGTGTGGGCACCGTCGGCCACCTGGGCATGGAGCTCATCAAGAGCCGCGCCGCCATCACCGCGCAGCACAAGCCCTACACCGGCAACCCGCAGGTCATTGCAGGCCTGCTGGCGGGCGAGATCCAGCTGGCGCTGCTGCCGCCGGGCCTGGCCATGCCGCATGTGAAGTCGGGCAAGCTCAAGGCCATTGGCGTGACCTCGCCCGAGCGCAGCCCGCTGGCCAGCGAACTGCCCACGATCCGCGACGCCGACGTGCGCGGCGCCGACCTCGAGATCTGGACCGCACTGGCCGCGCCCGCGGGCATGAAGCCCGCCGCCATCGCCAGGCTCAATGCCGCGCTGGTCGAAGTGCTCGGCTCGCCCGAAGTGAGCCAGGCGCTGCTGAAGACCGGCTGGCAGGCGCAGCCCGGTTCGCCCGACGCGCTGGCCAAGCGCATGCGCGCCGACACCACGCGCCTGGGCGGCGTGATCATCATGAAGGGCATCCACTCCGAGGTTTAGACGCCCCCGAAGCGCCTTCGGCGCCTCCCCCCACTGGGGGGCGCACCCGGCGGCCCGGCAGAGCCGGTTCCGCGGGTGCACTGGATGAGGCAGCCCTCTTTTTACAGCAGCCGCGAAACCTTCTTCGCGGCATCCATCAGCGCCGGCAGGATCGTCTCCTGCATCACCTTCGCGCTGGTGCGGTTGGCCTGTCCGCTGATGTTGAGCGCGGCCACCATGCGGCCCTGGCGGTTGACGATAGGCGCGGCCACGGAGATCAGGCCTTCCTCGAGCTCCTGGTTCACCAGGCACCACTGCTGCCTGCGCGCCTGCGCCACCTTGGCCATGAGCGCGTCCACGTCGGTCACCGTGTGCTTGGTGAGCGCCTGGCGATCGGAGGCCTCGAGCCGCGCGCGCACCTCTTCGTCGTCCAGGTCGGCCAGCAGCAGCCGGCCGAGCGAGGTGCAGTAGGCCGGCAGGCGCGAGCCCACGCCCAGGCTGATGTGCATGATCTTCTTGGTGGGCACGCGCATCACGTAGACGATGTCGGTGGCGTCCAGCACCGCGGCCGAGCAGGACTCCTGCACCTGCTGCACCAGCGCTTCCATCACGGGCTCGGCGCGGTTCCAGATCGGCATCGAGGAAAGATACGCAAAGCCCAGGTCGAGGATGCGCGGCGTGAGCGTGAAGAGCTTGCCGTCGCTCACCACGTAGCCCAGCGTCTGCAGCGTGAGCAGGATGCGCCGCGCGCCCGCCCGCGTGAGGCCGCTGGCGGCCGCCACTTCGCTGAGCGTCTGGCGCGGCGCGCTTTCGCTGAACGAGCGGATCACCTGGAGCCCGCGCGCGAACGACTGCACGTAGCTGTCGCCGGGGGCGGGCGTCTCTGTTTGCAGGGTATGGGTTGCCATGTGGAACGATCCTCTTTAGAATTCATTATACGAACAAATGTTCTTTATACGAACAAATCGGCGATTTCACGGAATCGGCCCGGTCTGGTCGGATGGTTGGGGCAGGTCGTTCGCACGGTTCGATTTCTCTTTCTTTCCTCATTCCCGGAGACAGGCTTCATGATCAACAAGATCGCGCGCTCGGTCGCCGATGCCCTGGCAGGCATCCAAGACGGCGCCACGGTTCTCATCGGCGGTTTCGGCACCGCCGGCATTCCCGGCGAACTCATCGACGGCCTCGTCGAGCAGGGCGCCAAGGACCTCACCGTCGTCAACAACAACGCCGGCAACGGCGAAACCGGCCTGGCCGCGCTGCTCAAGGCCGGCCGCGTGCGCAAGATCATCTGCAGCTTTCCGCGCCAGGCCGACAGCCAGGTGTTCGACGGGCTCTACCGCAGCGGCAAGATCGAACTCGAACTGGTGCCCCAGGGCAACCTGGCCGAGCGCATCCGCGCGGCGGGCGCGGGCATCGGCGCCTTCTTCTGCCCCACGGGCTACGGCACGCAGCTCGCGGGCAACCGCGAAACCCGCGAGATCGACGGCAAGCAGTACGTGCTCGAGTACCCCATCCACGGCGACGTGGCGCTCATCAAGGCCGAGCGCGGCGACCGCTGGGGCAACCTGGTCTACCGCAAGGCCGCGCGCAACTTCGGGCCGGTGATGGCCATGGCCGCGAAGAAGACCATTGCCACCGTGCACGACATCGCCGAACTCGGCACCCTCGACCCCGAGACCGTCGTGACCCCGGGCATCTTCGTGCACCAGGTGGTGCGCATCGAACGCGTGGCCACCCAGGCCGGCGGTTTCAAGAAGGCAGCATGACCATGAGCACCACTTACCAACGTCGCACCAAGGACCAGCTCGCCGCCCGCGTGGCGCAGGACATCTTCGACGGCGCCGTCGTCAACCTGGGGATCGGCCAGCCCACGCTGGTGGCCAACCACCTGCCCAAGGGCCGCGAAGTCATCCTGCAGAGCGAGAACGGCATCCTCGGCATGGGCCCCGCGCCCGAGGCCGGCCAGGAAGACTACGACCTTATCAACGCCGGCAAGCAGCCCGTCACGCTGCTGCCGGGCGGCTCGTTCTTCCACCATGCCGACAGCTTCGCGATGATGCGTGGCGGCCACCTCGACATCTGCGTGCTCGGCGCGTTCCAGGTGTCGGCCACGGGCGACCTTGCCAACTGGCACACGGGAGAGAAAGACGCGATTCCCGCGGTCGGCGGCGCCATGGACCTGGCCATCGGCGCCAAGCAGACCTGGGTCATGATGGACCTGCTGACCAAGCAGGGCGCGAGCAAGCTGGTGCAGGAATGCAGCTATCCACTGACCGGCATCGCCTGCGTCAAGCGCGTGTACTCCGACCTCGCCACGCTCGAATGCACGCCCGAGGGCCTGAAGCTCGTCGACCTGGTCGAGGGCCTCAGCCGCGAAGAGCTCGAAAAGCTGGTCGGCCTGCCGATCGCTGCCTGACCCCATCCAACCAATCAGAGAGAGACAACTCACATGACCAACCAAGCCTTCATCTGCGACGCCGTTCGCACCCCCTTCGGCCGCTACGGCGGTTCGCTCAGCAGCGTGCGCACCGACGACCTGGGCGCCGTGCCGCTCAAGGCACTGATGGAACGCAACAGGAACGTCGACTGGCAGGCCGTGAGCGACGTGCTCTACGGCTGCGCCAACCAGGCCGGCGAAGACAACCGCAACGTCGCGCGCATGTCGGCGCTGCTCGCGGGCCTGCCGCTCGAGGTTGGCGGCGGCACCATCAACCGCCTGTGCGGCTCGGGCCTCGATGCCGTCGGCACCGCCGCGCGCGCCATCCGCGCGGGCGAGGCCGGCCTCATGATTGCCGGCGGCGTCGAAAGCATGAGCCGCGCGCCCTTCGTCATGCCCAAGGCCGAGAGCGCCTTCAGCCGCAACAACGCGGTGTACGACACCACCATCGGCTGGCGCTTTGTCAACAAGCTCATGAAGGCGCAGTACGGCGTCGACTCCATGCCCGAGACGGCCGAGAACGTGGCCACCGACTACAAGATCGAGCGCGAGGCGCAGGACCTGATGGCGCTCAACTCGCAACTGCGCGCCGTGGCCTCGCAGAAGTCCGGCTTCTTCGACGCCGAGATCGTGCCCGTGACCGTGCCGCAGAAGAAGGGCGACGCGATCGTCGTCAACAAGGACGAGCATCCGCGCGAAACCAGCCTCGAATCGCTGGCCAAGCTCAAGGGCGTGGTGCGCCCCGACGGCACCGTGACGGCCGGCAACGCCAGCGGCGTGAACGACGGCGCCTGCGCGCTGCTCCTGGCCGACGAAGCCAGCGCCGCGAAGCACGGCCTGACGCCGCGCGCCCGCGTGGTCGGCATGGCCACGGCCGGCGTCGCGCCGCGCGTGATGGGCATCGGCCCGGCGCCCGCCACGCAGAAGGTGCTGGCGCTCACCGGCCTCACGCTCGACCAGCTCGACGTGATCGAACTCAACGAAGCCTTCGCGGCGCAAGGCCTTGCCGTGCTGCGCCTGCTGGGCCTGCAGGACAACGACCCGCGCGTGAACATCAACGGCGGCGCCATCGCACTGGGCCACCCGCTCGGCGCCAGCGGCGCACGCCTGGCCACCACCGCGGTGAACCAGCTGCACAAGGGCGGCGGCCGCTATGCGCTGTGCACCATGTGCATCGGCGTGGGCCAGGGCATCGCCGTGATCCTGGAACGCGTCTGATGGACTGCGCCCGACGCGGCCTGCTGCTGGGCCTGCTGGCGGCGGCGGGGCTGCCTGCGCACGCGCAGCCCGACGCCCGGCCGGTCCGCATCGTCGTGCCCTTTGCGGCCGGCGGCGGCAACGACGTGTTCGCGCGCCAGATGGCCAAGGGCCTTGGTGAGCTGCGCAAGCAGGGCGTCATCGTCGACAACAAGCCCGGCGCGGGCGGCAACCTCGGCACCGAGCAGGTGGTGCGCAGCACGCCTGATGGCAGCACGCTGCTGCTGGGCCACACGGGCACCGTGTCGATCAACCCGGCGCTCTACAAGGGCCTGAAGTTCGACGCGCGCAAGGACCTGCTGCCCGTGGCCATGTTCGCTTCGTCCGCGCTGGTGCTGGTGGTGCCCGCCGCATCGAAGATCCGCACCGTGGCCGATCTCATCGCCGAGGCCAAGGCGCGGCCGGGCCTGCTCGACTACGCATCGAGCGGCAGCGGCACCGGCGGCCACCTGACCGGCGAGCTCTTCGCAGAGCGCACCGGCACGCGGATCAATCACATTCCCTACAAGGGCACCAACCCCGGCCTCACCGACCTGGCGGGCGGGCAGGTGCAGATGATGTTCAGCGTCGTTCCCCCCGCGCTCGCGCTGGTCAAGGGCGGGCGGCTGCGCGCCATTGCGGTCACGGGCGCCAGGCGCCTGCCTTCGCTGCCCGAGGTGCCCACCGTGGCCGATTCGGGCCTGAGCGAACTCGCGGGCTTCGAGAGCACGCTGACCTACGGCGTTCTCGCGCCGCGCGGCACGCCCGACGCTTTCGTGAAGGAGCTTTCGGCGCAGATGCTCCAGGTGGCGGGCAGCGCTGAATTCCAGTCGCGCCTGGGGGTGGAAGGCGCCGTGCCGCTGCTCGGCGGCCCGGCCGAATATGCCGCCCTCATCGCGAAGGAAAGCGCGCTGTGGGCCGGCATCGTCAAGGCTTCGGGCGCCACTGTGGAGTGAGCACGCGGCCTTTGGACCTCAACTAAAGTCGAGGTTGAGAGGTCCCGATGAAATCCAAGCCAGCAGAACCACCGCACGATTTTCCCGCCACGCTCTCGGTGGGCGAAGTCGCGCAGCGCAGCGGGGTGCCGGTGTCCACCCTTCACTTCTACGAATCCAAGGGGCTCATCGCGAGCCACCGGGCGCCGAGCAACCACCGCCGCTATGCGCGCGACGTGCTCCGGCGCGTGGCGTTCATCCGCGTCGCGCAGCGGGTGGGCATTGCGCTGGCCGACATCGCCGATGCGCTGGCCACGCTGCCCACCTCGGCCGCGCCCAGCCGCGCGGATTGGGCGCGGCTTTCCGCCGGCTGGCGCGCGGAGCTGGACGAACGCATGGCCCAGCTCAAGAAGCTGCGCGACACGCTGGACGACTGCATCGGCTGCGGCTGCCTGTCGATCGACCGCTGCCGCCTGCGCAACCCGGCCGACAAGCTGTCGTCGGAAGGGCCGGGCGCCCGCCGCCTGGTGATCAGGCGCGCGGAAGACTGAGGGATTGCCGCGCTTCGCCGACGGGGAGCAGTGACGTCAGTTCGTTTGTCTCCGCCGCAGACATCGCGAGCACCAGCCGCTCGAATTCGGCGCGGTAGCAAGGCAGCATGAGCGCCGCCGTCAGCGCATGGATGCCGTCGCTGCGCGCAAGGTGCGCATGGCATGCCGCAATGCTTCGATGGATCTGGAGCGCCTGCGCGACGCGGGTGGAGGGTTGCGGGTCGTGGTTCATGCCGCGCAATGTGCAGCCTCAACCTAACTTGAGGTCAAGCGGGATGAAGAAGAAGCCCTGGTTCGCGGTCAGCCGTCCATGGCTTCGACGGCCGAAGCGAGCACATAGCCTTCGCTGCGCACGGTCTTGATGTAGCGGGGCTCGCGCGCATCGTCGCGCAGCCGCTGGCGCAGCCGGCTCACGAGCAGGTCGATGGAGCGCTCGAAGAGCTCGGCCTCGCGGCCCTGGGTGAGGCTCAGCAGCTGGTCGCGGCTCAGCACCTTCTGCGGATGGTCGAGGAACACGCGCAGCAGCCGGTATTCGGCGCCGCTCAGCGCCACCATGACGCCGCTGTCGTCGATCAGGTGGCGCGCCACCGTGTCGACCTGCCATTCGCCGAAGGCCAGTTTCCGGGAGGGTTCGACCGCGCCCATGTTCGGCGGCAGCATGCGGGTGCGCCGCATCACGGCGCGCATGCGCGCGAGCAGCTCGCGTGCGGAAAAGGGCTTGGCCAGGTAGTCGTCGGCGCCCATCTCCAGGCCCAGGATGCGGTCGGCCTCCTCGCTGCGCGCGGTCAGCATCAGGATGGGCGTGGCCTTGTACTTGCCGGTGCGCAGGTCGCGGCAGAGCGTGAGCCCGTCTTCGCCGGGCAGCATCAGGTCGAGGATGATCAGGTCGAACGGGCCCGACTCCTCGAGCGCGGCGCGCATGTGGCGGCCGGTGGGCACCGCGACCACGCGCAAGCCGTTCTTCACCAGGTAGGTGGTGAGCAGTTCGCGGATTTCCCGATCGTCGTCGACGATGAGGATGTGGTCGGAGGTCTTTGGCGTCATGGCAGTGAGCAGAAAGGGTGGGTGCGGAAAGCGCTTCGCAGCCGCAATGTAGCCGTCCGCCCGCTGCGGGCCGGCGGTTTTGTATTCGCAAGTATCTGGCGCGGCGGGCGCCGTACACAGGCATACGCAATCTGCGCGGGCAGGGGGAAGGCGGCTCAACAATCCGTGCGTTCCCGAACCAACCCTTTCCAAGGAAATCACCATGACCCGCATCGAAAAAGTTCTCTACACCGGCAAGACCCGCACCTCTTCGGGTGGCCGCGACGGCGAGGCACGCAGCTCCGACGGCCGCCTGGACATCAAGCTCTCGTCGCCCGGCAGCGCCGGCAGCGGCACCAACCCGGAGCAGCTGTTCGCGGCCGGCTGGTCGGCCTGCTTCATCGGCGCCATGGGCAAGGCGGCAGGCCGGATGAAGGTCGCATTGCCGCCCGACCTGGCCGTCGATGCCGAAGTCGACCTGGGCACGGCGGGCAGCGAGTACTTCCTGCAGGCGCGCCTGAACGTGAGCCTGCCGGGCCTGGACCGCGAGGTGGCGCAGGCGCTGACGGATGCGGCGCACCAGACCTGCCCCTATTCCAAGGCCACCCGAGGCAATATCGACGTTGCCATCCATCTGGTGTGAACCGGCCGCGGCGTGCACGGCCGCGCCGCATGAACAGAACAAGAAGGTGTCCATGTCCACTCCCGCGAATCCTCCCGCGAGCCCGGCCGGCGCTGTGCGCGGCTGGCGCCGGCTGCTGCCCGGCTCGCTGTTCTACCGCGTGACGCTGATCATCGTGGTGGGCCTGGCGATCGCGCAGCTGCTCACCTTCGCGGCGATCCGCTACGAGCGGAACATGGCGCTGCGCGAGCTGATGATGATCGGCATCGAGCGCGACATCGCGAGTTCGGTCGCCATCCTCGACCGCCTGCCCGCGGCGGAGCGCGCCGGCTGGCTCGACCGGCTGGAGCGGCGAAACTACCGCTTCGCGCTGGGCGGCAGCGCAGAGGGTTCCGAGCCCGGCTCGCTGCAGTCGCGGCAGTTTGCCGCAGCCATCGTCGACGCGATGCGCCCGTTCCAGGTCGTCAAGGTCGGCGAGGTGGCCTGGCCGCCCGAGGGCCTGCAGATCCAGGTGCGCCTGGGCGACGGTTCGTCGGTGGTCGTTCATGCGATGCGCGTGGGCATGCCGGTGTCGGGCTGGGTGATGTGGCTGCTTGCGGCCCAGCTGCTGGTGCTGGCCGTGTGCGCCTGGTATGCGGTGCGGCTGGTGACGCGGCCGCTCGCGCAGCTTTCCGCGGCGGCCGACCGGCTCGGGCCCGACCTCAAGGGCCGCACGCTCGCGGAAGAGGGTCCCACCGAAGTGGCGCATGCGGCGCGCGCCTTCAACGCCATGCAGCAGCGCATCGCCGGCTACATGTCCGAGCGGGTCGAGATCCTCGCGGCCATCTCGCACGACCTGCAGACGCCCATCACGCGGATGCGGCTGCGCACCGACCTGATGGACGACGCGCACGACCGCGAGAAATTCCGCCAGGACCTCGACGCCATGCATTCGCTGGTGCGCGAAGGCGTGACCTATGCGCGCACGCTCCACGGCGCCGCGGAGCCGCCGCTGCGCATCGATGCCGACGCGCTGCTCGAGAGCATGGTGGCCGACTACGAAGACGTGGGCCAGCAGGTGCGGCTCGAAGGCAAGGCCGGCGCCCCGATCGTGGGCCGCCCCCATGCGCTGCGCCGCATCCTGATGAACCTGATCGACAACGCGCTCAAGTTCGGCAGCGAGGTGCGCCTGCGCGTGCATGCCGAAGACGACGGCCGGCTGGTGCTGAGCGTGCTCGACGACGGCCCCGGCATTCCGCCGGACGAGCTCGACGCCGTGCTCAAGCCCTTCTACCGCGTCGAGAGTTCGCGCAACCGCAGCACCGGCGGCACCGGGCTGGGCCTGGCCATTGCGCACCAGCTGGCCATGGCCATGGGCGCCGAGCTCACGCTGAAGAACCGCCCCGAAGGCGGGCTCGAGGCCCGGCTCGCGCTGGCCGCCGCGCCCGCCCGCGCCACCCTCCAAGACTGAATCATGCTCATCCTCCTCATTGCCTACCTGGGCGGGGTGCTCACCATCCTGAGCCCCTGCATCCTGCCGGTGCTGCCCTTCGTGTTCGCGCGCGCCGACCGTCCGTTCCGCTCGCACGGCCTGCCGATGCTGCTGGGCATGGCGCTGGCCTTTGCCGCCGTCGCCACGCTGGCGGCGGTGGGCGGCGGCTGGATCGTCACGCTCAACGAATATGGCCGCCATGGCGCCATCGCCCTGCTCGCGCTGTTCGGCCTGAGCTTGCTGTTTCCACGCGTTGCCGACCGCCTGAGCCGGCCGCTGGTGGCGCTGGGCATGCGCATGTCCGAGCCGCGCGGCGATGGCGGCGCGGCGCCTGCATCCGGGTTCTCGCCGCTGCTGCTGGGCGTGGGCACGGGCCTGCTCTGGGCACCGTGCGCGGGGCCGATCCTCGGCCTGATCCTGACGGGCGCGGCGCTCAATGGCGCGAGCGTCGGCACCTCGCTGCTGCTGCTGGCCTATGCGGCCGGCGCGTGCACCTCGCTCGCGGCCGCGCTGCTGTTCGGCGGGCGGCTTCTCTCCGTCATGAAGCGTTCGCTGCATACCGGCGAATGGGTGCGGCGCGCCGCCGGCACGGCCGTGCTGGTGGGCGTGGGCGCCATTGCGCTGGGACTGGACACCGGCGTGCTCGCCCGCCTGTCGGTGGGCACCACCTCGGCGCTGGAGCAGGCGCTGGTGGACAGGATCAAGCCAGGCAAGCCGCAGGCGGAACCGGCCGCGCTGCGGGAAGACGCGGGCCTCGTGCGCGTGTCGGACAACCGCGCGGCCCCGCTGCCCGCGCGCGAACTCAGGGTCGAAGGCCGATTTCCCTCCTTGGCCGGCGCCACCGAATGGCTCAACTCCGCGCCGCTCGCGCCCGAGGCCCTGCGCGGCAAGGTGGTGCTGGTCGACTTCTGGACCTACTCGTGCATCAACTGCCTGCGCACGCTGCCCTACCTTCGTGCATGGGCCGAAAAGTACAAGGACGCGGGGCTGGTGGTCATTGGCGTGCATTCGCCGGAGTTCGCGTTCGAGAAGAAGCCGGCCAACGTGCGCAGGGCCGTCAAGGACCTGGGCATCGGCTTTCCGGTGGCGCTGGACAACGACTTCGCGATCTGGCGCGGCTTCGACAACCAGGCCTGGCCCGCGTTCTATTTCATCGACGCCGAGGGGCGCATCCGCCACCGCCAGTTCGGCGAGAACCGCTACGACAGGGCCGAGCAGGTCATCCAGCAGCTGCTGGCCGAGGCGGGCCAGACCCGCATCGCCGCCGGGCTGGTGGCGCCGCTCGGGCAGGGTACCCAGGCCGCGCCCGGCGCCGAGCCGGCGCTCTCCGGCGAAACCTACCTGGGCCACGAGCGCGCGCACGGCCTTGCCTCGCCCGGCGGCATCGCGCGGGACCGTGCGAAGGCCTACCAGCCCGCGGCCTCGGCGCTGCGCACCAACCAGTGGGCGCTGGCCGGCGACTGGACGGTGGAGGCCGAACGCGCCGTGCTGAACAGCGCCAACGGCCGCATCGCCTATCGCTTTCAGGCGCGCGACCTGCACCTGGTGCTAGGCCCGGCGGCCAATGGCAAGCCGGTGCGCTTCAGGGTGCTGGTGGATGGAAAGCCGCCGCTTGCGGACCACGGCTTCGACACCGATGCGCAGGGCCACGGCGTGATCGATGCACAGAAGCTGTACCAGCTGGTACGGCAGGCGGCGGGCGGCAGGGAGCGGCTGTTCGAGATCGAGTTTCTCGACGCCGGCGCACAGGCCTACGCGTTCACTTTCGGTTGAGCGCTGACGCGGCTCGGGCGGGGCAAGTGGCCGAGCCTGCGTGTCAGGCGGCCCAGGCGCTCAGCGAAAGCCGCCGCAGCATGTCGGTCTGGCGCGATTCCTCGGCATCCCGCAGGCTCTTGGCCGCGCGGGCAGCCACGTAGCTGACGTACAGCGTCTCGATGGCCTTGGCCCAGTCGTGCATCTTCTGGGACACCGCGCCGGCCGAGGCGGCCGAGACGTCCTCGGCCGGACACGCGGGCACCTCGAAACCGGCTTTGCTGAGGATGGTGGCTTTCTGAAAAATGGTGAGCATGGGGCGGGCCTCCTGGCCTTTGGATATGGGCATCAGGTTAGCGTTGGCGCAAGAGGCGTGCCATCAGCTGCATGACGTATGTGTCTGTCGGTAAATGGCTCTCTGCGCGTGCCGTTGGCCGCTGTTTTCTAGGCCTTAAGCCTTAGGCCGGCATCGATTCGGCGTGCTGCCAGACCAGCGTGGCAGCCGTCAGGTCTTCGAGCGCGCTGCCCACGGCCTTGAAGACGGTGCGCTCTTCGCTGCCCATGCGGCCCGCGCATTCGCCCCGGCAGAGTGCGGCCAGCGTGCCTTGCACCTCATCGGCGCGCAGCGTGCCGCCCGCGATGGCGTCGAGCAGCTCGCCGGCCTTCTGCAGCGCCTCGGTGGTGTCGACGAAGGTGCGCGCACCCTCGAAGCAGCGCACGTCGGCCTCGCGCATGGCGGGCGTGAAGCTGCCGATCAGGTCCAGGTGCGAGCCCGGCGCCAGCCATTCGCCGCGCACCAGCGGTGCGGTGGCGAGCGTGGCGCAGCTCACGATGTCGGCCTGGCGCACGGCCGCCTCGAGCTCCGTGGCGGCCTGCGCGTTGAACCCTTCGGCGCGCCATTGCGCGGCCAGGGCCTGGGCGCCTTCGGGCCGGTGGTTCCACACGAGCACCTCGTCGATGGGCCGCACGCTCGCATGCGCGGCGGGCAGCAGCCGCGCGACGCGGCCGGTGCCCAGCACCAGCAGGCGGCGCGCATCGGCGCGCGCCAGGAACGAGGCGCCCAGCGCCGATGCCGCGGCCGTGCGGCGCGCGGTGAGCTCGTTGCCGTCCATCATGGCCAGCGGCACGCCGGTGTGCGCGTCGTACAGCACATAGGTCGCATGCAGGCCGGGCAGGCCGCGCGCGCTGTTGCCCGGAAAGACGTTGATGGTCTTGATGCCCAGAAAGCCCGCGTCGCTCCACGCCGGCATGATGAGCACGGTGCCCTTGTCGGCGTCGGCCGTCTCGATGGCGTGCACATGGCGCGGCGGCACTTGCGCCTCGGTCGCGAAGGCTGCGCGCAGCGCGGGCACGAGCCGCGCGAAGTCCAGCGGCTCGCGGGTGGCGGTTTCGTCGAAATGCTTCATGGCTGGCGTGGACGCAGCGAGGCGTCGAAGAATTCCACCAGCGCCTGCTGGCAGGTGGTGCCGAAGCGCTCGGTCATCGGCTCGAGGTGGCCGGCGCCGGGCACCTCGAGCAGGCGCCTGGGCTCGCGCGCGGCCTCCAGCAGGCGCCGCGAATGGGAATCCGGAATGACCGTGTCGGCCGTGCCGTGGATCAGCAGCAGCGGAATGGGCGCAATGGCGGCGACGTATTTCGATGCGGCGTAGTCGTCGCTCACCAGCAGCCCGGCGCCCGGGAGCTTTTCGTTCGCAATCGAGGAATACGAATAGAAGGTCGATTCGATGGCCGCCGCCTTCACGCCGGCCCGGTTGCCCGAGCCCAGCACCGCAATCGCGTTGGCGCCGCCCAGGCTCTGGCCGAAGACGAGAAGGCGCTGGGGGTCGACATCGCCGCGCGAGCGCACGTGGTCGAGCGCGGCGCTGGAATCCTCGAACACGCCCTTGGGCTCGGGCTTGCCGGCCGATTCGCCGTAGCCGCGGTAGTCGAACACGAACACGTTGAAGTCCTGCTTCGGCAGCCAGGCCACGAAGCGCCAGTGCGCGCTCATGTTCTGGGCGTTGCCGTGAAAGTGGACCACCGTGCCCTTGGCCTCCTTCGGGTTGCTGCGGCCGGCGGCAGGAAGAAACCAGCCGGCCAGGCGCGTACCGTCGGCGCTGGCAAACTGCACCGCCTCGTAGCGCAGCCCGAGCGCGTCGGGCGTTTCGTAGCGCACGCGGTCGGGGTAATAGAACATCGACTGGACGCAGCCGGTGAGAAAGGCGGGCAGGGCGGCGAACAAGGCCAGCTTCCAGTTCATGGGGAGTGCTTTCCGTGGCGCCCGGCCGCATGGGGCGTCTTGCGGATCGGCCGCTCAGGCCTGCTGCTGCCGGAATGCAAGGTGATAGCCGTTGCAGTCCACCACTGCGAACTCGCTGGAGCCGTAGGGCATCTGCTGCAGCGGCCACGCGATGGAGGCCTTGTCCTTGACGGCGGCGTAGTAGGCCGCCGCATCCGGTACCGCGAAATAGAAGGTGCCGGAGCAGCTGGGCGGGCTCTGCCAGAGATCCTGCTGGGTGAAGATGAGCTTGCCGCCCTGCTTCTCGACCGTCAGGGTGCCCTCCGCAGAATGCACAGCCGTGAAGCCGAGGACATCGAGGTAGAAGCGCTCGGTCTGGGCCAGGTCGTGGCAGCGCAGGAGCAGTGTCAGCGACATGAGTTTCTCCTTGGAATGTGGCAGTCTCGGCGCAGGATAGCTCAGCCCGCGGCGATGCGGCTCCATTCGAGCCCGTGCTTGGCCAGGTACTTGCGCAGCCGGTCGGCATCGTTCACCGCGCTGCGCTGCGCGCGCGAGGCCTGGAAGAGCTGCCGCCCCGCATCCGACAGGCTGCGCGAGTCGCGGCACACGCGCACCACCGCTTCGAGCTGCAGCCGGTCGAACAGGTCGAGCGTGGCCGCGCGGCCATCGCCGAGCAGGCTGTCGAGGTCGACGTCGGCAGCGCCTGCGTTTCGCCTTTCCGGGCCCTCGCGGTTCCAGAGCCAGCGCAGCCGCTCGATCTCGGCCTCGACCAGCGCCACCGGGATGCGCCCGCCGTCCGCCAGCGTGGCCAGCCGCGTCACGCTGGCCGAGAGGTCGCGGAAGTTGCCGCACCACAGCGCCTCGCCGCTCTGCGCGAAGCGCAGGTAGGCCGCGCGCGACTCGGCGTTGAAGCGCACCACGCGGTGGTTCTCGGCCGCATGGATGGCCAGCAGATGGTCGATGTTGGGCTCGATGTCCTCGGGCCGCTGCGCGAGGCCGGGCAGGTCGTAGGTCCAGAGGTTGATGCGCGCGAACAGGTCTTCGCGGAAACGCCCCTCGGCCACGTCGCTGCGCAGGTCGCGGTTGGTGCCGGCGATCAGCTGGAAGTCGCTCTCCACTTCCTTGTCGGCTCCCACCGGGAAGAAGCGCTTCTCCTCGATGGCCTTGAGCAGCATCGCCTGCTCGTCGAGCCCGAGTTCGCCGATCTCGTCGAGGAACAGCGCCCCCTGGTTCGCCGTGCGCAGCAGCCCGGCCCGGTCGCTGGCCGCGCCGGTGAAGGAGCCCTTCCTGTGGCCGAACAGGGTGGAGGCCGCGCCGTCGCCGCGCAGCGTGGCGCAGTTCACTTCGACGAAGGGCCCGCTCATCTGGTGGCGCGCCTGCTTCAGTTCGAACATGCGCCGCGCGAGGAAGGACTTGCCCGCACCCGTCGGCCCCACCAGCAGGATCGGCGCGCGCGAACGCACGGCCACGCGCTCGATCTCGTCGATCAGCGCGTTGAAGCGCGCATTGCGCGTGGCGATGCCGCTCTTCAGGAACGCGACCGCGTCGCGCTGCTCCGCATCGAAGCGCCGCGCGATCACGTCGTAGCGCGACAGGTCGAGGTCGATCAGCGTGCACTTGCCGGCCTCGCCTTCGCGCTGCTTCCGGGGCGGCGAGGTCTGCGCGAGCACGCCCGGCACCACGCGCGATTCCGACAGCAGGAACATGCAGATCTGCGCCACGTGCGTGCCGGTGGTGATGTGCGTCCAGTACTGCTCGCGCTCGGTGTCGAAAGTGTAGGCGCGCGCCCAGTCGTACAGGCGCGTGTAGACCTCGCCGAAATCCCACGGGTCCGCGAGGTCGAAGGGCACGAGGTTGACGGTGGTCTCGGGCGACACGGAGGCGATGTCGGCCTTCACCACCTCGGCCAGCGCCTTGTGCTTGAGCGTGTAGAGCAGCTCCATGCGCGAGACGACCATGTCGTCGTGTTGCGCGAGCGAGACCGTGGGGCGCCACTTGTTCCACCGGCCCGCGCCCTGGCCGGCGTCGAGCTGGGTGCCGAGGAAGCCGATGACGACGATGGGTTTCTTCATTGTTTGGATAAAAAACTAGCCCAATTTCTAAAAACTTTCAGAATGCTAGCAACGAAATGAAGCCGTGCCACACCCGGAGAAGAAGAAATTTTCCTTTTCCGTCAATGACTTGCGCCGTAACCTGGTTGTTTTATGTCGGCCTGGCCCCAGGTTGGCACGCTCGCTGCAGGAGAGAGTCCGTCCGGATGCAGTTCATCCGCTCCCAGGTGCCGCATGACAGCGGCCCGGTGCCGCAGGCCAGACCCGTTCTTGGGTCCGCGGTATGCCGCTGCTGAACTGTGCTGGTCACTGGACTTGTTCCAGTCTGCTCATGGTGGAGCACCGTGCTAACCACGCGGCGTGGCGGGTTCGATTCCCGCAAACAACCCTCGGCGGTGTTCGCACCGCCGCTTTGATGGGGGCGAAAGCCCCACCGCCCCGGCACACCGGAGCGAGGCGCAGGGCAGGGCCCGGCCGAGCGACACCGTGCCAGTGCAGGCGGCTTGCGCATCGCGCGTTCTGCAAGGAACCGCATGCAGCCATCGGCGCAGAAGGAGGCGATGGCGCAGCCACCGCACCGACCCGTCGACCGCTGCGTTGCTGACCTCGCAAACCACGGTGCCCGCCGCCTGTCCTTCGTGGGCCCCGACACGAAACGTAGACGAACGACAACCGCAACGAAGAAGAAGAGAGAGGAAGAAAAAATGCTGGGATTCACCCAATTCACCGTGAAGAAGAACGAACGCGTGCTGCTGCTGCGCAACGGGGACTTCGATGGCCTGTATGCCGCCGGCAAGCACCGCGTGTTCACGGGCTTCGACGCCGTCCAGCTCGAGCGCTTCTCGCTGGCCGAACCCGCCTTCGACCACGAACTGGCCGACTACTTCCTGGCGCGCGAGCCGGAACTGGTGCAGCGCGAGTTCATGCAGGTGTCGCTGGGCGAGACCGAGGCCGGCCTGCGCCATGAAGACGGCGTGCTGGTGCAGATCCTGCCCCCGGCCACCCGCAAGCTTTATTGGCGGGGCCTGCGCGAGCAGCGCGTCGACGTGATCGACGTGGCGGCCGATGCGCGCCTGCCGGCCGAACTGCTGGCCAAGCTGCAGAGCGTGGCGCTGCGTCCGCGTGCGGTGCAGGGGCTCGAAGGCGTGCTGCTGGTGCAGGTGCCCGAGTTCCACGCCGGCGTGCTGACGCTCGAAGGGCAGATGCAGGCGCTGCTGCCGCCGGGCAACCACGGCTTCTGGCGCTTCAACCGCCAGGTGGCCGTGACCAGCGTGGACCTGCGTTCGCAGATCGCCGAAGTGAGCGGCCAGGAAATACTGACCCGCGACAAGGTGGGGCTGCGGCTGAACCTGTCGGCGGTGTGGCGTTTCGCCGATGTGCGGCAGGCCCTGGCGCAGATGCCCAAGCCGGCAGAGCATGTGTACCGCGAACTGCAGTTCGGCCTGCGCGCGGCGGTGGGCGAGCAGACGCTCGACGCCCTGCTGGAGAACAAGTCGGCCATCGACCAGACGGTGCTGGCGCAGGTGCGCGAGCGGCTCGAGGGTTCGGGCGTGGTGCTGGAGAGCGTGGGCGTGAAGGACATCATCCTGCCGGGCGAGATGAAGACCATCCTCGCGCAGGTGGTGGAGGCCGAGAAGTCGGCCCAGGCCAACGTGATCCGCCGCCGCGAGGAAACCGCGGCCACGCGCTCGCTGCTGAACACCGCCAAGGTGATGGAGGGCAACCCCGTCGCCTTGCGCATGAAGGAACTCGAGACGCTGGAACGCGTGGCCGAGCGCATCGACAAGATCTCGGTGGTTGGCGGCCTGGACCAGGTGCTCAACGGACTCGTGACGCTGCGGCCGAACGGTTCCTGAGAAGCATTGAAAAACGGATGATGGAAGAGAGAAAAGAAATGAAACAGAACTACAAACTGCACGAAGTAGCCAACGGCGTCCCCGTGAAGATGTGGACGAACGGCGTGCCCGTGGAAGACGAAGCGCAGAAGCAGCTCGAGAACGCGGCGCGCCTGCCCATCGTGTTCAAGCACATCGCGGCCATGCCCGACGTGCACTACGGCATCGGCGCGACCGTGGGCTCGGTGATCCCGACCTTCAAGGCCATCATCCCGGCCGCGGTGGGCGTGGACATCGGCTGCGGAATGATGGCGTGCAAGACCACGCTCAACGCGCGCGACCTGCCCGACAACCTGGGCCCGCTGCGCTTGGCCATCGAAAAGGCCGTGCCGCACGGAAGCAACCCCAAGCGCATGGGCCGCGACAAGGGTGCGTGGGAAACGCCGCCCGACGAAACCGACGCGGCCTGGGCCCGGCTGGTGGATGAGTTCGACCTGATCTGTGAGGACTACCCGCGCATCAGGAACACCAACAACCACAAGCACCTGGGAACGCTGGGTACCGGCAACCACTTCATCGAGGTGTGCCTCGACGAGGCGGGCGCCGTGTGGTTCATGCTGCACTCGGGTTCGCGCGGCGTGGGCAATGCCATCGGCACGCACTTCATCGAACTCGCGAAGAAGGACGCCGAGCTGCACCAGCGCAACCTGCCCGACCAGGACCTGGCGTACTTCGAGGAGGGCGCCAAGTACTTCGGCGACTACGTGCGCGCGGTGGGCTGGGCCCAGAAGTTCGCGCGCGCCAACCGCGAAGTGATGATGCAGCGCGTGGTCGCGGCCGCGCGCAAGGTGATTGCCAAGCCATTCGAGGCGCATGTGGAAGCGGTGAACTGCCACCACAACTACGTGAGCCGCGAGACGCACTTCGGCGAAGACGTGCTCGTCACGCGCAAGGGCGCGGTGAGCGCCAAGGCCGGCGAGCTCGGGATCATTCCCGGCAGCATGGGCGCCAAGAGCTACATCGTGCGGGGCAAGGGCAACCCCGAGAGCTTCATGAGCTGCAGCCACGGCGCCGGTCGAAAGATGAGCCGCACCAAGGCGAAGAAGCTCTTCACCATCGCCGACCAGATTGCCGCGACCGAAGGCGTGGAATGCCGCAAGGACGCCGACGTGATCGACGAGATCCCGATGGCCTACAAGGACATCGACGCGGTGATGGAGGCGCAGAAGGACCTGGTGGAGGTGGTCTACACGCTCAAGCAGGTGGTGTGCGTGAAGGGATAGACAGGGCCGCGGGCGATTGCCCGCGGCCTGGCATTGAGGAAGAAGTAGAGGGGCTATGAAAAGCAACAAGCAACGCCGCGCCGAAATCAAGGCACATCGGCTCGAACGCGCCGCGCGCAGGCTGGCCGAACAACGGCTGTCCGCCGAAGTGCGGCCGGTGGCTGGTGCCGGCCTGGTAGTCGCCGATACGGCGCTGCTGGCCGCGCACAACAATACCTACGGGCTCCTGCCCACGTTCTACGTGGACAAGGCTTTCACTTGCCGCGACTGCGGTGCCGACGAAGTGTGGACGGCCAAGCAGCAGAAGTGGTGGTACGAGATTGCGCTGGGAAACATCAACAGCACGGCGGTGCGCTGCCGTGCCTGCCGACTCGCAAGGCGCGCGCTTCTGCGCTCCGGCGCGGCCGTGGTCGCCGCGCAGCAAGGAGGCCGCGCATGATCGAACTCGACGGTTCGCAAGGCGAGGGCGGCGGGCAGATCCTGCGCACCAGCCTGGCCCTGTCGGTGGCCACGGGTCAGCCCGTGGCCATCCAGAAGATTCGCGCAGGCCGCGCCAAGCCGGGCCTGATGCGCCAGCACCTGGCCTGCGTGAATGCCGCGGCACAGATCAGTGGCGCGCAGGTCGATGGGGCCGAGCTCGGCTCGCAGTCGCTGCGCTTCGTGCCCGGGCCGGTGCGTGCGGGCGACTACCGCTTCGCGATTGCCAGCGCGGGCAGCTGCATGCTGGTTTTGCAGACGGTGCTGCCGCCGCTGCTGCTGGCCGGTGCGCCGAGCCACCTGCATCTGAGCGGCGGCACCCACAACCCGATGGCGCCGCCTTTCCACTTCCTGGAGCGCGCCTTCGCACCGCTGGTGCGCCGCCTGGGTGCGGACCTGCAGCTGGAGCTGCGCCGCTGCGGTTTTTATCCGGCCGGCGGCGGCGAGGTCGAAGCGGCCATCGTGCCGGCCGCCGATGGGCTGCGGCCTTTCGATCTGATGAGCCGCGGCGCGCTCCTGTCGAGCCATGCGGAGTGCCTGGCGCCGGGGCTCGCGCGCCATGTTGCCGTGCGCGAGCTGGAAACGCTGGGCAAGGCCATGGGATGGTCCGGCGAGCAGCTGCGCACCGGATCGGCGCGCCAGAACGAGGGCCCCGGCAACGCGCTGCTTGCCACGCTGGCGTACGAGCACGTCACCGAGGTCTTCACGGCTTTCGGCGAAAAGTCGCTGAGCGCCGAGCAGGTGGCGCACGGGCTGGTGAAGGAGCTGCGCGAATTCCAGAAAAGCCAGGCAGCCGTGGGGCCGCACCTGGCCGATCAGCTGGCCCTGCTGCAGGGCTTGGCGGCCTGGCAAAGCGGCCGCGGGGGCGCCTTCACCTGCAGCGAAGTGACCCAGCACACGCGCACCAACTGCGCGGTGATCGAGCGCTTCCTGCCGGTGCGTTACGCCATCACGCAAGCGCCGGGCGCGGCCACCGTGACAGTGGCGCCGGCCTGAAGCAAGCCGCGTCGGCCGGCCGCTGCTGCTGCTGCTAATCGCAGCAGATCACCGCAATCGGCTCGGAGCGGCCGCGCACGGCCAGCATCTCGACCTGTCCTCCCGCATGCGCGAAGCCGGCCTGCTGCGCGGCAAACACCGAGACCACCAGGCGCGACGCGGCCGTCTTGGCGTGGTCCTGCAGCCGGCTCGCGGTGTTGACCACCTCGCCGATCGCGGTGAAGGTGGTGGTGTCGAGGTAGCCTACCTCGCCCACGGCCGCGCGCCCCGCGTGCAGGCCCATGCCGAAGTCCAGCGGCTGGCCGAACTGGGCCTCGAAGCCCTCGCTCCATGCATCCATGCGCTGGCCGATGAGCTCGGTCGCGCGCAGCGCCTGCCGGCATGCGGTGGGCAGGTCGGTGTCGAGCCCGAAGATCGCCATCACGCTGTCGCCGATGAACTGGTTCGGCACGCCGCCGCATTCGCGCACCGCGGCGCCCACGGTGGCGAAGTAGCGGTCGAGCACATAGGCCAGGTCGAAGGGCCATTGGCCTTCCGACAACCCCGACCAGCGCCGCAGGTCGACGAACAGGATGGCCACGTCGCGTTCGCGGCCGAAGCTGCTGGCCGGCGCCGGCTGCCTTCCGTTGGTTGCTGGCGCGAACAGCGGGATGACCTCGATGTCGCCTCGCGGGCGCAGCTGGCAGGCCAGCCGCACACCGCCCGGTGCGCGCACGCGCTCGAGCGTTCGCTGCTCGTCGCGGTCGGGCGGGTCCGTGTGCTGCGCGGGGCCGAGCACGCGCACGCGGCAGGTCGAGCAGCGTGCCCGCCCGCCGCACACCGAGAGATGGGCGATGCCGTGCGAGCGGCTCGCTTCCAGCACGCTCCAGCCGCGCGGCACGTGCACCGTGCGGCCGGGGTAGCGCAGTGCAATCGACGCCCCCCGCGCGCGGCGCGCGAACCAGTTGCGCGCCGCATAGGCGGCCAGCAGGGCGGCCAGGCCGAGCGCGTAGAAGAGCTTGATGCGGCCTTCCGCCGTGTCGAGCGCACGGCCCTGCGCCGAGGTCGGCAGCACCGCGGGCGGCACGCCGGTCCACTGGAACTCGCGCCCCATCGAGACGAAACCCATCATCGCCGCGAGCGGCAGCACCACGGCAAGGGCCAGCAGCAGATAGGAAAGGCGGCGGTAGGCCGGCCGCGCCCGCAGCGCGAAGTGGATGCCGAGGCAGCCATGGGTCCAGGCCGCCAGCAGCATCGTGAACTGCGCGCCGGCGCCCGGCAGGCTCCACAGACCCGAGACCACGCGGACATAGGAGCCCTCGATGCCGTAGGCCAGGTAGGCGCCGCGCATGGCGGTCAGGTGGGTGGCCAGCAACAGCGGCAACGCAAAACCCAGCAGCACGCGCAGGCCCTCGAGCGGCGGCATGCGCAGGGTGCGGCGTTCCCATAGTGCGGCCACCGCCAGCGCCAGGTGCGCGCCGGCCGCGCCGTACAGCAGCAGCGTGCCTGGGAGGCTGTGCCAGAAGAGCTGCACGTTGCGCAGCACCGCCTCGGCCGCCGCGAAGGAGGCGATGCCCAGCGAATGGTTCAGCAGGTGCGCCGTGACATAGGCCATCAGCACCAGCCCGCTCGTCCATCGAAGGTTGCGCCGGGTCGGCGGTCTCGGCAGCAGGGCGATGGGTGGGGAGCGTCTGTCCATGAAGGGCTTCGAAGGGCACCCGAGCATAATGCGCGCGCCCCTCTCCACCGGCATGGCCCCCACTCCAATCACCCCCCGTTCCAGCCTCGCGCTGCGCCGCATCGCGCTGTTCGAAGGCCTGTCAGACCAGCGGCTCGACCTGCTCGCGCAGCAATGCCTGTGGCACAGCGTCGAGGCCGGAAAGCCCTTGCTGCTGCGTGCCGAGCAGCAGGGCGACGTGTTCCTGCTGGTCTCGGGCCGGGTCCGCGTGACCACCTATGCGGCCAACGGGCGGCAGGTGACCTTCAGGGATTCGGAAGCCGGCGAGCATTTCGGCGACATTGCCGCCATCGACGGCGGGCCGCGGTCGGCCGACGTGGTCACGCTGCTGCCGAGCGTGCTTGCGAGCCTCGACCGCGCCGCCTTCCTGGGCCTGCTGCGCGAGGAGCCGCTGGTGGCCGAGCGGGTGATGCAGCGGCTGGCGTCATTGGTGCGCCAGCTGTCGGAGCGCGTGATCGACCTGAGCACGCTGGGGGTCCAGAACCGGCTGCACGCCGAGTTGCTGCGCCTTGCGCGCACCGCGGGCGTGGCGCACAACCAGGCCCGGCTGGAACCGGCGCCCAGGCATGCGGCGCTGGCCAGCCAGATCAGCACCAACCGCGAGCAGGTGACCCGCGAGCTCAACGTGCTGGTGCGCAGCGGCGTGCTTCAGAAGGACGGCAAGGCCCTGCTGGTGGCCGACGTCGCCCGCCTCGAGGCGATGGTCTCGCAGGTGCGAGGCGACGCCGGCTGAGCCGGCCGAGGCTCAGTTCCAGCGGCCGCGCAGGCCGCCCAGGCTGAATCGGCCCGCGCCCAGCAGCACCACGGCGAGCGCGCCGAACAGGTACAGGCCCTGCAGCTCGAGCGCCCAGCCGCCCTGCTTGGTCAGCGCGAACAGGTCGGCCATGTGCACCAGGCCGAAGGCCGCAAGCATGTTGATGACGACCACGCCGGCGGCGGCGCGGGTCCAGAAGCCGGCGATCATGAGCAGCGGCGCCACGATCTCGCCCACGTACACCAGGTAGGCGAGCCCGCCCGGCAGCCCGGCCTTCACCAGCATCGCGCTCACGAAGCCCACGCCGGCCGAGATCTTGAAGATGCCGTGCAGCAGCACGAGCACGCCGATCGCCACGCGCAGCAGCAGCTTGCCGGAGTCGTCCAGCGCGGCGGGGGAGACGGAGGAAGAAGCCTGCGAGGGTGCGATCGGCGCACGCGCGGCATTGGCGGCTACGGCCTGGGTGTTCATGGCGGATCCTGAAAAAATGGGAGGGCCGCCACGGGGTGCGGCGGTTGCGCTTCCAGTGTGCGCAGCCGCTGTTCGGCGGTATGTGCGTTTACGCACAGTTTCCGACGGCAGCCCATGGCCCGCGCCATCCTGCTACGCTCGGGCGGCCCGCCAGCCGACTCGGCGGGCTTTTTTCTGCGCCGCTTCCTTCCCCATGGCCTTTCCCCTCATCACCGATCCGCATTTCTATGCGGTGGCCGTTCCCGCCGTGCTGCTGCTGGGCATCAGCAAGAGCGGCTTCGGCGCCGGCTTCGGTTCACTGGCGGTGCCGCTGATGGCGCTGGCGGTCACCGTGCCGCAGGCCGCGGCCATCCTGATGCCGCTGCTGCTCTTGATGGACCTGCTCGGCCTGGCCGCCTTCCGCAACGATTTCGACCGCGCGCTGCTCAAGTTCCTGATTCCCTTCGGGTTGCTCGGCACGGTGATCGGCACGCTGCTTTTCCGCACGCTCTCGGCCCACACCGTGGCCGGCATCGTCGGCGTTTTCACGCTCTTGTTCCTTGCGCAGCGGCTCGCGTTTCCGCCCAAGCCGGACGATCCGCTGCCCTCGCGCGCCGTGGGTGCGGCGCTCACCGCGGTTTCGGGGTTCACCAGCTTCATCGCGCATGCCGGCGGGCCGCCGATCAATGCCTACGTGATTCCGCTGCGGCTCAAGCCAGTGGTGTTCACCGCCACCATGGCGTACTTCTTCTTCGTGGTGAACCTGAGCAAATGGATTCCCTATGCGTGGCTCGGCCTGATCGACCTGCGCACGCTGGCCACTTCGGCGGCGCTGATGCCGCTCGCGCCGCTCGGCGTGTGGGTGGGCATCCGCATTGCCCGGCGCATCGATGCGACGTGGTTCTATCGCTTCGTGTACCTGGGCATGCTGCTCACCGGCCTCAAGCTCGTCTACGACGGATTCTTCGCCTGAGGCCGGGGCCGGAGGTCAGAACTCGACGATCGACTTGAACCCGCCGAAGATCATCCGCTTCCCATCGAAGGGCAGGGTCTTGGGGTCCATCGCGGCAAGGCGCGGGTCGGCCATCACCTTGGCGTTGACCGCGTCGCGGTGCTTGCGCGACTTGTAGACGATCCACGAGAACGCCACGGTTTCGTCGGCCTTCTGCTTCACGCTCTGCGGAAAAGACGTGAACTTGCCGGGCTTCACGTCGTCGGCCACGCATTCCACGTATTCGAGCGCACCGTACTCCATCCAGATCTTGCCGGCCTTACGCGCCAGCTTGCGGTAAGCCTCGATGTTGTTCGAGGGGATGGGAACGATGAAACCATCGACATAGCGAGCCATTGGAAGTCTCCTTGAAAGAAACGGAAGAAAGGAAAGAAAAAGGGGCCGCCCGCCAGGCAGACCCTCAGGATGCCGCCGCACGATTGGCCGTGCCTGCGGATGCCGCGGACCCCTTGCTGTTGTTGTCTTCGTTGTTCTGGGTGGACCCTGGCGATACGGTGCGAAGCAGCACGGCCCCGAGCAGCCCCGCCACGGCCGCGAACACGGCGCCGATGAGGAACGCGAGGTTGTAGCCGCCGGTGAGCGCGAGCGCCAGCTTTGCGCCGGCCGCCTCCATCGACGTGGTGCGCGCGACGGCGGCGCTGGCCAGCACCGCCAGCCCGAGCGCACCGCCCATCATGAAGGCCGTGTTGACCACGCCCGAGGCCAGGCCCGACTCGGTCGGGCTCACTTCGCTCATGGCCGCGAGCAGCAGCGGGTTCAGCGCCATGCCCGCACCCAGGCCCAGCAGCAGCATGCCGGGCAGCACGTCGACCACGAAGCTGCCGTTCACCGGCGCCCGCGCAAACAGCGCAAGCCCGATGGCCGCGAGCCACAGCCCCACGGACAGCGGCCTGCGGATGCCGAAGCGCATCACCAGCCGGGCCGAGATGCCCAGCGAGAACAGCGCCATGATCAGGTTGGCCGGCAGGAACGCCAGGCCGATCTGCATCGGCGTGTAGCCCAGCACCAGCTGCATGTAGAGCGCGGAGATGAAGAACCACGCGAACATGGCCGCCGCCCACAGCACGCCCACCACGTTGGAGACCGACACGCTGCGCAGCCGGAACAGGCCCAGCGGCATCAGCGGATGCTGCACCCGGGCCTCGATGGCGATGAAGAGCACCATCAGCACCACTGCCGCACCCAGGAGGCCGAGCGTCTGCGCCGATTGCCAGCCGGCCTCGTTGCCGTTGACGATGGCATACACCGCGAGCATCAGCGACAGCGTCACCGCCACGGCGCCGGACACGTCGAGCTTCTCGCCATGGGCGTGGCCGCGCGCCGAGGGCAGCAGCGCGATGCACAGCGCATACACGGCCACGCCGATCGGCAGGTTCACCAGGAAGATCCAGTGCCAGCTCAGCGTGCTCGTGAGCAGCCCGCCCAGCAGTACGCCGATGCTGCCGCCGCCCGCGCAGACGAAGCCATAGACGCCCATCGCCTTGGCGCGGTCGGCCGGCTCGGTGAAGATGTTCATGATCAGCGAGAGCGCCACCGCCGAGACCACCGCGCCGCCCAGCCCCTGCACCGCGCGCGCCGCGACCAGCAGGGCCTGCGAGTTGGCGAGGCCGCAGGCCAGCGAGGCCAGCGTGAACAGCACGAGGCCGATCAAGAAGACCCTGCGGTGGCCGTACAGGTCGCCCAGCCGCCCGCCCAGCAGCAGGAAGCCGCCGAAGGTCAGCATGTAGGCATTCACCACCCAGACCAGTGAGGTCTCGGTGAAGCCGAGGTCGGTGCGGATCGAGGGCAGCGCCACGTTCACGATCGTGGTGTCGAGCACGATCATCAGCACGCCCAGGCACAGCACCATCAGTGCGAGCCAGCGCTTGCGGTTGTTGTCGAGTGTGTCGGTCATGAAGAGTGATTCCCTGCAAATTGCGGGTGAGGCGGATTCAGACCAGCGGCTTGCCGCCGTTGATGAGCCAGGGCGTGCCGAAGCGGTCGGTCACCATGCCGAAGCCCTCGACCCAGAAGGTCTTCTCGAAGGGCATGGAGACGGTGCCGTCCTCGGCAAAGGCGTCGAACACGCGGCGCGCTTCGGCGACGGTCTCCAGGGTCAGCGCAACGCCGAAGCCTTTCATGCCTTCGTAGGCCTGGCCGGGCATGGTGTCGGAGGCCATGAGCATGCCGTCGCCGTAAGCCAGTGACGCATGCATGATGCGCTTCTTGGCGTCGGCCGGCATCTGCTCGGTATCGGGCGCTTCGCCGATGGTCATCATCATCTGCATGGTGCCGCCGAGCGTCTTCTCGTAGAAGCGCATGGCCTCGGCCGCGTTGCCGTCGAACGTGAGGTAGGCGTGGATGGGAGACATGGTGTTTCCTTTCGGTGGTTACTTTTCGGAGGCCGTCTTGAGGTTGGCAAGGCCGGTTTCGAAGTCCTTGCCGATCATCTGGTCCATGTTGAAGAAGATGCCCATGAGCTTTGCGACGTAGGGGCTCGGGCCGTGCATCGCCCAGGTCACCTGTGTCGCGCCGCCCTGCGGCTGCAGCGTGAACTCGGCCATGTTGCGGGCTTCGAAGGGCTTGACGAAGTCGAGCCTGATCGCGATCTTCGAAGAGGGCGTGGACTCGGCAATTTCCATGCGGCCCGCGCCCGCTTTGTCGTTGCCTTCCCATGCGTAGGTCGCGCCCTGGCCGGCGGGTGCGCCGCCGAAGCTGCGCTTCATTCCCGGGTCCAGCTTCTCGTAGGGCGACCACTCGGCCCAGCGGTGGAAGTCGTTGATCAGCGGAAAGATCTTCTCGGCCGGCGCCGCGATGCGCGCCGTGCGCTCAACGCGAAAGGTGCCGGGCCGGACGGCGGCGTAGATGAGCACGATCGCGATCAGCGCGAGGATGGCGAGGACGATTTTCTTGAGCATGAAGGTATTCCTGGAGCGGGGACGGGGGACGGGCGGAGCGTCGCGGCGATGGATTACTGGCCGGCGTGCACCACCAGCAGCCAGCCCACACCGAAGCGGTCCGTGAGCATGCCGAAGCTGGAGCTGAAGAAGGTCGGCGTGAGCGGCTGCATCACCTGGCCGCCATCGGCCAGCGCGTCGAACCACTGGCGTGCCTGGGCATCGGTGGAGGCGGTGAGGGCGAGCATGATGCCCTTGAACTCCGGCTGGCCCGAGCACCGGCCGTCGGAGGCCATCAGCTCGGTTTCGCCGATGCGCACCACCGCGTGCATCACCTTGTCGGCCGCCGGCGCGCCGCCGCCGCAGCTGGCGTCGGCATCGGACGAGGGCGGCATTTCCGGCGCCTCGCTGTAGCGCATGAGCTGCACGACTTCGGCACCGAGCGCCTTCTTGTAGAACGCGAGCGCTTCGTCGCAGCGGCCTTCGAAGGACAGATAGGACTGGACTTTCATGGCGTTTCCTTTGGACTGAGGATGAAAGGATGCGCAGAGACCTGCGCGCATACGGAATAACTAAGTTTGTGTACACCGTCCACAAAGAATAGCAGACATAATGGACACTGTCCACATGGAGATTTTTTGATGAGCCCCCGCGTCGTCCCGCCAGCCCCCAGCCCGCCCGCGGCCCGCAGCACCTACCGCCACGGCGATCTGCGCCGTGCGCTGCTCGATGCGGGCATCGAACTGGCGCGCGACGGCGGCCCCGATGCGGTGGCGCTGCGCGAAGTGACGCGGCGGGCGGGTGTGGTGCCTAACGCGGCGTACCGGCATTTCGCGAGCCGGCGGGAGCTGCTGCTGGCGGTGCGCGCGGCCGCGTTGTCGGCGGCGGCCAGCGCCATGGAAAAGGAGCTGGCGGTGCTGCCCTGCGACCAGCCGCCCGTCGACTTCGCGCGGGCGCAGGTGCGGGCGATTGGTACCGCCTATTTGCGCTTTGCCCAGGCCGAGCCGGGGCTGTTCCGCACCGCCTTCGTGGTGTCGTCGGAAGACGCCGAAGGCGAGGTGGGGCCGGGAAAGGCGGGGGCCGGCGGCAAGGACCCGTTCCAGCTGCTGGGCGCCGCGATCGACCGGCTCGTGGAAGCGGGTGCGCTCGACCCTTCGCACCGCCCGAACGCCGAATACCTGGCCTGGTCGGCCGTGCACGGCCTGGCGCTGCTGATCATCGAAGGGCCGCTCAAGGGCATGGATGCGCAGTCCAGCCATGCACTGGGGCAGCGGCTGATCGACATGGTGGAGCGGGGGCTCTAGCTCCGGGGGGGCGTCCTCGGCGGGGGCAGCGCCCGTGCAATTCAAATTCCGCTGATGACGGCGTCCAGCGCCCCGACGAGCTCGCTTGCCTGCGAACGCAGGCTGCCTTGCGAGGTGCCGAGATCTTTCACGCGAAACGGTGCGGCCAGATGCGGCAAAGCGACCAGGGCATCACCTTCCCATTGCACCTGCGGGCATAGCGCGCGAGGCAAGGCGGCAGGCATGTGCTTGCGCAAAGCGAGTGGAACGATCAGGCGCGTCGGCAATGCCGAAAGGAGATCGCTCTGGATGTCGACCATCCAGGGAATGTCTGGACGTTGAAGCTTCGAGGGATTGGGGTAGACGTCGAACTGGGCCACCGCGTGCTGTTCTCACCAGGGCCTGAACTCTTCGCCGAAGACGCCGATGCGATCGACAAGATCGTTTTGTGCGGCAATCCAGTCCTTGTACGTCTCACTGAACTCCCGCTTGCGCTGGGCCATCGACTTTTTCTGTTCCAGGGCCTCCAGCTCGGCAAAGCGCGCGGCGGACACGATCACACCGGCCACGCGATCGTTCTTCATCACGTGAACAGGCTCGCGCTCGGCTTGGCCGAGGTAGTAGCCGAATCGATTCTTGGCTTCCGTGGCGCTGATCTGCATGGGTGAATCCTCAAAGGATTAGCCATTTTAGCCATTCCTCGATGCATGCGTGGCCGGGGCTACAGATAGATCTTCTGCAGCAGCCGGATCAGCGTTTCGCGTTCGCGTACCGTGAGCCGGGCGCTGGCGTCGGCCTCGAGTTGCGTCACGGTCTGCTCGGCCTCGCGAATCAGCTTTTCGCCCGCTTCGGTGAGGTGCAGGCCCACCGCCCGGCCGTCGTGCGGATGCGGGCGGCGCTCGATGAGCCCGCGGCTGTCCAGCGTGGCGACCAGGCTCACCAGGTTGGGCGGCAGGATGTCGAGCGTGTTGCACAGCTGGCGCGAGGTGGCGCCCGGGTTGTGCGCCAGCAGCGACAGCACCGAGAAGTCGATCTGCTTGAGGCCGTACGGCGCCATGCGCTCGGCGAACACGCCGCTCACGATGAGCCAGGCGCGGCGCGCGTTGTAGCCGACCAGGGCTTCCAGCATGCGGGCGTCGAGCCGATCGGACTTGCCGTTGCCGGCCGTTGCCGGCTCAGCCTTGGCGGGACTGTTCTTGGATGGACGGGGCATGGCCCGAGCGTAACCCGTGGCCGGCCCGGCCGGGCTTCCGTCAGCCCGCGGCGGCCGGAGTTTTTGCGGCGTCGTGCGCCATGGCGACACCTTCGCAGGCGCGCTTGACGATGGCGAGCCGCATGTCGAATTCGGGCAGCACCCAGCGCCGCAGCGCCGCCGCCGGGCCTGCCCTGGCGGCGCGCTCGGCCTCCGATGCTTCGGCCGCATCGATGCGCGCCCAGGCCCAGGCCAGCATCGCGAGCATCACTGCACGCAGGTAGTCGTCGGCCACTTCGTACGGCAGCACGGGGTTGGCATGCGCGGCCATCGCGATGGTGGTGCCCAGGTAGCGCAGCTGCGCGAGCCGGCGCTGCACATCGGCATCGGCGTCGCGCGAGGCGTCGAGCGTGTCGCGCAGTTCGAGCAGCACGGCCGACATGCCGGCGCCGCCGTCGGGCAGCACCTTGCGCACCAGCAGGTCGATGGCCTGGATCTCGTTGGTGCCCTCGTAGATCATGGTCACGCGCGCGTCGCGCACGATCTGCTCGATGCCCCATTCGCGCACGTAGCCGTGGCCGCCGAACACCTGCAGGCATTCGCTCGCGCCATGGAAGGCCTGCTGCGTGCAGGCAGCCTTGAGCACGGGCGTGACCAGCGAGCACCAGCGCTGCGCGCGTTCGCGCGCCTTGGGGTCGGCGTCGTGCGCGGCCACGTCGAGCATCAGCGCGCTGCGGTAGGCGAGGGTGCGCGCGCCGTCGATCCAGGCGCGCTGGGTGTCGAGAATGCGGCGGATCGCGGGGTGCTCGGCGATCAGGTCCGCGGCCTCGGCGCCGCGGCTGGCGGGCACCACCGCGCCGGGCGCGCGCATCTGGCGGCGCTCGGCCGCATAGGCGCCGGCCTTCTGCCAGGCGGCATCGAGCAGGCCGATGCCCTGCAGCGCCACATGCAGGCGCGCCGCATTCATCATCACGAACATCGCGGCCAGGCCGCGGCCCGGCTCGCCAACCAGCCAGCCGGTGGCGTCGTCGAAGCGCATCGTGCAGGTGGGACTGCCGTGCAGGCCCATCTTTTCCTCGATGCGCTCGCAGTGCACGGCGTTGCGCGCGCCATCGGGCAGCAGCTTGGGCACAAGCACCAGCGACAGGCCCTTGGGACCCGCGGGCGCATCGGGCATCCGGCACAGCACCAGGTGCACGATGTTGGGCGTGAGGTCGTGCTCGCCGCCCGAGATGAAGATCTTGCCGCCGCTCACGCGCAGGCTGCCGTCGGCCTGCGGCATGGCGCGCGTGCGCACCTGGCCCAGGTCGCTGCCCGCGTGGGCTTCGGTCAGGCACATGGTGGCGAGCCATTCGCCGGTGGCGATCTTCGAGAGGTAGCGGGCCTTCAGTTCGTCGCTGCCGTGGTGCTTGAGGCAGGCATAGGCGCCGTGCAGCAGGCCCGGCGCCATCGTGAGGCCGTGGTTTGCCGCGCTCAGCCATTCATAAAGGATGGCTTCGAGCACGGTCGGCAGCCCCTGGCCGCCGTCTTCAGCCGCGGCCGACAAGCCGGGCCAGCCGCCGTCGACGAAGGCCTGGTAGGCCTCGCGGAACCCGGGCGGCGTGGCGACCTCGCCGTTGGCGAAGCGGCAGCCGATCTCGTCGCCGCTGCGGTTGATGGGCGCCACCGCCTCGGCCACGAAGCGCGCCGCCTCTTCGAGCACCTGGGCCTGCAGCGCCTCGTCGACTTCGGCGAAGGGCGCCAGGGCGCGCAGCTTCGAAGGTGCGTCGAGCACCGCGTTCAGGATGAAGCGGCTGTCTTCGGGGCGGGGCCGGTAATCCATGGGTGTATCAGGACTCGGCGGTGAAGCCGATCTTCTTGACCAGCGGACCCCAGCGCTCGTATTCGGACTGGAGCGATTTCTTCATGTCCTCGGGCGAGGAGCCGTGGGCGATCAGGCCGACCGACAGCAGGCCCTCGGCCACGGCCTTGTCCTTGAGCGCGGCCTGGATCGCCGTGCTCGCGGCGGCAATGACGGCGGCGGGCGTCTTGGCCGGTGCGAAGAAGCCGAACCATTCGTCAGCCACGATTTCCGGGAAGCCCTGCTCGGTGAAGGTGGGCACGTCGGGCAGGTAGGCGGCGCGCTGTGCGCCCGAGGTGGCGAGCACGCGCAGCTTGCCGGCCTTGGCGAAGGGCAGGTAGTCGCCCACGGGCGTCATGCTCGAGGCGATCTGCCCGCCCACCACGTCGTTGATGGCCGGCAGCGAGCCCCGGTAGGGGACGTGGCGCAGGTCGGTGCCGGTGTTCAGGCCCAGCAGCGCGCCCAGGAAGTGCGGCGTGGAGCCCGCGCCCGGCGAGCCGTAGCTGGCCTGGCCGGGGTTGGCCTTGGCCCAGGCGATGTAGTCCTTCAGCGTCCTCACGCTGGCCGGCACCACCGGACCGACGGCCAGGCCGTGCGTCATCACGGCGCCAATGGAAACCAGCGCGAAATCGGCAAGGCCGTAGCTCAGCTTGGTATAGATGTGCGGATAGGTCGACAGCGCCGAAGCCTGCGCGAGGCACAGCACCGAGCCGTCGGCCGGCGAGCCCTTGAGCGTGTCGAGCGCAATGCGTCCGCCCGCGCCGGGCTTGTTCTCGACCACCGCGTTGATCTTCGAGTAGGGTGTGTCGCCCAGCTTCTCGGCCACCCGGCGCGCCACGCTGTCGCCCGCGCTGCCGGCCGGAAAGCCGTAGTAGATCTTGGCCTGCTGCACGGCCTGGGCGAGTGCGGCAAGCGGATGCAGGGCGCCGAGCGCGGCTGCGCCGCCGAGTGCCTGCACGAATTGGCGTCTGTTGGTCATGGTGTTGTCTCCTGGTTTTCCTGGGCTCTGTTTGCTGGGACTGAAAATCAGCGCGGCGCCATGCGCAACGCGCCGTCGAGGCGGATCACTTCGCCGTTCAGGTGCCCGTTGGTCACGATGTGGCAGGCCAGTTCGGCAAATTCCGAAGGCTTGCCCAGGCGCGGCGGAAACGGGATCGATGCGGCCAGCGATTGCTGCACCGCTTCGGGCAGTTCCATCAAAAGCGGCGTGGCAAAGAGGCCCGGCGCCACGGTGCAGACGCGGATCGCGTGCTGCGCGAGGTCGCGCGCCATCGGCAGCGTCATGCCCACGAGGCCGCCCTTGGAGGCGCTGTAGGCCTGCTGGCCCACCTGGCCGTCGAAGGCCGCGACGGAGGCGGTGAAGAGCATCACGCCCTTCTCGCCGTTGTCCAAAGCATCGAGCCTGGCGCAGCGTGCAGCGAAGAGGCGCGCCATGTTGTAGCCGCCGACCAGGTTGATATTGACCACGCGCACGAAGTCTTCGAGCGGCGCCGGATTGCCGTCCTTGCCGACGATGCGCTTGGCGCTGCCGATGCCGGCCACGTTCATGAGGATGCGCGCGGGGCCGTGGGCGGCGGCGGCCTTGTCGAGCGCAGCATTGACGCTGTCGGTGTCGGTGATGTCGCAGACGCACGCGACGCCGCCGATCTCTGCGGCCACCTTTTCGGCGAGCTCCGCATTGCGGTCGAGCACGGCCACCCTGGCGCCCAGCCGCGCGAGTTCGCGCGCGGTGGCTTCGCCCAGGCCCGATGCGCCGCCGGTCACGAGTGCGGCTTGTCCTTCGATCTTCATGGTGTGTGTCTCCTCGGGTGGTGGTTCAGCGGGGCTTCAGGGTGAAGGGCAGGGTGTCGGCATGCAGTGCCTCGACGATCGCGGCGCGGTGCTTGAGCACGGCGCGCTGGTTGATGGAGCCCTTGTCGGTCACTTCGCCCTTGTCGATGGAGGGCGGCTCGGCCATCAGGTGCAGCCGCGCGATGCGGTTGGCGCTGCCGGTGCCCATGGCCGCCAGCTCGTTGGCTACCTGCTGGAAGTGCGCCTGCACCGGTGCGCTTTCGAGCACCTGCTGCATCGACGCGCCTTCTGGCAGGCCCGCCAGCTGCCGCACCTTCTGCGTCGGAAAGACCAGCGCGCCGACTTCCTTCAGGTTGATGCCGGTCAGCACCGCGTCCTGCACGTAGGGCGCGCCGGCCGCGATGATCTTGGCGCGCAGCGGGCCCACGCTCACGAAGGTGCCGGTGGCGAGCTTGAAGTCTTCGGCGATGCGGCCGTCGAAGCGCAGGCCGCGGTGGATGTTCGACTCGTCGATCCATTTCACCGCATCGCCGGTCGAGAAGAAGCCCTCTTCATCGAAGGCTTCGGCCGTGGCTTCGGGTGCGCGCCAGTAGCCGGGCGTGATGTTGGGGCCGCGGTAGCGCACCTCGGTCTTGCCGTCGACCTCGATCAGCTTGAGCTCGATGCCGGCCGCGGGCAGGCCCACGTCGCCCGATTTGACCTCGGGCCCCGTGACGTAGAGCGCGAACGGGCCCGACTCGGTCATGCCCAGGCCCGTGCCCATCACGATGCGTTCGCCGACTTCGGACTCCTGCGTGCGGTGCAGGCTGTCCCACACGGGCTGCGAGAGCGCGGCGCCCGAGTAGAAGAACATCTTCACGCGCGACAGCAGGTTGCGGCGCAGCACCGCGTCGGTTTCCATGGCGTGCGCGATGGCTTCGAAGCCGGTCGGCACGTTGAAGTAGATGGTGGGCGCGATCTCGCGCAGGTTGCGCAGCGTCTCGGCCATGCCGCCGGGCGTGGGCTTGCCATCGTCGATGTAGAGCGTGCCGCCGTTGTCCAGCACGATGCCCACGTTGTGGTTGCCGCCGAAGGTGTGGTTCCAGGGCAGCCAGTCGACCAGCACCGGCGGCTCCTCGCCCAGGGCGGGAATCGACTGGCGCAGCTGCTGCTGGTTGGCGCACCACATGCGGTGCGTGTTGATCACGGCCTTGGGCATCTTGGTGGAGCCCGAGGTGAAGAGGAACTTGGTGATGGTGTCGGGGCCGGTGGCGCGCATCGCGGCGTCGATGGCGGGCGTGGCCGGCGTGGCGGCCAGCGCGTCGAACGGCGTGGTGGCGCGGCCTTCGATCGTGCCTTCGGCGATCACCACTTCGGTGTCGGCGGGAACGGCGGCGGCAATGGCGCGGCCAAAGCGCGCGGCGTGGGCCGCGAACACCAGGCCCGGCGTGAGCGTGTCCAGCACGTGGCGCAGCTTCTCGAAGTCCTGGCTCACCACCGAGTAGGGCGGCGACACCGGGCAGTACGGCACGCCCGCATAGAGGCAGCCGAGCGCCATCAGGGCGTGTTCGATACCGTTCTCGCTCAGGATCGCGACCGGGCGCTCCGCGCTCAGGCCGCGGTCCAGCAGAGCTTGGCCGATGCCGCGCGCCTTGTGCAGCGCCTCGGCGTAGCTCACGCGCTGCCAGTCGCCGGTGCTGCCGTCGGCCAGCCGTTCGCGGCGGGCGATGAAGGTGCGCTCTGGCGCCTGTTCGGCCCAGTGCGCGAGGCGGTCGGTCATGCGGTCGCGGTAGGGCGCGAGCGGCGTCTCGGCCCGCAGGTACTGCGTGCCTGGCGCACCTTCGCGCAGCACGGCGCGCGTGACGCCGAAGGCCAGCGGACGGTATCGGATGGTGGTCATTCCTTGCTCACTTTGGCGCCGCGGCCTTCGAGGAAGTCCCGCACGCGCGCCTTGGCCTCGGGCGCGTTCTGCACGATGCCGGACATCAGCGCCTCGGTGAAGAAGCCGTGGTCGGCCGACTGCTCGGCAATGCGCGGCAGCGCATGCATCAGCGCGTAGTTGGTCAGCGGCGCATTGGTGGCCACGCGCTTGGCAAGTTCGAAGGCCTTGTCGAAGGCCGCACCCTCGTCGACCAGGTACTGCGCGAAGTTGGCGCGCTCGCCGTCCTCGGCGTTGTAGACGCGGCCGGTCATCATCATGTCGGTCATGCGCGCCACGCCGATCAGCTTGGGAATGCGCACCGAGCCGCCGCCGCCCACGAAGATGCCGCGCGAGCCTTCGGGCAGCGCATAGAAGGTGCTGCGGTCGGCCACGCGGATGTGGCAGGCGCTCGCCAGCTCGAGGCCGCCGCCCACCACCGCGCCGTGCAGCGCCGCGATCACCGGCACCGGGCCGTGCTGGATCAGGTCGAGCGCGCCGTGCCACAGCCGCGAGTGCTGCATGCCCTGGCCGGCGTCGCGCTCCTTCAGCTCGCTCAGGTCGAGGCCGGCGCAGAAGTGCGGACCTTCGCCGTCGAGCACCGCGGCGCGCACCGTGGAAGGCAGCGTCTCGAAGGTGTTGCGCAGCGCGAGGATCAGGCTGTCCGAGAGCGCGTTGCGCTTGGCGCCGCGCGTCAGGCGGACGATGGCCACGTCGTCGCGGATGTCGAGTTGGAGGTCGGAATTGGTCATGATTGCATTCGTGTGTGAGTTGGATTATGGTTATGATAAATAATCAATTCAAGGCACTTGAGCCCCCCGATACCTAGGGACTTACCCGTACTGGAGACAACGACATGGACCACCGGAACCTGATCGCCATCGACATCCACACCCACGCCGAAGTGAGCTGCTGGAACCCGTTCGACAACTACGGCGAGGAATACGACCGCGCCGCCGACAAGTACTTCGGCTCCAGCGGCCGGCCCACCATTGCCGAGAGCGTCGCCTACTACCGCGAACGCAAGATCGGGCTGGTGATGTTCATGGTCGATGCCGAATCGAACATGGGCCGCCGCCGCATCCCGAACGAGGAAATCGCCGAGGCCGCGCAGAAGAACAGCGACATGATGATCGCCTTCGCGAGCATCGATCCGCACAAGGGGAAGATGGGGGCGCGCGAGGCGCGCCGGCTCATCGAGGAGCACGGCGTGAAGGGCTTCAAGTTCCACCCGACGGTGCAGGCCTTCCACCCCTACGACAAGATGGCCTGGCCGCTCTACGAGGTGATCGCCGAGCACAAGCTGCCGGCCATCTTCCATACCGGCCACAGCGGCATCGGCTCGGGCATGCGCTGCGGCGGCGGCCTCCGGCTGGAGTACAGCAATCCGATGCACCTGGACGACGTGGCCATCGACTTTCCGGACATGCAGATCGTGATGGCCCACCCCAGCTTTCCCTGGCAGGACGAGGCGCTGAGCGTGGCCACGCACAAGCCCAACGTGTGGATCGACCTGTCGGGCTGGAGCCCCAAGTATTTTCCGAAGCAGCTGGTGCAGTACGCCAACACGCTGCTGAAGGACCGCATCCTGTTCGGCAGCGACTACCCGCTGATCACGCCCGACCGCTGGATGAAGGACTTCGAGGCGGCCGGCTTCAAGCCCGAGGTGATGCCGGGCATCCTGAAGGGCAATGCGGTCAGGCTGCTGAAGCTGGAGGGCTGAGCGCCCGGAGGCTGGGCCAAGGGCGGGCTACGCGTCCGCCTCTTCCTTTTCCTCGATCAGGTTCCAGTCGCGGCCCGAGCGGCGCTGCCGCTCTTCGCGTTCGCGCGCCATCTGTTCCTCGAACTGCTGGCGGCCCGCCTTGTTGGCCGCGATCAGCTTCGCGCGGTCCTTGTAGTGCGGGTAGATATCGTCGCTGAGCTTGAGGTTCCGGCGCCGAAAGCGCATGGCCGTCTCGCGCGCCTCGTGGGCCGGCCAGCCCAGCGCCTCGAGCGTGCTGCGCGCGCTGCGCAGCGACGACTCGAACACCTCGCGCTCCACATCCGTCACGCCGCGGTCGCGCAGCTGGAAGAGGTGGGTCACGTTGCGGGCCCGCGCGATGATGCGGGCCTGCGGAAAGTGCTCCTTCACCAGGTCGACGATATTGAGCGACTGCTCGATGTCGTCGACCGCCACCACGATGGCCTTGGCCGTGCCGGCGCCCGCGGTGCGCAGCAGGTCGAGCCGCGTCGCGTCGCCGTAGAACACGCGAAAGCCGAACTGGCGCAGGCCTTCCACGGTGTCGGCATCGTGATCGAGCACCGTCACGCGCAGGCCCTGCGACATCAGCATGCGGCCCACGATCTGTCCGTATCGGCCGAATCCGCAGATCAGCACCTTGGCGTCCTGCGGCTCTGAAATTTCTTCCAGCTGCGTTCCGTTGCTGCGGCTGTAGCGCGGCAACACGAACCTGTCGAGCAGCACCAGCAGGAGCGGCGACAGCAGCATCGACAGCGCCACCGCGCCGATCAGGAGCGAGGTGGTCTCGGGCGGCAGCACGTCGGGCCCCGCGGCCTGGAACACCACGAACGCGAACTCGCCGCCCTGCGCGAGCAGCAGCGTGAACACCGGCCGCTCCTGGTAGGCCAGGCCCATGGCCTTGGCCAGCGCGTAGATCACGGCCAGCTTGATGGCCATGAAGCCGACCACCAGCAGCGCCATCAGCCCCGGGCTCGCGATGAGCACGCCGAAGTCGATCGACATGCCCACCGCGATGAAGAACAGGCCCAGCAGCAGGCCCTTGAAGGGCTCGATGTCGGTCTCGAGCTCGCGCCGGTATTCGCTTTCCGCCAGCAGCACGCCGGCAAGGAAGGCGCCCAGCGCCATCGACAGGCCCACGAACTGCATCAGCGCGGCGATGGCCACCACCAGCAGCAGCGACGCCGCCGTGAAGATCTCGGGCGTGTCGCTGCGCGCGATCCAGCGCAGCAGCGGCCGCAGGGCCATCCGGCCGCCGAGGATGATGCCGGCGATCACGCCGACGATCTTCAGGCCCTCGAGCGTGCGGTCCAGCCCACTGAGCGACTGTTCGGCCGCCGTGGCGCCGGCCAGCAGCGGCAGCAGCGCCAGGATCGGAATGGCCGCCACGTCCTGGAACAGCAGGATCGAGAAGCCCGCCTGGCCGCTGGGTGTTTTCAGCAGGTTGCGTTCGCCCAGCACCTGCAGCGCAATGGCTGTGGACGAGAGCGCCAGGCCGAGCGCCGCCACCAGCGCCACCCGCCATTCGGCACCCGCGGCCCAGCCGACGGCAAACAGCACCGCGGCGCAACTCAGCACCTGAGCCGCACCCCAGCCGAAGATCGGACGGCGCAGGTTCCACAGGCGCTTGGGTTCGAGCTCCAGGCCCACGAGGAACAGCATCAGCACCACGCCGAACTCGGCGAAATGCAGCACGTCCTCCACGCTGGAGACGAGCCCGAGCCCCCAGGGGCCGATCGCGATGCCGGCCACCAGGTAGCCGATGATGGAGCCCAGGCCCAGGGCCTTCGAAAGCGGCACCACCAGCACGGCGGCGCCCAGGTAGATCAGGCTGTTGGTCAGCCAGGCGGGTGCGTGTTCCATGCTCAGGCCATGCCCTTTTCGCTGTTCTGTTCTTCGTTGGCGGCGGACGCCGCCTCGTCCAGGCCATCGGCTTCGGCCGGGCGGTCGGTTTCGGGGACGGGGCAGGCCACGCAGGCGTCGAGCTCCTCGAGTTCGGGCCATTGGGGGTAGCTGCCGAGCCGCTGGGCGAACACGCCGACGTGCGCCGCCACTTCGTCCTCGGCGGCGCTGCGCGCGCCGTGCAAGACCAGCGGCGGCAGGAAGCGCATGCCGCACAGCGCCGCGGTCTGCTCGTAGGGCGGCAGGAAGGCGTCGAAGAAATAGCGGTGGTAGCCCTGGGGGTGGTAGCTCGCCTCGGGGCTGCCCGTGGTGGCGACCAGCCAGAAGTCCTTGCCCTGCAGGGCCGCGCCGCCGGGTCCGTAGGCCCATCCGTAGCTGAGCACGTCGTCGAGCCAGAGTTTTTGCAGCGCCGGCATCGAATACCACTGGATCGGGTGCAGCAGCACCACCAGGCTGGCCTTCGCGAGCCGGGCGTGTTCGGCCTCGACGTCGATCGCGAAGTCCGGGTAGCTGCCGTAGATGTCGTTGACATCGACCCCCGGCACGCCGCGCGCGGCGGCCAGCATGCGCCGGTTCACGCGCGAGTCGCGCCAGTGCGGATGGGCCGCGAGCACGTAGATGCCGCCGGTGTCGCCGGCGGCCGATGTTGTTGTCGTCATGCCGCGAACATAGCGCAGGTTTGGCGCTTGCCGGGGCTGCGCGCACCGCGTGTCGCTACGATGCGGAGGTTTCCAGCTCTGGAGGAGATGCTATGCCGGTGGTTCTGGTCGCCAATCCCAAGGGTGGCGTGGGCAAATCGACGCTCGCAACGAACATTGCGGGCTACTTTGCGAGCCGCGGCCATGCGGTGATGCTGGGCGACGTGGACCGCCAGCAGTCGTCGCGCCTCTGGCTCGGCCTGCGCCCGCCGCAGGCGCGGCCCATCGCCACCTGGGAAGCCACCGGCGACAGCGCCGTGGTGCGGCCGCCGCGCGGCACCACGCATGCCGTGCTCGACACCCCCGCCGGCCTGCACGGCTGGCGCTTCAAGGAGGTGCTGGCGCTGGCCGACCGGGTGATCGTGCCGCTGCAGCCGAGCATCTTCGACATCTACGCCACGCGCGATTTCCTCGACCGGCTGAAGGATCAGCGCCGCGCCGAAAAGACCCGGATCAGCCTCGTGGGCATGCGCGTGAACGCCCGCACCCTGGCGGCTGACCGGCTGCACGAGTTCATCGCCAGCCTCGGCGTGCCGGTGCTGGGCGAGCTGCGCGACACGCAGAACTACGTGCAGCTCGCGGCGCGCGGGCTCACGCTGTTCGACATCGCGCCGGGCCGGGTGCAGCGTGACCTGGCGCAGTGGCAGCCGATCTGCGACTGGCTGGAAGGCTGAGGGCCGGGGCTGTCGCAAGGCCGACAGCCAGGCCGCCGGCCTTCGCGCCAGAATGCCCCGCATGACCAAAAAGACATTCCAGACGCTTCAGGATCTTGCGGCCTGCGTCGGCCAGGAAGTTGCCGTGAGCGACTGGATCACCATCACGCAGGAGCAGGTGAACCAGTTCGCCGAAGCCACGGGCGACCACCAGTGGATCCATGTCGACGTCGAGCGCGCCAAGGCCGGGCCCTTCGGCGGGCCGATCGCCCATGGCTTCCTGACGCTGTCGCTGCTGCCGCGCTTTTTCGAGACGGCGCTCGAGGTGGTCGAATCGCGCATGGGCGTGAACTACGGCCTGAACCGGGTGCGCTTCATGTCGCCGGTGCCGGTGGGCAAGCGGCTGCGCGCGCGCATGAAGCTGCTCACGGCGGAGCCGATTGCCGACGACGGCATCCAGATGACCTGGGAAGCCACGATCGAGCTCGAAGGCGTGGCCAAGCCGGCCTGCGTGGCCGAATCGGTGGTGCGCCGCTACCGCTGAGGCCTTTGCTCAGCCGAAGCCGTTCTGGCGCCAGGCCTCGAAGACGGTCACCGCCACGGCGTTCGAGAGATTCAGGCTGCGCTGTCCTTCGCGCATCGGCAGCCGCAGGCGCTGCGGTTCGGCAAAGCCCTCGCGCACCGCGGGCGGCAGGCCGCTGGTTTCCGAGCCGAACACCAGCCAGTCACCGGGCTGGAAGCGCACATCGTGCACGGCCCGCGTGCCGCGCGTGGTGAGCGCGAACATGCGCTCGGCGGCGGGCCGCTCGGCATCGAGCAGCGCTTGCCAGCCGGCGTGGCGCTTCACTTCGGCATATTCGTGATAGTCGAGCCCGGCGCGGCGCAGCAGGCGGTCGTCCATCGAGAAACCCAGCGGCTCGACCAGGTGGAGCGTGCAGCCGGTGTTGGCGGCAAGGCGGATCACGTTGCCCGTGTTCGGCGGGATTTCGGGCTGGACCAGGACGATATGGAACATGCGCCGATTGTCGCGGGGCTCAATGGGGCGGATCGGTGCGCGCGAACACCAGGGCCGTGACATGCGCCGCGCCGGCCAGCCGCAGCGCCGCGGCGGCCGAGAACAGCGAGGCGCCGCTGGTCATCACGTCGTCGACCAGCACCACGCGCCGGCCTTGCAGCTCGTGGGCGCGCAAGGGCTCCACCGCGAAGGCGCCGCGCAGGTTGCGCAGGCGCTCGGCGCGCGCGAGGCCGCTCTGCGCCGGCGTCTCGCGGGTGCGCAGGAGCAGCGCCGCGTCGGTCTTGGCGGGCGCGAGCCGGCGCGCCAGTTCGAGCGCCTGGTTGAAGCCGCGCTCGCGCAGCCGGGCCGGCGCCATCGGCATGGGCAGCACCCGGTCGCATTGCTCCAGCGCCGGCTCCACCCACGGCACGCTGCGCATCAGCGTGGCAAGCGGCCCGGCCCAGCCGGCCTCGCCATGAAACTTGAATTGAGCGATGCAATCGGGCCAGGGCCACGCATAGGCGCATGCATTCGCTGCACCGGGCCACGCCCTCGGGCACCGGCAGGGCGCAGCTGCCGCAGCGCGCGGCCGGCGGCGCGAAGCGCGTCACGCAGGCATCGCAGATGCGGCGCGAGGGCCATGCGCGGCACACCTCGCACTGGCTGGGCAGCCGCGCGAGCAGAGAGGTCAAAGGCCGATCGGCCCAACGACTGAACATGGGCTCAATATACTCACGGCCCCATGGCCACCGACCCCGCAAGAAGACCGCCGACCATCGATCCCACGGCGGCCGCACGCTGGAGCCGGCTCGCGCCCGCCGACGGCTCGCCCTGGCTGCACGAGGAAATCGGCCGCCGCATGGAAGACCGGCTGCAATGGATCAAGGCGCAGCCGCGCACCTGGGCCGACTGGGCGCCGCTGCGCGGCGGCCTCGAAGCGCACGAGCTCGTGGCCCGGCGCTACCGCGAGGCCGCCTGCTTCGTGATCGAACCCGAAGCGAACCTGGCCGCCGCGGCCGGCGAGGCGCTGGCCGCGCCCTGGTGGAGCGCGCGCCGCTGGCAGGGCAGCAAGCTGCGCTTCGATGCGCCGCCCGAGGACGGCGTGGACCTGCTCTGGGCCAACATGTCGCTGCACATGGCGGCCGACCCCGAGGCGCTCATTGCGCGCTGGCACCGGCTGGTGGCGACCGACGGCTTCCTGATGTTCTCGTGCCTGGGCCCCGACACTGTGCGCGAGCTGCGGGCGCTGCATGCGCGCCTGGGCTGGCCGGCCGCGGGCCACGAATACACCGACATGCACGACTGGGGCGACATGCTGGTGCATGCCGGCTTCGCCGAGCCCGTGATGGACATGGAGCGCATCGTGCTCACCTGGGCCACGCCCGAAGCGGCGCTGGCCGAGCTGCGCACACTCGGGCGCAATCTGCATCCGGCGCGCTTTCCGGCGCTTCGCGGCAAGGCATGGCACCAGGCGCTCAAGCACGCATTGCCCGAGCTGGCACCGGCGCAGGAGGGCGGCGGGCGCATCGCGCTGACCTTCGAGGTCATCTACGGCCATGCTTTCAAGCCCGCGCCGCGCGTGGCGCTTTCGGCCGAGAGCGCGGTGTCGCTGCGCGAGATGCGCTCGATGCTGCAGCGCGGGCGGCCCGGCGCCTGACCGGCGCGCCCGGCCAGCTGCGCATCCGCGACCGGGCGCCTGTGTCTACCCGCTACAATCCGCCGTTGCGTGAAACTCGCGGGTAGTGTTCCGCGAACGAGGTCTGTTCGATCCTGTGGAGACAAGGGGTCGGACAGTCGTCGACGCACCGATTTGCTGAACTCGCCCGTGCCGAATTCCGTGTTTCGTTTTGCCACCGTTTCAGGCCAGAACATCCACTGGTTCCTGAAGCGCAACTGCTCGGTGACGCCGAGCCAGCTGGGCTGGCTCTACGCCTCGCTGTGCGTGGTATCGCTCGGTATCGGCGCGGTCTTCTGGATGCTCGGTGCGCCGCTGGTTCTGCCTTTTGCCTGGCTCGAACTGGCCGCGGTGGGTTTCGCGTTCATGCTGTACGCGCGGCACGCAACCGATGGAGAACGGATTGCGCTGCAGGGCGGCCGGCTGGTGGTGGAGCTCGAGAACGGTGGAGACTACGAGCGCACGGAATTTCTGCCGCACCAGGTGCGGATCGAACCGCAGGCCGGCGATCGTTCGCTGATCGAGGTCTCGGGTCAGGGTCGATCGGTCAGGGTGGGGCGCTATGTACGCCCGGAGTTGCGAGCCGCATTGGCGCGCGAGATTCGCATGGCGTTGCGTGGCGCCTGAGGGCTCGCGCGGCGCTGCACGGTTGGGTTTGTTGAAAAAATTGAAGAAACGTGAACACGATGAAGAGCATTTGGCGCAATAAGTACAGGCCGGCGAATCTGTTGCTGGCGGCCGGCGCGGCTTTCAGCGGCGCGGCGCACGCAGTCAACGATCTGCCCGGCGGCCCCTCGGTGCGCCAGCTGAATCTTCCGCTGGGCGTCACCAAGATTGCGCAGGAACAGCATTTCCTGCACACGGTGATGATGATCCTGTGCACGGTCATCTTCGTTGCCGTGTTCGCGGTCATGTTCTATTCGATATGGAAGCACCGCAAGTCGGTCGGCCACAAGGCGGCCAACTTCCATGAATCGGTGGTGGTCGAGGTCATCTGGACCATCGTGCCCTTCATCATCGTGATCGTGATGGCGCTGCCCGCCACCAAGGTGCTGGTGGCCCAGAAGGACACCACCAACGCCGACCTCACCATCAAGACCACCGGCTACCAGTGGAAGTGGGGCTACGACTACCTGAACGGCGAAGGCGAGGGCCTGGCCTTCATCTCCACGCTCGACAGCTCGCAGCGCGCCATGTCCGACGCCGGCGCCAAGGGCGCCATGCCCGACGACTACCTCTTCAAGGTCGACAACCCGCTGGTGGTGCCGGTCCAGAAGAAGGTCCGCATCATCACCACTGCCAACGACGTGATCCACGCGTTTGCCGTGCCCCAGCTGGGCATCAAGCAGGACGCGATTCCCGGCTTCGTGCGCGACACCTGGTTCCGCGCCGAAACCGTGGGCGACTACTACGGCCAGTGCCAGGAGCTCTGCGGCAAGGAGCACGCCTACATGCCGATCCACGTGAAGGTGGTCTCGGCAGCCGACTACACGGCCTGGGTCGATGGCAAGCGCAAGGAGGCCGCGGCCAAGCTCGACGATCCGAGCAAGGTCTGGACCCTGCCCGACATGATGACGCGCGGCGAGAAGGTCTATGCCGCCAACTGCGCGGCCTGCCACCAGGCCAACGGCAAGGGCGCCGGCCCGATCAAGGCGCTGGACGCCAGCTCCAAGGTGGTCGACGCGGACCACAAGGTGCAGCTGCTGGTGCTGCTCAACGGCCAGAACAATGGCGCGATGCCCTCCTGGAAGCAGCTGAGCGACACCGACCTCGCGGCGGTTGCCACCTATACCAAGAACAGCTGGTCGAACAAGACGGGCCAGCTGGTGCAGCCGGCCGAAGTTCTGGCCCTGCGCGGCAAGTGACCGTGCCCCAGCGCCCCGCGACGAAGAAATTGCAAGGAACAACGAAATGAGTGCAGTCCTCGACCCCCACGGTCACGCCCACGACGGCCACGCACACGACCAGCACCACGCAGCGCCCACCGGCTGGCGCCGCTGGGTGTTTGCCACCAACCACAAGGACATCGGCACGCTCTACCTGCTGTTCAGCTTCACCATGCTGATGGTGGGCGGCGTGCTTGCGCTGCTGATCCGCGCCGAGCTGTTCCAGCCCGGGCTGCAGCTGGTGAACCCCGAACTGTTCAACCAGTTCACCACCATGCACGGCCTGATCATGGTGTTCGGCGCCATCATGCCGGCCTTCGTGGGCTTCGCGAACTGGATGATCCCGCTGCAGATCGGCGCATCCGACATGGCGTTCGCGCGCATGAACAATTTCAGCTTCTGGCTGCTGATCCCCGCCGCGCTGATGCTCGTGGGCTCGTTCTTCATGCCCGGCGGCGCTCCCGCCGCGGGCTGGACGCTCTACGCGCCGCTCACGCTGCAGATGGGCCCCTCGATGGACGCCGGCATCTTCGCGATGCACATCATGGGCGCCTCGTCGATCATGGGCTCGATCAACATCATCGTCACCATCCTGAACATGCGCGCCCCCGGCATGACGCTCATGAAGATGCCGATGTTCTGCTGGACCTGGCTCATCACCGCCTACCTGCTGATCGCCGTGATGCCCGTGCTCGCAGGCGCCATCACCATGACGCTGACCGACCGCCACTTCGGCACCAGCTTCTTCAACCCCGCCGGCGGCGGCGACCCGGTGATGTACCAGCACATCTTCTGGTTCTTCGGCCACCCCGAGGTCTACATCATGATCTTGCCGGCCTTCGGCATCATCAGCCAGATCGTGCCGGCGTTCTCGCGCAAGCGGCTGTTCGGCTACGCCTCGATGGTGTACGCCACCTCGTCGATCGCGATCCTTTCGTTCATCGTCTGGGCGCACCACATGTTCACGACCGGCATGCCGGTCACGGGCCAGCTGTTCTTCATGTACGCGACCATGCTGATCGCGGTGCCCACGGCCGTGAAGATCTTCAACTGGATTGCCACCATGTGGCAGGGCTCGATGACCTTCGAGACCCCGATGCTGTTCGCGGTGGGCTTCATCTTCGTGTTCACGATGGGCGGCTTCACCGGCCTCATCCTGGCCATCGCCCCGATCGACATCCAGCTGCAGGACACCTACTACGTGGTGGCCCACTTCCACTACGTGCTCGTGGCCGGCTCGCTCTATGCCATGTTCGCGGGCTACTACTACTGGGCGCCCAAGTGGACCGGCGTGATGTACAACGAGACGCGCGGCAAGATCCATTTCTGGTGGTCGCTGATCTCGTTCAACATCACCTTCTTCCCGATGCACTTCCTCGGCCTCGCGGGCATGCCGCGCCGCTATGCCGACTATCCGATGCAGTTTGCCGACTTCAACGCGGTGGCTTCGGTGGGCGCGTTCGCCTTCGGTCTCGCGCAGGTGTATTTCTTCTTCTTCATCGTGCTGCCGACCATGCTCGGCAAGGGCGAGAAGGCTTCGCAGAAGCCCTGGGAAGCCGCTGAAGGCCTCGAGTGGGAAGTGCCGTCGCCGGCGCCCTTCCATACCTTCGAGAATCCGCCCAAGCTCGATCCGACCGCCACCAAGGTGATCGGCTGAACGACGCCAGGCCGCCGGCTTGCATGACCACAATGACCACGCCCGAACAAAAAAGGAACAACCGCCGCATGGGGCTCACGCTGGCCTCCATCGCCGTGCTGTTCTTCATCGGATTCCTGGTCCGCATGATCTGGCTCGGCGGACGCTGAAGCAGAAGCCAACGGAGCCGTCCGCATCATGAGCCTGGGTCAACGCATCAAGCGCGCCAATGTCCGCATGGTCGGCAAGCTGGCCGTGGTGACCTGCGGCATGTTCGCGTTCGGCTATGCCCTGGTGCCGCTCTATCGCGCCATCTGCGAAATGACCGGCATCAACATCCTCGCGCTCAACGAGCTCGAGGTGCCGGGCGGCGCGAGCGGTGGCAAGAACGTGCGCGTGCCCGACAACACGCAGGTCGACACCACGCGCACCATCACGGTCGAGTTCGACTCCAACGTGCGCGGCGGCCTCTGGGACTTCAAGCCTGCCGAGCGGACAATGCAGGTGCACCCCGGCCAGCTCAACACCGTGGTCTACGAATTCCAGAACGTGCAGAACCGCCGCATGGCGGCGCAGGCCATTCCGAGCTACGCGCCGCAGCAGGCCGCGCCGTACTTCAACAAGCTGGAGTGCTTCTGCTTCAACCAGTACACGCTCGACCCGGGCGAGAAGAAGCAGTGGCCCGTCGCCTTCGTGATCGACCCGAAGATCTCCAAGGACGTGAAGACCATCACGCTGTCCTACACCTTCTTCGAAGTCGGCGGCAAGACGCCCGCGGCCCCGGTGGCCGCTGTTTCGAATGCTGCCCATGAGCCCCGCTCGTGACCGCGCCGAACACGCCGCCCAAGGCCACGCTGTGGGACACGGTGAAGGCCGTGTGCTGGTCGTTCTTCGGGGTGCGCAAGAAAAGCGCCTACCAGGACGATCTGGCCAAGCTGAACCCGCTGCACATCATCGCGGTGGCCTTTGCCGCGGTCATCGTTTTCATCGTCGGCCTGGTGCTGCTGGTGCGCTACGTGGTTGCGCCCTGAACCCGGCCCGCGTGGCCCACGACATCCAGAACCCATCGAATCGAGAGAAGAAAGAAAGCCAGGAGCTGATATGAGTTCAACCACCCACGGCACCACGCCCTACTACTTTGTGCCCGGGCCGTCCGCCTACCCGGTCATGGCCGCGACCGGCCTGTTCTTCGTGATTCTCGGCGCGGGCCAGTGGATCAACGGCCACCAGTGGGGCGCCTGGTCCCTGCTGGCGGGCATGGTCGCGTGGCTCGCCACGCTGTTCGTGTGGTTCCGCGCCGCCATCGGCGAGAGCGAAAGCGGCCAGTACGGCCACAAGATCGACCTCTCGTTCCGCTGGAGCATGAGTTGGTTCATCTTCTCCGAAGTGATGTTCTTCGGCGCCTTCTTCACCGCGCTGTGGTGGACCCGCACCCATTCGCTGCCGGCGCTCGGCAGCCTTGAGAACGCGCTGCTCTGGCCCGACTTCAAGGCCGTCTGGCCCAGCGTTGCGGCCGGCGCCACCGGTTCGCCGGCCGACATCGTCGAGCCCTTCCAGACCGTCGGCCCGTTCTGGCTGCCCACGATCAACACCGCGCTCCTGCTGAGCTCGGGCGTGACGCTCACCATTGCCCACCACGCGCTGCGTGCCGGCCATCGTGCCCAGACCATCCGCTTCATGTGGCTCACCGTGCTGCTCGGCGTGCTCTTCCTGGGCGTGCAGGGCTACGAGTACCACCACCTGTACACCGACCTGAACCTCAAGCTCAGTTCCGGCGCCTACGGTTCGACCTTCTTCATGCTGACCGGCTTCCACGGCCTGCACGTGTTCATCGGCATGCTGATGCTGCTGTTCATCACGCTGCGCCTGCAGAAGGGCCACTTCACGCCGGAACGCCATTTCGGCTTCGAGGGCGCGGCCTGGTACTGGCACTTCGTCGACGTGGTGTGGCTCGGCCTCTACATGCTGGTGTACTGGCTTTGAGCGAACCCCGCGGCATGCAGAAAAAAAGGCGCCGGAAGGCGCCTTTTTCATGGTTCTCGTGGAACGAGCACCATCTACTTGCCGAGCGGGAGCCCGGTGGGCTGGATGTAGCCGAATTTCCAGGCCAGCAGCATGCAGAGGAACAAAAACACCGACAGGCCGATCCGAAAGGTGAGCGCGCGCGCCATGCCGCCGCTCTTGGCGCGTCCGTTGCGCCCGTCTTTCAGCATGTAGAAGAGCGCGAAGGCAAGGCTCGCGAAGATGCCCACGAAAACCAGGGCAATGAAATATTTCATGACCCCCATTATCGGCCGCACGCCTCATCCACTCCAGTGACGCCGCAACCCCTTCACCCCGCCCGATCGAGGCCGAGGCGGGGCCGCTTCCTGCTGGTCACGCTGGCCGCCGTGCTGGCCCTTTCCGCCACGGTGTCGCTGGGACGCTGGCAGCTGTCGCGCGCCGCGCAGAAGGAGGCGCTGCAGGCCGAGATCGAGGCCCAGAAGCAGAAGGCGCCGCTGGTCCAGGCCGAGTTCCTGGCGCTCGAGGCGCCGGCCGGCGAGTTGCACCGGCCCGTGCGGCTGCGCGGCCTCTGGCTGACGCCCCAGACGGTCTACCTGGACAACCGGCAGATGCATGGCGTGCCGGGTTTCTACGTGCTGACGCCGTTCGCCCTGGAAGCCAGCGACCAGGCCGTGATGATCCAGCGCGGCTGGGTGCAGCGCAATTTCAACGACCGCACGCAACTGGGCGCGGTCGAGACGCCGCCGGGTATCGTCGAAGTCACGGGCCTGATCGAGCCGCCGCCGGGCCATTTGTTCGAGCTCGGCAAGCCGGCCGCGGCCGCCTCGGCACCGGAATCCGCGGGGTCTTCGCCCATCCGGCAGAATCTCGACCTGGAAGCGTTCCGCGCCGAAACCAAGCTGCCGCTGCGAACCGATGTGTCGCTGCAGCAGGTCGGCCCCGCTTCCGAGGGGTTGCAGCGCGACTGGCCGGCCCCCGCTCTGGGTCTGGAGAAGCACTACGGCTATGCATTCCAGTGGTTCGGGCTTTCCGCCCTCGTGGTCATCCTCTATGTCTGGTTCCAAATCATTTCCCCCTACCGCCGCTCGCGGCGCCGCGCACGCGATGAACGCAGCCTCTGACGAACCGCTGGGCCTGACGGTGCACTCGATGCCGTCGCCCAACCAGGCGCTCGACGGCGCCGAGGGCCGCCGCACCGTGGTCGGGCGCTGGAAGATGATTGCCGTGATGCTGATGTGCGCCGCGCCCGTCATCGCGTCGTACTTCACCTATTACGTGATCCGGCCCGAGGGGCGCAGCGTCTACGGCGAGCTCATCGATCCGCAGCGCACGCTGCCGGCATTGACCGCGACGGACCGCAACGGTGCGCCGGTCGACTTCGCCACGCTCAAGGGCCAGTGGCTGCTGGTGGCGGTGGCCGATGCGGCCTGCGATGCGCTCTGCGAACAGCAGCTCTATCTGCAGCGCCAACTGCGCGAGAGCCTGGGCCGCGAGAAGGACCGGCTCGACCGCGTCTGGCTCGTGAGCGATGCGGCGCCCGTTCCGGCGCGGCTGGACAACGGCCTGCGCGGCGCCACCGTGCTGCGCGTGCCGGCCGAGCAGCTCGCCAGGTGGCTCGCGCCGGTCCCGGGCCATGGGCTGGCCGAGCACCTGTACGTGATCGATCCGATGGGCAACTGGATGATGCGTTTTCCGGCCCGCATGGACGCCGCAGGCGCCAGCCGCGCCAAGCGCGACCTCGACCGCCTGCTGCGCGCCTCCGCCTCCTGGGACGAGCCCGGCCGCTAGCACTGCATGATGGACACCGGCTCGCTCTACGACCTCACCCCCATCGCCTGGCTGATGGCTGCCGGCGTGTTGATCGCGCTCGGCCCGCTGGTGTGGGTGTGGCGCCGCAACGCGGGCGCCGGACCGGCGCGCCGGCTGCATGCGCTCACCGTGCTGACGCTGTTCCTCACCTTCGACCTCACGCTGTTCGGCGCTTTCACCCGGCTCACCGATTCGGGCCTGGGCTGCCCCGACTGGCCGGGCTGCTACGGTAACGCGAGCCCGGTGGGCGCGCGCCACGAGATCGCCATGGCGCAGTCGGCCCAGCCGACCGGCCCGGTCACGCACAGCAAGGCCTGGGTCGAGATGGTGCACCGCTACCTGGCCACCGGCGTCGGCGTGCTGATCCTCGCTCTGGCGGGCGCCACCTGGATCGTGCGGCGGCGCCAGCGCCGCGTGCCCGCGCCGGCCGGCGGCGAGCACGCCACGCTCAGTGCATGGTGGCCCGCCCTGACACTGGTCTGGGTCTGCCTGCAGGGCGCGTTCGGGGCGCTCACGGTCACCTGGAAGCTCTTTCCCGCCATTGTCACGCTGCACCTGCTGGGCGCCGTGGTGCTGCTGGTGCTGCTGTGCATCCAGGCCGTGCGCTACCGGCAGGCCGCCGCCGACCGCCTGCCCACGCCCGTGTCGCCTGCGCTGCGCAACGGGCTGATCGCCACTTCGGCTCTGCTGCTGCTGCAGATTGCGCTCGGCGGCTGGGTCAGCACCAACTACGCCGTGCTGGCCTGCACCCAGTTCCCGACCTGCCAGGGCAGCTGGTGGCCGCCGATGAATTTTGCCCAGGGCTTCGAGATCTGGCGCCACCTGGGCGTGACCGGCAATGGCGTGCCGCTCGATTTTTCAGCGCTCACCGCCATCCACTACGTGCACCGGCTGATGGCATATGCCGTGTTCGCCGCGCTGGGCGTGCTCGCGTGGCAGCTGCGCCGCACGCCGCCGCTGCGGCCGCAGGCGCACTGGCTCGCGGGGCTTGCGCTGCTCCAGCTTGCCACGGGCCTGGGCAACGTGCTGCTCGGCTGGCCGCTGGTCGCCGCGGTCCTGCACACCGGGGGCGCCGCGGCGCTGGCCGTGGTGCTGACATGGGCGCTGTGCGAGAGCCGCCGCGGGGCCGTGGCTGCTATCGCACACGACACGGACAAGGCGCCCGGCGCCCCACACAACAACCAGAGGGAGGCCGCCGCGTGAGCACGCCGATTTCCGTGCAGCAGACAAGCACCGCCAACGTGCTGCGCCAGTTCTATGCGCTGACCAAGCCGCGCGTGGTGCAGCTGATTGTCTTCTGCGCCCTCATCGGCATGGTGCTGGCCGTGCCTGGGCTGCCCTCGTGGGCCGACGTGCAGCGCGCCGTGCTGGCCTGCATCGGCATCTGGCTGGTGGCGGGAGCGGCGGCGGCGTTCAACTGCCTGGTCGAGAAGGGCATCGACGCCAAGATGAAGCGCACCGCCTGGCGCCCCACGGCGCGCGGGCAGCTCAGCGACCTGCAGGCGCTGGTGTTCTCGGCGCTGCTGTGCGCGGCCGGTTCGGCGCTGCTGTGGTTCCAGGTCAATCCGCTCACCATGTGGCTGACCTTTGCCACCTTCGTCGGCTATGCGGTGATCTACACCGTGATCCTCAAGCCGCTGACGCCGCAGAACATCGTGATCGGCGGCGCCTCGGGCGCGATGCCGCCGGTGCTGGGCTGGGCCGCGATGACCGGCGACGTGGGCCCCGAGGCGCTGATCCTGTTCCTGATCATCTTCCTGTGGACGCCGCCGCATTTCTGGGCGCTGGCGCTCTACCGCGTCGAGGACTACCGCAAGGCCGGGCTACCGATGCTGCCCGTCACGCACGGCAACGAGTTCACGCGGCTGCAGGTGCTGCTCTACACCTTCATTTTGTTCGCGGCCTGCCTGATGCCTTTCATCTACGGCATGAGCGGCTGGCTCTACCTGGCGGTGGCGGTAGGCGTGAGCATCGGCTTCACGGGCTACGCCTTCGCGCTCTGGCGCAACTATTCCGATGCGCTGGCGCGCAAGACCTTCCGGTTCTCGCTGATCCACCTGAGCGTGCTGTTCGCGGCCCTGCTCGTCGACCACTACCTCCGCTGATTGATTGACTGATCGAATGCCCGTGCCCATGAACAAGCGAAATGCCCTGAAACTGATTGCCGGCGGTGCGGGCTGGGCCGGCATGGCCGCCACCCTGGGCCTCGGGCTTTCGGCCTGCAGCGAACCCAAGCCCAGCTTCAATGCGGTCGACATCACCGGCGCCGACTATGCCCGCGACTTCTCGCTGAAGGATGCCGACGGCAAGCTGCGTACGCTGGCCGACTTCAAGGGCAAGGTGGTCGTGCTGTTCTTCGGCTACGCGCAATGCCCCGACGTCTGCCCCACCACCATGACCGAGATGGCGCAGGTCAAGCAGCAGCTCGGCGGCGATGGCGACAAGCTGCAGGTGCTGTTCGTCACGGTCGACCCGGCGCGCGACACGCCCGAGGTGCTCAAGGCCTACATGGGCGCATTCGACCCGGGCTTCGTCGCGCTGATTCCCACGGCCGACCAGCTTGCCGCGGTCGCCAAGGACTTCAAGGTCTACTACAAGAAGGTCGAGGGCAAGACCCCCACGAGCTATTCGATGGACCATTCGGCCGCCAGCTTCGTCTACGACACCAGCGGCCGGCTGCGGCTCTATGCGCGCTATGGCGCCGGCGTGGCGCCGATGGTGTCGGACGTGAAGGCGCTGCTCAAGTCCTGACCGGCCCCATGGACGCCGCCGTTGCCCTGGCCTCCGTCGAGCACCTGAAGGCGCGCAGGGGTGCCTTCCGCATCGCGCTCATTCCGCCCGAGGTGCTGCGCGCGCTCAACGACGGGCTGCTGGAGACCGTCAACCTCAACGAATTCATGGCACTCGAGCTGCCGCAGCTTGCGCGCAGCGTGGCGGCCCACGTCGGGCTCGATCCGGCCAGCGAGCGGCTGGCCGACACCATCGCCATGCTCGGCGCGTTCAAGCCGATGCAGCGGCACGGCCACATTGCGCGCGCGCTCTACGACCTGGCGGCGCTGCATGCCGAGCGCGATGCGGTCGCCCACCGGCTGGCGACGCACGCAAGCGACGTGGCGCGCTGCTGGGCCGCGCAGTGGGTCACGCTCTCGGGCCTGCCGCTGGCGGCGCAGCTGGAGGCGGTGCGGCGTTTTGCCGCCGATCCGCATTTCGGCGTGCGGGAAATCGCCTGGATGGCTGTGCGCGATGCGGTCATCGCCTCGCTCGACGAATCGCTCGCGCTGCTGCAGCCGTGGACGGCCGATGCCGATCCGAACATCCGCCGCTTTGCCAGCGAACTCACGCGTCCGCGCGGCGTCTGGTGCGCGCAGATCGATGCGCTCAAGGCCGAGCCCTGGCGCGCGCTGCCGCTCCTCGAGCCGCTGCGGGCCGATGCCAGCCGCTACGTGCAGAACTCTGTGGCCAACTGGCTCAACGATGCGAGCAAGACCCAGCCCGAGTGGGTCGACCGGCTCTGCGCGCGCTGGATGGCCGAATCGGACACGCCGGCCACCCGGTACATCGCCAAGCGGGCGCTGCGCACGTTGGCCAAACAGGCATGAAAAAGCCCGGCATGCGGCCGGGCTTTTTCGGGTGAAACGCGGGAGGCAGGCTCAGGCGTAGTTGGCCAGCGCCTTCTTCATCTTCTTCATGGCCGCGACTTCGATCTGGCGAATGCGCTCGGCGCTCACGCCATACACGGCCGCCAGGTCGTGCAGCGTCATGCCGCCCGAACCGTCGTCGTTGACCTTGAGCCAGCGCTCTTCGACGATGCGGCGGCTGCGGTCGTCCAGCGCTTCGAGTGCGGTGGCAATGCCGTCGCTCGAGAGCCGGTCGCGCTGTTGCGACTCGAGCAGGGCGGTCGGCTCCTGCGTGGCGTCGGCCAGGTACGCGATCGGGCCGAAGGCCTCGTCGCCGTCGTCCGATGGACCCGGATCGAGCAGCACGTCGCCGCCCGACAGGCGGGTTTCCATTTCCAGCACTTCTTCGGGCTTGACGTTGAGCCGGGTCGCCATTTGCGACACCTCGTCGGGGCTCAGCGTGTCGCGGTGCGTGCCGTTGTCGGCCGCGGCCGAGTCGGCCTTGAAGCCCTGCTTCATCGAGCGCAGGTTGAAGAACAGCTTGCGCTGGGCCTTGGTCGTCGCGACCTTGACCATGCGCCAGTTCTTCAGGATGTACTCGTGGATCTCGGCCTTGATCCAGTGCATGGCGTAGCTCACGAGCCGCACCCCCTGGTCGGGGTCGAAGCGCTTCACGGCCTTCATGAGGCCGACGTTGCCTTCCTGGATCAGGTCGCCGTGAGGCAGCCCGTAGCCCAGGTATTGGCGCGAAATGGACACCACGAGGCGCAGGTGCGAGAGGATCAGCGCACCGGCCGCTTCGAGGTCGTTGTGGTCGCGCAAGCGGCGTGCGAAGCCCTGCTCTTCTTCGAGCGTGAGCATCGGCAGGCGGTTGGCGGCCGAAATATAAGCATCCAGGTTGCCCAGCGGCGGCACCATCGACCATGGATTGGCGACGGCGAGCTGGTTGGCAGAGGCTCCAGACAGCGTGGTCATCAGGGGAAACTCCTTTGTATTGGGCATATTAGCACTCGATTAGAGGGAGTGCTAAGCCAAGGGTTCCCCCTGAGTTTCTATCGCACCGATAGCCAAAGCTGTCAGCCGGACGGCGATCCTGTCGGTTTTCACTGGGCTTGGAACTTTTTTCACTGGGAATGGAACCCTGATTCTTTTGAAATCAACGACTTGGCGCCACTCTACCTCTGACGGCGCGCGCGACACATCGTTTTTGATTGTGATAGGAGCAGAGAAACGGTGACCAGGTTCCGCCCGGCTCCCCCGCTTCATGAAACTCAGTTTTTCTGCAGTGATGGCGAATTTATATTACCCGGATAAAATAGGAAGAATCTAGGTATAGAGCTTGCGCCGACGCCACGACTACGTGGCGGACGCAATTGCTCGCAGATGCGCCCGAGCAGCATCCGCTCGAAAACGAGGAATTACCCAGTTGTGGTGTGCCTCGCGGTATCGCCCATAGTGAGCTCGTGCGACCGTGCGCACTGCTGAGACGATGTCAGGGTCGAACCGCACCGCCTTGATGGCGATGTCGCCGCTGGGGAGCTCCTTGACCGAGATCCAGCGTCCGCGGATCGTCACGATCTCCTCGGGCAGGAAGTGCCGCTGCGCTGCCAGCGCAGCAGGCGAAAACGCTGGCAACTGCTCAGTCACCGCCGCGGCGTCTGGGCGAGCCGGCCAGAGCCAGCACTTGCAGGCGACGTCCTCCAGAACGGCGCGCTTGACCTGTGTCACGTCAAAAGCGGAAGGTGTGAACGCCCGCAGGTCGATCTCGAGCGCCGGCAGTTGCATGTTCTCGTATGCCTGACGCTTCTCCACGTCGCAAAAGGATGAGTAGGCGATCTCAAAAGCCACGCCGACACCCTCCGTTGTGGTCGCCAGCAGGTCGGGCCGCCGGTCGTCAATGGCAACTTCCTCTTTGATGTCCGCGCACGTCAAGAGGATGGACGACGCCTGGTTGTCTCCAAAGCCGAGAACTTGTGCGGCGGCCGCAGTCACCGGTACCACAAGGCCACCCGCGTCAAGGATCACGCGCTTGGCGAAGCGGTGCAGGTCCGATTCGTAGTTCGACGCACACGGCTCGGCATTGGAGCTGTGAGCGAAATGGTGCTCGCGCTGATCCCCTTGGCGCGCAACGACGACCTCGCCGCAGATTGCGCATCGGCAGTCGCAGGCAAGGCCGCGCTCGACCTCCGTGATGTGGACGAAGCGATTTGATGCGTGCAGTGCAAACAATGACAACATATGGGCTCCAGGAATTGAGTTGAGGTGACCCCAGTGTTGCGATCCGAACCTCCATCAACCAGCCACCAACCGGTTGCCAACGGGTTGATAACCGTGCAGGAACTGTTGCCGTGCTTTCGCGACTGGCTCGCGACCCAGCGCGATGAGGCCAAGGCACTGACGTTGCTGCGCGCTTTGGCGGACGAGTCGCTCAAGGTTGCCGGCTCCAAAGACCCGCAGCAGTTGGAGTTCGACGCGCTTGACCTTGCCCAGGCATGCGATTGGCCGGAGCGCGACGACTTCGACGCCGCATCCAAGAAGATCAAGAGCGCCAATCTGGAAAAGTACCTCTCAAGTCGGACTGCAGGCCTTGAAGCGTACTTTGCGCAGCGCGGCGTTCAGCATGCACTGCGAATCTGCAAGCGCTCACCCTCGGGTCGTCATCGCGCGCAGTGGTCTTTGGAGTCGTATTCATTGGTGCCCCCCGTGGCAACAGTCGACGCGCAACGCGACAACGAGCCTGTCGACGCGGGTTTGGGTACGGATGGCCCTCAGATCGAATACGAATACGCGGCGGCCGGCACTGTGAGGCCCTCATGGCTGGCGCGCCCGCTACTCGGGAACGGGTGGTTTCGGACAAAGTCGCTTCGGGGCCTGTTGTTTGTCTGCACTGGCCTCGCGCCGATGGTATGCGTTGCCGGATTGGTGGCGACCGTATGGCTGATGCTATTTGTGAGGCGGCCAGTCACGACGGGGGACTTGGCCCTTCTCGTCTTCGCTGGCGGGCTAAGCTGGGTGCTCTGGAACTCCCTTCGCAGCCTCTGGTGGTTGCTGGCGGATCGAATCATTCCTGTCGCGGACGTGCTGCTGGGATGGAGCGAGGCGCCAGCCCAGTTGGAGAGCTTCAAGGATGGCAACGCGCGCATCATTGGCCTGGTCCGATACAGCGCCACCTGTCCCGTATGCGCTGCTGCGGTTGAACTGCGCTATGGCGAGGGGCAAGAGGGACGCAGGCTCTTCGGCTGCTGCGTGGAGGCGCCTCAGGAGCACGTCTTTACTTTCGATCGAGTGACGAGGCGCGGCAGGCGCGTCAGATAGTTCGGCTGACTAGATTTCATCATGAAATCAACATGGTCCGTGGGTGGGGCGCCGTTGGTATATCCATCGCGCAGTTGTCGCACGTGACCTCTTCAGACTGACTGCGGACATCAGCGCAGCCGCGACCCGTTACTTCCAGTACGTAGATGCCCTACGGGTATGCCCCGCTTCAGACTGGTCGAGGCCACTAGGTCGTGGCAGCCGTCGGCATAAGCTGCTGTTCATGTAGGCGGCGACCGCTTTGGTTCGAGCTCTGCTGTCTTTAGACAGTCGGTGCGGAACGACACTGTTCTTTCGTCAACGCGCCATTGAGCTTTCGTCGGCCGGCGCGAAGGGTCGCCCGATCGGCGCTGCGGCCAGGCACGGCACGTGCAGAATGCGACCAACAATCGGAACCGGCCAGGAGCAGAAGCTCACCAAAGTCCGGTCTGGAGTGGCAGCGTTCCGCGTCCATTCCAAGTTGAAGTGAATGCAGGGTTTGCGGGGAGGCTATCGTCCGTGCCCTTTCAAACGACGCGCGGCCCCTGGCGTCAGTTCGACCGCACCAGCGGTCATCGGAGCCGCTTCCAGAACGCGTTGCCCGTAGCGGTTGTCTGTTTCGGCTGGCGCTGGCACATATTGCGTCCAACCTCCGTCGAACGTGCCGTCCTGTTTGACGTAGACCACCAGCACTTTGCAGCGCTTGGCCTGTACAGCAACTGCCGCAGCTTCAGCTTTGGCCTTGTGTACCTCCGCGAAGTCCGCAAAGCCTGTCCGCTGCAGCCACACCAGCAGCGGCTCTTCCCCTACCAGCGAGAACCATCGGTAGGGATGCCGCTCAAGGGCCGGACGTAGCTTGTCGATTTGGAGCGCCATCTGCTCGCGTGCATTGGCGTCCAGGTCGCGCACAGTCGCGTCAGCGTCCAAAAAGCGAGGACCGCGGTTGGCGTCGTTAGCCTTCAAGAAGGACTGCAGCGTCGCTGGGAACTTCTGCGCGGGCGGTGGTTTCGTCGCCCAGTCTGGGTCGGCGAAATACTCGTCAATCGGCGCGCAGGCGTCAGCCTCCAGCAGCCAAGTGGCGCCTGCCGCCAGTTGCTCAGCGTAAAACTGGTCTGCGCGGTTTTTGGTCACGTAGCTGCCGAGGTGGTCCAACTCATCGAATATCACGGCTTCATGGACCCCAGCCACACCCTGCCGGACAGACAGGTAGTGCGTCAGCTCACCAGTTGTAGGCAGAAATCGCGTCAGCACGAACAGGTCATCGATGGACATCGACACGAACGGATGCTTCCCGAGGATGGACCGAACCTCCGGGAGCCGTTTCGACATTGACGAAAACGGCGTGAATGCTTCCACCGTGAGGCCAATAGGCAGGACCACGCGGTAGTCGCCAAGTCGTAGCCGCCGCACCTCCACGTGACTGCCACCAACGAGCTGATAGACCGGCACTTCGGGCGCGGATGCGGCATATCGCAGGAACCGCTCGCACTGTTGATGCGCCTTGAGGACCAGTTCTTGGATGGTGCGGACGTGCCGTTCGAAGAACACCTCCGGCGAATGCATGGGCATGACGCCCGCCTTCACTTCCAACTGCAGAAGAACGTCGTTCTGCAGAATCAGCACATCGTTTTCCACCCAATTACCCGTATCAGGGTCTGGGTAGTAGACGCTGGTCAGAACCTCGGCTCCGGCAAGCTGCTTGCTGAAGATGCGCATAAACGCGCCCTCCGTCAGCGCGGTCTGTCGGTTCAGCCACTCCTGACGGTAGTCGGACAGCCGCCTTTGCAGGCCCCACTGCAATGCGCGGTACGTGCTGTCGCGTAGGAAGTTGGCATCGCAGGTGTAGTAACCATCGTTGAGGGTTACCAATGGCTTCACACGGCCGGGCATACGGCGGAGTGGCGTGCCGCGTAGCGCGCCTTCAGCGAAGAACTCCTTTTCCTCACCGGGAACGTAGGCTAGGTCCGCAAGCAGGTCCGGCGGCAATCCGCTGGACTTCGTGACATTGCAGATGCCGCCGAAGAACAGGTCCTCGACGGCGCTCCGCGCTGTCACTTGGCGCTCTTGGCCCTCACCATACAACCGTGCGATCGCCTCCTTGAGCTCGATGCCTTCCTTTTCTGCCAGCTCATAGGCAGCATGCATTTCCGCAAATAGCGCCTCTGCGGCCTTCATGTGTCCGAATCGAGTGGCGTCCACGGCAGCTTGAATGCCGGCTGAAACCTCCTTGGCGCCGATGCCGTACGCCGCGCGGAGCGCGTCGTCATGCGGCTCGAACACGAACTCGAAGAACTCAGCCTCGAGTGCCTGATAGCGGTGTCCGCGAATCGTGACCCAACTGGTCATCGCCTGCATCGCCATCGTGCCGGTCTCGGGACCCAAAAGGCCCTCAGGCATCCGACGAGCAGCCACCAGGCAATACATGAGTGCGTGCTTCCGAAGCTCCGTCGCAAGATTCAACACCGCATGGACGTCATCGGATTCCACTGACTTGCCGTAGTCCGCATCCTTGTGGCTGCTCAGAACCGCGTGGACGTACTCCAGCGCGAACATGATGTCGTCCAGCGCAGCTCGCGAACTTTCTTTGGGTTCGCCGGCTTCTTGGCCCTGCTCATCAGCACGAACCATCTGCCCCATCAGCAACTGGCCCCAGTGGAAGCCAATCAGCTGCTTGGGCTCGCACTTCAAGACCGCTACTCGCAAGGCCTCGGCCATCGCTTCCATTTCGGCCTGCATCTTCGTGTGGGCAGCGTCGAGGTCGTCACCAAGCTTGAGCAGGGCGCGAGCCAGCGGCGGCATCGCATCCGCGCCGTCAGGGTTCTCGGGCAAAGCATGGCCCTCAGGCCCAACGGTTTGAGTCATTGCAGCAAGCGATTTTCTGGTGAAAGATGTCCTGGATAAGTCTTGGCTGCTGGCTACGCCGCGCCAATGCTAGCTTGCACGGGATTCTGGAGCCAACTGCGCAGTAAAGTCCCTTCTGGTCCAGAAAGCTACGGTGCATGTGCATGTGCATGTGCATGTGCATGTGCATGTGCATGTGCATGTGCATGTGCATTGGCCGCTTTTGCGGCTGCGAGATTGACCCTACGGATGTCGCCTCGGGCCCATCTGAGACATTGGGCCTCGCCCCAAAGCGGTCAGTCGCGTGCCCACAGGTCGATGCAAGAGCGCCACACACGCGTGGATCCAATGGCGCGAAATCGAAATTTGCGAAGGTTCAACGACGCGCTGCGCGCAAATCGGATTGCGCGAGCGGTGCAATCGAAGGATGGCCCCCGGGGTTTTTAATGCGAAGATTCATTGGCGTTCGTATCCGTCCGGCCAAGTCATCTTGAAATCGGGGCTGACGGCAGAAAGGATCGCGTCCACCCAACTTAGGTGGACTTGATTACAGGAGCAGGGTAGCGATGAAGTATGGCATCACCCCCTACGTCGTAGACCGATGGCCGAAACTAGCCCGCGCCGAAGAGATGGCCACGCCCACCAAGGAGCTTGACCTTCGTACTAGACTTGCTCGCCATGTCGTCCGCGTCTACCGAACTGTTCTCGAACGTGCGTCCCAGGTTGATGGCTATTGGCTATCGCATGCTTTCCTCCGTACAGGAGGCGGAGGACTTGGTGCAGGACGCATGGTTGCGCTGGCATGAGGAGACGAAGTCGTCCCAGGCCCAAGTCTTGAATGCTGAAGCTTGGCTCGTGACCGTGACCACGCGGATGGCGATTGACCGTCTTCGGGCGGCCAAACTGCGGAGAGCGACGTACGCGGGCGCGTGGTTCCCCGAGCCGCTACTGGAACAGGCGCCGACCACGCCTGAGCAAGCGTGTGAGACCGCCGACAATGTGTCCATCGCCTTCTTGCTACTTCTGGACTGCCTGTCGCCGGAAGCGCGGGCCGCGTTTTTGCTGCGTGAGGTGTTTGACGCTGAGTACGAGCAAGTAGCCGAGGCCATTGGCCGAAGCAAAGCCTCCGCCCGGCAGATTGTCCATAGAGCCAAGCGAAGGCTGGAGAACGCACGCGAATCAGCGGGCATGAAGGCGCCGCCAATGCCAGCAGTGGCTCAGCTGGAACTGTTGCGACGACTCGTTCAAGCAATTTCGAGCGGTCACCTTGAGGGCATTAAGAGGCTGCTCGCAGAGGAAGCGGAGATGCTGGGCGACTTTGGCGACGTCAGGCCAAGCTTGGCGAGGCCTTTGTTTGGCGCTCAACGCATCGCTCAGCTTTACTACGCGATGCACCTTCGCCACGGTGACGCTATGCGACTTGAGCTGGCCATACTGAATGGCGAATGGTCCCTCCTGCGCTACATCGATGGTGCGCTTGACTCCGTACAGACATTTGAGTTCACCAATGTCCAGGTCTCTCGGGTTCGCATCCAGCGGAATCCGGTGAAGTTGGCAACGTTGAAGGATAAGCCACTCGTCTCCTGAGCTCCCGGCCAAACCCGCTGCCACCAGGAACCTGAGGCCTGGGGCGACATTTCTTTCCCCTGCGACTGTCACAACGCGATCACGTCAAACGTCTTGAGACCAGGTTGCTCCTGCAGCCGCATCCAGTCTCAACTTGAAGAAAGCGTTTCATGACCCGCGCAGTTTGGTTCCAAGTATCCCCGGAGGGCGCCAAGGCCATCGGTGGCCTGCATCACTTCGTCACCTCTGGCACGTCCTTGCCCAGCCAGCTTATCCATCTGGTGTTCCTGCGAGTCTCGCAGATCAATGGCTGTGCCCACTGCATCGACATCCATACCCGTGACCTGATGACTGGCGGAATGTCGGTTGAGAAAGTAGTCCTCGTGCCGGTGTGGCACGAAGCGGAGTACCTGTTCTCGGAGCAAGAGCGTGCGGCCCTCGCCTGGTCCGAGGAAGTCACCCGCGTCAGCGAAACACACGCTTCCGATGAAGCCTACGAGGCGGCGTTGGCAGTGTTCGGCGAGAAGGACTTGGTCAACCTGACCCTCACCATCGCCGCGATGAACGCCATTAACCGCATGGGCATCAGCTTCCGCATGAAGCCGCGGGCGAAAGCTTAACGGCTGCGGCGCGCCGCTCTATTGGCTGAGCTCGTGGGTTCAATTCAGTAGTGCGGCATCAACTTCCCGATCTTGCTGGCCGGCTACTGCGACGTATGCGCCAGGCGAAGTCATCTTGACGCCGGAGATGCCGCAGCTCAGGTCAGCGGCGTCCAGCGGTACGGCAGGAGATCGCGCAGTGCAGATGCTGGCTGGGTCGGCAGCCGCTGCAGTACGTCCTTGAGGTAAGCGTAGGGCTCATGGCCATTGAGCCTGGCGGTGTGCAGCAGGCTCATGATGGCGGCGGCGCGCTGGCCCGCGCGCAGGCTACCGGCGAACAGCCAGTTCTTCCTGCCCAACGCGATGGGACGGATCAGGTTCTCGATGCGGTTGTTGTCCGCGGTAAGGTCGGCGTCGTCGATGAAGCGCGTCAGCGCAGCCCAGCGCTTGAGGCTGTAGTCGATGGCCTTGGCCGTCGCACTGCCGTCTGGCACTTTCTGACGGTTGGCCATCAACCAGGCGTGCAGCAAGTCGGCCGCCGGCCTGGACTTGGCTTGCCGCAAGTGCAATCGCTCGCTCGGCCCGAGGTCCTTGGCCTCGCGTTCGATGTCGTAGAGGTTGGCGAACAGCTTGAGCGCGCCCTCGGCAAGCATGCTGCTGTGGTTGGCCCACAGCTCATGGAACTTGCGCCGTGCGTGCGCCAGGCAGCCGGCCTCGGTCACGCCGGCGCTCATCACCTGCTTGTAGCCCGCGTAGTCGTCGCAGATCAGCGTACCTCGCCAGCCGCCGCTGCCGTCTTCGGCGATGCCCAGGAAGCGCCGTGCGTTGTGCCCGGCACGGCTTTCGGCGAAGTCGAAGACCACGGCGTTGACCTCGTCCCAGACCGTGGTGCAGTAGCTCCACAAGTAGGCTCTGTGCGTCTTGCCATGACCTGGCTTGAGCATCGCCACCGGGGTCTCGTCGGCGTGCAGCACGTGGCGCCCAAGCAGGTCCTCGCGCATGGCCTGCACCAACGGCGCCAGTTCCACGCCGATGGCGCCGATCCATTCGGCCTGGGTGGAGCGCGGCACTGCGAAGCCTGCGCGGCCCAGGCTAGCCTCCTGGCGGTACAGCGGTTGGTGGTCGATGTACTTGGCCACCGCCACATGCGCCATCAGGCCGGCGGTGGCGATGCCCTTGTCGATCACGCAGGCAGGCACCGGTGCCTGGATCAGCGTCTGGCATTGGGTGCAGGCCCACTTGCCACGCACATGGCGCTGCACGCTGAAGCGTCCAGGCTCATAGTCGAGCTTCTCGGCCACGTCCTGGCCGATGCGCTTCATCTGGCAGCCGCAGCCCGGTGTGGTGCAGATGGTGTCGTCGGGTTCGTGGTGGATGTCGTGGCGCGGCAGGTGGGCCGGCAGCGCCTGGCGCTTCGGGGTCTGCTTCTCCCCTGCGGCCTTGGCTGGCGACTGCAGCTTCCCTACCTCGCGTTCCAGGGCTTGCAGGTCCTCGTCGATGACCTCTTGCAGCAGGCTCCTCTGCTCGGGACTGAAGCGTTCGGCGCTGGCGGCGAACTTCAGCCGCTTGAGCACGGCCATCTCATGGGCCATCTTGGCGTTCAGCGCCTGAGCGTGCCGTACCTCGCTCTGCAGCCGGCTGGCCAAGGCGCACACCTGTGCGAAGCTCATGCCCGAGAACGCCGGATCAGGGATTGCATCAAGGGCGTTGGCGCTGCTGCTGTCCATCAGGGCGGTGATGGTGCCAGCAGGCTTAGCCGGCCGCCATCGGCACATTCCGCAATGGACGGGCTCACACCACCTTGATCACGCCGGCCTCGCCAACACGCTGCCAGGGCAGTCCGAGCACCAAGGCGTTCAGCTGCGAGTGGGTCAGCGACAGCGTGCTGCCATCCCTGGGCCAGACAAAGCGGCCGCTGTTCAGCCGCCGCGCTGCCAGCCACACACCGATGCCGTCGTGTACCAGCAGCTTCATGCGGTTGGCCCGTCGGTTGGCAAACAGGTAGGCGTGGTGGGGCCTGGCCTCGCCGAAGACCTTGACCACGCGGGCCAACGCCGACTCGGTGCCAGAGCGCATATCCAGCGGCTCGCAGGCCAGCCACACCGCCTCCACACGGATCACCGCAGCAACTCGCGTGTCCAGATCGCGAAGTTCGTTGCGGCACTGGCCGGCCATGTGATGATCATCGTGATCGGGCCGCGGCGCAGTTCGACGCGGATGTCTGCCGACGAGGCAGCAGCCTCGGGTGACGCCATCAGCGGCAGTGCGATGAACTCGCCAGCCTTGACGGGTCTCACTTGGCCTTCGCGGGCCAATTGCCGCCAGCGGTGCACGACGTTGGCGTTGATGCCGTGCGCCATCGCTACCTTGGCCACCGACGCGCCGGGTTCATTGCATTCGGCTACCACCTGGGCCTTTGCCGCAGCGCTGTAGTGTCGCCGGGACTGTGTCTTCTCGCTTGTCATCGCGTCCACCTAAGTTACGTGGACGCGATCGTTGCCGCCGTTTCTCTTCAGTTCAAGATGACTTGGCCGGACGCATACTGGCGTTCCGCAGTCGGGCCGGTGCGGGTGGGCATTCTCTCTGTTGGTAGCAATCGCGCCCACAGCGCTCGAGCTGAGAACAGGAGCGTAATAGGCTTATCCGGTCCGCCACCCTGTACCCTGTTCACGCCGCTACTCTCACCTGCTGGCGGATGCCTTCACGCAGGCGGGTATAGATAGGTACAGCCACACCCTCACTCACTTCGAGAGTGATGGCAAGCGCGTAAGGAATCTGTTCGTCAAGGCGCGCCGTCGCGTCCGCCTTGCACGTGACCCGGAGGGTTAGGGTGTCGCCGTCCACGATTGCGGCGATGAGATCATTTGCCTCAAGCACCTCGTGCTGCACGGTGCCGCGCAAGACCTGATTGTGATCGGCATTGACGCGGCCAAGCCGCAGTGGCACCTCTTCCCATTTTCCGAGAGGCTGCACCCCAAGCCGCGCTTCGCGCAGGTTGCGATGGGCGAAGTTCATCGGCGAGAACCAAGCTAAGGTCACAACAAGGCGCCGCCAAAGGCTGCTGGCTGAAAGTTCCACCGGCACGGGCAGTCGATACTCGTGAATCTCGTTCTCACTGATGTCATCGCAGGCGACAAGGGTTCCACGTTGCTCCGTGCATTCAAGCACCCGCTGAATATCGAGCGCGCCGTAACCAAGATAGCGACCGGTGATCTCGCGAAACTTCCGGCCGTTCGCGGGGGTACGTAGCGACGCTCGGAGAAGGCCTGCCGTCCCCTCGTCATGCCTTGCGCCATGAACGAGCAACGCTTTGATGACCACGCTCGCTTTGTCGGCCGGCAACGGCCGACCGTCGACCGTCCGAAGCTCCGCGAGCGCCTCATGGACAACCGCTGCAGCGCGTGTGGCCAGCGCCGCTGCGTTGCTGGTCCCGCGCGTATACACGGTGTGGCTCAACTCGCCGGGCGCGTCGCTATCAAAAGCAACGCGTTGTCCCGGAGCCCGAAACTGAAGCGATGGGATGTAGCTATGTCCTGCTACTAGGGGCGTGTCATAGAGCTGTCTGCCTCCGGGCAGGAATACCTCAGGTTTCATCGAGCGCCTGAAGCCGTGGCCGAAGCGCGTTGCCGGGCTGAAGACATTGGGTTGGTCGATGAGGTCTGCGCGCAGGCCAGGCACATAGGCTCCCGACTCGTCGGTATGGAGAGCTCCGACTGTGATGACGTTGAGTGCTTCGGCCGGTGCCAGGAGCCGCCTCGCACTCAACTGATTGCTGATAGCCCGGACCACCGTCGCGTGGCGCTCGGCTGGCGGTAATAGCGAGAACGCGACGTGTGTCATGCCAAGATCAATGGGCCCGGTGTAGTTGCCGGCGCTCACGCAGAAGAGGACCTTGTATCTCCAGGCGAGGTAGTCGAGGAGCCTTGCCAGAGGGCTTGGCGAACGAATGAAGGGACGGTCGGGATCGCCGATCGATAGGTTGATGATCTTGACGCCGGGTGCCTGAGGCTCCAAGTCTCCGTCGCCTTCCAGCATCCGGCGAACTGCTCGTTCAATGCGGTCTTCCAGGAACGCTGTGTCCGGAACATGCTCCCGGCGATGACCAAAGCCTCTCGCATACTCGTCGGGCTGGAGCACGGGGATGTGATAGATCTGCCGGGAGAGGGCGCTACCGCCACCAGGCTGCTCGCCATGAATGATCAGCGAAGCCATCGACGAACCGTGTCGTCGCTCGCCTGTCTGATAGAGCCGCGCGAGGTCGAATGCATCATCGAGCTGCACTCGCCCACGGAGCGCCGCATGCTGGATGCTGGGGACGCCGTCCAGAATGGCCACGACCGGTGGCGCCACTTCCTCCGCGGCCTCAAACGCCACTTCTTCGGGCGTTGCCTGCCCGTCGGACGGGATCGCCTGCCCGGTAGGGCGGAAGTACATGACGCCCTGAAAGTTGAAGAGCTGGGCGTCGACATCGACCTGGCCGGCGTCAAGCGCGCCAATGAGATCCCGTACGCGGCCTGCTGGCAATCCGACCTTCACTGCATGGAAGTTGATTGGCGCCATGTCGATGAACCCGCCGAGGGGCACCCCATCAAGCTCGGCCGTCAGCCTGCGGATGGCATCTTCATTGCCGCGCCGCCTCTCGGGGCGCTGCCGGTAGAAGAGTTCGATCTGGCAGGCTACGATCGAGTCATTATCGAGCGGCTCGACGAGTTCGCGCCAGCGCTCGAGCATGCCAGTCTCGTCGAGCGTTTCCTGAATACCCCAACGGCGAATGACACGCGTCTGAGCGAAGACGTCACGCCACTTGGTGCGCCTGCGCGGCAGGGCCTGGCCTCGCTGCCACATGTCCCATAGGCCAAGCAACTCACGCATGCCTGCCTCGCTAACCATGGAAATGAAGAGCCTGCCCGAGACAGGCACCTGTCGACGCTCGCCTCTATCATTGACCTCGTAGAAGTCATCGTCAGCTTCGACTTCGGCATCCCATTCGCCCAGCCACTCCAGACCCTCGGTGCTGTCGACCGCCTGCTTGAAGTCCTTCACGCTTCCGGCGATCTCGATCACAAGGACGGTCTCGGGCTCCAGCCCGTCGACGGTCCGTTGGATACTGGCGCTGTAGCGCTGGAACTCCTCGCGGAAACTGGCCAACTGCGGTCCCAGTCGCTCGACCTGACGACCTCGCTCCGGGAAATGCGGTTTGCTGCTCGGACGCGGACGGCCCGCTTCGGGTTCAATCCGCCGGGCGACCGGGAAGACGAGGAGTGGCCGTTCAGGCATCGCGGGCGCCATTGCCGTTGGCGACGGTCTCGTTCTTCATGGTCTTGGGCTTCAGGCGGGTGCGCCACTCCTCCAGCTTTCGCTTTGTGATCGCGAGCGCGTTCCTGTCCTGGTGGTCGAGTACGGCACGACGAACAATGCCGAGACAGAACTCTTCCACCTCCGCGAAATTATGGCCAAGCATGTGCTTGGCGAGCGTCTCCGGCGTATAGCCGAAATTGACCTCGCAGCGCTTGCCGATTGCGTCGATCTGCTGAGCAAGCTGCTGGCGTGTCGGCAGAGGCAACTCTAACCGTAGCTGGAAACGGCGCCAGACTGCCCGATCGAGAAGCTCGGGGTGGTTGCTTGCTGCGACCACCACTACGTAGTCAGGCAACTCGTCGATCTGCATGAGGAGCGAACTCACCACACGCTTAATCTCGCCTGTCTCGTGGGTGTCACCCCTCTCTTTGCCAAGAGTCTCGAACTCGTCAAAGAAGAGCACACAACGCTGTGTTTTGGCAAATTCGATCAGCTGCCTAAGGCGACTCGACGTTTCGCCAAGGAAGCTACCGACGAGCGTGTCGTAGCGTGCCACAAGCAGCGGATACATCAGCTCAGAGGCGAGCGCCTCCGCGAGCGTTGTCTTGCCGTTGCCCGGCGGCCCCGCGAGCATGACGCGGCTCCGCGCGCGCAGATTGTGGGAGTGCAAGAGCTCGGCCCGATGCTGTTCCTCAACGAATTCGGTCAACTGTTCCCGAACGCGGTCAGCGAGGACCAGGCTTTCCAAATTCCGCTCCGGCGTCACATCGAAGAAAAGTTCGCGCGGCGTGGCGTGGCCGTTCTGTTTGGGGATGGCCGTGGGCTTCATGGGCACTACTGTGGGTTCAAGTGACTTAACAAGACGTGTGGCGAGAACGCGGTGGCCCTTTGAGCGTTCCTCTTCGATTAATGCCTGGGCCGTCCGGCGAAAGCCGAGCTGGTCGCCGTTGCTGGCGCTGCGGAAGAGACTTACAAGAAGATCGGCTTGGGCCATAGCTCGGTCTGCCTTACTGCGGTTGCGCCGTCACGTGCAGTGTGAGCCCGGCTTCGCACTGCAGATGACTGATTACGGCGAACAGGTTGCGCGCCTGCGGGTTACCGCGCGGACCGAACATTCGAATGAGACTCTTGGCGGACGCCCCGGTTGCGGCCCCGAGCTGCTTAAAGCCGACAGTGGCCTTGATGTAGTCGCGTAGCACCGCCTTGCCGGACTCGACATCGCCACTCAGCATGTGCTCGACTCCCTCGCGCAGGAGCGCGTCGCGGAACGGGCGGTCTGCGCGCACCCGTGCCTGAATCGTTTCCTTGAACTCGCGCGTGAGCGCCATTTGGTCTCCTGGGGCATGCGACGCAAAGTCGCGTTATGGACAACTTGTAGGTAACGCAGATGTTACCTTGAGGCAGAGTCCACTCGCCCCCGGCCTGCAATCCTTCGATGCATCGTGCGCGCGAGCGACCGTTGGACGACAGAACGGCGAGGTCGGATTGCGACATCGGGGGTTTAGCGGCTAAATGTCATTTGATATATGCGATGGAATTCAATGTCTAACGGATAAAATTGATCCCCCAAATTCGATATATCCATTGCCGGGCGAATCTTTGTATTTTTCTTCCTCGAAGAATTCGAAGCTCAGCATGCTGTTAGATGTGTCAAATCAGGTCCAAATCACCTAGACAGCCTAGAAATTTTGAGTGAACATTGAAGAAAAGATATTTCTCTCAATTCCTGATTTCTAGGTTGAATCGTGCATACGACCTTAAAACAGCGACTGTGGTCTGAATTTGGCCCCGTGATGGATGCTGTCGCACTTTGCAAGGTGCTGCACTATCGATCGACGAACTCGCTCAATGCAGCGCACGGTAGAGGACTGCTCCCGTTTTTGGTGTTCAACCTCCCAGGACGTCGCGGAATCTTTGCTTGGACAGAAGAGATCGCCGAGATGCTCGAACTGTCAGCAGAGCGCGCCGCTAACACGCAAACTGGGTCCGACGAGCCCACCCGCTCGCGCAAGAATGAGGAGATAGCTATGTAAAGAAAAACGCCGCCCAACCTTTCGGCTGGCGGCGCTTCCCTCCGTTGAAGAAATCCCCAACGGCCTAGACAACCGCAGTTTCTTCCGGCGAAGCCCCCCCTGTCAAGAATTGCCTCGACTTTTTTGAAGGTCGGGATGGTCTTCCTTTGCCTGGAGAACTCCATGGACTTTGATTCCCTTGCGCCCGCGCGCAGGGTGGTCTCGCGTTCGCCCATTCGAACCGTGCGCCGGCTGAACCTGCCGGGCATCTTCGAGGAACCGGTGGAATGCGAGTCTTCCCTTGAACGCGACTTCGTATTGCGCGCCGCACTCTGTCCGAGCGTTGTTCGGCTGCGGCATCAGCCTTTCCAGCTCAAACAGCCGTCAGGTCCCCGGTACACCCCGGATTTCCTGGTGACGCACGCTGACGGAACACGTGTCGTCGTCGAGATCAAGCTGAGAGCGCGCGTCGAGCGCTATCGAGGCGTTTTTGACTATGCGCACGCCGAGCTGAAAGCGCATCAAGTGGATTTCTTGGTACTGGACGAGATATCGATCCGGCGCGCCAAGGCGCACGAACGGGCGGCACTTGTCCTGCGGTACCGCAAATCCGGAATAGACCCGGCCACTCGTCTTCGCCTCCTTGCCTGCGTGGGCGAATGTCCGCGCGGCTTGGCAATCGGGTCGCTAGCGAAACGAAGCGCGGCATCGCGTGTTGATGTCCTGCACCTGATCGCCGCACGTGCAGTGCGGGTCTCCAGGTCACTGGCTATCGATGACTCCAGTCTTGTCTTCCCCTCAAATTCTTCGGAGCTTTCACATGAAATTCGCCTTGAGAGTTGGTTTGACGCTGCGTTGTGGTGAGCGCAGTTTGGAACTGGTCAGAGTACTGCCTGACGGGATCGTGCAACTGGAGGAAGTGCTGACGCGTCGGGTCCAGAATATGCGCGAGGCCGAACTGATCCGGCGAATTTGGGGCGGTCGGATGATGGTCGTTTTTGACCCAGAGAGCACCGGCTCGGGACAAATGATCGAGAAATTGCCGCCCGCGTTGATAGACGTGTCGGCACTCAAATTGGAGTGGCAACAGCAAATCGAGTACCGCCTTCGCTATGTCCGCGGAATACGCGCTGCGCACGTGAGCCGAGGTCAGCGCTCCCGCATCGCCAATGTGATTCGCCGTACTGCAGAGGTCAGTGGAGACGCTTCCCCGCCGTCAGCGTCAGCAGTCATGCGCTGGATCCGCGCGTATGAGAAAGCAGAAATGAACCCCGTTGCGCTAGTGGGTCTGAACAAGGTTCAGGTCCGCCAGCGTCGTCTCCCGAGGGTTGTGGAGAAGCTCATTTCGCAAACGCTGGAGGCAACCTACTTCACCCGTGATCGTCACTCCTTGCGTCATGCACATGATTGTCTGAGACGGGAGTTGAAGATGGCGGTGTGCAACGGGCAGCTGCAGGAAGCAGAAGCGAATGTCAGCTTTACGACGCTTTCACGGCGCGTCAAGGACATCGACGCATACCGCCGCATCGCCGCGCGCGAAGGCGATGGGCGAGCACGCATGGTTTGTCGAACAACCATGGATGGCGCGGGTGCGGCGTATCCGCTCCAGCGTGTCGAGGTGGATCACACTCCGCTGAACTATGTCGTTGTTTGTGTCCGCACTGGACTACCGCTCGGCCGGCCTCTGTTGACCGTCGCGATCGATGCTTTCTCGTGCTACGTACTCGGCTTCTATCTCAGCTTTTACGGCGCCGGTGTGAGCAGCGTCTCAGGCGTGCTGCGCAGCTCAGTTCTTCCGAAAGATGAGTTGACGACTGAGCTGGGGTTGGCACGTCCCTGGCTGTCTTACGGACTGGCCGATGAGTGGATTCTTGACAACGGCCTTGAGTTTCATTCCCACGCCTTCCAGCGGATGTCTTGGGAGCTTGGAATCGACATGACCTACTGCAGGGTGCGCACACCATGGCTGAAACCACACGTCGAGCGCTTCTTCGGCGAACTCAACTTTCTCACGCTGGCGCGTGGACGAGTGCATCGACAAGTCGCCAACGCAACCAGTGTCGATCCTTACAAGGATGCCGTGATCAGTTTCGATGACCTGGTCAGGGGTCTCACGATGTTCGTCGCAGAAGTGCACCCGCTGACGATCAACGAGCGCAAGTTGGCGCGGCCCTTGGATCTGTTTCAAGAGGGGTTGGAGCGGTGTCCTCCAGCTGTCTATCCGGGAAGCATGGAGAACTTGCGCCTCGTTTCCGGGTTATCGACGCACCTGACTGTTTCTCAAGGCAGCGTGGATCTCCGCGGTGTTCCTTACGGTTCGGATGAACTGTTGCCCTGGCGGAGCGAGTTCGGCGGCAACTTCAAGACGCTGTGCAAATGGGATCCCGACGACATCGGCCATCTTTACATCCAGCATCCTAAGCGCCTGACCGAATGGGTGAAAAGTCCATCTCGCCGGGCCGACTACGCAAACGGGTTGTCGTGGAATCAGCATCTGACGATCCGGCGATTCGAACGCACCGTTCTACGCACCAAGGGGACGGTGGATGATCTTTGGGAAGCGCGCATGCGACTGCACGATCATTGGATGGATGCGAGTCGCCCCAAGGACCGCAAGAGCTCATTGCTGGCTGCTCGCGCAGCAGGCCTGACTTCAGCGGGATTCCCGAGCTCTACCAAATCTAGTCCGGACAGACCGCAAGAGGCCCCTGTCGCGGAGAACATCGTGCCCATACCCGAAGGGGTGGATGGCGAAGTACCGGAGTTCGATGCTTTTGACATGGGGTTCCGGTGAGCGCGCGCGACGACAACGAAGGCGATGTGGATTGGCCCGACGAGGAGGAGCGGCAGACCATCACGAGGCGGCTTTTCACCTACACCCCCCACGCCCTGGCTGCCGCGATACCGGTTGATCGCATCATGGTCAGTCACCCCGGCTTCAAGGAAATCTTGTCGAGCTGCGACCGCGTGTTCCAGCTCAGTCGAGAATTCTCTACGCAGCAGGGTGTCGTCGTGAGCGGTCCTACAGGCTCGGGAAAGACGGCCTTGATCCGGTATTTCCGCAGCTCATTGCCGAGTTCAAACCTGTTCGAAGTCGGACATGGCGCATTGGCGGTTCGACTTTCCAAGCGGCCCACGGTTGGGCAGCTCGTCGGAAGCCTGTTGCGTCAGATTCGGTATCCCTTTCCCAACGTCAACGCGCATACGCTGGGGGTCAAACGCAATGTGCTGATCGACGCTCTCAAGCAAAAAGGGACGCGCCTCCTGTTTGTCGATGAGGCTCATCACCTGTTGCTTCAGACCCGAATGCGCATCCGTACAGAAGACGGCAATCACGTCACCGACTGCCTCAGGGAACTGATGGACGAAGTGCCCTTGGGACTTGCCTTGTTCGGTGGAGAGGATCTCGCCGATCTGACCGGTGTGGATCTCCATCTCGCAAGTCGGATCAGCGCACGCCATCTCCTTCAATCGTTCGAGGCCGGGTCCATGTGGCATGGCTTCGTCAGGGCATTCGCAAGGCAGAGCAAAGGATTCAACCTCGACCTCCTCGCCGAGAAGGCCGAAGCGGCGCGAGTGCAAAAAGCCACTGGTGGCAATCTGCGGGCGTTCAAGCGGCTCGTCACCGAGGCCGTGCTGATTGCTGCTGATGACGGTGTCACTCGGATCGGGATCGAGCACTTGCGGACGGCGTTTGATCGTGTCTACGGCAAGCACGCGAGCTTGGGCAATCCCTATGCTGAATGAGCTCCAGCCCTTGCCGGTGGCTGTGTCTCCCCAGGAGGACGAGTCCGGTCTCGGCTTTCTGCTGAGGTGTTCGCATGCCAACGGGGTGGCGCTCCCGGAGCTTGCCAACCTCGCAGGCGCGCGATCGATCCGCTGGATGACGGCCCGTGACATGGAGGCCTTCGCCTTCTTAACTGGTGTGCCCCCGGAGTGGTTGATCACGCGCCTGAAAACCCGGCGACATGTGGATCGACGACGGCGGTACTCCTATCTCGGCTGGGAATGGGGATCCATCGCTTCGTTGCGAGTCAAGCATGCGCAGGTGTGCCCGGAGTGCCTGCTGGAATGTGCGTACTGCAAGGCGGAGTGGGAGGTCACGGCCGCCCCTGCCTGCCCTACCCACCAAACGATGCTGATGGACCGATGCCCGCACTGCGGCACGGCGTTGTCATGGTTGCGTCCCACCGTGGAAATCTGCAGTTGTGGCCGATACCTTCGGCGTTCCGCGATGTCGACCAAGCCCTCCGCCCGGATTCTGGCGTGGTGCGCAGCCATGAAGGGTCGCTTGGAGCGGAATAGCGCACCGGTCCTCGCGGGCATGCGCGCCTGCGCACTGCCAAGTTGGCTTGCTCACGTCAGCCCGGACGGTGCGTCCCGTCTAATTCATGCCCTCGGCGCGTTGGGCAGAGCCGGAGAGCGGATGTCCTCGGCGCGGGCGGTGGAAATACCAAGTCCAGGTGAGATGGCGGCGGTCGTCGAGCGAGGCTTGGCTCGCGCGGACGCGATGTTGGATCGCGCCGCGGAGAAGACCCAGGCGCTGCGCCTCCTGGTCTATGAACCCGGATTGCAGAGACTGGCGAAACAAGGCGTCGAAGCAGCCGATCAAAAAACCGCTCTTCAGCTGCTGAAACTGCTCGGCAGTGAGCCGTTGGAACGTCGGCGACTTGGTCAGAAGCGTGGAGGACGGCCGTCCAAAGGACAACTGGAACTCTTTGACCATGCCGAAAGCTGACAAAGAACCGCACGGCCTGATCGGGCTGTCCATGCCGCTGCCACTCGAGTCCCCTGCCTCCTGGCTGACGCGTGCTGCCCTGTCGCAGGGGGAGACCGTTGCTGCGCTGCTGGCCCACTTGAACCTCTCCCGGATACGCGATTTCGACCTGGCTATCGCGTCGGAGGCTGGGCGAAAAGTGATGGCGCACTGTGGCTTGTCCGAGCAGTTTGCGCTTGCCACCAAGATCTTCGGTCGTCTCAAGGGACTTGGAAATACTGGAGCCAACCTGTTGCTTGCAACCCGAGAGGGGCGGCCGCGCGCTCGGTACTGTCCGCATTGTCTGTTGGCCCAACGGGAAAGTTACTTCGAGATCCATTGCCGCTTCGTTCCCTGGCGCTTCTGTCCGCTTCACCACTGCTTGCTGGAAGACGCTTGTCCGCATTGCCGACACCCGGTCGTGCTGCCATTCGACATGGTCCTTGCAGGGGCCAAGAATTCAGGTGTCGGGTATCTGAGTCAATGTCAATCATGCGCAGGGGCATTGACGGCCGCGCAAGCCGTCGCGCTTGATAGCTTGCGCCTGTCCGACTGGGATCGCACGCTGCTGAAAAACGGGCGGGCGACCCTTGCTGCCCTCCGCGACGGCGTAGTGTGCATAGACGACCAGGTGGCCACGCCTCTGTCGAACTTGAAAAGGCTTGCTAGGATGGGGGCGCTACCGATGCGGGCAGACCAGCTGACCGCGGATGCGGCGAGGCAGACATTGGCCGCCCGAGCCGCTTCGGAGAGGAGGCCAAGATCTCAAGGAGGGACGCATATCTTCCTCTTTGGTTCGAAATACCTCGGCAAATCCGGTATTGGCGAGGAGCCCTCGCACGGCCGCTCAAGCTAGCGCAGTCGCAGGAAAGAAAGGCAAAAAATCGTGGCCCAGTCAGTGCTTGATTTGACACAAATGCCTGAGTTCAAACGGCGTCTGCAGGAGCGGCTTGCAGAGATCGCCGTAGAGAACGAGCGGTTCGGGCTCCCGAAGGCCGTTGTCATTGACGAAGTGGTGTACAGGCAGTTTCCCGACGGGAGGTTGGAGCCCGTTGACAGGCGGAAAACGAGCGACGACGCAAACGGGCGGGATTCTCTTTGAGACTCTGGCCGCACGAGGACAAAGATGAAGAACGCGGCGAGGGTGGCCCTTAAGAAGGCGCTGATCGAGCGCTCTGGGCCCTGAGATGTCGCACCACCTGGGCTATCCGAATGGCGCGAGCAAGCCCGAGGCCAGCACTGCCAATCATCGCAACGGCCGCAGCGCCAAGAGCGTGCTGACCGACAACGGGCCACTGCGCATCGAAGTCCCGCGCGACCGCGCCGGCTCCTTCGAGCCGGTACTCCTCCTCCGCAAGCACGAAACCGCTTCACCGGCTTCGACGACAAGATCGTGGCCATGCACACGCGTGGCATGACGATGCGGGAGATCTAGGGCTTCCTGCTGGAGAGCTACGGGTGGAGGTGTTGCCCCAGTGTTGATTGCCATCCGGAAGTGATGTGCACTTGGCCCGCGGATACAAGGTCGGGATTCATGGAAATCACCAATCGGCGGAATCCAAAAAATTGTCGGCATCAATGTCGATCTCATTGTCTAAAAATATCGAAAAACCGTGCATTAGTTTTGAATCTCGTTTTTCTTGATCTAATTTGTTAGAACCTTTAGGCTAATTCAAGACTTCTAGTACTAAAGTGTGTCTCGATATTGCAATTGTCAGTCAGCTCCTACTCAGGTATCTTAATGTTTCAAGAACGCCTGACGAGGGATCGAAATGGGAGTGGTGGAGACAGCCGTGCAACCGCACGGGGAGGGTGGCGCGCCGCAAAAGACTCCTGAAGCAGGGGCTGTTGCGAACCCGTCTCTGGTCGCCTTGTGTACGGTGGCTCGCTTCCACCAGATCGCCGCCGATGCCGCCCTGCTGTCGCACCAACTGGGCCTGACGCCTTCCGATCCCATCGACACCGCCACGCTGCTGCGCGCTGCCAGGCAGCTCGGCCTCAAGGCCAAGTCTTCGCGCACCACATCTGAGCGCCTGTCCCTGACGCCCTTGCCCGCGCTGGCCGTGCTACGCAATGCCGACGGCAGCGAGCGCGTCGTCATCCTCGCCCAGTCCGACGCCCAGCGCGTGCTTCTGCAGGACCCCTCCGCCGCCTCGGCCGAAGCCGCCCGCCCCGTCATCGAACCCCTGGACGTCTTTGCCGCGCACTGGAGCGGTGAACTCATCCTCCTCACCAGCCGCGCCAGCCTCGCAGGAGAGCTCGCCAAGTTCGACTTCTCCTGGTTCATCCCCAGCCTCGTCAAGCACCGTAAGCTCTTGGGCGAAGTGCTCTTCATCTCCTTCATCCTGCAGCTGTTCGCGCTGGTCAGCCCGCTCTTCTTCCAGGTCGTCATGGACAAGGTGCTCGTGCACCGCGGCATGACCACGCTTGACGTGCTCGTCATCGGCCTTGTCGTCGTCGTCGTCTTCGAATCCTTGCTGAACGGCCTGCGCAGCTACATCTTCAGCCACACCACCAACCGCATCGACGTCGAGCTCGGCGCGCGGCTGTTCCGCCACCTCGTGCAACTGCCGCTGGCCTACTTCCAGGCGAGGCGCGTCGGCGATTCGGTCGCCCGCGTGCGCGAGCTCGAGAACATCCGCAGCTTCCTCACCGGCAACGCGCTCACGGTGCTGCTGGACGTCGTCTTCTCCGTCGTCTTCGTGGCCGTCATGCTGTTCTACAGCGTGCCGCTCACGCTGATCGTGCTCGTGAGCATGCCACTGTACTTCGGCCTGAGCCTGGCGGTCGTGCCCATCCTGCGCCGGCGCCTGGACGAGAAGTTTGCGCGCGGCGCCGAGAACCAGGCCATGCTGGTGGAGACCGTCAGCGCCATCCAGACCGTCAAGGCCACGGCGCTCGAGCCGGCCTTCGGCCGCCGCTGGGACAACCAGCTCGCCGCCTATGTTTCCGCCAGCTTCCGCACCCAGAATCTCGCGAGCTGGGCGCATGAAGGCGTCAACCTCATCGGCAAGCTCGTCAACGCCGCCACCCTCTGGTACGGCGCCCACCTTGTGACGAACAACGACATGACCGTCGGCCAGTTCGTCGCCTTCAACATGTTCGCCCAGCGCGTGAGCCAGCCCATCATGCGCATGGCCCAGCTGTGGACCGACTTCCAGCAGACCGGCATCTCCATGGCCCGGCTCGGCGACATCCTCAACACCCGCACCGAGGTGCCGCCCAGCACCGCCGCCCAGCTGCCCGCCCTCAAGGGCCGCGTCACGCTGGACAACCTGACCTTCCGCTACCGCCCCGAAGCCGCGCCCGTGCTGCACGGCGTGAGCCTCGACGTGCGCCCCGGCGAAGTCATCGGCATCGTCGGGCGCTCGGGCTCGGGCAAGAGCACGCTCACCAAGCTTATCCAGCGCCTCTACGCCCCCGAGCAGGGGCGCCTCTTGGTCGACGGCATCGACATCAGCCTGATCGATGCCGCGCAGCTGCGACGACAGGTGGGCGTGGTGCTGCAGGAGAACACGCTCTTCAACCGCAGCGTGCGCGAGAACATTGCCGTGGTCGATCCGGCCGCGCCGCTCGAGGCCGTGATGCACGCCGCGCAGCTGGCCGGCGCCCACGAATTCATCAGCGAGCTGCCCGAGGGCTACGACACCCTGGTCGGCGAGCAGGGCGCGAGTCTCTCGGGCGGGCAGCGCCAGCGCATCGCCATCGCCCGGGCCCTGTTCACCCACCCGCGCATCCTGATCTTCGACGAGGCCACCAGCGCGCTTGACTACGAGAGCGAGGCCATCGTGCAGCGCAACATGGCGCACATCTGCAAGGGACGCACCGTCTTCATCATTGCCCACCGGCTCAGCGCCGTGCGGCATGCGAACCGCATCATCGTGATGGACAAGGGGCGGATCGTCGAAGGCGGCACGCACGACGCCCTGTTGAACCGGCCCAAGGGCATCTATGCGCACCTGTGGGCGATGCAGGGCGGCGGCCAGCCAACGGAGGGGGCCGCGTCATGAGTGCAGACGTTTCCACCACCGCACCGGCGGCCAACGCGCCGAGCGTGCGCCACCCCGCGATCGAACTGCTCGGGCGCTACCGGGCCGTGTTCCGGGCCGCCTGGCAGCACCGCCATGAACTGGCCGGGCCGAAGCGGCTGTCCGACGAGGCGGCGTTCCTGCCTGCGGCCTTGAGCCTGCAGGACACGCCCGTGCACCCGGCGCCGCGCCGGCTGGCCTATGCGCTGATCGCGCTGTTCCTCATCGCCTTGGCCTGGGCCATCTTCGGGCAGGTCGACATCGTCGCCGTGGCGCCCGGGCGCATCATCGTGAGCGAGCGCACCAAGGTGATCCAGCCGCTGGAGGTGAGCGTGGTCAAGCGGGTGCTGGTCAAGGACGGCGACCACGTCGAGGCCGGGCAGGCCCTGGTCGAACTCGACCCCACGACGGCCAATGCCGACAAGACCAGCATCGACGAGCAGTTGAAGTCGATGCAGTCCGAAGTGCTGCGCACGCGCGCGCTGCTGCAGGCGCTCAACACGCCAACGACCTCCCGGGCACCGGAACTGGGCAAGAGCATGCCAGCCGGCTGGACCGAGGTCGACATCGCGGCAACGAAGGCTCAGCTGAGCGACGAGTGGAGCGACATCACCGCCAAGCTCGCCAAGGCTGCGTCCGAGATCAATCGCCGCCAGGCCGAGATCGCCACGGTGCGCGAGATGGTCGCCAAGCTGGAGACCACGGTGCCGATTGCGAAGCAAAGAGAAGCCGACTTCCACCAGCTGGCCAACCAGGGCTTCATGTCCAGCCATGCGAACCAGGACCGCACCAGGGAGCGCATCGAGCTGGAGCGCGACCTCGCCACGCAGCGCGCCCGGGTCGCGGAAGCCAATGCCACCCTGCGCGAGAGCGAGAACACCAGGGCGGCCTACATCGCAGAGACCAAGCACAGCCTGCGCACGCGGGAGGCGGCGGCCGAGCTCAAGCGCCAGCAGGGCACGCAGGACCTGGCCAAGGCAGGGCAGCGCGAGCGGCTGACCACCTTGAAGGCGCCGGTGGCGGGCACGGTGCAGCAGCTGGCCATGCACACCGAGGGGGGCGTGGTCACGGAAGCCCAACCGCTGATGGTGATCGTGCCGGACGGCGCGCAGGTCACGGCCGAGGTAACCCTGGAGAACAAGGACATCGGCTTCGTGAGCCCGAGCCAGGACGCGGCGATCAAGCTGGAGACGTTCCCGTACACGCGCTACGGGACGGTCAACGCCACGGTGAAGACGGTGACGGCCGATGCGGTCAACGACGAAAAGCGCGGGGCGATCTTCCCGGTGACGCTGAGTCTGAACAGCACGACCATCGATGTGGACGGCAAGCCGATCAAGCTGAGCCCGGGGATGAATCTCACGGCGGAGATCAAGACGGGGAAGCGAAGGATTATTGAATTCCTACTCAGCCCCGTGCAAAGAGCAACCAGCGAGAGCCTGAGGGAGCGTTAACAGAGACGCATTGCATGACGATCATTTGAAGCAAGAGGCCGTTATGAGTAGCTTGATAAATTTAAATTTCGAACCAGGCTTGCATTAATTAATTGATATGAATATGCCAATGAAATTTCATTTATGTCTTCTTTCTATGTTTTTTTTGTGGTCTTGCCACTCCTCTAATTCCGAGGGAAGAGTGTATATAGATTCTTCCGATTACAAATATCGAACCACAAATTCCAAAATCCCATCAGAAATTGCCAATGCTATTGTTGAAAATCGTGAATCGAAAATTCTTCTGGTTGCCTGCCCAACGGCAACGGTTTCAATGATAGCTCCGCTTCAGCAGTTGCTTTCACTTAAACCGAATATTACTGTTCACCTTGTGCGCGATGATTGTGTATAAAGTTCTTGTTTTTCGAAGGAATTTATAATGGCAGATTATCTTGGTACCGTTAAAAAAGTAATTAAAGAGGGGCTCAAAGAGGGGGCTCAAATTGGAGGCGACGCTTGGATCGCCAGTCAGGGAGAATCTGGGCTCGGCGTCGACTGGAGCCAAGGAGGTTGGCCTTTTAAGGGAGCCAATATCGGTTGGAATCTGTTGAGCTATACAAAGCCTCTAGGAGGTAGCCTCTATGAATTTGACGAGCGTGGCTACATGCGCCGGACCGATGGATATACCGGTGATCCTTATGTAGATGAATACAACGACGGTCGCAGGCAAATGAAAGAGGCAGATTGGCGCGCCCTAGAAGAAGAGTTGAAAAGGGCCATGCCGTCCAATGAATATTTGCCTTTTCTCGATCCAATTCCTGTCCCAGGCCTAGGCATTAATATGTGTTACCGGGACGCCAAAGGCTGGCGACAACCCGTTGATCCATTGATGTTGGACTTGGATGGCGATGGCTTGGAACTCAAGGCTGCCGATGGTTCAGTCCTGTTCGACCACGACGCCGACGGCGTCAAGACAGGCACCGGCTGGATTGGTTCTGACGACGGCATCCTCGTGCGCGATCTCGACGGCAACGGCCTCATCCAAACCGGTCGCGAGCTATTTGGTGTCGACACTGTCAAGCAAAATGGGGAGAAGGCGGCCAATGCTTTTGATGCCTTGGCCGACCTCGACAGCAACGCGGACGGCAGCTTCACCAGCGCCGATTTGGCCTGGGGGCAGGTCAATGTCTGGCGCGATCTCGATCAGGACGGCATCTCTGATGTGGGCGAGCTCTTCTCGCTGGACGAGTTGGGCATCACCCGCATCGGGGTGAGCGGCAGCGCCACCAACACGACCGGTGGCAGTCAGGCCGGCACGACCGTCAACGGCAACTTCATTGCGCAAAGCGCAAGCTTCACGCGCAATGGTGAAACCCACAGCGTGTCATCCGCCAATCTCTCTGCGGGTGCCATCGACCTGGACTCGAGCAACTTCCACCGGGAGTTCACCGACCACATCCCATTGACTGACATCGCCAAGGCACTGCCGACGATGCAAGGTTCCGGTCGGGTGCGTGATTTGGCCGAGGCCGTGAGCCTGAGCCCGGACTTGGCGGTGGTGCTCACGACCTTCAGTTCAGCCACGACGCGCGAGGCGCAGATGGCGCTGATCGACAACCTGATCACCACCTGGGCCAAAAGCAGCGACTTCTGGAGCAGCATCGAGGACAACCTCGGCGGCAAGGACAACATCAGCCTTGGCATCACGGTGCCAGCGGGGATGACCATCGATCAGTTCCGCAACCTGATCGGTGTGCTCGAGGCGTTCAATGGCGAACGCTTCTACGAGAAGCCCAGCACCACCCAGGCGGCGCAAGCCGTAGCGGGTTTCACCAGCAGCACCAGTACGACGACTTCAGGCGGCGTGACCCTCGTACGCCCAGCCTATCTCATCAACCCTCCCGCAGCGCAGTTGGCATTGCTTCAGCAAAGCTATGAGAATCTGAAGGAGAGCATCTATGGGGGCCTCGTTCTGCAGACCCGGCTCAAGCCCTATCTGGACGCCATCGATCTGACGATCGACGAAAGCGGAGTCGGATTCGACCTCACTGCACTGACGGCAAAACTGGATGCGCTGAAGGTCAGCGACGAACGTGCGGCTTTGATCGATCTTGTGGAACTCAATCGGTATGCGCCTGACACGCTACGCGCCGTCGGGTTCAACGGATTGAGCCTGCTTAATATCTGGATAGATGCACTTCCAGGCGCATCCCCATTGCGCGCGGAGCTTGTGAGTCTGAATGTTTATGTTGATGCGACAACGAGCGGAACGGTAAAAGATGACATTTATCTCGGCAACAGCAGCAGCAACAGTTTCAGCGCCGGTGCCGGAAATGACATCCTGGATGGTGGGGCGGGCAACGATTCCCTCATCGGCGGTGCGGGGAACGACACTCTGATCGGCGGCGATGGCAACGACTCCTTGTCCGGCAGTGCCGGCAACGATTCCCTGCAAGGCGGCGGGGGCAACGACACTCTGTACGGGGAAGCCGGCAACGATGTCCTGTACGGCGGCGCGGGCGG
>NZ_RXFQ01000014.1 GCF_003951285.1 Variovorax beijingensis | reverse complement strand
GGAGACCTCCCGCACGAAGCGAGCCAGATGATCTTGTTGAAGCCGAGGCCGACACCTTTCTCCGAGGAGTCCAGTACAGGCCGGCGCGACCGTAAGATTTCGTTTTGAGAGACTGCTTCGGAGCAATGTGTACGGCAGCTTCGGGCCCGTACCGGCTGTACACAGGTGCTCCATAGCCGCTGTACACATGACGCGCACCCGGCCAACGCATGGTGCCGCGGTTCAATGGGGGGCGTCACACGCCGCTTCGGTGCAGCGTGGGCGGCTGGCCGAAATGGCGCTGGAACGCGCGCGAGAAGGCGGCAATGCTGGCATAGCCCGCCGCCGCCGCGACGTCGAGCGCCGACAGCTCTCGTGCAACCGGATGCCCCCGAGTCGGGCGGGCGATGCTATTCCTCGTCGTGCACCCGGTACTGGCTCACCAGCGTCTGCTGGACCGCCGGCGGCACGGCTTCGTAGTGCGACAGCGCAATGGTGTAGCGGCCCTGGCCGCTGGTCATTGCATTGAGCCGCGACTGGTAGCTCGCCAGCTCGGCCTCGGGCACCTGCCCGCCGATGGCCACGGTGCCGCCTCCCAGGCCCGAGGTGCCGGTAACCAGGCCGCGCCGCGCCGACAGGTCGCTCGTGACGTCGCCCACGGCATGCTCGGGCACGGCGATCTCGACCTGCACGATCGGCTCGAGCACCACCGGCCGGGCTTCGCGGATCGCGGCCATGAAGGCTTTGCGGCCCGCGGTCGCGAAGGCGATGTCCTTGCTGTCGACGCTGTGGTGCTTGCCGTCGTACACCACCACGCGCACGTCGACCACGGGGTAGCCCGCGATCGCGCCGTACGCCAGCACCTCGCGCACGCCCTTCTCCACCGCGGGGATGAACTGGCCCGGGATCGCCCCTCCCCTGACTTCGTCGGCAAACTGAAAACCCGCGCCGCGCGCGAGCGGCTCGATGCGCAGGAAGACCTCGGCGAACTGGCCGGCGCCGCCGGTCTGCTTCTTGTGGCGGTGGTGGCCCTCGGCCGGCGCGCTCACTGTCTCACGGTAGGCGATGCGCGGTGGCCGCGTCTGGACCTCGAAGCGGTACACCTCGCGCAGGCGTTCGAGCACGATGCGCAGGTGCAGCTCGCCAAGCCCGTAGAGCACCGTCTCGTTGGTCGCGGCCACATGCTCGATGCGCAGGCACGGGTCCTCGGCCGCGAGCTTGCCGAGGATCTCCCAGGCGCGCTGCTCGTCGCCATGGCGCTTGGGCTCCACGGCCAGGCCGTGCACCGGCACCGGGAACGGCAGTGGCGCAAGGTGCACGTGGGCGTCTTCCGCCGCGTCGTGCAGCACGGCATCGAAATGGATCTCCTCGACTTTGGCCACCGCCACGATGTCGCCCGGCACCGCGTGCGACACCTCGACATGGTCCTTGCCCTGGAGCATGAACAGGTGCCCCACCTTGAAGGGCTTGCGGCCGTCGCCGATGTAGAGCTGGCTGTCGCGCGTGACCGTGCCCTGGTGCACGCGGAAGATGCCCATCTTGCCGACATAGGGGTCGACCGTGACCTTGAACACGTGCGCCAGCACGTGCAGCGATGGGTCGGGGCTGGCCTCCATGGGCTTGGCCTCTGCGCCCTCGCCCATGATGAAGTCCGGCGGGTTGGCCTCGGTCGGGTCGGGCAGCAGCTTGACGATCACGTCCAGCAACTCGGCCACGCCGGCGCCGCTGCGCGACGAGACGAAGCACACCGGGATCAGGTGGCCTTCGCGCAGTGCCTGCTCGAGCGGGGCGTGCAGCTCGGCCGGGTCCACGTCGCCTTCCTCGAGGTAGCGGTCGACGAAGGCCGCATCGACCTCGACCACCTGCTCCACCAGCGCGCGGTGCGCCGCCTCGACCGGGCCGAAGTCGGACTGCCCGAAGCGGTTGAAGAAGCAATCCACCACCTGGCGGCCGACGCCGTCGGGCAGGTTCAGCGGCAGGCATTCGCGGCCGAAGGTGGCCTGGATGTCGGCCAGCAGGCCCGCCAGCGAGACGCCCTGCGAGTCGATCTTATTGACGATGATCATGCGGGCCAGGTGGCGCGAGGCCGCGTACTCCATCATGCGCACCGCCATCGGCTCGATGCCGGTGGCGGCGTTGATGACCACCGCCGCTGTCTCGACTGCCTCCAGCGCCGGCAGGCTCTGGCCGAGGAAGTCAGGCCCGCCGGGCGTGTCGATCAGGTGGATGCGCGTGCCGGCATGCGTGAGGTGCATCACCGATGCGTTGAGCGAGTGCTGCATGCGGCGCTCGAGCGGGTCGTGATCGCTGACGGTGCTGCCGCGCTCGATGCTGCCGCACGCCGCGATGGCGCCCGCCTTGTACAGCAGGTTCTCGGCCAGCGAGCTCTTGCCGGCGGCCGCGGCGCCCACCAGCGCCAGCGTTCGCACGGCCTGCATTTCGGCCGCAAGGCCGTTCGATCGGCTTGGCATGGCATGCACTCCTTACGCGCCCGCAAGGCCGGCCCGGCGGCCCGCCAGGGCTCGGGTGCTGCGCGTGGACGCCAGGCCAGCGTACGGGATTGGCCGTGCCGACGCAAGCGGGTGGCTGCCCGGGGCCTACTTCGAACGCCCGTCGAAATGCTGCACCGGCACCGCATCGAGGTCGATGCCCTCGAGGCTGCGGATGTTGATGGCCGCCATCCTGTTGCCCTTGGGATCGGTGCCCTCGCCAAAGACATGAATGCCGCAGACCGCGCAGAAGCGATGCGAGATCACATGCTTGTTGAACATGTAGGTGCTGATGTCCCCGGGCGGCGTCTTCAGCCTGAGCCGGTCGTGCGGCACGAACCACAGCAGCGATCCCCTGCGCTGGCACATCGAGCAGTTGCATGCCATCGCCCCCTGGATCTCGCCCTCGCCTTCGATCCCGACCTCGAAGGCGATCCGGCCACAGTGGCAGCTGCCTTGGTAATTCGTCGTCATCGGCCCTCCGAAGAGAAGTTGTGCGGGCCGCAGTTTAGGCCGGGGGCGCAGCCATGTCTGCACGGCTTCGGCATGGAGCCGCCGGCGCGGGGCCGGACGAGCGCGCCTACACGGACGGCCGCGTCGCCGTCAGCCCGGTGGGCGGGCCGTCGATCGCGGTCCAGCCGCCATCCACCGACAGCGAACTGCCCGTGATGTAGCTGGCCGCGTCGGACGCGAGAAAGGCCACCGCCGAACCCACTTCCGACGGCTGCCCCCAGCGATTGAAGACCGTGTGGGCCGCATAGGTGTCGTAAATGGCCGGGCGCTCCTTGAGCGGTGCGGTCAGCCTGGTCTCGATGATGCTGGGCATGACTGCGTTGACGCGCACGCCGTAGCTGCCCACCTCCGACGCGAAGCCCTTGACCATCTGCGCGATGCCGGCCTTGGTGGCCGCATAGATCCCGAGGCCGGGCTCGATCGTCACCGCGCGCATCGACGAGCACAGGATGAGGCTGCCGCTTCCCTGCTTCATCATCGGCGCGCCGAAGCGGCGCATGAAATGAAAGGCACCCTTGAGGTTCAGGTTCACGACCTGGTCGAACTCTTCGTCCGTGTAGTCGACGATGAGCTTGCGGATGTTGAGCGCCGGCGTTGCCACGGCAACGTCGATGCGCCCGCGCACCGCCAGCGTGTGCGCAGCCAAGGCCGCGATGTCCGCGCCGCTGGCCGCGTCGGTGCTGCGCCATTCGGCCGAGCCCGTGCCCGATTGCGTGATCTGCTCGGCCGTGGACTTTGCGCCGTCGGCGTCGCGGTCCGCGCATACGACGTGCGCACCGAGCGCGCCCAATGCATGGGCCGACGCCTGGCCGATGCCCGACGCCGCGCCCAGCACCACGGCCGTCTTGCCGCTCAGATCGAAGAGTTGGCGGTAGTTCTGCATGTTGGATCTCCGTGGATCAGGAAGTGTAGGAATTCAGGGAAGCATCCAGGCCAGCGGGCCTGCCTGCAAGTAGACCAGCGTGGAAAGCGCCAGCAGCAACAGCAGGCTCCAGCCGATCACCTTGCGGAAGATCGCGCCCTCCTGCCCGATGATGCCGACCGCGGCCGCGCCGACGGCCAGGCTCTGCGGCGAGATCATCTTGCCGAGCACGCCGCCGGATGCGTTGGCCGCGGCCAGCAATGCGGGGCGGATGCCGGTCTCGTTGGCCGCGGCGACCTGCAGCGCGCCGAACAGCGCGTTGGAGGAATTGTCCGACCCCGTCACGGCCACGCCGATCCAGCCGATCACCGGCGAGAGGAAGGCGAAGGCCGGGCCGGTCTGCGCCATCCAGCGGCCGAGCGTGATCGTCTGGCCGGAGTAGTTCATCACGAAGGCCAGGGCCAGCACGCACAGCACGGTGGGAATGGCCCAGCGCAGCTGCCTGAGCGTGGCGCCATAGGTGCGCACGGCCGCGGCGGGCCGCACGCGCAGCAGCATCGCCGACAGCAGCCCCGCCACGAAAAGAAGCGTGCCGGTCGCCGACAGCGAATTGAGTGTGAAGACCGAGGACACGGGCTTGCCCGCCGCATTGACGATATCCACCCCTGGCCACGGGAAGCGCAGGGTGCCTGCCGAGAGCCATTGCTGCACGCCCTTGATCTGCGCCAGGGAGAAGATGGCAATGATCAGGATGTAGGGTGCGTAGGCGATCCATACAGCGCGTGCGTCGTGCCGCGCCACCGCCAGCTGCGACGGCTCCACGTCTTCGATGCGCCCGGGCTGCACCGGCTGCCACACGCGCAGGAACAGCATGAGCGCGCCGGCCGAGCCAAGGGCACCAAACACGTCCGCCAGCTCAACCGAAATGTGGTTGGCGGCAATCCACTGCGCCGCGCCGAACGCAAGACCCGCGACCACCGCGGCAGGCCAGGTCTGGCGAATGCCGCGCCTGCCGTCGAGCAGGCCGACGAGGATCAGCGGCACGAAGGCCGCCAGGATCGGCGTCTGGCGCCCGACGATCGCACCCAGCAGGCCGAAGGGTTCGCCCGACACCTGCGCCAGCGTGACGATCGGCACCGCGAGCGCACCGAAGGCGACGGGCGCCGTGTTGGCCACCAGCGCCAGCACCGCAGCCTTCATCGGCTTGATGCCGATGGCCAGCAGCATGGCGCCCGAGATGGCGATGGGCGTTCCGGCGCCGGCCAGGGCTTCGATCAGCGCGCCGAAGTTGTAGGCGATGATGATCGACTGGATGCGCGGGTCGGGGCTGATGCGCGCGAAGCTGTCCTTGAGCACCGCGAAATGGCCCGACTGCACGGTCAGGTTGTAGAGCCAGATCGCATTCACGATGATCCACAGCACCGTCAGCACGCTGAAGGCCGCGCCGTAGAGGCCGACGTTGAGCGTCGTGGCCCAAGGCATGCGGTAGGCGAACACCGCCACCAGAACGCAGATGGCGAGCGACACGAAGGCCGCGATGTGCGGCGCGACGCGCAGCCAGCCCAGCATGACGAACATGGTAAGAAGCGGCAGCGCGGCCAGCGCCGACGACAGCAGCAGGGACCCGCCGACCGGGTCGTAGATCTGTTGATACAAGGGATGTCTCCAAGGGTCTTGTGGCGGCGCGGCCGTCTTTGCGGCTGCCGGGGCTGCGCGTGCGCGCAGCAGCGCGATGTCAGGGTTTGAAGAAGGACGTCGGCACCATCAGCCTCGTCTCCTGCGAAACGAGGTAGGCGGCCGCCGCGCTCTTCTCGAGGTAGCTCGCCCAAGCCGGATCGCGCTGCATCGCGGCGCGCTTGCTCGCGCGATCCGCCGCGTCGGCAAAAACCCAGATGTGCGTGTAGCTGTTGACGTTGCCGGTCTCGGTCTGCAGATAGGCCAGCGGTTCGCCGAGGTGGCGGCGCTGGATGTCGAAGCCGTGCTCGGCATACAGCGCCAGGTGGCGCTTCAGGGTGCCGGCGCGGCAGGTGTAGGTGCGTACGTCGTAGAGCATGTGTTTTCCGTTTCTTTGCGGTTCTTTGCGGTTCAGGAGGGTTCTTTCATTCAGTCCACGGTCGCGCCGGAACGCTCGACCAGTGCGCCCCAGCGCTTCACTTCCTGTACGACGAAGGGCTGGAAGGCTTCGTGCGTGTCGCCGATGGCGTCGGCGCCGAGTTCCTTGAGGCGCGCCTGCACGGCCGGGTCGGCCACCGCCTGCGCGATCGACGCGGACAGCCGGGCCACCACCGGCGCCGGCGTGCCGGCCGGCGCGAAGAGGCCGAACCACGAGCGCGCGTCCATCTGCGGATAGCCGGCCTCGGCGAAGGTCGGCACCTCGGGCAGGTTGGCACGGCGGGCCTTGCCAGTCAGCGCCAGCGGCCGCAGCTTGCCGGCCTGCACCTGCGACAGCACCTCGGGCAGGTTGGCGAACATCGCCTGCACCTGGCCGCCGATCAGGTCGGTCTGGGCCAGCGCGCCGCCCTTGTAGGGCACATGCAGCATGCGCGTGCCCACCAGGGTGTTGAACTGCTCGCCCGCCAGGTGCGCCGCGGTGCCGGTACCGCCCGAAGCGAAGTTGAGCCGGTCGCCCTGCCCTTTCGCGTAGGCCGCGAACTCGGCCGCGCTGCGTGCCGGCACGCCCGGGTTCACCACCAGCACCAGCGGCACCGACGCCAGGTTCGACAGCGCCGCAAAGTCCTTCGTCAGGCTGTAGTCGAGCTTGCGGTAGAGCGTCTGGTTGATCGCGTGGCTCGAGGTCGCCATCAGGATCGTGTAGCCGTCGGGCGCGGCGCGGGCCACGGCCACGGCGCCGATGTTTCCGTTGGCCCCGGCCTTGTTGTCGACCACCACGGGCTGGCCGAGTTGGTCCGACATCTTCTGTCCCACCACGCGGGCGATCACGTCGGTGGCACCGCCGGCGGCAAAGGGCACCACGATCCGGATCGGGCGTGTCGGAAAGTCGGCCTGGCCTTGCGCATGGGCCTGCACGAGCGCGCAGGCGCCCAGTGCCGCCAGGGCCGAGGCCCGCAGCAGTTTGTTCATGTCTATGTCTCCTTTTTGGGGTCGCGAAAAATCGGTCAGGAGGCAGCGCGCAGTGCCTTCTCGCGCAGCTCGCTCAGGGTGGCGCGCGGCGTCAGGATCTCGGGCTCGATCGCGAGCTCGATGAGCGCGCTGCCGCCTGCGCCGAGCGCGCGCTGCAGCGCGGGAGCGAAGTCGTCGCTGCGCTCCACCCGCTCGGCATGCAGCCCGAAGGACTGCGCATAGCGCACGAAGTCGGGGTTGCACAGGTCGGTGCCGATCGGCCGGCCGGGGTAGTTCACTTCCTGGTGCATGCGGATCGTGCCGTACATGCTGTTGTTGAACACGATGAAGAGGATCGAGAGCGCATGGCGCCTGACGGTCGCGAGTTCCTGCGAGGTCATCAAAAAGCAGCCGTCGCCCGCCAGGCAGACCACCTGGCGCGACGGATGCTGCAGCTTGGCGGCAATGGCGGCCGGAACCCCGTAGCCCATCGCGCCGCTGGTGGGCGCGAGCTGGGTGTTCGGCCGCGAGAACGGGTAGTAGCGGTGCGCCCAGGCGCTGTAGTTGCCCGCGCCGTTGGTGAGAATGGCATCGGGCTCGAGCGTGCTGCTCAAAGTCTGGATCACTCGGGCGGGGTCGAGCTTGGCCTCGCGCGTCGAGGGTGCGACATGGCGCTCATAGCTTGCGCGCAGCTGGCCGAGCCATGCGCGCCAGGGCGCCGGGTCGGCCGGCGGCATGGCGGCGGCGGCCTGCGCGAACGGCCCCGGGCTGCTCAGGATCTTGAGCACGGGCTGGTACACGCGCCCGAGCTCCTCGGCCGAGGGCAGCACGTGCACCAGCTGCTGGCGCGGCACCGGCACCTCGAGCAGCGTGTAGCCGCTCGTGACGATCTCGCCCAGCCGCGTTCCCACCGCGACCAGCAGGTCGGCTTCGCGCACCGCGCGAGCCAGCTCGGGATTGATGCCGATGCCGACCTCCCCCACGTACTGCGGATGGCGGTTGTCGAACAGGTCCTGCCGACGGAAGGCGCAGGCCACGGGCAGCGCGTTCTGTACGGCAAAGCGCTCGATCGCCTCGCGGCCTGCCGCACTCCAGCCGGGGCCGCCGAGCAGCAGCAGCGGCTGCTTCGCCGCGGCAAGATGATCGCGCAGGCGCAGCATCGCGTCTGGGGCGGGATGCGCCTGCGGCACTTCCACGCGCGGCGCCGCAACGGGAAAGGCGGAATCGGTCAGCATGTCCTCGGGCAGCGCGAGCACCACGGGGCCGGGGCGCCCGGACATCGCCACCGAACAGGCACGTGCCATGAATTCGGGGATGCGTGCGACGTCGTCGATCTGCGCCACCCACTTCACGAAGGGGCCGAACATGCGCCGGTAGTCGATCTCCTGGAAGGCCTCGCGCTCGATCATGTCGCGCCCGACCTGGCCGATCAGCAGGATCATCGGCGTGGAGTCCTGGAAGGCGGTGTGCACGCCGATGCTCGCGTTGGTGGCACCGGGTCCGCGCGTGACCATGCAGATGCCGGGCCGGCCGGTGAGCTTGCCCTGGGCCTCGGCCATGAAGGCGGCCGCGCCCTCGTGGCGACACACCACGACACGCAGGGCGTCCTGCTGCGCATGCAGCGCATTGAGCACGTCGAGGTAGCTTTCGCCGGGCACGCAGAACACGGTGTCAGCGCCTTGCGCGAGCAGCGCGTCAACGATCAGCTGGCCGCCGGTGCGCAGTTTGGGGGAATCATTCATCGCCAGCCATCGGGCCACCATTGCGGCGGCGGAGTTGAGATGGATGGACTTTAGGCAGCCGAACGCCCGGAGCGGTAGGACGATTGCGAGCTCGTCTTGTACTTTTCGACGGCCCGCACTAGGGGCTTACGCCAGCTAGCGGGGCGTGCCGTAGCGCTTCTTGAACTCGCCGGGTGTCAGCTGCGTGCGCTTCTTGAAGAAGCGGCTGAAGTAGGCGTGGTCTTCGAAATGCAGATGGAACGCGATCTCGGCCACGCCCATGTCGGTGTTGCACAGCAGCCGCTTGGCCTCGAGCACCAGTCGCTCGTGAACCAGTTCGCCCGCGGTCTTGCCGAGCGTGCGCTTGACGGCGTCGTTGAGCTGGCGCTCCGTGACATGCAGCCGCTGCGCGTAGTCGCGCAGCGGGCCGAAGTCGAGGTAGTGCTGGTCGATCAGGAGCTTGAAGCGCTTGGCCAGCGAGTAGCTTTGCGGCGAGGCGCCGTCGGCCGCACGCGCCGGATAGAGCCGCCGCAACCGGGTCAGCAAAACGAGCAGGTAGGAACGCACGATGTCCAGCCGCGCCTCCGCCCGCCCGAGCATCTCGCTTTCCATTTCGAGCAGCAGCGGCAGCAGCTCGTCGTGCTGCGCTTGAGCAAGGTAGAGCACGGGGGGGTCCGACGCGATGTGGAAGAACGGGTACTTCGCGATGTCGTCCGAGCGCGGAAACATCTGCACGAAGAACTCGGTGCTGAAGTTGATGACGAAGCCCTTGGGCTGCACGGTCGAGGCCCAGGCGTGCAGCTGGCCGGGCGAGACGAAGAACACGGTGTTGGCGCGCGCCTCGAAGGTTTCGAAGTCGAGCAGGTGCGTGCCCGCGGCCTCGCTCATCCACAGCAGGTGGTAGTAGTTGTGGCGGTGCGGGAAGCCGCGCGGGATGTCCGGGCGGTCTTCGAGCCGCACCAGGTCGAAATGGAATGCGCCTGCCTCGCCGCTGAAGTCGGAACTGTCGAAGACAGGAAAATCGGCGGGAGGCGGCGTGTACACGAGCGGGCTTGCGATGGCAGATCGAAGCCATCGATTATCGGACAGCACCCAGCGCATGGCACCCCGCTCAGCCGCCGATCGAATCAATCCTGCGACTTGTAGGCCGCCAGGAACGCGTCGGAAGACACCTGATCGGCCAGGGCCCGGAGGCTCGCCGCCGAGGCAGGGCCCAGCACGGCCTCCACGCGGTCGTTGGCCGCGGCCCAGCGCACCGCCGCTTCTGACAAACGGGCCTTGCCCAGCGGAGTGAGCACGCCGTGCTTGGTGCGCCGGTCCTTGGCGTCCGCACGCAACTCGACGAAGCCGTCGCGCACCAGCGGCCTGAGCGCGTGGGTCAGCGCCGACAGCTGGATGGCGAGCCGGGCTGCCAGGTCCTGCAGCGTCGGTCCTTGCGGGGCGGCCACCGTGAGCTTGTCTATTTCCGCGATGAGCGCGAGCTGCGTGGCCTTGAGGTCCAGCGGCGCCAGCGCTTCGTCATACAGCTGGCCGAGCCGGCGGGCGGCAAGGCGCAGCGCCGTGTTCGTGCAGACACGCCCGCCCAGCAAGCCCGGCACGTCCGCGGCCGGCTTGTCCAGGCTGTTCTTCGCGTCGACGGCTTTGGTGTTGATTCCCATGTTTTGATAATGGTTGAGTGCTGTACCAACGGCAGCCGGGGGCGGATCGCTCCTACATTTGAGCCCTCAACTTTTTTGGTTGAGCCCTCAATTTTATTCGAAAGCCATCCATGACACATCCCAGCTCCAGGAAAGTCGCTCTTGTCACCGGGGCTTCCTCCGGCATCGGCGCCGTCTATGCGGACCGCCTCGCCGCGCGCGGCTACGACCTCATTCTTGTCGCCCGGCGCGCCGACCGCCTCGAAGCCCTCTGCGCACAGGTCTCGAAGGCGCACGGCATCCAGGCCGAGCCGGTCACCGCCGACCTGACCCAGGACGAGGACCTGGCGCGGATCGAGACGATCCTGTCCACCCGTGCCGACCTGCGCGTGCTGGTGAACAACGCCGGCATTGCGCGGCTGGGACCGGTGGCCCAGAGGTCCGCGGGCGACGCGCTGTCGCAGATCACCCTCAACGTCACGGCGCTGACGCGCCTGACCCAGGCGGTGGTGCCGGCCTTCATCGCAAGAAACGACGGGGTGATCATCAACATCGCTTCGGTGCTCGGCATCCATGCGCTGCCCATCAGCGCCGTCTACAGCGGCACCAAGGCCTTCGTAATGCAATACAGCCGAGGCCTGCAGGAAGAGCTGGCCGGCACCGGCGTGAAGGTCCAGCTGGTCCTGCCGGCCTCGACGGCCACCGAGATCTGGGATCTGTCGGGCGTCCCGCTGGCGGCTCTCAACAAGGACGCCTTGATGACGACCGAGCACATGGTCGATGCGGCGCTCGCGGGATGGGACCAGGGCGAAGCGGTCACGTGGCCGTCGGTCGCCGATGCAACGCTGTGGGAGAAGTACGAAGCGGCGCGCTCCGCGCTGTTCGCCGCCACCCAGGTGGGAACGCCGGCCCCGCGCTACTGGGTCGGTTGAGCCCCTGCAGATCGACGCCATCCCCTCATTTTTTTCGCTCCTCTTTTCCTCAGGACAGTCCATGCTTTTCGACGCCTTCTCCCTGCGCGCCACCCCGCTCAAGAACCGTGCCGTGATGTCGCCGCTCACCCGCAGCCGCGCGGCCGAGAACAACACGCCCAACAGCCTGATGGCCACGTACTACGCCCAGCGCGCGGGCGCCGGGCTCATCATCACGGAAGGCACCTCGCCCTCGCCCAACGGCCTGGGCTACGCCCGGATTCCGGGCCTGTTCAACGACGCCCAGGTGCAAGGCTGGAAGCTCGTGACCGATGCAGTGCATGCCAAGGGCGGCAGGATCGTCGTGCAGCTCATGCACACCGGCCGCGTGGCCCACACGGACAACCTGCCGGCCGGCGCCGAGGTGCTCAGTTCCTCATCGCAGACATGCCCCGGCCAGATGTGGACGGATACGCAGGGCAACCAGCCGCACACGCCGCCGCGCGCCATGGCCGAAGCCGACATCCAGGCTGCGATCGGCGAATACGCTACGGCCGCGCGCCTTGCCATCGAGGCCGGCTTCGACGGCATCGAACTGCATGCGGCCAATGGCTACTTTCTCGAGCAGTTCCTGAACGCCAACGTCAACCGGCGCACCGACGGCTACGGCGGCACGGCCGAAGGGCGCAACCGGCTGGTGCTCGAGGTCGCGCGTGCGGCCGTGAAGGAAATCGGCGCGGAGCGCGTGGGCGTCCGCCTGTCGCCGCACGGCGTGCTCAATGGCACGGGCGCATTCGAAGGCGTGGACGAACAGTACCTGGCGCTGGTGAAGCAGCTCTCCGCACTCGGCCTCATGTACGTTCACGTGCTGGACCATTCGGCCATGGGCACCCCGCCCGTCCCGGCCAAGCTGAAGACCGACCTCAGGGCTGCGTTCGACGGCCCCTTCATTCTTGCCGGCGGATTCGACAAGGCCAGCGCACTGCAGGCCCTGAGCGAAGGCCGCGCGGACCTGACGGCCATGGGCAGGGCTTTCATCGCCAACCCCGACCTGGTCGACCGCATGCGCCAGGACGCGCCGCTGAACGCGCCCGCCCCGGAGACGTTCTACACGCCCGGTGCCAAGGGCTATACGGACTATCCGACGCTCGCGGGCTAGGCACCGCACGGTTGCAAACAAACACGCCGCCGGCGTGCCCAACGGCTCAAGCGCTCCGGGTGAACAGCCGGAACCGCGAACTCAACAGGCAGCCCAGCCAGAGCGCCGCAAGTCCGCTGGAGGCGTTGTCGTGCCAGCCATGCTTGTCGTCCCACAGCAGCGCGTCGTCTTCGATCTGCACGCTCCACTTCGCATCGGCAAGCACTTCGCGGTGAATCCGGTTGAGACACCCGATCCAGTGGCGGGCGCCCTTGTGCATGGCAAAGGGCTTGTTGTCGGGCAGGGCCGTCGCGCCAGAGAACACCCCTGCGCCGGTCAGCCGCGACGCTTCGTAGCGCGTGAAGCTCTCCCAGTTGAGGCCCTTGCCCGTGTGCGCATAGCGCTCGATGTCGGCGATGACGTCGAACGATTGCGCGATCGCGTCGATGCGCTGCGATTCGATGGGGGTCAGTGGCGTGTCCCGCTTCGCGGTGTAGTAGATGCTGAAGCCCATGGGGCGATCTATGGCGCAACGCCGGCCGCAATCCCCATCACTCCGAAGGAGAAGGCGAGAAAGCCCGCCAACGCCCACCACATCTTGCGCCGAGCGGCATTCCCTGCGTCATTGAAGAACGAGCCCATGAGCAAGGATGGCGCAAAGAGTTTTCCCCACTCACGGTCGCTTCTGAAATTACGCATGATCTTCATCGTGTAGAAGCCGCAGAGGCAGACGCAGACCAGGGCGCCAGCCAGACACAAGGCGAACGCGAGAACGACCAGGTAGTGGTTTGGCATCTGGAACTGAGTGGCGTCAATCGTCACGGGCCAAGGTATCGGCCCGCGCCAGGTGGAAGACATGCAGCTCTTCCCAACGGCCCGTCGAGTTTTCGATCAGCACGACCGAGGCGCAATCCGCATGGATGCCGCCGAATGCATCCAGCCGCTCCTGCAACTCAGCGGCGGCTGCATCGGCCTCGGATGAGTTCCCATGGGCAACGGTAAGGTGCGGAACCACTCCTTGGTGCTCCCCTCCGTACGGCTGGAAATCCGGGAAGACATCCACGAGCGCCTGGGTCATGGCGATGAACGGCTCGGGCGGTTCCGGCGCGAGATACGCGGTCGCCGGGAAGCGCGCCACCCTGCCCAGCGAAAAGGAAAAGGCGGCGACTCGATTCAACGCATGTTGCGCCCGGTCCAGGACGGCAGGCGTGATGTGCCGAGGGTCCATGAACGGCACAAGCACCGTGATGTGCGCTGGCACCCCCAGCTTCGTCGTCGCGTCGAAGCGCTGCCGAAGGTCGCCGATCAACGGCTCGGCCGAGGGCACTTTGACAGCAAACGCGGATATCGCCATGAGCCCCATGATATTCAACCGGCGGTGAGCCGGAAGGTCCGCTCCTGGCTCACAAGCCGGCTCAGCTTCCCGTCCTCGGTGCAAGGTCCTGGCCAATCATGAGGCGGTGTCCGTCAGGCGTCGTGACCAGGAACTCGCGCATGCCGTGCGGCTTGTCTGCCGGCGCCTGCTTTATCAACGCGCCGCGCCGGACGAATTCTTCATGGAGTGCATCGACGTCATCCACATGCAGATATCCGAAGTAGCTGTGGTCGCCCGTCGCAGACGGTGGGACAGCGTCCGGACAATGGCCGATCATGATGCGCACATCTCCTCGCGAAAGAAGCTGCCAGCCGGTCCCTTCCGGCCACTGCGCCTTGAAGCCCAGGGCATCCCTGAAGTAGGCGGTGTTTCGCTCGAGGTCCGGAACGGCGAGCACGAACGAGAACGGGCGCAGTTGATTGGCTTGTGACATCGGATTTCCTCTTGTGTAGCGGTCGACACGGCAAATTGTGATGGCCCCCGGAGCACCTCGGGGCACAATCGTCCCTGCCATGAGCACCATCGCCGAACCGTCATCTTCTTCACATGCCGCGCCGAAGATCCGCGTGTTGATCGCCGACGACCAGGCGCTGATCCGTCGCGGCATGGCCATGCTGCTGGACGCAGCGCCGGACATCGAGGTGCTCGGCCAGGCAGCCGACGGCGTGGAAGCCGTGGAGCTGGCCCGCCGCCTGCTGCCCGACGTGGTGCTGATGGATCTGCACATGCCGCGCAAGGGCGGCGTGCTCGCGACGCGCGAGATCTCGGCCGCCTTGCAGCACACGCGCGTGATGGTGCTGACCACCTTCGACCGCGACGACCTGGTCTTCGACGCGGTGCGTGCCGGCGCGCAGGCCTACCTGCTCAAGGACGCTTCGGAAGAAGAGGTGCTGGACACCGTGCGGGCCGTGCATCGCGGCGAGTCGCGGCTGACGCCGCAGATCGCGCGCAAGGTGATGGACCAGTTCCGGCTATTGGCTGATCGCGTCGCACAAGAGCCGCCCTCCCCGCCGGCGCCGGATCCCCGCAACGCAACACCGGCCGCCGCGTCCGGCGAGCCATCGCCGTCCGATTCGGCGACGGCGACCAAACCGCTGACCGAGCGCGAGGCCGCCGTGCTCGAACTGATCGCCAAGGGCTATGGCAACCGCCAGATCGCCACGGCGCTCAACCTGGCCGAGGGAACGGCAAAGAATCACGTGAGCCGGATCATGCAGAAGCTCCACGCGAACACGCGCACTGAACTGGCGGTGCTGGTGTTGAAGAAGTAACCCCCCGAAGCGCCTTCGGCGCCTCCCCCAAGGGGGGCGCACCCGGTGGCCCGGCAAAGCCGGTTCCACGGGTGCGCTGGATCTGGCAGTGCCGAGTTTGGCAGCGGGGTGTCAGGCCGAGCGGCCTGCAGGCGACAGGCCGCCGGGCATCGCGAGATCGGGCGCTGGCGAAGGCGCATGCGATGCGGCGGCATTGATGGCGGTGTGCCTGGCCAGCATCGGCCGCAGCGCGACGATGGCCAGGAAGGCGGCGAACAGATCGAGGGCGGCAACTGTGTAGAGCACGGTCGACCAGGTGCCGGTGGCTTCCATCATCAGGTTGCCGAGCGGCACGAACAGCGCGCCGACGCCCTTGGCGCAGTACAGCACGCCATAGATCTTGCCGATGTGCTTGGTGCCGAAAGCGTCGCCCGCGAGCGCTGAGAACAGCGAGTACACCTCGCCCCAGGCCAGGAAGACCACGCCCGACAGGATCAGGAAGGCCCACGGGTTGTGGCCGAAGTAGCCCAGCGCAATGATGCCGATGCCTTCCAGCGTGAAGGCGATCACCATGGTCTTCTCGCGGCCGATGTGGTCGGAGATCCAGCCGAACAGCGGGCGCGAGATGCCGTTCATGACACGGTCGAGCATCAGCGCAAGCGGCAGTGCGGCCATGGTGACGAAGTACAGGTCCACCTTGAAGTTCTTCACGCCCAGGTCCTGTGCGATCACGCCCAGTTGCGCCACGGCCATCATGCCGCCGGTGACCACGCAGGAGAACATCAGGATCATCAGCCAGAACAGCGGCGTGCGAAGCGCTTCGCCCAGCGTGTAGTCACGCCGGCTCTGCACCAGCTTGGTCGAGCCCCGCACTTCATTGCCCTTGGGTGCCCGCAGGAACCAGGCCGCGGCAAAAGCCAGCGAGCCCTGCAGCAGGCCGAAGAACAGGAAGGCCTGCTGGAAGCCGGAAGATTCGATCATCGCGGCGATCGGCAGGATGGTGGCGGCCGAGCCGGCGCCGTAGCCGCCTGCCGTCAGGCCCACTGCCAGGCCGCGGCGGTCGGGGAACCACTTGAGCGCGTTATTAATGCAGGTGGCGTAGATCGAACCCACACCGATGCCGCCGATGGCCGCGCCGATGTAGAAGCCCATCAGCGTCGTGGCCTGCGAGTTGACGACCCAGGCCGCGCCGATGAACAGCGCACCGAAGGCCACGATCAGGCGGGGACCGAACTTGTCGATGAAGTAGCCCTCGATCGGCGCGAGCCAGGTCTGCACCAGCACGAAGATGGTGAAGGCGACCTGGATCGATGCGCGCTCCCAGCCGAACTTGCCCTGGATCTCCGGCACGAACAAGGTCCATGCGTACTGGATGTTGGCCGTGGCAATCATGCAGACGATGCCGACGGCCAGTTGCAGCCAGCGGTTGTCGAACAGGCGCGGCGGCGCGCCGGATGCGGCCTGTGTCAGGGAAGTGGGGTTCATTCGCTTTGTCTCCATTCGTTGTCGTGCCGATCGCGTCGCGGCACGTACAGGGGGTTGGGAATCAGTCGCGCTGGGGGCACGGATCGCGATGGGTGCAACTGTTGCCGCAAACCGCCGCCGGCGCGCCTGCCGGAAGTCACGCGGCGGATCGAGACAAACCCCGAGGTCTCAGGGGAAGTACCCATGCCGAAAGTCACGGCCGCCGTTTGCGAGAATCCGCAGCCAATGAACCTCGCACGTCGCATCGACCCACGGCGCTCCATGGCTGCGGCGATCGGCTGGCTGCTGATTGCGCTCACCCTGTGCCTGGCGCTCGTGGCCAACCTGTGGCTGCGAAGCTTCGTGCGTGCGACGCTGCTCGAGCAGCATGGCCAGCGCCTGGAAGCCGCGGCCGAGCACGTCAATGCCGAACTCGACACCGCGCTGCTGCTGCGCCTGCAGGCCGTCAGCGTGGTGGCGGCCATGCTGTCCGAGGACGTGCAGCACAGCGAAGGCGCACGCCTGAAGCGGTCGCTCGAGGCGGTGCGCCGCGGCGTGCCGGACCTGATCTGGCTGGCGGTGACCGATGCCGACGGCTTCATCGTCGCCGCGACCGACGAGCAGGTGGTCGGCCAGAACGTCAACCAGCACGCGTGGATCTCGCAAGGCCTGGACGCCGCGTGGATCGAGGAAGGCCGCTCACCGAACGAGCGCTTCCTGAAGCTCACCGCGCCGGTGCGCAACGCAGACGGCGCGATCATCGGCGTGGTCGCCGCGAACCTCCGCTGGAACTGGGTGCAGAAGATGATGGCCGAGATCCGCGCCTCGCCGGGCGAATGGCTGCTGATCGACCGCGACGGCATTGTGCGCCACGGGCCGAGTGTCCTTCTGGGGCAGCGCTGGCAGGATGCCGGCGATCCGATAACGCCCTTCGATCCCGTGGTCGCGGGCCTGGGGAACGACGGATCCGATCTGCCCACGCGCATCCGGACGAGGCGGCTGCTGGACAACCGGCCCTACCTGATTGCAACTCCGCCCAATGCTCGCGACGGCACGCTGCGCCGACTCGGCTGGCAGGCCGTGGTGATCCAGCCGGTCGAATCGGTCGCGGCGTTTGCGACCGCCATCGAATGGCGCATCTCGATCGTGCTGAGCCTGCTGGGCTTGGCCGCCGCGGTTGCAGGCATCGTCATGGCGCGCCGCCTCACGCGCCGGGTGAGCGTGATCGCCCATTCCGCGGACGCGGTGCTGGCCGGCAACGCAACGCGCATCGAGGTGCCGCAAGGTGCCGACGAAGCCGCGCGGCTGGGCAGCGCACTCGACCGGCTGCTGGACACGCTGCGGCGCGAACGCGACGAGTTGCGCCGGCTCAATGCCGAGCTGGACGAACGCGTGCGGCAGCGCACCGAGGAGATCAATCGGCTCGCACAGGAATCGCGCGACGCCGCGGTGGTGCGCGAGCGGCTGCGGCTCGCACGCGGGCTGCACGACACGCTGGCGCATTCCATGATGGCGATGCTCACCGAAATCCGTGTGCTCAAGCACCTGGCATCGAACCGGCCCGATGCGCTGCCGGACGAGCTGGTCCGGGCCGAGCGGGCGGCGCGCGACGGGCTGGACGAGGCACGCCGCGCGATCGACCAGCTGCGCAGCAACCCGGTGCGCGACACCGGGCTGGGGGCAGCGCTGGCCGAACTGGCCAAGAGCCTGGGCGAGCGCTCCGGCATCGAGCTCGACTGCCAGATCGACCCTGCCTTGTCCGCCCTCGCGGCCGAGCCGGCCGAAACCGTGTTCCACATGTGCGAGGAAGTGCTGCGCAACGTCGAACGCCACGCGGGCGCGGCACGCCTTTTGATCCGCCTGCAACGCATGGGGAGCGACGGCATCGAACTGGAGATCGCGGACGACGGCATCGGCTTCGAGCCGAGCGCAGGCGCCGCGGGGCACTACGGGCTCGTGGGGCTGCGGGAGCAGGCCGACGCGATCGGCGCCCGTCTGCGCATCGACAGCCGCAGCGGCGAAGGCACCCGCGTGTCGCTGCGATGGACGCATGCGGGCGCGGCCTGAGCCGGGATCCACAGCCGCCGCGGCATCGCCGCGTATTGCATGCACATTGAAGACTCGCGCTTCAATGGCAATGGAAAGATCGGACGGTTCCTTTAATTGCCCGCCATGGTGCCATCGCAGGGCGGCAACTGCATTCGCGCATCAATCCTGAGTGCTATAAACGAATGGCACCATGAAAGTGCCACATGTGAATCGGCATACTTACATATTGAAATTAACATCCCTCTCGGACCTGACATGACCTCAAAAAGCAAACTTCTGCTCGGCGCCGCATTCCTGGCGAGCTGGATGAGCGTGGCCTCGGCCCAGGACGCCGATCCGACGAACATGGTTCGCGGCGGCCTGCAGGCCATTCAATTGGTGGACCAGGGCAAGAGCGGCGAACTCTGGGACGGCTCGGGCCCCGCCACCAAAAAGCGGGTTGCACGTCCCGAGTTCGTTCGCCAGGTCGAGGCGTCGCGGTCGCCGCTCGGTGCGGCGCAGCAGCGCACGTGGGTCTCGGTCAATCGCCAGTTGGTTGCAAACGAAGATCCCGATGTGGCCGGCCAATACATCAACGTCGAATACGAAACCCGTTTTGCCAACGCCGGCAACCGGGTGGTGCGCGAGATGACGAGTTTTCGCCTCGACCCCAGCGGCACGTGGCGCCTGAGCGGCTACGTGCTGCGTTAAGCCGCTCCCGCCAAGCCACCCCCTTCGATGCGCCGCGGTTCCCGCGGCGCGTCTGCCTGGCGAATGCCCCAAGGCGGCGGGCGTTCGCAGCTGCAATCTCCCCCTCCCTCTCGACGGATCGCCGCACCGCCTCCTGAGTGCGAGCCGTAGCCATCGGCAGCAGCTCGCACCGAGGCGCCTCGCGAGCCAGATCGGTTCACCGTCTTCCGGCAGCGCCCCTCCCCGGCCTCGCCCTCCCCACACGGCAACGCATCGGGCCCGCATTCGTCGCCGTGCAAATTCGCTGCACGTCAATTCGGTGACGGCCAATTTTGGAGCACTCCAATTCGGTGCACTACCACCGGAAAGTAATTGATATGAATTTTCAATCGATTACTACGGAAACCCGTGGCAATAAATTCAACATCTAAATACTTGGTATTACTATTTACATTAAATTATTAATAGCAATTTTCAAAAAGAACACCAAGAATATATGTTATGCATTTCAATTAATAATGAATTTACATTACTACCCGCCAAGCCAGTCCGATAAAAATATTTAATTGCTGCAATGCCGCAATGACGTGAATCCACCACACGCCAGTTGCATTCCTCCGCAATCTCTTAAGATCCGCCAAAAAATGTTTCCGTTTAATTGCAATTGAGAAAAAGGTTTTGCAATTATTTCTAAAGGTTCTATGGCATATGCCATCCATGGATCCCGCTTGCCGTGGAGCAAGGCTTCTGGCGTCTTGAACAATCGAGGAGAAATGCATGAATAAGTCGTACCGCAGCATCTGGAATGAGGCATTGGGCGCCTGGGTGGCCGCCTCGGAACTCGCATCGAGCCGGGGCAAGAAGGGGTCTTCGCGCGCCCTGGTGAGTGGCCCGGCTGCCGAGGCATCGTGGCCGGCGGGAACCTCAAAGGTCCTCGGCAAGTTTGTCGGGATCGTGGCCACGCTGATGGCGGTGGGCGGGATGGGATGGACCTCGTCGGTGCAGGCGCAGTCGGTGACTTGCAATGTGGCGCCTTGGAATGCGTACAACAGCACCGCCTCATGCATGGGCTTTAACGCCACGGCTTCGGGAATCGGGGCTACCGCGCTGGGCTCTCTCGCGCGCGCCGATGTCCTTGGCGGGCTCGCAGTAGGGTATAGCTCCCATAGCGCCGGGCAAAATGGCATTGCCGTAGGCTTCGGGGCAGAGGCCGCAGCCATCAACTCCATCTATCTGGGGGCCCGCACCGCCGCTGGGACAGGCGCGCTGGCTGGCGGCGCCATCGCAATTGGCACGGATGTGACAGCGCAGGCCAACGCCGTTGCGATAGGAACCCAAAGCAAGGCGACCGGGATCAATGCTACGGCGGTCGGCATCATCGCCAACGCGAGCGCCGATGGCGCCACGGCGATCGGCCCCGCTGCCGCGGCGTCGGGGACCAATTCCATCGCATTCGGCAACACCGCCACTGCGAGCGGTATTACATCGATCGCGATCGGCGTAAGGTCCGTGGCGAGCGGCAGCCTTACGATCGCCATGGGCCAGGACGCCACTGCGACCCAGTCCGGCGCGCAGGCCATTGGCCTTGATGCCGATGCCACCGGCATCAATGCCACCGCATTGGGGTCCGGGACAACCGCGAGCGCCACCAATGCGACCGCAATTGGTGCGTCCGCCAGCGTCACCGGAGTCGGTGCCAGCGCTGTGGGTTCTTTCGCCAGTGCCAGTGGAGGAAACTCCGCTTCGATAGGTTCTGGTGCCAGCTCCAGCGGTGCCAACTCGTTCGCCGCCGGCCGTCTGGCAACGGCAAGCAACGAGGCAGCCACTGCCGTCGGCAACGCCGCTCAGGCGCAAGGGAACAGTTCGCTTGCGCTCGGAGCGCAAGCGATCGCTGTCGGGACGAGCACGGTTGCCGTCGGCCAGGGTGCCGGCGCGGGCTCGACGGCCACCAATACGGGTTCGGTCGCCGTGGGCATTGCCGCCGGCACGCTGGTCACCGGCGCGCAGAACACGGCCATAGGCGGAGGCATTGCGAGCGTGATGCGGGGCGCGGGTTCGGGCGTCACGGGAACGCGCAACGTCGCCTTCGGCTCGGGCGATGGCACGGTCGCCTACGACGCCACCCTGGACGCTTCGGCAGGCAGCCTGGTCAGCGGCAACGACAACGTTGCCATCGGCACCAACGCAGGCATCGGCGTCGCCGCCAGCGAAACCACGTCGATCGGCCTGAACGCGAATGCGAGCGCGGACAGGGCGATCGCCCTCGGCTCCCAGGCAAAAGCGTCCGCCCTGGACGCCGTCGCGCAAGGTACCAACACGAGCGCAGCCGGCCGCAACGCCATTGCCATCGGCTTCCAGGCGATCGCGTCGGAGATCAACTCCATCAATCTTGGCGCGCGCACGTTGGTCGGGTCGGGCGCGCTGGCGGCGGGCTCCATCGCCATCGGCACGGATGTGACGGCCTCGAAAGATCGCGCCGTCGCACTGGGCATCGTCAGCCGGGCAACCGGCCTGGATGCGGTGGCGGTCGGCACGCGGGCCAATGCTGCGGCCGACAACGCCACCGCGCTCGGCTCGGGCGGAACCGACGCTGCGACCGCCGTGCGCGCTACCGGCGTTGGCTCGCTCGCCATTGGCGGCAATGCCACCCTGGGTGCTCTTGCATCGGGCGCCAATGCCATTGCCATCGGCGGTGAATCCGTCGCCGACGCCGATGACGCAGTTGCCATCGGCCGGGCCTCCAGGGCCACCGGTGGCCGCGCAGTCGCCATCGGCGCCGGCAACGTCGCCAACGGCGACGGCGCCGTGGCCATCGGCGACCCCAACACCGCGACCGGCAACGGCGCGATCGCTTCGGGCCTGGACAACACCGCCACCGGCAATGGTTCGGTGGCGATGGGTAACACCAACATGGTCGGCGGCGGCGGCCAGGCCGTGAGCACCCCCGGCACGGCGGCGCAGGGCGCAGTCGGCATCGGCTACCGGAACACGGTGGTCGGCCAGGGCAGCGTGGCGATCGGCAGCACCAGCAGCGCGCTGGCCGCCGGTGCGGTGGCGTTCGGCGACACGGCGGTGGCCAACAACGCGGACGACGTGGCGCTGGGCTCGGGCTCGGTGACGGCCGCTGCGGTTGGCACGGCCGGCATCGTGATCGGCGGCACCCCCTACACCTTCCAAGGCACCACGCCCACGAGCACCGTGAGCGTGGGCAGCGCAGGCAACGAGCGCACGATCACCAACGTCGCAGCCGGCCGGATCTCCGGCACCTCGACCGACGCGATCAACGGCTCGCAACTCTACGCCACCAACCAGGCGGTGCAGGCCATCGCCGCCAGCACGCCCACCCACTACTACAGCGTGAACGACGGTGGCACGCAGCAGGCGAACTACACCAACAACGGTGCCACCGGCGTCAATTCGATGGCGAGCGGCGTTGCGGCTCAGGCCACTGCCGACTTTGCGTACGCAGCGGGCTGGAGTGCTACTGCGACCGCTCAGAACACCACAGCTCTCGGTGCCAGTTCCAGCGCGAGTGGTGGCAATTCCCTGGCCGTCGGTTTCGACAACACGGCCACGGGCTTCAATTCGGCGGCGCTGGGTGTGAGCACCTCCGCCGTGGCCGACGGAGCGATGGCCTTCGGCAACGGTTCCACCGCTTCGGGCATCAACTCCATCGTTATCGGCACCAGCACGACGGCCAGCGGCCTGGGCTCGACGGCGATCGGTACGCTGGCCGACGCCGCTGCGGACTGGACAACAGTGGTCGGCACCTCAGCACAGGCAACCACCAACTTCGGCACGGCATTCGGCGTGCAGGCCAAGGCCCTGGCGGATTGGACGACAGCACTCGGCACAGTGGCACAGGCGACTGCCAGCTATGCGACGGCGCTCGGTGCGGGCGGCACCGGCGCGAGCACAGCCGTGCGCGCCACGGGCGCCAACTCGGTCGCCATCGGCGGCAATGCAACCGAAGGCGCCCTTGCATCGGGTGCCAATGCCATTGCCATCGGCGGTGAATCCGTCGCCGACGCCGACGACGCGGTTGCCATCGGCCGGGCCTCCAGGGCCACCGGTGGCCGCGCAGTCGCCATCGGCGCCGGCAACGTCGCCAACGGCGACGGCGCCGTGGCCATCGGCGACCCCAACACCGCGACCGGCAACGGCGCGATCGCTTCGGGCCTGGACAACACCGCCACCGGCAATGGTTCGGTGGCGATGGGTAACACCAACATGGTCGGCGGCGGCGGCCAGGCCGTGAGCACCCCCGGCACGGCGGCGCAGGGCGCAGTCGGCATCGGCTACCGGAACACGGTGGTCGGCCAGGGCAGCGTGGCGATCGGCAGCACCAGCAGCGCGCTGGCCGCCGGTGCGGTGGCGTTCGGCGACACGGCGGTGGCCAACAACGCGGACGACGTGGCGCTGGGCTCGGGCTCGGTGACGGCCGCTGCGGTTGGCACCGCCAGCGCCGTGATCAACGGCACGACCTACAACTTCCAGGGCACCACGCCGACTTCGACGGTGAGTGTCGGCGCTCCGGGCGCCGAGCGCACCATCACCAACGTTGCAGCCGGCCGCATCTCCGGCACTTCGACCGATGCGATCAACGGCAGCCAGCTGTTCGCCACCAACTCGGCGATCGATGCCGTGGCCGTTACCGCCGGCAAGGGCTGGAACGTGACCACGGCCCAGACGGGCACCGGCACCGCCACGGGCACCAGCGTGCAGAACATCGCACCCGGCGGCACCGCCACCTACACGGCGGGCAACAACATCGCCATCACGCAGAACGGCGCCGAGGTGCAGATCGCCACCAGCGCCACGCCCAGTTTCACCAGCGTGACCACCGGCGGCACGGTGATGAACAACAACGGCCTCACGATCACGGGCGGCCCGAGCGTGACGACCACCGGCATCAATGCCAACAACACGGTGATCACCAACGTGGCGCCCGGTGTGGCGCCCACCGATGCGGTGAACGTGGACCAGCTGACCGACACAGTGGCGGCCAGCAAGACCAAGTACTACAGCGTGAACGACAACGGCGTGGCCGGGGGCAACGTCAACAACGACGGGGCGCAGGGCATCAACTCCATTGCCGCAGGCGTGGGCGCCAGCACCACCGCGGCGGCCACCGGCAGCGTGGCCATGGGCACCAACGCCGCGGTCAGCACAGTCAACGGCGTGGCACTGGGCTCCGGTGCGACAGCGAGCGCCAATGCGGGCGACGTGGCACTGGGCTCGGGCTCCACGACGAGCAAGGCAGTCGGCACGGCCAGCGCCGTGATCAACGGCACGACCTACAACTTTCAGGGCACCACGCCGACTTCGACTGTGAGTGTCGGCGCTCCGGGCGCCGAGCGCACCATCACCAACGTTGCAGCCGGCCGCATCTCCGGCACTTCGACCGATGCGATCAACGGCAGCCAGCTGTTCGCCACCAACTCGGCGATCGACGACGTGGCCGCCACCGCCGGCAAGGGCTGGAACGTGACCACGGCCCAGACGGGCACCGGCACCGCCACGGGCACCAGCGTGCAGAACATCGCACCCGGCGGCACCGCCACCTACACGGCGGGCAACAACATCGCCATCACGCAGAACGGCGCCGAGGTGCAGATCGCCACCAGCGCCACGCCCAGTTTCACCAGCGTGACCACCGGCGGCACGGTGATGAACAACAACGGCCTCACGATCACGGGCGGCCCGAGCGTGACGACCACCGGCATCAATGCCAACAACACGGTCATCACCAACGTGGCGCCCGGCGTGGCGCCCACCGATGCGGTGAACGTGGACCAGTTGAACGACACGGTGACGGCCAACAGGACCAAGTACTACAGCGTGAACTCCGCCGGCGGCGGCAATGAGGACAACCTCGGCGCGACGGGTGCCGATGCGATCGCCTCGGGCAAGAACGCGACGGCCGCGGGGACCTCGGCAGTGGCCATCGGCCTGGGTGCGACAGCTGCGAACGCCAACAGCGTGGCACTGGGCTCGGGTTCCGTGACAGCCGCTGCGGTCGGCACGGCCAGCACCGTCATCAACGGCACGACCTACAACTTCCAGGGCACCACGCCCACGAGCACGGTGAGCGTAGGCAGCGTGGGTAACGAGCGCACCATCACCAACGTCGCGGCCGGCCGGATCTCCCAGACCTCGACCGATGCGATCAACGGCAGCCAGCTGTTCGCCACCAACTCGGCGATCGACGACGTGGCCGCCACCGCCGGCAAGGGCTGGAACGTGACCACGGCCCAGACGGGCACCGGCACCGCCACGGGCACCAGCGTGCAGAACATCGCGCCCGGCGGCACCGCCACCTACACGGCGGGCAACAACATCGCCATCACGCAGAACGGCGCCGAGGTGCAGATCGCCACCAGCGCCACGCCCAGTTTCACCAGTGTGACCACGGGCGGCACGGTGATGAACAACAACGGCCTCACCATCACGGGCGGCCCGAGCGTGACGCTCACCGGCATCAACGCCGGCAACACGGTCATCACCAACGTGGCGCCCGGTGTGGCGCCCACCGATGCGGTGAACGTGAGCCAGCTGACCACCCAGGTGGACGCGGCCAAGATCCGCTACTACAGCGTGAACGACAACGGCACCAAGCAGGGGAACTATGCGAACGACGGCGCCACGGGCATCAATGCCCTGGCCGCCGGCGTGAACGCCTTGGCGGCCGGTGCCAGCGGTGTGGCCATGGGCAACGGCTCGCGCGCCAGCGCCGCGGACACCGTGGCGATCGGCAGCGGCGCGACGGCCGATTCGGCTGAAGCAGTGGCCATCGGCAAGGGAGCCACAGCCACGGGCGGCAAGTCGATCTCGATCGGTTCGGGCAACACGGCCTACGGCGACGGCGCCGTGGTGATCGGCGATCCGAGCTATGCGAGCGGCACCGGTGCCTTTACCGGCGGTGCCAACAACACCGCCAACAGCGACGGCACGGCCTCGGCCACCGCGGCCAACCAGGCCAACGGCGCGGTCGCCATCGGCAATGGCAACAAGGCGATCGGCCAGGGATCGGTGGCACTGGGCAATGGCTCCACGGCCGGTGCGGTCGGCAAGGCGGGCAGCGTGGCCATCGGCAATGCCGCGACGGCGGCTGCCAGTGCGGGCGACGTGGCGCTGGGCTCGGGCTCGGTGACAGCCACCGCCGTCGGCACGGCCAGCGCCGTGATCAACGGCACGACCTACAACTTCCAGGGCACCACGCCGGCGAGCACCGTGAGCGTGGGCGCCGCCGGCGCCGAGCGCACCATCACCAACGTGGCGGCAGGCCGGATCTCGGGCAGCTCGACCGATGCGATCAACGGCTCGCAGCTGTTCGCCACCAACCAGTCGATCGAGGACCTGAGCACCACGGTCACGACCAACAAGACCAAGTACTACAGCGTCAACTCCACCGGCGGCACCAACGAAGACAACCTTGGCGCCACCGGGGCCGACGCCATCGCGTCAGGCAAGAATGCGGCGGCGGCCGGGACATCGGCCGTGGCCATCGGCCTCGGGGCCACCGCGGCGGACGCCAACAGCGTGGCGCTGGGTTCCGGTTCCACGACGGCCGCGGCCGTCGGCACGGCCAACGCCGTGATCGGCGGCACCACCTACAACTTCGCCGGCACCACGCCGACGAGCACGGTGAGCGTGGGCAGCGTGGGCGCCGAGCGCACCATCACCAACGTGGCGGCGGGCCGGCTTTCCAACACCTCGACCGATGCCATCAACGGCTCGCAGCTCTTTGCCACCAACCAGCAGGTGACGGCGAACACCACGCAGATCACCAACCTGGGCAACACGATCGGCGACATCAACAACGGCGGGGGCATCAAGTACTTCCACGCCAACTCGACGCTGCCAGATTCGCTGGCGCTGGGTACGGATTCGGTCGCGATCGGCCCGAATGCGGTCGCCACCAACGCGAACGACGTGGCGCTGGGCGGCGGCTCCACCACGGTGGCGGCGGTGGGCACGGCCAGCACGGTGATCAACGGCACGACCTACAACTTCGCCGGCACCACGCCGGTGAGCACGGTGAGCGTGGGTGCGGTGGGCGCCGAGCGCACCATCACCAATGTGGCGGCCGGCCGGATCTCGGGCGGCTCGACCGATGCCATCAACGGCTCGCAGCTGTTCGCCACCAACCAGTCGATCGAGAACCTGAGCACCACGGTCACGGCCAACAAGATCAGGTACTACAGCGTCAACTCCACGGGCGGGGGCAACGAGGACAACCTCGGCGCCACAGGTGTCGACGCCATCGCCTCGGGCAAGGACGCGAGCGCCACGGTCGCCGGCGCGGTGGCCATCGGCTCGGGCGCGGTCTCCGACCGCTTCGTGGCGCCCTCCACCGGCAGCATTCCGGCGGGCAGCTCGCTGATCAGCTACAACACCACCGACCGCGCCCTGCTGGGCGCCCTGTCCCTGGGCAGCGCCACCAGCTACCGCCAGATCACCAACGTGGCCGACGGCACGCAGGCGCAGGACGCGGTCACGGTGCGCCAGCTCGCGGGCGCGCTGACCTCCTTCGCGGTCACGCCGACGCTGTACTTCCATGCCAACTCGAGCGCGGCCGATTCGCTGGCCATCGGCGCCGAGTCGGTGGCGGTGGGCCCGCAGACGGTGGTCAACGGCAACAACGGCATCGGCATCGGCAACGGCGCGGTGGTGCAGCAGACCGCGCCGGGCGGCGTGGCGATCGGCCAGGGTGCAATCTCGCACATGGCCGACTCCATTGCGCTGGGCACGCAGTCTTCGGCCGCGGCCGTGCAGGGCGTGGCGCTGGGCGCGGGCACCAGCGTGACGCAAGCCGGCGGCGTGGCATTGGGCGCAGGCTCGGTGGCCTCCACCGCCGCGGGCGTGGCCGGCTATGTGCCGCCCACGGCCACCGAGGCGCAGCGCATCGCCATCGGCGCCACCACCAGCACGCTGGCGGCGGTGTCCGTGGGCGATGCGGCCAACGGCCAGTTCCGCCAGATCACCGGCGTGGCCGCGGGCTCGGCCGACAGCGATGCGGTCAACGTCTCGCAGCTGCGCGGCGTGCAGGGCCAGGTGGCGGTGATCGACCAGTCGACCGTCAAGTACGACACCAACCCCGATGGCTCCATCAACTACAACAGCGTGTCGATGGGCGGCAGCAACGCGACCGGGCCGGTCACGGTGCACAACGTGGCGCCCGGCGTCGCGGGCACCGATGCGGTCAACGTGAACCAGCTCAACAGCGGCATTGCGGGGGCCAACGCCTACACCGACGCGCGCGTCAACGCCCTGGGCGGCGAGATCCGCAGCATTGCCAAGGACGCCAGCGCGGGCGCGGCCGGTGCGATGGCCATGGCTAACATGCCGCAGGCCTACATCCCGGGCAAGAGCATGGTGTCCGCGGGCGTGGCGGGCTTCGACGGCCAGGCTGCGCTCGCCATCGGCGTGTCGAAGCTCTCGGACAACGGCCGGTGGGTCGTGAAGTTCAGCGGCTCGGCCAACTCGCGCGGCAAGGTCGGCGTGGCGGCCGGTGCGGGCTTCCACTGGTAAGCCGGCTGCATCAAAAGAGGAACAACATCATGACAACGCAAATCCATCGCTTCTCGGCCATTGCAGCGGGCGCCGCAGCGCTGCTGCTGCTGCAGGGCTGCAGCTCCTACGTGAGCCGCGGCATCACCGACGACGGCAAGGCCACGGAAGTGATCTTCCCCAACATCGACAACGATGCATGGCTCAAGGAAGGCACCTTCCCGAACCTGGACAACCTGCGCGCCGTAGCGCCCGGCGTCACCAAGGACCAGCTGTACGACCTGCTCGGCCGTCCGCATTTCCGCGAAGGCATGGCGGGCCCGCGCGAGTGGGACTACATCTTCCACTTCCGCAAGGCCGGCGGCGGCGTGACCACCTGCCAGTACAAGGCGATCTTCGACAAGGACTACAAGGCGCAGACCTTCCACTGGCTGCCGGCCGGCTGCGGCGACGTGCTGGGGGTGCGTGCGCTGCCGGCGGCCGAGCGGCCGGCCGCCGCGAGCCCGGCGGCACCGCGCCGGACCACGCTGGGTGCCGATGGCCTGTTCCGCTTCGACGGCCGGTCGCTCGCCGACCTGTTGCCGGAGGGGCGCCGCAAGCTCGATGCGCTGGCCGGCGACATCAAGGGAGCGGATACCGTCAAGGTGACGGGCTACACCGACCGGCTCGGCAGCCAGGCCTACAACAGCGCCCTCTCGCTGGCGCGTGCCAACACCGTGCGCGACTACCTGGTTCAGGCCGGCGTGCCGGCGCAGAAAATACAGGTGCAAGGCAAGGGCGAATCCGAGCCGAAGGTGCAGTGCACGCAAACGGCGCGTGCGGCCCTGATCGACTGCCTGGCACCGAACCGCCGCGTCGAAATCGAAGTCTTCGCAGAACGCTGAACGCCGCGCGGCTTCGCGCCTCACGCAAGCACGATCGCCATGAACACGATGGCAGCCGCAGCAGCAACGAACGCGGCCACCATCAGCGCGCCATCGTGCACGAGAAGCGCGAGTCCGAAGAGGGCGATGGCCGCCATCGGCGCCGTGCTCGCAAACGGCACGAATTCGAGCAGCGGCACCGTGCAGGCCAGAAGGATGCACGCGATCGCGGCCGCTCGAACGGCCGTGCCCCGCGTGAGCTTGCGAAGCCGCCCATGGAACCAGCGGTCCAGCCGCCTGGCGAGCGGTCGCATCTTTTCAGAGGCGCGGCGGATCTTCGCGGATGACACGGAACTTCGGGTCAACACCCGCGGCAGCCAGCAGCATTCCAGGCCGAACATCATCTGGCCGGCGACCAGCGCCACCACGACGGCCATGGTGCTCGCAAAGCCCGGGACGCCGCCCAGGGGCGATATCTCCAGCAGGGGCGGAAGCATCAGCAGGGGACCATAGCTTCGGCTGCCGAAGGCCCCCAACCAGTGCGCCACCGTTCACGCGAGGACCCTTTGCCGCGAGTTCCTCGAGCCGCTTCAGGATGTCCGAGACGCTGTGGATTTCGCCGCTGGAGCTCATGGCAGGCCCTTTTTTGTTGGGACAGCCTCGCAGGCAGGCGTCGGCTGCGCTGTAGGGCGATGCTCATATCGGCGTAGGCGCGGCGACACCACGATCGAAGCCGTGTCGCTCATCGGCCACTCACCATTTTGTGGGAGTGCTGGCCAAGACCCGTCACCACACAATGAGCTTGAAACGCCTCCAACGGCGGCTGTAGTTGCGCCTGTTCCTCTGCGCCGGTTTGTATTGCCGTGCTCGCGGCGGCCGGCCCGCAGCCCGCTTCAACGAGGACCCTGCCCACCTCCGACCGCCAAATGTGTCAGATTGTGATTCGGAACACATCCACGACTCGAAACCCGATGTCAAGCGGCATGTTGCTCCGTAGCATTCCCTGAAGACCGCTCACGAGCGGGTCAAAAGAGATGGTTCAACGATTCAGGGTCATGCCAAATGCAGAGAAAGTGGTGTCACGCAGGCGATGGAACGATCGCCCTGCCACGGATGGAAAACAGGCTCTTCGGGCCGCGGTGGCGCGCGGCCCTGGCGCATCTACTGCCTGCGAAACGTCGCGGCGCCACCGACGCCGCCGCGGCGAGAGAGCGATACCGCAGCCCGCTGCCCGACAGGGTGTGCGCGCTCTTCTTCATCGCCAATTTCGCGCAGCTGGTCGATACCGACGGGCCGGAAGTTGCCGCGGGTGTCAGCCGCGAGATCAGGCGCCGGATCCGCGCGAGCCTGCTGGCCTCGGCCGACACCGACCTGAGCTGCCTGCGCGACGACTGCTTCCTGCTTCGCACCAGCGCCGCCTGCACGGCCGGCGGCTCCACGCTCTCGCAGCGCTCCGGCGGCGGGCAGCTCGAGGAACTGCTGGCAAATCTCGGCAGCGAGCCGCTCAAGGTGCGCGGCATGACGGCACTGCCGCGGCTGCATGCGGACTGGATCGCGATGCGTGCGTCCAGGCGCATGGGCGCCGCGGAGATCGAGCTGGCGCTGTGGGCCGCGCAGGAGCGGCTCGCGCCGGATGTCGTGGTCGACTGCGTCGATCGCGTCTACGACGTGCATGTCGAGAGAAAGGCGGGAAGGCTCTGGTTGCGGGGCCGCGCCCTGCACGAGGCCGAAGAGCAAAGCCGCATCGAGGCGCTGTTCCGGCTGCTTCAGGCGGACTGCAAATGAGGTGGCCGACATAACTTTCGCCATGTACCTCCATCCCCTCATTGCCAGCGTGCCGCCAGCCGATCGCGCCGCCCTGATCCGCAGCAGCGAACTGCGGTCCTACCGGCGCAACGAGACGGTGCTTCTTGCGGACACCTGGACCGACCGCATCTACTGCGTGGCCAGCGGCCTGCTGCGAGCCGTCGATCGGGACGTCACGACCGACTTCATCCGCAGGGGCGATTTCTTCCTCGGTCCTTCATTGGGCGAGGACCGCTATCAGACCACGTCGACCCTGGTCGCAGCCCTGCCCTCCTCGGTCTACCTGATGCCGATTGCCGCGATCCGCAGGCTGTGCTCGACCTACCCCGAGGTGACCATCGGCCTGCTCGAGGTTGCGATGAAGCGCATCACCATGATTCGCGGCCAGTTGCGCCGGATCTCGTCGCTGTCGGCCGAGAACCTGGTCGGCCGCGTGCTCCATGAGCTGACCCAGCTGGCGCCAGCGGGCACCGGCGGCTACGACAAGCGCATCACCCAGGCGGTCATCGCATCGTATTCGGGGCTCTCGCGCGAGGTGGTCAACAAGACCATGCGCGACCTGGAGAGCCGCGGCCTGGTCCGCCGCGACGAGAAAGGCATCCACATCCCGCCGAACTTCGCCTCGACGGACTTCGGCAGCCTGCTTCCAAATGCGCAGGACGCATCCGCCGCTGAAGCTCAGGAAGCTCATCCGATGTTCGACCCCGAGTTGTTCACCGTGCCGGAAGACGCGGGCAACGCCGGACCGAAGCAAGGTTGATTTTCCCGGGGGCATCGCCAGTTGCCCGATCAGCGAACAGGCATCTGAGCCGTCTCTCCCCCACTCCTGAGAGACGTGATCGCGAAGCTGACCGCCCGCTTCGAAGCCAGCTGCGATTTTCCGCATCGGCTGCAGCAATAGAACCGCAGCCAGGGAAAGAGCTTCATCCACCAACGCCGATGGATGCGCTCCAGATGTGCAAGACCGCATGAGCAGTTGAGGAAGGGACCGCTCGCGGGTGCGGCCGGATGCGCCTTCGAATGCGCCGGTTCACGCGTTGCATGCTTCAGATGGCCGTGTTGCAGCTCGCGACGGTTGTTCATGCAAGCCATCGTGCCGGTATGACTGCGTCTCGCGCGGCAGGCTGTGATCTTCCTCACCTGCTGCAGCAGAAAAAAGTCCTTCGCCCAGCTGCGGGAAACGCGGTGCAGATCTTCAGGACGAAACAGGCGTCGTCACGGAAACCTCGGCTGCGTTCACCCGCGCTTGGTGGAGGAGGATGCACGGGTCGGCGACGGCCGCGGTCTTGCGCGCCGCGCGGCGGGCTCGGCGAATGCGGCGCGCTTGGGCGCGGTGCGCTCCAGCTGCCGCGCGATGTTGCCGCACACCAGATCGCACAGCTCGTAGACCGCCGGATCCGCGATCCTGTAGTAGGCGCTGTTCCCCCGGGCCTGCCTCGACACCAGTCCATGCTGGGTCAGCAGCGCAAGGTGCCGGGAGATGTTGGCCGAGCTGTAGCCGCACAACTGCGCCAGCTCGCCCACGTTGCGCTCCTGCTGGCGCAGGAAATTGAGAATCTGCAGCCGCGTCGGCTCGGCCAGCGCCTGGAAATACGCTGCCACCTGCACCAACGCATCGTCGGAAAGTCCTTCCATGCTCGGACACGCCTGATGTTGATCTGGCGCAATCATGCCTGAGCCCTCGCTTCTCATACTGGTCTTTGCGAAATCAAATTATCAATCACTTGACTATTTAGCTATGTGCGCAAATACTTTACCAATTGCCGATGTGATTCCAGTTCCGGGTTGGCCGGGCTGGGCATCGGCCTTCGAACTGTCCCCATGCCCAAGATCCGCTCATTGACCCTCGCCGCCGCTCTGGTCGCCTCGCTCCCGCTGGCCACGCCCGCACGGGCCGCCCCAGAGGCGTTGAACGCAGTGACGGCGCAGCCCGCCGCCGCCGCCGCATCGGGCTTCGACGGCGTGGTCGAGGCGGTGCGCCAGACCGTCATCGCCGCGCAGGTGTCCGGGGCGGTGGTCCGGCTCGACGCCAAGGCGGGCGATGCCGTCAAGGCCGGCCAGGTGCTGCTGCAGATCGATGCCAGGGCCGCCGACCAGAATGCCGCCGCCAGCGACGCGCAGGTCCAGGCCGCGCGCGCATCGCTGGAGGTCGCCACCAGGGAATACGAACGCCAGCAGCAGCTGTTCAAGAAGAACTACATCAGCCGGGCGGCGCTCGAGCGCGCCGAGTCCGAGTTCAAGGCCACCCGTGCGCAGGTCGCTGCGCAAGGCGCCCAGGCCGGCGCGGCGCGCACGCAGAGCGGGCTGCACGTCATCCGCGCGCCCTACACGGGCGTGGTCGCGGACGTGCCGGTGTCGCTGGGCGACATGGCCATGCCGGGCCGGCCCCTGATCACTGTCTACGACCCGTCCGCGCTGCGGATCACCGCGGCGATCCCGCAGACCGTGGCAGCGCAGATGGCGGCCGGCCAGCTGCCCCGGGCCGAATTGCCGGGCCTGGCTGCGCCGCGCCAATGGGTCACGCCGGCCCGCATGCAGCTGCTGCCCACGGTCGACGCGGCCACGCACACGGTGCAGTTGCGCGCCGATCTTCCGGCCGGCCTGGGCGGTGCCGTGCCGGGCATGTTCGCGCGGCTGTGGCTGCCTTCGGCCGAAGGGGGGTCGAGCGTCAGGCCGAGCCTGTCCGTCCCGCTCTCGGCGATCGTGCGCCGCGCCGAGATGACCGGGCTCTACGTGCTCGACGCGCAGGGCCGGCCGCTGCTTCGCCAGGTGCGGCTGGGCCGCGTCGAGGGCGACAAGGTCGAGATCCTCTCGGGCCTGATGCCCGGCGAGCGGGTGGCCACCGACCCGCAGGCCGCCGCCCGTTTTCGCCAGACCACGCCATGACGCAGCAGGGCCGCTCCCCGTCGCTGGGCATCTCGGGACGCATCGCGGCGTTCTTCCAGGGCGCCCGGATCACGCCGCTGCTGGCGCTGATGGCGTTGCTGCTGGGCGCGTTCGCGGTGATGGTGACGCCGCGGGAGGAAGAGCCGCAGATCAACGTCACCATGGCCAACGTGCTGATCCCCTTTCCGGGCGCCAGCGTGCGGGACGTGGAACAGATGGTGGCCGGGCCGGCCGAGCAGGTGCTGGCACAGATCGCCGGGGTCGAGCACGTGATGTCCGTGTCGCGCCCGGGCATGGCCGTGATCACGGTGCAGTTCAAGGTCGGGGTGACGCGCACCGAGGCGCTGGTGCGCCTGTACGACACGGTCAACGCGAACGCCGACTGGTTGCCCCGGGGCCTAGGTGTGCTCGACCCGATCGTCAAGCCCAAGGGCATCGACGACGTGCCCATCGTGACGCTGACGCTCTTCAGCAGGAACACCGCGGTCGGCCCCTTCGATCTGGAGCGAGTGGCCCACAGCATCGAGGCCGACCTGAAGCGCGTGGCGGGCACCCGCGAGGTGAACACCATCGCCGGCGCGGGCCGCGCGGTGCTGGTCGAGCTCGATCCCGCGCGCATGGCCGGGGCCGGCGCCACCGTGGCGGACCTGCGCACGGCGCTGCAGTCCGCCAACCTCGGGCTGCCGGTCGGGGAGCTGATCTCGGGCAACCAGGCCGTGGCCATCGAATCCGGCCCGTTCCTGCGGCAGGCCAGCGAGGTCGGCGATCTGGTGGTCGGCGTGCGCGGCGGCAAGCCGGTGCTCCTGCGCGACGTGGCCACCGTGCGCGACGGGCCACTGCCGCCCAGCCGCTACGTCTGGCATGGCGAGGCCGGCAGGGACGGCGCCAGCCCGGCCGAATATCCGGCGGTCACGCTCTCGATCACCAAGAAGCCGGGCGAGAACGCCATCGACGTCGCCGACGCGGTGATGCGGCGCGTCGAGGTGCTGCGCAACACCGTGATTCCCGCCGACGTGCGGGTGGCCGAGACGCGCAACTATGGCGCCACGGCCAACGACAAGGCGCAGAAGCTGATCCAGAAGCTGCTGTTCGCCACCGCCTCGGTGGTGGCGCTGGTGTTCGTGGCGCTGGGTCGGCGCGAGGCGGCGATCGTCGGCGCCGCGGTGGTGCTGACGCTGACGGTCACGCTGTTCGCCTCCTGGGCCTGGGGCTTCACGCTGAACCGGGTGTCGCTGTTCGCGCTGATCTTCTCGATCGGCATCCTGGTCGACGATGCGATCGTGGTGGTCGAGAACATCCATCGCCACCAGCAGCTGTACCCCGGGCGCACGCTGGCGCAGATCATCCCCGGCGCGGTCGACGAGGTGGGCGGCCCGACCATCCTGGCCACGCTGACGGTGATCGCCGCGCTGCTGCCGATGGCCTTCGTCTCCGGCCTGATGGGGCCCTACATGAGCCCGATCCCGATCAATGCGAGCATGGGCATGCTGTTGTCGCTGGCGATCGCCTTTGTGGTCACGCCCTGGCTGGCGCGGCTCTGGATGAAGGCCGTGCCGGCCCACGCGGCCGAGCCGGATGGCCGCAGGGCTGCGCACGGCCTGGCGGGCAGGCTCGCGCCGCTGTTCGAGCGCGTGTTCCGTCCGCTGCTCGACGAGCGGCGCGGCACGCGCAACCGCCGCTTCCTGGGGCTGGGCATCGGCCTTCTGATCGCGGTCTCGCTCGCGCTGCCGGCGAGCGGCCTGGTCCTGCTGAAGATGCTGCCCTTCGACAACAAGTCGGAATTCCAGGTCATTGTCGACATGCCGGCCGGAACCCCGGTCGAACAGACCGCCGCGGTGCTGCAGGAACTGGGCGCCTACCTGGCCACCGTGCCCGAGGTCACCGACTACCAGGCCTATGCCGGCACGGCCGCGCCGATCAATTTCAACGGGCTGGTGCGCCAGTACTACCTGCGCGCCGGCGGCGAGGTCGGCGACCTGCAGGTCAATCTCGTCGACAAGCACCAGCGCAAGGCGCAGAGCCACGCGATCGCCACCCGCGTGCGCCCCGCCCTGCAGAAGATCGGCCGGCGATTCGGCGCCAACGTCAAGGTGGTGGAAGTGCCGCCGGGCCCGCCGGTGCTGTCGCCCATCGTGGCCGAGATCTACGGGCCCGAGGCCGAAGGGCGGCAGCAGGTCGCCAAGGCGGTGCGCGCGGTGTTCGAGAAGACCGAGGGGCTGGTCGACGTGGACGACAGCAGCATCGCCACCGCGCCCAAGACCCTGCTGCTGGTCGATCGCCGGAAGGCGGCGATGCTGGGCGTGCCGCAGCAGGCCATCGTGACCACGCTGCGGGCGGGCCTGGCCGGCGAGGCCACGGCCTACCTGCACGACCAGAGCAAGTACCCCGCCGCCGCGACCCTGCAGCTGCCGGCCGAACGCCAGGGCGACCTGAACGCGCTGCTGCAGCTCACGGTGCGCAGCGCCGCGGGCCACCTGGTGCCCATCCGCGAGCTGGTCAGGGTGACGGATACCGTGCGCGAACAGCCGCTCCATCACAAGGACCTGCTGCCGGTGAACTACGTTGTCGCCGACATGGCCGGGAAGCTCGACAGCCCGCTGTACGGCGTGTTCGCGATGCGCGGCGAGCTGGCCCGGATCGCGACGCCCGGCGGCGGCACGCTCGTGGAGTACTTCATCCGCCAGCCCGAGGACGCCTGGCGCGACTACGCGCTCAAGTGGGACGGCGAGTGGCAGATCACCTACGAGACCTTCCGCGACATGGGCGCCGCCTACGCGGTGGGCCTGGTGCTGATCTACCTGCTGGTGGTGGCGCAGTTCGGCTCCTACCTGACGCCGCTGATCATCATGGCGCCGATCCCGCTGACCATCATCGGCGTGATGCCGGGCCACGCGCTGCTGGGCGCGCAGTACACCGCGACCAGCATGATCGGGATGATCGCGCTGGCCGGGATCATCGTGCGCAATTCGATCCTGCTGGTGGACTTCATCAACCTGCAGGTGCGCGAGGGAATGCCGTTCAAGGATGCGATCGTGCACTCGGCCGTCACGCGTGCGCAGCCGATCATGCTCACGGGCCTGTCGGCCATGCTCGGCGCCTTCTTCATCCTCGACGACCCGATCTTCAACGGCCTGGCGATCTCGCTGATCTTCGGCATCTTCGTCTCCACCGTGCTGACGCTGGTCGTCATCCCGATCCTCTACTACGTCGCCTACCGCCACCGCCTGGGTGCGATCACGACGGGGTCCGCGGAACCGGACCCGGCCTCTTTCACCGTCCCACCACCTCAAGGAGCTTCCACATGACTTCCTGGCAACTCGTGCGGCTCGTCGCCGGCACCTTCATCCTGCTCTCGCTCGCCCTGGGCGTGCCGGGCAGCCCGATCTACGTCAGCACCTGGTGGCTGGCCTTCACCGCCTTCGTCGGCGCCAACCTGCTGCAGAGCGCGCTGACCAAGTGGTGCCTGATGGAAACCATCATGCGCAAGCTCGGCGCGCGCCCGGGCTGCTGACCATGCCCGTCGCGCGAGGGCCGATGCGCCTGCGAGCCTCGCTCCTCGCAGGCGCCATGGCGCTGGCGTGCGCCGCACCCGCGGCGCGCGCGACGGACCTGCTCGACGTGTGGCGTGCCGCCGAGCAGGCCGACATGGACCATGCCGTGGCACGCGCGGCGCATGCGGCCGCCATGCCGCGCCGCGACCAGGCGGCGGCGCTGTGGCGGCCCACCGTCAACGTGAGCGCCTCGGCCGGCATTGCAACGCACGAAACCCGGACCCGTGGCGCGCAGTTTTCCGCGCCGGGCTCCAGTCCGTCGAGCGGCGTGAACTTCAACACCTCGATCAAGGACGGCACGGCGGGCCGCTGGGCCGTCTCGGCGAGCCAGCCGCTGTACAACCCCGAGCGGCGCGCCCAGCAGCAGCTGCTGGACCTCTCGGCCGATCTGGCCGACCTCGAGTGGCAGTCTGCCCGGCAGGCGCTGATGCTGCGCACCGCGCAGCGCTATTTCGACCTCGCCCTGGCGGCGGAATCGCTGCGGGTGCTGAAGCTCCAGCGCGACGCGGTGCAGCGGGCCTCGACCGAAGCGCAGGACCGCTTCACGCTCGGCGCGACGCCCGTGACCGACACGTACGAGGCAGGCGCACGCCTGGCCGGCATCCAGGCGCAGGTACTGGCGGCCGAGACCGAGGTGCGGCTCAAGCGCGAGCTGCTCGCCGACAGCACCGGCCTGCCGCCCGCGACGCTGTCGGCGCGCCTGCCGGCCGGCCGCTTGGCCGACGCCCGGCCGCGGCCCCTGGATGCGTGGCTGCTCGAGGCACAGGCGGGCAATCCGGACATCCGGGCGCGGCAGATCGCCACCGAGGCCGCCAGGCAGGAGGCCGCGAAATTCGGCCTGCAGTCCTCCGTCACGGTCGACCTCGTCGCCCAGGCCTCGCGCGACCGGCTCAGCGGCAGCGGCGATTTCGGCTCGGCCGCCAATCGGGGAACCGACCGCATGATCGGCGTCCAGATCTCGGTGCCCCTGTACACGGGCGGCATGCGCAGCGCCAGGCAGGAGGAGGCCCTGCGCCTGGCCGACAAGGCCGCCGCAGAAGCGGATCGCAGCCACCAGCAGACCGCGCAGCAGGTTCGCTCCGCCTGGCTCGGGCTGAGCGTCGGTGCCGAGCGCGTGCAGTCCCTGGCGCAAGGCGTGAAGGCGAGCGAGGCGCGGCGCGATGCGACGCACCTGGGGCACGAGGTGGGCGAGCGCACCACCCTGGACGTGCTGAATGCCGAGAACGACGCCGCCGCCGCCCGCCTGGCGCTGGTCCAGGCCCGTGCCGGGCTGCTGATGGACAGGCTTCGCCTCGCTGCGCTCGCCGGGCAGCTGGACGACACCATGCTGCGCGCCGTCGACGAGGAGCTCGAGCCGGCAGCCCCGAACTGAATTCCTGCATCACGTCATCGAGGAGACATCCATGGCCCACATCGTCATTCTTGGCGCCGGCACAGGCGGCATGCCCGCCGCCTACGAGTTGCGCGAGGCGCTGGACACGTCGCACCGCATCACGGTGGTGAACGCCGTCGACTACTTCCAGTTCGTGCCTTCCAACCCGTGGCTCGCGGTGGGCTGGAGAAAGCGCGATGCGATCACCTTCCCGATCCGCCCGCACCTGGCGAAGAAGGGCATCGGGTTCGTTGCCCAGCGCGTGACGCGCATCGATGCGGCGGGCAATGCGCTCGAGCTGCTGGACGGCAGCACCCTCCCCTACGACTACCTCGTCATCACCACCGGCCCCAAGCTGGCCTTCGACGAGGTGCCGGGCGCCGGCCCCGACGGCCATACCCAGTCGATCTGCGTCGTCGACCATGCCGAGAAGACCTGGGCGCAGTACCAGGAGTTCCTGAAGGATCCCGGTCCGGCCGTCATCGGCGCGATGCCCGGCGCGTCGTGCTTCGGCCCGGCCTACGAGTTCGCATTCATCTTCAACACGGACCTCAAGCGCCGCAAGCTGCGCAGCAAGGTGCCGATCACCTACGTGACCAGCGAACCCTACATCGGCCACCTGGGACTGGGCGGCGTGGGCGACTCGAAATCGATGCTGGAGAGCGAGTTCCGCAACAACGACATCAAGTGGATCACCAACGCCAAGGTGACGCGGGTCGAGCCCGGCAGGATGTTCGTCACCGAGATGGACGAACACGGCCAGCCGAAGAAGGAGCACGAGTTGCCCTTCAAGTTCAGCATGATGCTGCCGGCGTTCAAGGGCGTCGATGCGGTCGCGGCGGTCGAGGGCCTGTGCAACCCGCGCGGCTTCGTGCTGATCGACGAATACCAGCGCAGCAGGAAGTACCGCAACATCTTCTCGGCCGGCGTCTGCGTGGCCATCCCGCCCGTCGAGGCGACGCCCGTGCCCACCGGTGCGCCGAAGACCGGCTACATGATCGAGACCATGATCACGGCCATCGTGCACAACATCGCCGCCGAACTCGCCGGCCGTCCGGCCGATGCCAAGGGCACGTGGAACGCGATCTGCCTGGCCGACATGGGCGATACGGGCGCCGCCTTCGTGGCGCTGCCGCAGATCCCACCGCGCAACGTGAACTGGTTCAAGAAAGGCAAGTGGGTCCATCTTGCCAAGATCGCCTTCGAGAAGTACTTCATGCACAAGATGAAGAACGGCACGTCGGAACCGATCTACGAGAAGTACGTGCTCAAGGCGCTCGGCATCGAGCGGCTCGAACGCTGAGGTCGGCCGGTCGAGTGGCCTGCCCGGTGCCTCGCCGGAAGCGACGCGGCCATCTGGGCGTCGGGCTTGCTGTCAGCCGGACATGCGCCAGCTGCCGCCGTCCTGGCGGCAGGCGCTGCCGAGCGCGGTGTCGGCACGGCCGCCGACCACGGCTTGCACGGTGAAGTCCCGGCAAATGGTGCCGAGATACTCGAAAGTGCGCGTGGGCGTGAGCACGAAGCTGTCGCCCGTCTCGCGGTTGCGCCAGTTCGCGGATTGGCCCAATGGGAGCGATTCGAGCGCACGCGCCGCCTAGCGGCGATCGGCCTTGTCCATGGCGCGGGCGGCCACGCTGCCTAGCCCTGCGCCCCGAAACGCCCCAACGAGCGTGGCGCCCTCATTGCGCGCATGCATGCCGGCGCAGCCGCTCAGCAGGAAAGCCAGGAAGGGAACGGCAAGAATCGGTACGGGCTTCATTCACATCTCCAGGTTGCCGAAGCCTCGAGGCAGCGACGGACCTCAAGGCCGACCCGGCCGAGCAATCCGCGTCGGTCCCGCGGCGGATGGCGCTGGCACCGGGGACTCCAGCACACCCGTCGTGTTCCTCGGCGCGAAGCCGTAGAAGCGCTCATTGAGATAGCGGGCGACCTCCATGACATCCTCATCGCTCCATCCGAGCGAGGCGGCCTGCTGCCAGTGCCGCACCTGCTCCTCGAGGCTGGCCCAGTCATTGACCAGCTTCGCGCTGCGCCAGTGCATCTTCTCGCTGTGGCAGGCGATGCAGTTCATGTCGTAGAGCAGCTCGCCGCGGGACTGGGCCCGGGCCGGGCTGCCGTGCAGGAAAACGAGGGCCATGGCAATCGCTGCCAATGTCCGCAAGCGCTGCGCAAGGCAGCCATCCGCGGGAACGAGCATGGGGCGCATCGAAGACTCCTCTGTCTATCTGTTCGACCGTCAGCGGCGAGACCCCATCCTCCGCGCCGCCGAAGATCGCCGCTTGATCCAGCGCAACTGAAGCGCGCGATCAGGTCCCTAGAGTGGATCGCACTGCTTCACCGAGAATCCCATGACCCACCACACCCTTCCCCTCTTTCCCACGGATCGCGTCGTTCGCGCCCTGATCGCACCGATCGCGATCGCCATGGGGGCCGCGGCATTCGCCCCCGCCGCGCTGGCCCAGGACTACACCGCCCCCGCCCAGCTGAGCCCGCCGGAAGGCGGCGCCCAAAAGGCTCGCGATGCCGCCGCCCGGAGCGCGCGCGATGCTGAAAAGGCGGCCCGCAAGGCGGCCGATGCCGCCGAGGCCGCAGCGCAAAGGAGCAAGGTCGCTGCGGGCAAGGTGTCGAAGGCGCTGGCCGAAGGCATCCGCCGGGCCGCGCAGAAGGCGGCCGACGCGGCCCGGCGGCTGGAAGAGAAGACCGCGGCATCCAGTGGCAAGGCGCTTGAGGAAACCAGGGATGCCGCGCGCGCCGCCCAGGAGGAAAGCGCCAAGGCGGTGACTGCCAGCCGGGAGGCGCTCGCCAGGGCGGAGGAATCGGTCCAGCGCGCCGCGCAGTCGGGCAAGGAAGAGGCCGAGAAGGCCGCACAGGCGACGCGCGAAGCACTCGACAAGGCGGAGGAAGCGACCCGCAACGCAGCCCGCGCCGCAGCGGACCTGTCCCGGCGCACTGCCGAAGCGATGAAGCGCGCCGCCCGCCCCGCAGACGCCGGCAAGAAGTGATCCCGCCCTCCCGGACCTTCGAAGGAGGCCGTCATCGAGCGGCCTGCATCGGGTGCCGGGCTGCTACCGATGCCAGCCGACGTGGCTGGCACGGACCGCCTCCGCAAACAGCGGCACTGCCGACACGACCCTCAGCTTCTCCCTGGACGGTCCCTGCGCCGGCAGCCGGAACGGCGTCATGCTGTCGCTGACGACCAGCTTCGAAATCGCATCGTCCGCCAGCGTCTGCGGCGCGTTCCCCACAAAAAGCCCATGGGCGGCAAACGCCGTGACGCTCTTCGCGCCCGAGAGGCGCAGCGCCCGGGCGCCGCGCAGCAGGGTCTCGCCGCTGGCGACCAGGTCGTCCAGCAGCAGCACGTTCGTGCCCGCCACCTCGCCTGCGACCAGCTCTCCCCCACTCAGGGTTCCGGCGCTGCGGCGCTTGTCGATCATCGCGAAGCGCACCGGCTCGCGCAGGTGCTCCTCGAGCGCCTCGCGCCACAGCAGGGCACGCTTGACGCCGCCCGGATCGGGAGAAGCGACCGCGATCGGGCTGCCGCCGCCGGCGATGTCCTCCGCCACGTGCCGGAACGCATGGTGCACCGACAGGTGGATGAAGGGACAACGGAACGCGTTCTGGAAGGCGGCGACGTTGTGCACCTCCAGCACGATGAGTTGCGCCATGCCGGCCGACTCCAGCCACTGCGCCAGGCAACGCAGGCCCAGCGGATCGAACGGCTTGGTCTGCCGGTCCTTGCGCGCATAGGCCAGGTAGGGAATGACCGCGGTCACGCGCGCGGCGCCATGGTCCTTGAGCGTCGCGATGAACATGAGAAGCCGGCATATCTTGTCGTGCGGGCTTTCCACCGGTCCACCGTGCAGGCTTTGAACCACATAGGCATCGGCGCCGCGCGGGTCGACCAGCGGGCGCAGCTTGCGCTCGCCATCGAGGAAGGCTCTTTCCTCCAGCGGCGACAGCGGGACGTCCAGCGCATCCGCGAGCGCCCGCCCGAGCGGCTCGTCGGGTTCGAGCGAGAACACGAGCATCGATCGCGCCTCGGCGGCATCGCGCCGCAGGGCGGCCTCGGCACTCCCGCTGCTGGTCACACGCCGCTCCCCGGCGTCGCCCGGCGAAAGTCCGCCAGCGTCCCTCCGGCCCGTCGGGCCGGCACTCGTTCCAGTCTCATGGCTGCCATCCTTCCGTTCGTGCCGCCACTCTAGGCCGGCCCGGGGTCGCAGTCCTTGCGCCAGCGCAAGCACATGCGGCCTTGCGCCGTCAAGAATCGCCTCACGCACTACCCACGGTCATCCCCGATGAACACGCGCAAGTCCACCTCCCTCCTCACGGCCATGCTGCTTGCCCTGCAGGGTGCTGCAGGACCCGCCATCGCCGCCTCACCCGTGCTGGCACCGGGCACGCATGCGAGTGGCGGCATCAGCTACGAGGGCCAGCAGGAAATGCTGGCGACACAGGATCTCTACAACCTGCAGCTGACCTTCGCCGAGGCCCGGACCGGGGCCTACGTCGCGGGCGTGACCGTCTGGGTCGAAACCGCGGACCGCAGCGCCTCGTACGGTCCGTTCACGGACACAGGCCCCCTGTTCCATGTCGTGCTGAGCCCGGGCGTCTACCGCGTCAGCGCCAGCTACGCCGGCGTGATGCGCACCAAGACCATCCGCGTCGGCAAGGGCGCGACGCGGGCCACCCTCTACTGGCCCGCCACCGACGATCTTCGAGGGGCCCTGTCCGACCTCTTCCGAGGAGAGTCCTGATGCGGCTTCGTCATCGATCGCCGTCTCTTGCGCCATGTCAAGGTGCAGCGCGGCATCTTCCCGATACTGGCCATCTCCTGGCCTGCATCTGAAGGACACCGCGCCGAATGCGCAGGCACGGCAACACAATGCAAGGAGATGCCCATGGCCTCGCAGGCGAGCTATATCCGATGGTTCCGCGAACTCGGCGCGGACGACGTGCCAATCGTCGGCGGCAAGAACGCATCGCTCGGCGAGATGTACCGGGCACTCAGTCCGCTTGGCGTGCGCGTGCCCAACGGCTTCGCGATCACGGCCGATGCGTATCGGCGAACGCTGGAATGTGCCGGCGCGCTGCCGCGCCTGAAGGAAGCCCTGGCCGGCCTGGACGTCCGGGACGTCGATGACCTGGCCCGGCGCGCACAGCGCGCTCGCGAGATCGTCTACGCCGCCGCGCTCCCCGACGAACTGGCGAGCCAGATCCGCGCGGCCTATGCGCAGCTGCAGGCGGAGTACGGCACTGACATGACCGTGGCGGTGCGAAGCTCCGCCACCGCGGAGGACCTGCCGACGGCCAGCTTCGCCGGCCAGCACGAGACCTTCCTCAACATCTCCGGCGAGGCGCGGCTGACGGACGCCGTACGCCTGTGTTTTGCGAGCCTCTTCAAGGACCGCGCGATCGCCTACCGCGTCGACAACGGCTTCGACCACTTCCAGATCATGCAGTCGGTGTGCGTGATGCAGATGGTGCGCTCCGACCGAGCCGCCAGCGGTGTCATGTTCACGCTCGATACCGACAGCGGATTCCGCGACGTCGTCTTCATCACCGGCGCCTACGGCCTGGGCGAGAACGTCGTCCAGGGGACGGTGGATCCCGACGAGTTCTACGTCTTCAAGCCCACCCTGAAGCTGGGCCACCGCACCGTGCTGCGGCGCAAGCTCGGCGGCAAGGAGGTCCGGCTGGTGTATTCGAAGGGCGCCGGCCGCGAGTCCACCTGCAACCTGCCGACTTCGCCGGAGGACCGGGCGCGCTACTGCATCGGCGACGCCGACGTGCTGGCGCTCGCCGATGCGGCGGTGGCGATCGAAGACCACTACAGCCGCCGCGCGGGATGCCCGACGCCCATGGACATCGAGTGGGCCAAGGACGGGCTGGACGGCCACATCTACATCGTGCAGGCGAGACCGGAGACCGTGGCCTCACGCAAGCCGCTCCACCGGATCGACGAATACCGCCTGCACGCGACGGCCCCGCCCCTGCTCACCGGCCGCGCCGTGGGCTCGTCGGTCGCGTCGGGCAAGGCACGCGTCGTCACTGACGTGCTGGCGCTCGGCGAGTTCCGGCCCGGGGAGGTGCTGGTCGCGGAGACCACGATGCCCGACTGGGGCACCGTGATGAAGAGCGCGGCCGCCGTGGTCACCAACCGCGGCGGACGGACCTGCCATGCGGCCATCGTGGCGCGCGAACTCGGCATTCCCGCGGTCGTCGGCTGCGACAACGCGACCGCCAGGATCCGCACCGGCGACGAGATCACCGTGTCCTGTGCCGAGGGTGCCGAGGGACGCGTCTATGCGGGCGCAATGCCGTTCGAGGAGACCACTGTGGAGCTCTCGGCGCTCGCACGGCCGCGGACACACCTGATGGTCAACCTGGGCAACCCCGACAGCGCTTTCCAGACGGCGCTGCTGCCCAGCGACGGCGTGGGTCTCGCGCGGATGGAGTTCATCGTCGCCGAACACATCAAGGTGCATCCGATGGCGCTGGTCCATCCAGAGAAGGTCGCCGATCCCGCGGTGCGCGCCGAGATCGCGCGCCTGACGCGCTCCCACGAGCGGCCGGCCGACTACTTCGTGCGCGAACTGGCCGAAGGCGTCGGCACGATCGCGGCGGCCTTCTACCCGAAGCCGGTGATCGTGCGCATGTCCGACTTCAAGACCAACGAGTACGCCAGCCTGCTCGGCGGCAGCGGGTTCGAGCCGGAGGAAGAGAACCCGATGATCGGCTTCCGGGGCGCCTCGCGCTACACGCATCCGGCCTATGCGGAAGGCTTCGCACTCGAGTGCGCCGCCATGAAGCGGGTGCGCGAGGACATGGGCCTCGCGAACGTCAAGCTGATGATCCCCTTCTGCCGCCGCATCCAGGAGGCCGAGCGCGTGCTCGCAGCGATGGCTGCGCACGGCCTGCGGCGCGGCGTCGACGGACTCGAGATCTACGTCATGTGCGAGATCCCGAACAACGTGATCCAGATCGACGCCTTCGCCAGGCTCTTCGATGGATTCTCGATCGGCTCGAACGACCTGACGCAGCTCGTTCTGGGCGTGGACCGCGACTCGCGCATCGTGGCCTTCGATTTCGACGAGCGCGACGACGGCGTGAAGGCGATGATCCGCCAGACCATCGAAGGCGGCCGACGCAACGGCCGCCACGTGGGCATCTGCGGCCAGGCGCCCTCGGACTACCCGGAGATGGCCGCCTACCTGGTCGAACTCGGCATCGACTCGATGAGCGTGACGCCCGACACGCTGCTCAGGATCACCCGCGACGTTCTCGCCGTCGAGCAACGGCTGGAGCGAACGCTGCGCCAGCCAACGAAAGGAGCCATGCCATGAACCCGACCATCTCCACCCTGATGCGACGCCCGGTGCACAGCGCCGGCATGGACGACAGCGTGGCCGACGTGGAAGCCCTGCTCGCGGGCAAGCACCTGACGTGGGTGCCGGTCGTGGAACCGGCCCGGGGCGAGGTCGTGGGCGTCGTCAGCGCCTCGGACCTTGTCGCCTTCCATGCCCAGGGACGCGATGCGGCCGCCACCCGCGCCTGGCAGATGTGCTCCTACAAGCCGATCGTCGTCGACGCGGCAATGCCGGTGAGCATGGTGGCAGCGCTCATGGTCGAGCGCGGGATCCATCATGTCGTCGTGACCGACAGGAGCGGAATCGCCGGCGTCGTGTCGTCGCTGGATTTCGTGCGCACCTTCATGCCCTCTCGCTAGGGCATGGGTGGGCAGCGCAGGAACTATCCAAGGCGTTCCTCGTCCTTGGCGACGCCGCTGCCCGCGCAGACGCTTCTCATGCGCGCCCGTTCGTGCTTCAGGATGAGACCGGCGTAACGATCGCGCTCCTCGTCCGACATGTCGAGCGCGTCCCCGTCGGAGCAGCCGACGACGAAATGCGACTCCTCGAACGTCAGTCCGTGAAGAACCTCCTGCCCCTTCGCGTTGATGGCCATCGCGTTCTGGCTCGCAAGACGACGGCGCAGTGCCTTCGACATCCTCAGCATCTTCATACGCTACTCCTTCTTGCCTCTACCGGAAGGTTCGGCGACGGCGCCTGCGCGATCGGGCGAGTGCCATTGCCATCAGCCGGGATCGGCGGGTGCAGGCACCCGTGCGTGACGGGATGCCGATCGGCAGCGGGACGGCCGGTCGACGCCTCGGCCGTGGCAGCCAACGCCAGCAGCTGCGACTCGTCCAGCGTCTCCTTGGCCATCAGCGCCTGCACGCACCGGTCGAGCGCCGCGCGCCGGTCGCGCAGCAGCCCGGTCGCGCGCTGCAGCGCCTGCTCGAGCAGGCCGCGCACCGCATCGTCGACGCGCTGGGCGGTCTGTTCGCCGGCCATGCCGGAGATCGCCGCCGATCTCGCGTCGGCCGAGGGCTCGGCGAACGGCGATGGCCGCTCACCGTACACCGCCAGCCCCAGGCCCGTGTCCATCCCATAGCGCAGCACCATGTCGCGCGCGAGGTTCGTGGCCTTCACCAGGTCGTCGGCCGCCCCGGTGGAAGGCTCGGCAAACACCAGCATCTCGGCGGCCCGGCCGCCGAGCAGCACCGTCAGCTTGTCGAGCAGTTCCGGGCGACGGAGCAAATGTCGATCCTCGGTGGGCCGCTGCAACGTGTAGCCGAGGGCGCCGATGCCGTGCGGCACGATGGACACCTTGTGCACGCGATCCGCGCCGGGCAGCGCCAGTGCCGTCAATGCATGGCCGAGTTCGTGCGTGGCCACCAGTTCGCGCTCGCGTGGTCCGAGGATGCGGTTCTTCTTCTCGATGCCGGCGACGATGCGTTCGATGGCCTGCGTGAAGTCGGACATCGTCACGGCCTCGCCGCTGCGCCGTGTCGCGACCAGTGCCGCTTCATTGACCACATTCGCGAGGTCAGCGCCCGCGAACCCGACCGTGATGGCCGCGACTTGGTCGAGGTCCACGCCGGCGGCGAGCCTGATCTTCTTCGCGTGGACCCCGAGGATCGCAGCACGCCCGACGCGGTCCGGCCGATCGACCAGCACCTGGCGGTCGAAGCGCCCGGCCCGCAACAGCGCAGGGTCCAGCGTCTCCGGCCGGTTGGTGGCCGCCAGCAGCACCACCCCGACGCTCGGGTCGAAGCCGTCGAGCTCCACCAGCAGCTGGTTGAGCGTTTGCTCGCGCTCGTCCTGCCCGCCGGCGACCGACAGCGCGACGCGGGCCTTGCCCAGCGCATCGAGCTCGTCGATGAAGATGATGGCGGGCGCGTTGGCGCGCGCCTGGTCGAAGAGGTCGCGCACGCGCGCCGCGCCCACCCCGACGAACATCTCGATGAACTCGGAGCCGCTGATCGAGAAGAAGGGGACGCCGGCCTCGCCCGCCACCGCGCGTGCGAGCAAGGTCTTACCGGTGCCCGTCGGTCCCATCAGCAGAATGCCCTTGGGAATGCGCGCGCCCAGGCGCCCGTGCTCCTTCGGGTTCTTGAGGAAGTCGATGATCTCCTGCAGCTCGGCCTTGGCTTCGTCGACGCCGGCAACATCGTCGAAGCGCACGCCCGTGCTCTTCTCCATGTAGATCTTGGCCCTGCTCTTGCCGATGCCCAGCAGGCCGCCGCCAAGTCCGCCGCCCGCCCGGCCCGCCATCATGCGCCACACTCCGAAAAGCAGCAGGGCCGGGACGATCCACGAGAACAGGCTCTGCACCCAGGTCGGGCTTCGCACGCGCTGGTAGGGCACGCCGAACGATGCGAGGCGCTCGGCAACCTGCGGCTCGACCATCGTCGAGACCACGGTCTGCCGGCCGCCGGGCTCGGGCGCCTTGAGCCGGCCGGTGATCACCGCGTCTCCCACCGTGACTTCGACGATCTTGCCCTCCCGCAGCTGCTGCTCGAAGGCGCTGTAGGGGAGCACTTCGACCTCCCGGCGTTGTTCCCAGTAGTCCCATGCGAGCATCCCCAGTGCCAGCGCAAGCAGCACCGGACCCAGGCTCAGGTGATCCGTCCACTTCTTCATGTCGGCCTCTGCCTCTGTGAGATTCCAGGCATTGAGCCACGAATGCCGCCCGGCCGGCTTGATCCACGGCAAGTCCCGCGTGGCGTGCGCCGCGCCCCTTGATCCAGCGCAGTACAGGACATCCTGTCGGCCGCATGATGTTTCACGGCCATCCTGGCGACCCCGGCCATCCGGGCGCATTCTCGAGACGTCGGAGGCGATCATGCACATCAGCGAAGCCAAGCCGCTCCCGCGTCCCGTCGTGGTCGCGATGCCCGGCAACGAACCGCTCGCCAATGAGCTGGCCGCCCTCCTTTCGCTGAAGCGCGGCGCCGCCACGGTGCGCCGCTTTCCCGACGCAGAATCCTATGTACGCATCGAGTCGCCGGTGGGCGCAGGCGCGGCACTCATCGTCTGCACGCTCGACCGGCCCGACGACAAGCTCGTGCCGCTGCTCCTGCTGGCGGCGGCGCTCCGGGAGGCCGGCGCGCGTTCGGTGGGCCTGGTCGCGCCGTACCTGCCCTACATGCGGCAGGACCAGCGCTTCCAGCCCGGCGAAACGGTCAGCGCCCAGCATGTGGGCGCATGGATCTCGCAATGCGTCGACTGGCTCGTGACGGTCGATCCCCATCTGCACCGGATCGCCGACCTGTCCCAGGTCTACAGCATTCCCTCGCGCGTCGTCCATGCTGCGGGGAGCGTGGCGCAGTGGATCCAGGCGCATGTGCGCGACGCCCTGCTGGTCGGCCCGGACGAGGAAAGTGCCCAATGGGTCGGCGCCGTGGCGAAGGACGCCCACGCACCGTTCGTCGTGCTGAGCAAGGCGCGCCGCGGCGATCGCGACGTCGAGGTCTCGGTGCCGGATCTCGAGCGCTGGCGCTCGCACACGCCGGTGCTGGTGGACGACATCGTGTCGACCGCCCGCACCATGATCGAAACGGTCGGCCATCTGCGCCAGGCCGGGCTCGCCGCGCCTGTGTGCGTGGCGATCCATCCCGTGTTCGCGCAGAAGGCCTTCGAGGACCTGCGCGCGGCCGGCGCGGGCGAAATCGTCAGCTGCGACACCATCCGCCACCCGTCCAACCGGATCCCGCTCGCTGCGGCCATTGCCGCGAGCCTGCGCACGCTGCTGCCCGAGCGCACCGCTCGCATCGGCCAGCGCGTCCGGATTCCTTGATCTGCCGCAACACCCGCCAGGGTTGCACCGCCCAAGATGCTCTCCAGCCTGCAAAGGAGAAACGCATGTCCTTCCTGTCGAAAAACGTCGGCCCCCTCGACCGCACGCTGCGTGTCAGCGGCGGCGCGCTGCTCATCGTGCTCGCCGCCACGGAAATCGTCGGCCGCTGGGGCTACATCGGCGTGGTGCCGCTGCTGACCGGGGTGATCGGCACCTGCCCGCTCTATTCGCTCTTCAGCTTCAGCACCTGCCCTCGCGCCAGGCGCTGAACGCACGGCAAGGCGTCCCATGTCCGCGCTCCAGTGGCTTGCCATCGTGCTGGTCGCGGTGCTGCTTGCCGCAGGGGCCTGGCTCGCTGTGAACATGTTCGTCTTCTGGATCACGCTCGACTGAGGCCGCGAGGCCCTGATACCGACGATTGACACAGTGTTTCCGTCTGATGCGCAGCATTGATGATGCGGTCAAGCACGAGTTCTAAATTGGCATGGCGCGATTCGTTTTCCAACTGCAATGACGTACGGAAACGCCAGCGCACAAGGAGATCAAGATGGACACACACAACGCATCCGGTGGCTACGAACTGCGGTTTCATCCCTTGTTCGCCAATCACCGCGCCTACGCCTTCCCGTGCGACGCGGTCGGCCACGTCGACATGGACTCGCTCAGCGAACCCATGCTCAACAACTACCTGTATGCCCGCGCGGTGATGGGCTTGGAACTTTCCTGGCCCGAGGTTCGCCTGAGCCGGTCGCACTGACGGGCTGAAACCGACGGTGGCGGCGGCCAAGGCCCGTGCCGGCCACGGCCGGGCCCTTCGGCGCCGCGCCGCTCAGAGCGTTTCGATGGCCAGTGCGATGCCCTGGCCACCACCGATACACAGTGTGACAAGCCCGCGCTTGAGGCCGTCGCGCCGCATGGAATGGATCAGGCGCGTGGCCAGAACCGCACCCGTGGCGCCGATGGGATGCCCGTGCGCAATGGTGCCCCCTTCGATATTGACGATGTCTTCCGCGAACGCGAGCTCTCGCAGGCAGGCCAGGGTGATGGCCGCAAACGCCTCGTTGATCTCCACCCGCTCCACCTGGCTGGCCGACCAGCCCGCCCGTGCCAGTGCCTGGTTGACCGCGGGAATGGGGCCCAGCCCGAAGAGGGCGGGCTCCACGGCCCCCACGCCATAGGACACGAGCCGCGCCATCGGCTGCAGGAGGTTCTTCTCGGCCCAGCGGGCCTCGGCCACCAGCATCGCGGCCGCGCCCGAATTCAAGCCAGGGGAATTGCCGGCGGTGATGGTGCCGTCCTTGCGGAAGACCGGCTTGAGCAGCGCCAGCGATGCTGCCGAGGTCTCGGGCCGGTTGTGCTCGTCCTTCGTGAACTGCGTCGAGCCCTTGCGGCCGGACAGCTCGACAGCGGCGATTTCCGCCTCGAAATGGCCTGCGGCCTGGGCCGCCGAGAATCGCTGCTGCGAGCGCAGGGCCCATCGGTCCTGGTCCGCGCGCGAGACGGCATTTCTCGTGGCCAGGTCCTCGGTGTGCCAGCCGGAATGATGCCCGCTGAAGGCATCGTTCAATCCATCGTGGAGCATGCTGTCGAACAGCGTCACGTCGCCCATGCGGGCGCCCCATCGTCCCTGCGGAAGAAGATACGGGGCCCGGTCCATGTTCTCCATGCCGCCGGCGATGGCGCAGTCGATCATGCCGGACCAGATCTCTAGTGCGGCACTCACGATGCCCTGCGCACCGGAGCCGCATACGCGGTTGACCGTGAGAGCGGGGAGTTCGACTGGCAGGCCCGCGTTGACTCCAGCCTGGCGCGCAGGGTTCATTTTCGCGCCCGCCTGGATGACGTTGCCCATCACAAGGGCCTGCACCTTGTCTGCCGGCAGGCCCGAGCGCTTCAGGGTCTCGCGCACGGCCACCGCGCCGAGCTCGGGCGCGGACACGTCCTTGAGGCTGCCGCCATATGTCCCGATGGCGGTGCGGACTGGATGGCACAGAACGATGTTCCTCGAATTCATGGGGTACTCCTGGTGTGTTGAATCGCCGGCCAGACTAGGCCTGCCGCCATGCGGCAGTCTTGATATCGATCAGGCGAGCGGCCCCTTGGCTTCGCCGTTGCCTGCACGACGGGCCCGATCAGAGGCCGGCTTCGCGAAGCCGCTGCACCAGATCGAACTCTTCGTCGTGCCGGGATGCGCGCGCACGCCGACCGAGGATGCCCAGGCAAAGCGAAATGAACTTCTTCATGGTGATGTCTCGCAAAGGAACGCAGTGGACGGAGGGGCGGCTGCATTTCATCCGCACACACGCAGGATGCCGCGCTCGCAAGCCGCAGGCCTTGATCGCCATCAAGGCCGCTGCCGTTGCCGTGCCATGGATGCGCTCTTGACGCAGCGCAAGCCACGGCATCCCATTCTTCCTAGCATTCGCAGAATGACCCGGAAGCCGCCGGCCTATGTTCCGGAAAATCTTCATCCGAGGAGCGGCATGAAACATTCGCAGAAGCACAAAGGCAGGACGATCGTCGTTCACGCACGGCATCGCGAGCACCCGCCTGGCTACGCCTGGACCTATTCGGTCGAAGAACTGCCTGCCGTTGCAGGCTGCGGCATCACGGAAGACGACCCCGGCATGCGAGAGATCGCGCTGCGCCAAGCGATGCGCGCTGCTCGGCAGGCCATCGATCGGTTGGACGAAGCCCGAATCCCGCCCGACGCCGGTGCTCCGAGCCCTGCCGCTGGATGAACCCGACTTTCTCATAGGGGCGCAATTGGCCTGTGTGTCTCGATCATCGGCCTGGCCGGATTTCGCCTGGTCCACTACGGCGACGCCATCGCGGCGCTCACGGGCCTGTCGCGCGCTGGGTCGGCGTGATCCTGATCGCCACGGTCACCTCGCCGCCGGAACTCGTCACGGGCTTCAGCGCGGTCATGCTCGTGGGCGCGCCCTTCCGGCCTGCGTGCCGGGCAACAGTGCACCTGCCCCTTCGAGACCCTCTTCTTGGTCCAGCGCGTAAGGCGCAGATGCATCACCCGGAGGTCCCGGTTCGGGCAGGTCACGCAATGCCCGCTCGATACCGGTACAGCACAGCCTCCATGAGCGGTCGGTTGTCCTTGCTGTTGCCCCGACATGCCCCGCTCGTCTCGGCAGCATGTCCCTGGCGTGCTCCCATTGCTTGTCTTGAAGCGCATACCTGCGCCCCATTGGCTCTCACAGCGCCAATATCGGCCACCTGATGGCGCAGACTGCGCTGCACCTCCAGCTGCCTTCCCAGGCCGTGCCGCCGGCAGACCTCGACCGGACCTGACGAAAATGCGACGGCGCGTGCATCGGCACCGGTCGCCGGGCTGCGGCCTCAGCCATCGCGAGCAGGCGTCGCGACGCCTGCTTCTGGCGCCGGCGCGGCCGGCTGCCGGCCCATGAGCGAGCCGAGCAGATCCAGCGGCAGCGGCAGCACGACCGTCGAGGCACGGTCGCCTGCGACCTGGGTCATGGTCTGGAGGTAGCGCAGCTGCATGGCCTCGGGCTGCTGGGCCAGCATGCGTGCGGCCTCGAGGAGCGCGGCCGAAGCCTGCTTCTCGCCTTCGGCATGGATCACCTTGGCGCGCCGCTCGCGCTCGGCTTCCGCCTGCCGGGCGATGGCGCGGATCATCGTCTCGTTGAGGTCGATGTGCTTGATCTCGACGTTGGTGACCTTGATGCCCCAGGCGTCCGTCTGCGCGTCCAGGATCTGCTGGACATCCAGGTTGAGCCTCTCCCTCTCCGCGAGCATCTCGTCCAGTTCGTGCTTGCCCAGCACGACCCGCAGGGTCGTCTGCGCGAGCTCGCTCGTGGCGCGCAGGTAGTCCTGCACCTGGATGATGGCCCGCTGCGGGTCGACGACACGGAAGAAGACCACGGCGTTGACCTTCACCGACACGTTGTCACGCGAGATCACGTCCTGCGGCGGCACGTCCATGGTCACCACGCGCAGATCCACGCGCACCATCTGCTGGATGCCGGGGATCACCAGTACCAGCCCGGGACCCTTGACCTTCCAGAAGCGCCCGAGCTGGAACACGACGCCGCGCTGGTATTCGCGCAGCACGCGCAGCGAGCTTGCGGCGAGCACCAGCAGCAGCGGCAGCAGGACGGCCGCGAGGCCGAAGTTGAAATCGAAGATCATGTTCCTTCTCCTTCGGAATCAGATGCGGGCTCGGCGCGGACCTCGAGCGTGAGGCCATGGATGGAGAGGACGCGCACCGCCTGGCCCGGCGCGAGCGCGTCGCTGCTCGTCACCTTCCATCGCTCGCCATGCACGCGCGCCCAGGTGCCGGCGTCGCCCTGCGCAATCACCACGCCTTCGGCGCCGACCAGTTCTTCCCGGCCGCTCAGCACCGGGCGGCCGCGGGCCCTCACCGCCATGTTTCCCCCCAGCAGCACGAGCACCGCGGAGGTGGCGGCCAGCCCGAAGATGAGCGGCAGCGGCACGCCGAAGCCCGGCACGTCCCGGTCGAAGAGCAACAGGCCACCGGCAACGAAGGCCACGATGCCACCCATACCGAGCACGCCGAAGCTGGGCGACATGACCTCGCCGGCCAGCAAGGCCATGCCCAGCAGGATGAGGGCCAGCCCGGCGTAGTTCACGGGCAGGAGCTGCAGCGCGAACAACGCCAGCAGCAGGCAGATCGCGCCGATCGTGCCTGGCACGCCGAAGCCGGGGGACGAGAATTCGAACATCAGGCCGTAGATGCCGATCATCATCAGGATGAGCGCGAAGCTGGGGTTGGCAATGACCGACAGCAGGCGCTGCCGCCAGTCGGGGAGTACCGTCGCCACGGCAGCGTCCCGCGTTGCCAGGGTGACCTCGGCGCCGCGCACGCGCACGCGCCGCCCATCGATCTGCGCCAGCAGATCCGGAATGTCGGCGGCGACCACGTCGACCACCTTCTCGCGCAGCGCCTCGTCGGCAGTGAGGCTGACGGCCTCGCGCACGGCGCGTTCGGCCCACTGCGCATTGCGCCCGCGCTGCTGCGCCAGTCCGCGGATGAAGGCGGATGCGTCGTGCACCTGTTTGGCGGTCATCGCATCCGCGGGGGCGGACGGCGGCGACGGCTCGCGATCGCGCTTGTCCTTGCCGGCACCTGCCCGGGGATCGGCGGGGTCCCCAGGTTCGCGCTTCCTGTCGTCGGCCGGCGGCTTGCTGCCGGCCCCCGGAAACCCGATGGCGACCGGCGTCGCGGCACCCAGGGTCGTTGCCGGCGCCATCGCAGCCACGTGCGCCGCATAAAGCATGTAGGTACCGGCGCTGGCCGCCCGCGCGCCCTCGGGGCTGACGTAGATGGCGACCGGCACCGGCGAGGCGAGGATCGCCTGGATGATGTCCCGCATGGACGTGTCGAGCCCGCCCGGCGTGTCGAGCCGGATCACCACCAGCGGCGCGCCGCCTTCCGCTGCTTTTGCCATGCCGCGGATCATGTAGCTGGCACTCGCCGGCCCGATGGCGTCGCGCACCTCGAGCACCAGCACCGGCGCCGCAGCCGATGCAGGGCCGGACCATCCGAGCAGCATGGCCATGCCGATCACGAGTGCCCAGGCCACTCGGCAAAGACGGTGGACCGCGCGACCGGGCGTGCCTGGCAACATGGTGTCGCTCGCTTTCCTTGCGAACCGCCCGCAGGCGGGGACCGGATCGCACCCGCAGACGAACTGCCGCGACCCGACGCATATGAAGGCCACTGTATGCCGCGCGAAACGGTCCCGCTTGATTTTCGTCAAGCCATAGATGGCCGAGTGGACTCTGCCGGGAAACGAATACCGTTCGCCCCGCAGCCGATCAACCGAACAGGCCCCGATACGGACAACGGCACATGCATGCGCCCCTCACACTCCGCCGAGGTAGACCAGGGCCGCGTTGACTGCATACGTCGCCGCGAGTGCCACACTGACCCAGCTCAGCACCCGCAGGGGCCGTCCCTGCGGCCGCATCACCAGGCCGATGATCACCAGCCCCGTCATCACCAGGGCAGACACCGCGGTGCCGGCATGCACGGGCGCGGCGTCGGCGAGCAGCGGGCCGCGGACATAGAAGGCGTCGTCCAGCGCCAATATCATGACATTGAACAGGTTGCTGCCCAGCAGGTTGCCGATGGCCATGTCCAGCGCCCCGACCCGCAGCGCGCCCAGCGTCACGGCCATCTCCGGGAGCGTTGTCACGACGGCCATCAGCACCGTGCCGACGAAGCTCCTCGACAGGCCCATCGCCTTGGCCAGGTCGTCGGCCACTTCGGGCAACCAGGCGCCTGCAGCCAGCACGACCAGCGCCGCGAGCGCGAACCGGCGCCACTCTCGCCGTGTCTGCGCCGCCGACGCCGGCGTGGGGGCCGCGGCGCGGGCGGCCATGGCCTCGCATTCATGTCCATGAACGCTCTTGAGCGCGAGCAGGTAAAGCCCCAGCAGGATCGGGCTGTAGATTCCGATGTGCAGGACGATCGGCGCGCGCGTGCCGGTGAGAAGGCTCATGGCCACGAAGCCCAGCATCACCACGCCGAACCCGGCCGACAGAAGATGCGTGGCGCTGGCCTCGCGGTACATCGGCTGGTCGCGCTGCAAGGCGTCGACGACGACGAGGAACAACAGGTTGACGACGCAGGCACCCAGAGCGTTGCCGATGGCCAGGTTGGGCGCGCCGACAATGGCCACCGCGCTCAGGCCCGAGGCCAGTTCGGGCAGCGACGTCACAGTGGCAAGCAGCGCAAGGCCGACCCAGCCGCGTCCCCACCCGTAAGCGCCGGCAAGGGCGTCGGCGCTGCGGCTGAGAACGTAGCCCGCGCGCGCAATCAGCACCGCGCAGCCAGCGAGCTGGAAAAGCAGCCAGGCCTGCGTCATGGCCTGGCCGCGAAGATTCGCCTGGGCAGTGGGGACTCGGGCATCATGGCCTCCTGGTGGTCGGGCAATTTCGACGGCCCCTGTCAGCGGCGCACGACGAGCACCGGCACCCTGCACTGCGCCAGCACCTGCGAGGTGACCGAGCCCAGCAGCAGTGCGCCGAGCGCCGAGTGGCCGTGCGATCCCATCACGATGAGGTCGAAGCCTTGTTCCACGGCCATGTCCGCGATCACCCTGCCGGGCTGCCCGACCCGGTGAACGATGGCCGGCTGCCACGCGTGCCGTGCGGCGAACTCGACGACCTGCTGCAACGCTCCTGCGGCTTCCTCGCGGTAGAAGGCCTGCGCCTGGGCTTCGTCCATGCCCCCGCGCGCACGGGGAGGCAGGGGCGGCACCACGGTCAGGAATGTGAGCTCGTGCGGCACGCTGCCGAGCTGGCGGCCCTGCGCGGCCGCGTAGTCGAGCATGTGGCGGGTGTATTCGCTGCCGTCCACCGGCATCAGTATCTTCATGGTCGTTGCTCCTTCCGGAAAATGGAACTTGCGGCCGTCAGACGACCACGGCCACAGGGACCGCGCCGCGGGCCGAGCGGCGGCGAATCCACTTCTCGGCCTCCACGGCAAGAAAGACCACCACCGCGCATGCCAGGCACAGCGCCAGTTCGCCGGCCGTCAGCGCCTCGGTGCGGAACACCGACTGCAGGGCCGGAACGTAGATCACCGCGAGCTGGAGCGCAAAGGTCGACAGGACCGCGCCGGCCAGCGGCAGATTGCTTCGCAGCCCCTGGGTGAACAGCGAATCGGTCTCCGAGCGAATGGCCAGCACGTGCCCCATCTGGGACAGCGTGAGCACCGTGAATACCATGGTCTGCCAGTGCATGTCCGTCTTCAGGGCCCAGGCCTGGATGCCAAGGCACAGCGCCGCGATCAGCAGGCCGACCCACAGCGTGTGCTGCCAGAGCCCGCCCGCGAACACGCTCTCGCCCGGCGCGCGCGGCGGGCGCTGCATGACGCCCCGCTCCGCGGGCTCGGCAGCCAGGGCGAGGCCTGGCAACCCGTCGGTCACCAGGTTCACCCAGAGGATGTGCAGCGGCAGCAGCGGAATCGGCATGCCCATCAGGGGCGCGAGGAACAGGGTCCAGATCTCGCCGGAATTCCCGGTCATCGCGTAGCGGATGAACTTGCGGATGTTGTCGAAGATGCGCCGGCCCTCGCGCACGGCCGCCACGATGCTCGCGAAGTTGTCGTCGAGCAGCACCAGGCTGGCCGCCTCGCGCGCGACGTCGGTGCCGCCCAGCCCCATGGCCACGCCGATGTCCGCCTGCTTGAGCGCGGGCGCATCGTTGACGCCGTCGCCGGTCATGGCCACGAACTGGCCCTGGGCCTGCAGCGCCTGCACGATCCGGATCTTCTGGGCCGGATCGACCCGTGCATACACGCGCACGTCGCGGGCCGCACGCTGCAGCGCGGCGTCGTCCATCGCGCCGAGGTCCGCGCCCGTGAGCACCGGCCCGCCGCCTTCGGCAATGCCGAGTTCGCGTGCGATCGCCAATGCGGTGGCCGGATGGTCGCCCGTGATCATCACCGGCGTGATGCCCGCGCTGCGGCAGTCGGCCACGGCAGCCTTGGCTTGCGGCCGCGGCGGGTCGGCCAGCCCGACGAGGCCGAGCAGGACCATGCCGGATTCAACGTCCTCTGCGGACCGGCCCGCCGGGTTCTGCGCGAAGGAGCGGCGTGTCACCGCCAGCACGCGCAGGCCCTGGGCTGCCATGGTCTGCGCGGCTGACAAGGCCTCGGTGCTGTCCAGCTCGAGATCGCCCTGCCCCGATGCCACGTGCGTGCAGCGCGGCAACACGGTTTCGGGTGCACCCTTGGTGACGACGATCCAGCCATCCTGCTCTCGGTGCAGCGTGCTCATGCGCTTGCGGCCGGCGTCGAAGGGCCACTCGTCCAAACGTGCATGGGCCGCACGCACGGCAGCCGGCTCGAAGCCGGCCGCCTGGGCGGCTTCGACCAGCGCGGTCTCGGTGGGGTCGCCCACCCACTCTCCACGCGCACCAAGGCTGGCGTCGGTGCACAGCAGCACCGCACGCCACAGGGGATCCCGCGAACCGCCGGCGAGGAGATCCACCACCTGCACCCGCATGCGGTTCTGCGTCAGGGTGCCGGTCTTGTCGGAACAGATCACGCTGACGGAGCCGAGCGTCTCCACCGAAGGCAGGCGGCGCACGAGCGCATTCACCTTCACCATGCGGCGCGCACCCAGCGCAAGCAGCACGGTCACCACGGCCGGCAGCGCCTCCGGAATGGCCGCCACCGCCAGGCTGATGGCGGTCAGCGCCATGAGCAGCACCGGCTCGCCCCGCATCACGCCGATGCCGAAGATCAGCGCGCACAGGCACAGCACCACCAGCGACAAGCGCTTGCCGAACGAGGCCAGGCGCAGCTGCAACGGCGTGCTTCGCGCCTGCGTGTCGCGCAGCAGGCCGGCCACGCGGCCCAGTTCCGTCCGGGAGCCGGTGGCGACCACCAGACCTTCGGCACGGCCATGCGTGACCAGCGTGCCCTTGAAGGCCATGTTGAGCCGGTCCCCCACGCCGTGGACGCCGTCGGGCAGATGCGCCGTGTGCTTCTCCACCGTGACGGATTCGCCGGTCAACGTCGATTCGTCCACCCGCAGCTGCGCCGCCTGGTGCAGGCGAAGATCGGCCGGCACGAGGTTGCCCGCCTCGAGCAGCACCACGTCACCCGGCACCAGCGCGCTGGTCTCCAGGACCTGGGAACTGCCCTCGCGCCGCACGGTCGCGTGCGGGCTGGCCAGCCGCTTGAGCGCGTCGAGCGCGCGCTCCGCGCGCCACTCCTGGGTCAGACCGATGGCGGCGTTGAGCACCACGATGACGGCAATGGCGACGGTGTCCGCCACATCGCCGATGAATCCGGACAGCAGCGCCGCCGCAATCAGCACCAGCACCATGAAGTCGCGGAATTGGTCGAGCACCCGCTGCATCAGGCTGCGGGGCGGCGACTGCGGCAGGCTGTTGGGTCCATGGAACTCCTGCCGCTTCAGCGCCTCTTCTGCGCTCAGGCCTTCGCAGGGATCCACACCCAGCCGAACGGCGAGGGCGGCGGCGGGATGCAGGTGCGCATCGCGGGCCAGCGTGTTGGCATCTTGCGGGTCGTTCATCCGGCCATCGTGCATGCCGTGGGCGATCCGGACCTTGAGCGAGCGCAAGGCAGCGGCCGCATGCGGTCACTACATTCGGGGAAACCGGAGGCGCCATGCGCAATGTTCGAATGATTGTCTTCTCTTGTCCGGATGGGCGCTGCCGTGATTGAAGCGCCCGACGAGCTGGACAGAACCCTGCACGCCTTCTGGGGACACGTGGGTGGAGGCATGTCGCCCGCCGCCCGGATGCTGGCGTGGTCCGACTGGGCCATTCACCTCGCAACCCAGCCCGGGCGCACGGCGCGCATCGCCATCGACGCGGCCGCCGTCGGCACACCCGGCCAGGTGCATGAGCCGCGCCTGTCGGGAAAGGAATGGGATGGGTGGCCGTTCAGCCAGTACCGCCAGGTCCACGAGACCCTCGCCCACCGGCTGTGCACCTTCATCCACGGCGTGCCCGGCGTGGACCGGCATCATGAGCAGCTGGTGGCCTTCATGGCACGGCAGTGGCTGGAACTGCTGTCGCCCGCCAACTACGCGATCACCAATCCGCAGGTGCTGCAGCGGATCGCCGAGACCGGCGGCGGCAGCCTGGCGAGCGGCGCGGTGCACTGGATCGAGGATGCGGGCCGCGCGGCATGGGGTCCGCCGCCCGCCGAGGCCGCATCGTTCCGGCCCGGGCACGAAGTCGCGCTCACGCCGGGAAAGGTCATCCTGCGCAACGAGCTGATCGAGCTCATCCAGTACGCCCCGGCCACGCCGACGGTGCATGCAGAGCCGGTCCTGGTCGTCAGCGCCTGGATCATGAAGTACTACGTGCTCGACCTCTCGCCGCACAACTCGCTGATCCGCCATCTCGTGGCCCAGGGGTACACGGTCTTCGCGATGTCCTGGAAGAACCCCGCAGCGGCGGATGCGCAGCTCGGCATGGCCGAGTACCTGCGCCTGGGCATCATGGCCAGCCTCGACGCGGTCGAGGCCGTGGCGCCCCAACGCCGCATCCATGCCGTGGGCTACTGCCTCGGCGGGACCCTGATGGCCATCGCCGCGGCCGCCATGGCGCGGGACCGGGACGACCGTCTGGCCACGCTCACCCTGCTGGCCGCGCAAACGGACTTCACCGAGCCCGGCGAACTGGGGCTCTTCATCGACGAAAGCCAGCTCGCGTTCCTGGAAGACATCATGTCGCGACAGGGTTATCTGGACGCGCAGCAGATGGCGGCGGCTTTCCAGGCGCTGCGCCCCGGCGATCTGGTCTGGGCGCCGATGGTACGCAACTACCTGCTGGGCGAGCGCGTGCCGATGACCGACCTGATGGCGTGGAACGCGGACGGCACGCGCATGCCCTACCGCATGCATTCGGACTACCTGCGCAGCCTCTTCCTCGAGAATGCGCTGGCCGCGGGCCACTACCTGGTCGACGGGCGGCCGGTCTCGCTGAACGACATCGACATTCCCGTGTTCGCGCTCGGCACCCGCACCGACCACGTGGCGCCCTGGCGATCGGTGTACAAGATCCATCTGCTGTGCGATGCCGAAGTCACCTTCGTGCTCACGGAGGGTGGCCACAACGCCGGCATCCTGAGCGAACCGGGCCACCCGCACCGCAGCCACCGGGTGCTCGAGCGAGCGAGGAACGCACCCTACATGGCGCCGGACGAATTTCTCGGGCGTTCGCAGGAGATGGCTGGCTCCTGGTGGCCCTGCTTCGATCAGTGGCTGGCCCGGCATTCGGGCCCGAGGCGACGGCCGCCGGCCATGGGATCGCCGCGGCGCGGCTACCCGCCGCTCGGCGACGCGCCGGGCAGCTACGTTCTTGTGCGCTGAGTTCGCCGGCCGGTGCGCCGTTTTCAGTGCGCCGTCAGGACCGGCACGGTCATCTGCGCGAGGATCTGCCGCGTGACGCCGCCGAGAATCAGCTCGCGCAGCCGCGAGTGGCCGTAGCCGCCCATCACGAGCAGGTCGGCGCCCAGTTCGGCGACGCGCGACAGCAGCGCGTCGGCAATATCGATGCCGGTGACATTCCGCTCGAACGTCGCCTGGATGCCGTGCCGCGACAGGAATCGCAGCATGTCCGCGGCGGATGGCTGCCGGTCATCGTCCTCTTCCTCCTTCGGGCGCCGGAACGAAGCGAGCGTCACGCGGGATGCACGCCGCAGCGCCGGCAGCGCGGCATGGAGCGCGACGGCGGCCTCCCGCGAGCCGTTCCAGGCGACCACGGCGTTGCGTGGGACGCTCTCGAACTGCCCGGCGGAAGGCACGATCAGCACGGGCTGCCCCACCTCCATCAGCACATGCCCCGCGAGGCCATGCAGCGGGATGTCCATCGCGTTCGATGTGTCGTCCTGCCCCAGCACGACGAGGTCGCTCGCACGGCCATGCTGCACCACGGCATCGATGGTCGCGCCATCGACCAGGCGCACCTCGTACGAGAGGGAACCCGTCGCCACGATGCTCTGCCTGAACTCCCGGCTGATGGCTTCGGCACGCCGTCGCAGGTAGTCGGCCGACTCCGCGATGAAGTCGGTCATGCCCGTGGCGATGGCATCGGCGGGAATCACGCCGTCAACCAGCCCCGTAGGCACGAGGCCGACAAGATGGCTTTCGTGCGCCCTGGCCCAGCGGGCCGCCAGCGCCGCACGCGCCGCACTGCGGTCCGAATGGTCGAGGTGGACGAGAATGGTCTTGAAGCTCATGGCATGGCCCCGTTTGGTGATGCGTTGCGCCTCGGGCGTGGGAGAGATGAGGTCGGATGGATCATCGGTTCCCGCGGCGCGGCTGCATTGATCCTGATCAAGCCAGCACGTGGCATCTGTCCGATGCGCGTTCCAAGCCTTGACGACGCGCCGCATCGAAAGACACTGGGCGCATGAACGACACCGTACCGCCAGACGCCATCGTCGGCCTTGCCGTGGCGCTGGGCATCGGCCTGCTCGTCGGCATCGAGCGCGAACGCCGCAAGGGCGCCGGCAATGACCGCGCGGCCGCGGGATTGCGCACCTTCGCCATCGCCGCGGTGGCCGGCGCACTGGCGCAGCTTGTTCCCGCGCCGGGGCTCGTGCCCGTCGGGGCAGGCTTTGTCGCGCTGCTCGCGGCGGTGTCCCATTGGAAGAGCCACTCGAACGATCCGGGCCTCACCACCGAAATTGCGCTGTTCGCAACCTACCTGATCGGCGTGCTGTCGGTCACCTCTCCCTCGCTGGCGGCCGCATGCGGAACCGGCCTGGCCTTGCTGCTGGCCGCACGCAGCCGCCTGCACCGGTTCGCGACGCAGCTGCTGAGCGAGCAGGAGCTGCACGACGGTGTCCTGCTGGCTGCACTCGCGCTCATCGTGCTGCCGATGGTCCCCTCCATGCCCATCGCGGTGCTCGGCGGCATCAATCCCCGGCCGCTCGCCGCGCTGGTGCTGCTGATCATGGCGATCCAGGCGGCGGGCCAGACCGCGATGCGGTGGCTCGGCGTGCGAGGCGGCATCCTGGGCTCCGGGCTCCTGTCGGGTTTCGTCTCGAGCACGGCCACGGTCGCATCGTTCGGCAGCCGGGCGCGCCAGCAGCCGGGCCAGGCGCCGCTGCTCGCAAGCGGTGCCTCCCTGTCCGCGGTCGCCACTTGGCTGCAGGCGCTGATGATGAGCGCCGCCCTGTCGCCCAGCGCGGCACTCGCGCTGCTGCCCACGGCCCTGGCGGGCGCGGCGGGTGCAGCGACCGTCGGGCTGCTGCCCATCGTCCTGCGCAAGCCGGCTCCGGCAGCCGAGCCCCCGATCCCCACCCGAAGCGCCCTGCGCCCGCGCGAGGCACTCGCCGTTGCCCTGGCACTGGCGCTCGCCGCGCTGCTGGTCGGCGCGGCGCAGCAGCGCTTCGGCGACACCGGCCTGCGCGTCAGCGTCGCACTCGCCGCGCTGCTTGACGCGCATGCACCCGTGGCATCACTGGCATCGCTGCACGCGGCGGCGGCGCTGACGACGGAGCATTTCGTCGGGGGCGTGCTGATCGCCATTGCGGCGAACACGTTCACGCGCTGCACGGTGGCCGCAGTCGCCGGAGGAAGCCGCTACGCACTGCGTGTGGCGCTCAGCTTGACCGCGAGCCTTGCGATCGCTGCCACCGCCGCCTGGTGGCACCAGCGCTTGCTCGCCGGCTGAAGCCCGGGGCGGCCGGCCGCGCACGGACTTGATCGAGCGCAATCCCCGACGTTGCTTGCCGACCTAAGCTTGGCCGTCACTTCCTGCGAGACTGCCATGAAACCCCAATGGATCGTTGTCACGAATGCCGCGCTCGCGCGCATCTTCAGCCGGAAATCCGCCATCGAGCCGATGGTGCCGGTCGCAACCCTCACCCACGCGCAAAGCCGCCTGCGCGCCGGCGCACTCGCGGCCGACCGCGCCGGCCGCCAGGCCGCCGACAACAGCCATGGCGCCAACCAGTTCGAGTCACGCAGCGACCCGCACCGCAAGGAGCATCAGCGCTTCGCCCGGGAGATCGCGCAGCAGTTGGATGAAGCACTGGCCGCGGGCAAGTTCGGCTCGCTCCTGATCTTTTCGTCCAACCCTTTCATCGGCGAGCTCAGGGCCCAGCTGAGCCATGCAGTGAGCGAGCGCGTCCAGGCCTTGCTCGACCGCGACCTTTCCCATGTGGGAATCACCGAGCTCGAACGGCGCATCGCCGTGCCATCGGACGGAAAGGCCTGAGCGCCATGCCCCACGCCGCCACCTTCTCCCGCGAAGACGCGCCAGCGGACCTCGCGCAGTCGCAGCTGTTCCAGTCGAAGGGCTGGCGCTGCGAACTGGTTGCGCGTCCTGTGGGCGCGTTTTTCCAACCCGTTGCGATCTGCCGGTCCGGGGCTGCAGAGGCGGTGCACCTGCCCGAGGACGCGGCACCGTACGCCACGGCCGCCGAGGCACTGCGCCATGCACGGCGGCAAGCCATGCGGTACGCGAGCCATCACTGAAGCGGCGAGCCGTCCCCCGGTTCATTGCGCTGGCGCAAGGCGCCTCGCACCGGGTCGACGCAGCATGGCATCCATGAACTCGCTCCATTCCATCCTTGTCCACCTGGACGGCACTGCCCGCGCCGAGACACGGTTGCGGTTCGCCCATCGGCTCGCACAGGCCCACGAGTGCGCGATGACCGCGCTGTTCGCGGTCACGCCCCCTGTGCTGCCGGCGCTGGCCCTGCCCGGCGGCCTGCCGGCGATGCCCATGCGAGGGCCGATCGATCCCGATCATCGGGCGAGCGCCCTCGCGCTATTCGAACGCGCCTTGCAGCACAGCCCTGTCCGCAGCGACTGGCAGGAGCTTCGCGGCGAACCGGTCACCGAGACCTTCGTGCGCCGCGCCCTGACCGCGGACCTCATGGTGCTGGGGCAGCGCGACCCCTTCGATGCCACCGGCTTCGACGTGCCCGGCGACTTCGTCGAGGCGGCGCTGCTCGGCAGTGGCAAGCCGGCCCTGATCGTGCCCTACGCGGGCGCGCCGTCGGCAGAGCTCGATACGGTGCTGGTCGCGTGGCGCTTCACCCGCGAGGCCGCGAATGCCCTCGCCACGGCCGCGCCGGTGCTGTGCAAGGCGAAGCAGGTTCACCTGGTCTGCGCCGCCGAAGAAGGCGGGGGCGACCCGGAACCCGGGATGGCGGCGGTGCGCAACTTCCTGCTGGCGCACGGCGTCGGGCGTGCGCAGGAACATCGCAGTCTCGAGGCACGGCAACCAGGCCGGGCCCTGCTGTCGCTCGCCGGGGACGTCGGTGCCGATCTGATCGTCATGGGCTGCTATGGACACAACAGGGCCAGGGAGCTGGTGCTCGGCGGTGTCACGCGTAGCGTGCTGGAATCGGCGACCCTGCCCGTCTGGATGGCCCACTGAGTCCCTTCGCGATGGAAACCCAGGCCACTCCTGCCCCTTTGCCCTCGGCTGCTGCCGGACGGCCAGCCGACCGCGCGCCGGACATCGAAGCAAAGCTGCGCTGCCTCGAATCCTTTCTCGCGGCGAACGATGCGGGCGCGCGGGCGCAACGCATCGAAACCCACATGTCATGGGTGCTCGTGGGCAAGACGCAGGTGCTGAAACTCAAGAAGCCCGTGGTCTATCCCCCGGTCGACTATTCGAGCGTGGAGGCGCGCGAATGCAATGCCCGCAGGGAGCTTCGGCTGAACCGGCGGCTGGCGCCGGATGTCTATCTGGGCCTGCTGGCGCTGCAATGGCAAGGCGGCAGGCTCAGCGCCGTTGCGGAAGCCTACCTCCAGCCGGGCCGGCAAACGGTGGACTGGGTCGTCGTCATGCGGCGGCTGCCGCAGGACCGCATGCTCGACGAGCTCATCCGGCGCCGCGAACTCGGCCCGGAGGACATCGACGCGCTCGGCGCCACGCTGGCGGCCTTCTATCGCAGTGCGGTACGCGCTGCGGTCGACGAGGGTGAATATGTCGCGCGGCTTCGCCATGGCATCGCGCTCAGCGCGCGCATATTCGAGCGGGCCGCCTTCGCCCTGCCGCGCGTTCGCGAAGCCTGCCAGGCCACGGACGAGGCGCTGACGCTGCACGAAGGGCTGCTGCGCGCACGCGTGGCCGAGGGCCGCCTGGTCGAAGGCCACGGCGATCTGCGCGCCGAGCACGTGTGCCTCGTCGAGCCGCCGGCCGTGTTCGACGCGCTCGAGTTCGATGCCCGCCTGGGCGAGGTCGACCCGTTCGACGAACTGTGCTTCCTGGGCCTGGAATGCGACATGGCGGGCGACGCCTCGATCGGCCCGCTGCTGTGCACCCGCATCGCTGCGGCCCTGGGCGACGCGCCGGCGCCGGCCCTGCTGCGCCTGTACACCGCGAAGAATGCCCTGATGCGGGCGCGGCTGAGCGTCGCGCACCTGATGGAGCCCGATCCCCGCCATCCGGAGAAATGGCTGCCGCAGGCTTCCCGCTACCTGAAGCGGGCGCTCATGGCCCTTGCCGGTTCATGACCGGGCCGATGCCGCGGGCCCCTGCCGATGACGGCGCCCGCTTCGCGGCCTACGGCCCGGCCGCCCACGGCTGCGCGGCCATCAGGGCGATCACCTGTTCGTCGGTGGTCTGATTGAAATGGTGGTAGTACGCCCCCACGGCGACGAAAGGCTCCGGGGTCAGAAGGCAGACGAGGGCATCCACCTCCGTGCGCAGCCGCTCCAGCTGCGCCGCTGGAGCGACCGGCACGGCCAGGACGATGCGCTCGGGCCTGCGGTCGCGCAGGCTCCGCAGCGCCGCCCGCACCGTGGTGCCGGTTGCGATTCCATCATCGACCAGCACCGCCGTCCGGCCCACAACCGGCGGCGATGGACGCCCCTGCAAGTAAAGCCTGCGCCTGCGCTCGATCTCCTCGAGATGAAGCGGCAACTCGCCCTGCACGTAGTCGGGCGAGGCACCGGCCAGCCGCAGGGTTTCACTGCAGACCTCGACGACCGGCCGCGCGCCTGCGGCAACCGCCGCCACGGCGACCTCCGGCTGGCCGGGCGCGCCGATCTTGTGCACCAGCAGCAGGTCGAGTGGTGCACGCAGCGCACGCGCGACCTCTGCTGCCACCGGGACTCCGCCGCGAGGCAGCGCAAATACGACCGGATCCCGCAGATTCATCTTGCGCAGTTCCCTGGCCAGGCGGCGCCCGGCATCCGCGCGATCCTCGAAAAGCTGGTTCATCGTGGCGCTCCGGAGCGGCCGTCAAGGGATTCCTCGTTGAGACCTGCAAATATTGACGGGTCCATGCGAGCCGGACTTGCGCTGGATCAAGCTGCGCGCCGACGGCTGGCATTACATTGGACGTGCCGATGGATCCAAGGCAAACGCCGGGAATTCAGCGGTGGCAGTGAGGGTTCCCCTTCGGGGGAGTTCATGGTGTCGCTCCGACACCGTGGGGATGAAGGCAACCTCAGACCGCCTGGGCCGAAGGGCTTGGGCGGGGACCTTCACCAAGCCCGCCATCCGCGAGGATGGCGGGCTTCTTTTTTTGCCACGGGACTTCGCCTGCGGGACGTCAGCGCAGCGAGGAAACCACGCGCCTGGTCTTGCCGCTGCGCCCGCAGCAGCCGCTCTCGCCGACACGGCACCGGATGCGCACGCCGACCGCCCCCTGCGCCGCCAGGAAGTCCCGGAGCACCCGGCTCGCCTTCTCCAGCGCCGCTTGCGTGTCCGCGCCGCTTCGGCCGGTTCGCAGCAGCAGCTCGCCGGGGCCCTGCTGCACCAGCTGGAAATCGAACAGGCCCGCCTCCTCCTCGAGCACGGTGCTCACCGCCAGCGGAACGATCTTCACGGGCGGCGCGCCGCTGGCGCCGCGAAAGACGAGCGTGTCGTCGTCGCGCCCCTCGACCTCGATCGCCGGAAGCCGCGAGCCGCATGCACAGCGCGACGCCAGCAGCGTGACGCGGTCGCCCAGGTCGTAGCGGATCAGTGGCTGCACGTGATTGGCCAGATTGGTCAGCAGGGTCGTCGTGCCCGGGCGGCCCGGCGGCACGGCCGCGCCGTGCGCATCGACCGGCTCGAGAATCGCCCAGTCGCTGTTCAGATGCAGCACGCCGAGGCTGCACTCGAAGGCCAGCGACAGGAACTCCGAAGCGCCGTAGCTGTTGGCGACCGGACACTCGAACGCGTTCCGGACGAAGGCGCGCCTGGTGCGGGAAAAGCCTTCGCCGCCGGTCCAGATCTCCTGCAGCGGCACCTTCAATCGCCCGCAGCGCCGCTCCTGCGCCAGCAGCACCGCCGCGCTCGGATAGGTGGCGAGCACCGTCGGGCGGAACGCATTCAGCTGCGCGACCAGTGCGTCGATCGGCTGCAGGAAGGAGAAGCCGCGCAGACGGTCCGCCAGACCGGGCTGGAGCCGGCGCAGGCGTTCCACCGACACCGTGCTTGCGAAATGGCCGCCCGTCGCGCCGACGAAGGCGACGCGCTCGGTCAGCCCCCACGGGTCCAGCCACCGCTGGAGCGGCTGAAGCACCGGCCGGCGCAGGGCCTCCAGGGCGTCGTAGACCGCCATGGCCGCCGCGTCCTGGACGAAGATGCCCGGCTCGCCGGTGCTGCCCGAACTCTCCCAGACCATGTAGCGGCCGAGCCAGGGCTCGGCGATGTTCGCGCGGTCCGCGACGAAGCCGCGCAGGCGGCCCAGGTCGAGTGCCGGGTCGGCCACCCAGGACTTGAAGTCGCGCATCAGTTCCTTCTTGTGCGCGACGGGCAGCGCTTCCAGCCCGATGCGCGTCGGATCGCGGCCGGCGAACACGCGCCGGTACAGGGCCGATCCCGCGGCGGCGGCCGAGAAGAGAGACGCCAGGCGGCTGGCGCGGCGATGCCGAAGCGCTTCGTCGGAAGCGCCCGCGGCCAGGGACACATCCGCTGCGGCAGCGCACGCCCGCCACGGATCAAGGACGGGCAGCATGGGGGGCGTTTCCGGAGTGGGCGAGGCGCATGGCGGTTCCTTGGAACAGCGAGCTTGCGCGCATCATGCACCCATGCATTGACATGCATCAATCGCACACGCTGCGCGGGCGCATCAGACCGTTGCAGCCGGGATTGATCCAGCGCAAAAAGCGACGGTGCTCGGATGCCTAGAGTGGAATCTCGCGCCGCTGCCCGGCTCGAGGGCAGGAATGGTGCGAATTCCAACCAACCTTGTGGAGCAAACCGATGAACGCACTCACTCGCCTTGACCGGCTCGAAAACCTGTTTCCCGACATGCTGCGCCGCTGGGCACGGCCCCTGCAGCTGATGGACGACATCGACCTGCCGGCCGACATTCGTGTCGACGTGAACGAGAACGACAAGGAATACCTTGTCACGGCCGAGATTCCCGGCGCGAAGAAGGAAGACGTCCGCGTCTCGATCGACGGCAACTATGTGTCGATCTCCGCCGAGATCAAGAAGGACCAGGAAAAGAAGCATGGCCGCGCCCTGGTCACCGAAACCTACCGGGGCAGCGTGTCGCGCGGCTTCTCGCTGGCCACCGAAGTCGACGAGAAGACCGCAGTGGCCAAGCTCGAGGATGGCGTGCTGCGCCTGACGCTTCCCAAGCGGGAAGGCACCGGCCGCAGCACCCTCCAGATCCAGTAGGCGGCTGGCCGAACGCCGGCGCTCTTGCCGGCGTTCGGCCAGGTGCCGGCGAAGCCTCAGCGCACCGCACGCACCTTGACGCGCATGCCGTCGCGCAGCGTCGCCGCCGGATAGACGATCACCTCGGCCCCCTCGGCAATCCCCCCGCGCACCCAGGCCTCGCTGCCGTTGCGTCCGCCGAACTCGACCGGCGCAAGCTGCGCTCTTCCCGCCTTCGCCACGAACACGGCCATGCCGCCGCCGGGCTGCGGAAAGACCGCGCTCACCGGCACCCGCAGGACCGAGGCGCGCGACAGCGTCACGATGCGCACCCCCACCCGGTAGCCATCGCCCAGCGCCCGCCACAGATCGGGCGGCCCGACCAGGTCGATCAGGACGTTCACGCGCTGCTCCTCGATGCCCAGCGCCGACACCTTGGTGAACGCGGCCGGCTCGACGCGGCGCACACGGCCCTCCAGCACGCCCTCGCCGCCCCAGCGCTCGATGCGCACCGGGGCGCCAGGCAGCGCCTGCAGCGCATCGGTGGTCAGCAGCTCGACCACGATCTCCAGCCGCGCGGTGTCGCCGATGTCGATCAGCGGCGCGCCGAGCGCCACCGTCGCCTCGCTGGTCTGTGCCACGCGCAGGACGCGCCCGCTCACCGGGGAGCGCAGCGCAAAGCTTCCCTCGCCGGAGCCGGGTGTGCGGATGGCGATCAAGGCGGCACGCGCGGTGTCGCGCTCGTGCCCCGCGACCTGGCGCGACTGCACGGCCGCCTCGAGTTCCATCTGCGCGGCCTCGAGCGTGAGCCGGTCGGTGTCGACCTTGGCCGGCGAAATGAAGTGCTGCTGCGCCAGCTGCTCGTTGCGCCGCAGCTCGATGCGCGCCTGCTCCACGGCGACGCGCGCGCGCTGCACGCCGGCCTCGGCCCTGCGCACCGCCGCCTCGGCGGCTTCGGCGCGGGCGGACTGCTCGCGCCGTGTGCGCTCATCGAGCATGGGCGAAAGCGCCGGCGTGATGGTCGCAACCACGGCGCCCGCCTCCACCGCATCTCCTTCGCGCAGCGCGATGCGGGCCAGCCGGCCGGTCAGCGGCGCGCTCAGGGCATAGCGGTCGCGCAGGCGCGTCCTGCCGTCTTCGAGGATGGCCTGTTCGTACGGGCCCAAGCTGGCGCGCGCCACCTCCACGGCCAGCGGCCTGGGCGCAAAGGCCCAGAGCAGCACAGCCGAGAGGGCCGCACCCGCCGAGATCGATATCCACAAGGTTTTTTTCGAGGTCATCACGGCTTCACTCTCTCGTTTTCAGGGCCGAGACCATGTCGATGCGATCGATGCGGCGGCGCACGATCAGCGCGCTGGCCGCGGCAGCCAGCACCACGGCCAACCCGGCCAGGGCGTAGGTCCGCGCCCGGATCACCACGGGAAACAGGAACTGGTCGGACTTCAGCAGCATGGCGATCAGGTGGACCAGGGCATCGCCCGCCAGCATGCCGAGCGGCAGGGCAATGGCGATGCCGATCGCCATCTCGCCCAGCAGCAGGCCCGATACCTCCGCACGCGTGAAACCGAGCACACGCAGGCTGGCCAGCTCCCAGGCACGCTCGGCCAGCGCGATGCGCGCGTTGTTGTAGACCACGCCCACGGCGATCACCGCGGCAAACAGCGTGAGCACCGTGCTCATGATGAGGATGTTGCGCGCCGTCACCTCCTGCATGTTGCGCAACATCGCCGCCTTGCTGAACGCCCCGGCCGCGCGCGGCAGCGCCTGGACCGCCTGCAGCAGCCGCGCCTCGCTGCCCTGCTCCAGCGCGAGCAGGAAACCGGTGGCGATGTCGCCCTCGCCCAGCGCGCGGTTCAGGGCCTCGCGGTTCATGTAGGCGTTCAATCCCATCATCTCGCGCACCGTGCCGTCCACCCGCGCCTCGAAGGCGCGCCGGCGGCCCTCGTGCACCTCGACGCGCACCACGTCGCCCACGCGCAGGCCCAGCTTCTCGGCCAGCCGGTCGGTCAGCAGCAGGCCGTCGCCGTGCGGAATCGATTGCCGGCCGTTGACATCCACGATGCGCAGCAGTCCGCTGCGCACCGGGCCGCCCCGGACCTGCAGGCGCTTGCGCAGGTGGCCGTTGACCAGCGTCACCTGCACATCGCGCAGCGACTCGTGCGCGAGCACGCCGGGCAGGCGCGCGAGCTGCAGCGCCACGGCATTGTCCGCCGGCTCCACGAGCCAGACGGAGACATTGCTGCGCATCGACAAGGTGAAGGTGCTGTCGACGATCACGTCGATGGCGTCGCGGAAGAAGTTGCCCATCACCACGATCGCCACGGCCGCCGCAACGCCGCCGATCGACAGGCCCGTGCGCACCGGGCGGCGTTCCATGTTGCGAAGAATCATGCGCACGGCCGGACTCAGGCGCGTGATGCCCAGGCGCTCGGCCAGCGTGCGGCGGTAGCTCCCCGGCGCCGGCGGCCGCATGGCCTCGGCCGGCGTCAGCCGAACGGTGGCCGCAATGGCCGAGAGCGTTCCCAGCAGCGCCGTTGCCAGCGTCACCCCGGCCGCCAGCAGCACCAGCCGCGGATCCATGCGGTGCTCGAAATCCGCAAAGTGAAAGACCTCCGCATAGAGGCCGACCAGGCGAGCGCCCAGCCAGTCGCCCAGCGCGACGCCCAGGGCCAGGCCCAGCGCGACGATCACGAGCACCAGGCTCAGGAAGTGGGCGGCGATGGTGCGGTTCGCATAGCCCAGCGCCTTCAGCGCGGCGATCTGCTCGCGCTGCGTGGCAATCAGCCGCGCCAGCACCACGTTCAGCAGGAACGCCGCCACGCCGAGAAAGATGGACGGCAGCATGATGCCGAGCACCCGCTGCTCCTTGATCTCGTTGTCGAGCATGGCGTGCGATACCTGCTCCTCGCGCGTGCGCGGCGCGGCGCCGCCGAAGCGCACCAGCGGCTGTGCCAGCGCATCGGCCACCTCGGCGTCGGAGACGCGCCGCACCGCGGCCGGGGCGAGCCGCACCGCGAGCGTGTTGAACGCGCCTTCCATGTCGTAGGCGCCCGCCAGCACCTCCTGGTCGACCCAGAAGATGCCGAACCCGCGCTGGTCCGGCATGCCCCACAGCCCCGCGAACACGAACTCCGGCGACACGGCGGTTCCGACGACGCGCAGCTGCCGCTGCCGGCCGTTGAGCAGCGCGCCGAAGGTGTCGCCGGGCTTCAGGCCGCGCGCCTGTGCAAAGCCCAGCGACACCAGCGCATCGATGGCCTCGAGCCCTCCCCCCCGGGCGGCGGCGCCATCGAACAGCCCGCGGCCGGCCACGATGCTCACCTGGTTCAGGCGCGGCGGCACGCTCCGGTCGATGCCGATCAGCTGGCCGAGCACCGGGTCGGTGCTCGCGGGCAGCTGGATGCGCACGATCTGCTCGATGGTCGGCTGGACCTCGGCCACGCCCGGCACGTCGCGCAGCTGGCCGACGAGCGCGAGCGGCGCGCGCTTGACCGTGATGAAGATGTCCGCAAAGCGCCCCTGGGCATAGAAGACGTCGCGGGCGGCGGCCAGGGAGTCGATCGCCGACAGGCTCGTGAGAAAGCCGCCGGCGCCGCTGGCCACCACCAGCGCGATCGTCAGCACCTGGCTCCACATCGTGCGCAGGTCGCGCAGCAGCTTGCGGTCGAGCGCTCTCACGGCCGTGCTACCAGGACAGTTCCGCCGGCGCGAGCCGATGCGCATTGCGCTCGATCCTCTGCACCCGGCCATCGCCGAGCGAGATCACGCGGTCGGCCATGCCTGCGATCGAGGCGTTGTGCGTGATCACCAGCGTGGTGGTGCCGAGCTCGCGGTTGACGCGGGCGATCACATCGAGCACCAGCTTGCCCGTCGCATAGTCCAGCGCGCCCGTGGGTTCGTCGCACAGGAGCACCCGGGGCCGCTTGACGATGGCCCTGGCGATCGCCACGCGCTGCTGCTCGCCGCCCGAGAGCTGGGACGGAAAATGGTCGCGCCGCGCCGACAGGCCCACGCGCTCCAGCGCGTCGTCGATCGGCATCGGATCGGTCGCGATGTCCGTCACCAGGGCCACGTTCTCATGCGCCGTGAGGCTGGGAATGAGGTTGTAGAACTGGAACACGAACCCCACGTGCTCGCGCCGGTAGCGCGTGAGTGCCCTGTCGCCGGCTGCGATCAGGTCCTGCTCGAAATAGTGCAGGCTGCCGGTGCTGGCCACCTCGAGGCCGCCCAGGATATTGAGCAGCGTCGACTTGCCGCTGCCGGAAGGTCCGAGCAGAACCACGAACTCGCCGGCCATGACGTCCAGATCGACATCGCGCAGCGCCACGACGTCGACGTCGCCCGCACGATAGGTCTTTCCGAGGCCGCGGGCCCGGAAGACGGGAAGCAGTGGATCGACAGACATGCGCCGATCCTGCGGCGCGATGCCGCCGCGGGCCCTGATCTTCGTCAACTCCAGGCCAGCCTGTGCGCGTGCGGCCAAGGACTCGCAGCCACGGCGCGCAGCGCCACGGTGAACGGCGGGTGAATGCACTGTGACATTCATTCCCGTCGTCGCGCGGAGTTGACGGCCATCAAGGATTGCGGTTCCGCCGCCGATAGGCTGCGGTGATGATGCATTCGACCCTGCCCTGCTTGAACAGTCCCGGCTTGCGCCCCGACGGGTTCCTGAGCGACGACCTTTCGGCCGTCCTCGAGCTTGCATGCCGGCTGAAGGCGGCATCGCTCGCGGGCCGCACCGGCGACAGGCCGCTGGCCGGCAAGAACATCGCCTTGCTGCGCCTGGGCCCGGGCGACGCGGAGATGTCGGTGCTTCATCGCGCCGCCCTGGACCTGGGGGCGCGGGTGGCCCACGTGCGGCTCGGTCCCCCGATCGATCCGGGCGGCACGCAGTTCCGCCATCTTTCGCAGATGCTGGGCCGACTGTACGACGCGATTGATTGTTCCTCCCTGACGCCTGCCGAAGTGCGGCAGATCGAACAGCACGCGGGCGTGCCGGTCTACGACGATCTCGAAGGCATCGACCACCCCGCATGGGTGCTGGCGGACCTGATGACACTGCGCGAACACGGCTGCGCGATCGGTCCGGATGCGCGGATCGACTTTCTCGGCGAGCATGCCGCCGAGCACTCGGAGAACCATCGCTTCGCGTTGCAGGCGATGCTGCTCACCACGATGGGCGGTACCTGAGCCCTGGCATCGCCTCGGCGGACGTTCCTTCATCGACCCTTGCGCCACGTCAAGCCCGCGTGTTCACATGCGCCCGACACTGCAGGCCTCATGAATCCAGAAATCCAATCAACTGTCGCGTTGGCATGGCAGGATGGGTACCGGTTTGCCGTCGATTTCGGGCAGCCCGGCGCCGCCGCGCTCCTGACGGACGTGGAGCCGCCGCTGGGAACGGGGGCCGGCCCCGACTCGGAGCAGCTGCTGGTGGCCGCAGTGGCCAACTGCCTGTCATCCAGCCTGCTGTTCTCGCTGCGCAAGTTCAGGAACGAGGCGGTGCCCATGCGAACGACGGCCGATGCTGCGCTGTCGCGCAATGCCCAGGGCCGGCTGCGCGTGGCCGGCATCGAGGTCGCCATCCGGCTCGGCGTTGCGGCATCGACGCTCAGGCAGCTCGACCGGGCCCTGGCCCAGTTCGAGGACTTCTGCGTCGTCACGCAAAGCGTGCGCGCCGCCATCCCGGTCGAAGTGCGCGTGCTCGACGACAGCGGTGCGCTGCTGACGGGCTGAAAAGCGGGCGCTGGTTCCTGCAGGAGGTTCACATGACCCACGACAGCCTGACCATCATCCGCCACGAGCACCGCGCCCTGTCGGCCATGCTGCGCTCGATCACGCTGCTCCTGCGCGAACACCGGCGGCACGGCACCCTGCCCGACTTCGACGCCCTGCAGGCCATGCTGTTCTACGTCGACGAGTTCCCGGAGAAGCTGCATCATCCGAAGGAAAGCCGGCTGCTGTTTCCGAAGCTGCGCGGACGCAGCGTGCAGACCGATGCAGTACTCGACCGGCTCGAGCGCGAGCATGCACACGGCGAGTGCGCCATCCGCGAACTCGAGCATGCGCTGCTGGGGTTCCGCACGATGAGCGGCACCGCCCAGTGCGAGATGCGGCGCGACAAATTCGAGCAGCTGATGCGGCACTACGCCGACTTCTACCTGGCCCACATGCATGTCGAGGAAACGCAGATTCTGCCGCTCGCCGAATCGGTGCTGAGCGCCGGCGAATGGGCCGAGCTCGACGCCGCCTTCCTCATGAACCGCGATCCGCTCGCGGGCCATGAAGCCGAGGAACCGTACAAGCCGCTGTTCCGCACGATCGTCGCCGCGCTTCACGGTTGCGGCAACCTCGGCTCGGTGCTCGAGGCATTCGCGGGCACCGCGCTTCCGATGTACGCCGACGATGCCCCTGCCCCGCGGCGACCACGGCCTTGATGCCCGTCAAAGCGCGCGGCGCCGCCCCGCCCACAATCCGGCCCTTCACCTACGCAGAACTCCCGCATGCAGCAAGAACGTGACGCCCTCATCGTCGGTGCCGGCCCGGCCGGGCTGGCGCTGGCCATTGCCCTCACCGATGCCGGCTTCGCCGCCACCGTGCTCGACGCGCAGCCGCGCGAAGCGCTGGCCGCTCCGCCCGAGGACGGACGGGACATCGCGCTGACGCACGCCAGCGTCGCCACCCTGCGCGCCCTGGGGCTGTGGCAGCGCCTCCTGCCCGAAGAGATCGGCTGCATCCGCGAAGCGCGCGTCATCGATGGCGACCGGCAGGACGCGGCATTGAGTTTTTCCCCGCGCGGCCCCGGCACCGAGGTCCTGGGCTGGATCGTGCCGAACCATGCACTGCGCCGCGTCAGCTTTGCCGCCGCGGCGGACCGCCCGGGGCTGCGCCTGATCGACCGTGCGCACGTGCTGCGCGTGGCCACCGGGCCCGGCCACGCGCAGCTGGATTTCGAAACCTCGCCGGGCCTGCCGCAGCAGCTGCAGGGCCGCCTGTTCGTCGCGGCCGACAGCCGCTTCTCCTGGTCGCGCAAGCAGCTGGGCATCGCGGCCGACATGCACGACTTCGGCCGCATCATGATCGTGTGCCGGATGCAGCACGAACTCCCGCATCACGACGTGGCCTACGAATGCTTCGGCTACGAGCGCACGCTCGCCGTGCTGCCCGCCGTGGGCCATGTCTCCTCGGTCGTGGTGACCGCCGACGCCGCGGCTGCCGAGCGGCTGATGCAATTGTCCGAAAGCGAATTCGCACTGCTCGTCGAGCGCCAGTTCCGCAGCCGCCTGGGCCGGATGCAGCTGCTGGGACAGCGCTTTCCCTATCCGCTCGTCGCCGCATACGCCCGGCGCTTCGTGGGCCAGCGCAGTGCGCTCGTCGGCGATGCGGCCGTCGGCATGCACCCGGTCACGGCGCACGGCTACAACCTCGGCCTGCAGAGCGTCGCGTCCCTGGTCCACGCACTTTGCGCAGCCCGCGCGGCGCACCGGGACATCGGCGACGCCGCGGTGCTGGCGGGCTACGAGCGCGCGCACCGCCGGGACGCGGCGCCGGTCTATCACGGCACGAATGCGGTCGCGCGACTCTATGCCAGCACCGGTGCACCGCAGCGGCTTGCGCGGCAGCTGGTCCTGCGCGGTGCGCAGCATCTTCCGCCGCTCAAGGCGGCGATCACCGCGCGCCTCACGGGGCGCGGCGGGCTGCAATTGCCCGGGGTCGCGGTCCAGGGAAACTGATCAAGTCCAGTGCTGTCATCCCAGCAGCTCGAAGAACGGTCGCATGTGCGGGTGACTCGGGCACAGAGAGCCAACCAGCTCAGCCGCTCCGATCTGGGGCCGCAGCGTGGGTAGGCCACTCACACGCGCGGCATGAGCGACTCGAGCGGATGCTCGAGCACAGGCAGGTCGCGAAGAAAATTTCTCTGAGACGGCAAGGGACTCAAATCTGCCTTACCTGGGTTGGATCGCCCGCCTGAGCCGATCTGCGTATGTCATCAGTGTCGGCACCATCGCCACGACGTCCTCAAGCGTGCGTCTGCTCTTGGGCGCAGAGATCGTGAGCGCCGCCACGACCTGGCTGTCCGTGTTCTGTATGGGTACCGCGGCACCGACGACGCCTGCGATGTATTCGGACTCGTTGGCCGCATAGCCTTGGTTCCTCACTTTCCGAAGACGCTCGACAAGCATCTTCGGTTCGGTGACGGTCTTGGGTGTCAGTGGCTCCCAGGGGCCGGAGGCCATGAACTTAGCGAGCTCGTCCGGCGGTAGTGCGGCAAGAAAGATCTGTCCACTGGAAGTGCAGTGGAGCGGCGCCTTCTGCCCCGCCTGGAACTGGAGCGTGAGGGGAGACTGCCCCATGACGCTCGCGATGTACTCGACCTCGCCGGAGGACATCAACGCCAGGCCGCAGGTCTCCCCGGTCTTTTGTGCAACGGCCGTCAGCAGCGCCTGGATCGGCGCGTAGACGATGGTGGAGCTCAGGATCGACGTCGCCAATCCAACCAGCTTGGGGGCGACGGCGTACTTGCCCTTGACGGGCATCTTCTGGAGAAACTGCAGCTCCTCCAGCGTGGCGATCATCCGGTGTGCCGTCGGCCTGGGCAGGTCGAGGAGATAGACGATGTCTGCGGCGGAGATCATGCCCATCTTCGCCGCCAGATTGAGGACCGCAAACAGCCGCTCGACAGGCGTGCCCACGACCGCTGTCGAAGCCTTCTTCGCTTTCTTGGTCATCGTGCTCATGGCCGCATTATTCAGATCTCTATCGACGTCCCGGAACTGCATAGCGATTTTTCAAGATGGCCACAAGCTGCGACGTCAGCGAGGAAAGCACCATGTAGATCACGGCGACCGCCAGGTACATTTCGACGAGGCGTCCATCGCGTTGGGCAATTTTCGAGGCGGCTCCCAGCAGATCGGTGACCGACAGCACGTAGACCAGCGACGTATCCTGAAACAGGATGATCGTCTGCGTGAGCAGTATCGGGCTGACGACACGCAGCACCTGCGGCAGGATGACCAGCCGATAGGTCTGCCAGGTCGACATCCCCAGCGCCTTGCATGCACCGTACTGACCCTTTGCCATCGACTTGAACCCCGCGCGAATGATCTCGGCGTAGTAGGCGGCTTCGAACAGCGTGAACGTCACGAAGGCCGTCCATACAGGACCGATCTGTACGGGCCTCGAAGCTCCGGTCATCCACATCAGCACGAGCGGCATCAGGAAGAAGAACCAGAAGAGCACCATGATCAGGGGCACCGAGCGGATCAGCGTGATGTACGCGCTTGCGAGCTGGGACGCGACCGGAACTTCAAGGTGCCTCACGAGAGCGAGCCCGATACCGAGCACCAGGCCGCCGAGAAAACCGACCGCGGTGAGCTTCAGCGAGAACACCAGTCCGTCGAGCAGGAACGGCCAGGCCTGCGCGATCACGGAAAAGTCGAAGTGGTTCATGGTTTCGCTGCCTCTTTTCGCATCGGAAAGAAGCGGCGTCTCGTGTTCGTGGGCTCTGTGCCGGGCGTGCGGAGGCGCTTTTCCAGGCCATGCATGACGGCGTAGACGGAGAGTGCGAGCAGCAGATAGAGGATGGTTGCCGCGCCGAAGGCCTGGAATGTCTTGAAGGTGAACTCGTTGATCTGCCGAGCCTGGGCGGTGAGCTCAAGAAGTCCGATGGTCAGTGCCACCGACGTGTTCTTGAAGATGCCCATCACCTCGCTGGTCAGCGTCGGCATGATGATGCGCAGCGCCTGCGGAAGCAGAATGGTGCGATACAGCTCCAGTTCGGTCATGCCCAGTGCCCTGGCTGCCGAGCGCTGACCGTAAGGCAATGCTTCGATACCCGCCTTGACTTGCTCGGCCACGCGAGCGCCGGTGTAGAGAGAAAGCGCGATCAGTGCGGGGACAAAGGCCCCCCAGGGGGGCGCCATTTTCTTCATCGCATTGCCGAGCTCGGGCGGCAGCAGTTCCGGCAGCACGAAGTACCAGAGGAACATCTGGACGATGATGGGGATGTTGCGAAAAACCTCGACATACAGGCGCGCGGCCAGCGCGATCGCCCGGTTGGAGGAGGTCCGGCCACAGCCGACCAGCACACCCAGGACGAAGGCAACACACCAGCCCGCCAGCGCCAGGGCGACCGTCCAGGCCAAGCCATTGAGCAGCCAGGCGAGGTACAGCTCCTCGCCGTCCTGGACTGTCTCGAAAAGAACTTCGAACACATCGAGCTCCGGTCAGTTTCAGATGGTGGTGCTTCAGTCGATCCGGTCGCTGGGCGCCTTGATTCGCTCCTTCAGCTTCTCCGTCATTGGAAAGGCAAGGCTCACGTTGCGCGGCGGGATCGGCGACTCGAACCACTTCTTGTAGAGCTTGTCGTACTCGCCGCTCTTCATGAGGCCACTGATCACGTCGTCGACGAGGGCCTTGAACGCCGGGTCATCCTTGCGCAACATCAAGCCGTAGTAGATATTGTCGAAGCCGCCGGGCACGAGGGCAAACGACGCCGAGTTGCGCGAGTTCGCCTTCTCGCCCGCCAGCAGGATGTCGTCCTCGAGCCAGGCGACGGCACGGTTGCTGTCGAGCGTGAGCATCGACTCGCCATGGTCCTTGGCCGCGATCGTCGTCAGTCCCATCTTCTGCTCTTCGTTGAACTTGCGTGCGAAGCCGACCGCGTTGGAGCCTTGTGTGACCACGATGGTCTTGCCCTTGAGATCCGCCGGGCTCTTCACGCCGGAGTCCACGCGCACCAGCCAGAGCGGCTGGCTGACGAAGGTGGCCACGGAAAAGGCGACCTGCTTCTGCCGCGCGGCGTTGTTCGCGGTGCCGCCGCACTCGATGTCGACGGTGCCGTTGACGACCAGCGGGATGCGGTTCGAGGAGTTGACCGCCACCTGCTTGACTTCGAGCTTGGGCATGTTCAGCTGCTGCTTCACCTTGTCCACAACGGCCGCGCACAGGTCCATCGAAATCCCGACAGGCTTCTGCTGGCTGTCCAGGAACGAGAACGGCACGGACGACTCGCGGTAGCCAAGCGTGATCGCCCCGGTTTCCTTGATCTTCTGCAGCGTATCTCCGCCGGTCTGGGCGAAGCTGGGCATGTTTGCGGCCATCAGGCAGGCGGCTGCAACGGTGAGAAACGACGACTTCGGGTTCATGAAGATTCTCCTGCGGTCAATGAAGAAAGAAACGGATGGCGATCAGTCGGCCTGGGTTGCTGAGGTTGGTTGGGCGCTGCGGTTCAGGCGCCGCTGGATCAGCAACACGACCTGGTCGACGTCGTCGGAGGTGTTGAAGAGGCCGAAGGAGATGCGAATGCCGCCGCGCTCGGGCGATACGCGTACCTGGTTCTGCGTGAAGTAGTCGAGCCACTCGGCGACCGGCAGGTCCAGCACGTAGATGTGTGCACGACTGGCGCGAGCCCGTGGCCCGACGAGATGCACGTCGAGCTTTTCGAGTTGAGCGATCAATCGGTCGCCCAGTTGGAGCACATGCTCTTCGATGCGCTCGACACCTGTCTTTCGGATGAGGTCGATCGAGCTCGACAAGGCATGCAGATCGGGAAGGTTGTAGTTGCCGAACTCGAAGCGCCCGGCATCTTTGCGCGGCGCCAGATCGTCAGGCCGCGCGATGTAGTCTTCTGGGGGATTCGCCAGGCTGCTCATCGCAAGGTAGGCCGGCTGCAGCTCATCCAGGCCGGCCTTCACGTAAAGAATTCCCAGGCCCTGAGGCACAAGCAAGCCCTTGTGGCAGCCGGCGGCGAGCACGGACACGCCCAGCGCCCTGACGTCGACCGGAAGCACGCCGACGGACTGCATCACGTCGACGATCAGGTAGATGCCCTTCTGCGCACACAGGCGGCCGATGCCGGCGATGTCGTGCCGCTGGCCCGCGTGGAAGGTCACGTGTGACAGCGAGATGACCTTGGTCTTGGCATCGATGAAGGGCTCGAAGGTTTCCGCGTTCGCGATTTCATCATCTGCCACCTTCACGAAGCGCACCTGCACGCCCTTGCGCTTCAGGTTGAGCCAGGCATAGGCATTGTTCGGATGGTCGCCCTCGAGCATCAGGACCGTGTCTCCGCTTGCGAGTGGAACTGCATTTGCGGCGATGTTGAGGCCTTCGGAGGTGTTCTTGGTGAAAGCGATCTCGCTGGGCAATGCATTCAGCAGCGCCGCGACGTCCTCCCGGGCACGCTCGACGCGGCGCATCCACACCGGCTTCGGGCCGGCCATTTCGTTGCCTTCCGCGAGAAACTCGGAAAGCGCCTGGCGCACGCAGGTTGCCATGGGTGTCTGGTGCGCGGAGTCCAGATAGAGCATCCGCTTGGTGACCGGAAATTCCTGGCGGATGGAATCAATTTCGAGAAGGGCGGACATGTTTTCCTCAGTTCGACAATCATTGCCCCGAAGTGGGGCGGCAGGTGCACGGAACGCATGACCACCGTGTGACGTGAATCGATGCGACGGTGTCATCCTAGGAGTACCTTCGAGTCGCCACGTCTCAGTATTCGGCCCTATCGAGGGTCGGGTTTTCAGGGGAAAATACGGCTAGATCACCCCAGAAGTCGCGTCCGGATTTCGAGACAAAATTTCACCGCCCGCGGCATCTTTCGGGCTCTTTCATTCGCTGTTCCCAGGGTTTTGGAGCATTGAACGAACGCGCTCAGCCCCACGACGGCGCCCTCGTCAGGGACAACTCCTCGCACCATGCCGGGGCGACGTTCGACCCGGAATCGTTCACTTAGATTTTTTGCGCAGCACTTTCGGATGCGTACCCGACGCGGGCGTCGGGCGTACCGTCAACTCATTGAGTCGTCAAAGGCGCGGCGGGAGCCAGGGTTCAGCGCTGCGAAGCGTGCTGCGCGGCTGCGCGCAACGGGGGCCGCGCCGCATGGGAGGCCCGCAACTGCACACCGGCGTTCCTGCGGCTCGCCCGCCGCTTGCGCAGATGACGCGCAAGCGGCGCATCCATGGTCCGGCCATGCGCCTCATGCCAGTCCCTCAGCTGGCGCGCCATCTCCCGCAATTGCGCAAGCCGCCCCCCGGCGGCATGCACGGCGCCTTCGCGCATCACCTCCAGCACCACGCGATGCTGTGCCGCGTGATCCTTGCGCGCCGCGAAACCGGACGCCCGCATCCAGATGTCCTCGCACGCAAAGAGCTCGACGGCGTACGCAAGCAGGTCGCGCCAGGCCGCCGGCAACGCAGCGTTGCCGGCCTCCTCCACCTGCGTCAGCAGCCTGGCGAATCGCCCTCGGGCCTGGTCCATGAAAGGCAGGCCGAGCGAAGTTGCATCGGATCGATCCAGGACAGCCATGCGATCTCCTCTGAGGATAGAGCTGGGAAGCGAGGTTATCGATGCCCGTTCGGCGGTTCCTTGATGCCGATCAACGATCGCGCGCCGGGCCGGTGGTTCCACACCAGAACCAGGTTCACCATCACTGCCGAAACGATCGAGTAGCCGACACGGCTCGGCTCCACGAGGGCGAAGGCCGAGGCCACGATCGCGGCATCGCATGCCATCTGCACGGCGCCGGTGCTCCAGCCGTAGCGGCGCTGCAGGAACAGCGCCAGCACGCCGAATCCACCGAGGCTCGCGCCATGGCGAAACAGGATCAGCAGGCCGACGCCTATCAGCAGGCCGCCGGCGACCGCCGCAGCCAGCGGGTGGGTCGAGTGCACGCTGAGCACCCGCCCTATCCCCTCGACGCTCAGCGACAGCCCGGCAACGACGAGGATCGTCTTCCACGTGAAGCGCAAGCCGAATGCATGCCAGCCGAATGCGATGAACGGCAGGTTCACGATCAGCAGGGTCCACCCCAGGGGCCAGCCCGACGCATAGTTCAGCACGAAAGCCAGGCCGGGAAGACCACCCGTCAGCAGGTGGGCGCTGCGAAGCACGGCCAGCCCCAGCCCGACCAGCAGCACGGCCGTCGCGAAGCCCTGCGCGTCGTCCAGCACAGGGTATCGCCGTGCGGGCTGGGCTCGCAGGTTTTGATCCATGGCCCAGTGTGTCTTTGCGTAAGCGCTGCCGCTTGATGTGGATCAAGGCACCCACAAGGCCCGCTCCTAAGCTCCGGTAGCCCTTCAGGAGAACCCATCGTGCAGCAGCGCGCAACCGCATCCAGCCCCCCACTCTCGCCGCCATCGGCCCATCAGGCCGTGCCCGCCAAGGCCTGGCGCGTGCTGGCGGTGAGCACGCTGGCGTTCACCGTCTGCTTCATGGTCTGGATGATGTTCGGCGTGATCGGCATTCCGATCCGCAAGGCGCTCGACCTCAACGCGACCGAGTTCGGCCTGCTCACGGCGATGCCGGTGCTCACGGGCTCACTGGTGCGCGTGCCGCTGGGCATCTGGACCGACCGCTTCGGCGGCCGCATCGTGATGACGCTGCTGATGGCCGCCACCGTGCCCGCCATCTGGCTGATGTCCTACGCCACGCAGTACTGGCACTTCATCGTGCTGGGCATGTTCGTCGGGCTCGCGGGCGGCTCCTTCTCGGTCGGCACGCCGTATGTGGCGCGCTGGTTTCCGCGCGGACGGCAAGGCTTCGCGATGGGCATCTACGGCGCCGGCAATTCGGGCGCAGCCGTCAACAAGTTCGTGGCGCCGGCCATCGTGGTGGCCTTCGGCTGGGCCGTGGTGCCGCAGGTCTACGCGGCGATCATGCTCGGCGCCACGGTCCTGTTCTGGATGCTGAGCGCCAGCGACCCCGCGCACCTGACGGGCAAGAGCGCCAGCTTTGCCGACCAGCTCAGGACACTGAAGGACCCGCGGGTGCTGCGCTACTGCCAGTACTACAGCATCGTGTTCGGTGGCTACGTCGCCATCTCGCTTTGGATGGTGCAGTACTACGTCGGCGAGTACGGCATGGACATCCGCGTCGCCGCGCTGCTGGCGGCCTGCTTCTCGCTGCCGGGCGGCGTGCTGCGCGCCGTCGGCGGCTGGCTGTCCGACAGGTTCGGCGCGCACAGCGTCACCTGGTGGGTGATGTGGGTGTGCTGGATCTGCCTGTTCCTGCTGAGCTATCCGCAGACCGATCTCACGCTCCTCACGGTGAACGGCCCGCGCACCTTCCACATCGGGCTGAACGTCTACAGCTTCACCGCGCTGATGTTCGTGCTCGGCATTGCCATGGCCTTCGGCAAGGCCAGCGTCTTCAAGTACATCAGCGACGACTATCCCGGCAACATCGGCGCGATCAGCGGCGTGGTCGGCCTGGCCGGCGGACTCGGTGGCTTCGTGCTGCCCGTCATGTTCGGCGCGCTGATGGACCTCACCGGCATCCGCTCGAGCGCCTTCATGCTGATGTACGGCGTGGTGTGGGTCTCCCTCGTCTGGATGTACTGGACCGAAGTGCGCGGCACCCAGGTGATGGGCGGCGCGCGTGAATCGAAACTCAACCTGGAAGTCAAATCATGAGCACCCGCACCATCGCCGTTCCACCGGGCACGGCCGACGGCCGCGCCGACATCGCCGACTGGCGCCCCGAAGACGAGCAGTTCTGGGAAAGCACCGGCAGGCACGTCGCATGGCGCAACCTGTGGCTGTCGGTGCCCGCGCTGCTGTGCGCCTTTGCCGTGTGGGGCATGTGGGGAATCATCACCGTGCAGATGAACAACCTGGGCTTTCCCTTCACGCAGGCCGAGCTGTTCACGCTCACCGCCATCGCGGGCCTGGCCGGCGCCACCATGCGCATTCCGGCCGCGTTCCTGATCCGCCTGGCGGGTGGGCGCAACACCATCTTCCTGACCACCGCGATGCTGCTGGCGCCGGCCATCGGCACCGGCATCGCGCTGCAGCACAAGGAGTGGCCGCTGTGGGTGTTCCAGCTCATGGCACTGTGGTCGGGCGTGGGCGGCGGCAACTTCGCCAGCTCGATGTCCAACATCAGCACCTTCTTTCCCAAGCGCCTGCAGGGCACCGCGCTGGGCCTGAACGCGGGCATCGGCAACTTCGGCGTCACCACCATGCAGATCGTCATCCCGCTGGTGATGACCGTGGGCCTGCTGGGCAGCATCGGCGGCGAGCCGATGACGCTGCTCAAGGACAGCGGCTGGATCATGGGCAAGATCACCGCCGGCACGCCCACCTGGATCCAGAACGCGGGCTTCGCCTGGGTGCTGTCGCTGGTGCCGCTGTCGATCCTGTGCTGGTTCGGCATGAACAACCTGCGCACCGTCTCGCCCGATACCGGCGGCACGATCCAGGCCTTCCTGAAGATCATCTGGCTCTACACGCTGTCGTTCGCCCCGGCGATCGCGGGCCTGTACCTGTACCTGCCGGCGCCCACGGGCCTGGGCCTGCTCAACATGTGGGTGGCCATGCCGCTGATCATCGTGGCCACGCTGTTCACCATGAAGCTCGCCGCGTTCGGCACGATGAAGGAGAACATCGCCAGGCAGTTCGAGATCTTCCGCGACAAGCACACCTGGTCGATGACGGCGCTGTACATCGTGACCTTCGGCTCCTTCATCGGCTTCTCGATGGCACTGCCGCTGTCGATCGCGGTCATCTTCGGCATCAGCCACGTGCCCGACACGGCCGGCGTGCTGCAGCACACGCTGAAGAACCCGAACGCACCGTCGGCCTTCACCTACGCGTGGATCGGCCCCTTCGTCGGCGCGCTGATCCGCCCGGTGGGCGGCTGGATCTCTGACAAGGTGGGCGGCTCGATCGTCACGCAGGTGATCTCCGCAGTGATGGTGATCGCATCGGCCGCCGTGGGCTACGTGATGCTGCTGGCCTACAGCTCGCCGCAGCCGGAGCAGTACTTCCTGCCCTTCATGCTGCTGTTCGTGCTGCTGTTCGCCGCCAGCGGCATCGGCAACGGCTCCACCTTCCGCACCATCGGCGTGATCTTCGACCGCGCCAGGGCCGGCCCGGTGCTGGGCTGGACATCCGCCATTGCCGCCTACGGCGCATTCATCGCGCCCGTGGTCATCGGCGCGCAGATCAAGGCCGGCACGCCCCAGTACGCGATGTACGGCTTTGCGGTGTTCTATGCCCTGTGCCTCGTTCTCAACTGGTGGTTCTACCTGCGCCGCGGCGCCTACGTGAAGAACCCCTGAGCCAATCGAATCCCTACGAAAGACCAACGATGAGCCACTTTCTCGACCGCCTGACCTACTTCGCGCAGGCGCGCGAATCCTTCGCCGAGGGCCATGGCCAGGTCACCGGCGAAGACCGCACCTGGGAGGACGCCTACCGCACGCGCTGGGCGCACGACAAGATCGTGCGCAGCACCCACGGCGTGAACTGCACGGGCTCGTGCTCGTGGAAGATCTACGTCAAGGGCGGCATCGTCACCTGGGAAACCCAGCAGACCGACTATCCGCGCACCCGCTGGGACATGCCCAACCACGAGCCGCGCGGCTGCGCCCGCGGCGCCAGCTACAGCTGGTACCTGTACAGCGCCAACCGCGTCAAGTACCCGATGGTGCGCGGCGCGCTGCTCAAGGCATGGCGCGAAGCGCGCAAGACACTGCCGCCCGTCGAGGCCTGGGCCTCCATCGTGCAGGACGAGGCCACGCGCCGCAGCTACCAGAGCGTGCGCGGACTCGGCGGCTTCGCGCGCTCGGGCTGGGACGAGGTCAACGAGATCGTCGCGGCCAGCAACATCCACACCATCCGCCGCTACGGGCCCGACCGCATCATCGGCTTCTCGCCGATTCCGGCCATGTCGATGGTGAGCTACGCCGCGGGCAGCCGCTACCTGAGCCTGATCGGCGGCGTGTGCATGAGCTTCTACGACTGGTACTGCGACCTGCCGCCGGCCAGCCCGCAGGTGTGGGGCGAGCAGACCGACGTGCCGGAATCGGCCGACTGGTACAACTCCAGCTACGTCATCGCCTGGGGCTCCAACGTGCCGCAGACGCGCACGCCGGACGCGCACTTCTTCACCGAGGTCCGCTACAAGGGTGCCAAGACGGTTGCCATCACGCCCGACTACTCCGAGGTGGCCAAGCTGTCGGACCTGTGGATGCATCCCAAGCAGGGCACCGATGCCGCGGTTGCCATGGCCATGGGCCACGTGATCCTCAAGGAGTTCTACTTCGACAGGCGCACCGCATACTTCGACGACTACGCGCGCCGCTACACCGACCTGCCGATGCTGGTGATGCTCAAGGCGCACACCCTGCCCTCGGGCGAACAGGTCATGGTGCCCGACCGCTACCTGCGGGCCTCGGACTTCGACGACCGGCTCGGGCAGCCGAACAACCCCGAATGGAAGACCGTCGCGCTGGCCGAGGACGGCCGCGTGGTGGTGCCGCAGGGCGCCATCGGCTTTCGCTGGGGCGCCGACGGCCGCGCCGATGCCGGGCAGTGGAACCTCGAGGCCAAGGAGGCGGAGCGCGGCGCCGAGGTGAAGCTCACGCTGTCGCTGCTCGACGATGCGGGCACGGCGATCCAGCCTGCGCAGATCGGCTTCCCCTACTTCGGCGGCATCGAGAGCGAGCACTTTCCGAACAACGCGCAAAGCGACGTGCTGGTGCGCACGGTGCCGGTGCGGCTCATTGCGCTTGGCGCGGAAGGCCAGACCGCACTGGTCGCCACGGTGTTCGACCTGCAGGCCGCCAACTACGGCGTGGCGCGCGGCCTGCCCGGCGAGATGGCCGCCGCCGGCTACGACGACGACACGCCCTACACCCCGGCCTGGCAGGAAAAGATCACCGGCGTGCCGCGCGACCAGGTCATCACCGTGGCGCGCGAGTTCGCGGCCAACGCGGAGAAGACGCACGGCAAGTCGATGGTGATCATCGGCGCGGCCATGAACCACTGGTATCACAGTGACATGAACTACCGCGGCGTCATCAACATCCTGATGATGTGCGGCTGCATCGGCCAGAGCGGCGGCGGCTGGGCCCATTACGTGGGCCAGGAAAAGCTGCGCCCGCAGACCGGCTGGACCCCGCTGGCCTTCGCGCTCGACTGGATCCGCCCGCCGCGGCAGATGAACTCGACGAGCTTCTTCTACGCCCACACCGACCAGTGGCGCTACGAGAAGCTCGGCATGGAGGAGGTGCTGTCCCCGCTGGCCGACAAGGCCGCCTTCGCCGGCACGATGATCGACTACAACGTGCGCGCCGAGCGCATGGGCTGGCTGCCGTCGGCGCCGCAGCTGCAGACCCATCCGCAGCAGGTGGCGCGCGACGCGCAGGCCGCCGGCCTCGACGGTGCGGCCTACACGGTCCGGGCACTGAAGGACGGCACGCTGCGCATGAGCTGCGAAGACCCCGACCATCCGTCGAACTGGCCGCGCAACATGTTCGTGTGGCGCTCCAACATCCTGGGCTCCTCGGGCAAGGGGCACGAATACTTCCTCAAGCACCTGCTGGGCACCACGCACGGCGTGCAGGGCAAGGACCTCGGGCCCGACGATGCCAAGCCCACCGAGGTGGTCTGGCACGACAAGGCGCCCGAAGGCAAGCTCGACCTGCTGGTGACGCTCGACTTCCGCATGAGCACCACCTGCCTCTACTCGGACATCGTGCTGCCGACCGCCACCTGGTACGAGAAGAACGACCTCAACACCAGCGACATGCACCCCTTCATCCATCCGCTGTCGACCGCGGTCGACCCGGCGTGGCAGGCGCGCAGCGACTGGGAGATCTACAAGGGCTTCGCGCGCACCTTCAGCGCGCTGTGCCCGGGCTATCTGGGCGTCGAGAAGGAAGTGGTGCTCACGCCGCTGATGCACGATTCGCCCGCCGAGCTGGCCCAGCCCTTCGGCGTGGCCGACTGGAAGCGCGGCGAGTGCGAACTCATCCCCGGCAAGACCGCGCCGCAGATCGCGGTCGTGGAGCGCGACTATCCGAACCTCTACAAGCGCTTCACCGCGCTGGGCCCGCTGCTCAAGAAGATCGGCAACGGCGGCAAGGGCATCGGCTGGAACACGGAAATCGAGGTCGACGAACTCGGCAACCTCAACGGCCGCGTCACCGATGCCGGCGCCACCGAGGGCATGCCGAGCATCGACACCGACATCGACGCCTGCGAAGTGGTGCTGCAGCTGGCGCCCGAAACCAACGGCCACGTGGCCGTGAAGGCATGGAAGGCCCTCGGCAAGCAGACCGGGCGCGACCACACGCACCTGGCGATCTACCGCGAGGACGAGAAGATCCGTTTCCGCGACATCCAGGCGCAGCCGCGCAAGATCATCTCCTCGCCCACCTGGAGCGGCATCGAGAGCGAGAAGGTCTCCTACAACGCGGGCTACACCAACGTCCACGAGCTGATCCCATGGCGCACGCTGACGGGCCGCCAGCAGTTCTACCTGGACCATCCGTGGATGCGGGCCTTCGGCGAAAGCCTGGCGGTCTACCGCCCCCCGGTCGACCTGAAGACCACGAAGGACATCCACAACATCCGCAGCAACGGCAACAAGGAGATCCAGCTCAACTTCATCACGCCGCACCAGAAGTGGGGCATCCACTCCACGTACACCGACAACCTGCTGATGCTCACGCTGAACCGCGGCGGTCCGGTGGTGTGGCTGTCGGAGGACGACGCGAAGAGCGCCGGCATCGTCGACAACGACTGGGTCGAGCTGTTCAACATCAACGGCGCCATTGCGGCGCGCGCGGTGGTGAGCCAGCGCGTCAACCCGGGCATGGTGATGATGTACCACGCGCAGGAGAAGATCATCAACACGCCCGGCTCCGAGATCACCGGCACGCGCGGCGGCATCCACAACTCGGTGACCCGCATCGTGCTGAAGCCCACGCACATGATCGGCGGCTACGCGCAGCTGAGCTACGGCTTCAACTACTACGGAACCATCGGCACCAACCGCGACGAGTTCGTGGTGGTGCGCAAGATGAACAAGGTCGACTGGCTCGACACGCCCGCGGACGCGGCCGCCGCGGCGGCGGCCTGAACGAGGTACCCACGATGAAAATACGCGCGCAAATCGGCATGGTCCTGAACCTGGACAAGTGCATCGGCTGCCACACCTGCTCAGTCACCTGCAAGAACGTCTGGACCAGCCGGCCCGGCGTCGAGTACGCCTGGTTCAACAACGTCGAGACCAAGCCCGGCATCGGCTACCCCAAGGAATGGGAGAACCAGGGCAAGTGGCAGGGAGGCTGGGTGCGCAAGCCCGACGGCTCGATCGAGCCGCGCCAGGGCGGCAGGTGGAGCCTGCTCATGCGCATCTTCTCCAACCCCAACCTGCCGCAGATCGACGACTACTACGAGCCCTTCACCTTCGACTACGAGCACCTGCAGTCGGCGCCCGCGATGAAGGCGCCGCCGACGGCACGGCCGCGCAGCCTGATCACCGGCAAGCGCATGGAGAAGATCGAGTGGGGCCCGAACTGGGAAGAGATCCTCGGCGGCGAGTTTTCCAAGCGCAGCAAGGACGCCAACCTGGGCAGCTTCGACGCGGTGCAAAAGGAGATGGTCGGCCAGTTCGAGAACACCTTCATGATGTACCTGCCCAGGCTGTGCGAGCACTGCCTGAATCCGGCGTGCGTGGCCTCCTGCCCATCGGGCTCGATCTACAAGCGCGAGGAAGACGGCATCGTGCTGATCGACCAGGACAAGTGCCGCGGCTGGCGCATGTGCGTCTCGGGCTGCCCCTACAAGAAGATCTACTACAACTGGCAAAGCGGCAAGGCCGAGAAGTGCATCTTCTGCTACCCGCGCATCGAGGCCGGCCAGCCCACCGTCTGTTCGGAAACCTGCGTCGGGCGCATCCGCTACCTCGGCGTGGTGCTGTACGACGCCGACCGCATCCAGGAAGCGGCCAGCGTGCCGGACGAGAAGGACCTCTACGAGGCCCAGCTCGGCATCTTCCTCGACCCGCACGATCCGGAGGTGATCGCGCAGGCCCGGCGCGACGGCATCCCCGAGGCCTGGCTCGAAGGCGCCAGGAACAGCCCGGTCTACAAGATGGCGATGGAGTGGAAGGTGGCGCTGCCGCTGCACCCCGAGTACCGCACGCTGCCGATGGTCTGGTACGTGCCGCCGCTGTCGCCGATCACCGCGGCCGCCAACGCCGGGCATGTGGGCGCCAAGGGCGCGATTCCCGACGTCACGCAGATGCGCATCCCGGTGCAGTACCTGGCCAACCTGCTGACCGCGGGCGCCACCGAACCGGTGGTCCGTGCGCTCGAACGCATGCTGGCCATGCGCACCTACCAGCGCGGCAAGCATGTCGACGACTTCGCGGATCCCGCGGTGCTCGCGCAGGTCGGCTTGACGGCCGCGCAGGTGGAAGAGATGTACCAGGTGATGGCCATCGCCAACTATGAAGACCGCTTCGTCATCCCCTCGACGCACCGCGAGTACGCCGAGGACACCTTCGACATGAAGGGCGGTTGCGGCTTCTCGTTCGGCAACGGCTGCTCCGACGGCAGCTCCGAAACCAGCCTGTTCGGCGCCGCCAAGCGCCGCACGATTCCGATCCACGCCAAGGTCTGACGCCGGAGCGACACGATGAAAACCCAACGCCACACCCTTCGCGCGCTTGCCCTCTTGCTCGGCTATCCCGATGCCAAGGCGCGCGCCCTGATGCCCCGGCTGGCCGATGCGATGGACGCCGAGGCGGCGCTGTCGCCGGCGCGCCGCAAGGAGCTGCGGGCACTGGCCCGCGCGCTGGTCTCGGTCGATCCGATCGAGGCCGAGACGCAGTTCGTCGAGCTGTTCGACCGCGGCCGCAGCACCTCGTTGCACCTCTTCGAGCATGTGCACGGCGACTCGCGCGAGCGCGGCCCGGCCATGATCGACCTGGCCCAGACCTACGAGAAATGCGGGCTGCTGCTCGGCCCGCATGAGGTGCCCGACCACCTGTGCGTGGTGCTCGAGTTCGCCTCCACGCAGCCGCCGGCGGTGGCGCGCGCGTTCCTCGGCGAGATGGCGCACATCCTCGCGTCCATCTTCAGCGCGCTGCGCAAGCGCGAGAGCGCCTACGCGAGCGTGCTGGCGGCGGTCATCGAGCTGGCCGGCCACAAGGCCGAAGCGGTGGCGGTGACCGACGAGCAGCCGATCGACGAGAGCTGGGCCGAGCCCGTCGTCTTCGACGGCTGCAGCACCAAGGGCCAGGCACGGCCCGGCGACGCGCAGCCCATCCACATTGTTCGCAAGGCGGCCGCGGCCGCCGCCAGTGGAGCCCCCGTATGAACGCCCTCGACAATTTCCTCTTCGGCATCTATCCGTACATCTGCCTGAGCGTCTTCCTCATCGGCAGCCTGATCCGGTTCGACCGCGACCAGTACACATGGAAGAGCGACTCCTCGCAGCTGCTGCGCGCCGGCCAGCTGCGCTGGGGCAGCAACCTGTTCCACGTGGGCGTGCTGTTCCTGTTCTTCGGCCACAGCGTCGGCATGCTGACGCCGCACTTCCTCTACGAGCCCTTCATCGGTGCCGGCAGCAAGCAGCTGATGGCGATGATCTCGGGCGGCATTGCCGGCCTGCTCGGCTTTGCCGGCGTCACGATCCTGCTGCACCGGCGTCTCGGCGACGAGCGCATCCGCCTCAACTCCAGGACCAGCGACATCGTGCTGCTGGTCCTGCTGTGGCTGCAGCTGGCGCTCGGCTTGGCCACGATCCCGCTGTCGGCGCAGCATCTGGACGGCAGCATGATGGTGCTGCTGGCCGAATGGGCGCAGCGCATCGTCACCTTCCGCGGCGGCGCCGTGGAACTGCTGGACGGCGCAAGCTGGGTGTTCAAGGCCCACATGTTCCTCGGCATGTCGATCTTCCTGATCTTCCCGTTCACGCGGCTGGTGCATGTCTGGAGCGGCTTCGCCACGGTGGGCTATGTCTTCCGGCCCTACCAGGTGGTGCGCAGCCGCCGGGCGCTGGTGCCAAGCAAGCCGGCATCGGCGGCCGCGCCGAGTGCCGCGCCTCATTCGCCGCCGAAGGCGGTGCCGGCCGGGTCCGTGGCCAAGTCGACGGGGGTGGCCCGGTGAGCGCCGGCGGATGCGGCGGCGGCGCCTGCCAGTGCCGCGAAACCGCGGCACCCGTGGCGGCCTCAACCCCGGTGGTCATCGAACCGGCAGCGAGCGTGGCCCCAACCGAGACCTCATGCGCGGCGATCAACGGCGTTGCCCTGCACCTGCCGGGCGAACGTCCGGACGAATACAGCCTGCGCGAGCTGGCCTGGGCCGAACTGCTGCGGCAGGAGGCCGTCGCGCGCGGCCTGCTGCCGCCTTCGGAGGCGCTTCTCGCGCCGCGCCTGGGCACGGCCGAGCAGGCGGTGATCCAGCAGATGCTCGACGACGAGATCGAGGTGCCCATGCCCAGCGAAGGCGAATGCCGCCGCTACTACGCGGCGCGAAGCGCGCACTTCGCCATCGGCCGCCGCGTGCATGCACGCCACATCCTGTTTGCGGTGACGCAGGGAATCAACGTTGCGGCGCTGGCCGCGCGCGCCGAGCAGGCCCTGCTCGAGTTGCGCCGCAGGGACGCCGCGCCCACCCGCTTCGCCGAACTCGCGCGGACCCTGTCGAACTGCCCGAGCGGCGCCGAGGGCGGCGACCTCGGCTGGATCGGCCCGGACGATTGCGCCGACGAGCTCACGGCCGAGCTGTTCCACAACAGCGAACGGCTCGACGCGCTGGGCCTGCATCCGCGACTGGTCCACAGCCGCTACGGCTTCCATATCGTCGAGGTGCTCGCGCGCGATGCGGGTCGCCGGCAATCCTTCGAGGAGGTAAGCCCGCGCATCGCGGTGCAGCTCGCCCAGCAGTCGCGCGCCAAGGCCCTGCACCAGTACATGCAGCTGCTGGCCGGCCGCGCCGGACTGAGCGGCCTGGTCCTCGAAGGGGCGGACTCCCCGCTGGTGCAATGACCGCCCAGGAACCTGACGACCTGCTCTTGCGCCTGCGCAGGTTCCGCTCCGACTATTTTCCGCGGCACCAGCAGCGCTTCCAGGACCTGGTCGCCGAAGGCCAGCATCCGAAGACGCTCTTCATCGGCTGCTCGGACTCGCGGCTGATGCCCTACCTGCTGACGGGCACGGGTCCGGGCGAGCTCTTCATCATCCGCAACGTCGGTGCGTTCGTGCCGCCCTGCGACGGATCGCACGGGCTGCATGGCACGGTGGCCGCGATCGAATTCGCGCTGCTCGAGCTGAAGGTCGAACGCATCGTCGTGTGCGGCCACAGCCACTGCGGCGCGATCCGCGCGGCCTACGAAGGCGTGGCGGACGAAGCGGTCGCGCTGAAGTCATGGCTGCGGCTGGCCGACGAGGCCCTGCTGCCGGTGCGTCCCAGCCCCGCCGCGCTGCGCCGCAGCGAACAGCGCGCCGTCGTGCTGCAGCTCGAGCGCCTGATGGCCTACCCGATGGTGCGCAGCCGCGTCGAGCGCAACGCGCTCACGCTGCATGGCTGGCACTACGTGATCGAGGAAGGCGAAGTCCATGTGTTCGATGCCCAGGCGGGCGACTTCGTGCCCGCCTCGCTCGCCTCCAACGCCGGTACCGGCCCCTATCAACCTTATGTGGAACATGATGGATCGATCCTCTGACGAGACAGCAGTCGCCCTGGAAGCGCTTTCGCGCGATTCGGGCCTGCGCAACTGGCGCCTGAAGGGCGCCGAACTCCTCCCTGTCATTCAGGGCGGCATGGGTGTCGGCGTGTCGGCCGGCGGGCTCGCCGGCACGGTCGCCGGGCTGGGCGGCATGGGCACGATCTCGGCCGTCGACCTGCGCCGGCTGCATCCCGACCTGATGGCCCGCACGGCCCACCTGAACGCCGAGCCGGATGCCGGGCAGCGCATCGATGCCGCCAACCTCGAGGCGCTGGGCCGCGAGATCGCGCGGGCGCGCGATCTCTCCGGCGGGCGCGGCCTCGTGGCCGTGAACGTGATGAAGGCGCTGACCGCCTACGAGGCCTACCTGCGCCACGCCATGGCCTGCGGCATCGACGCATTGGTGGTGGGCGCGGGCCTGCCGCTGGACCTGCCCGAACTCGCGCGCGACCATCCCGAGGTGGCGCTCATTCCCATCCTCTCGGATGCGCGCGGCGTGCAGCTGGTGGTGCGCAAGTGGGAGAAGAAGGGGCGCCTGCCCGATGCCATCGTGATCGAGCATCCCCGGCTCGCGGGCGGCCACCTGGGCGCTGCCAAGGTGGCCGACCTGCAGGACCCGCGCTTCGACTTCGACGTCGCCATTCCGCAGGTGCTCGAATTCTTCAAGACGGCCGGCCTCGAGGGCCGCATTCCGCTGATTGCGGCCGGCGGCATCGGCAGCCTGGAAGACATCCGGCGCCTGCAGGGCCTCGGCGCCGCGGCGGTGCAGCTGGGCACCGCCTTCGCGGTGACCGCCGAATGCGATGCGCACCCGGCCTTCAAGCAGGTGCTGGCCGACGCCCAGCCCGCCGACATCGTCGAGTTCGTCAGCACGGCGGGCCTGCCCGCGCGCGCAGTGCGCACGCCGTGGCTGGACAAGTACCTGCGGCTGGAGGAGCGGCTGCAGCACAAGGCGCACAAGAAGGAAAGCTGCACCATGCGCTTCGACTGCCTGGCGCACTGCGGCCTGCGCGACGGCACCCCGAGCTGGGGCCAGTTCTGCATCGACAAGACACTGGGGCACGCGCTGGAAGGCCACGTCGACCGTGGCCTGTTCTTCCGCGGCGCGGGGGCGCTGCCCTTCGGCAGCGAGATCCGCCCGGTCCGCGACCTGATGCGCTGGCTGCTCGGCGGCATCCGCCCCGCCACGTCGACGGGGGGCGCCACGGCATGAAGCGCGAAGACGCCAGAAAGATGGAGCCGCTGCCCGTGCAGCCCATCAGCCGCGACGTGCTGCGCGAAAAATACCTGAAGCCCGGCGAAGCCGACGTCGAGGCCCTGTTCGCACGCGTGGCGCGGGCGCTGGCCTCGGTCGAAGCCGAGGAAGAGCGCGCCCAGTGGGAGGCGCGCTTCCTCGCCAACCTGCGCGCCGGCGCGATCGGCGCCGGCCGCATCATGAGCGCCGCGGGCACCGACCTGGAGGCCACGCTGATCAACTGCTTCGTGCAGCCGGTGGGCGACTGCATCCAGGGCCAGGACGCCGGTGGCTACGCGGGCATCTACGAGGCGCTGCGCGAAGCGGCCGAAACCATGCGCCGCGGCGGCGGCGTCGGCTACGACTTCTCGCGCATCCGGCCGCGCGGCGCGCAGGTGCGCACCACCGCGTCCACGGCATCGGGCCCGTGCAGCTACATCGACGTGTTCGACCGCTCCTGCGCCACCGTGGAAAGCGCAGGCGCGCGCCGCGGCGCGCAGATGGGCGTGCTGCGCATCGACCACCCCGACGTGCTGGACTTCATCACGGCCAAGCGCACGCCCGGGCGCTGGAACAACTTCAACGTGTCGGTGGCGGTGACCGACAAGTTCATGCGCGCGCTGGCGGACGACGAGGCATGGCCCCTGGTGCACAGCGCCAAACCGGGCGCCGAGCTGATCGCGCGCGGTGCGGCCCAGGCTGCCGACGGCAGCTGGGTCTACCGAACCCTGCCGGCGCGCGAGCTGTGGGACCTGGTGATGCGCTCGACCTACGACTTCGCCGAGCCCGGGATCCTGTTCACCGACACCATCAACAACGACAACAACCTGCGCTACTGCGAGCACATCGAGGCGACCAACCCCTGCGGCGAGCAGCCGCTGCCGCCGTACGGGTGCTGCGACCTCGGGCCGATCGTGCTGACGCGCTTCGTGGAGCATCCGTTCGGCATCGGCAGTGCGGCGCACTTCGATTTCGCGCGCTTCGGCGAAGCCGTGGCGCTGCAGGTGCGCGCGCTCGACAACGTGCTGGACCTCACCTTCTGGCCCCTGCCCCAGCAGCGCGCCGAAGCCATGGCCAAGCGCCGCATCGGCGTGGGCTTCACGGGCCTGGGCGACACGCTCGCGATGCTGTGCCTGCGCTACGACCAGCCCGAGGGCCGGGCCATGGCGGTGCGCATCGCGCGCTGCCTGCGGGATGCGGCCTACGCCGCCTCGGTGGCGCTGGCACGCGAGAAAGGCGCCTTCCCGCTGTTCGACGCCGAGCGCTACCTTGCGCGCGGCACCTTCGCCAGCCGCCTGGATCCCGCGCTGCAGGAGCAGATCCGCATGCACGGCATCCGCAACAGCCACCTGGTGTCCATTGCACCGACGGGCACCGTGAGCCTGGCGTTCGCCGACAACGCCTCGAACGGCATCGAGCCGGCGTTCTCCTGGACTTACCGGCGCAAGAAGCGCGAGGCCGACGGCAGCAGCTCCAAGTATGACGTGGAGGACCACGCCTGGCGGCTGTACCGCTTCCTGGGCGGCGACACCGAGCGGCTGCCGCCGTACTTCGTCTCGGCCCAGTCGATGTCCGCGGCCGGCCACCTGGCCATGATGGAAGCGGTGCAGCCCTTCGTCGACACCGCCATCTCGAAGACGGTGAACGTGCCCGCCGACTATCCCTACGAGGACTTCAAGGGCCTCTACCTGCAGGCCTGGACCGCCCGCCTCAAGGGCTTGGCCACCTACCGGCCCAACAGCATCCTGGGCTCCGTGCTGGAGGTCGCGCCGGCGGTGCAGCCGGAGGCCCGCCCCGCCGCCGACGGCGCTGCAGCCGATCCGATGCGCGCCATGATCGAGAGCCGCCCGAAGGGCGCATTGAATGCCGTGGCCGAGAAGATCGAGTACTGGACGCAGCAGGGGCAGCAGACGCTCTACCTGGTGGTGTCGTTCCTGCCGCTGGCCGACGGCCGGGAGCGGGCGGTGGAATTCTTCATGCCGGTGGGCCAGAGCGGCGAGTCGCAGCAATGGATCACCGCGAGCATGCGGCTGCTGTCGCTGGCCGCGCGCGGCGGTTTTCTCGAACGCGCACTCGCCGACATGCGCAAGGTCGCCTGGGACCGCGGGCCGGTGCGCCTGGGCCACCACGTGAAGGCCGACGGCACCCAGGTGCCCATGTGGCACGACTCCGAAGTGGGTGCCATCGCCTATGCGATCCAGCAGCTGATCGCGCGCCGCAGCGACCAGGCCATCGCGGCGCCGGACGCGCCGGTGCCGCTGGTTGCGGCCGCGGCCCCGATGGCGGGTGCCAAGTGCCCCGAATGCGGCGCCCACGCCATGATCCGCAAGGATGGCTGCGACTACTGCACGCAGTGCGGGCACCTCGGAAGCTGCGGATGAACGCGGTGGCCCACGCTGCGGCCGAGCCGCCCGCGAGTGCGCGGCAACTGGCCGCGCTGATGGAGGCGCGACGCACCGTGCTGCCCAGGCGGCTCGGTGCGCCGGGGCCCGATCGCGCCGAGCTCGCACAGATCCTCGGCGCCGCCGCCTCGGCGCCGGACCACGGCGGCCTGGTGCCCTGGCGCTTCGTCGTCGTGCCGCCGCCGCAGCGCGGGCGGCTCGCCGACGTGTTCGCACGCGCCCTGCTGCAGCGCGATGCCGCCGCCACGCCCGAGCAGCAGGGCCAGGCACGCGAGAAGGCCTTCCGCGCGCCGCTGCTGATGCTCGCGGTCGCGCGGATGGGCCCGGGCAACGAGGAGATTCCGGCCACCGAACGCATCCTGTCGGCCGGATGCGCCATCCAGAACATGCTGCTGGCCGCCACCGCCCTGGGCTACGGCTCGGCGCTGACCAGCGGCAAGGCGCTGCAATCGGACGAGCTGCGCGGCCTGTTCGCGCTGGACCGGCACGACGAGCCGCTGTGCTTCATCAGCGTGGGCTCGGTGACCGCCCAGAAGGCCGGTCCGGCGCGGCCCGCGCCCGGCCGCTACGTCAGCGAACTGGGCGACGTGCCGCAGCTTGCGCCGTGCGACTGATGGCTGCCCTGCGCGGTGCGCTCAACGGGCTGCTGCTCGGCGTGAACACGCTGCTTGCGTTCACGCTGATGGTGCCGCCGGCGCTGGTCAAGCTGCTCGTGCCGGCCGCGCGCGTGCGCACCGGCTGCGACCGGGTGCTGAACGCGCTGGCCGGCGGCTGGGTCGGCGTCAACAACGCATGGATCGCACTTGCGTGCCCCGCGCCTTGGCAGATCCGGGGCGTGGAAGGCCTGAACCCGCGCGGCTGGTACCTGGTGTCGAGCAACCACCAGAGCTGGGTCGACATCCTGGTGCTGCAGCGCACTTTCCACGGACGCATTCCCTTCCTCAAGTTCTTTCTCAAGCGCGAGCTGATCTGGGTGCCGGTGATCGGGCTGGCGTGGTGGGCGCTCGACTTTCCGTTCATGAAGCGCGGCCGCGGCAAGGGTCGCGGGGATCTCGCCACCACCCGGCGTTCCTGCGAGAGGTTCAAGCGCGTTCCGACCGCGGTCATCAACTTCGTCGAGGGCACGCGCTTCACCGCGGCCAAGCATGCCGCGCAGAACAGCAGCTACCGCCATCTGCTCGAGCCCCGCTCGGGCGGCCTTGGCGTCGCGCTGGCCACCATGGGCGGGCAGTTCGAGGCGATGCTCGACGTGACCATCGTCTACCCCGAGGGAACGCCCAGCTTCTGGGCGCTCCTCAGCGGCGACGTGCGGGCCGTGGCGGTGGATGTCCGCCAGCGCGCCATTCCGCCCCATCTGCTGGGCACGAACCCGTCGGGCGACAAGGCGCGGCGCGCGCACATCCGCAAGTGGATCGAAGCCCAGTGGCAGGACAAGGACCGCCTGATCCAGGAGCGGCTGGCGGCGCGCCGCGGCGCTCGAAAGTAGCTGGGGCGCGCGTCAGCCGAACCGCACCGGCCGGCCTTCGATGTCGAGCGCGAGATAGCCGCCGAAGGCACCGCTTCGCACGCCCTCGACCATGGCTTGCAGCGCACTCTCGATGCGTTCGGCCGAGGGCGGCTGGCCGTTCGCGCCGGACAGGCCGGCCGCGAACATCACGCGCCAGGGCAGGCTCGCGCGGCGCGATTCCGCCACCAGCGCGGCGTAGGTGCTGAGCTCCGGCAGGCTTTTTTCCACGCAGGCCACAGGCGTCAGCGCACCGCCCTGCCCCGCCTCGAAACGTGCCCGCTGCGCCGCATCGGCGTCGCCGGGCAACTCGGCCTCGGCGAACACGAACAGCAGGCGCTGGGGCTCGGGCTGGGCCGCCGCAGCCTGCAGCAGCTGGTCGAAAAGAGATGAAGAAGGAGAAAGCATGCCGCGAGCGTCGCCGCTGCCTTCGCTCCCGATGTTGATGCAGATCAAGCGGCGCCGCACGCGCCTTCCTAGCATAGGTGCATCCGAAATACACCTTTCAGATCCCTTCGCTCCCACCGAGGAAAACCCATGAAATCCGCACCATCCTCCATCATCGATGTCCGCCGGCTCGAGCCGCAATTTCGCCACGCGCACATCTTCTCCACCTTTGCCGCCCTTGACGTCGGCCACGCGATCGAACTGGTGAACGACCACGATCCGCGGCCGCTGTATGCGCAGTTCCAGTCGCAATGGCCCGACCGGTTCGCATGGAACTACCTCGAGGAGGGCCCCTCGGTCTGGCGCGTGGCCATCACAAAGGTGCCGGCCTTCGACGCGCATGCGAGCGGCGGCTGCTGCGGTGGATGCGGCGGCGCCTGAGCACCATCGATCCGAATTCCCAAGAAGGAAACACCATGAGCAACAACAACCGGCTGTGGCGCTGGCTCGCCTTCATCTTCGTGCTGTCGTTCGGCGCGCTCGGCTACCTGGGCGTGCAGATCTACCTGACCGCGCCGCCGATTCCGAGCGCGGTCTCCAGCGCCGACGGCGAGCCGATCTTCACCGGCGAGCAGATCCAGCGCGGCCAGCAGGTCTGGCTGTCCACCGGCGGACAGCAGCTGGGCTCGGTGTGGGGCCACGGCAGCTACGTCGCGCCCGACTGGTCCGCCGACTGGCTGCACCGCGAGGCCGTGGCGCTGCGCAACCGCCATGCCCAGGCCTTTCGCAAGGACTTCGACTCGCTGAGCCCGGCGGACCGCGGCGCGCTCGCGGCCACGGTGGTCGAGCAGATGCGGCGCAACACCTACGACGCGGCCAGCGGCGTGATCACCGTGCCGGCCGACCGCGCGCAGGCGATCCGGGAGGTGGCGGCGCACTATGACGCGCTGTTCAGCGACGACAGTTCGCTCGCCACGCTGCGCGGCCAGTACGCGATGACGCCGGGCACGCTGCCCGACCGGGCCGACCGCCAGGCGCTCACCGCGTTCTTCTTCTGGACCTCCTGGGCCGCGGCCACCGACCGGCCCGGAGAAACGGGACTGAGCTACACCAGCAACTGGCCGCACGAGCCGCTGGTGGGCAACACCATGACCAGCTCGGCCGCGGTCTGGTCGATGGTCAGCATCTGCCTGCTGCTGGCGGCCATTGCGGCCATGCTGTGGCTGCACGGCAGCCAGCGGCACGAAGCCGAAGCGCAGCCGCCCCAGGCGGACCCGCTGCTGGGCGCGGTGGCGACACCCTCCATGAAGGCCACGCGCAAGTATTTCTTCGCGGTGATCGGCCTCATGCTGCTGCAGATCGCGATGGGCATCGTCACGGCGCACTACGCGGTCGAGGGCGACTCGTTCTTCGGCCTTCCGCTGGCCGAGCTGCTGCCCTATGTCGTGAGCCGCACCGTGCACACGCAGGTGGGCATCTTCTGGATCGCCACCGCGTGGCTGGCCACGGGCCTGTACATCGCGCCGCTGCTGTCCGGCCGCGAGCCCAGGCTGCAGAAGCTCGGGGTGGACGTGCTGTTCTGGGCGCTGATCGCCATCGTGGTCGGCTCCACGCTGACCGGCTGGCTCGGCACGCTGCAGCGCCGCGGCGTCGACTTCAGCTTCTGGCTCGGCAACCAGGGCCTCGAATACACCAGCATGGGCCGCGTCTGGCAGCTGCTGCTGTTCGCGGGCCTGCTGTTCTGGGTCTTCCTGCTGGGCCGCGCGCTGTGGCCCGCACTGGTCAAGCCCTCGGCATCGCGCGGCCTGATCGCGATGGTGTTCCTGTCGGCCACCTGCATCGGCGGCTTCTATTCGACCTCGCTGGTCTGGGGACAGCACACCCACTACTCGATGATCGAGTACTGGCGCTGGTGGCTGGTGCACCTCTGGGTGGAAGGCTTCTTCGAGGTGTTCGCCACCGCCGTGGTCGCACTGATCTTCACGCGCCTGGGGCTGGTGCGCACCGAGAGCGCCAACCGCGCCATCATCGCCGAGACCATCGTGTTCCTGTTCGGCGGCATCCTGGGCACGCTGCACCACCTCTACTTCACCGGCACGCCGACCTCGGTGATCGCCGTGGGCGCAGTGTTCTCGGCGCTCGAGGTGGTGCCGCTCACGCTGATCGGCCTGGAGGCGCTGCAGACCTGGCGCCGCTCGCAGGCCATGCCCTGGCTCGGCGCCTACAAGTGGATCGTCATGTGCTTCGTGGCCGTGGCCTTCTGGAACACCATCGGCGCCGGCGTGCTCGGCTTCGCGATCAATCCGCCGGCCTCGCTCTACTACGTGCAGGGGCTCAACATGACGCCCGCCCACGGCCACGCCGCGCTCTTCGGCGTCTACGGCATGCTGGGCATCGGGCTGATGCTGTTCTGCCTGCGCGGCCTCTACGAGCGCCAGCTGCATGCCGACCGGCTGCTCAAGCCGGCGTTCTGGAGCCTCAACATCGGCCTGGCGATGATGGTGTTCCTGTCGCTGCTGCCCGCCGGCATCTACCAGGCCTGGGCCAGCGTCACGCAGGGGCTGTGGTATGCGCGCTCGGCCGAGGTCGTGCACTCCCGCGTGATGGAGGCGCTGGTCTGGATGCGGGTGCCGGGCGACATCGTCTTTGCCGTGGGCGCGGTGCTGCTCGCGGCCTATGCGCTGCGCCTGCTGCGCCGTCCGGCGGTGCAAGCTGCGCCGCAGGAACCGCCGCGCGCCAGGGGCCGAACAGTCCGGGCCATGCAGGCGGGCCACGTGGCCGAACAGTGATACGGCGCCAGTGCAGCCATGAAGCTCACCGCCTTCACCGACTACAGCCTGCGCGTGCTGATCTACCTGGCCGCGCAGCCCGGGCGCCGCGCCACCATCGGCGAGATCGCGGCCTCCTTCGCGGTGTCCGAGCATCACCTGACCAAGGTGGTGCACTTCCTGGGCAAGGAGGGGTGGCTGGCCAACGTCCGCGGCAAGGGCGGCGGCCTCGCGCTCGCGAAGCCGCCCGAGGCGATCAACATCGGCGACGTGGTGCGGCGCACCGAGGGCGGTGCCATCGTGGAATGTTTCGGGGAAGGCGGCGGCGCGTGCCGCATCACGGGCCTCTGCCGCCTGCAGGGCATCCTGGGCGAAGCCGTGTCGGCCTTCCACGCGGTGCTGCAGCGCTACACGCTGGCCGACCTCGTCCGCAACCGCGAGGCGCTGGCCACGGTGTTCCTGGCAGGCCGCATCGGCGCGGCGCACACCGAACGGGAGGAAACATGAGCTTGCCGGCGGACACGACCTCCTTTCCGTACGAAGGGCCCGAGCCGCTGCGCGAGCCGCTGGCGGCAGCGCTCGCGCGCGTCGTGGATCCCGAGATCTCGATGAACATCGTCGACGTGGGCCTGGTCTACGGCGTCACGGTGGACGCCGCGGTGGCGCACGTGCGGCTCACGATGACCTCCGCGGCCTGCCCAGTGGTCGATCTCATCATGGACGAGGCGGAAGCCGAACTCGACAAGGTGGTGCCGCCCGATCTCCTGATCCGCCTCGAGCTGGTGTGGGAGCCGCCCTGGAGCCCGCAGCGCATGAGCGCCAGCGCCAGGCGGTTCATGGGATGGTAGGCGCTGCAAGCCCCGCCGCCCGTACGGGACGGCCAGCGAGGACCTCGCCGGTGCGTGGCCGGGTTCTCGCGCGTGCGCTGTTCGGCGCGCTGGCCGGTGCGTCGCTGGTAGGCGGCATTGCGGGCGGGCTCTGGCGGCTCGGCGTCGCGGTGCCGGACCCGCTCTCGTTCGCCGCAGCCGGCCAACTGCTGCTGGCGCATGGCGCACTGATGATCTGCGGCTTCCTGGGCACGGTCATCGGCATCGAGCGCGCCGTGGCCGTCAAGCATCGCTGGGCATTTGCAGCGCCTCTGGCGTCGGGCACCGGCGCGCTGTGCCTGGCCTTCGGGCAGCAGGCCGCCGGCGCGTGGCTCGGCGTGGCGGCCGCTGTGTTCTTCCTGGGGGTCAGCGCGCTGGTCGTGTGCCGCCAGCGCGCGGCGCACACGCTGCTGCTGGCGGCCGGTGCGGCCGCGTGGATGGTGGGCAACCTTCTGTTTGCGCTGGGCCGCGACGGCGGCGCCGTGTTCCCGTGGTGGTTCGCCTTCCTGGTCATGACGATCGCGGCCGAACGGCTAGAGATGACGCGGCTCATGCGCCGGCGTCCCGCGGCCAGCCTGACGCTGCAGGCCGTGCTGGCACTGCTGCTGGCCGGCGCCGCATGGTCGGGCACGGCCCCGCGTGCCGGCGGACTCGCCTACGGCACGGCGCTCGTGCTGCTGGCCGCGTGGCTCGCGATGTTCGACATCGCACGGCGCACGGTGTCCACGCACGGCATCAGCCGCTATATGGCGGTCTGCCTGCTGGGCGGCTATGCCTGGCTCGGCGTCGCCGGCGCGGCCTGGGCCGCGGCCGCACTCGGAGGGCCCACCCGCGACATCGCGCTGCACGCACTGGGGCTGGGCTTCGTCGTCAGCATGGTGATGGGGCATGCGCCCGTCGTGCTGCCGGCCGTCGCAGGCATCAAGCTGCGCTTCGGCGCCTTCTTCTACCTGCCGCTGGCCGCGCTGCACCTGTCGCTTGTCGTGCGGCTGATGCTGGGAAGCTTCAGCGATCCGCTGCGCGCCGCCGGGGCTTGGCTCAACGCGGCCGCGATCGTTTTCTTTGCCGTCACCGTGGCCGGCGCGGCCGTCGCGTGGCGCATCCAACATGGCGCCGAGGGCGCCCGAAAGGCCTGACCGTGGCATCCTTCATTCCGCTCGAACCTGCACAGCCTCCATCCACCCAGGCGCCGGCCTTTGCGCTGTGGCAGCTCGGCTTTCGCCCCTTCTACCTGCTGGCCAGCAGCTTCGCGGCGCTGTCTATCGCGCTGTGGGCGATGCAGTTCGCCGGCTGGCTGCCCGGCGCCTACCTGCAGGGGCCGATGTGGCATGCGCACGAGATGCTGTTCGGCTTCACGCTGGCCGTGATCGTCGGATTCCTCTTCACCGCGGGGCGCAACTGGTCGGGCCAGCCCACGCCCACCGGCCTGCAGCTGGCGGCCCTGGCGGCGCTGTGGGTGGCGGGCCGCGTGCTCGTGCTCACGCCCTTTGCGTGGACGGCCGCGGTGGCCAACGCGGCGTTCCCGCTGGCCTGCGCGCTGGCGCTGGCGCGCCCGCTGGTGGCCGCGCGCAACCGGCGCAACTACTTCTTCGTCGGCTTGCTGCTGCTGCTCTCGGGCGCCGCATTCGCCTTTCACCTGTCGGCGCTCGGCGTGATCGAGGTGCCGGCATGGCCGGGCATCCAGCTGGCACTGGACGCCGTGCTGTTCATCATGGCCGTCATGGGCGGCCGGGTGATCCCGATGTTCACCAACAACGGCATCTCGGGCGCCGGCGCCACGCGGCACGCCCTGGTCGAAAAGGCCGCGCTGGGGCTGGTGCTCGCGCTGCTGCTGGCCGACGCCACGGGCCTGCCACCGATGGCCGGGACGGCCGTCGCGCTGGCGGCGGCACTTGCGCATCTGGTGCGCTGGCTGCTCTGGCGGCCCTGGAAGGCGCCCGCCAACACGCTGGTGCTGGTGCTGCACGTGGCCTACGCATGGATTCCGGTGCACCTCACGCTGCGGGCGATGGCGCTGCATGGCCTGGTGCCGGCATCGCTCGCCACCCACGCGCTGACCGTGGGCGCCGCGGGCGGGCTCATCATCGGCATGATGGTGCGCACGGCGCGGGGCCACACCGGCCGGGTGCTGCGCGCGGACCAGGTCGACACCGCCTGCTTCGTGCTGGTCCTGCTCGCCGCGCTGGTGCGGATTCTCGTGCCGCTGGCCGCACCGGCCCACACGGTCGCCGCGGTCCTTTTTTCTGCCGCATTCTGGAGCCTGGGCTTCGGCCTGTTCGCCGTGTGCTACTGGCCGGTGCTGACCCGCGCCCGGGCGGACGGCAAGCCCGGCTGAGCGCTCCCTGCACGCGGGCGCTTGATCCATCGCAATGCGGCCCGCCCACCCTGGGTGCAGGATGCATTCCCTGGCGCTCCAGCAAACAGAAACCCCGGATGTCAAACAACCTTGGAACCCTCGACCGCACCCTGCGCATCGCATCGGGCATGCTGCTGGTCGCGCTTGCCGCGCCCGGCACCATCGCGTCCTGGGGCTACCTGGGGGTGCTGGGAATGCTGACGGGGGTGGCCGGCGTCTGCCCGGTCTATTCGATGCTCGGCCTGGATACCCGTTGGCCCGGCAGGTAGGCGGGTCCGCAGGACTTGCCGTGAAGCCTTGCAGACTCGGACGAACGATATCTGCGACCCGCCGTGCGTCCTTCATTGCAGCCCTTGCGGTCGTCCTTGCCATGCTTTGCACCGGCGGCGCGCTCGCCGGCCACGCCTCGCCCTCCGAGTTGGCCGATGTGTTCCGCGCGCAGGTGAAGCATCGGCTCGACCCACCGCCCGAGGAAGCCAGGCGCTACGGCGAACTGGCGCTCGGCGCGCTCGCGCAGGCCGGCATCGCGCCCGGACCGCAATACGTTGCGCTCGTCGACCGCAGCCCGAACGTGCAGGCGATCTTCATCTACTGGCTGGACGACGGCGCCGCGCCGTTCCTCGTCGGGGCTGCTGCGGCATCCACCGGACGCGGCGGCGGGTTCGATCACTTCGAGACCCCGCTCGGCGTGTTCGAGCACTCCACCGCCAATCCCGACTTCCGCGCCGAAGGCACCCACAACAAGCTCGGCATCCGCGGCTACGGGACGAAGGGCCTGCGCGTGTTCGACCTGGGATGGCAGCAGGCCCGGCGGCTCTGGGGCCAGGGCGGCCTCGGCACGATGCGATTGCAGATGCATGCCACCGACCCGGATCTGCTGGAGCCGCGGCTCGGCAGCGTGCAGTCGAAGGGCTGCATCCGCATCCCGGCCAGCCTGAACCGGCTGCTCGACCGCTTCGGCATGCTCGACGCCGACTACCTCGCGGCCGCGGCGCAAGGCTCGCCGATGTGGGTACTCCCGGCCGACCAGACTCCCGTGGAAGACGCGGGGCGCTACCTGATCGTCGTGGACTCGGAACGCACCGACCGGCCCGCCTGGTCGCCCGCGCCCGGACCGCGCGCCACGGGCACCGCGGCCGGCGGCAGGTGATCGCCGAAACGGCGGCTTCGCTGCGAGTCAGGTCTTCGCGCGCCAGCGCACCTCGAGCGAGACGATATCCACCGCGTCCTCGGTAAAGACGTCGATGGCCAGCGCGCGCTCGTCGGCCTCCAGCGGCTCGTGCACCGCGAGCTGGCGCTCCAGCACCTCCAGGCTGGCCTCCGACGCATCCGTGCCCGAGGCACCGCGCTCGGCCACGCGGCGGCGCAGCACGGCTTCGGCGGCACGGCAGTCCAGGATCGCGAAAGGCAGGCCGAGCTCGGCCGCCAGCACCTGGAAGCTGCGCCGCTCGGCGCTGCGCAGGAAGGCCGCATCCACGATCACCGGATACCCCGCCAGCAGCGCGTCGCGCGCGCAGGCGCGCAAGCGCTCGAAGGTCTGCCGCGTGGCCTGCGCGCCGTAGATGGCCAGGCCCTGCTCGGCGGAGCGGGCGAGCGGAGCGAGGCCGAACAGGCGCTTGCGCTCCACGTCGGAACGGATGCGCACCGCGCCCACGACGCACAGCAGCTGCGAGGCGATGGTCGACTTGCCGGAACCCGAGAACCCGTGCGTGATCAGCAGGCGCGCACGCCCCCGCGCGCTTTGCGCCAGCTGCGCGGCGCACGCCAGGTAGTCGGGCTTCGATGCACCGGCTGGAGCCGGCGCGGCCTGTGGCCCCAGGCCCGCGGCCATGGCCCGCACCAGCGCCCGGTACACCTCGTAGAAGCCGAGCACCTGCAGGCCCGCGTGGTCGCCGCTGTGCTGCAGCCACGCATCCAGGAAGCGGAACGCGAGGTCGGCGCGGCCATGGGCCTTCAGGTCCATGGTGAGGAAGGCGATGTCGCTCATCACGTCGATCCGGCGCATCATGGGATCGAATTCGATGCAGTCGAAGGCAGTGAGTTCACCGTCCACCAGGACGATATTGGCCATGTGCAGGTCGCCGTGGCATTCGCGCACCGCGCCGCCCTGCTGGCGCACGATCCAGGCCATGTGCAGCGCCTGCGCGCGTTCGCGGATCCATGCGGCCAGCGCCGAAAGGCGGCTGTCGCTGCGCTGCACGAGCAGCTGGCTCACGACGTCGACGGCCGCACGAACGATGGCGTCCGGCGCGCCGAAAGCCGACGGCGGCACGACGCGCCCGGCCGCGCCCTGCAGCGCCGCCAGCCGCTGTGCGAAGCCGTCGAGCCAGGCCGGCTCCAGCCGGCCGTCCGCCAGCAGGTTGCGCAGCAGCGACGACTCCGGAAAGCGCCGCATGCGGACCACGTGGTCGATCGGCACGCCCTCGCCGCCAAGCCGCGGCGTCGCGGGCGCGCCGCACACCGGCACCACGTCCAGGTACAGCGACGGCGCGAAGCGCCGGTTCAGGCGCAGTTCTTCCTCGCAGAAATGCCTGCGGGCCGCGATGCCTGAGAAGTCGACGAAAGGAAAGCGCACGGGCTTCTTGAGCTTGTAGGCGAGCGTGGCCGTCAGCAGCACCCATGAGATGTGCGTCTCGACCAGCTCGACGCGCGCGCCGGTTTCGCGCTGCAGCGCCTCGCGCAATGCCTGCACCAGTGTCGTGTCCATCGGTCCTGTCTTCGTTGCGGCGGCCAAGGGAATGAGCGAGAAGGCGCCATGTCGCGCACGGACGGCTTCCTTCGGGCCTGGGGCCGAGCTTGGCACCGGGCGCCACGGCGGCCTTGACCTGAGTCAAGGCCTCGCCGGACGTTCGGCCCGGCTTGCGCCAGATCAATGTGCACCCGCGTGGCAAAAGGTAACTTTGGTCAAGGCAATCGGAGGGTTCAATGCCGCTACTGTTCTTGATGAGGCTTTTTCACACGCCACTGCCTGTGCGGGTGGTCCAGGCAGAGGAAATCCGCCATGTGTCGGTGCTCGTCGCCACAGGTCTGATCGAGGCCAGGATCACGCCCCTTCCTCCGAGAGGGCCCTATCTCAAGTCGACGGTGGCGACCGTGACGCGCATCACGGAAGAAGGACTCGCCGAGATCGCAAAGATGGACTGTGCGCCCAGGTTTCCAAAAAACTCGATGCGATTCGCCCGGGGGTTGCGATTGATGTGATCTCTCCTCGCGGTCAGCTGCGAGCGCTCGCAGCGGTCGGCAAGGAAAGGCGAATGGTTGTCCCCTGTCCAACGGCGCTGGAAATGGCCATCCGGCCGCCCGACTGGGCCGCGAAGCCGGCAACGGCCGAAAGGCCCATGCCGGAAAAAGGGGAGTCCTCCTGGGTCGTGAAAAATGGACTCGCAGCTCTTTCGACAACGTCGGGGCTCATGCCGGTGCCTTTGTCGATGACGTCGAGATTGAGCAAACGACTGTCCCGCCGATCGAGTGCACCGCGCAGCACCAGCCTGCCGCCATGCGGCATGGCCGACTGCGCGTTCCTCACGATCTGTGTCAACGCTTCCTCGAGTGCAGGCGCATCGACGAACAAGGCAGGGCAGTCCCTCTCGACGTCCACGGTGACCACGATGCGGCGGTCAAGGGTATGCCACAGGAGGTTGGCGAAGGAGCTGAGGAATGGCAGCACCTCGATGGATGCAGGCGAAAGCTCCTGACACCGTGCATAGGCGACCAGGGCCGCCGCCAGTGCATCTCCCCTGCGCAGGGCCTGAACCTGTCGATGGGGTACCCTCGATGATCCCGCATCGTTGCCGTTGGCCAGGAGCGTCCGCATGGAGGCGAGCAACTCCCTCAGCGCTGCAGAGACGCCGATCGCGAGATCCGATGCGGGATTCTTCGGCTGCATCTCCATCGGTGCCTCTTCTCGTGAATGAGTAATTCACACATGCTACGCCGGGTGTCGAATGGTGCGACCGGCATCCGGTAGTCAATTCCGCGGCGCCAATTGAAAGATCAGTTACCAACGGCCAGCCCGCGTTGTTGCTACCGCCTGGCGGAACAAGAATTCGCCGGCCCGTGAACGGCGCCGCTCGGGCTTTCGATGCTGCGAACTCTGCGCAGGCCCCATTTGATGCATTCGAACCAGAGCACGTTCAGGACCGCCATCCCGAGACCCGCCGCCAGCAACGCCGGCGACGGCGTCACAAACGAGAACAGACGACCAACGGCAGGCACGGCAAGCACCACGCACAGGACTGCAACGGCTCCCGCGGCGATCCAGCCGAACTGGCGGTTGGATGCAGTGTTGCCGTGCCAGGCCATTCGCTCCCAGGATCGATTGCTTTGAATCAGGCCGAGGTTCGACAGCACCAGCACCATGAAAGTCAGCGTCCTTGCCATGTCGTCCCTGCCGACCTCCAGCGGCGCCATCCAGCGCGCGCCCGCATAGGTCACCAGAAGCACCCCCAGCAACACGCCGCCCTGCCACAGGCCGCGGACCAGCACCGCGGAGTCGAACAGCCGCTGGTCGGGGCGGCGGGGCGGGACCTTCATCGCGCTCTTTTCGAGAGGCTCGGCCTCGAACACAACCGAGCAGGCAGGGTCGATGATCAATTGCAGGAACAGGATGTGGACCGGCATCAACAGCATGGGCCAGCCAAGGACCACCGGCAGGATCGACAGCCCGACGATGGGCACATGGACCGCCACCACGAAAACGATCGCCTTGCGAAGATTCGCGAACACGCGGCGCCCATGGCGGATCGCCGTGACCAGCGAGGCGAAGTCGTCGTTCAGCAGGACCAGCGCGGCCGCCTCGCGGGCCACCTCGGTCCCTCGCGCACCCATCGCCACGCCGATGTCGGCGGCTTTCAGGGCCGGCGCATCGTTCACGCCGTCGCCGGTCATCGCGACCACATCGCCCTGCGCACGGAAAGCGCGCACCAGACGAAGCTTCTGATCAGGCTGGACCCGACAGAAGATGGTTGTCGCGGCCAACCGTGCAGCAAGTGCCTCGTCGGCCAGAGAAGCCATCTCGGCGCCGGTCATGACAGGCGCCTCGGCACTCAGCCCGGCTTGCCGCGCCACCGCGATTGCGGTGGCGGGATGATCCCCCGTCATCATCACGACTCGGATGCCGGCGGCACGGCACTCGGCGATGGCCTGCGGCACGTCGGCCCGTACCGGATCCTCCAGCCCGACCAAGCCAAGGAACCGGAAATCGAAGTCGTGCTGCAGTCCGGGCAGGACATCGGCATCGAAGGTGCCACACGCGACGCCAAGTACACGCAGGCCGTCGGCTGCCATCTCCAGGACCTGTTCGGCGATGCGGCCGGCGCGGCCTGCATCCATGTGGCACAGGTCGACGATGGCTTCGGGAGCTCCCTTGGCGGCAATGAGGAACGCCCGCTGATCGGGTGAACGCCACACGCGCGACATCGCCAGCAATTCCGGCGACAGCGGATAGTCGTCGATCAGGGTCCAGTCGGAATGCAGATGCTCCGTGCCGGCAAGCCATTGCCCGGCGGCTTCGGCGATGGCGGACTCCATCGGGTCGAACGTGCGCCGGTGGCTGGCCAGCACCGCATACTCCAGCAACGGATGCAGTTCCTCCTGCAGGGCGGCACCCTTCGCCTCCAACGCGTCGTACCTTGCATCGCCGGACCGAAGCTGCCGTACGCTCATGCGATTGGCCGTCAGCGTGCCGGTCTTGTCGACGCACAACACCGTGGTGGCCCCGAGCAGTTCGACCGCGGGGATGCTTCGGGCCAACACCTTCTCGCGCACCAGCCGCCAGGCACCCAGGCCGAGGAACAGCGCAAGCACCATCGGCAACTCCTCAGGGATGATGCCCATCGCGAGCGTCAGCCCGGCCAGCAGGCCCTGGAGCCAGTCGCCGCGAAGCGCGCCGTACGCCGCCGCGAGCGCCGCGGCCAGTGCCAGCCCCCCAATTGCCACCCCCTTGACGACGCCTCGTGTCTCCCGTTGGATCGGCGTGGCCTGCACGGCGATGCCGGCCAGCGAGGCGCCGATGCGCCCGAGCGCGCTGCGCGCGCCGATGGCAGTCACGCGCCCCCGTGCGGTTCCTTGCGTCACCAGCGTGCCTGAAAACGCGGTCCAGGCATCCGCCGCCATGGCTTCCTCGCTGGCCACGGCGTGCTTGTTCACCGGCACCGACTCGCCGGTCAGCAATGACTCGTCGATGGCGAGGTTCGACGCGTCGAGGAGCGACATGTCGGCAGGAACACGGTCCCCCTCCGACAGCAGGACCATGTCGCCCACCACCAGTTCCCGTGCCGCGATGCGGCGCACCGTGCCCCCGCGACGGACCAGCGCTTGCGGGCTGGAAAGATCGCGCAGTGCTTCCAGGGAGCGCTCGCTGCGCCGTTGCTGGACAAAGCTGATGCCCATGACGATGAAGACGAAGCCGAGCAGCATGAGCGCTTCCTGCGCATCGCCCAGCGCCAAGTAGATGCTGCCGCAGGCCGCGAGCAGCAGAAACATCGGCTCGGACGCCACCTCGCGCGCCAGCCGCAACACACTGCGCGGGCGAGAGACCGTCACTTCATTCGGGCCGTCCTGCGCCAGGCGCTGGCGCGCCACGACATCTGTCAGATCGCGGGCATCCGCCATGGACGGCTCGGAGCCGCTCGTCCCCTTTTCTTCGGGCGCGTGGGGAGCAACTCGCACTACTTGACCAGTACGACCGGCTGCCTGGCCGTCGCCAGCACACGCTGGGCTACCGAGCCCACCAGAAGATCGACGATGGCGCTTCGCCCTTTCGAGCCCAGGACGATCAGGTCGAACTTGCCCTCCTTGGCGAACCTGACGATCTCCTGCGCCACGTGCCCCGTGCGAATCACCGATCTGTGGTCGATGTCCGCCGTCTTGAGAAATTTCATGGCGGCCTTGAGTTCCGCGGTGCTGCGCTGGTGCAGGAAGGCGATCACGTCCTCGGAACCGAGGATCGAATTCGCGAAGCGCAGGTTGGTGTTGTCGTGCACGCTGATGAGGGTGATCGAGTGCGCTGCCGGACGCAGCCATCCGATCAGCTTGGCCGCGTACTTGACGGCCCTCAGGGCGTACTTCGAGCCATCGGTTGCCACGAGGATCTTCATTCGGATCTTCCTTCCTGTGTGCAGAGGCGCAGCTTGAACGCGTACGGCCCGTTCACGCCGAGGGGTGGGCCGCCTGCTCCTGCTCGAGAAGGCGCTTTCGCTCCTCGACCCACCACGCGGGGGCATCCTGCCGCAGCAACTCGGTGGTCGACGAAAATGGATGAAAGCCATGCGCCAGGCATTCCGTGGTCTGGCCGTCCTTGCATCTCACCTCGGCGGAGGCACCGAGCCAGTCCGGCGGCAGGGGATGCAGAGCGAAAGGATTGTGGATCAGCACCGTGCCTTCGTTCCACTGCTCACGCTGTGCACCGCGTTGGCCGACTTCGTAGGCGTAGCCTGCCGCGGTGGATGTGTCCCCGTTTTCTGCAAGGCAAGCTCCATGGCGCAGCATCCTTGCTGCACTGGCTGCGTGCTCTTCCTGCCCAAGTCGGTTGAACTTCGCGATCGTGGCATCGTTGCAGAACAGGACGCCAGAAACATGCTCGGCCTCCTGGTGACCGAAGAAGCCGTCCGGGAACAGTTCGCCGAGTTCCTGCGACGGGCCGGATCCGAAGAGGAAATGCAGGAGCGCAGATGGCGCGCCATGGGCCTGCCCGTGATCAAAATCCTGAAGGGCAAGGACGAAGGGATGGCCGTCCGCATGAGGCACACGCCAGGCGCGCCGATGCAGCCGCTGGAAGAGAATTCCGCCCAACCCGTGCAATTGCGGCTCGGATGCAACCGACCTTGGCGACGTGACCTGGGGTTCGACCCCAATGACCGGTGTTCCGACAGTGAATGCATCGACGGCCGCCGTGGCGTTGCCCTTTGTCAATAGAAGGGCTGGGGCATCGTGCTTGAGATCGACTCCATGGCCCGCAGCCTTGAACAGCGCAACCAGGAAGAGCTCGAAGAGGGCGCTGTCGAAATCCTTTCGCCGGAAATACTCGAAATAGTCCGGCCGCTTGTCGCGAATTTCCGTCCGATGCAATGCGCTCACCAGCCCGCGCGCAGGCTCGAATTCGGCCCGATCCCGGAGCACGCAGAATCGCGGGTTCAACTGCGCTTCGGGTCGCACCACCTGCTTGAACAGGTCGCACACGGCGTCGGCAGTGACGCAACCAGTGTCGGAACAGATTTTTGAGTCGGAAGCCATGGATTCCTTTGCCAATCCCTTGGCGGGGGACATGCTTGCTGTCACTCTAGGCGGGAGAAGGGGACCGTCGGTTGCGGCAGATCAAGGCGCAGGTCCCTTCACGCATCGGGACTCAGGGTGTACGCGCCAGCTGCCGCAGCGTCGACGATGGTGCGCGCACGCATGTTCGGTCGGTGGATCTCGGCAAGAAATGAACCCCCAAGTGGCCCGGACTTGCGCTGGATCAAACCGCACGCGGATGGCCGGCCGTACATTGAACGGACCGATGAATCGAAAGCGAAAGCCGCAGATTCAAAGGTGACAGTGGGGAATCCCCTCGGGGGAGTTCATGGTGTCGCTCCGACACCGTGGGGATGAAGGCAACCCCAGACTGCCCGGGCTCCAAAGGCCCGGGCGGGGACCTTCACCAGGCCTGCCATCCGCAAGGATGGCGGGCTTCTTTTTTTCCGAGGGGTGGAGTGAGCGGCTCAGTGCGACATCCGCACGGGCAGCGTCATCGACTGCAGGATCGACTGCGTGGCGCCGCTCGGCAGCCCATGACCAGCAGGTCCGCGCTCAGGCTCTTGATCTGCCGCAACCCCCGCCAGGCTTGCGCCGCCCAAGATCGGCTCCAGCCTGCCAGGAGAAACGCATGCCCTTCCCGTCGAACAACATCGGCCCCCTCGACCGCACGCGGCGCGGCGGCGTCTTCCGACTCGCGATCGACTGAGCCTTCGAAGCCGCGTCCATGTGCTTGAACCTGCTCAGGGAACTGTCCGAAACGCCGCTGCCCTGCACCAGGGCCGATGCCGCGCTGATCGACAGGCTGCGCCTGCTCGACGCCGCCGGCCTGATCAAGGTGCTGATTCCGCCGCCGCACGTCGACCGCGACGACTGCCTGCGGCAGGACGCGGCCACCGTCCTCGAGATCACGTCCCGCGGATGGGAAGTCCTGCGCACGAAAGTGGTCGAGGACGAAGCGCCGTCCCTGCCGATGCAGCCGGCACGCTCGCGCAGCGCCGCGCTGGATCGTGTGCGGCTGGCCGCCTCGTTCGGCCGCTCCAGCCGGCATGCCGGCAGCCGCGATACCGACGGTTGAGGCCCTGCCGCCCGTGCGCCTCAGGGCCCGGCCTCGATGCGAACGACCGGTAGCTGCGAGCGCACGAAGCTCAGGGCGTACTGGAGCTCGCCGAGGCTTTCGGCATGCAAGGTGAAGAGCGGCTGGCCTCGATCGACGCGGTCCTGCAAGCGCACGTGCATCGAGGCGCCTGCCGCCGGATCGCGCGGCGCACCGGCCAGCTTGGCCATGCGCGCCACCAGGCGGGTGTCGATGCCCGACACCACCCCGGCCGCGGGCGCGGTCACGCAGTGCGTGTGGGCGGCCTTCGGCGGCACGCGCAGGCCGCCCTGTGCTTCGCAGATTGCAATGAAGCGGGCAAGCGCGCGCCCGTCGTCCAGCGCCGCGCGCGCCAGCGCGTGGCCGCTGCCCGGCGCCGCCTTGCCCGCCAGTTCGAGCAGCAGCCCGGCCAAGAGGAGCGCGCGATCGCGCAGGTCCGACGGTGCGTCGGCGGTGCGTTCGAGCACCGCCATCACATCCATCGCCTCGAGCGCCGGGCCGACGCCGCAGCCGACCGGCTGGCTGCCGTCGGTGAACACCGTCTGCACCTGCAGCCCCAGCGCCGCGCCCACCGCGACCAGGCTGCGCGAGAGCTGGCCGGCGGCCGCATCGCTGCGCACCTTGGCCAATGCGCCCACCGGAATGTCGATCAGCACGCGCTGCGACCCCATCGCGGCCTTCTTGGACAGGATGGACGCCACCATGAGGCCCTCGCTGTCGATGCCCAGCGGCCGCTCCACGCGGATCAGCACGTCGTCGGCGGGGCTCACGCGCATGGCGCTTCCCCAGACGACGCATCCCCCTTCGCGCTCGACCACGCGGCGCATTGCCGCCAGGTCGAGGTCGACCGGCGCGAGCGTTTCCATCACGTCGGCCGAGCCGGCCGCCGAGGTGATGGCGCGCGACGAGGTCTTGGGCATCATCAGGCCGCAGGCCGCGATGATCGGCACCACCAGCAGCGTGGTCCGGTTGCCCGGCAAGCCGCCGATGCAGTGCTTGTCCATCACGGGCGAAGCGCCCCAGTCGATGCGCTCTCCGACGTCGACCATGGCGCGGGTCAGCGCCACGGTCTCGTCCAGGTCGAGGCCGCGGCCGGCGCAGATCGTCACGAAGGAGGCCAGGTGGATGTCGGGAAGGCGCCCGCGGCTCACGTCCTCCATCAGCGCGCGCAGCGCAGCGTAGTCCAGCCTGCCGCCATGCACCTTGTTGCGCAGGTGCGCCAGCGAATCGAGGAGCGGCGGATGGCGCACCACCAGCTCCTCGCCCTCGGCGGCGCCCATCAGGGTCCAGGCCGCCTCCGACAGCGCGATCTCGTCGCCGCGCAGCCAGTCGCTGTTCACCTGGTGCAGGATCGCGAACAGATGGCGCCCGTTGGCGATCACCTCGACCTGCGCCTGCGACTGGAAGCCCTCGGCCCGGCACACGGCGCAGTCGCTGCGCATGTAGACCACGGGCTGCTGGTAGGTGTCGATGCCGGCGCGACGGGCCAGCAGGTGGTTGGGTGACGACATGGGCGCTCCTTGTCCGGATGGAGCTTGGCATGCGCCGGGCGCCCGGGGCTTGATGCCCGTCAAGCCGGCATTCCGGCGCTCACTCGGCGGCGGGGCGGCGAACCGGCAGCGCGTTCAGCGGAATGCGCAGGTAGGACACGCCGTTGCCATCGGGCGGCGGCAGCCGGCCGCCACGCACGTTGACCTGGATCGACGGCAGGATCAGCGTCGGCACTTCGAGCGTGGCGTCGCGCGCGCGCCGCATGGCCACGAACTCGTCCTCGGTGATGCCGTCGCGCACGTGGATGTTGCGCGCGCGCTGCTCGGCGACCGTGGTCCGCCATTGCGCCGGCCGCGATGGCGGCGGGTAGTCGTGGCAGACGTACATCGGCGTCTCGGGCGGCAATTCCAGCAACCGGCGCATCGATGCGTACAGCTGGCGCGCATCGCCTCCGGGGAAGTCTGCCCGCGCGCTGCCGAGGTCCGGCATGAAGAGCGTGTCGCCGACGAACGCCGCGCCGCCGATCAGATAGGCCATGTCGGCGGGCGTGTGACCGGGCACCAGGATGGCGGTGGCTTCGATGGCGCCGATGCCAAAGGTCTCGCCGTCCTTGAACAGGTGGTCGAACTGGCTGCCGTCGGGCAGGAAGCCGCGCTCCAGGTTGAAGAGCTTCTTGAAGGTGGCCTGCACCGTGCGGATGTGCTCGCCGATGGCAATGCGCCCGCCGACCCGCTCCTGGAGATAGCTGGCCGCCGAGAGGTGATCGGCATGGGCATGGGTCTCCAGGATCCAGTCGACCTGCAGCCCGTGCCCGGCCACGCAGGCCAGCACCCGGTCCACGGACGCGGTGCCGGTGTGGCCCGACTTGAAGTCGTAGTCGAGCACCGGGTCGATCACGGCAGCACGCAGGCTGCCCGGATCCCACACGACGTAGGAGACGGTTCCGGTCTGGGGGTCGAAGAAGGCCTGGATGGAGGCTGGGGTGTTCATTCGGTTTGGCGGCGTCGATCAATAACCCGTCACCAGACATTATATGAATTCATATATTAAAATCCAAGCCCGATCGCCGAGCAAATTTCACGCACGCCATGACATCGCCCCACCCCGTCTTCGATGCCGAGATCCTGCGCGGCGCCGCCGCGCGGGTGGCCGGCGTGCTGAAAGTGCTGGCCAACGAAGATCGAATGCTCCTGCTGTGCCAGCTGTCGCAGGGCGAGATGTGCGTGAGCGAGCTCGAAGCGCAGCTTGGCATCCGCCAGCCGACGCTGTCCCAGCAGCTCGGCGTGCTACGCAATGAAGGCGTGGTCGCCACGCGCCGTCAAGGCAAGAACATCTTCTACGCTGTGGCGGATCCGGCGCTGCTCGAGGTCCTCGCCCTGCTCTACCGGATCTACTGCCCGAAGGAAAGACGCTGACCCCCGCTTTGCGGGCGCGCCTTCCGCCGGCGTCTTAAGGCAAATCGAATCTGCCGCCGCGATCATGTGATGTGCGGCCTGCCCACGGGGCGGCTGCGACATGAGCCTACGTGGAGATGCCAATGAACATTGCAGCCGAGTCCGGTGGCGCCGCCGCCGTTGCGCCATCGTGCGCCGAGGCGCCAGAGCCGCGCAGCAAGGAGGTCCCCGCCGCCGCCAGCGGCCGCCGCCTTGCGGATGCCGCGGTCCTCGCCATCATGGGGGTCCTGGCCATCGGAGCCGCCGCCCTCGTGTGCGGGATCTACAACGCCTTCGACGACGAGTGGTTCGGGATGAGCGGGTCTACACTGTCCCGCATCCTGGCTCTGGCCGGCTTCTGAGGCCAAGGAGCGCCGCTTTCACATGCGCTTGCTGATTGTCGAAGATGATCCCCTGCTCGGCGATGCGCTGGCCACCGGCCTGCGCCAGCTCGGCCATGCGGTCGACTGGTTCGGCAGCGGCGGCCAGGCCGACGCAGCACTGTCCGGCGCCTCGTTCGATGCCTTGGTGCTGGACCTGGGACTCCCGGGCGGCGACGGCATGACCTGGCTGCGCCGCTGGCGCGATCGGGGGCTGAAGCTGCCGCTGCTCATCCTGACGGCGCGCGACGGCGTCGAACAGCGCATCGCCGGCCTCGATGCCGGGGCCGACGACTACCTGGTCAAACCCATCACCATCGACGAACTCGCCGCTCGCCTGCGGGCGCTGGTGCGCCGCGCGGCCGGCCGCGCCCAACCGGTCTGGCAGCACGGTGCGCTCGAGTACGACCCCGCCAGGAAACTCGTGCTCTGGAAAGGCGAATCCGTCGATCTGACCGGACGCGAACTGGCGCTGCTCGAGGCGCTCCTGGCGCAGCCGCAGCGCGTGCTCTCGAAAGCCCATCTGCAGGAAAAGCTCTATGACTGGAGCGGCACGGAGCCCGAAGGCAATGTCCTCGAGGTCCACATCCATCACCTGCGGCGCAAGATCGACCCGGGCATCGTGCGGACCGTGCGCGGCGTGGGCTATGCGCTCGGCGCCGGCCAGCCCTCGCCATGAGCCTGCAGCGCCGCCTTCTGCTCTACCTGCTGGTTTGCGCGCCGCTGGTTTGGGGCGTGGCGCTGTACTTCTCCATCAGCCGGGCCCGGCATGAGGTCAACGAGCTGTTCGACACCGAACTGATCCGGCTGGCGCGCCAGGTGCAGTCCACGTTGAGCCCCAGCCATCCGGGCGCTACGCCGGTGCTGCCGCCTCCGCCCGGCGAAGGCACCCGGGAGGCCGGGGAGTCGGACGTGCGCGATCTCGCCGTGGCGGCGTGGGATGCAAAGGGCCGCCTCGTGATCGCAGACCACGAAGGCGCGGTGCTGCCGCGGCGGCCCGATGCGAGCGGCTTCGTCGACGAGAAGATCGGGACCAGGACGTGGCGCATCTACTACCTGCAGTCCTTCGACGGCGCTTGGCTGGTAGCCGCCGGCCAGGACGCGTACGAGCGCGATGAACTGGTGTACGGCCTCACGGTCACGCAGGTCGTCCCGTGGCTGCTGGTGCTGCCCTTTCTGCTGGCGGTGATGGCGTGGGCCGTGCGCCGCGCCCTGGCGCCGATGCACCAGCTCACCGCCGAGCTGCGGCGCCGCAAGGCCGACGATCTGCAGGCCGTGCCCGTCGACCGCGCACCGGCCGAGCTCAAGCCCCTGCTGGGCGCCATGAACGGACTGTTCGCCCGCATCGAGCAGCTGCTGGTGCGCGAGCGCCGCTTCACGGCCGACGCCGCGCACGAACTGCGCACGCCGCTGGCCGTGCTGCGCGCCCAGTGGGACGTGGTGCGCCGCGCCGGCAGCGAGGCCGAACGCACCGCGGCCGAAGCCAAGCTCAGCGCCGGCCTCGATCGCATGGGACGGCTGGTGACGCAGATGCTCTCGCTCTCGCGCGTGGAGTCCGGCGTCGCGCCGGCCCTGACCGCCGAGGTGCAGTGGCCGCGGATCGTCGAGCAGGCCATGAGCGATTGCCTGGCGACGGCCGAACGCCGCCGCATCGAACTGGCCTGCGAATGGCCACCGCGTGGATCGCACCCCCTGCCGATCCTCGGCGACGAGCACCTGCTGACGATGCTGCTGCGCAACCTGCTCGACAACGCAGTCCGCTATGCGCCGGAAGGGTCGAGCGTGGTGCTGCGCATCGGGCGCGAGCACCTGGAGCTCGAAAACGAAGGGGAGCCGCTGTCGGCCGAACAACTGACGCGGCTGGGCGAGCGCTTCTACCGGCCCGACGGGCAGCAGGAAGGCGGCAGCGGCCTGGGGGTGTCGATCGTCCGGCGCATTGCCGAACTGCACGGCCTCGAGTTGCAGTTCGGCCCCGGCGAGGGCGGCCGGGGGGTGAAGGCAACACTGCAATTCGATGCGGCGCACCGCTGACGGAGCGGCCTACCTGGCCCTGGCCTTTTCCAGCAGCTGGCGCGCTTCGTCGCGGCGCCCGCTGTCGGCCACCTGCCGGCCGGGCCGGGGCGGCGCCTGCAAGGCCCGCTCGAGATAGGCAACGGCCTGGTCGGGCTGGCGGACCTCGACCAGGTACTCGCCGTAGAAGAAGTTCGGATCGATTCCCTTCGGATTGAGCGCCAGTGCCTTCTGCAGCAGTTCCTTCGCCTTGGCCTTGTCGCCGAACCCTACCGGCCAGCCCGGGACCTTGTAGTAGAGAACGCCCAGGCTGTTGTAGGCCGAGCCGTCGAGCACATTGCCGTCGATCGCGATCGCGGCTTCGTACAGGGCCTTGGCCTGCTTCACCAGCCCCAGCGCGCCGAGGCCGCCCCTCTCGCCCGCCCACGAGCTGACGATGATGCCTTCCCAGACCAGGGGCTCTGCGCGGCCCGGGTAGGTTTCGCTCACCTTGCGGGCCTTGGCGGCCAGGGCCTCGAAGCGCTTCTCGCGTTCGGCCGCGGGCGTCTGGTAGCGGATCGCTTCCCAGTCGTGCTGCAGCTCGACCACGGCATCGTCGACGCCGGCCGCGAAGGCCGCGCGCGGAAGCGCGGCTCCCAACGCAGCGGCAGCGGCGATGCCGATCAGCCACCGGCGTTGCACCGCGGATGGCATGGACGAAGAAGGGAGTCGTGAAGCGGTCGGTGTCATGGGTGGTCCTTTGTGGGTCAGTGCACGCTGTGCAGCAGCGAATGGGAGTCGGCTTCGGCGGAGGCACCGACGGTGTCCGGGCACTCGAGGAAAGGCTGCGCCGGCGGCGCGAGCGACGGCAGCGCGCGGCGGTGCTTGTCGAAGGCGCCGTCCAGCAGCTCCGGCGCGAGCCCGTTGAGCCGGACGGCCAGCTTCTCGGGAAAGCCCAGGAAGCACTCGGCGTCCTCGCTCTCGATGAGCCGCAGCAGTGCCGCCGCGGGGATGTCGGGCCGATCCGTCGCCGTGCCCGTGGCCTCGTTGTAGCCTTCCACTTCGGCGCTGTTGAACCCGGTGCGCGTGGTGCGCGGGCCGAGGTATTGCACGCGCACCTGCGTATCGCCGAGCTCGCGGCGCAGCGATTCCGCGAATCCGCGAAGCCCGAACTTGCTGGCGCAATACACGCTGAAGCCCGGCAGGCCGAGGCGTCCCAGCACCGAGCCCACGCAGACGACCTGCGCCCGCGGCAGGCTGCGCAGATGAGGCAGCAGCGCCTGGGTCAGCAGCATCGGCACCAGCAGGTTGAGGTGCAGCACCTGCGCCATGTCATTCGCGGCCAGCGATTCGACCCGGCCGAAACCCGATGCGCCCGCGTTGTGAACCAGCACGTTGCTGCCCCAGCCGGATGCCACCTCGGCAATGCCCGCCAGGCTGGCGACGCGCGTCAGGTCGGCGGCGTACCACTCCACCCGGGGCCGGGGCACGCCGCAGTCGCGCACCAGGGCCCTCGCCTGCGCCGCCAGCCGCGCCGGCGATCGGCCCACCAGCATCACCGACGCGCCGGCATTCACCAGGCGCGTCGCCGCGGCCTGGCCGATGCCGCCGCTCGCGCCGGTCAGCAGCACCCGGGCTTCGGCGGTCTTCATGCACCCGCTCCGGCACCGGCGTTCGCCTGCGGCAGCGGCAGGCTGCGGAACACGTCGCCATACAGGCGGTAGAAGGCACGCGCGGCATGGACGATGTCCGCCTGGTCCTGCGGGTCCTCGACCTGGTTCATCAGCAGCTCGAAATGCGCGGTGTGCTCCCGGTCCAGCATGCCGTGCGAGCGCAGGTAGGTGAACGCGGCATCGGGCAGCTCCAGGGGCTTCTGGATCTGGTCGGCGGCCATCAGCGCCAGTGACACGCTGGTGCCCTCCAGCACATGCACCATCCCGAAGAACCCGAGCGGATTGCGCCGCGCGATGGTGTCGTAGGCGTAGGCCACCATGACCTCCGTGGCATGGCCGGGCGGTCCGTTGCGCACGGCCTGCGCATCGCCGCCGGCGGCGCGGATGTCGTCGAGGATCCATTCGTCATGGCCCCGCTCTTCCTCCACGTATTCGTCGAGAGGTCCGCGCAGCCACGCATTGCGTTCCGGCAAGGCCGCCTTGCAGGCCTGCAGCAGGGGCACGGTGTGGCGCACGTGGTGGTAAGCCTCGCGCAGGAAGGCCAGGTAGCTCGGCAGCGAGACCTCGCCGCGCAGGCAGCCCTGGATGATGGGCGTGCCGAGCAGGCCCGCGCGGGTGTCGGTGGTCTGTGCGACCAGGCGGTCATGGAAACTCATGGGGACTCCAGTGGATTCGGTCAGGATGCGGCGGCGATGTCGAGGGCATCGGCGTGCAGTTGCAGGATGGCGGCGCGTTGCGCACGGCCGTTGGCCGTGGCCATGCCGGATGCGGCATCGAAGTTCGCCCGGCCCCGGACCCAGCGCCGGATCCGGGCATAGTCGGGCAGCGTGGCATTGGCGGCGTCGACGGCGGCCTGCAGCTGCGCATCGGGCGCGTCGGCCCGCACCGGCCAGAGCACTGCGCTCAGTGCCGGCTGGGCGTCGCCGAACACCACGGCCTGGGCAACGGCGTGCTCGCCGCGCAGGGCCGTCTCGACCCATTCGGGCGACACGTTGCGGCCGAAGGCGGTGATCAGAAGATGCTTCTTGCGGCCGCTGATGTGGAGGTAGCCATCCGCGTCGATCCGGCCCAGGTCGCCCGTGGGCCACCACTGCGGCGGTGCAGCGGCGTCGCCGAGGTAGCCGAGGAACAGGCTGCCGGCCACCTCCACTTCGCCGTCCGGCGCGATGCGCAGCCGCGCATGCGGCAGCGCGCGGCCGGCCGTGCCGGGGCGGTCGTGCCCGGGCAGGTTGAGCGTCTGCACGGAAGCGCCTTCGGACAGGCCATAGCCTTCGAAAGCCGGAATGCCGAGCGCGCGTGCGTCGCGGAGCAGCTTGGCGCCCACCGCCGCCCCGCCCACGGCCACCAGCTTCAGCGAGTCCGGCGCACGCTGGCCGCTTTGCAGCAGGTAGCCGGACCAGGCGCGCAGCATCTGCGGCAGCAGGATGATGCTGTGCGGCTGCTGCGCCACCGCGCAGGCATGGAAGCGGGCCGCGTCGAAGCCCGAGGAGCCGTTCAGGCCCAGCTGCTGCAGGGGCAGCGTGACGCAGGTGGCGCCGCGCAGCAGCGGCGCCATCACGCCCGCGATGTTCTCCAGCAGCACCGCGAACGGCAGCGCGCAGAGGTGGCGGCGGATGTCGAGCGGCGCCATCGCCTCGACGAGGCCCTCGGCCACCCGGCGCATGGCATCGGCATCGAGGCACACGCCCTTGGGCGCGCCGGTGGTGCCGGAAGTGAACGTGATCTTGGCCGTGCCCGCCGGCATCGGCGGGGCCGCCGCCGCCAGGCGCACGATCGACAGCGGCTGGCCCGCGACCGCCAGGCCCGAGGCGGCGCCTGCCGGCCAACGCGCGGCGAGGGGCGGCAGGGTCAGCACGGTGTCCACGCCGGCAGCGCGCAGCGCATGGTCGATCTGCCCGGGTGCGAAGAACACCGGCAGCGGCACATGCACCACCTTCGCCCGCGCTGCAGCCAGGTCGGCCACCACCCAGGCGGGCGAGTTGTCCATCAGGGTGGCGACGACGCGGCTGCCTTCTGCCCGCAGCCGTTCGGCGAGCCGGTTCGCCTCGTCTTCCAGTTCGGCGAACGCGAGGCGGCGCTCGCCGTCGTCCAGCGCCACGCCGGACGCCTCGGTGCGCGGGCTCACGCCTGTGCTCCCGGGGCCGTGGACCGGCGCGCCATGTGGCGGCGCAGCGCAAGCCGCAGATGGGAGGCCAGCACCACGGGATGGTGGTCGTAGTAGCTTCCCCAATGCACGGCCTCGGCACCCAGCGCGGACGCGTCGGCCGCGCCGAGCGTCAGCGGAACCACGCCCAGGCGCACGAGCATCTTGCGCAGCTCCTGGGTCACCGTGCCGACGATCCACTCGAAGCCTTCGGTCGCCAGATGCGGCGCCAGCCACTGGATCAGCTGCCGTCCCTCGCCGGCGCGGCTTGCCGCGAGATGCCCGACCTCGACGATGTCCTCGCGCGCCGGGTGGCCGAGCGCGCAGCCGGCGAGCAGCACCTCGACGGGCGACGACAGGTAGTGCTCGAGAAACAGCGCACCGTGCGCCGCGTTGCGGTAGCCGGCCGCGGCGACGAGCTCGCCGTTCCTGCGCAGGCTCACCAGCCGCGGCGCAAAGTGCGACACCTGCGCGCCGTAGCGGTGCGCGTAGATGCCGCGGATGAAATCCTCGACCGCGGCGCGGCGCGGATCGTGGCGCTCGTGCACCGCGAATTCGGCCGGGGTCACGGCGGGAACGCCGGCTGGCGGCTCGACCATGCGGGTGCGGGGCGACAGGGACATGAACATGCACTTTCCTCAGGAAACCCGCCGCCGGCAGCGGTCCGGGCATGGGGTGCATGGTCGCTGCCGCCGATTAACGCCAGCTTAAGGAAGCCGCCGCAGGGCATTCGCCCCGGCACCAGCCGCACCCTTGATCCAGCGCCACGCGCCATGGCCCGCGCTCTGCGGAATGAACACGCGCTTCGCCACGTTCCGCCAACCCGATTCCGAAAGAAGTTTCCATGAACCTCTCATCCATCTGGACGCGGCGCCTGCTGGCCGGGGGCGGCGGCAGTCAGCCTTGCAGGTCGTCAAGACGTTTGATCCAACGCAAGGTCACGTCCATGTTTCGGGCGCAATCTCCGCGGCGACTCTCAATTGGGGCGCGCGACCGATGAATCATTTCTTTGCGATCCGAAACCTCGCGCTGGCTATTCTCGTGCTGGTCGCGCAGCCGGTGCGCGCTGAAGATGAGTGCGATGCCCCCTCCGAAACGTGGCAGCCGCGCAGTGCCGTGCGCGCGCTGGCCGAACGCAACGGCTGGCGCATCGACAAGCTCAAGATCGACGACGGCTGCTACGAAATCAAAGGCCGAGATGCCGACGACCGCCGCTTCAAGGCCAAGCTCGACCCGGTGACGCTCAAGGTCCTGCGCATGAAGCGCGAGCACGGCGATCGCGATCGCGAGCGCAGGCACGGCACACCCCCCGAGACGCCGCCGGGCGCGAAGCCCGGGGCCGGAATCGGCTGAGCCTTCCCCCCAAGTTACCGACACCAGGAGATCACCCATGAAGCATGCATGGACCGCTGCGGCGGTCGCGGGCGCCCTCGCCGCACCATCCAACGTCTCGGCGCGCCAGATCGCGATCGAGGCCCAGCTGGCCGATTACGGCGGCGATGGCGCCTACGTGGCCATCTACGTGACCGATGGCAGCGGCCGCTACCAAAGCACCCTGTGGGTCGCGGGGACCAAGGCGAAGTACTGGCGCCACCTGGGTGACTGGTACCGCGCAACGGGCGGCAAGGCGAAGGTGGACGGCATCAGCGGCGCAAGTGTCGGCGCCGGCAAGACCCTGCGCGTGACCGTCGATCTGGCCGACACGCTGCTCGACGCCGGCTACGAGATCCACGTCGACACCGCGGTCGAGAAGATGAAGGAGAACCCCTCGGAAGTCGTCGTTCCGCTCACCAGGGCAGGCACGGGCAAGCCGGCCGCCGGACGCGGCTACGTCAGATCGTTCCGCTATACCCTCTGACAGGAGCGCGATGCTGCGGACGCTCCATTCGATCCCCGCCCTGATCGCGTCACTGCTGCTCGTGCTCGTCGCCCTGACGGGATCGGTGCTGTCGGTGTTTCCCGCCTTCGAGCGGGCGGGTGCGGCGGGCGCGAGCGGCGTCGACGTCGCAACGCTCGCCAGCCGCGTGAACGCGCGCCTGCCCGGCGTGGAGACCTTGGTGCGCCAGCCTTCGGGCGTGATCGTGGCTTACCACATGGTGGGCAGCGAGCAGCGCGCATCGGTCATCGACCCCGCCAGCGGGGAGGCGGTCGCCGCCTATCGGCCTTCGGCCACCCAGCGCTGGCTGAAGAACCTGCATCGCAAGCTGCTGCTCGACGACCTCGGCCGTGTTGCGACGGGGGTTGCCGCCGCCTTCATGCTGTTCGTCGTGCTTTCGGGCCTCACGCTCTTCGCGCGGCGAATGGGCGGATGGAAGCTGTTGCTGGGCCGTGTACGCGGCAGCACGCTGCAGCGGCTGCACAACGAGAGCGCACGCCCCGCGCTCGCCGGGCTCGCGCTGTCGGCGGCAACCGGGTTGGTCATGTCGCTTGCGACCTTCGGCCTGATCCCCGAAGGCGGTGATGCGGACCCTCTTCTTGACCTGCGCCCGAGCGGGGCGGCGCGGATGGCGCTCGAGCAGATGGCGGTGCTGCAATCCGTGGACGTGTCGCAACTGGCGCAGTTGAAGCTCGCGAGTCCGGACGACCCGAGCGACGTCATCGAGCTTGAGATCGCGGACGGCGCGGGCGTGATCGATCCTGCCACGGGCACCTGGCTCGCCTACCGGGAGCTCGACGGGTGGCAGCGCCTGCACGCGACCGTGCGCATGCTGCATACCGGCGAGGGGCTGTGGTGGCTGGGGCTGGTGCTTGGCGCCTCGTCGCTCGCGGTGCCGCTGCTCGCGGCGACCGGCTTCCTGCTGTGGCTGCACCGGCGCCAGAGCCTGCCCCGCCTGGCGAACAACGCCCCGAGGCGCGACGCCGACACCTTGCTGCTGGTCGGCAGCGAGACCCACACGACCTGGGGATTCGCCGCGGCGCTGCACGCGGCGCTGACGCGCGCGGGCCTGCGGGTGCATGCGGCGCCGATGAACGACATCGAGACCCCTCACGACGGCCTGCGGCGCCTGCTCGTCCTGACCGCGACCTACGGCGACGGCGAGGCACCGGAGGGCGCGCGCCAGTTTCTGCCCCGGCTTGCCCGCCTGCCCGCCGGGCCCGCCGTCGCGTTCGCCGTGCTCGGCTTCGGCGACCGGCAATTCCCGCACTTCTGTGGCTATGCACGCCAGGTCCACGACGCACTCGCCGCCAGAGGGCTGGAGGCGCTGGGGGAAGCGGGCACGGTGGACCGGCAGTCGGAGCCCGAGTTCCGCCAATGGTGCAAGTGGCTCGGCGAGACGCTCGGGATGACGCTCGACATCCGCTACGAGCCGCTGCTGCCGCGCACGACGGCGCTCGAACTCGTCTCGCGAACCGACTACGGCGCCGATCCCCAGACCCTGACCGCAGTCCTGCGCTTTGCACCTCGGGCGCCCGCGAGAGCCTGGCGCAGCTGGCTCGGCCTGCCGGGACTGCCGAAATTCGAGACCGGCGACCTGCTGGGCGTGGTACCGCCGGGCGGCGCCTCGCCGCGCTACTACTCCCTGGTGAGCGCGGCGCCGGATGGCGTGGCCGAAATCTGCGTGCGCCGCCAACCCGGCGGCATATGCTCCGGCTACCTCACCGGCCTGTCGCCGGGCGCCGCGATCCGGGCCTTCGTTCGACCGCACCAGAGCTTCCGCCCCGCCGCCGGTGCTGCGCCGCTGATCCTGATCGGCGCGGGAACCGGCATCGGTCCGCTGATCGGCTTCATCCGCCACAACAGCGCCAGACGCCCGATGCACCTGTACTTCGGCGCGCGCAGCGCCGACGACGGCTTTCTCTATCGCGACGAACTGGACAGCCTCGTCGACGATTGCCGGCTGCGCACGCTGACGACCGCCTTCTCGCGCTGTGCCGATCGAGCCTACGTGCAGGACCGGTTGCTCGCGGACGCCCGGCGCCTGCGCGCGTCGATCGCTCAGGACGCGCAGGTCATGGTGTGCGGCGGCCGCCAGATGGCCGAGGGCGTGGCGCACGCCTGGGACCGCATCCTGGAAGGCTCCGGCCTGTCGGTCGCACAACTGAAGACACAGGGACGCTATGTCGAGGACGTCTATTGAGTGGCTGCGCGGCGCGCGGCTGAAGGACTGCCGCACGAGCGGCGCGACGATGGGCACGCGCTACACCGCGCGCTTCGTCGTGCCGGAAGAGACCGACGTGCAGGCGATCGTCGGCGCCCTGGCAGCGGCCGTCGCCGCCGTCGATGCGCAGATGTCGAACTGGAAGGCCGACTCCGACCTGTCGCGGCTCAACCGCGCGGCGCCGGACGGCTGGGTTCCCGTCTCCGCGAACCTGGCGTCGGTGCTGGTACGGGCGGGCGAGGTCGGGCGCGAGACCGGCAATGCGTTCAACATCGGCGTCGGCGAACTCGTCGACGCCTGGGGCTTCGGCCCGGCAGGCAGGAGTTGCCCGCGAAACACGTCGACAGGCTCGCCCGCCTGCCGGCCGCTCGATGAACTGCTGGAGGTCGACCTGCCGGGGCGCCGGGTGCGCAAGCATGCGCGCGTCGCGCTGGACCTGTGCGGCATCGCCAAGGGCTTCGGCGTGGACGAACTCGCGCGTGTGCTGGACCGGCACGCCGTCGGCTCCTGGCTGGTCGGCATCGATGGTGAAATGCGCGCCCGCGGCTGCAGGCCCGACGGCTCGCCATGGGCCATCGCACTGGAAGCGCCCGAGGACGACCGGCGCACGGCCATGGGCGTGATCGAGCTCGGCGACGCCGCGATCGCGACCTCGGGCGACTATCGGCAATGGCGCGTGATCGGCGGCGAGCGCATCTCGCACACGATGGACCCACGCACGGGCGCGCCGCTGCGCGGGGCGGTCGCGTCGGTCACGGTCATCGCACCGACCTGTACGGATGCCGATGCCTACGCCACGGCGCTGATGGTGCTCGGTGCCGAGGCCGGGCGCGACCATGCGCGGCGGCAGGGGCTCGATGCACTCTTCGTCACGCGCGAGCACGATGAGCTTCGCAAGGTCGGTACCGGCCTTTTCGCTAGCTGCTGATGCAAAGTGTGAGTCAGATTCGTGCGCCGCGAACTCGGCGGTCGGCCTCCATGCGGGTGCGCGACGACAGAGGCATGAACATGCACTTTCCTCAGGAAACCCGCCGCCGGCAGCGGTCCGGGCATGGGGTGCATGGTCGCTGCCGCCGATTGACGCCAGCTTAGGGAAGCCGCCGCAGGGCATTCGCCCCGGCACCGGCCGCATCCTTGATCCAGCGCAACGTGCCGTGGCCCGCCCTCTCCAGAATGGACGACGCGCTTCGCGAGAACCCATTTCCACGAAAGAAGGTCCCATGAACATCTCATCCATCTGCACGCGGCGCCTGGTGGCCGTGGACGGCGGCAGCACGCTTTTCCAGGCGGCCGCCATGATGCGCGAGCAGCACGTCGGCGCCCTGGTCATCACCCACTCGGTGGGCGCGGGCGCCTGCGTGACCGGCATCGTCACGGATCGCGACCTCGTGATCGACGTCCTGGCCCAGGGCCTGGACCCTGCGGGCATGAAGGTCGGCGAGCTCGCGAGCGAGACGATCGTGAGCGTCTCCGAGAGCGCGGACCTCGCCGACGCCATGGCCGTCATGGAAGCGCATGGCGTGCGGCGCGTGCTGGTGACCGATGCCCAGGAGCGCGTCGTCGGCGTCGTCGCGCTGGACGACCTGATGGACGCCTGCGCGGAAGAGATCGCCGGCCTGTCCAAGGTGATCCGCAGCGGGCTTCAGCGCGAGGCCTCGCAGGTCGACGACACGCCGCCGATGCCGCTGCGGGTTCCCTCGGTCGGCACGGCCGGCTGGAACACGGTGGTCGGCTGAGCCGGACCCGCCCGGGGCATGGCCATGAAGATCACGCTACGCCTGTCCGGCAAGGCATCGTGCGAGCTGCAGGTCGGCACGACCCACCATCCGCACCCGGGCCCGCTGCCCCAGGTGGGCGACACCCTCGTGATTCCCGACGACGCGGACGTGCCGCAGGAAGCCAAGGGCCGCGTCAGGGTGCGCAGGATCGTGTGGCACTACAGCCCTGCATCCACCACGCTGTGGCCCGAGATCGTCTGCAGGCCCGCCTGATCGTTGAACCCGCGCGGCCTGCGCGCCGCCGCCGCCATCCATGGAGATGCATTCGATGACTGCCAAGCAACTGCTCTTTCGTGGAGAGGCCCGCGACAAGATCCGCCGCGGCGTGGATGCCCTGGCCGAGGCGGTGAAGGTCACGCTGGGTCCGCGCGGGCGCACCGTGATCATCGACAGCGAGTACGGCCCGCCGCAGATCGTCAACTCCGGCGTGGTCGTCGCCCGCGCGGTCGAGCTGGAGGACCGGTTCGAGAACATGGGCGCGCAGCTGCTGCGCGAAGTGGCGGCCCGCACCAGCGAGATGGCCGGCGACGGCACCACCACCGCCACTGTGCTGGCCCACGCGATGATCCAGGAAGGGCTGAAGTACCTGGCGGCGGGCATGAACCCCATGGACCTCAAGCGCGGCATCGACCTCGCGGTCGCGGCGGTGGTGGACGAGCTGAAGGCGCTCTCGCAGCCCTGCACGAGTTCGCAGGAGATCGCGCACGTGGCCGCGATCTCGGCCAACAACGACCGCTCGATCGGCGACCTCATCGCCCGCGCGATGGACAAGGCGGGCCGCGAGGGTGCCGTCTCCATCGAGGACGGCTCGGGGCTCGTCAGCGAACTGGAGATCGTCGAGGGGATGCAGTTCGACCGCGGCTTCCTGTCGCCCTACTTCATCAACAACGCCGAGAAGCAGACCGTGCTGCTGGAGAACGCCCTGGTGTTGCTGTGCGACCAGCGGCTGTCCGCGATCAACGACCTCGTCCCGCTGCTCGAAGCCGCGGCGAAGTCGGGCGACCCCCTGCTCGTGATCGCCGAGGACGTGGATGCGGATGCCCTGGCCACGCTGGTGATCAACAGCATGCGCGGGGTGGTGAAGACCTGCGCGGTCAAGGCGCCGGGCTTCGGCGACCGGCGCAAGCTGCTGCTGCAGGACATGGGCATCCTGACCGGCGGGCAAGTGATCTCGACCGAGCTGGGCCTGAGCCTGGCGAAGGCCACGCTCGACCACCTGGGCCGTGCACGCCGCATCGTGATCGACAAGGACAGCACCACGCTGATCGGCGGTGCGGGCGAACCGCAGGCCATCCGCGACCGGATTGCGGCACTCCGCCAGGAGCGCGAAGCCCAGACCAGCGAATACGAGCGCACGCAGCTGGACCAGCGCATCGCGAAGCTCTCGGGCGGCGTGGCAGTGATCAAGGTGGGCGCCGCAACCGAGACCGAACTGAAGGAGCGCAAGCTGCGGGTCGAGGATGCGCTGCACGCCACGCGGGCGGCCGTGGAGGAAGGCATCGTCCCGGGCGGCGGCGTGGCGCTGCTGCGGGCACGCAGGAGCCTGGGGCAGCTTGCCTCGCCCACCATCGACCACGGGTCGGGGATCAAGATCGTCCAGCGTGCGCTGGAGGAGCCCCTGCGCCGCATCGTCAGCAACGCAGCCGACGAGCCGTCCATCGTGCTGGCCCGGGTCGCCGAGGCGGTCCAGCCGAGCTACGGCTACAACGCGGCGACGCGCGCGTACGGAGACATGCTGGAGATGGGCGTCATCGATCCCGCCAAGGTGACGCGCCTGGCCCTGCAGAACGCCGCATCGATCGCCAGCCTGATCCTGAGCACCGACTGCATGATCGCCATCGCTCCCAGGAAGGAAGCCCCGCACGTGCAGGGCGGCGCCGGCGGCGATCTCTACTGAAGCCCGCCGCTCGCGGCTCTCGGAGAATCCCATGACCACTGTCCCCGTCCCGCCCCCCGCTGCCGCGCTGCCCGAGTCGGTGGCGCTGATCCCGATGCGCAACCTCGTGCTGTTCCCGCATGTCGTAACCGCTGTGAGCGTGGGGCGCGAGAAATCGGTTGCTGCGCTCCAGCACGCGATTGCCGAGGACGCGCCGATCGGCATCGTCCTGCAGAAGGAACCGGGCGAAGACGATCCGTCGGTCGCGAGCCTGTGCGCCGTGGGAACCCTCGCGAGAATCGTGCAGCACCTGGACTCCGGCGAAGGCCAGCACCACGCCGTCTGCCAGGGCCTGAAGCGGTTCCGCATCGTGGCGCCGGTGGAAGGCCAGCCCTATCTCGCCGCGAAGATCGAGATCGTCGAGGAGGTCGCCGACGTGTCCGCCGAGTCCGAGGCGCTGGCGCTGCAGCTTCGCGAGCGCGCGATCGAACTGCTGTCGCTGCTGCCCAGCGTGCCGGCGGAGCTGGTGCATGCGCTGCAGACCACGCGGGAGCCGTCCGCCCTGGCCGACATCACGGCCAGCGTGATCGATGCCGACGTGAGCGAGAAGCAGGGCTTGCTCGAAGTACTGTCGCCCTCGGAACGCATCGGCCAGCTCCTGAAGCTGCTCTCGCACCGCGTGGAGGTGCTGCGGCTGTCGCGGGAAATCGGCGAGCGCACCAAGGAGCAGCTCGACGACCAGCAGCGCAAGTACCTGCTGCGCCAGCAGCTGAAGACGATCCAGGCCGCGCTGGGCGAGACAGGCGCCGACGACGAGGAGTTCACGCGGATCGAAGCGGCGATTGCCGCGGCCGGCATGCCTGCGGAGGTCGAGGCGCATGCGCGCAAGGAACTCGGCCGCCTGCGCGGGATGCCCGACGCGTCAGGCGAATACTCGATGCTGCGCAACTACCTCGACTGGATGGTGGAGCTTCCATGGACCCTCGGGCCCGAGGCGCCGCTGGACCTCGCGGCGGCGCGCCGGTCGCTCGAGGCCGACCACTTCGGGCTCGAGCGCGTGAAGCAGCGCATCGTCGAGTTTCTCGCGGTGAGAAAGCTCAACCCCACCGGCCGCGCGCCCATCCTGTGCTTCGTGGGACCGCCCGGCGTCGGCAAGACCTCTCTCGGGCAGAGCATCGCGCGCGCGATCCAGCGGCCCTTCACGCGCGTGTCGCTCGGGGGCGTGCACGACGAGGCCGAGATCCGGGGACACCGGCGCACCTACATCGGCGCGATGCCCGGCAACATCGTGCAGGGACTGCGGCGCGCCGGCGCCCGGGATTGCGTGATGATGCTCGACGAGATCGACAAGATCGGCGCGAGCGCACAGGGCGACCCGTCGGCCGCGCTGCTCGAAGTGCTCGACCCCGAGCAGAACAACAGCTTCCGCGACAACTACCTGGGCGTGCCCTTCGACCTGAGCCGGGTGGTGTTCATCGCCACCGCGAACGTGATCGACAACGTTCCGGCGCCGATGCGCGACCGGATGGAGGTGATCGAACTGCCGGGCTACACGCAGGAAGAAAAGATGCAGATCGCGCTGACCTACCTGATCCAGCGCCAGCGCGAGTCCAACGGCCTCAAGGAAGGGCAATGCGAGATCTCGGCCGACGCGCTGCGGTCCATCGTCTCGGACTACACCCGCGAGGCGGGGGTGCGCCAGCTCGAGCGCGAGCTCGGGCGCGTCATGCGGCACGCCGCGGTGCAGGTCGCCGAAGGCTCGACGGCCGACATCCGCATCGACGCAACCGAACTGGATGCCATCCTGGGCCCGGCACCCTATGAACACGAGGCCGCGCTGACCGGCACCGGTCACGTGACGGGCGTGGCCACGGGGCTGGCCTGGACGCCCGCGGGCGGCGAGATCCTCTTCATCGAGGCCACGCGCGTGCCGGGCCATGGCAAGCTGAACCTCACGGGCCACCTGGGCGACGTGATGAAGGAGAGCGCGCAGGCCGCGCTGACACTGATGAAGGCGCGCGCGGTCTCGCTGGGCGTGTCGCCTGCGGGCTTCGCCGACGTCGACATCCATCTGCACATCCCCGCCGGTGCCATTCCCAAGGACGGCCCGAGCGCCGGCGTTGCGCTGTTCATCGCGCTGGCCTCGCTGTACACCGACAGGCCGGTGCGCCACGACGTGGCCATGACCGGCGAGATCAGCCTGCGCGGCCTGGTGCTGCCGGTCGGCGGCATCAAGGAGAAGGTGCTGGCGGCGCAGCGCGCCGGCGTGCGCACCGTGCTGCTGCCGTCGCGCAACCTGAAGGATCTGCGCGATGTGCCTGAGAGCGTTCGCGCGACGCTTCGCATCGTCGGGCTGGACACGGTGGACGATGCGATACGCCACGGATTGACTGCCGCCGAAGAGCTGCCGCGCACCGGCACGACGGGCGGCTGAGCCGCGCATGCCCTGGACCGGTGAGCGCTATCCCGCAGCCATGCGCCGGCTGCCGCCGCGCGTGCGGCAAAAGGCCGTGGATATCGCCAACGCGCTGCTGGCCGAGGGCTGCGACGACGGGAAGGCGATCCGCATCGGCATTGCCAAGGCGAAGGAATGGGCGCGCCGCCAGCTGCCGGGCGGCGCCCGGTAGGCGGCAGCGGCCCGGCGATCCAAAGAGGTGCGCCTCAGCGCCTGGCCGCCAGGGCCCCGACGATGATCGCGGCCACCGCGACGACGCCGATCGCGCTGTACGGATGACGGTGGATGGCCCGGTCGGTGCGGCGCACCGCCGATCTCGCGGCGCGCACGGTTTCGTCCTGCAGCGCATCGGCTTGCGAGCACGCGCGCTTGAAGTTCGAGATCAGCTTGTCGCCGGCCTCGGCGAACCGTGCCTCGCCGATCGTCTCGTCCAGGGCCCGCTCGAGCGCTTGCGTGGCGGCGTGAATTGTCGCGTTCATGGCATCGTCCTTTTCATGATGTTGGCGTGCATCCGGCACGCATCACCCATGCTAGGCAGGAGCGCGCCCGCCGGATTGACGCAGGTCAAGGGAGCCCGCCACCTCGAGTTCGTTCACCACGCTCGATATGCCGCGGGCCTGGCGCTCGAGCGCTTCGCGAACAGGGGTTCCGATGTCGGCGGGGATCAGGCGCGCCTTCAGCGCGATGCGGCTGCGGACCTCCACGACGCCGGCGAGCGGCTGCACCGCGCGCACGGCGGCGTTGCGCCGGTACGCCCAGTCGAGATGGCCCGTCAACGTCACCACGCCGTCCTTCACCGCCATCCCGACATTCGCGGCATGGACGGCAGGCTCCCATGCCAGCGCGCGGGTGACGTCATTCACCAGCTGCGCATCCGAATTTCACGATTCACCCTGGAGACCAGCGGGTGGTGGCGAAGGTGGCGACGAAGCGCTCCAGGTCGCCGGTGCCGAGGCTATCGATGCCGGCGGCGCGTGCACGTCCGGCGCCGCCGAAGCGGCTGCACAGCGCATGGGCGCCGTGGGGATGCGCCAACGGCGCACGCACGCTGACGACAAAGCCTTGCGCCCCCGGTGCCAGCACGGCATGCGCGAGGTCCGGCGCTTCGCCGGCCAGGCGGTTGGCGAAGCACCCGAGCACGCGCCGGCTCCATGGCGCGTCGGGCAGCATGCGCACGCTGCCCGTGGGACCCTGCCAGAGCACCGTCGCGCCCGCCGCCTGCCGCAGGTCGCCGCGCCGCATGGCGTCGATGTCCTCGACGATGGGTTCGTGCGCCATCATGTCGCGCGGGTCCGCATAGCACGCCATGAGCGGGTACAGCAGGCGGGGCGGGATGCACACGTCGCGCTCGTCGTCGCCGTAGGCGTTGTAGTTGATCAGCTCACCCAGGCGCCGAAGGCCTGCTCGGTCGCCCGGCTCGAAGCCGGCACCGCCAGCCAGCCGGTCGGCGACCGACGCCATGTTGTCGCCATAGGCGCCGACGAGGGCCCAGGCCCGGTGCGCACCGCCCAGATGGGCGTCCACCAGCAGGCTGGTGCAGACATCGCTCGCCTCGTCGACATGGGATTCCAGGCCGGGGTGGGAAGGAAGTCCACCGGTCGCATGATGATCGAAGTAGCGCACGTGCACACCCTGGTCGAGCAGGCGCAGCAGGTCGGCGCGGTTGCGCTGCATGGACAGGTCGAACACGTTGACCTGGTCGCCCGCCTGGGCCTCGACGACGCGGGCGAGCAACGCGATCTCGCGCTTCAGTCCCGTCACGAGCTCCGCCGGCCGGGTGTCCTCGAGACGCCACTGGACGACGGCGCAGAGGCCATCGGCATCGCCGTTGCAGACGTCGAAGCATCGAGTCATGGCGCATTGTTCCCGCTTCGAGGGGCCGCTGTCGACCCCGACGGGTCCGCGGCCGCGCGCGGCTCACTGCAGCATGGCGGGCGCCGGCGCCAGGCAGCGCTGCACGAAGGCCGACAGAGCGCCCACGTCGGGAATCTGCACCTCGCGGCGGCCCTTTTCCACGAACTCGATCACCTTGTCGCGCGCCAGGCGGGACAGCGCCCGGCTCACGCTCTCGAGCGTCATGCCCAGGTAGTTGCCGATCTCGGCGCGCGTCATGCGCAGCGTGATCTGGTCGGTGCGCATGCCGCGCTCGGCCAGCGATTCGGCCCAGTAGCGCAGGAAGTCGGCCACCCGCGCGTCGGCCGGCAGCGTGCACACCGACATCAGCGAATCCCGGTCATGGGCGATCTCGCGGCTCATGGCGGTGTGAAACACCTGCAGCAGCGCGGGCTCGGCGAGGCAGGCGGTCAGCAGCGCCTCGTAGGAGACGACCCAGACCTCGCCCGTGTCCATGGCCACGGCATCGCAGGCATAGTGGTTGGCGGCGATGCCGTCGAAGCCGAGCCAGTCACCGCGGAACTTCAGGCCCACCACCTGTTCGCGTCCGTCCGCGGACAGGTTCACGATCTTGAAGAAGCCCGAGTTCAGGATGTAGAGATTGCCGAAGCGCTCGCCGGCCTGGTAGATCACATCGCCCGCATGCACCACGCGGCGCTGCGGGGCCAGGCGCTCCTTCAGCAGCTTCTGCGTCTCCACCAGCTTCTGGCTGGCCCGCTCGTGGACCGCCATGCCTGCCTGCGGCACAGCGCGTGCGGCGAGGAATCCGTTCATCGCCGGTGCGGCGGCTTGGGTCTGGGACGGGTTGAACATGAAGAACTCCTGGGTGTTGGTGGGTCGCGGGTCGATGAAGGGATGCTAGGAAGCGCCCGACAACACAATGACAACGGCCGGAATCGGTGGGTAACGCTCGGTGAATGTTTTGTGTCCGGCGTGTATCAGCGCCGACGCGACCGGCCTTGATCTGTATCAAACCGGACATGCCCTGCGGGGGCTAGCCTTGCGCGCTCAGACCCCGGGGGTTCATGCTCTTTCCCTTTGAAATCCACAATTGCTCGGCATTCCAGGCGCTGTCGCCGCAGGACGAGGCGGCCCTGGTGAGCCGCGCGCGCCTGCTGCAGGCGGCCTCGCTGCGGGGCGCCCCTTCGCTGCAGCTCAAGGGGAAGAAGCTCGGCATCCTCTGCGACGAAGGCAGCGACCGCAGCGAGAGCCGGCTGCTGTTCCAGCGCGCAGCCGAGGAGCTGGGCGCGCATGTGGCGATCATCCGCCCCGCGCTCTCGAGCCTCGGCAACCCCGGAGCAATCGAGCACACCGCACGCCTCCTCGGCCGCTTCTACGATGCGCTCGAGTGCCAGGGCATGACGCCAGACATCGTGCGGCAGATCGGCCGGCATGCGGGCATTCCCGTCTACGACGGCCTCGCGTGCACGAGCCACCCCACCGCCCGGCTTGCCGCGCAGCTCGATGAGCGGACCTCCCCCGCGGACAACAGGCGCTTCGTGCTGCAGGCGCTGCTGTCGGACAGCATCGCCTGACGTGCGCCGCGCGCGGGAGCAGCGCGCGGGTTGATCCAGCGCAATGCCGCGGGCGCGCAGCCTTCCTACAGTGGATCCGCGGTCGCAGGCGGCTATTCGCGGGACCGCCCAACCTCCATTCACTGCAAGGAAATCCCATGAAAACCGATGCTCAATTGCGGGACGACATTCAGGCGGAACTGGCCTGGGATCCGTCGTTCAAGGCCTCCGATGTCGGCGTGACCGTCAAGGATGGCGTGGTCACCCTGAGCGGCCACCTGGCGAGCTTTGCCGAAAAATACGCCGTCGAACGTGCGGTGCAGCGCGTGCACGGCGTGAAGGCCGTGGCCGTCGAGATCACGGTCAAGGTTCCGTTCGACCATGAGCGCACCGATGCCGACATCGCACAGGCCGCCGAGCGCGCGCTCGAATGGAATGTGCTGGTGCCGGACGACAGGATCCACCCCATGGTGGAAAAAGGCTGGATCACGCTGAACGGCGAGGTCGAATGGGAATACCAGCGCCGTGCCGCGGAAAGCGCCGTGCGCACCCTCATGGGCGTGAGGGGTGTCTCCAACCTCGTCAACGTCACGCCCAAGGTCCGCCCCGCCGACGTCGAGAAGAAGATCCACGAAGCGCTCGCACGCCAGGCCGAGCGCGAGGCCAAGCACCTGGCCATCACGGTGACCGGCTCGCAGGTCACGCTGCGCGGCAAGGTCCACTCCTGGGCCGAGCGCAATGCGGTGCAGGGCGCGGCATGGGCGGCGCCGGGAGTCTCGCTGGTCGTGAACGATCTCGTGGTGGACAATTGACACGCGTCGCGCTGGTCACCGGCGGAACCTCCGGCATCGGCGCGGCCACGGCCGAGGCGCTGCAGGCTGCCGGCTATCGTGTGGCGGCCAACTACGGCAGCCACTCCCAGGTTGCCGAGGCATTCACCGCGCGCACCGGCATTGCCACCTTTGCCTGGAACGTGGCCGATGCGCAGGCCTGCACGGCGGGCGTGGCGCGCGTCGAGGCGGCGCTCGGCCCGGTGGAAGTGCTCGTCAACAACGCGGGCATCACGCGCGATGCAATGCTGCACAAGATGAGCTTCGAGCAATGGAAGGAGGTGCTCGACGTCAACCTTGGCGGCTGCTTCAACATGTGCCGCGCCATCATCGGCGGCATGCGCGAGCGACGCTTCGGGCGCATCGTGAACCTCGGGTCGGTCAATGGCCTGTCCGGGCAGTTGGGCCAGACCAACTACGCGGCGACGAAGGCGGGGCTGATCGGCTTCACGAAGTCGCTGGCGCTCGAAGGCGCCTCGCGCAACATCACGGCCAATGTGGTGGCCCCGGGCTACACCGATACCGCCATGGTCGAGGCGGTCGATTCCGAGGTGATGGCGCGCATCCTGGCGGGCATCCCGGCCGGCCGCCTGGCCACGCCGGCCGAGGTCGCGCGCTGCATCGTGTTCCTTGCCTCCGACGACGCGGGGTTCATCACCGGCACCACGTTGTCGATCAACGGTGGCAAGTACATGGCTTGAGCTGCGCAGTGGCTGCGCCTCATTCCTTCTTCGAAGGCGAGTGTCGACATGACTGACGAGCCCGCGACCATGCGCGCCATGGTACTGAGCGCAGCGATGCTGCCGCTCGAATTGCAGCGACGCAGGATCCCGACACCCGGCGCGGGCGAGCTGCGCCTGCGCGTGCTGGCCTGCGCGGTCTGCCGCACCGACCTGCACATCGCCGATGGCGACCTGCCGCTGCCCGTGCTGCCGATCGTGCCCGGGCACGAGATCGTCGGCGTCGTGGAGGCGCTCGGCCCCGGCGTGGAGGGCTGTCGCATCGGCGATCGCGTGGGCGTGCCGTGGCTGGGCCACAGCTGCGGCTGCTGCGACTTCTGCATCGCGGGCCGCGAGAACCTGTGCGATGCGCCGCGCTTCACCGGCTACCACCGCGACGGCGGCTTCGCGAGCCACGTGATCGCCGAGGCGGCGTTCTGCCTGCCGCTGACCCTGCCCGAAGCGGATGCCGCACGCATCGCCCCCCTGCTGTGCGCCGGTCTGATCGGCTGGCGCAGCCTGAAGGCGGCCGGTGAAGGCGCGCGCCGGCTGGGGCTCTTCGGCTTCGGCGCCGCGGCGCACCTGGTGGCGCAGGCGGCCGTGGTCCAGGGCCGAGAGGTCTACGCATTCACCCGGCCCGGCGACCACGAGGCGCAGGCTTTCGCGCGCAGCCTCGGCGTCCGGTGGGCGGGCGGCTCGAACGCATGCCCGCCCCAGCCGCTGGACGCGGCCGTCATCTTTGCGCCTGCCGGCGAGCTGGTGCCGGCGGCGTTGCGAGCCGTGCGCAAGGGTGGCCGGGTGGTGTGCGGCGGCATCCACATGAGCGACATCCCGGCCTTTCCCTATCGCTGGCTCTGGGAAGAGCGCAGCGTGGCGTCGGTGGCCAACCTCACCCGCGCCGACGCCCGCGAGTTCCTGGCCTTCGCACAGGCGCATCCGCTGCAGGTCCACGTCAAGACCTATCCATTGATGCAGGCCAACGAGGCACTGGACGACCTGCGCGCCGGCCGGATCGAAGGGGCCGCGGTCCTGGTGCCCTGAACGGGCGCCGCAGGTGCCCTCGCTCGGGGCCTGCGGCTTCAATGCGCCATCAGTACCGGAATATAGGCGCGGGCCAGCACATCGTGCGTGACGCCGCCGAGAAGACGCTCGCGCGACCTGGCATGGCCATAGCCCCCCATCACGATCAGATCGGCGGCGGCCATCGAGGCGCATCCGAGCAAGGCGGCAGCGAAATCCGCGCAGCCTGCGCGTTGCTCTACCGCAGCTTCGATGCCGTGCCGCCGCAGCCAGCTTTCGGCTTCACGGCAGCACCGCGCAGCCGCGGCACCTTTGGCATGCGCCAGCGACACGAGCATGACCTGCGAAGCCCGGCGCAGCAACGGCAGCGCGCCGCGCACCGAGAACGCCGCCTCCCGGCTCCCGTCCCAGGCAACCAGCACCCTGTCTCCAGCCGCATCGAAGCGGCCTGTGCGAGGCAGGATGAGCACGGATCCCCCGGCATGCAGCATCACTTCTTCCGGCAGGCGGCGTGCCGAATCCTCCACGGCCGCCGGCCCGTCGGGCTGGCCGACGATGAGCAGGTCGCCGGCGCGGCCTTGCGCAACGACGGCGTCCGCCGGTTCGCCGTCCACCAGGCGCACGTCGAAGGACAGCAGGCCCAGACCGCGGACCCGGTCGAGAAAGACATGCGCGACGGTTTCGGCGCGCCTGCGCAGGTGCAGCGATGGCGAAACGATGACCGCCTGCCCTTCCGCTGCATGCGGTGGCGGCATGCCCGCGTCCTTGCGCACGCCCGTGGGCACGATCCCGCGCAGGTGGCTGCCATGGCGCTTCGCCAGGCGGGCCGCCAGCAGGGCGCGGACCTCGCAGCGCTCCGTATGGTCGAGATGGACAGCGATGGTCGAGAGCGTCATGCCTTGGCCCGGGAGGGCCCGGCCCCGCCTTTGCGGGGGTGCCGGACCGGGCGCGCACTCAGCGCTGCGTGCAGCGTGCGCACCGCGTCCTGCACCACGGCATTGCGCGACGGCACGGTGTCTGCCGCGCGGTGCTCCGCGGTGATCGCAGTCTCCGGATGATCCGGTGCGCCGCCGGACGTGCGCCAGAACGCATTCGCCGCCGCGATGGCCAGTGCCTGCCAGTCGCCCGCACCCGAGACGGCATCCGAATCGGCACGGCGTTGCGCGCTGCGGTCCTGCAGCATGTGCGCGCCAAGCGAGAGGCCCTCTGCGCCGCAGGTCTCGAGCATGGCGAGCGTGTGCAGGCCAACGCTCCACTGCGCCTTGCAAAGCGCCAGCGGGAAGGTGAAGTCGTTGTGCATGATGGGCGGGGCAAGATCGGTGCGCCGGCCTACCGCGCAGGCGATTGGAGGCGTTCCCGGTCCTGCATCATCTGCATGGTCATGTCCCTCATGGCCATGCAGCGCTTCATCATGTCGTCGGACGGGGCGCCGGACTGCGGGGCCGGCGCGGCGCCCATCTGGCACATCATCGACATCCCGCCCTGCATGGCCTTCATGTGTTCGGCCATCAGCGCCTGGCGTTCCTGCGGGGTCTTGGCGGCCATCATCTTCCGGTGCATCTCGCGCATCTGCGCCATCTGCTGGTCCGACTTCATCGCCGCAGGCGGATGGTGCAGCAGATGATCCTTGTCCTTCTTGCCGTCCGCCGAAGGCAGCGCGGTGCAACCCGCCAGAAATGCCAGTGCAACCGGACCGAGTGTGCGAATAATGTTCATGGCGAATCCTTGAAGAGTTGACAAGAGATCATCGGCTCGTCGCCGGCTCGTCCGATTGACGCAGATCAATCCCGCCTTCGCGGCTTCATCGCGTCCATGCGTGCCACGAACCGGGTCCGGACGATCGCGTTCAGCGCACCAGCAGCACGGGCACCGTGCAGCGGGCCAGCACCTTCATCGCCACCGAACCCAGCACGAGATTCGTCAGCGCGCCGTGCCCGCGCGATCCCATGATCACGAGGTCGAACTTTCCGTGCTCCGCAAAGTTGGCGATCTCGTCCGCGGGATGGCCGACCTTGTGGGCGAACGCCGCCTCGATGCCGCACGCGGCCAGCGCGGCGCGCACCGGATCCAGAACGACGCGTGCCTCGTCGTCGTAGTAGCTGTGCACGAGGTCCGGCCCCGCGAAGGCTGCTGCGCGATGGGGCACCGGCAGCACCGCGTTGAAGACCGTGAACGCGTGGCCTGCGTTCGACCACTCCTTGTGCGCAGCCAGGTAGTCGAGCATGCGAGCCGTGTATTCGCTGCCATCCACGGCAAGAAGAATTTTCATGATGTTCCTTTGTTGGCTCGTTGGAGATGGGCGGATGTTCGCCGCCGGCCGGCAGATGCGCCTTGTTCCAGATCAAGGCAGCCGCGGCGCGCGCGGCCTACATTGACTGCTCCATGAACACACACCAAGGGTGAGCCATGAACAAGATCCTCGTGGTCGTCTACTCCTACACGGGAACGTCGCGCAAGGTGGCGCAGCTGCTATGCAGCCAGCAGGGCTGGCCCATGGCCGAGATCGCCGAAACCCGGCCGCGCGCCGGCGCCCTCGGCGGCTTTCGCTGCCTGCTCGATTCGGTCTTTCGCCGGCACCCGCAGATCCGCTACGACGGTCCGAAGACGAAGGACTTCGACGCCGTGGTGCTGGTGTCGCCGATCTGGGGACAGCGCCTGGCCGGACCGATGCGCAGCTTCGTCGGCACGCGGCGCCATCACCTGCCCGACGTGGCGGTGGTCTCGGTCATGGGGGGAAGCGGCGCGCCCCATGCCGTGGCAGAGATCAGCCGCCTGATCGGGCGCGCTCCCATCCTCGATACGGCGTTCACCACGCGCGAAGTGGACGACGGCAGTTTCGCCACGCGGCTGCAGGCGTTCGGCACGGCGGTGCGCAATGCCGAAGGCGCACAGTCGGCGGTCCGGCCCGCCGTCCTGTCGCCCCAGGCGCTTTGACAGGGTCTGCCGTGCGGTCGATCCAGCGCTTCATCCTCGCGGCGGCGTGTGCCGGCCTGCTGGCAGCGTGCGCCACGGCGCCCTTGCCGGCCGCTGCACCGGCATCCGGCACCGCCCGATCCGGCGGCGCGCCTTCGGCGCCGGCCTTTTCCTCTCTCGTCGCAAGCCGCAGCGCCTCGGTCGTCGACATCAGCACGCTGCGCATCGGGCGCGACCAGAACCCGGAAGACATCGAGCTGGAGATCGCGCCCGAGCGCGACTTTGCCGACCGCCTTGCCTGGCCGCTGCCGGCCAGCGTGCGCATCAGCCAGATCCGCGACCTCGCTTCCGGGGTGATCATCAGCAGCGACGGATTGATCCTCACCAGCGCGCACGTGGTCGCGAACATCGACGAGGCCCAGGTCCGGCTCGACGATGGCCGGCGCTTCATGGCACGCGTGGTCGGCGCCGACAGGCGCACCGATGTCGGCCTGCTGAAGATCGACGCCACCGGCCTGTCCGCTGCCGTCATCGGCGACTCCTCGCGGCTCGTTCCGGGCGACTGGGTGGCGGCCATCAGCGCGCCGTTCGGATTCCACGGCAGCGTCACGGCGGGCGTGATCAGCGCCGTGGACCGCCTCGTGGGCGGCGCCGGCGACGTCCCCTTCATCCAGACCGACGTCGCCATCAACCCGGGCAGTTCCGGCAGCCCGCTCTTCGACAGCCGCGGCGAGGTCGTCGGCATCAATTCGATGATCTACAGCGGCAGCGGCGGCTACATGGGCCTGTCGTTCGCGGTGCCCATCAACCTGGCGATACGGATCGCGACGCAGCTGCGCGCGCGCGGCAGTGTCCGGCGCGCCCGCCTGGGCGCGGAGTTCCAGGAAGTGACGCCCGAGCTGGCCCAGTCGTTCGCGCTGCCGGCAGCTGCCGGTGCGCTCGTGGTCCGCGTCGATGCGGACAGCCCGGCGCATGCTGCCGGCCTCGTGCAGGGAGACATCGTGACGGCCTTCGACGGCCTTGCGGTCTCGCGCCTGACCGCGCTGCTGCGCCAGATCGAGGACCGCATCCCGGGCAACCGCAGCCGCATGGAGGTCTGGCGGCACGGCGCGCAGCGCACCGTCTGGATCACGCCCTCGGAGCAGCCGGCGGCCAGGACCTCCCTGCTGCCTGCCGCCGCGCCCGAATGGAACGACGGCCTGGGCCTGAGCCTGGGCGAAGTGTCCGCGGCGCAGAAGGCGCAGCTGCGCATCGGCAGCGGCCTGCTGGTGCGCGACGCCACCGGGCTCGCACGCAGCGAAGGCATCCGCGCCGGCGATTTCATCGTGGCCCTCAACGACATGCGCCTCGACCGCGTCGATCAGTTCAGGCAGATCCTGTCACGCATGCCGGCCGGTCGGCCGATCGCGCTGCTGGTGCTGCGCGACGGGCGCCTGGCGTATGTCGCGGTGCGCATGCCGGAACAGCAGGCCGCCGCGGCAACATCTCTTCTTCGAACGCCGATTTCAACGAGAACGCAATGAAACACCTGAACGCCACCGACCGCGACATGCTGGCCCGGCAACTCGAGCTCATGAAGAGCCAGGTCCTGAAGGAGCTGCGCGAAAGCGCTCCGGGCATCCATTCAAGCTCGACCGACGATGCGCATGAGGTACGAAGCCATGCCGACGAGGCGGAGACCGAGCGGCAGGACGATGTGCGCTTTGCGGAAATCGAGGTCGACCGCCTGCGATTGAGCGAGATCGAGCAGGCGCAGCAACGCATCGCCGAAGGCCGCTACGGCATCTGCACCGATTGCGGCGAGGACATCCCGCGCGACCGCCTGCTGGCGCAGCCCATGGCCATCCGCTGCGCCGCTTGCCAGGCCTTGGCGGAGGCGGGCCACCGCCGCTGAACCCCGCCGGCCTCGCCGGGCAGGACCAAGGCCGAACCATCCGGAGATCCCATTGAGCATCCGCCATCTCGACCGCCTGCTGTCGCCGGCTTCCGTCGCCGTGTTCGGCGCCTCGGCCCGGCCCGGCAGCGTCGGCGCCACGGTGTGGCGCAACCTGCGCGCCGGCGCTTTTTCCGGACCGGTCTACGGGGTGAATCCGAAGCACGCCATGCTGGACGGCATGCCGGTGTACGCCCGGGCCTCGCAGCTGCCCGCCGCACCCGACCTCGCCCTGATCTGCACGCCGCCGCACACGGTGGCGGCATTGATCGGAGAACTCGGCGCGCTCGGCACCCGCGCCGTGGTCATCGTGACCGCGGGCCTGAGCGCCGAACAGAAGCAGGCGGCACTCGATGCCGCGCGTGCGAACACGGTCCGGCTGCTGGGGCCCAACTGCATCGGGCTGCTGAGCCCGCACATCGGGCTCAATGCCAGCTTTGCCCATTGCGATGCGCTGGCCGGAGACATCGCCTTCGTGTCGCAGTCGGGCGCGCTCGCGACCGCGGTGCTCGACTGGACGCGCAGCCGCGGCGTCGGGCTGTCGCACCTGGTTTCGCTGGGCGACCATTGCGATGTCGACTTCGGCGACCTGCTCGACCACCTGGCCAACGACGCGCGGACGCGGTCGATCCTGCTGTATGTGGAAGCCATCGATTCGCCGCGCAAGTTCATGTCGGCCGCGCGGGCGGCGGCACGCAACAAGCCCGTCATCGTAGTGAAGGCCGGCCGCGCCGGCAACGGCATGAAGGCCGCCGCGTCGCACACCGGCGCGCTGGCGGGCTCGGACACGGTGTACGACGCCGCCATCCGGCGCGCCGGGATGCTGCGCGTGGACACCCTGCAGGAGCTGTTCCTCGCCGCCGAGACGCTGGCGCGCTTTCGCACCAACCGCAGCACCGAACTCACCGTCATGACCAACGGCGGCGGCGCCGGCGTCATGGCGGCCGACGCGGCCGCGCGCGCCGGCATCGCGCTGGCCGAACCCGGCGCGGCGCTGCTGGCCCGGCTCGATGCCGTGCTGCCGGCGAACTGGTCGCATGCCAATCCGATCGACATCATCGGCGACGCGCCGGTGGAGCGCTACGCCCAAACCCTTTCGGCCCTGCTGGCGGAGCCCGGCACCGGTGCGGTGCTCTTCGTCCATGCGCCCACGGCCATCGTGCGCAGCGAGGACATCGCACGCGCCTGCCTGCCGCTGGTGCGCAGCCACGCCTCGCGCGTGATGAGCGCTTGGCTCGGCGACGCGGCCGTCGCGCAGGCGCGCAAGCTCTTCGAGGATGCCGGGGTGGCCGACTACGCCACGCCGGAAGAGGCGGTGCATGCCTTTGCGATGCTGCAGACCTACAGGCGCAACCAGGAGATCCTGACCGAGACGCCCGATGCCAGCCGCAATCCCCTGCCCGAAGCAGCCGCCGCGCTCGGCCTGCTGGAAAGCGCCCTGGCCGAAGGCCGCGAATGGCTGCACGAGCACGAAGCCAAGGCCCTGCTGAAGACCTACGGCATCGACACCGTGCCCACCATCGCGGTGGCCGATTCGGCCGACGCCGCGGTGGCGGCCGCGCGCGAGCTCGGCTATCCGGTGGCGCTGAAGATCCTGTCGCCCGACATCACGCACAAGTCGGACGTGGGCGGCGTGCGGCTGGCACTGGCCGACGACACGGCGCTGCGGGACGCGGTCGGGACGATGCGCAGTGCTGTCGCCGCCGCCCGGCCCGGCGCGCGCATCGACGGCTTCACGGTGCAGCCCACCGTGCACCGGCCCCATGCGCAGGAGGTCATCGTCGGCGCCAGCATCGACAGCGTCTTCGGCCCGGTGATCCTGTGCGGACAGGGCGGAACCGCGGTGGAAGTCGTCGCCGACAGCGCCATCGCGCTGCCGCCGCTCAACCGGGCCCTGGCAGGCGAACTGGTGTCGCGCACCCGCGTCTCGCGCCTGCTGGCCGGCTACCGCGACCATCCGCCGGCAAGGCTCGATGCGCTGCACGACGTGCTGATGGCGGTGTCGCAGATGCTGGCCGATCTGCCGCAGCTGGCCGAGCTCGACATCAACCCGCTGTGGGTCGACGAGCACGGCGCACTGGCGCTCGATGCGCGCGTCCGGCTGTCGAAGACGCCGGTGGGCGGCGCCGAGCGCTTTGCCATCCTGCCCTATCCCACGCAATGGGTTCGCACGCAGCAATGGAATGGCCGTGCGATCGTGGTGCGGCCCATCCGCCCCGAGGACGAAGCGCAGCACCGGCGCTTCATCGAATCGCTCGACCTGCAGGACATCCGCATGCGCGTCTTCCACAGCCGCAGCGAGCTTCCGCGCAGCGAGCTTGCACGGCTGACGCAGATCGACTACGACCGCGAGATGGCCTTCATCGCCGAAACCCGGGACGCGAATGGCGCAGCCGAGACACTGGGCGTGGCGCGCACCGTGAGCGATCCCGACAACGTGGAGGCCGAGTTCGCGATCATCGTGCGCTCCGACCTCAAGGGCCAGGGGCTCGGCACGCTGCTTTTCGACCGGCTCATCGAGCACGCCCGGCATCGCGGCATCCAGCGGCTGGTCGGCCTGGTGCTGCGCGAGAACACCCGCATGCTGGCGCTTTCGCGCGCGATGGGCTTCGAGGCCGACCCCGCCGAGCCCGCGGACTCGGGGCAGCGGCGCATGGTCCGGAACCTGGCCGATGAGAAGCCGCCGCCCGGACGCCTGGCCGACCGCGGGCGCTGAGGCATCACGGCCGCCCCGCCGCGGGATGGGGGCTCCCGCTCAGGTGGTGGTGATGTCGACGCGCGCCTGGACGTCGGCCTCTTCCTCGCCCGACGGGGCCCGCACGAGCAGCACCGGAACCGGCGCCAGGCGCAGGATCTGCTCGGCGCCGCTGCCCAGGAGCACCCGCCCGACGCCGCGGCGCCCGTGGGTGCCGATCACGATCAGATCGGCGTTCCAGGCACTGGCCTGTTCGGCCACCAGATCGCACAGGCGGCCCGCCAGCGAGGTGAACAGCAGGGTCTCGGTGCGGATGCCGGCGTGTTCCGCGCGCTCCCTGCCCTGCTGAAGGATCTGCTCGCCGGCCTCCTCCATCAGCGGCAGCAAGTCAGGAGCGGGGAGGCTCTCGAAGCCGGTCACGTATTTCAGTTCGTCAACGACGTGGATGAGCCGCAGGACGGAACCCATGAGCCCGGCCAGGCGGATCGCCTCGTCCAGGCCCCGCAGGGAGGTGGGGCTGCCGTCGATGGGAACAAGAATGCGGTGGTACATGCTGAATCCATCATGAAGTGGCGTGTGGCTTCCAGTCTCCGCACAGTTCCCCGCCGCTGGCTTGACATGGCGCAAGTCCGCACCCGCGGCCCGGCCGAAAAATCGAAGCGTTCGCCGATCGGCCGGCGGCGGACCCCCCTTCAGCCCGGCCCAAAGGAAGACAGCGCCATGTACCACCGCATTCTTGTTCCCATCGACGGCAGCCCCACGGCGGAACGCGGGCTGCGCGAGGCCATCCGCCTGGCGGCCGAGCAAAAGGGAAAACTGCGCCTCCTGCACGTCATCGACGACTTTCCGATGCTGATGGAGATGTCGACCATCTCCAGCTTCGAAGCCGGCCTGCAGAAGATGCGTGCGTACGGGGAGTCCGTGCTGGCGGCTGGCAAGGCTGCCGCAGCGCAGTCGGAAGTCGAGGCCGACACCATCCTGCGCGAGGTCACGCGCGGGCGGATTGCCGACGTCGTGATCGAAGAGGCCAAAAACGCCGCATGCGACCTGGTCGTGATGGGCACCCACGGCCGGCGCGGCTTCAGCCGCCTCGCGCTCGGCAGCGACGCCGATCTTGTCGTGCGCGGCAGTCCGGTGCCCGTGCTGCTGGTGCGGCAGGAATCAGCCGACTGATCGGCCCCGGCGCAGCGATACCAGCCAAGGAACAGGAACCCAATGAAATCCGACACACAGCTCAGAGCAGACATCCAGGCCGAACTCGAATGGGATCCGGCCGTCACTTCGGCGGATGTGGGCGTCATCGTCGACCACGGCGTGGTCACGCTGACAGGCCATCTCGGCAGCTACGCCGAGAAGCTCGCGGTGGAACAGGCCGCGCAGCGCGTCAGCGGCGTGAAGGCCCTGGCCATCGAAACCTCGGTGAAGCTGGCTGCCGGCCTCGAGCGCACCGATGCCGACATCGCACGGGCCGTCGGGCACGCGCTCGAATGGAACGTGCAGGTGCCACGCGACGCGGTCCGGCCGGTGGTCGAGGGCGGATGGGTCACGCTGACCGGCGAAGTCGAGTGGGACTACCAGCGCCAGGCCGCGGAATCGACGGTGCGCAACCTGCTGGGCGTCACCGGCATCACGAACCTGGTGAAGATCAAGCTGCAGCTGTGTTCCGCGGATGTGGAACGGCAGGTGCAGGACGCGCTCGTCCGCGTGTTCCACGACGCGCCGCGGCAGGTGGCGGTCGACGTGTACGGCTCGCAGGTCGTGCTGCGCGGCAAGGTGCGCTCCTGGGCGGAATTGAACGCGGTGCGCGGCGCCGCCTGGTCCGCGCCCGGGGTGGTTTCGGTGGTCAACGAACTGGCCGTCGAGGCCTGAGGAACAAGACGCCATGCAAACCATGAAAGCTGCCGTCGTACGGGAATTCGGCCGCCCCCTGCAGATCGAGGAAGTCGCCATTCCGCAGGTCTCGCCCGGCCAGGTGCTCGTGAAAGTGGTCGCATCGGGCGTGTGCCACACCGACCTGCATGCCGCCGACGGCGACTGGCCGGTGAAGCCTTCGCTGCCCTTCATTCCGGGGCACGAGGGCGTCGGCTTCGTCGCGGCCATCGGCGCCGGCGTCAAGGGCGTGAAGGAAGGCGACCGCGTGGGCGTGCCCTGGCTCCACACCGCCTGCGGACACTGCGAACATTGCATCACCGGCTGGGAAACGCTGTGCGACCAGCAGCAGATGACCGGCTACACCGTCAACGGCGGCTACGCCGAGTACGTGCTGGCCGACCCGGGCTACATCGGGCAGCTGCCCGCCAACGTGGGCTTCACCGAGATCGCTCCGGTGCTGTGCGCCGGCGTCACGGTCTACAAGGGCCTGAAGATGCTCGACTGCAAGCCAGGCGACTGGGTGGTGGTCTCGGGCGTCGGCGGTCTCGGCCATCTGGCCGTGCAGTACGCGAAGGCCATGGGCTTCCACGTGGTGGGCGTCGACATCCACGACGGCCAGCTCCAGCTGGCGAAGGCGCTCGGCGCCGACATGGTCATCAATGCCGCCACCCAGGATCCCGTAGCGGAACTGCAGCGCAGCTTGCGCGGCGCGCACGGCGTGCTGGTCACGGCGGTGTCGCGCAGCGCCTTCGGCCAGGCGCTGGGCATGCTGCACAAGCGCGGCACGATGGCGCTGGTGGGCCTGCCGCCCGGTGACTTTGCGCTGCCGATCTTCGACATGGTGCTCAACGCCAAGACGGTACGAGGCTCGATCGTCGGCACGCGCAAGGACCTGCAGGAGGCGCTGGAATTCGCCGGCGAAGGCAAGGTGCGGACCGTGTGCACCGAGGACACCCTGGACAACATCAACACCGTGCTCGACCGCATGCGGCAGGGCCGGGTCGAAGGCCGCGTCGTGATGCGCATAGCGGATGGCGGACAAGGAGCAGCAGCGAATCCGTGACGCATTGCCGGAGTTGTCGGACACAGGCACGCTGGCCTCGGGCACGCGAAAATGGGCGTGCCTGCACAAGAGGTGCGTGCTACGCTTGTACAGTCCTTAACAATGCTGTGACATTCGGCTTCGAATCCACGCTTTCCGAATGAAATCCGCCTTTCACATCGCGGTACTCGACGACGAGATCGACATCACGCAGCTGCTGGCCAACTACCTTCAGAGCCACGGCTTTCGCGTGACCCAGCTGCACAACGGTCCATCGCTGATGACGCTGATGGACAGCGACCCGGCCGACCTCGTGCTGCTCGACCTCGGGCTGCCAGGCGAGGACGGCTTCTCCATTGCCCGCCGCATGCGCGAGAACTGGCGCTGCGGCCTGGTCATCGTCACCGGCCGCGGCGATGCGGTGGACAAGGTGGTCGGGCTGGAAGTGGGTGCGGACGACTACGTGACGAAGCCCTTCGACCTGCGCGAGCTGGTGGCGCGGGTCAAGGCCGTGCTCAGGCGCCTGGCGCCGAACGAGGCCTCCGCTGCCCCGGCAGCCGCCGCGCCGGCATCGGCCGCACCGGGCGCTTCCGACCGGCTGCGCTTCGCCGGCTGGCAGCTCGACCTCGCGGCACGCAGCCTGACGAATCCGCAGGGACAGAACGTACCGCTCACCGGCGGCGAATTCGACCTGCTCTGTGCGTTTGCACGGCACCCCGGGCGCGTGCTCTCGCGCGACTTCCTGCTCGAGCAGACCCGCGGGCGCGAAGCCGCCCCTTTCGACCGCACCATCGACGTGCAGGTCGGCCGGCTGCGCAAGAAGATCGAGGCCGATCCGGACGACCCGCAGATCGTCAAGTCGGTGCGGGGCGCGGGCTACATCCTGGTTCCGCCCGTCACCCAGGGCTGAATTCATGAAGCCGCCCTCTTCTCCGATCGCCCCCATCCTGCCGGGCCTGCCTTCGGGCGTTGAGGAGGGCAGCGTCTTTCGTTCGCTCTTCGTTTCCTATCCGGACTCGCTGCTGCTGGTCGACCAGGCCGGCCGCATCGTGCTGGCCAACCCCGCGGCAGCCAGCCTGCTGGGCTACGCGGTCGACGAACTGGTGGGCCTGAATGTCGACGCGCTGGTGCCCGACAGCATCCGCCCGCGCCACGCTTCCTACCGCGAGGCCTACGGCCGGGCGCCGCGCCCCAGGCCCATGGGCACGCAGATGGAGCTGGTCGCCAAGCGCAAGGACGGCAGCGAGGTGATGGTCGAGATCGCGCTCAGCCCGCTGCAGAGCCAGGGCCTGCCTTTCGTGGTGGCCGCCATCCGCGACATCGGCGCCTATCCCCGGGTGAAGCAGGCGCTGCAGCGGGCGCGCTACAGCGACCACCTCGCGCAGCTGGGCCGCCTGGCCGTGGACACCCGCGACCTGCAGGTGGTGCTCGACCACGTGCCCGCCATGGCCGCGCAAGCGCTGGAGGTCGAGGTGGCCATGGTGCTGCTGCTGGAAAACAGCCGCCTCGAATTCCGTGTGGCCAGCGGCGTGGGCCTGGTGCCCGGAGAAGAAATCGGCGTACGCATTCCCAGCCATGCGAACACGCCGCCCGGCTTCGTGTTTGCCGAGGGGCGGCCGGTGGTGGTGGCCGACTACAGCAACGAGCGGCGCTTCTCGGTGCCGCAGACGTACCTCGATGCCGGGCTGGTCAGCGCGCTGGCCGTGCCCTTCTACGACCGGGGCCGCTTCATCGGCGTCTTGACCGTGCGATCGCGCGAGGCCAAGCGCTTCGGCGACGAGGAACTGCGGTTCCTCGAATCGCTTTCCAACCTGCTGGCCACCAGCCTGCAGCGGGTGCAGACCGAAGAGGCGCTCAGCCACGCCCAGCGGCTCGAAAGCGTCGGCCAGCTCACGGGCGGCATCGCGCACGACTTCAACAACCTGCTCACCATCATCCAGGGCAACCTGCAGGTGCTCGAAGAGCTGCCCGCCATTGCAGAGGACGGCTACGCCCAGCAGCTGGTGGGCGCCGCGGCGCGGGCGTCGCGGCGCGGCGCAGAGCTCACGGGCAAGCTGCTGGCATTTTCGCGCCGGCAGATGCTGCAGCCCAACGCGGTGGATACGCATGCGATGCTGCATTCCCTGGCCGACATGCTGCGGCGCACGCTCGACCAGCGCATCGGCATCGCGATCGATGCCGCACCGGGCTGCCCGTCAGTGCTCGCCGACCCCGGTCAGCTCGAATCGGCATTGCTGAACATTGCCATCAACGCCCGCGACGCCATGCCCGAGGGCGGCACGCTGCACTTTCGCGCCGAGGCCTGCGGCGCGCTGCCGCCCGAGGTGCACAACGAGCTCAGCGACCGCGATGCGCACGGCAGCTTCGTTGCCATTTCGGTGGCCGACAGCGGCACGGGCATGACCGAGGAGGTGAAGGAGCGCGCCTTCGAGCCCTTCTTCACGACCAAGGAAGCCGGACGGGGCACCGGCCTGGGCCTGAGCACGGTGTACGGCTTCGTGAAGCAGTCCAAGGGCGCCGTGGCCATCGCGACGCGGCCGGGCGCGGGAACGACCGTGACGCTCTACCTTCCCCAGCTGTACGACCCGGCCCCTGTGGCCACAGAGGAGCAAGACGAAGAACAGGCGATTCCCACCGGCCTGAGGGTCATGCTGGTCGAGGACGATGCCGAAGTGCGCCGGGTCGTTCACACCTTTCTCGTGACGCTCGGCTGCAGCGTGGTGACCGCGGCCAATGCCGAGCAGGCCCTGCTGGGCATGGAAACGGATGCGGATTCCTTCGACGTGCTGCTCAGCGACATCGCGCTCGGACCCGGCATGCGCGGAACCCGGCTCGCCGCCGAGGTGCAGCAGCGCTTTCCGAAGCTCGCCATTCTCCTGATGTCCGGCTTCTCGTCGGAGCTGCTCGACGCCGACCGTGACGTGCCGCAAAGCTGGGAGCTGCTGCGCAAGCCCTACACGCGCGGCGAACTCGCACGCGCCCTGGCCAAGGTGCTGGCGGCCGCACGACCCTAGCCGCCGGCTGCCGCCGCGCCTTCACAGCTCCCGCGATTCACGGTAGTCGGGGACGGTGCACGGCCAGCCGTAGCGCTCCTCGACGGCCAGCCTCAGCGCGTCGGCGGCCACGGGTTCGCCGTGCGTCACGAACACGCGGCGCGGTGTCTTCTGGGACGAGAGCCAGGCCAGCAACTGCTCGCTGTCGGCATGGGCGGACAGGGTCTCGAGGTTCGCCACTTCGGCACGCACCGGCACGTAGGTGCCGTGGATCTTCACCGCGTCCGCGCCGCCCACCAGCGTCGCGCCGCGCGTGCCCGCGGCCTGGAAGCCCGCGAACAGGATCGTGTTGCGCGCATCGGGTGCGTAGGCCTTCAGGTGATGCAGCACGCGGCCGCCCGTGGCCATGCCGCTGGCCGACACGATGATCGACGGATAGCTCAGCCTGTTCAGGCGCTTGGACTCTTCCAGCGTGTTGACGATGATGGTCTTCCCGCTCATGTCGGCGCATTGCTCGGCGCTCATGCGGTGCTCGTCCAGGTGCGCCTTGTAGAGCCGCGTGGCATCCGCGGCCATCGGACTGTTCAGGTAGACCGGCATGTCCGGAATGCGGCCTTCGCGCTTGAGCATCTGGATGCAGTACAGCAGCGTTTGCGCGCGGCCCACCGCAAAGGCCGGCACCACCAGCACCCCGCCGCGCGCGGCCGTGCGGTTGATCACGGCGGCCAGCTCGCCGAGGGTGTCCGCGTCCAGGTGCCGGCGGTTGCCGTAGGTGGACTCCACCACCACGTAGTCGGCCGGCGCGGCCTCCTGCGGCGGCCGCATCACCAGGTCGTCGCTGCGGCCCAGGTCGCCCGAGAACAGGATGCTGCCTTCCTTCCATTCCACGCGCAGGCTGCCCGCGCCCAGGATGTGGCCGGCCCGCACCAGCCGCCATGACCAGCCGGGCCAGGGCGAGCACTCTTCGTCGAAGGAGACGCACTCGAACCGCTTCAGCGCGGCGCGCGCCTCCTGCTCGGTGTAGAGCGGCAGTGCGGGCTTGTGCTTCGAAAACCCGTGCCGGTTGGAAAAATCAGCCTCCTCCTCCTGCAGCCGGCCGGAATCGGGCAGCAGCAGTTCGCACAGTTCGCGGGTGGCGGCCGTGCAGAACACCTTCCCCTTGAAGCCGAGCTTCACGAGCCGCGGCACGAAGCCGCTGTGATCGATGTGGGCATGCGTCAGCAGCACGGCATCGATGGCCGACGCATCGAAGGGCAGCGCGTCCCAATTGCGCAGCCGCAGCTGCTTGAGCCCCTGGAACAGCCCGCAGTCCACCAGCAGCCGCCGGCCCTCGTGCGTGAGCAGGTACTTGGAACCGGTCACGGTGCCGGTGCCGCCCAGAAAATCGATGCGCATGGCCGCTCCCGCGTATTGGTTGGCGGTTCGTCAATGCGACATCAGCACCGGCAGCGTCATCGACTCGAGCATCGTGCGCGTGGCGCCGCCCAGGATCCATTCGCGCGCCCGGCTGTGGCCGTAGCAGCCCATCACGAGCAAGTCCGCGCCCAGGTCCGCGGCCATCGACAGCAGCCGGTTGCCGGCATCCCTTTCTCCGGTGCCATCCGCATGCAGCGAGACATCGGCAATCCCCTGCGCGGCAAGATAGCGCTGCAGTTGCTTGAGGGATGCTTCGGCGCCTTCGCCATAGCAGGCCGCATGCACCTTCGAGGCGTTGCGCAGCCAGGGCAGCGCGGCCGACACCGCGCGCGCGGCCTCGGGGGTTTCCTTCCATGCCAGCAGCACGGTGCCGGGTGCCGCAACCAGCGCACCCGCATAGGGCAGCACCAGCGCGGGCCGTCCGCTTTCCACCAGCAGGTGCGGCAGGAAGTCAGCGGGCAATTCGGAGGCCATGGGATCTTCGGGATTGCGCTGGCCCAGGATCACCAGGTCGGCGTACAGCGCACGGCGGGCGAAACCCCATGGCGCGTCGCTCTCCTGCTCGGTCCAGTGCATGCGGGGCGAGCCGGCGGCCTGGGCCGTGAAGCTCGCGTACATCCTGTCGCGCGCGGCCTCGTCGCCCTCCCGCATGATCGCGATGGCCTCTGCGGCGCCCTCCAGTGCGAACGGATAGCGCATGAGCGCGGACAGGGTGCACGGCGCACCGGTCACTTGCGCGTCGAAGGCCTCGGCCAGGCTGCGCGCGAAGGCGATGCGTTCCGCCGTGCGGGTGGAACCGTCGAGGTGCAGGAGAATCGATTTCGGGGTCTGCATGGCGGGAGCTCCTTCGGAAATGCGGCCCATGTGCGGGCGTATTCGCAGACCTTAGGCCCCGCGGACGGCGCGGGCCTTGCGCCATATCAATCCGGGCGACGGCAGCGTCGTCCGGCTTGCCGGAAAATGGCTTCTTTCAAGCCTTTTGTCCATTTTTGCTATTTTTGCCATAATGGCCCCAAAAGGAGCACACCATGGCCGCCATCCTGCCCACCCTCGATGAACTGCCGCGTCAGAACGCATCCCACGTCAAGAACCGCTGGGGCGACGTGGTCCGCCAGGTCCAGAAGACCGGCAGCCTGGCCGTGACCAACCATTCGACGGTGGAGATGGTGCTGCTGACCGCGGCCACCTACAACCAGCTGGTGGAAGACGCGCAGGCGCTCAAGGCGCGCGAGCAGTCGGTGCTCGACGAACTCGGGCGCCGCTTCGACGTGCGACTGGGCGTGCTGCAGCAGCCCGAGGCGGCCGCGCAAATGGGCAGGCTGTTCGCCGCCAAGGGCAAGCTCGGGCGCCGCCCGAAGGCAGGCGACACCTGCTGATGGCGGCGGCCGCGCGCCCCTTCATCCTGGTGCTGGCCGGCGTCAACGGCGCGGGCAAGAGCTCGGTCGGCGGCGCCCTGCTCGCCGAGCACGGGCTGACCTGGTTCAACCCGGACACCTGCGCGCGGGAGCTCATTGCGCAGCTCGGGCTCGCGCCCGCAGAGGCGAACGCCCGCGCATGGAACCTCGGCCGCGAACGGCTGGAGGCCGCGATCTCGCAGCGTTCCAACTACGCCTTCGAGACCACGCTGGGCGCAAGCACCATTCCCGCGCTGCTCGCCCGCGCCGCGTCGAGCCACGACGTGGTCATGATCTTCTGCGGGCTGTCCTCGCCCGAGCAGCACATCGCCCGCGTGCGGGCGCGCGTGGCGCGCGGCGGCCACGACATTCCAGAGGCCAAGATCCGCGAGCGCTGGATCGCATCGCGCGCCAACCTCATCCAGCTGCTGCCCAAGCTCACGCGGCTGCAGGTCTTCGACAACAGCGCGGAGGCGCCGCCCGGCGGCGACATTGCAGACCCGCTGCTGGTGCTCGAACTGAGCGCGGGCGAGCCCGTCTTTCCGCAGCCGGGCGACCTGGCCGCGCTCGCGGCCACGCCGGCCTGGGCACGGCCGATCGTCCAGGCGGCGATCGAGCTGCTGGGCTGAGGCGTTGCCATGCCGCGTGCCCGGCAGCTGGTCACACCGTGCCCGGGCTTCTAGTCATAGCATCCGTGCGCCAGCAATGTGACGCGGTAAATGCGATCTTCCAGAAAACTGTAGAGCACGTGGACGTCGCAAAGCTCGGTGCGCCACAACTGATAGCCGTCGTCGCCATCCAACGCTTCCTTGAACGGGCGCGTCGCAGCCTTTGCCATCGTCACGTCGATGGTGTCGTTCATCTGCAAGTCCCACGGCAAAGGGCCTGTGTAGCCGCTGCTCTGAAAATCCAGATCTGCCCGGTAGCGCACGCCGCTCAGGCACGGCTCGGCGCTTCGAGGTGCTCCGGGCACGGAATCCGCCATCTCGGCGCCGGGCTTGAAATAGAGCTCGATACCGAGTTCCCGGGAGCAGTCGGCCTCGCCGTACTCTGCAATCTCGCGGGCCTTTCCGCTCAAGGAGAAGGGGGCGAAAATGGGATCATCCTGCAACTCGGCCAGCGGCCGACCGAATTGCCTGGCGAACTGTTCGGGTGACGGCACCGCACTTGAGGATGCCGGCGCCACCCTGTGTCGCGCCATCGTCACCAGCTTGAGTCGACCCGTGCCGCGCTCGAAACTCACGTCTACCTCGGCATCCGACGAAGACCACCGGGCCTTGGAGACGTGCAGACCCACTCGCCACAGTTCTGCGGGTGGCCCCAGACGCCGCAATACGTCGCCGACGACGTCGTCCATGCGAAGCGAGAGCGGCAAGCCTCCCGCATAGGGGGTCCATTGCGCATCGAAGTGCAGTAAGAGCGAAACCCGGCTCAGTATCAGACTGCCCTTGCTGCAAGGTTCGCCGTATCGCGCTTCGTATCCGTGCGCATCGGTGAAGAACAGGTAGATGCCTCGCTCCCGGTTGATGAGCGACAGGCGATGATCCGTGCGGGCCTTCTTCAGCGCCTCGTCGTCCATCCATTCCAGTTGTTTCCAGCCTTCGACTAGCGCTTGCACCCGCGCGCTCTCCCAGGCTTGGCCCAACAGATAGTTGCTCGTCTCGAAGGCGTGAGCCTGGCTGTTCATCAAGGCGAAGATTCACTTGAAGGGAATCGAGAACGAAAGGTTCCACAGCGAACCATCGTCGTGGTAGGTGGCGCGCACTTGCAACCCGTCCTTGGTCCACTGGTCCCACTCGACCACGTCGTCGTCTTCTTCGGTTACGTCCGGTGCGCCGAACTCGGCCAGCGCATCTTGCCGCTTGACAATCGGACCGCTGCTGAACGGAATCGGTCCCGTATAGGGCTTGAAGCTCTTGCCGCCTGGTCCATACGCAAACACCGCCGCAAGGATCGCCTTGCCCGCATCCCTCGGGGCGCCCATTTTCCGTTCGTAGCCTTCTCGTTCCCAGAACGCCAGTTCAAGCCCCAGCGACTTGAGCTCGATAGCGTCCGATCCTTCAGCGCGGAGTGTCTTGGCGGACAAGGATTGAATGCTTGCTCCCACGGATTTCAGGAGTTGATCGAGGTTCGTGTTCAGTTCGGAATGTCCGAAAAAGGGCAATAGGTCGTTCAGTGTCATGCGCTGCGCTCCTGTACTTTCAAATCACTTTCTAGCCGATTTCATGGCCTGCTTCAGCCACTTCGTCCATTGATCGTGGGTCATCTTGGTTATCTCCTCGGCCGCCTCGCGGTACTTTCCCTTGCAGCCTGGGTCGTACTTGTCGATCTCCTTGAGGATCTTCTCGGTGTTCTCCTTGGCTGCTCTTTGCAGGTCCTGCGAATCCCTCGTCGGGCGCCTGACGCCATCGATCTTCTGATGCTGCCGCCCACCGAACGACTCGCTGTGATCCTGATGCAGCGCTGTCGGTGTCGCAATGGTCGGGGCATTGTCGACAATGGCGGCCTTCTCGGCCTTGGTGAGTGGCGTTCCCTTGATCTCGGCGGCACGCTCGAGCAGCGCCTTCTGTGACGGGATATGGTCCCAGTTCATCCCTTCATTGTCGTGTTTCGATCGGTCCTTGTATGGCCCCTTCTGTCCGCACTTTGGCTTAGGCTTGACCTTCTTCTTGACCTGCGAGTCCTTCTTTTTCGAACCGCCCCCGCCACCAGCCTCCGCCTTCCGGGCGGCCTCCTTTTCGAGTTTCTCCTTGGCCAGCCTTTCCGCGGCCTCCTTCTCGAGGCGCTCCTTCAGCAGTTTTTCGGCGAGTTCCTTCTCGGCCTTCTCGAGCGCCATCTTGCCGCCCCTGTAGGCCAGCTTGCCGGCCTTTGTGGCGGCCCCACCACCGGGAATCAGGTTGGCAGCCGCGGAGACGCCCGAGATCGCGGCGTTGGCCATGTCGCCTTCGGCCGCATAGATGCCCGCATTGAGGCCGTCCGAAAAGATGCCCACCACCGGAATGGCCCCCCCCACGTCGAGCACCGTGTGCACCACCGAGCTGCCCCAGCTGCTCCACCAGCCCTCTTCCTTGGGTGTCTCGGCCTGCACGGGCGGGTTGGCCTGCGCCGCCTGGACCTTCGCCGAAGGCGTCTCTCCCACCACGGCGCCGAGGGTGTTGCCATTGGCGTTCGTGCCGGGCTTGCGGATCTTGGGGGGGTGATATTCGGGCAGATCGAGATCCGGATTCTGGCGTCGGTACTCGTCGTATTCGTCATAGCTCAGATAGCTATCTGAAATCCGCTCTCCAAGTCCGTCCTGGCCGATCCATTCCTGAACATTGACTGTGTCTGCATTCGGCTGAACGTTCAGCGTATTGCCATTTGGAAGTGCTCGGGCAATCTTCCCTCTACCAACGTTGAGGGTTACTACCACCGCTATCTCCCGTTCATCCAGAAGAGATCGTCATGGCGCACGACCAGCTTGCCCTCGGCACGCACGGTGCTGCTGTGATCCTTCGGATAGCACTTGCCCTGCACGGTCCCGCTCTTGACGCCCTTGGCGGTTCCGGCGGCATCGCCGATCGTGGTGGGGACGATGCTCATGTCGTAGACCACCACCGGATGCCCGTTCGCGCGCACGCTCCTGGCGATGCCGGTCGTGGCCTGGAGCTGCGCCGTCACCGGATAAGGAACCGGCGGAATCGAACTGCCCATGGGGGTCTTGCAGAAGTCGGGAGCGATGCTCACGACCTTCCAGCCCCCCTGCTTGCGCGCGACGACGTTGGCGCTCATCGCACGGGCTCCGGCACACCGGTTCCGGCCGCACGCGCAGGGCGGACCAGCGGCGCCCGCGGGTCGGTCTCGAAGCGCGCCTCGGCGACGCGCAGCGGCGCATCGGCCGGAAGGCACAGCCGATGCACGAGCGTGAGCGTCAGCTGCTGCGCATCCACCAGCAGCGTGTCGGTCATCATCGGCAGCGGCACGAGCGCGCCGCCGTCGAGCCGCAGCAGCACGAGGGCGCGATGCCCCGGCAGCGTCACCGACAGATGGCCGTCCGGCGTCAGGGCCGGATCGGTGAGGTTCCACAGATCGATCCGGGCGTCGGGCGACAGGTAGGGAACCTGCTGATCGGCCGGCGCCGCATTCCAGTAGCCGAAGTCGAAATCCTCGGGCAGCCCCGGATGGCGATGTTGCAGCCATTGCTCGTCGCAGGTGCCGGCCAATGCGAGCCGCGGCGCCCATGCCCGCCCGACGATGCCGAGCCCCGCGGGAATCTGGCCGTAGCGGCTGGCCGCCTGCGCCATGGCGCGCGCGTCCTGGGGACCGTCCGCATGCCGCGCGACGACCGGCTGCTGCAGACAGGTTCCGGCCAGCTCGATCTGGGGCGCCAGCAGCCGCTCGACATCCGGCCGGCCCGCCTTGCGCGCCTGCTCGAGGTACCCCTGCTCGATCCAGCCCTGGCCGAGCGGGTTGGAAAAACACACCTCGTCTCGAAGGGGCGGCTCGCCTTCGGGCGCATCGACCTTGCGCAGCAGACTGCGGCCCCCGAAGGCGTGTTCCCAGCGCATCGGCAGGCTGGCGATGGGTTCGGAATGGGTGCGGGCCCACTCGCGTCCGCCGCGCCGGTACAGCACGGCCGGGCCGCGAACCGACAGCCTTTTGTCGAGCACCGTGTGGAGCGTGGACAAGGCCTGCGTCCGGCGCGTCGCGTCGTCCCACTCCTGCTGCTGGCGCAGCGTCAATCGCGCGCCAGGGTGCAAAGGCCTCGGCGGCTCGGGCGGCTGCATCCACTGTCGCCTGGAGGCCACCTTGAGGTGCACCTCCCACTCGGAAGCCGCCACGCCGCCAGGCGCATGCGCCGTGGCATTGACGACCACGTCGCAGCGCGGCTTGTACGGCGCCAGGTCGCTTTCCTCGCGCGGGCTGGAGGCGCCGACCTCGCCCCAGTATTCATCGGCCAGCGTCAGCGGCGCGGGATCGTCGTCATTGACCCGTGCCTTCCAGCGGCCCGAGGCATCGCGCCGCAGCCGGTAGCCGACCTTCATCGCAATGACGCGGTAGCCGCGATCCGCCTGGTCGACGGCGCGAAAGCACAGCGCATCGAAGGGCGTGAGATTGCGAAACTCCACGGCGCGTGCTCAGTTGAGGTCGATGTCCTTGCCGCTGACCTGCACCGGCCCGCTGGCAGAGAAGTCGAACGACGAGCCGTTGATGGTGACCATGCCATCCGAGGTCATGACCAGCGAACTCTTGCCACACACCAGCTGGATGCGATCGCCGGCCTGCAGCGTCAGCGTCTGGCCCACGTCCACGCGCTTGGATTGCCCGACCTGCTCGGTCTGCATCAGCGCCACGCTGGTGTTCATTGCCGCGCCCACCGACACCTGGTAGCCCAGGCCGATGGTCAGCGCCTTGGCAAGGCCGATGGTCTCGGCCTTGGCCAGGGCCACCGTCTCGGCCTTGTTGCCGCCGATGGTCACCACGCGGTTGTCGCCGATGTCGATGGTCTCGTTCATGCCCACCGTCTCGGTGCGATTCATGCCGATGCCGATGGTCTCGTTCAGGTCGACGGTCTCGGTGCGGTTCTTGTGCACCGTGATGGTCTCGTCGAGATCCACGGTCTCGGTGCGGTTCTTGTGGATCGTGATCGTCTCGTTGCCGTCGACCGTCTCGGTGCGGTTGTTGTGCACGGTGATGGTTTCGTCGTGGTCGACGGTTTCCGTGCGGTCGTGCTTCACATGCACGGTCTCGTCGCGGTCGATGGTCTTGGTGCGGTCGTTCCCCACCCAGTGCGTCTCGTCGTGCTCGACCTCGATGTCCTGGTTGCGCTCCGCATGCAGCCACACCTGTTCCTGCCCCTTCTTGTCCTCGAAGCGCAGCGCATTGGCGTTGGCCTCGGTCGCGCCTTCGGAGCTGCGCGTGAGCAGGCCGCTTTGCGTGGCGTTGTCCGGCAGGGTCCACGGCGGCATGTTGTCGGCGTTGTAGACGCGCCCCGTGACGATGGGTCGGTCGGGATCGCCGTTCTCGAAATCGACGATCACCTCCTGGCCGATGCGCGGAATCTGGATGCCGCCGAAGTTGGTGCCGGCCCAGGGCGAGGACACGCGCACCCAGCACGAACTGTTCTCGTCCTTCGTGCAGTAGCGGTTCCAGTGGAAGCTGAGCTTCACGCGGCCGTATTCGTCGGTCCAGATCTCGCGGCCGGCCGGGCCGGTGACGATCGCCGTCTGCGGGCCGGTGGTGCGCGGCCTGGGCACCGGCGGCGCCGGCGCCCGGAACACCTTGCTCGCCGGGATCGCCTCGAAATCGACGCGGCACTCGAATTCCTGCTGCGCACTGGCATCGCCCACGTCCTGCAGCCGCAGGCGGGCATCCGTCACCAGGTACTCGCGGTTCGACTCGTTCTGGGGATGGCGCTCCAGCGTGACCAGGCAGCCCGGCACCACCGCCCGCAGGTTGCCCGAGCCGCTGGCGCGCTCGCCCTGGCTGCCGGTCTCTTCCATGCGCGTGCGCACCAGCTGCTCGCCTTCGGACTCCACCACATAGTCGCCCGGCCAGCCATAGCGCTCCCAGGTGGCCTGCGCCGTCTTTCGCGGCATGGCGCTGACCTGCTGCAGCTCGGCCTTGGGACGCTTGAAGTCGAAGTCGCTGGTCACCCAGCGGCCGCTTTGCAGCGCCTCGCAGGCATTGAAGCGGTCGCAGTGCTCCTCGCGCACGGTGGCTTCGGCCGCATGGAAGGGAATGCGCTGGTAGCCCGCATGGGCGAAGGGCTGGTGCGACGCCATGTCGTCGACGATGACCAGCTTGTGGCTGCTCTCTTCGTGCTCGAAATAGAAGTACAGGCCCCACTCGTGCAGCAGCCGTGCGACGAAGTCGTGGTCGCTCTCGCCGTACTGCACCTGGAACTCGCGCGGCGGATAGCTGCGCGTGGCACGCACGTCGAAGGGCAGCCCGTACTTGCCGAGCACCTCGCGCACGATGTCCAGCACGTTCTGGTTCTGGAAGATGCGGTAGTCGCTGGTGCGCGTGGCCAGCGTGAGCCAGGGCTCGATCACGGCTTCGTACAGCGCGCGCCGGTTCTCCAGGCGCAGGAAGCGCACGCGCGTCACCAGGCCCGAGAGATGGCGCTGCCGCGGCCCCGAGCCCGGGCGCCCGTCGAGCACGATGTGGGCGGTGAGCGCCTCGCCCACCAGCTGCTTGATGGCCACGTTGGCGGCCTGGCGTTCGTTGTAGCCGGGCTGCTCGGGAGTGGCCAGGGTCAGGGTGTAGTGGAACAGCCTGCTGAGCCCTTCGTCGCCTTCGATGGCGATGGGCTCCAGTGCCGGCTCGCCGCCCAGCGTGGGCATGGCCGACGATGAAATGCTGAGAACACGCGCCAGCTGCGCGGAACCTGTTGGCATGAGATCCCCCTGGTCGTCGGGCTCATGGAACGAGCCGTGGCCGGAATGCCTGGGACCTCGGCTTCGGCGAGGCGGCGCAGGCAGGAAGGCAAAGGGAAATCAGGC
>NZ_RXFQ01000013.1 GCF_003951285.1 Variovorax beijingensis | reverse complement strand
GGTGAAGCTCGAGGATGGCCAGGTCATGATGAACGTGGTCGAGCTGAAGACGCATGCGCTCGACCTGGCACCGCCGCGCGCCGGCCCCGGCGCCGCCACGGCCGGCAAGCTGGGCGACGAGACCTTCGACGTGCAGGCGCCGCACAGCAGCTAGACGCGAAACAGAGGCATCGATCCATGGCTGAGACTCGCTCCACCTGCCCCTATTGCGGCGTCGGCTGCGGCGTCGTCATCGAATCCGATGGCGCCCAGATCACCGGCGTGCGCGGCGACCCCGACCACCCCGCGAATTTCGGGCGCCTGTGCACCAAGGGCTCGACGCTGCATCTCACGGCGACGGCCACGGTCACGCGCCAGACCCGGCTGCTGCAGCCGATGCGGCGCGCCGGGCGCGGCGCCGCGCCCGAAGCCATCGGCTGGAACGGCGCGCTCGACATGGCGGTCGACAAGTTCGCCCAGGTCATCGGCGACCACGGCCCCGACGCCGTGGGCTTCTATGTCTCGGGCCAGTTGCTCACCGAGGACTACTACGTCTTCAACAAGCTTGCCAAGGGCCTGATCGGCACCAACAACATCGACACCAACTCGCGCCTGTGCATGAGCAGCGCGGTGGCCGGCTACAAGCAGACGCTGGGCGCCGACGCGCCGCCCGCCTGCTACGACGATCTCAAGCATGCGCAATGCCTTTTCATCGTGGGCAGCAATGCCGCGTGGGCGCATCCGATCCTGTTCCGCCGCATCGAGGATGCGAAGGCCGCGAACCCGGGGCTGAAGATCATCGTGGCCGATCCGCGCCGCACCGACACGGTCGAGATCGCCGACCTGTTCCTGCCGATCCAGCCCGGCACGGACGTCATGCTGTTCAACGGCATGCTGCACCTGATGCTGTGGGAAGGCTGGACCGACAACGGCTACATCGCGGCCCACACCAGCGGCTTCGATGCACTGAAGGCCACGGTGCGCGAATGCACGCCCGACAAGGTGGCGCAGATCTGCGGCATCTCGAAAGAAGACCTGCTCGCCGCGGCGCGCCTGTTCGCGACCTCGCCCGCGACGCTGAGCCTCTACTGCCAGGGCCTCAACCAGTCGTCGAGCGGCACCGCGAAGAACGCGGCGCTGATCAACCTGCACCTTGCCACCGGCCAGATCGGCAAGCCCGGCGCCGGCCCGTTCTCGCTCACGGGCCAGCCCAACGCCATGGGCGGGCGCGAAGTGGGCGGCCTGGCCAACCTGCTGAGCGCACACCGCGACCTGGCCAATCCCGCGCACCGGGCCGAAGTGGCGGCGCTGTGGAATGTGCCCTCGGTGCCCGAAAAACCCGGCAAGACCGCGGTCGAGATGTTCCAGGCCGCGGCCGATGGCGAGATCCGTGCGCTGTGGATCGCCTGCACCAACCCCGCCCAGTCGATGCCCGACCAGGCCACGGTGCGCCGCGCCCTCGAGCGCGCCGAATTCGTCGTGGTGCAGGAAGCCTTTTCGACCACCGCCACCTGCGCCTTCGCCGACCTGCTGCTGCCTGCCACCACCTGGGGCGAAAAGGAAGGCACCGTGACCAACAGCGAGCGCCGCATCTCGCGCGTGCGGCCGGCGGTGGCGGCGCCCGGCGAGGCGCGCCACGATTGGTCGATTGCCGTGGACTTCGCGCAGCGGCTCGAACAGCGGCTCGGCCGCACTCCCACGCTGTTTCCCTACGACAGCGCCGAACGGGTGTGGAACGAGCACCGCGAATCCACGCGCGGGCGCGACCTCGACATCACCGGCATGAGCTACGCGATGCTCGACAGCGCGGGGCCGCAGCAATGGCCGCTGAAGGAAGGCGAGGCCACCGGCCGCGCACGCCTCTACGAAGACGGCATCTTCCCCACGCCGGACGGCCGCGCACGCTTCGTCGACACCGTCTACAAGCCGGTGGCCGAGGCGCGCGAGGCGCGCTATCCGTTCTCGCTCAACACGGGGCGCCTGCGCGACCAGTGGCACGGCATGAGCCGCACCGGCACCGTCGGCCGCCTGTTCGGCCACGTGGCCGAGCCGCTGGTGCAGATGAATGCGCAGGACATGGCGCGCCGCCAGCTGAAGGATGGCGACCTCGTGCACCTGACCTCCAGGCGCGGCTCGATCCTGCTGCCTGTGCAGGCCAGCGCCGAGATCGGCCTGAGCCAGGCCTTCGTCGCCATGCACTGGGGCGAGGAATACCTGAGCGGCTGCTCGTCGACCGGCACGCCGCTGGCCGGCATCAATGCGCTGACCACCTCGGCCTACTGCCCCACCTCGAAGCAGCCCGAACTCAAGCACACGCCGGTCAAGATCCTCAAGGCCGAGCTGCCGTGGTCGCTCCTGGCCATGGCCTGGCTGCCGCCCGAGGCCGCGCTGGCCGCGCACCAGGCGCTCAAGCCGATGATGGCGATGTTTCCGTTTGCCACCTGCGTGCCGTTCTCGGGCAACACGCCGGGCGAGGAACGCAGCGGCATCCTGTTCCGCGCCGCCGCGCACGATGCGCCGGCCGACGAAACCATCGACCGCATCGAAGGCCTGCTCGGCCTGCGCGGCAGCGATGCCCTGCGCTACGCCGACCGCCGGCGCGGCCAGCGCCGCGTGGCGCGGCTGGTGCGGCGCGCCGACGGCAACGCCGGCCTCGAAGCCTTCCTGCTGGGCGGCGACACCAGCGCGGAGGCGTGGATCGGCACCCTGCTGCGCGAGGAGATTCCGGCGCAGAGCTACGGCCGGCTGCTGCTGTCGCCGGGCGCGCACGCGCCGGTGGCGGTGCAGTCCCGCGGACATCCGGTCTGCACCTGCTTCAACGTGACCGACCTGGCAATCCAGGCCGAACTGGGCCGCTGCACCGGCACGCCCGACGAACGCCTGGCCGCGCTGCAGGGTGCGCTCAAATGCGGCACCAACTGCGGCTCCTGCCTGCCCGAGCTCAAGCGCATGGTGCGCGCAACGCCCGCCGAGACCGTGGCCGAGGGTGCATAAGCCGACTTGCATTCCGGCATAAGCATTGCGGGACAATCGGCGCACCCATGGGAATCAGCCAATACATCAAGGAAATCGGCCGCGGCGCGCGAGGCGCCAAGCCGCTCACGCGCGAACAGGCCGCCGACCTGTTCGGCCAGGTGCTGGACGGCACCGTCACCGACCTGGAGATCGGCGGCTTTTGCCTTGCCATGCGCATCAAGGGCGAAACGCCCGAGGAGATGGCCGGTTTCCTCGATGCCACGCATGCGCGGCTCAACCACCTGCCCGCCGCCGACCGCCCGCTCGTCGTGCTGCCGAGCTACAACGGCGCGCGCCGGCTGCCGGTGCTCACGCCGCTGCTGGCGCTGCTGCTGGCCCGCGAGGGCCTGCCGGTGCTGGTGCACGGCAGCGCCACCGAAACCTCGCGCGTGCTGGCGTCGAACGTGCTGGAGGCGCTGGACGTGCCCGCGCTGCCGGCCATCCGCAAGGTTCCTTCCGGCGAAGTGGGCTTTGCGCCGACCGAGCTGCTCAATCCCGCGCTCAAGCGGCTGCTCGACGTGCGCCGCGTGGTGGGCCTGCGCAACCCTGGCCACAGCGTGGTCAAGCTGATGCAGCCGACCATCGGTCCCTGCGTGATCGTGGCAAGCTACACGCATCCGGAATACGCGCGCACCATGGGCGAAACCTTCGAGCTCATGGGCATGACCGCCCTGCTCTCGCGCGGCCTGGAGGGCGAGGTCGTTTCAGACCCGCGCCGCACCGCGCAGATCGACGGCTTCGTGCGCGGCGTGCGCAGCGAACTGCAGGCCCAGGAAAGCGGCACGGCGAGCGAAGTGCCGGGCCTGCCGAAGGAGATCGATGTCGCGACCACGGCCGAGTACACGCGACGTGTGCTGAATGGCGAGCTTCCCGTGCCGGAGGCCATCGCAACGCAGGTGAGGCACATCACGCAACTGGCATCCCACGCATGAACAACGCCACTTCTTCATCCACCGCCGGAAGCTGCACGCTGGTGGGCGCCGGCCCCGGCGACCCCGAGCTGCTCACCCTCAAGGCCGTCAAGGCGATCCAGGCCGCCACGGTTCTGCTGGTGGACGACCTTGTGAGCGAGAGCATCCTGGCCTCGTATGCGCGGCCCGATGCGCGCATCGTGCACGTGGGCAAGCGCGGCGGCTGCAAGAGCACGCCGCAGGCCTTCATCGAGCGGCTCATGATCACCGCGGTGCGCGAAGGCGAAACCGTGGTCCGGCTCAAGGGCGGCGACCCGTTCATCTTCGGCCGCGGCGGCGAAGAGGTCGAGCACCTGCGCGAGGCCGGCATCGAATGCACGGTGGTCAACGGCATCACGGCCGGCCTCGCCGCCGTCACCTCGCTGGGCGTGCCGCTGACCCACCGCGACCATGCGCAGGGCGTGGTGTTCGTCACCGGCCATGCCAAGACCGGCGCCGGCGCGGCCGAAGACCCGACCGACTGGCGCGCGCTGGCCGCCACCGCGCACAGCGCGCGGCTCACGCTCGTGATCTACATGGGCGTGGCGGGCGCCGGCCACATCGAACGCGAACTGCTGCACGGCCTGCCCGGCGACACGCCCGTGGCCGTGGTGCAGCACGCGAGCCTGCCGCACCAGCGCCACGTTGCGACCACGCTCGACAGGCTGCAGGCCGGCATTGCCGAAGCCGGCATCGCGAGCCCCGCGGTGATCGTGGTGGGCGACGTGCTGCGCGGACTCGCCGCGGCGGCGCTGCCGGCCGACGCGAACCGCTTCGGCACCTAGGCTTCCGGGTTTCGCGGCGAGGGCCGCCGGGCATTGCCGCTCGAGGCCTTGAGCCACCAACGTGGCATGGAGCGTGCTTAACGCCAGCATGCTCGCCTTCCGATCATTTCCCGCACGCCGGGCCCCTCGATGAGCGCCGCCGCCATCGCGCCCCCGCCCGCCGCCGTCGAGGTCGTCGCGCTCAGCAAGCGCTATGCCGCGGGCACGCCCGCCGCCGTCGACCAGATCGACCTGCGCATCGCGAGCGGCAGCTACTGCTGCCTGCTGGGCCCGTCGGGCTGCGGCAAGAGCACCACGCTGCGCATGATCGCGGGCCACGAGTCGGTCACGAGCGGCGACATCCTGCTGGACAACCGCAACATCACCAACCTGCCCGCGGCCGCGCGCGGCACCGCGATGATGTTCCAGAGCTTCGCGCTGTTCCCGCATCTTTCGGCGCTGGACAACGTGGCCTTCAGCCTCAAGATGAAGGGCGTCGGCAAGGCCGAGCGCCAGAAGCGCGCACGCGACCTGCTCGAGCGCGTGGCGATGGGCCACTTGGCCGAGCGCAAGCCCGGCGAGCTCTCCGGCGGCCAGCAGCAGCGCGTGGCGCTCGCGCGCGCACTCATCACCGAGCCGCGCGTGCTGCTGCTCGACGAGCCGCTGTCGGCGCTCGATCCGTTCCTGCGTATCCAGATGCGCGCCGAGCTGCGGCGCTGGCAGAAGGAACTGGGGCTGACCTTCGTGCACGTCACGCACTCGCAGGAAGAAGCGATGGCATTGGCCGACACCATGGTGGTCATGAACCATGGCGTGATCGAGCAGGTCGGCTCGCCGCACCAGGTCTACAACCATCCGGCGAGCGAGTTCGTGGCGCGCTTCATGGGCGGGCACAACGTGTTCGACACGCCCGCCGGCCCGATCGCCGTGCGCAACGACCACATGCGGATCGCCCGTGGCGATGCGGACGGCGGCCTGGCCGCCACGGTCACCGACGTCGAATACCAGGGCACCTACGTGCTGCTCGGCCTCGCGCTGCAGGACGCCGCGCCCGGCCGCGGCAGCGTCTCGGTGCTGCTGGGCGAAGCCGCCTTTCTTGCGAGCCCCCATGCGCCGGGCGATGTGGTGCGCCTGTCCTGGGCCGAGGCCGATGCGCGCGTGCTCGGCCCCGGTGCCGAGCCGCCCGCCGAGCGCGTGCCGGTGCCGGCCATCGACGGCAGCAGCCTCGCGCGCGACGACCTGGCCGCGCTCGCGAGCATGCCGCTGTAGGCGTGCGGCCGCTCATGCATTGCCTGCAGTTCCGTTTGCCTTTCACTTTCCTTCCCCTGCTTTTTTCCACGGAGACTCTTCCATGACCGACCCCATCGACTCGTCCGCCGGCCTCCAGCGTCGCACCCTGCTGCAAGGCACCGCCGGCATCCTGGCCACGGGCATCGCGCCCTTCGTGCATGCGCAGGAAAAGATCGTGCTGCGCTACCTGGGCACGGCGGTGAACCAGGACAAGGCCATCGCCGAGAAGTTCAAGGCCGACACCGGCATCGAGATCCAGTACGTGGCCGTGACCACCGACGACGTGACCAAGCGCGCCGTGACCGCGCCCAACAGCTTCGACCTGATCGACACCGAGTTCTTCTCGCTCAAGAAGATCGTGCCCACCGGCAACCTGAAGGGCATCGACACGAAGAAGATCAAGAACGCCGACAAGATCACCACGCTCTTCACCAAGGGCGAAGTCGGCGGCAAGGCCGTGGGCGACCAGGGCACCGCCCCCAAGAAAGTGATTTATCTCGAAGGCGAGAAGTCGAAGAAGTTCGCGACCTCGCCCACGCAGTTCATGTCGTTGATTCCCACCGTCTACAACGCTGACACGCTGGGCATCCGTCCCGACCTGATCAAGCGCCCCATCAGCTCCTGGGCCGAGTTGCTGAACCCCGAGTTCAAGGGCAAGGCCGCGATCCTGAACATTCCGTCGATCGGCATCATGGACGCCGCGATGGTGGTGGAGGCCAAGGGCATCCACAAGTACAAGGACAAGGGCAACATGACCAAGGCCGAGATCGACCTGACGATCAAGACCCTGATCGAAGCCAAGAAGGCCGGCCAGTTCCGTGCGCTGTGGAAGGACTTCAACGAGTCGGTCAACCTGATGGCTTCGGGCGAAGTGGTGATCCAGTCGATGTGGTCGCCGGCCGTCACCGCCGTGCGCACCAAGGGCATCGCCTGCAATTTCCAGCCGCTCAAGGAAGGCTACCGCGCCTGGGCCGCGGGCTTCGGCCTGCCGGCCACGCTCTCGGGCAAGAAGCTCGACGGCGCCTACGAATTCATCAACTGGTTCCTCGACGGCTGGGCCGGCGCCTACCTGAACCGCCAGGGCTACTACAGCGCCGTGCTCGACACCGCCAAGGCCAAGATGGAAGCCTACGAATGGGCCTACTGGATGGAAGGCAAGCCCGCCTCGCAGGACATCAAGAGCCCGAACGGCGACCTGCTGGCCAAGGCCGGCGCGGTGCGCGACGGCGGCAGCTACGAGCAGCGCATGGGCGGCATCGCCTGCTGGAATGCGGTGATGGACGAGAACGAGTACATGGTTCGCAAGTGGAACGAGTTCGTCGCGGCCTGAACATGGCCCACCCCCGTCCCTCGCTCACTTCGTGTAGCTCGACTCCCCCCTCAAGGGGGCGCCACCAGCGGCCCGGCAAAGCCGGTTCCGCGGTGGCTCCCGCAAAGGCTTCGCTTCACTTGCCATGAGTTCGCCAGTCGCCAGCGCCCACCCCGCCTCCATGCCTGCCCACGCCGTCAAGGCGTGGTGGCAGGCCGCGCCATTCGCGCTGGTATTCCTGCTGTTCTTTTTGATCCCGCTGGCGCTGGTCGCGATGGTCAGCCTGTGGAACTTCAACGAGTACGAGCTGATCCCGGCGGTGACGCTGCGCAACTACCTGAGCCTGTTCGAGGGCTGCTCGCAGCTCACCGACAACGGCGACCTGTGCGTCACGCTCAACACCTACCTGAGCACCTTCAAGTTCTGCCTGCTGGTGTGGGGCATCACGCTGCTGGTCGGCTTTTCGGTGGCCTACTTTCTCGCGTTCCACGTGCGATCGTCAGGCATGCAGACGGCGCTGTTCGTGCTGTGCACCGTGCCCTTCTGGACCTCCAACGTGATCCGCATGATCTCGTGGGTGCCGCTCCTGGGCCGAAACGGACTGGTCAACCAGATGCTGACCGGGCTCGGCCTGGTCGATCAGCCGGTCGAGTGGCTGCTGTTCTCCAATTTCTCGGTGGTGCTCGCCTTCGTGCACCTCTACACAATGTTCATGATCGTGCCGATCTTCAACAGCATGATGCGCATCGACCGCTCGCTGCTCGAAGCCGCCAGCGACGCGGGCGCCTCGGGCTGGCAGACGCTCTGGAACGTGGTGGTGCCGCTGTCGCGCACCGGCATCCTGATCGGCTCGATCTTCGTCATCACCATCGTGATGGGCGACTTCGTCACCATCGGCGTGATGGGCGGGCAGCAGATCGCATCGATCGGCAAGATCATCCAGGTGCAGACCTCGTACCTGCAGTTTCCGCTGGCCGCAGCCAACGCGGTGATCCTGCTGGCGGTGGTGCTGATGATCATCTGGGGGCTGACGCGGCTGGTCGATATTCGCAAGGAGCTTTAGGGTGAACCTGGGCTCTTCTGTTCGATTCGGGCTTCGTCGTTCGGCAGTACACCTGCAGCGTGCCCTGTGCAGCACCCTGAACAACAGCGCCCTGAAGGAAAAACATAAATGAGCCAACGCACCGGAGAACAACGCGCCCCCGGCTTCTGGCCCCTTGCGATCGTGTTCGCCCTCTTCGTGCTGTTCCTCTACGGCCCGATGATCACGATCTTCATCCTGAGCTTCCAGGGCCCCGAAGGCGGCCTGACCTTCCCTTTGCGCGGCGTCTCGCTGCACTGGTTCCACAAGCTGGCCGAGGGCCTGGGCACCGTCGACATCGGCGCGGCCTTCCGGCGTTCGCTGGCGCTGGGCGCGGTGGTCATGGGCTTCACCGTGGTGCTGTCGGTGCTGGCCGGGCTCGCGTTCCGCAAGAAGCTCGCGGGCAGCAACGCCCTGTTCTTCGTGACCGTAGCGAGCCTCATCATGCCGTCGATCATCATTTCGCTCGGCATCGGCCTGCAGTTCCGGCTGCTCGACACCGGCATCAAGAGCGTGCTCACGGCGGTGGACGCCACCACGCTGCTCGAAGGCTACGGCACCGCGCTCGGCCTGTTCAGTTCCGCGCTCGGCGCGCACCTGACCTGGACCCTGCCCTTCGGCCTGCTCATCATGTTCGCCGTGTTCAACCGCTTCAACCCGGCCTACGAGGAAGCCGCGCGCGATCTCGGCGCCACGCCGTGGCAGACCTTCCGCTTCGTGGTGCTGCCGCTGATCGGCCCGTCGATCGTGGGCATCGGCATGTTCGGATTCACGCTGTCGTGGGACGAGATCGCCCGCACTTCGCAGGCCATCGGCGACGTCAACACGCTGCCGCTCGAGCTGCAGGGCCTGACCTCGACCGTCACGACGCCGTCGATCTATGCGCTGGGCACGGTGACCACTGTCGTTTCGCTGCTGGTGATGGCCGCGGCGCTGGGGACGGCAGCGCTGCTGCGCCGGCGTGCCGTGCGGCCGCGCTGAACACTGGAGACCGGCGGCCGCGTCTAGACCTTTTGGCGGACGTGGGCGTTTTCCTACAGCCGCCTAAAATCGCGCTCCAACAAAAGCGCAAGCGAGAGAGAGAGGCGGACATGCTCGACAAACTGAACGACTTCACGGGGAGCCACGGCCAGCTGCAGCCCGGCCGCGGCCTCGTCACCGGAACCATCGCCCTGAGCCTGGGCATCCTGTGCTTCCTTGGCGTGCTGGCTTTCCACTTTCCGCAGTACCTCACGACGCCCGAGCTGCGCAAGAGCTACAACGTCGACGTGATGCGCTTCATCCTGCTGGCGGCCATGGTGGTCTCGGGCGGCCTGGCGCTGGTGAACATCATCTTCAACCGCTCGCGCTGGCTCTCTTCGGCCGCCTTCCTGCTGGTGGCCGCGGCCGCGCTGCTGGGCGGGCACAAGGTGCCGGTGAACGACTTTGCCGACAACACGCCCTACATCGGCCTGGACTGGTTCATCCTGGACCTGCTGGGCTCCTCGCTGATCTTCATCTTCATCGAGAAGCTGTTCGCACTGCGCAAGGACCAGCCAGTGTTCCGCGCCGAATGGCAGACCGACTTCCACCACTTCGTGGTCAACCACATGATCGTGGGCTTCGTCCTGCTTGCCACCAACCTGATGGTGCACAAGTTCTTCGGCTGGGCCGCCAACGACGGCGTGCGCGGTTGGGTGGGCAACCTGCCGTTCTGGGCCGGGCTGCTGCTGATCATCCTGGTGGCCGACCTGGTGCAGTACTGGACCCACCGCGCCTACCACGAGGTGCCGGTGCTGTGGCGACTGCACGCCGTGCACCACAGCGTGAAGAGCATGGACTGGATGGCCGGCTCGCGCCAGCACATCCTCGAGCTGCTGATCACGCGCACGCTGGTGCTGGCGCCCATCTACGTGCTGGGCTTCTCCAAGGAAGTGATCGACGCGTACATCGTGGTGGTGGGCTTCCAGGCGGTGTTCAACCACTGCAACGTGAGCGTGCGGCTCGGGCCGCTGCGCTACATCGTCGTCACGCCCAACTTCCATCACTGGCATCACAGCCAGGACATGGAGGCGCTCGACAAGAACTATTCGGCGCACTACGCCTTTCTCGACTATCTCTTCGGCACCGCGGTCAAGAGCACCAAGCTCTGGCCCGAGAAGTACGGCGTGCTCGGCGACTACGTGCCCAACGGCTTCTTCAAGCAGTTGAAGTTTCCTTTCGTCTGGAAGGGATGATGCGGCGCCATCTCCGCGCGGCGGCGCTCGCCGCTTGTGCATCGCTGCTGCTGTCGGCCTGCGCCACCCGCGTCGACCTGCCGTCCAAGGACGCGGGGCTGCGCCTGCGCGTGCAGAGCTCGGTCATCGCGCCCGGCAACGGCGGCGAGCTCATTGCCGCCGATGCGCTGCAGCCCGGCGACATCCTGCTGACCTCCATCGCCACGGTCAATTCCTTCGGCATCCGGCTGGGCACCTTCTCGCCCGTGAGCCACGCCGTGCTCTACCTGGGCGACGGCCTGATCGCCGAGGCGGTAGGCAGCGGCGTGCGCGCGCGCCCGCTGGCCGACGTGGTGGACGAAGAGCAGATGGTCGTGGCCTTTCGCGTGCCCGGGCTCGATGACTCGGGGGCCCGGAAACTGCGCGCCTGGGCCAACTCGCAGGTGGGCATCCGCTACAACACCACCGGCGTGCTGCTGAATGCGCCTTTCGTGCTGAACCGGCGCCTGTGCGAGCTGCCGCTCATTCCCTCCGCCGTCAGCCACTACTGCATCAGCGGCATGGCCATGGTGCAGCTGGGCGCGAGCCGCGACGACCAGTTCTTCTGCTCGCAGTTCGTGCTCGAGGCCTACCGGCGGGCCGGCCTGCCGATCACCGACGCCGACCCGCGCTGGGTCAGCCCGGCCGACCTGCTGCACATGCGCGAGGGCGACGTGCCCTCGATTGCCGCCACGCAGCCGCTGCGCTACGTCGGCCACCTCAAATACAACCCGCCGCCGCTGCTTGCCGCGGACGGCCCCTGACCGCCTTGAGCAATTCTTCTTCGGTTCATTTTTTCGACGCCGTCGTGGTCGGCGCCGGTGCCGCGGGCCTGTTCTGCGCGGCATTGGCCGGCCAGCGCGGGCTCAAGGTGCTGCTGGTCGACCACAGCGAAAAGATCGCGGAAAAAATCCGCATCTCGGGCGGCGGACGCGCCAACTTCACCAACCGCGACCTTGACGTGCGCGCCCCGCAGCGCCACTTCATCGGCGACAACCCGAATTTCTGCCGCTCGGCGCTGTCACGCTATGCGCCGCAGCAGTTCATCGACCTGGTGCACAAGCACGGCATTGCATATCACGAAAAGCACAAGGGCCAGCTGTTCTGCGACGGCTCCTCGCAGCAGATCATCGACATGCTGCTGGCGGAGTGCGAGGCCGGCAGCGTCACGCGCTGGCAGCCGTGCAAGCTCGGAAAAATCGTGTTCTCGGCCGCCGGCGATGGTGCGGCGGGCGCAGGCAGCTACCGGATCGATAGCACCAGGGGCCCCGTCGAGACGCCCAGGCTGGTGATCGCCACCGGCGGCCTCTCGATTCCGCAGATCGGCGCCAGCGACTTCGGCTACCGCCTAGCCGAACAGTTCGGCCTGCGCGTCGTCGCGCCGCGACCGGCCCTGGTGCCGCTGACCTTCGGCGGCGAAGCCTGGGCGCCGTATGCCGAACTGGCCGGGCTGGCGCTGCCGGTGCGCATCGAGACCGGCGCCAAGAAAGAAAAGATGGCCTTCCTCGAAGACCTGCTGTTCACCCACCGCGGCCTGTCGGGCCCGGCCGTGCTGCAGATTTCGAGCTACTGGAAGCCCGGCAGCCCGCTCACGCTCGACTTCGCGCCCGGCGTGGACGTGGCCGAGGCCCTGGGCGAAGCCAAGCTGCGTTCGAAGAAGCGCATCGCCAACGAGCTGGCCGCGCTCGTGCCCTCCCGGCTGGCGGATGCCTGGGTCGGACAGGATCCGGCCCTGCAGCGGCCCGTCAACGAGGCCGCCGACAAGGCCCTGGCGGCCCTGGCGGAGCGCATTGCCCGCTGGCAGATCACCCCCAGCGGCACCGAGGGCTACAAAAAGGCCGAAGTCACGGCCGGCGGCGTCGACACCCGGGACCTGTCCTCCCAGACCATGGAATCGAAGCAGCCGGGCCTGTATTTCATCGGCGAAGTGGTCGATGTGACGGGTTGGCTGGGCGGATACAACTTCCAATGGGCCTGGGCGAGTGCACATGCGTGCGCAACCGCGCTATAATCGCGGGCTAACTTTGGCCTTCCCTCAACGGCCGCAAAAATTTTTCAGTTGAGGAACCCCGGCTTGGGGCCTCGATCTCCCCAGGCCAAATTCAGTTCAACGATTCATCAATGACCACCATCCGCGTTAAAGAAAACGAGCCTTTCGACGTCGCCCTGCGCCGCTTCAAGCGCACCATCGAAAAGCTCGGCCTGCTGACCGACCTGCGTGCCCGCGAGTTCTACGAAAAGCCGACCGCCGAGCGCAAGCGCAAGAAGGCAGCCGCCGTCAAGCGCCACTACAAGCGCGTGCGCAGCATGCAGCTGCCCAAGAAGCTGTACTAAGCAACACCCCGGGCCCGGCCGTCGACGAAAGTCACCGCCAGCGTTCCGTTGCTCCAGCCGCGCCAGGGAAACCTGCCGCGGCTTTTGTTTTTTCCGAAAGGTTGTGCCCAATGACACTCAAAGAACAGATCACCGAAGACATGAAGACCGCGATGCGCGCCAAGGACTCGGAGCGCCTGGGCACCATCCGCCTGCTGCTGGCCGCGCTGAAGCAGAAGGAAGTCGACGAGCGCGTGGAGCTCGACGACGCCATGGTCGTTGCCATCGTCGACAAGATGGTCAAGCAGCGCAAGGACTCGATCGCCGCGTTCACCACCGGCGGCCGCGCCGACCTGGCCGACAAGGAATCGGCCGAGATCAAGGTGCTCGAGGTCTACCTGCCGCAGCGCATGAGCGCCGACGAAGTGGCCGCGGAAGTGAAAACCATCGTGGCCGAACTGGGCGCCAAGGGGCCCGGCGACATGGGCAAGGTGATGGGCGCGGTCAAGACCCGCCTCGCGGGCAAGGCCGACATGGGCCAAGTGAGCGCCGCCGTCAAGGCCGCCCTCGCGAACGCCTGATGAACGACAGCAGCAGCCGCGGCCGTGCCGGCCCGATCCTGAAGGCCTGCGCCTGCCTGGTCGACGCCAGGGGCCGGCTGCTGGTGTTCCGCCACCCCGGCGACGGCAACATGCAGCTGCCCAAGGGCACCATCGAGCCCGGCGAATCGCCCGAGGTGGCGGTGCGCCGCGAGCTGCTGGAGGAATCGGGTATCGACCATGTCGGCGAACTGCAGCCGCTCGGCACCCTGCAGCGCGACTGCGAAGCCGGCATCGAGGGCAATACGCTGCGCCACCCCCAGCTGTGGCACCTGTTCCTGATGCGCGCCGATGGCCCGCTGCCCGAAACCTTCGACCATGTGGCCATGGGCAGCCCCGAGGAAGACGGTCTGGTGTTCTCTTTCAGCTGGCTGGCGGCCGGCGACGACACCGGCAGCTTCACCCTGCCCTACCAGCAGGCCATCGAGCGCGTTCGCGCGGCCTTGCCCGCAGCGTAGGGCTTGTCGGGTTCTTCGGGTTCACGCCAGCGCGCGAGCCACCATGTAGAGCCCCAGCAGCGCCAGCCCGGCCAGGAAGCAACGCCTGAACACCGCCACCGGCAGCCGCTTGCGCAGCCACGTTCCAATCGCCATGCCGCCGATGGCCGGCACCAGCATGGCGAGCGATCCCCCCACCGCCGCCATCGGATAGCTGCCGTTGCCCGCGAGCCCGATGGCGAGCACCACGGTCGAGGTGGTGAACGAGATTCCCATCGCCTGGATCAGCGCATCGCGCTGGAAGCCCAGGGCCTGCAGATAGGGCACGGCCGGCACCACGAACACCCCGGTCACCGCCGTCACCAACCCGGTGGCGGCGCCCACCACCGGTCCGAGCCAGCGCTCGTGCGCCGCGGGCACCTGCAGCTGCCGGCCCGCGAGCCCCCAGAGCGCGTACGCCACCAGCGCCACCCCCAGCGCCACCGAGGCCCAGGTGCCCGCCGGCACGCCAAACCACAGCACGCCGCCGAGGGTGCCCGCCACGATGCCCGCCTGCATGCCGCCGATGCGGCGCAGCACCGGCCAGAAGCTCGCGCGCGGCCCGGTCTGCCAGAGGTTGGTGACGAGCGAAGGCCCAATCAGCAGCGCCGCCGCGCGCACCGGCGGCATCCAGAGTGCGAGCAGCGCCATCGACACCGTCGGCAGCCCGAGCCCGATCACGCCCTTGACCACGCCGGCCAGCAGAAACACCAGGGCGGCCGCCGCCCAGTGGCCCCTTGCCAGTTCTGCCAGTTCGTTCGAAATCGTCATTGCGGCGCAGTCTGCCGGCCACAGCCGCGCCTGAAAATGCGGCATTCGCGCAGCCGGCCTCAGGCACAGGCTGAGGCTCCCGTGCTACCTTGCGGCCTCACCATGCGATTCGATCTCACCGACCTGCGGCTTTTTCTCCATGTGGTCGAGGCCGGCAGCCTCACGGCCGGCGCGGCGCGCTCGCACATGACGCTCGCCTCGGCCAGCCAGCGCGTGCGCGGCATGGAAGACGCCCTCGGCAGCCCGCTGCTCACGCGCCATGCACAGGGCGTGCGCCCCACCGAGGCCGGCCGCACGCTGCTGCACCATGCGCGCGTGGTGCTGCAGCAGATGGAGCGCCTGCGCGGCGAGCTCGGCGAGTACGGCCAGGGCCTCAAGGGCCATGTGCGGTTCATGTGCGGCACCTCGGCGCTGACCGAGCACCTGCCCGAGGTGCTGAGCCGCTTTCTCATGCAGCACCCGCGCATCTCGGTCGACCTCGAGGAACGCCCCAGCCCGGACACCGTCGACGCGCTGCGCGGCGGTCGGTGCGACATCGGCATCGTCTCGGACGCCATCGGCACCGAGGGCCTCGAATGCCACCCGTTCCGGCGCGACGATCTGGTGCTGGTGATGCCGCGCGGCCATGCGCTGGCCGGGCGCCGGCGCGTGATGCTGGCCGAGGTGATCGACAGCGAGTTCGTCGGCCTGCCCGCCGACAGCGCGCTGCAGCTGCTGCTCACGCAGCATGCCCGCGCGCTCGGCAGGCACCTGGCGTACCGGGTGCGCGTGGGCAACTTCGAGGCCGTGTGCCGCATGGTGGAGAACGGCGTCGGCGTGGGCATCGTGCCGCAGACGGCGGCCGAACGCTGCGCCCGCTCGATGAAGATCGCGCGCGCCGCGCTCGGCGACGCCTGGGCCGAGCGCACGCTGATGGCATGCGTACGCTCGTCGCAGGAGCTGCCGCTCAATGCGCGGCGCATGCTCGAGCACCTGGTGGCACCGGTGGAGCAGGTGGCGGCGAAGTAGCCGCCGCGCCCTTCCCCGGCCGGCTCAGCGCGCAGGCGCGGCGAGCAGTTCCGCCATCTTCTGCAGCGCCGCTTCCGGCGTCGGCGCGATGTGGATCGAGCAGGCCAGCATGAGGTTCAGCGGCTGCCCGAAGTCCTCGACCGCGATGCCGCTGCCGCTCTCGCGCAGCACTCCGACCGCATCTGGCGCGCACTGCAGCGCCGAGCGGGCGCGGTCCGCATAGCTGCCCGCGGGCACGCCGTAGGCCACGACCGGAATCTGCAGCGCCACCGCGGCGCCCACCTCGAACACCGTGCCCGAATCGGGCTCCAGGCCGCGGAAGCACGCGAGGTTGGCCACCACACCGTCGGCGCCGCGAAGGCGCTGCATGTTGGCCTGGTAGATCTGCATTTCCGGCGCCTGCGCACCCGGCTCCTCGTTGCCGTCGGCCGGCAGCAGGGCCGCCAGCCCCAGCGCGTCGCAGGCTGCCGCGAGCCGCACGAAGTGCTCCCTGGCATCGGGTCGGAAGACGTCGGGGCCGGCAAGGTAGATCCGCGGGCGCGCCGGGTTGTCGGGTGATGTGTCCATGAAGGGCACATCTTAGGTTTTTGCGGCCAGCCGTACTACGATGGCACTTCCTCACGACGAAGGAGCCGCCATGCCTCTCTATCTGATCGAGCGCAATTTTGCGGATCAACTCGAGGTCTCGCCCGAGGCTGCGGCCGGCATCATCCGCGTCAACGACGACGTCGGCGTACGCTGGCTGTATTCGTTCCTCAGTGCCGACAAGAAGAAGACGTACTGCCTGTACGAAGCCCCCGGCATCGAGCCGATCCGCGAGGCGGCGCGGCGCAACGGACTGCCGGCCGACGTGGTGGTCGAGGTCGGCGAGCTGCGCCCGCCGCCGCTGCCGGCCGACCTCATGTCGGCCTGAAGGTCATTTCGCCCGCGGGTCGTCCGCCGGATTGACGTAGGTGACGCCCCAGGGGCCGGTGCCGTGCAGCTGCACCACGGTTTCCTCGCTGGTCCAGGCGAAGTGCGGCGTCTTGGGCTGCAGGATCATCATGCCGCCCGCGACCACCGGCATCGACTTCTGCATGTCGAGCTTGTCGCCCAGGCCCATGTGGAAGGTGCCCGAGAGCACGGTCACGCGCTCGACGGCCGGATGCCAGTGCGACGGGATCCGGTAATTGGCCGGCACCTTGATGCGCACCGTGAAGGGCACGGCCTCACTCATGGGGCCTTCGATCACCGCGAGCTTCGCGCCGGGCGGCAGCGAGGGAACATCGGCCCATTTGAGGTCGGCAGGCGAGATCATCCGGTGGTCGCCGGACTGGGCCCAGCTGGTGGCGATGGCCGCAATCAGGGCTGCGCCGATCGCCCAGGCGGCAAATGGTTGGCGTGTCATGGTGAGGTTCCTTTCCTTCCGTGTCACCGGCGAAACGCCGCCGGGGCGCGAGCGAGACCGGCGGCTGCGTCTACAGCCGCACCACGTCGCCCTTCAACGAATAGAGGATTGCGACCACCTCGTTCTTCTCGGCCTGGTCGTAGCCGTTCTTGGTCATGGCCGCGACGATGTCGTCCATTGCGGCGACCAGCTCCTGCTCGCTGATGTTCATGCCCTTGTGGGCCGACACCAGGTCCTTGCCGGTGTAGCACTGCGGGCCGCCGCTGCCGGAGCAGAGGAACTCGACCACGTGGCGCTCGACCTCGGCGCGGTTGCTGTTCGCAAAGCGCGAACGGATGAGCGGATTGGTGTAGTGGTTCTCGACGACGTCGGTGACGAGCCGCTGGATGCGCTCCTCTCCACCAAGTCGTTCGTACAGGGTTGCAGGCATGGGGCGCACTCCTTCGGTTGAGGGGCCCGGCGGCGCCGAGCCCGAGACCCGAAGTTAGGCTTGTGTGCGCGGCGGCGCATCGCCCGAATTGACCATTTCGCGCCGGGCCGCCCCGGCGATCAGGATTGCTCCAGGCCCTCGGCTGCGACGCGGTGGCGGTGCGCCCAGGCCGCGGCTTCGGTGCGGCTGCGGCAGTCGGTCTTCGAGAGGATGTGGCGCACGTGGTGTGCCACCGTGTGCGGGCTGATGAACAGGCGCTCGGCAATCGCCTGGTTGCTGCAGCCGGCGCAGAGCAGCCGCAGCACGGCGAGCTCGCGCCGGCTCAGGCCCTCGGGGGACGTGGACGGCACCGAGTTGGCGCCTGCCAGTTCGCGCTGCAGCGCCTCGCAGCGCCGCGCCAGGCTGGCCATGCCCAGTTCGCGGCCGAGCGCGAGTGCCGCATCGAGCTGCGTGCTCGCGGCCGCTGCATCGCCGTGCGCGGCCAGCCAGCGCGCCCATTCGAAGCGGCTGTACGCAAGCCAGGGGCGGCCGCCGCAGCGCTCGTCCAGGGCGACCGCGGCCTCCAGATGCACCGCGGCGTTCGCATCGTCGCCGGCCAGTGCGGCCAGCATGCCGCGGTAGCGGTCCACGGCGCCGAAGCAGGCGATGTTGGTGCCGGTCACCACGTTGCGGCCGGCATAGGGCGCGAGCAGCCGGTACAGCAGCGCTGCGCGCGGCCGGTCGCCGAGGCGGGCGCAGACCTCGGCCGCAAAGACGATGTTGGTCAGCCACATGCCGTCGCGCGCAATGCCGGAAAAGCCGTCGGCCGCAAGCGCCTCGTAGGCCTCGCGGGCCGGCTCGTGCAGGTCGAGTTCGGCGCAGATCAGCGCGAGGCCGGGCTGCCAGAGGCTGTCGCGCGGCACGCTGCCGACCAAGCCGCGCAGCACCGGCAGCACCTCGCCGAGGCGGCCCTGGTGCCGCCGCAGCACGAAGATCTGCAGGCTGTAGGCGCCCTGCGCGTTGCCGGGCAGGAAGCGCTGCCCGATCGTGAAGGTCTCGCCGGCCAGCCGCTCGGCATCCGCGAAGCGGCCCTCGTAGGCGGCGAGCAATGTGAGGCTGGCCAGCCCCATGGCCTGCATGAAGGGCTGGCGGATCGCGTCCGCCACCCGTACATGGACCTGCGCCAGCGGGCGCGCCGCGCCGAGTTCTCCCTTCTCGACCAGGTCGCCGAAGTACCAGCCGGTCAGCGCGTCGACCCATTCCATGTGGCCGGCATGCTCGGCCACTTCGAGTGCTTCGCGCGCGCAGCGCAGGCGCTCGTCGAGCTGGGTGGGATCGGCGCGGGCCGGCAGGATCGCCGCCAGCGCCTTGAACAGCGGGTGCGGCATCGCCAGACCGCGCGCCAGCGCAACCGCCCGGCGCTGCGCCGCGTTGGCCTGCGGCTGGCGGCCGCAGAAGATGCAGGCGCGGCACAGCGCGGCCAGCAGGTCGACCCGCAGCGCGGCGTCGAAACCGTCCGATGACGCCAGCGCTTCCTCGAGCAATGCCGCCGCCTGCTCGCCCGGGCGGCTGATGCGCCAGCCGTTGTCCTCGAAGCCGAGCGCCGCCTGCGCGAACAGGTCCGCGTCGCCGAGCGCTCGCGCCAGCGTGGCCGCTTCGAGAAAGGTGGCGGCGCCGGCATCGTTCTCGCCGGCATGCACCTGGACCGCACCCAGCGCCAGCAGCAGCGCGCCATGCCGCGCGCGCTCGGCCGGCAGCCAGCGTTCCTGCAACTGCAGCGCGAGGCGGTAGCAGCGCAGAGCCTCTTCGTACGCCATCAGCGCCACGGCCCGCGCGGCGGCCTGCTGCGCGATGTCCAGCGCGCGCGCCGCGTTGCCCGCCGGCAGGGCCGCGGCCGCGTGGTAGGCGAGCTGCGCCAGCACCGCATCGAGGCCCCCGGCGTGGCGCACCTCGAGCAACTCGGCGATGCGCCCGTGTAGCGCGACGCGGCGCGCCGCGGGCAGCTCGTCGTAGAGCACCTCGCGGATCAGCACGTGGCTGAACTGGTACTGCGGCCCGGGCGGCATGGCCTCGATGACGCGCTGCGCCAGCGCCTCGTCGAGCCTGCCCAGCAGCGCGGCCTCGCCGCCGGCGCCGGCCAGTTCGGCCAGCATCGGCAGGTCGAAGTCGCGGCCGATGGACGCGGCGATCGCGAGCAGTTCGCAGCACGGTGCCGAGAGCTGGTTCAGCCGCCGGCCGATCACCGCGCGGATGCCGCTGGGCACAGTCTCGGCCCGCGCCGCGGCGGCCTGCGGGTCATTGCCGCAGTGCCCCTGGTGCAGGAAGCGCAGCGTCTCGACCAGGTACAGCGGATTGCCCTCGGTGCGGCGGTGCATGGTCGCAATGACCGCGGGCGGCGGCGTCACGGCGCTGGCCGCGGCCACCATCCGCTCGGTCTCTTCGAGGCTCAGCCCTTGCAGCGGCAGGCGGCAGAACTGCCGGGTGTTCAGCAGCTCGGCCAGGGTGGCCGCCAGCGGATGCTGGCGCGACAGGCCGGCCTCGCGGTAGGAGCCGAGCAGCAGGATGCGGGATTCGCCGACATCCTGGGCGATGAAGGCCAGCAGCCGCAGCGACGATGCATCGGCCCAGTGCAGGTTGTCCAGGATCAGCAGCAGCGGGCGCAGCGTCGCCACCTGGCGCCAGAAATGCGCGACCGCGGCAAACAGCCGGAAGCGCGCCTGGTCGCCCTCGCCGATCGCCGGCACCGCGGTGCCGGGGGGCAGCCGCCCGGCGAGTTCGGGCGCGATCTCGACCGCCGCGGCGGCCTCGCGCCCGAGCAGCGCGGGCAGGCGCTCGTCGCGGCAGGCCCGCAGGCAGGCCTGCATCGCGCGGGTCCACGGCAGGAAAGGCGGCGCGCCGGGTTCCTCGAGGCAGCGGCCCCACAGGGTCAGCATGCCGCGCCGCAGGGCCAGTGTTGCCACCTCCTGGGCCAGCCGCGTCTTGCCGATGCCGGCCTCGCCGCTCAGCATGACGACGCGGCCGCGCCCGCCCAGCGCCCCGCCGAGCGCATCGTGCGCCAGCTGCAATTCGCCGCGGCGGCCGACGAAGGGCTCGTTCGCGCCCGCCACCGCCGCTTCTGCAGGCAGCGCCGCGCCGCAGGCCGGACATGGCGCATCGGCGTGCAGGCGAACGCGCCCGCAGCGATGACAGCCCATCCGGTCCAGCGTGGCCATGCCGCTCCTTGTGCTTTGCCGGCCATGGGGGGCCGGCAAGCGCGAGTCTGCGCGCGGCGAAGGTTTATAGGACTTAGGACTTACGCCGTGGTCAAACGACGCTGGCGGTCCGACGGCTCCGGTCCAGCGCCACCGTCGCCAGCTCCGCATCCGACTGGCTGCGGAGCTGCCGCGGCGTGACGCCGTTGTGCAGCCTGAAGCAGCGGGCGAAGTAGACCGCGTGCCCTGGGAGATCGGCAAGAGCTTCGACCGCTCGGCGCCCATCGGGCCGATCCATCCGGTGGCCAAGGTCGGCCACTACGCCGACGGCGCGATCTGGCTCAAGGTGAACGGCCAGACCAGGCAGAACGCCACGCTCAAGCACATGATCTGGTCGGTGGCGGAGCAGATCGGCCGCCTCTCGCAGGCTTTCGAGCCGATGCCTGGCGACATCATCTATTCGGGCACGCCCGAGAACGTGGGGCCGGTGGTGCGCGGCGAAGTGATCGAGATCCACATCGACGGCCTGCCGAACCTGTCGGTGCGCATCGTCTGAGAGCGGATCGGCGGCTGGTTCAGCTGCCGGCCACCTTCATGCGGTTGACCAGCACCGAGCCCGTGGTCTTGGCGCCGAAGGTGTAGGCGTCGGCGCCGATGGCCTCGATGCCCATCAGCATGTCCTTGAGGTTGCCGGCAATGGTGATCTCGTGCACCGGGAAGGCGATGCGGCCCTTCTCGACCCAGAAGCCGCTCGCGCCGCGCGAGTAGTCGCCGGTCACGTAGTTCACGCCCTGGCCCATCAGCTCGATCACGAAGAGGCCGGTGCCGAGCTTGGCGAGCATGGCGTCGAGGTCGTCGCCGGGCTTGGTGAGGCGCGAACTCAGGATCAGGTTGTGCGAGCCGCCGGCGTTGCCGGTGGTCTTCATGCCGAGCTTGCGCGCGGAATAGGTCGACAGGAAGTAGCCTTCGAGCCGGCCGGCGTCCACCACCTTGCGCGCACGGGTCACCACGCCTTCGTCGTCGAAGGGCGAGCTGCCCTTGCCACGCAGGATGTGCGGGTCTTCGGCCACGTCGACGTGCCTGGGCAGCACCGGCTTGCCGAGCGAATCGAGCAGGAAAGTGCTCTTGCGGTACAGCGCCCCGCCGCTCACGGCCTGCACCAGCCCGCCCAGGAGGCCCACGGCCAGCGGCGACTCGAACAGCACCGGGCATTCGGTGGTCTTGATCTTGCGCGACTTGAGCCGGCTCAGCGCCCGTTCGGCGGCATAGCGACCCACCGCCTGCGGGCTGGCCAGCTCGTCGGCCGATCGCATGGAGCTGTACCAGGAGTCGCGCTGCATGTCGTCGCCCTTGCCGGCGATGGGCGCAACCGACATCGAATGCCGCGAGCTGGCGTAGCCGCCGCGGAAACCGTGGGTGTGGGCGCTGAAGAAGTGGCTCTGCTGGGCCGAGACGCCCGCGCCTTCGCTGTTGGTGATGCGCTTGTCGGTCGAAAGCGCCGCCTCTTCGCATTCGAGCGCGAGCTTGGCCGCTTGCTCGCTGGTCACGCTCCAGGGATGGAACAGGTCGAGCTCGGGGTGCTCCTTGGCAATGTCTTCCTCGTCGGGAAGGCCGCTGACCGGGTCTTCGGCGGTGAAGCGGGCAATGTCGTAGGCCGCCTGCACGGTCTGGGCGATGGCGGCCTCGGAGAAGTCGGAGGTGCTGGCGTTGCCGCGGCGGTGGCCCACGTAGACCGTGATACCCAGCGACTTGTCGCGGTTGCGCTCCACGTTCTCGAGCTCGCCCTTGCGGACCGAGACGCTCAGGCCGCAGCCCTCGGAGGCCTCGGCGCCGGCATCGGTGGCACCGAGCTTTTTGGCGCGGGCCAGGGCCGTGTCGACCAGGTTTTCGAAGAAGGAGCGGCTGTAGGCGAAGCCGGAATCGGCGCGCGAGGAAGATGTCGTCATGTGGTGGCTATGATACTTGCGCCCCCCATATCCCGTTTTGCCCCGGCTTCCCGTTGCGCATTGCACGCGTTGCAACGCCGCACGGTGCGGCCCAGAATCCACCCCATGTCCCGCAAACCCAAAAAAGGCTATTTCGTCCGTGGCCAGTTCGTTGCCGAAGGCAGCGAGCTCGACCTGGAGCTCAAGCGCGAGCTCAAGGGCACCGACGAAGCCAGCCGCACCGATCTCAAGCGCGAAAGCGATGAACTGCAAAAGCTCGGCACCGAGCTGCTCGGCCTGCGCGCCGGCCTGTTCGATGCGCTCCCGCTGGGCGAAAAACTGGTCGACGCCGTCGCCGAGGCCAAGCGCATCACCAATTTCGAGGGCAAGCGGCGACAGATGCAGTTCATCGGCAAGCTGATGCGCAAGCTCGAACCCGAAGTACTCGAAGCCGTGAGGCTCGCCCTCGCCGAGCAGAACAGCGTGCCCGCAGCCGAAACCGCCGCGCTGCACGAGGCCGAACGTTGGCGCGACCGGCTGATTGCCGACGACGATGCGCTGGGCGGCTGGATCGAAACCCACCCCGCCACCGATTCGCAGCAGCTGCGCGCCCTGGTGCGCCAGGCCCGCAAGGACATGAAGGCCGGCCCCCCCGGCGAGGCGCCGCGCCAGGGCAAGGCCTACCGCGAGATCTTTCAGCTGGTGCGCGCGCAGCTCGCGGTGCACGGCGGTGCGGACCATGCGGCGGCGGCGGCCGCGCAAGACCGGGAAGAGGACGCATGAGCGCACCCGACCCCGTCCGCATCGGCATCGTCTCCATCAGCGACCGCGCCTCCAGCGGCACTTATGAAGACAAGGGCCTGCCTTCGCTGCAGCAATGGCTCGGCCGCGCGCTGAAGAACCCGATCGATTTCGAGGCCCGGCTGATTCCCGACGAAGCGGCCCTGATCAGCGCCACGCTGATCGAACTGGTGAACGCCGGCTGCTCGCTGGTGCTGACCACCGGCGGCACCGGCCCGGCCCTGCGCGACGTGACGCCCGAGGCCACCCTGGCCGTGGCCCACAAGGAAATGCCCGGCTTCGGCGAGCAGATGCGCCAGATCAGCCTGCGCTTCGTGCCCACTGCGATCCTGTCGCGCCAGGTGGCGGTGATCCGCGACAAGAGCCTGATCATCAACCTGCCGGGGCAGCCGAAGTCGATCGCGGAAACGCTCGAGGGGCTCAAGGACACCGAAGGCGTGCAGGTCGTGCCCGGCATCTTCGCGGCGGTGCCCTACTGCATCGACCTGATCGGCGGGCCGTACCTGGAAACCGACGACACGGTCTGCAAGGCGTTCCGGCCGAAGTCGGCCATCCGGCCGCCGCGCTAGGCGGCGAGCCAGCGGGATCAGGCCTTCGGGCGCTGCCGGAGCCAGGCCTCGAAGCCGGTCGGCGCGAGGCGCGCGCCGGCAGCCGGCGTGAGCGAGCGGTCGTCGAGGCGCACGCCGAAGTAAGCCGCCTCGGCATCGGCAACGACCTGCCGGGCATCGCCCGTCGCAGCGAGAAAACGGCGCACCAGGTCGTCGAGCGGCACGGCCTCGGGGCCTGCGATCTCCACGCGCCCACCGGCCGGCGGCTCGTTCACGATGTCAGCCAGCGCGGCGGCGACGTCTTCCGCCGCAATCGGCTGCACCAGAGCGTGCGACAGGCGAATCTCGCTGCCCGCGGCGCCCGCGTTGGCAATGCCGGCCAGGAACTCGAAGAACTGCGTCGCCTGCACGATCGTGTAAGGCACGGACGCGGCCCCGATCAGGTCTTCCTGGGCCTGCTTGGCGCGGAAATAGCCGCTGGCGAGCAGCCGGTCGGTGCCGACGACCGAGAGCGCGATGTGGTGGGCCACGCCGGCTTCGGCCTCGGCCGCGAGCAGGTTGCGGCCCGAGGTCTCGAAGAAGCGCAGCACGGCCTCGTCCTCGAACGACGGCGAGTTCGCCACGTCGACGACAACCTGTGCGCCCGCCAGGGCCTCCTTCAGCCCTTCGCCCGTGAGCGTGTTGACGCCCGTGGAGGGCGAGGCGGCAACGACTTCGTGGCCGGTGTGGCGCAGCCGTGCGGCGAGCTTGGAGCCGATGAGGCCGGAGCCCCCGATGATGACGATCTTCATGGTCGATTCCTTGTGAAAAGGCAGTCCAGAGAACGCCCCCCGTGGACGTCCTTGCAAGCAAGACGTCCGGTGGGGATGGTTTGTGACACCGGGGGCGAAAACTACTTGGAACCGGCCAGCCCGCAAAGCCCGGCGCAGCGCCTTCTCGCTGCGCCGGCCGTGTGGGCTGATTCACGTGCCACGGACCTCTCCGTGCGCAGGATCGCACGGTGCACCATCGCTCTGCCCGCGCGCGTCCTCCTTCTCTTCGTGCTCCTCACGCCGGTGCGCGATGCGATAGAGCAGCGGCAGCACCAGCAGCGTCAGCACGGTCGATGACAGGATGCCGCCGATCACCACCGTGGCCAGCGGCCGCTGCACCTCGGCGCCGGTGCCGGTGGCGATGGCCATCGGCACGAAGCCCAGCGACGCGACCAGCGCGGTCATCAGCACCGGCCGCAGCCGGGTGAGCGCGCCTTCGCGGATCGCCGCGTCGAGCGGCAGCCCGCCCTCGCGCAGGTTGCGGATGAACGAGATCATCACCAGCCCGTTGAGCACCGCCACGCCCGACAGCGCGATGAAACCCACCGCAGCCGAGATCGACAGCGGAATGCCGCGCAGCCACAGCGCGACGATGCCGCCCGTGAGCGCGAACGGAATGCCGGTGAACACCAGCAGTCCGTCCTTCAGGTTGCCGAACATCGCGAACAGCAGCGTGAACACCAGCAGCAGCGACACCGGCACCACCACCTGCAGCCGCTCGGCGGCCGACGCCAGGTTCTCGTACTGGCCGCCCCAGGCCGTCCAGTAGCCCGGCGGAATGCGCACCTTGCGCATCGCTTCCTCGGCCTCGGCCACGAAGGAGCCGAGGTCGCGCCCGCGCACGTTGGCGCTCACCACGATGCGGCGCTTGCCGTCTTCGCGGCTCACCTGGTTCGGGCCCGGCGCCAGCTCCAGCGTGGCGACTTCGCCGAGCGGAATGAAGCTGGTGCGCTGCTGGGCCTGCGCGCCCGCGCCCACGGGCAGCGCCAACGGCAGGCGCTTGATCGCCTCCAGGTCGGTGCGCAGGTTCTCGGGCAGCCGCACGATGATGCCGAAGCGCCGGTCGCCGTCGAACAGCGCGCCCGCCTCGCGCCCGCCCACCGCGATGGAGACCGCGTCCTGCACGTCGCCCACGTTGAGGCCGTAGCGCGCCGTCTTGCTGCGGTCGATGTTCACCGTGAGCATCGGCAACCCCGTGGTCTGCTCGACCTTCACTTCGGCGGCGCCGGAGATCCTGCTCAGCGTTCCAGACACCTCGGCCGCGGTCCTGTTCAGCACCTCCATGTCGTCGCCGAAGATCTTCACGGCCACGTCGCTGCGCACGCCCGAGATCAGTTCGTTGAAGCGCAGCTGGATCGGCTGCGAGAACTCGTAGTTGTTGCCCGGCAGCTTCTCGACCTCTTCCCGCACGGCGGCCAGCAGTTCGTCGCGCGTGCGCCGCGGCTCGGGCCACCCGCTCTCCGGCTTGAGCATGATGTAGCCGTCGGAAATGTTCGGCGGCATCGGGTCCGACGCGATCTCGGCCGTGCCGGTGCGCGCGAACACGCGCTCGATCTCCGGAAACTTCGCCGTCAGCGTGCGTTCGATCTGCTTTTGCATCTCGACCGACTGCGTGAGGCTGGTGCCCGGAATGCGCAGCGCCTGCAGTGCGAAGTCGCCTTCGCCGAGGCTCGGCACGAACTCCGTGCCCAGGCGCGTCGCCAGCAGGCCCGAGAGCAGCACCGCCACCACCGCCGTAGTGATGACCAGCGGCCTGGCCGCCATCGCGCGCGCCAGCAGCGGCTCGTAGCCGCGCCGGGCCCACTGCATCAGGCGGTTCTCCTTCTCGCTCACCTTGTGGCCGATGAAGAGCGCCACGGCCGCGGGAATGAAGGTGATCGACAGGATCATCGCGCCCAGCAGCGCGAGCACCACCGTGAAGGCCATCGGGTGGAACAGCTTGCCCTCCACGCCCGCGAGCGCAAAGATCGGCAGGTACACGATCATGATGATGAGTTGGCCGAACAGCAGCGGCCGCCGCGCCTCCTGCGAGGCCGCGAACACCTCGTGGAAGCGCTCGCTGCGCGTCAGTGCCCGCCCATGCCTGGCCTGCGCATGCGCGAGGCGCCGCACGCAGTTCTCCACGATCACCACCGCGCCGTCGATGATGATGCCGAAGTCCAGCGCGCCCAGGCTCATGAGGTTGGCGCTGACCTTCTGGTTCACCATGCCGGTGAAGGTGAAGAGCATCGACAGCGGAATCACCAGCGCGGTGATCAGCGCCGCGCGCATGTTGCCGAGGAACAGGAACAGCACCGCAATCACCAGCACCGCGCCCTCGAACAGGTTCTTCTTCACCGTGGCAATGGCCTTGTCGACCAGCACCGTGCGGTCGTACACGGTCACGGCCTTCACGCCCGCGGGCAGCGTGCGGTTGATCTGCTGCATCTTCCTGTCGACCGCCTGCGAGACGGTCCGGCTGTTCTCGCCGATCAGCATGAACACCGTGCCCAGCACCACCTCGCGGCCGTTGTCGGTGGCGGCGCCGGTGCGCAGCTCCTGGCCGATGCCGACCTCGGCCACGTCGCGCACGCGCAGCGGTACGCCGCCCGCGCTGGCGCTGGAATTCGCGAGGATCACGTTGCCGATGTCCTCCACCGACTTCACCTGCCCCGGCGCGCGGATCAGGTACTGCTCGCCGCGCTTCTCGATGTAGCCCGCGCCCACGTTGGCGTTGTTGCGCTCCAGTGCGCTGACCAGGTCGGCCATTGAGAGGCCGTGCGCCAGCAGCTTGGCGGGGTCGGGCGCGATCTGGAACTCCTTGGCATGGCCGCCGATGGAGTTGATCTCGGTCACGCCCTTCACATTGCGCAGCTGCGGCTTGATGATCCAGTCCTGAATCTCGCGCAGGTCGGTGGGCGTGTAGGGCTTGCCGTCGGCCCTCTTCGCACCCTCCTCGGCCTCCACGGTCCAGAGATAGATTTCGCCGAGCCCGGTCGATATCGGCCCGATCACCGGCGAGATGCCGTCCGGCATGCTCTCTCGCGCCGACTGGATGCGCTCGTTCACGAGCTGCCGCGCAAAGTAGATGTCGGTGCCGTCCTCGAAGATCACCGTCACCTGCGAGAGACCGTAGCGCGACAGCGACCGGGTCTGCTGCAGGCCCGGCAGACCGGCCATCACCGTCTCGATGGGATAGGTCACGCGCTGCTCGGCCTCGAGCGGCGAGTAGCCGGGCGCAGCCGTGTTGATCTGCACCTGCACGTTGGTGATGTCGGGCACCGCGTCGATCGGCAGCTTCTGGTAGCTGAAGACGCCGAGCGCCGCCATGCCCAGCACGGCCAGCAGCACCAGCCAGCGTTGCTCGATGGAAAACCGGATGACTCGTTCGAACATGCGGCGTCCTCAGTGGGTGTGCGTGGCAGAGCTCTTGCCCTGCTGCGACTTCACGACGAAGCTGCCGCTCGCGGCATAGGCCGTGCCGGACTCCAGGCCGCTCAACACTTCGATGCGCCGGCCGTCGCTGCGGCCGGTCCGCACCTGCTGCGGCATGAAGCCGCCGGGCACCTTGAGGAAGACAGTGGGCTTGTCCTCCACCGTTTGCACCGCGTCGGCCGAAACCGTCACCGCGGCCTCGGCCTCCGACGAAACGAGCTCCACATTCACGAACAGCCCGGGCCGCCAGACACGCTGCGGATTCGTCACCGTGACGCGCGCCGTGGCGGTGCGCGTCTGCGCGCCGATCAGCGAGCCCACGTACGACACCGTGCCGCTGGCCGCCTGATCGAACGCGGTCGAGCGGATGCTCACCGGCTCGCCGATGCGCACCAGGCTCAGGTTGTTCGCGGCCACGCTGATCTCGGCCCACACGGTCGAGAGATCGGAAATCGTGAAGACGCTGGCGTCTTCCTTCACCGATTCGCCGAGCGAGATGTGCTTCTCGACCACCATGCCGTCAAAGGGCGCGCGCAGCTCGTAGCGTCCCAGGGCCGACGAGGCGGGCGCGGCGCCCAGCGCCAGCAGCTTCTGGTTCGCATTGGCCACGGCGATCTGCGCCTCCTGCATCGCCTGCTGCGCCTGCAGGTAGTCCTGCTGGGCCGAGATCTTTTCTTCCCAGAGTTTCTTCTCGCGCTGGTAGGTGGTGCGGGCCAGCTCAAGCCGACGCTCTGCCGACCGAAGCTCGCTGCGCTGCTCCGAAAGCATCGGGCTCGAGAGCACTGCCAGCACCTGCCCGCGCTTGACCTCCTGCCCGAGGTTGGCCGGCACGCTCTCGACCACACCCGCCACGCGCGGCACCACGTGGGCCGTGCGGTCTTCGTTGAACTTGATCTCCCCGGGCAGCTGCAGCGACGATCGGATGCGCGCCGGGCCGGCGCTTTCGATGGCCACGCCGGCAGCCTGGATCTGCGCGTCGGTGAAGGCGATCTTTTTCTCTTCTTCCTCGTTGTGCTCCTCGCCGGCGTGGCCCTTGTCTTCGCCGTGTCCGTGACCGTGGCCGTGCTCGTCCTTGCCCTCGGCCCTGCCTTCCTCATGGTGCTCGCCATCGGCATGGCCCTCGGCTTCCGGATGCCCGGCGGCTTCGGGCGCGGGCGGCGCGATGCGCAGGATCATCGCGCCGGCGCCGAGGCCCACCGCCAGCACGACCGCGATCGCCATCCACTGCTTCCTGCCGACGCGCTCGGCGAAAGATTTGCGTTCTTCTTCGGTGTTCATGATTGATGCACTCCTTGTCAGCGCGCGGCGGGTGCCGCATCAGGGGTTTCTTCTTCGCCACCGGTGCCGAGCAGCCGGTCGAGCTCGGCGGCCGTGCGGTGCGCGTCGGCCACCGCAAGCAGGTGCTGGTTGCGCACCTGGAACAGCGTGCGCTGCGCATCGAGTGCCTCGAGAAAGCTGAACTTGCCGAGCTCGAAGCCCCTGGCGGCGGCCTTGTAGGCGGCTTCGGCGCCGGGCAGTGCATCGCGCTGCAGCGTCTGGGCAGTGGCGCGCGCCGAGCGCAGGCGCTCGGTGGCCTGCGCCACGTCGGTGCCCAGTTGCAGCTCGGCCGCGGCGAGCTCGTCGCGTGCCTTCTCCTCGCGGCTCAGTGCCTCGGCCACATTGCCGCGGTTGGTGTCGAAGATCGGCAGCGGCACCGACAAGCCCACCACGACCTGGTTGCGGCCGCTGCCGCTGCCCATGCCCTCATCGGCCGGCACGCGCTTGGCGCCCAGCGACACCGTGACGTCGGGCATGCGCCGGGCCTGTTCCAGGTCCGACAGCGCCTGGCGCCGCTCGACCTCGAGCCGCGCATGGCGCAACACCGGCGCCGCGGAAAGCCGTCCCCCCACATCCGCCGCAGCCGCAGCCGCAGCCGGCAGCCGGTCGAGCGCGCCGTCCGCCTGCGTGAAGCGCGGGTTCGGATTGCCCCAGAGCGCGGCCAATTGCTGGCGCGCCGAACGCAATGCACCTTCGGCCTGCAGCAACTCGACACGGATGCCGGCCTCGGCCACGCGCGCTCGGCTTTCTTCCAGCGGCGAGACCTTGCCGGCCGCCACGCGCCTGGCGGCGGCGCGTGTTGCCCCCTCTGCAAGTCCCACCGAATCCTGCGCCAGGCGCAGGCGCTCCTGCGCGGCCAGCACCTCGAAGAACAGCGTGATCACCGATGCGCGCAGTTCGGAGCGCCGCGCGAGCAGCGCCGAGGCGGCCTGGTCGCGCGCGCGCTCGGCCGCCGTCACGCGGGCGGCGCGCTTGCCGCCCAGCTCGATGGGCTGGCTCAGCTGCAGCGTGGTGGTGCGGTTGCCGCGGCGCAGGTCTTCCACCTGTGCGTCGAACACCGGATTGGGCCAGGCACCGGCCTGCAGCACGGCCGCATCGCTGGCCTCGCGCTCGCGCGAGGCGGACGAAAGTCCCGGGTTGAAGCGCAGTGCGAGCGCGAGCGCGCTGCGCAGGTCCAGCGGGCCCGTGGGCTCCGCCATTGCCGCGGCCGTGTGCCGGATCGGCGAAGGGTTGGAACCGGCAGCGGGTTGTGAAAATACCGGGGGCACCGCCAAGGCCATGACGGCCAGCGGCACGAAGAGCGTGCGCATCGAATTCTCCTGGGTTGCAAAACAACGGGCGGACGAATTCGGCGAGGGGGCTCAGCGGCTGATGTCGGGTATCAGGGATGTGGGTGCTTGTTCTCTCGCCGAATCAAAGGGCGAGAGGCCACGCAGGAGGCACGGGCACTTCGGAGATGTGCGAGATGAAATGTTCGGCGGGCACGGCACGCAGCGCCTGCGCGATGGGCAACGGCGCATGCGCGCGTTCGGCCGCCGGCGGCAGGTGTTGCGCCTGCCCCAGGTGGCAGGCGGCGCAATCGCCCAGCACGGCGTTGGGCTGGGTGACGGGACTCTTCTGCGCGTCGTCGGTACGGGAACCATCCGCGCTGCGGTCCGGCTCGTGCTCGTGCTCGTGGTGGCCCCAGTGGCCTGACTGCGCATCGCGCTCGTGCTGGCAATAGGCGGCCGAGGCCGCCCAGCTGAACTGGAAGGGCAGCACAAGCAGCAAGAAGATCAGAAGCCAGCGGCGCATGGAGCAAAAAGTATATCGGCGGCATGTGGCATGCTGGCCCGCAATGCCCCTGCGGTTTGCAGGTTGCGGCGCAATGTACGACAGGCGTGCGGGCTTTTTCCTGTCGCCGCGATGACGAATTCGTAACCTTCAGTGCCCCCGCCCCATCGTTAACATCTGCCGATGCGAATTCTGGTCATTGAAGACGAGCCCAAGCTGGGCGACTACCTGAAGAAGGGCCTGGAAGAGAACGGCTACGTGGTCGACATCGCGCGCGACGGCATCGAAGGCCGCTACCTTGCCACCGAGGGCGACTACGCGCTGATCCTGCTCGACGTGATGCTCCCCGGCATCGACGGCTTCGCGGTGCTGCAGGCGATCCGGCGCACCAGCAACGTGCCCGTGCTGGTGCTCACCGCGCGCGACAAGGTCGAGGACCGGGTCAACGGCCTGCAGCAAGGCGCCGACGACTACCTCGTCAAGCCCTTTTCCTTTTCCGAGCTGCTGGCGCGCATCCAGGCGCTGCTGCGCCGCGGCAAGCCGCAGGAGTCCACCGTGCTGCGGCTGGCCGACCTGGAGCTCGACCTGGCCAGCCGCAAGTGCTTTCGCAACCGCACGCGGCTGGACCTCACGGCCAAGGAGTTCACGCTGCTGGTGGTGCTGCTGCGCCGCCGCGGCCAGATACTTTCGCGCAGTACGCTGGCCGAGCAGGTGTGGGAGATGAACTTCGACAGCGACACCAACGTGGTCGAGGTGGCCATCCGCAGGCTGCGCAGCAAGATCGACGATCCCTTCGACGTCAAGCTGCTGCACACGGTGCGCGGCATGGGCTACGTGCTCGAGGATCGTTCCTGGTCGTGAGCCCGGCACGGCCGCATTCGATCCGCAACCGGCTCACCTCCTGGTTCGCCGCGCAGGCCTTCTTCTGCCTCAGCGTGGCCTGCCTGGCGGTCTACCTGGTGACCGCATGGAGCTTCGGCGAAAAGCAGGACGCCGAGCTCGACCACAAGGCACAGCTGGTGCAGCATCTGCTCGAGGAAGGCGAGAAGGACGGCGACCTTTCCTTCCTGCGCCACAAGCTCGAGGACTTCTTCTCGCTGCAGGACGACGTGAGGCTCTCGATTGCGCGGCAGTCCGACGGCAGCGTGTTCTTCCGCTCGGCACCGCCTGCGGGCGGGCGCTGGATCCAGCGCGACTTCGTGCACACATGGGGCCGGGCAGGCGGGGGCACGCCGCTTTCGATCCGCATCGGCATCGACGTGGCAAGGGACGTGGTGCTGCTGCACCGGCTTGCATGGACGCTGCTTGCGGCCGCCGTGCTGGGCACGCTGCTTGTGTCGCTGACCGGCGCGCACCTGGTGCGGCGCGGGCTGCGGCCACTGGAGGCGCTGGCCAGGCGCACCGCCGCGCTGACGCCGGACCACATCAACCAGCCCATCGATGCATCGGCGTTCGCGCGCGAACTGCACCCGTGGATCACGCAGTTCAATGCCCTGCTCTTGCGCGTGCAGAAGGCCTATGTGCAACTCGAATCGTTCAATGCCGACGTCGCGCACGAGCTGCGCACACCGCTTGCCAACCTGATCGGCACCACCGAGCTTGCGCTGTCGCGCCCGCGGCCGAACGACGAACTGCAGGCCGTTCTGGCCTCCAATCTCGAGGAAGTCGGCAGGCTCTCGGTCATCGTCACCGACATGCTCTTTCTCTCGCAGGCCGAGCGCGGCGCGCCGCTGCGCGTGAAGGCCGGCACGAGCCTGGCGGCGCAGGCGCGCGACGTGATCGACTTCCACGAAGCCATGCTCGAGGAGGCCGGACTCTCGGCCACGGTCACCGGCGACGCCGTGGCCGACGTCGATGCCTCCCTGGTGCGGCGTGCGCTTTCCAACCTGCTGGGCAATGCGATCCGCTTCGCGGCGCCGGCGTCCTGCATCGGCATCGAGATCGCCAAGGGCCCGAACGAAGCCACGCTCACCGTCGTGAACCGCGGCGAACCGATCGCGGCCGAGACGCTGCCACGCCTGTTCGAGCGCTTCTACCGCGCCGATCCCGCACGGGACCGGTCGGCGCGCCACCACGGCCTGGGGCTCTCGATCGTGGAGGCCATTGCGCGCATGCATGGCGGCCGCGTGTTCGCCTCGAGCGCGAACGGCGAGACCCGCATCGGGTTCGCGGTGCCGCTCGCACGCTGACGGCGCATCACGGCTTGGCGCGTGCGTCGGCCTCTTCGGCCTCGGTGGAAGGCCTGGCGCGTCCCATCACCAGGTTGATCAGCGGCCCCGTCATCGCGGTGGTGGCCAGCGCCATCACCAGCAGCATGGTGAAGAGCTCGGGGCCGATCAGGCCGGCGTCCAGCCCGATCTTCATCACGATGAGCTCCATCAGGCCGCGCGCGTTCATCAGCGAGCCGGTGGCCAGGCTGTCGCGCCATCCGTAGCCCGCCATGCGCGCGCCGATGGCGCCGCCGGCTAGCTTGCCGATGGTGGCCACCGCGACGATCAGCAGCATGGCGCCGATGCTCGCGCCCGAGAAGGCATTGGTGGTGGTGCCGAGCCCGGCAAGCGCAAAGAACAGCGGCATCAGCACGACGATGGAAATCGGCTCGATGCGCTCCGTGAGCGAGCTCAGCAGGCGGTCGTCGCGCGGCAGGCAGGCACCGAACAGGAAAGCGCCGAACACGGCATGCAGGTGCAGCCATTCGGTCACCATCGCGCAGGCGAGAAGGCCGATCATGAGCGAAGCCATGACCGTGGTCGATGGTTCGCCGTCGGGTGCGCGCGTGCGCAGAATCCATGCGAAAGCCGGCTTCAGGCCAAAGAACAGCACGGCCAGCAGCACGGCCACGCCGGCCGTGGTCTTGAGCAGGCCCGTGTAGCCCTCTCCCGCACCCGCGAGCGCCACAACCAGCGCCAGCAGGATCCAGGCGAACACATCGACCACGGCCGCGGCGCCGAGCGACAGCTGGCCGAACGGCGTGCGCGTGAGGCCGCGGTCCTTCAGGATGCGCGCCATGACCGGAAAGGCCGTGATCGACAGCGCCGCGGCCATGAACAGCGCGAACGGCCAGAAGCCCACGCCCGCGGGTGCCAGCGCCGGATGCAGCGCCGGCGAAATCGCAAGGCCCAGCACCATCGGCACGATGATGCTGAGCGCGCCCACCGAGCCGGCCGCCTTCAGCTGCGCGCGCACGCCCTGCGTGGCCCGCAGTTCCAGCCCCACCACGAACATGAAGAGCACCAGGCCCACGGTCGAGAGCGAAGACAGGCCTTCGAGATGGCTCTTGGAGAAAAGCTGCGCATGCAGCGAGGGAAACAGCGCCCCCATGACCACCGGCCCGAGCATGAGGCCCGCCGCCATTTCGCCGACCACGCCGGGCTGGCCCACGTGGCGCAGCACCCAGCCGCAGATGCGCGCGGTGCTCAGGATGACGATGAGTTGCAGCAGGAGCGAAGTGGCGGACATGAAACCGATGGTCTGAATGAGCGAAGCACTCGATGTTAGTTTTGTTCGGGCGCCTCGTCCGCAACGCCGCGTGGGCGCAGCTCCTCAGCCGCCCTTCGGCGCGCGCATCAGCCGCAATCCGTTGGCCACCACCAGCAGGCTGGCACCCATGTCGGCAAACACAGCCATCCACATCGTGGCGCTGCCGAAGACCGCGAGCACGAAGAACACGGCCTTGATGCCGAGCGCCAGTGTGATGTTCTGCCACAGCACCGCATGCGCGCGACGCGAGAGGCGGATGGTTTCGGGCAGTCGCCGCAGGTCGTCGTTCATGATGACCACGTCGGCCGCCTCCATGGCGGTGTCGGTGCCGGCGCCGCCCATCGCAAAGCCGATGTCGGCCTGCGCGAGCGCGGGCGCATCGTTGATGCCGTCGCCCGCCATGCCGGCCATGCCATGGCGCTGCTGCAGCGCCTTGATGGCATCGAGCTTCTCCTCGGGCAGCAGGTTGCCGCGCACGTCGTCGATGCCCGCGTGCATGCCGATCGCCCTGGCCGTGGCGGCGTTGTCGCCGGTCAGCATCACCGGTGTGACGCCCAGCGCGCGCAGCTCGGCCATGGCCGCCTTCGAAGACGGCTTGATGGTGTCGGCCACCGCGAACAGCGCCAGCACGGCATGGCCGGAGGCCAGCAGCGTGACGGTGCGCCCCGCTTCCTCATGCTGCTTCAGCTCGGCCTCGAGCGCGGGACTGCACAGCCCCTGCTCTTCGATCAGGCGGTGGTTGCCAAGCACATGGCTGCGGCCTCCGTGGACGGCCTGCACGCCGCGTCCGGGCAAGGCCGTGAAGTCGCCGACCGGCTGGTGCTCGCGCTCCAGGCCTTCGGCAATGGCCTTCGACACCGGATGGTCGGAGCGGCCCGCGATGCTCGCGGCAATGGCGAAGATCGCGGCTTCATCCGCCGCCGGGTCGAGCAGGCGCGATGCGACCAGCTTCGGCTTGCCTTCGGTGATGGTTCCCGTCTTGTCGAGCGCCACGGCCTTGAGCTTGCGCGCCTCTTCGAGGTAAGTGCCGCCCTTGATCAGGATGCCGCGCCGCGCGGCCGAGGCCAGCGCGCTCACCACGGTGACGGGCGTCGAGATGACGAGCGCGCACGGGCACGCGATGACCAGCAGCACCAGCGCCTTGTAGATGGCCTCGGTCCAGCTCCAGCCCATGAGCCAGGGCGTGAGCAGCGCCACGGCAACGGCCAGCACGAAGACCGCGGGCGTGTAGACGGCCGCGAACCGGTCGACGAAGCGCTGCGTGGGCGCGCGCGTGCCTTGCGCTTCTTCGACCGCATGGATGATGCGGGCGAGCGTGGTGTTGGCCGCCACAGCGGTCACGCGGAATTCGAGCGCGGCCGTCTGGTTGATGGTGCCCGCGAACACCGGGTCCCCAGCCGATTTGTCGACCGGGATGCTCTCGCCCGTGACCGGCGCCTGGTCGATGGCGCTCGCCCCCTCGGTCACCACGCCGTCCAGCGGCACGCGTTCGCCGGGCCGGATGCGCACGACGGCATCGAGCGCCACCGTCTCGGCCTTGGCCGTCTTCCAGCTGCCGTCGGGTTGCCTGACCTCGGCCAACTCGGGCGCCAGCGCCAAGAGGCCCTGGATGGCGTTGCGGGCGCGATCGACGGCGCGCGCCTCGATCAGCTCGGCAATGGCATAGAGCGCCATCACCATCGCGGCCTCGGGCCATTGCCCGATCAGGAAGGCGCCCGTGACCGCCACCGCCATCAGGGCGTTGATGTTCAGGCGCCCGCGCAGCAGCGCGGCAAAGCCCTTCTTGTAGGTGTCGAGGCCGGCCAATGCGATGGCCGCGAGCGCAAGCCCCATCTCCGCCGCCGTGGACCCGGCGCCCTCCGGTGCGAGAAAGGAAACGGCCTCGGCCGCGATGGCCAGCGCCAGTGCGGCAACGAGGCGCGCGAGGCCGCTGCTCATGCCCCCGGGGGCGGCCGCCGGCTGCGCACCCTCGGCCGGGCTGCTTGCCGCGTCGTTCAACGGCTCGGGCTTGAAGCCCGCCCTGCGAATGGCATCGAGCGCACCGGGCAAGGCGCCGTCATCGGCCGTGATGGCCATCGTGCGTTCGCCGAGGCGAAAGCGCAGCGCGCGCACGCCCGCGACCGGTTCGAGCGCGCGCCGGATCTCGGACTCTTCGACCGCGCAGTCCATCGTGGGAATGCGAAAGAGCAAGGCGCCCTTCGGAATGTCGGCAGCGGCCACGGCGACAGCCGGCGAGCCGCAGGCCGGGTTGCCGCAGCAGGCCGTTTCGGGAGCGGCCGGCGCATGGGAGTGGGCATGCGGCGCCATCGGTTTCAGGGCATTCTGGTTCGTCATGAAGCCGATTGGAAACCCTGAAGCAGGTGTAGAGTCAAACGGCGATTCCTCCACTTCCTTCCTTCCTTTCTTTCTTTCTTGCCGCATCATGAAAATCGGAGAACTGGCCAAGGCCGCGAACACGCCGGTCGAAACCATCCGGTACTACGAGCGCGAGCAGCTGCTGCCCGAGCCCGCGCGCACCGAGGGCAACTACCGCATCTACGACGAAGAGCATGCGCAGCGCCTGGGCTTCATCCGCCGCTGCCGTTCGCTGGACATGACGCTCGACGAGATCCGCAGCCTGCTCAGGTTCCGCGACGCACCGGGCGATGACTGCGGCGAAGTCAACCAGCTGCTCGACGACCACATCGGCCACGTGGCTGCGCGCATCCGCGAGCTCAAGACGCTGGAGAAGCAGCTGAAGGCGCTGCGCCAGCAGTGCTGCGGCGCCGAATCGGCGCGCAACTGCGGCATCCTGCAGGAACTGGACACCGCCGCGCCCGCCACCGAGCCCTTCGGACAGCACGCGGGGCATGTGCATGGGTCGCTGCACAGCGCGGCTGCGAAGCGTTCGGCTTGAGGTTTGACTCAAGGCGTGCCCTCGTGCACGCGCCCCGAGCAAGGAGATCCTGAAACCCGCTCTACTTGCCGATCAGCTGCGTCAGCTTCTCCGCCTCGAAGCTCTCGTCGCGCGCCGCGTCGCAGGGAACGCAGTCCTTGGTGCCGGGATGCGCAGACAGCTTCTCGATGGCCTGCCACAGCAGCGCGATCTGGTGCTCCTGGCCCGCGGCGTTGTCGATCAGCCCGCGCATCGCCTGGCTCAGCGGGTCGTCGTCCTGCGTGATGCCGTAGGCGGAGAACTTCTGCGGCGCGGCCACGTCGGCGCTCTCGCCGGCCTTCGACGGGATGATGCGTGCGGGAATGCCCACCGCCGTCGCCCCTGCCGGCACCGGCTTGATGACCACCGCGTTGCTGCCGATCTTGGCGCCGTCGCCGACGAGGAAACCGCCCAGCACCTTGGCGCCCGCGCTCACCACCACGTTCTTGCCCAGCGTCGGATGCCGCTTGGTGCCCTTGTAGAGCGAAGTGCCGCCCAGCGTCACGCCCTGGTAGATGGTGCAGCCGTCGCCGATCTCGGCGGTCTCGCCCACCACCACGCCCATCGCATGGTCGAAGAACACCCGCTCGCCGAGCTTGGCCGCCGGATGGATCTCGATGCCCGTGAGCCCGCGCGCCACGTGCGCGATGAAGCGGGCCGGCCACTTGAAACCGTGCGTCCAACAGGCGTGCGCCCAGCGGTGCAGCACCACGGCATGGAAGCCGGGGTAGACCGTGATCACTTCCCAGGCGCTGCGCGCGGCCGGGTCGCGTTCGAGGATGCACCGGATGTCGGCGCGCAATCGAGAGAACATCGCAGCCTTTGTTGTCGTTATATCGATAGGGCCGCGAAGTCTAAGGCCGGCCGTCTTCGCGCATCGCCGATGGGGTTTTGTCAGCCATTGCGCGGCCCGCGGGCCGCATCGGCCATGGCCTTGGCGATCCCGCGCAGGATGTGGATTTCCTCGGGCGTGGGCTGGGCGCGGTTGAACAGCTGCTGCAGCCGCGGCATCAGCTTCTTCGGTGCCCAGGGGTCCAGAAAGCCGATCTCCACCAGCGATCGCTCCCAATGCTCGAGCATGCCGGCCACCGCCTTGGCATCGGCCGCCTCGATGGGCGCGGTGGCATCGCGCACCTCGTAGCCGCCCAGCGCAAGCCGCCATTCGTAGGCCACCACCTGGATGGCGGCGCCGAGGTTGAGCGAGCCGAACTTCGGGTCGGTGGGAATGCAGAGCGCCACGTTGCAGCGGTAGACGTCTTCGTTGCGCATGCCGAAGCGCTCGGAGCCGAACAGGAAGGCCACATGCTGGTCGCCCTGCTTCGCGAGCGGCTCCAGGTGCTCGCGCGGGGTGCGCGTGGGCGGGCCGAAGTCGCGCGGGATCATGGCGGTGGCGCACAGGTGGGTCACGCCGTCGAGCGCCTCGTCGAGCGTTTCGACGATGCGGGCATTGGTCAGCACGTCGAGCGCGCCGCTCGCGCGCTGGATGGTTTCCTCGCGCCGCAGCACGTTGGCCCATCGGGGCGCGACCAGCACCAAGTCGTCGAAACCCATGGTTTTCATGGCGCGGGCGGCGGCGCCCACATTGCCGGCGTGGCTGGTCTGGATCAGGATGAAACGGGTGCGCATGGCGGGGTTGGGAGACACAAGGCGGCGGAGCCGGTAAAATGCCCGATTCTCGCCGCCCGCATCGCCGGACCGCAGGGTCGCCTCCAGGGGACCTACCCCACCGTTCTTCTCACAATCCAGAATGTCGTCCCCCAACCTGCATCCCATGCTCAATGTGGCCGTCAAGGCCGCACGCGCCGCCGGCGCCATCATCAACCGCGCCGCCCTCGACGTCGAGGCCGTGCGCATCTCGCAGAAGCAGGTCAACGACTTCGTCACCGAAGTCGACCACGCCAGCGAGCAGGTCATCATCGAAACGCTGCTTGGCGCGTATCCGGGGCACGGCATCCTGGCCGAGGAATCGGGCGCCGAGCATGGCGCCAAGGATTCCGACTACGTCTGGATCATCGATCCGCTCGACGGCACAACCAATTTCATCCACGGCTTCCCCGTCTATTGCGTGTCCATCGCGCTGTCCGTGCGCGGCAAGATCGAGCAGGCGGTCATCTACGACCCGAGCCGCAACGACCTGTTCACCGCCACCAAGGGCCGCGGCGCCTACATGAACGAGCGCCGCATCCGCGTGTCCAAGCGCACCCGGCTCAGCGAATGCCTGGTGTCCACGGGCTTTCCGTTCCGCAGCGGCGACAACTTCAAGCAGTACCTGGCCATCATGGCCGACATGATGCCCCGCATGGCGGGCCTGCGCCGCCCCGGCGCCGCGGCGCTCGACCTGGCCTACGTGGCGGCCGGCTTCACCGACGGCTTCTTCGAGACCGGCCTGAACCCCTGGGACGTGGCCGCGGGCTCGCTGCTGGTCACCGAGGCCGGCGGCCTGATCGGCAACTTCACGGGCGAGCCCGATTTCCTCGAGCAGCGCGAATGCCTGGCCGGCGCACCGCGCATCTACGGCCAGCTGGTGCCGCTGCTCGCCAAGTACTCCAAGTTTGCGGGCATCGACGACAAGATGCGCGCCAGCGACCGCGTGCGCGCCGTGTCGGCCGCCGCGCGGCCCGGTGCCGACGAATCGGTCGACCTGTACGCCCGCAGCACCGTCACCGACCTGACGGCCGCGCCACTCGACGGCGAGGCACCCGCTCCCGCGGCCGCGCCGGCGGCTCCCGTGCAGCGCAAGCTCACGCGCGTGCGCCGCGACGCGCCTGCTGGCGGCGGCTCCTCCGAAGGCGACGCTTCCGCCAAGTGATGCAGGGGCCAGGTGCCGCCCTCCGCTTCCGTGCGGCGCTGCGCATTGCGCTGAGCCAGTACGTCGCCAGCGGCCTCACCGTCGCGCTCGGCCTGCTGGTCATCTCGGCCGGCGCGCACCTGTGGCTCGGCGCCATCGCGGCCTCCACAGCCGCGGTGGGCGTGATCGTCACGGCCCCGCCCGACCTGCCCGGCCCGCGCCGCGGCAAGTTCTTCCAGATGCTGCCGGCCCCGCTGATCGGGCTGCCGCTGTTCTTCTTCGTGCAGCTGCTGCACGCCGCGCCCATTCGCCTCGGCCTGGTGCTGGTGCCCGCCACCTTCGTCGCCTTCCTGGCCATGGCATGGGGCAAGCGCGGCATCCCCATTGCCATCGCGGTGATGTTCTCGATGGTCTTCTCGATGGCCACGCCCGCACCCGGCGGCATGGCCGAGGCGCTCGAGCGCACCTGGCACTTCGGGCTTGGCGCCGGGCTCTACGTGATCTGGGCCACGCTCGCCAACCATGCGCTGAATTCGCGCTTTCGCGTCCAGTCGGTCTCGGACGTGCTGTATTCGCTGGCCGCGCTGATGCGCACCGAGGCCAGCCAGTTCACGCCGCGCGACGACACCAGCGACATCCGCGAAACCCCCGCGCCCCTGCTGGGCCAGCTGCTGCGCGAACAGGCCGCGCTGGCCGACCAGTTGCAGGCCACGCGCGACATCGTGCTCGAATCGCCGCGCACACCGCGCCGGCAGCGGCTGGCCGCCATGCTGGTAATCGTGCTCGAAATGCGCGACCAGCTGCTTGCGAGCGAGCTCGACCTGGACGCGCTCAAGAGCCACCCCGCGCATGCGCAGGCGCTCATCGAGATGCGCCGCGTGCTCGAGGAGCTGGCCAACGACACCATTGCGCTCGGCGATGCGCTGCTCATGGGCCGCCAGCCCGAGGTGGTGGCCGACCGGCGGCCGCGGCTCGCGTCGATCCATCTTCCGGGCGAAGACCATATCGCCAGCCACGGCCTGCCCGGCCCGAACGCCGCCATGCTCGCGCGCGGCCTGGCCAGCCGCATCGGCCACATCAACGACGAGGTGCTGCGCCTGTCGGCCATGGCGCGCGGCGATGCCGAACCCAACCTTGCGGTGGTGCGCGCCAACTGGCAGATGTTCGTGAGCCCGACCGACTGGTCGCTGCTGCCCTTTCTCACGCTGTGGCGCTGGGACGCGCCGCCGCTGCGCCACGCCATTCGCGCGGCACTGGCCATTGCGGCCGGCTACGCCATTGCGGTGTCGCTGCCCTGGGGTTCGCACGACTACTGGATCCTGCTGACCATCGTGGTGGTGCTGCGCGGCAGCCTCTCGCAGACGCTGGAGCGGCGCAACAGCCGCGTCGCCGGCACGCTGCTGGGCAGCGTGCTCGCGGTGGGCCTGCTCTCCGCGCATCCGTCGCCGCTCATGCTGCTGGTCATCCTCACGGTGGCGCAGGCCATCGCCCACAGCTTTGCGGTGCGGCGCTACCTGATCACGGCGGTGGCCGCCACTGTGCTGGGCCTGGTGCAGGCGCACATGCTCAACACCGGCGCCGCGCCCATCTTCGCGCTGTTCGAGCGCATTGCCGACACGCTGATCGGCGCCGCGCTGGCCTGGGGCTTCTGCTATGTGCTGCCCTCCTGGGAGCGCGGGCAGATTCCGGCGCTGGTGGCGCGCACGCTCACCGCGCAGGCGCGCCATGCACGGCTGGCGCTCGGCCTCGGCCAGCTGCAGGCCGTCGACAGCAGCCCCGAGCTCGAATGGCGGCTCGCGCGCCGCGAGGCCTACGACAGCCTCTCGGCCCTGGTGCAGGCCACGCAGCGCTCGCTGTCGGAGCCGCGCGCGGTGCAGCCGCCGCTGGAGCCGCTCGAACACCTGCAGGCGCACAGCTACCAGCTGCTGGCGCAGCTCAGCGCCGTCAAGTCGATGCTGGTGCTGCGGCGCGACCGGCTCACGGCCGCCGAGATCGAAGGTCCGCTCGCGCGCACCGCGCAGCGCATCGAAGCCGCGATCGGCAGCGCGCCGACCACCGGCCCCTCGCTGCCCGAAAGCCCCGGCTCCACCACCGTGGGCGGCCCGATTCCCCTGCCCGACCCGTTCGACAACGACATCAGCCCCTGGCTGCTGCGCCGGCTCGATTTGGCCACGGCACTTTCGACGCAGCTGCGCGACGACGCGGCGCGCATTCTTCAACATCTGAACGAGACAACAGAAGCAACGACGACCATCGCCTGATGACCCAAGAGATACTTGCCCACCCCTGGTTCGGCACCTGGATTGCCGTCCTCATCGCCGTCCCGCTCGCTCTCCTGGTCCACCGCATCGGCGGCCTCGTGCTGAAACGGATCACCCGTCCCGCACCCGCGGTGCATGCGATGGTGATCAACTGCAACGCACCGGCGCGGCTCGTGCTCCCGCTGGTGGCGCTGCTGCTCATCCTCCAGGCGGCGCCCGAGGACCTGCGCTTCCTTGCCAGCGTGCGGCATTTCAACGGCCTGCTCCTGATTGCCGCGACCACCTGGCTCGCGGTAAGGGCCATCAGCGGCTTTGCCGACGGCGTGCTCGCGCAGCATCCGTCCGACATTGCAGACAACCTCCAGGCGCGCCGCGTGCTCACGCAGACGCGCGTGCTCGCGCGCACGGCCATGTCGGTGGTGCTGGTGGCCGGCGGCGCGATGATGCTCATGACCTTTCCCGGCGCGCGCCAGGTCGGCGCGAGCCTGCTGGCCTCCGCGGGCGTGATCGGCATCGTGGCCGGCCTGGCCGCCAAGCCGGTGTTCAGCAACCTGATCGCCGGGCTGCAGATTGCGCTGGCCCAGCCGATCCGCATCGACGACGTGCTGGTGGTCGAAGGCGAATGGGGCCGCGTCGAGGAAATCACCGGCACCTTCGTCGTGCTCAAGATCTGGGACGACCGGCGCCTGATCCTGCCGCTCAGCTACTTCATCGAGAAGCCGTTCCAGAACTGGACGCGCCACTCGTCGCAACTGCTCGGTTCGGTCTTCATCTACGTGGACTACGGCATGCCGCTGGCGCCGCTGCGCGAAGAGGTCGAGCGCATCGTGAAGGCGGCGCCCGAATGGGACGGCCGCTTCTTCAACATGCGCGTCACCGATGCGACCGAGCGCAGCATGCAGGTTCGCGTGCTGTGCACCGCCGCCACCTCGGGCCTGGCCTTCGACCTGCGCTGCACCGTGCGCGAAGGGCTCCTCGACTTCATGCAGCGCGAGTACCCGCAGTTCCTGCCGAGGATGCGCATCGAGGCCGACCTGCCTCAGGGCTCGGCGGCGGCCTGAAGCAGGGCGCCGCAGCGCCTTATCCGGGCACGGCGCCCGCTGGCACCGCCACCGCGCGCGCCGGGATCGGCACCGACATGACGATCGACGTGCGCGTCTCCCCCAGGTGGTTGATGCTGCTCACGAAGGTCTCCAGATGCTCGATGTCCCGGGCGACCACCTTCAGCACATAGGAGTCCTGCCCGGTGACGTGAAAGCACTCGAGCACCTCGCGCCGGCCATCGAGCAGCTTCAGCAGCCGGGCCTTGTCGGGCTGCGCGGTCGTGATGCCGATCAGCGCCGTCACCGTATAGCCCGCCTTGCGCGGCGGAACCACCGCACGGTAGCCCTCGATCACGCCGGCCTCCTCGAGCCGCTTCACGCGCTCCGAGGTCGAGGGCACGGACAAGCCCACTTGCCGCGCCAGCGCCGTCAGCGAGGTGCGCGCGTCCTGCTGGAGCGCGTCGAGGATTTGCCAGTTCTTGGAGTCGATTTCCATGAATCTAAGGTGCAGTTGAGAATTTCACTTCCGATTTCAGGCTTGGCACGCTGCGCGCCTGAATTTCGTCATTCTCGCCATGGAGGCCGCGCCGAACAATTCCAGGCATGGACTTTTCTCTTTTCCTCAAGGCCCTGGTCATCGGGCTGTCGATCGCCGCACCCGTGGGCCCCATCGGGCTGCTCTGCATCCAGCGCACGCTCGCGCACGGCCGTGCCATCGGTCTTTTCAGCGGCCTCGGGGCCGCGCTGGCGGATGCGTGCTACGGCGCCATCGGCGCGTTCGGCGTCTCGGCAGTCATCTCGTCGATGGTGGCGGCGCGCGTGCCGCTGGCGCTCGGCGGCGCGGCCTTCCTGGGGTGGATGGGCGTGCAGCTGCTGCGTGCACCGGCCGCCACCCAGGCCCGGACCGCGCAGGACGCCGCCACGCCGCGGAAAGCCATGCTGTCGGTGTTCATGCTCACGCTCGCGAATCCGATGACGATCCTGTCCTTCGTCGCGGTGTTCGCATCGATCGGCTCCGGACATGCGAGCAGCAGCGGCGCCGCCGTGACGATGGTGGTGGGCGTTTTCCTCGGGTCGGCACTGTGGTGGGTGGGCCTGTCGACCGCGGTGTCGATGGTGCGGCACAAGCTCGGTGCGCGGGTGCTCCAGTCCATCAACCGGCTGTCGGGCGCACTGCTGCTGGGCTTTGCGGTGTTTCAGTTCTCGGCGCTGCTGTCGCGCTGATCCGCATGCCGGCGCCGGCGCAGCGGCGGCCGCTGGAGGTTGGTGAAGGCCCGCAGCAGCCACTCCGCCGGGCCGTAGGCGAAGCGCTGCATCCACCACCGGCTCAGCGCCAGGTTGCCTGCGAAGATCGCGAACGCCACTGCGAATGTGGCCAGCGGCCCGACCGTTCCGATCCAGCGCAACCCGTAGGCAAGAAAGATCCACGCGCAGACCAGCGATTGCAGCAGGTAGTTCGACAGCGCCATGCGGCCCGCCGGCGCCAGCAGTTGCACCAGTACCCGGCCGCCGCGCCCGCTCTGGAACACGAGCAGCATGCCGGCCGCATACGCGGCAGCCAGAAACGGCGCCGTCAGCAGCGTGACCGCAAGGCCCTGGATGTCGCGCACCGGGTCATTCAGCCGCAGGGTCGGCCAGGCGTAGGCGAGCGCACCCGGCAGGCCGACGGCAAGGCCCCACCAGAACATCCGCCACAACAGCGTGCGATGCGCTTCGACATGCGCGAGGAGCCCGCGCTTGCCGGCGATGAAGCCCGCGAAGAACATGGCCAGCGCCTCCGGCGCCTGCACCAGCCCCGTGATCCACCAGGTCTGCGAGAGATCGCGCAAATGCTGCACGACCACCATGGCGGGCGTCGCGCGGTAGGCGGCCAGCGCCGCGGCGGCTTCGGCGTAGGCCGCCTGCGTTGCCATCAACATGTCCATGTGCGTGTACATCTGGCCGACGGCGGCCCACAGCAATGAAGTGAGCAGCACCAGCGCGATGCCCACGCACGCCAGGAACACATCACCGCGCCTGCGCAGCATGAGCAGCACGGCGCCCAGCACCGCATAGGTGGTGAGGATGTCGCCGTAGTAGAGCAGCACGGCATGCACGACGCCGATGACCCACAGGCCGACGTGCCGCCGCACCATGCGCGGCACGAAAGCTTTTCCGTCGCGCTCCGCCGACCGCATCTGCAGCGTGAAGCTGTAGCCGAACAGGAACGAGAACAGCAGATAGAACTTGGTCTCGAACACGAAGGCCCGCACGAACGATGCGCAGCGGTCGGCCAGCGAGAGCGCCATCGGATCGGGAACGCCCAGGCCATAGTAGGTCGATGCGAAGCTCGCGATATTGACCACCAGGATGCCCAGCAGCGCGAAGCCGCGCAGCGCATCGACCATCTGCTGGCGTTCGTTCGGGGTGGTGTTCATGCGGTATTCCCGAGTCTGGCACCAGGCCGCCCCCCGCGCGCCGCGGCCGCGACGATTCCGCGGATCGCCTCGACCAGCAGCCGCGCGCCCTCGCCCGCTTCGCCGCCGCGCCGCACCGTGAAGCCCACCGGCCCTTCGGTGCTCGAGGTGTCGATGGCGACGCGCTTCAACGCACCCTGTGCAATCAAGCCCTCGACGGCACCCTGCGGGGCGAACCACACCGCGTCGCAGCGCTGCAGCAGCCCGACCACGAAGCTCGTATCCGTCGCCTCCACCAGCCGGCTGGGCAGCGCCATGCCCTGCGCGATCAGGAAGGCATCGGCCGTGTGCCGGATCAGGGTGCCCGAGACGGGCAGCACCAGCGGATGCGCGGCCAGCGCGTCGAGCGTGAGCCGGCGCCGCGCCGCGAGCGGATGGCCCGGGCGCACCACCAGCAGCAGCGGCTCGCTGTAGAGCTGCTCGAACGCCAGGTCGGCCATCGCCGAGGCTTGGGCGAGCCGGCCGAGCACGAGGTCGATCTCGCCCTGGCGCAGCTGCGTCATGAGCTGCGCGTTGGTGCCGCTCACCACGCGCACGCGCAGCGCCGGATGCGATGCAAACAGCCGCGCGACGGCCTCGGGCAGCAGGTTGGCTGCCATGTTGGGCAGAGCACCCACGGCCGCGCGCAGCTGATCGGCTTCGGGCTGGTCCATGGCCAGGCCCATGCCTTCGCGCAGCCCGCGCAGCGCGGAGACGGCATGGCGCACCAGCACCTCGGCCGCCGGCGTGAGCTCGACGCCGCGGCGGCGGCGCAGCAGCAACTGGCGCCCGACGATCTCTTCGAGTTCGGCGATGGTCTTGGACACCGCGGGCTGCGTGAGAGCCAGGGCCTTGCCCGCGCGCACGAGGTTGCGCTCCTGCGCCACCATCACGAGGCATTGCAGGTGGCGCAGCTTGAGGCGCGCAAAGTTGTTCATGGCTGACATGGGTGTCTTCCCTGTGAGGCGGCCGTTCAAATATAACCAGCCGGAATAGCTGGCAGAAGAGCTTTCAGTTGTGCGGGCCGCTTCCGCCTTCTAGAGTGCCGGCTGTACGGAGACAAGCAAACACATGACCACCGGTTTCTCGAAGAAGAACACCCCGGGCGCATCGCGCCGCCTGGCCCTTGCCGCCGCCTGCGCTGCGCTTTCCCTCGCGCTCGGCAGCCCGGCCGCGCATGCCGACGCGGCCTACCCCGCCAAGCCGGTGAAGTTCATCACCAACTTCCCGGCCGGCGGTCCGCTCGACATCCTCGGCCGTGCGCTGGGGGACGTGCTCCAGAAGGAGCTCAGGCAGCCCTTCGTGGTCGACAACCGGCCCGGCGCCGGCGGCAACATCGGCGCCGACCTCGTGGCCAAGAGTGCAGCCGACGGCTACACGGTGCTGCTGAGCATCGACAGCACCTTCACCATCAACCCGCACCTGTATGCGTCGATGCCCTTCGCGGCCAGGGACCTGAAGCCGCTGATGATCTTCAGCTCGTCGGGCCTGGGCTTCGGCGTCGGGCCCGCCGCGAAGGCCAAGACGCTGCCGGAATTCATCGCGCAGGCCAGGACCGAAGCCGCCACCTTCAGCTCCGCCGGCAACGGCAGCCCCGGCCATCTTGCGGCCGGCATCTTTTCGACCGCGACCGGCGCCAAGATCACGCACGTGCCCTACAAGGGCAATGCGCCGGCCGTGATGGCGCTGCTGGGTGGCGAGGTGCAGGCCGGCATCCTCGCCACGCCGGGCCTGCTGCCGCAGGTGCAGGCCGGCAAGCTGCGCGCGCTGGCCGTGACCGGCCGCCAGCGCTCGCCGCTGCTGCCCGAGGTGCCCACGGTGGGTGAACTCGGCCTCAAGGACCTGGAATTCGAGGTGCTCTACCTCGCGATGGTGCCGGCCGCGACGCCCGAGCCCGTGGTGCAGGCGCTGCGCCAGTCGCTGCAGAAGGCGCTGGCGCTGCCCGAGGTCAAGGCGCGCCTCGCCTCGCTCGACATGGTGGCGCTCGGCGAGACCGGCGCTCCCGCGGCCGAGCGCCTGGCAGCCAACCAGGCGCGCTACGGCCGCATCGTCAAGGCGACCGGGATGAAGGTGGACTGATGCCGCCCGCACCGCGGCGCCCGCGGTCGGCCTTGGGCAGCACGGCCTTTTGCACCATGCGCTCGGCCTGCGCCTGCAGGCGGTCCAGGAATCCGTCCAGCCGCGCCGCGTCTTCCTGGTCGAGCGCCTCCATCAGCTCGGCGTTGATCTTCGTGACCAGCGGAAAAAGCTCCTCGTACAGCGCCTGCCCGCTCTCGGTCAGGCCCAGCAGCACCTGCCGCCGGTCGCCCGCGCGGGCCACGCGCGAGACCAGCCGCTTTTCGACCAGCGAGCCGATCGTCTTGGAAGTGCGGGCGCGGTCGAGCTGGGCGTGCTCGGCCAGTTGGGAGGAGCCCAGTTCGCCGCGGCTCGCGAGCACCGCGATCAGCCGCCACTCGCGCCGCGTGATGCCGAAGCGGCCCTCGCACAGCCGAATCACCATGCTGCCCGCAACCCCGATCAGCCGCGCGAGCCGGTACAGCAGCAGGTCGTCGGGCGAGCGGCGCGGCGCGGTCATTCGGGGTTAGTCCGGGGGATGGTTGATTAGATCAATCGAATGTAGCGTCTCTAAAGTCCTTCGGGATCCAGCACCAGCCCTATAAGACCCCGGAGACACCGCCCCATGCCCAGCACGCCTCTTTCCAGCTTCGACCGCCGCCGCGCACTCGCCGCGCTGGGCGGCCTTGCCCTGGCGCCGTTTGCCCTCGACGCGCAGGCCCAGGCCTTCAGGCCCGGCCAGCCGGTCAAGGTGCTGATCGGCGTGCCCGCCGGCGGCACGCAGGACGTGCTGACGCGTGCCATCGCGCAGCAGGTGCGCGACGCGCTGGGCCCGCTGATCATCGACAACCGCGCGGGCGCGGCGGGCCGCATCGCGGCCGAAACCGTCAAGACGGCCGCGCCCGACGGCCACACGCTGCTGCTGGGCACGGCCAGCATGATGACCATGTTCCCGAGCGCCTACCGCAGCCTCTCGTACGATCCGGTCAAGGATTTCGTGCCGATCATCAATGCGGCGCGCTTCGAACTGGCGCTCACCGTCCACAAGGACGTGCCCGCCAACACACTGGCCGAATTCATCGCCTGGGCCAGGGCGCAGGGCGACAAGCTGAGCTTCGGCTCCTATGGCGCGGGCACGCCTTCGCACTTTCTCGGCGAGATGCTCAACCGCGCGGCCGGGCTGAAGATGGTGCACGTGCCCTACCGCGGCTCCACGCCCGCGCGGCAGGACCTGATGGGCGGCACCGTGCCCGTGTACTTCGACACCGTCGGCGGCGCGCAGCAGATGCTGCCCACGGGCCGCGCAAAGGTGCTGGCCACCAGCGGCGAGAAGCGCTCGCCGCTCATGCCCAATCTGCCCTGCTTCGTCGAGGCCGGCTACAAGGACGTGGTGGCCACCGCGTGGTTCGCCTACTATGCGCCGCTCAAGACGCCGCAGCCCGTCGTCGACAAGCTGCGCGCCGAATTCACCCGGGCCGTCAATGCCCGCGAGGTGCGCCAGCTGCTGTTGCAGAACGGCATGTACCCGGTCGGCGACGGCAGCGAGGCCTTGCTCAAGACCATGCGCGAGGACACCGCGCGCTGGGCGGGCATCATGAAGGCCGTGAATTTCCAGGCCACCGACTGAACAACCGAATGAACGACCGAACGAGGAGGAACCCCGACATGCCGAAGACCGCCCCCATCACCCGCCGCCTTGCCGCGCTGCTTGCCGCAGCCGGCTTCATGGCGTCCATCGCCGCCGTGCCCGCCAGCGCGGGCGCGCAAACGCTCGACAGTCCGCTGCACATCGTCGTCGGCTACGCCCCCGGCGGCGCCACCGACCGCGTCGCGCGCATCGTGGGCGACAAGCTCGGCGCCAGGCTGGGCGTGCCGGTCGTCGTCGACAACAAGCCCGGCGCGGGCGGCCGCCTTGCCGCGCAGCAGGCCAGGAACACGCCCGCCAGCCAGAACGTGCTGATGCTCGCCAACCCGGCCGTGATGGTGGTGGCGCCGCTCGTCTTCAAGGACAACAACTACGACCCCGAGCGCGACTTCGTGCCCGTGTCGCACGTCAACAGCTACGACTTCGCGCTGTCGGTGTCACCCACGCTGCCGGTGCGCGAACTGAACCACCTGCTGGCGTGGATGCGCGCCAACCCCAGCCAGGCCAACGTGGGCGTGCCAGCCACCGGCAGCCTGCCGCACTTCTTCGGCCTCATGGTGGGCGAGAAGGCCAAGGTGCAGACGCAGGTGATCGGCTACCGCGGCTCGGCCCCGCTGCTGAACGACCTGATCGGCGGCCAGGTGCCCATCTCGGTCGATACCGAGGACGTTGTGCTGCCGCAGCACAACGCCGGCAAGCTGCGCATCCTGGCGCTGTCGGGCGCCCAGCGTTCGCCCTTCGCGCCGAACATCCCGACCTTCAAGGAAGCCGGCCTCGACCTGGCCGCCACCGGCTGGAACACCTTCTTTGCGCCGGCCAGCATGCCCAAGGCCAAGGTCGAGCGCCTGGCCGCCACCATCCGCGAAGTCATGCAGGATGCGGACACGCAGCGCAAGTTCAAGGACGCCGGCATGACGCCGGTGGTGAGCACGCAGGCGCAGACCGCCGCAATGCTCAAGGCCTACAAGGCGCAATGGGCACCCGTCGTCCAGAAGTCCGGCTACCAGCCCTGAACCCTTCCAGAGACATGACCAGACCCAACATCATCTTCATCGTGGCCGACGACCTCGGCTATGCCGACCTCGGCTGCTACGGCGGCCGCGATGCCGCGTTCGGACCCGTGTCGCCCGTGCTCGACGGCCTGGCGGCCAACGGGCTGAAGCTCACGCAGGGCTACTCGAACTCGCCCGTGTGCTCGCCCACGCGCTTTGCGATGATCACCGCGCGCTACCAATACCGGCTGCGCGGCGCGGCCGAGGAACCCATCAACAGCAAGAGCCGCGGCAGCACCACGCTCGGCCTGCCGACCGACCATCCCACGCTGCCCTCGCTGCTGAAGGCCGGCGGCTACCAGACCGCGCTCATCGGCAAGTGGCACCTGGGCTACCCGCCCACCTTCGGGCCGCTGCGCTCGGGGTACGACGAGTTCTTCGGGCCGATGTCGGGCGGCGTCGACTACTTCACGCACTGCGACTCCACGGGCCGCCACGACCTGTGGTTCGGCGAGGAAGACAAAAAGGAAGAGGGCTACCTCACCGACATCCTCTCCAGGCGCGCCGTCGACTACGTGGAGCGCATGGCAAAGCAGGACGCCCCCTTCTTCCTGAGCCTGCACTACACCGCGCCGCACTGGCCCTGGGAAACGCGCGACGACGCCGAGAAGGCGCCGCTCGTGAAGGACAACCTGTTCGACCTGGCCGGCGGCAACATCCACGTGTACCGCCGCATGATCCATCACATGGACGAGGGCATCGGCTGGATCATGGCCGCGCTCGAGAAGCACGGCATGGCCGACAACACGCTGGTGGTGTTCACCAGCGACAACGGCGGCGAGCGCTTCTCCGACAACTGGCCGCTGGTGGGCGGCAAGATGGATCTGACCGAAGGCGGCATCCGCGTGCCGTGGATCGCGCACTGGCCCGCGGTGATTGCCAAGGGCGGCGAGAGCCGGCAGCTGTGCATGACCATGGACTGGTCCGCCACCATGCTCGACGCGGCCGGCGTGAAGGCCGATGCGGACTACCCGCTCGACGGCGTGTCGCTGATGCCGGTGCTGAAGGACGCGAAGCACAGCTTCCGCCGCCCGCTGCACTGGCGCATGAACCACCGCGGCCAGCAGGCCATGCGCGACGGCGACTGGAAGTACCTGAAGGTCGACGGCAACGAGTACCTGTTCAACATTCCGGCGGACGAGCGCGAACGGGCGAACCTGGGCAAGAAGGAGCCGCAGCGGCTCGCGGCCATGCGGGAAGACTGGCTGGCCTGGAACGCCACGATGCCCGCGATTCCGGAGGATGCGACGGTGAGCCTGGGCTACTCGGTCAAGGACATGCCGCAGCGCTGAGGGCGCTCCAGTGTTGCTGGAAGTCTGCAGCCGGGCCACGGGAGCCGGCCCGATTCCGAAGACATCAACATGTAACACTAAGGTTGCAGGACAATCCCGGGCAGCAAAAAACTACAGCCCGAGATCGCCATGACCCTGGACGAACTGTTTACCGACAGCCACTTGCTTCCCACGGTGCCCAAGGTGGTGTTCGATCTCATCGAGCTCCTTCGCAGCGAGGACGCCGCGGTTTCCGTGGTGGCACGCAAGATCGAGCTCGACCAGGTGCTGACGGCCCGCGTGCTGCGCATGGCGAATTCGCCGTACTTCGGGCTGCGCCGCAAGATCCTGTCGATCCAGGACGCGATCCAGCTGCTGGGCTTCTCCTCGATCCGCTCCCTGGTGGTGAGCTCCGGCCTCACGGGCACCTTCCGCAAGGTCGAGGGCGTGCACCTGCCGGCCTTCTGGTCGCACAGCCTGCGCGTGGCCGCCGTGGCCCGCTATCTCGCGGGCAAGACGCGCCGCGTGGACCAGAGCCTGGCCTTCACCGTCGGCAGCATGCACGCCATCGGACACCTGATCATGGCCGGCGCCATGAAGCAGCCGATGGCCGAACTCAACGCCGTGCATCCCTTCGATCGCATGGGGCGGCTCGAGGTGGAGCGGCAGAAGTTCGGCTTCCACTATGGCGAGGTCGGCGCCCGGCTGGCCGCCCGCTGGGAATTCGCGCCCGAGTTCGTCAGCGCCCTTTCCTCCTTCGCCAACCCAATGGAGGCCGAGCAGGTCGACCCGCTCGCCAGCGTGCTGCACCTGGCGGTCTGGCGCGTCGCCCTGGAACGCGAAGGGCTGCGCATCGGCGATGCGCAACATGTCTGGCCAGCCCAGCCGGCGGACGCGATCGGCCTCTCCGAGGACGTGATGCAGGACATGCCAGCGCCGCGCGAGCTCGCGTCCGACCTGGAATCGATGATCGCCTGATCACCGGACGGGCGCCGCCCGACCGCTTGCCCGGGCCTCGGCCCAATCCACCTTGCCCGCCCCCTTGGATGCGCTGCAGTGATGCGGCAGGCAGAGCTGTTTGACTTTTTTAGATATATCGAAAATAATTTCGATATACATCTAGAGGACATCGACATGCGGCATTTCCACTTCGGCCACCACCACCATCACCACTGCCATTCCCCGCGCGGCGAGCACGAAGACGGCCTTTCGGGCGGCCACGGCCGCCACGGCGGCGAAGAGCGCATGCATGGCGGAGGCCGCGGCGGACGCGGCGGCGCACGGGTGTTCGGCCATGGCGGCCTGCGCTTCGTGCTGCTGCAGCTCATCGCCGACAAGCCTGCCCACGGCTACGAGCTCATCAAGGCCATCGAAGACCGCCTGGGCGGCAGCTATGCGCCGAGCCCTGGTGTGGTCTACCCCACCCTCACGCTGCTCGAGGAGATGGGCTACCTGAGCGTGGAAACGGCCGACACCGGCGGACGCAAGCGCTACAGCATCACCGCGAGCGGCCGGGAGTTCCTGGCGGCCAACCGCGACACGGCCGATGCCATGATGGCCCGCATGAACGGCGGCGTCGACGGCGCCGGTCCGCGCGGCGGGCGCCCGCCGCAGGTCACGCGCGCCATCGAGAACCTCAAGCTCGCGATGCGCATGCGCCTCTCGGGCGCCCCCCTCACCGAACAACAAGCCCACGATTTCGCCGCGGTGCTCGACAGCGCCGCTCAACAGTTAGAGCGCATCTGAACTTCTTCCTTTGAAATGACCGACTTCACAACCACTTCCGCTTCCACCACACCCGAGCGCACGCCGCGCCGCGTGCGCCACGAGCTTCGATTTCGCCAGCTCACGGTCAAGGCCGTGCAGCGCGTGACGCCGCACCTGATCCGCATCACGCTCACGGGCGACGACCTCGCGGGCTTCACGAGCCCGGGCTTCGACGACCACGCAAAGATCTTTTTCCCCGACGCGGCGACCGGCCAGCTCACGCTGCCGGCCATGGGACCCGACGGCCCGGTGTGGCCCGCGAGCGGCCGGCCCACCATGCGCGACTACACGCCGCGCCGCCATGACGCCAGCGCCAACACGCTGGAGCTCGACTTCGCACTGCACGACGCCGGCCCTGCCACGCAATGGGCCGAGCAGGCCAGGCCCGGCGACGTGCTCGGCGTGGGCGGCCCGCGCGGCTCGTTCATCGTGCCGACGGCGTTCGACTGGCACCTGCTGATCGGCGACGACACCGCCCTGCCCGCCATTGCGCGGCGCCTGGCCGAGTTGCCGGCCGGTGCACAGGTGGTGGTTCTGGCCGAGGTCGACAGCGAAGCCGACCAGGTTCCGTTCGAGACGCAGGCGCAGCTCACCTTGAAATGGGTCCACCGCAACGGCGTCGAACCGGGCCTGAGCCCGGTGCTGCTCGATGCACTCAAGGCCACGGAGTTGCCGCCCGGCGACTTCCACGCCTGGGTGGGTTGCGAATCGGCGATTGCGAAGGCCTTGCGCGCGCACCTCGTTGGCGAGCGCGGCGCCAACCCCAAGTGGATTCGCGCCTCCGGCTACTGGCGGCGCGGCGCAGCGGCCACGCACGATACGCACGACGAGTGACTTGCTCCTTCCCCCTCCGGGGGAAGGTTGGGATGGGGGCTCTTGGCGTATCGCAAGTTGACTGCACCCGATACGCCGCCAGCCCCCACCCCTGCCCCCCCCGGAAGGGGCGGGAGAAAGAAAAACTCAGAGCCAGCCCGCGCGCCTGAACCGGTAATAGAGATAGCTGCAGGTGGCCGCGATCAGCACCAGCGCCACCGCATACCCATAGCGGAATTTCAACTCCGGCATGTGCTCGAAGTTCATGCCCCAGATGCCCGCGAACGCGGTGCACACCGCAAAGATGCTGGCCCAGGCCGCCAGCCGCTTGGTCACTTCGCTCTCCTCGATGGTGACCATCGAGAGGTTCACCGAAATGGCCGTGCCGATGGTGTCGCGCATGGCGTCGATCGAGCCGTTGATGCGGACCAGGTGGTCGGCCACGTCGCGAAAATACTCCTGCGAGCTCACGCAGATCTGCGGCACCCGCCCGCCGTGCAGCTTGCCCGCGGCCTCGACCAGCGGCGCGACGGCGCGCTTGAGGATCATGCTGCGCCGCTTCAGGTCGTACAACTGCTTGATCTTGTCGCGCGCCGCGCCGCCCTGCGTGAAGATCTGCTGCTCGATGGATTCGAGCTCCACCTCGAGCGCATCGATGACCGGAAAGTAGCGGTCCACCACCGCATCCATCAGCGCATACAGCACGAAGCCCGCGCCGTTGCGCAGCAGCTCGGGCTCGCGCTCGCAGCGCTCGCGCACGCCCAGGAAGCCCTGCTGGCTGCGGTTGCGCACAGAGAGCACGTAGTTCTTGCCGACGAACACGTCGACCTCGCCCACGTTCATGCAGTGCTCGCCCTCGGCGGAGGGCTCGACCAGGTGCATCACGACGAAGAGCGAATCACCGTACTCCTCGACCTTGGGCCGCTGGTGGCCGTGCTGGGCGTCTTCCACCGCGAGCGGATGCAGGTTGAACTCGTCCTGCATCTGGGCCAGCTCCTGCGGCGTGGCGTCGCTCAGCGCCACCCAGACGAAGCAGCCGGGCCGGGAGATGTACTCGCTGATGTCCTCGACCGGAATGTCGGCGAGCTTGGCGCCGTTTTCGTAGGCCACGCAGTTGATCAGCATCGGTGCTCGTCGCTGGTTGGTCTTGAAGGAAGCGGGTCAGGCCACCGCATCCGGATTGGAAGCCGCGGCCAGCTGGCCGGTGGCCGCCAGCGCGGCCTCGATGGCCTGTGTCTCGCTCCTGAGCAGGGCGAGCCCCTGTTCGGCGAGTGCAGCGTGGCTTGCCACGTCGGCCCACAGGCTCGCTGCGGCTTCGGCGCATGTCAATGACGTGAAGCGGATGCGGCCCTTCGCCAAGTCGGCGAAGCGTTTCTCGCGCAGGGGGTCCGCCCGGTTCCAGGCGCCGCCGATGAGCACGCGGCGGCCACGTTTGACGCGGGGTTCGCGCTCGGCAAAGAAAGGCAGCTTGGCGGACACCCAGCCCGGCAACCCGGAGTCCAGCGCGGTGTCGAAGGCAGTGGGCGCGGTATGCGACTTGGCAAAGTCGCGCAAGATGCCGAGCTTGTAGAGCACCGCGTCTTTCGGACCGGCTGCTGCGCCGCTTTCCACGGGCTTGATGATGGAGGCGCCGTTGCCTGCCCGCCCATCGGGCCGCTTCGATTTGCGCAGGTCCGCGAGCTGGGCCGGCGACATGCAGAGATACAGCGCGGCGAGTTCTGCGGGCAAGGTGACGGTGTCGGGCAGCGCGTCCGCTTCGGGGCCTTTGAATTCATCCGGGTGGACCATGGGCACCTTGTTTCTTCACGCGGGGTTCGCGCCGGCGGATTTTAAAGCGGCAGGTGCGCATTGCCGGTCAGCCGGAATGGCCGGCCGCCGTCCCCGATAATCGTCCGAGTGAAAACGACGACTGCGCAACCCTCCCCCTCCACCAGCGACTTCTCCGGGCATACGCCCATGATGGCGCAGTACCTGGGCCTCAAGGCGAACCATCCGGACACCCTGCTGTTCTACCGGATGGGCGATTTCTACGAGCTGTTCTGGGCCGATGCCGAGAAGGCCGCGCGCCTGCTCGACATCACGCTCACCCAGCGCGGCCAGTCGGCCGGCCAGCCGGTGGTGATGTGCGGTGTGCCCTTCCATGCGGTCGACACCTACCTTGCACGGCTCATCAAGCTGGGCGAATCGGTGGCCATCTGCGAGCAGGTGGGCGAAGTCGGCGCCAGCAAGGGCCCGGTCGAGCGCAAGGTGGTGCGGGTGGTCACGCCCGGCACGCTGACCGATTCGGAACTGCTCAACGACAAGAGCGAATCGCTGCTGCTCGCGGTGCATGCGGGCACGCGCAACTTCTGCGGCCTGGCCTGGCTCAGCGTGACCGGCGCCGAACTGCGGCTGGCCGAATGCCCGGCCGACGCGCTCGAAGCCTGGATCGCGCGCATCGCGCCGAGCGAGCTGCTCTACAGCGCCGAGGTGACGCCGGCCTTCGAGCAGCGCCTGAAGGCCGCGCGCGCGGCCACGCCTTTCACGCTCTCGATCCGGCCCGCGTGGCAGTTCGACGGTGGCCTGGGCGAACGCAAGCTCAGCGAGCAGATGGGCAGCAACAGCCTTGCGGCCTGGAACGCCGAATCGCTCGCCAATGCGCATGCCGCCGCGGCCGCGCTGCTGGGCTATGCCGAGCACACGCAGGGCCGCGCGCTCTCGCACGTGCAGCGCCTGTCGGTGGAGCGCGACGGCGATCTGGTCGAGCTGCCGCCCACCACGCGCCGCAACCTCGAACTGGTGCAGACATTGCGCGGCGAGGATTCGCCCACGCTGTTCTCGCTGCTCGACACCTGCATGACGGGCATGGGCAGCCGGCTGCTCAAGCGCTGGCTGCTGTCGCCGCGGCGCGACCGCAGCGAGGCGCAGGCCCGGCTCGAAGCCATTGCCGCGCTCCAGTCCACGGTGCTGGGTGGCACGGCCGCGCCCTGGCGCACCTTGCGCGAACAGCTGAAGAACACCAGCGACGTGGAACGCATCGCGGCGCGCATCGCGCTCAGGCAGGTGCGTCCGCGCGAACTGCTGGCGCTGCGCCTCGCGCTCGCGAAGTCCGAGCAGCTGGCACCGGCGCTTCCGGCGTCCGGCGAGCTGCTGGGCCGCATCATCGAACGGCTCGCGCCGCCGCCGGGCTGCGCCGACCTGCTGGCGAGCGCGATCAAGCCCGACCCGTCGGCGCTGGTGCGCGACGGCGGCGTGATCGCCACCGGCCACGACGCCGAGCTCGACGAGCTGCGCGCCATCAGCGAGAACTGCGACGACTTCCTGCTGAAGCTCGAAGTCAGCGAGCGGGAGCGCACCGGCATCAGCAACCTGCGGGTGCAGTTCAACCGCGTGCACGGCTTCTACATCGAGGTGACGCAAAGCGCGCTCTCCAAGGTGCCCGACAATTACCGCCGCCGCCAGACGCTGAAGAACGCCGAGCGCTTCATCACGCCCGAGCTCAAGGCCTTCGAGGACAAGGCGCTGAGCGCGCAGGACCGGGCCCTCGCCCGCGAGAAGTGGCTCTACGAGCAATTGCTCGACGCACTGCAGCCCTCGGTACCCGCGCTCACGCAGTTGGCCGGCGCCATTGCCACGCTCGATGCGCTGTGCGCACTGGCCGAGCGCTCGCACACGCTGCACTGGCGCGCGCCGAGCTTCGTCTCGCATCCCTGCATCGAGATCCAGCAGGGCCGCCATCCGGTGGTGGAGGCGCGGCTGGCCGAGAAATCCTCGGGCGGCTTCATCGCCAACGACACGCAGCTCGGGCCGCAGCAGCGCATGCAGGTCATCACCGGCCCCAACATGGGCGGCAAGTCGACCTACATGCGGCAGGTGGCGATCATCGTGCTCTTGGCGTCCATCGGCTCGCACGTGCCGGCGGCGGCCTGCCGGCTCGGGCCGATCGACGCCATCCACACCCGCATCGGCGCCGCCGACGACCTGGCCAACGCGCAGTCGACCTTCATGCTCGAGATGACCGAGGCCGCGCAGATCCTGCACAGCGCCACCGCCCAGTCGCTGGTGCTGATGGACGAGATCGGCCGCGGCACCAGCACCTTCGACGGCCTGGCGCTGGCCGCGGGCATCGCGGCCCAGCTGCACGACCGCAGCAAGGCCTTCACCCTCTTTGCCACCCACTACTTCGAGCTGACCGAATTCCCGGCCACGCACCACTGCGCCGTGAACATGCACGTGAGCGCCACCGAGGCGGGCCGCGACATCGTGTTCCTGCACGAAATGCAGCCCGGCCCGGCCAGCAAGAGCTACGGCATCCAGGTGGCGCGGCTCGCCGGCATGCCGGCCGCGGTGGTCAACCATGCGCGGCAGGCGCTCGAGGCGCTGGAATCGCAGCACGCCCAGACGCGCGCGCAGGTCGACCTGTTCGCCCCGCCCCCGGCGGCCGAAACGCCTATGGCCAGCGCCGTAGAATCCGCCCTGGCCGCGCTCGATCCCGATGCGATGACGCCACGGGAGGCGCTCGACGCGCTCTATGCCTTACAAAAACTGAACACGCGCGAACGCAGCGCCGCGTAGCGGGCATCCTTCGTGCGAGATGAAAAAATGACTTATTGCGTAGGCATCAAACTCAACGCCGGCCTGGTGTTTCTCTCCGACTCGCGCACCAACGCGGGCGTGGACCACATCAGCACCTTCCGCAAGATGATCGTCTACGAGCAGCCGGGCGACCGCGTCATGGTGCTGCTGTCCTCGGGCAACCTGAGCATCTCGCAGTCGGTGCGCGAGATCCTGCAGATCGAGGAACTGCGCGAAACGCGCGAAGACGGCTCGCAGGGCGACCCCATCACCATCTGGAACGCCAAGAGCATGTTCGACGCCGCGCGCGTGCTCGGCTCGGCCGTGCGCCACGTGTACGACCGCGACGCCGAAGCGCTCAAGCATGCGGGGCTGGACTTCAACGTGTCCTTCATCTTCGGCGGCCAGGTCAAGGGCGAAGGCATGCGCCTGTTCCTGGTCTATGCGGCCGGCAACTTCATCGAGGCCACCACCGAGACGCCCTACTTCCAGGTGGGCGAATCGAAGTACGGCAAGCCGGTGCTCGACCGCGTGCTCACGCCCGAGACCCCGCTGGACGAAGCCGCCAAGTGCGCGCTGGTGTCGATGGACTCGACCATGAAGTCGAACCTCTCGGTGGGCCTGCCGCTCGACCTGGTGGTGTACGAGGCCAACAAGCTCGAGACCGACCGCGTGATCTGCATCGATGCCGACAACCCCTACTACCGCATGATGCACAACAGCTGGGGCCAGAAGCTGCGCGAGGTGTTCGACAGCATCGAGGACCCGGTGTGGGACGACTCCGCCACCGAGCATCCGCTGAAGATGCCGGCCACGCGGCACAGCCCGCTGCGCAAGATCTCGACGCCCGACGAAAAGCTGATCTGAAGCCGACCGCGGCCATGCCGATGCCTCCCGTCGTGTTCTCGCACGGCAACAGCTTTCCCGCGAGCACCTACCGCGTCGTCCTGGACAGCCTGCGCAGCCGCGGCTTCGAGGTCGACGCCATCGAGAAATTCGGGCACGACCCGAAGTACCCTGTCACCGACAACTGGCCGCACCTGGTGCAGCAGCTGGCCGACTTCGCGCAACGGCACGCCGACCGCGCCGGCGGCCCGGTGTTCCTGGTCGGCCATTCGCTTGGCGGAATCCTGAGCCTGATGTGCGCGGCGCTGCATCCGGCGCTCGCTTGCGGCGTGGTGCTGCTCGACTCGCCGGTCCTCAGCGGCTGGCGCGCGAACACGCTCAATGTCGTCAAGCGCACACCGCTCATGAAGAGCATTTCGCCCGGCGCCATCAGCCGGAAACGCCGCAACAGCTGGGCGCACCGCGAAGCGGTGTTCGAGCATTTCCGCAGCAAGAAGGCCTTTTCCAGGTGGGACGAGCAGGTGCTGCACGACTACATCGACCACGGCACCAGCGACCGCGACGACACGCGCGAGTTGAGCTTCGACCGCGACGTGGAAACGGCCATCTACAACACCTTGCCCCATAACCTCGGTGCCCTGCTGCGCCGCCATCCGCTCAAGTGCAAGGTCGCATTCATCGGCGGGCGCCAGTCGGTGGAGATGAGGCAGGTGGGCATGGCAATGACCGAGCAGGTCACCAAGGGGCGCATCGCCATGCTTGACGGCACGCACCTGTTTCCCATGGAAAAGCCGCTGGCCACCGCTGCGGCGGTCGAAGCGGCACTGCGCAACCTGATGGGCTGATCGAACAGGAATATTGGGTGCCGGCGCGGGCTTGCGCAGCCCTCCGTGCAAGGCCCTGTTCAAGGCATGGGCAAACCGGGGAACATAAATGTGAATTCCGGCAACATTCGCGCAAAATAAGTCGAAACGTCCCATTTTCTCGGCCACAGCCTCAGAATGCCGCCCAAATGTTCTCTTCGGAAGCCGTCGAAACCGTTTCGCTGAACTCGGTGCTCGTGGTCGAAAACGACACGGCGATGCAGGAACGTCTGCGCTACATCCTGCCCACGCTCGGATGCGACGAGCCGCAGATCACCTGGGCCGACGACGTCGAGATGACCATGCAGCTGCTGGAGAAGCCGAACTTCGGCGTGGTGCTGGTGGACATCGGCTTGCCTGGCGACGGCGCGGTCGAGCTCGTCGAGTGGCTGCAGGCCCACCATCCGCAGGTGCCGGCCGTGGCCATTTCCGCCTCCCGCAGCGAGGAAGCCATTTTTTCCGCGCTTCGCGCCGGCGCGGTGGCCTATCTCCTGAAGGAGCGCGACGACCTCGAACTCAGCATCGGCCTGCGCAGCATCGAGCAGGGCGGCGCCACCATCGACCCGGCCATTGCGCGGCGCGTGCTTGCATGGCACGCGGGGCATGCGGCCGATGCGGGGTCGATGCCCGACGCGGCGTTGACGACGCAGGAGCGCAAGACGCTCGAACTCGTGGTGCAGGGGCTCGAGCACCGAGACGTCGCCCAAGCGCTGGCCATGCCCCGGCTGGCGGTGGAATGCCGCATCAAGGGCATCTACAGAAAGCTCGCACTCGGCTCGCGCGCAGAGACGGCGCACATGGCCGGCGGGCACGCCTTGCTGCGCTGACCCACCCTAGAGCTCGAGCACCAGCCGGCCTTCGCAAGCGCGCGAACAGCAGGCCATCATCTTGTTGTGGGCCTCGCGTTCCGGGCGCGTCAGCACCACGTCGCGGTGATCGACCTTGCCGGACAACACCCGCACTTCGCACGAGCCGCACAGGCCCTCCTCGCAATCGCTCTGCACGTCGACGTTGGCTGCGCGCAGCGCCGACAGCAAGGTCTGGTCGGGCGGCACGGTGACGACGAGGCCCGAATCCTTCAGCTCCACCTCGAAGGCCTGCTCCTTCGCCGGATCGAGCGTGGCGAGCGTCGATTCGAAATGCTCGACGCGCAAGGCACCCTCGGGCCAGGCGGCGCAGCAGTCTTCGAGCGCCTGGAGCATGCGCAGCGGGCCGCAGGCATAGACCTGCGCACCGGCCACCGGCTCGGCAAGCAGCGCGTGCAGGTCGCAGCGCCGCCCTTCGTCGCTCGCATGGACCTGCAGCCGCTCGCCGTGCAGCGCCGCGAGCTCGTCCAGAAAGGCCATGCGCGCGCGGTTTTGGCCGCTGTAGTGCAGCTCGTAGTCCATGCCGATCGCCTTCGCGCGGCGCGCCATCGCGCTCACGGGCGTGATGCCGATGCCGCCCGCGATGAAGATCGCCTTCGCAAGCGACTCGTCGAGCCGGAAGTGGTTGCGCGGCCCGCGGATGCGCAGCCGGTCGCCGGCCTTCACCTGCCTGTGCACCCAGGCCGAGCCGCCGCGGCCTTCGGGCTCGTGCAGCACCGCGATCTCGAGCACGCCGGCTTCGTCGGGGTCGCCGCACAGCGAATACTGGCGGGACAGCCCGGGCGAGCCGCATTCCACGTCGATGTGCGAACCCGCGGTCCAGCGCGGCAGCGGCTTGCCATCGGGCGACACCAGGCGCAGCTTCACGATGCCCTCGGCCACCGGCGTCACGCGCTCCACCACCACGGGCCGCGCGATCGCGTGCCGCGAGGGCTCGCCGATGCGCACCGGCACCTGCACCTCGCGCAGCGCAGGGTTCTTGCGTTCCGGATTGGCCGCAGGGTCCCACTCGACCCACAGGTGCTCGGGCCCGCGGAACGAGGTGTTCGGCACATAGCTGAAGCGCTGCGGCGAGAGCCGCATGTGGGGCAGCCGCCGCGTGAACTCCTCCAGGAATATCTGCATCTCCATGCGCGCGAGGTTCTTGCCCATGCACTGGTGCGAGCCATAACCGAAGGTCAGGTGGTCGCTGGCGTTGTCGCGGCGGATGTCGAACAAGTCGGCATCGGAAAAATGCGCTTCGTCATGGTTGGCCGACGAGGTGACGATCAAGAGCCGCGAGCCGGCCGGCAGGTCGACGCCGCCCACCTGCGTGTCCCTGGTGACGAGGCGCCGCCAGGCGGCCACCGAGCCGTTGTGCCGCAGGCACTCTTCCACCGCGTTGGGAATGAGGCCCGGGTCTTCGCACAGTTCCTGCCACACCTGCGGATGCTGCAGCAGCAGCTTCACCGCATTGGCGGTGGCGTTGGCGGTGGTCTCGTGCGCGGCCACGATGCCGGCCATCATCATCGAGTGCAGGTACGAATCGGTCACCACCTCGGGGTGCAGCTTCTGCTTGCGGATGCCGTACTGCATCCAGCCGGGTGCGTCGGGGTCCTGGCGCATCTTCTCGAGCACCTTGCCGGCGTACTGCCAGAAATTGCCGACCGCATGCGCCACGGCCACCTGTTCCTCGGGCTTGGGCCGGCCCCAGGTGTTGACGGTGTGCGCGATAGAGTACTTGCGAAGCGTGTCCATGTCTTCCTCGGGCACGCCGAGGAAGTGCAGCGCCACGGTCAGCGGAATTTCCCACAGCATCTGGTCGACCAGGTCCGCCCGGCCGTCGTCGATGAAGCGGTCGACATAGCTGCGCGCCAGCTCGCGCACCATCGGCTCGTGGTGCTTGAGCGCCTCGGGCGTGAACGGGTCCATCAGCACGCGGCGGCGCGGCATGTGGGCGGGCTCGTCCTCGTTGACCAGCGTGCGGTTCAGCGCGAAGCCGTACGAGGCGAGCACCGCGTTGGCCTCGTCGCCGGTGGGCGTGATCTTCTCGAGTGCGTTGGAGGGGCTGAAGGTGATGTTGTCGCGGAACACCGCCTTGATGTCGTCGTAGCGCGTGACCACCCAGTAGCCGAGCTTCGGGCTGTAGAAGATCGGTTCCTTCTCGCGCGCCCAGCGCACGTACTCGGGCGGGTCCTGCTGGTAGCCGTCCTCGAAGGGATCGAACTCGGCCGCGCGCTGGCTCACCGGGCAGCCGGTGGGCGTGCGCTCGGACGACAGCGGCCCGTGCGCGACGGGGCAGCCGGTGGTGCGGGCGGGCGTGGCGGTATCGGACATGGCGTGCTCCAGGAACGGCGGGGTCAATCCAGCGTGATCTTCAGATCGCGGATCAGCTTGTGCCAGCGCACGGTCTCGCTCTTGAGCAGCGCGGCGTACTGCGCGGGCGTGTTGGCCACGGGCTCCACGCCGAAGTCGATCATGCGCGTGCGCACCGAGGGCTCATTGATCGCCGCCACCAGCTGGCGGTTGAGCGTGTTCACCGCCTCGGCCGGCGTGGCCGAGGGCACCACCACGCCGACCAGCGCGGCGGCCTCGACGTTCTTGTAGCCGAGCTCGGCAAAGGTGGGCACGTCGGGCAGCTGCGGCAGACGGGTCGGGTTGGCCACGGCCAGCGCGCGCACCTTGCCGCCCTTGATGAAGCCCGCGCCCGCGGCCAGATCGACCATCATCGCGGGCAGCTGGCCGCCGACCACGTCGGCGAGCGCGGGTGCCGCGCCGCGGTACGGCACGTGCACCATGAAGAGCCCCGCCTCCACCTTGAGCAGTTCCATCGCGAGGTGATGCGGGCTGCCCGCGCCCGCCGAGGCGTAGCTCAGGTCGCCCGGCTTCGCCTTGGCCTTGGCGATGAAATCCCTGGCCGAGGCGATACCGGAATTGGCACCGACCACGAGGATCATCGGGAACTTGCCCATCAGCGTGACGGGCGTGAGGTCCTTGGTCGGGTTGTAGCTCAGCGACTTGTAGAGCGCCGGGTTGAACACCAGCGTGCCGTTGTCGGCCGACAGCACCGTGTAGCCGTCGGCCGGCGCGCGTGCCGTCTCGGCCGCGGCCAGCGCGGTGTTGCCACCGGGCTTGTTGTCGACCAGCACCGGCTGGCCCACCTGCGTCGAGAGCGTCTGCGCGACCGTGCGCGCGAGAAAGTCGGAGCCGCCGCCTGCCGCATAGGGAACGATCCAGCGGATGGGCTTGGCGGGATAGGTCTGCGCGCCGGCGCTTGCAGCGGCGACGACGAGGGAAAGCGCTGCGATGCAGCGAAGGAAATGCTTCTTCATGGGGTCTGTCCCGGTTTTTTGTTCCGTATTGCGTAAGTATCATACGCATTGCGTAATCATTCCCTCAGGTCTAACCCTGGCAGCCGAGCGCCCTGCACTTAACATCCCGCCCACATGACCAAAGCACCGGAAGCCTCCCCCGCCCCTGCCGCCGCCGCGGCGCGCGAACGGCGCCAGCGCGTCCAGTCGGCCGAAACCGGCATGGCGGTGCTCAAGGGCCTTGCCCATCTGGGCGGCCGCAGCAGCCTCACCGCGCTCGCGGCGCACGTGGGAGAAAGCCCGGCCAAGGTGCACCGCTACCTTGCCAGCCTGATGGAGGAAGGGCTGGTGCTGCAGGACGCCGTCTCGCAGCACTACTACCTGGGCACGGAAGCCATCCAGATCGGCCTGGCCGCCATGCGCCAGGCCGACCCGATCCGCGCGGCCGAGCCCTGTCTGATCCGGCTGCGCGAATCGCTGGAAGTGACCTGCTTCGTCGCGGTGATGGGCAACAAGGGGCCGACCATCGTGCGCTTCGAAGAACCCGGCCTGCCGGTCACGGTGAACGTGCGCGCCGGCTCGGTGATGTCGATGCTGTGGTCGGCCACCGGCCGCGCCTTCCTCGGCCTGCTCGACGAGTCGCGGGTGCTCGCGCTGGCCGAGCAGGAACTCGCCGAGGCCACGCCGGACATGCGCGCCACGCTCGATTCCACCGACCCGATCGGCCGGCTGCGGCGCGAGGTGCAGCAGGCGCGCTGCGCGAGCGTGCGCGACACCTACCTGCGCGGCATCAGCGCCGTGGCGGCGCCGGTGTACGACTATGCGGGGCGCGTGTGCGCGGTGCTGACCGCACTCGGGGCCACGGGCGGCTTCGATCCCGCGATCGACGGCCCGGTGGCGCTCGCGGTGCGGCGCGAAGCGGGTGCGGCGAGCGCCCTGCTCGGCCACACCGGCCTCACCACCTGACCCGCAGCCCCAGCGACGCCTGCACCGAGGCGCGCACGCGGCTGTCGCTGTCGACCTCCAAGCTGACAGTGGAATGCCACACCAAGAACATCTACCGCAAGCTGGCCGTCAACTCGCGCACCGAGACGGTGTTCCAGGGGCGGCGGCACGGCTTGCTGCGCTGATCGCGGCGAGCCTGCTGCTGTTCGTCCTGCTGCCGAGCGCCGGCGCTGCGGCGCGGACTTTCCGCTTACTCGGCCCAGACCACCGCACCCGTCCACGCGGTCGCCAGCACCACGATGCCGAAGGCGATGCGGTACCAGGCAAAGGGAATGAAGTCGTGCGTGCTGATGTACTTCAGCAGCCAGCGCACGCAGAGCCAGGCGCTGATGAAGGAGAACACCAGCCCCACCGAGAACAGCGGAATGTCGGCCACCGACAGCAGCGCGCGTTCCTTGTAGAGGCTGTAGGCGCCGGCGCCGATCAGCGTCGGAATGGCCAGGAAGAACGAAAAGTCCGTGGCCGCCTGGCGCGACAGGCCGAGCAGCATGCCGCCGATGATGGTCGAGCCGCTGCGGCTGGTGCCCGGAATCATCGCGAAGCACTGCACCAGGCCGACCTTGAGGGCGTCCCACATCGTCATGTCGTCGACATGCTCGATGCGAATCGAACCCGGCGGCCGCTTCTCGGCCCACAGGATGATGAAGCCGCCGATGATGAAGGTGCTGGCCACCACCACGGGGGTGAAGAGATGCTCCTTGATCACCTTGCCGAATATCAGCCCCAGCACCACGGCGGGAAGGAAGCCGAGCACCACGTTGATGGCCAGGCGCCTCGCCTTGGGCTGCCTCGGCAGCGCCACCACGGTGGAGTGGATCTTCTGCCAATACACCAGGATCACCGCGAAGATCGCTCCGGTCTGGATGGCAATGTCGAACACCTTGGCCTTGGCGTCGTCGAAGCCGAGCAACGAGCCCGCAAGAATCAGATGCCCGGTCGACGAGATCGGCAGAAACTCTGTCAGCCCCTCGACGATGCCCATGACGGCGGCCTTCACCAGCAAAACGATGTCCACGCTTACTCCTTTAAAGAGCGCCAATTATGGCGAGGCATCGAGTCAGGCCAGGTTCAGCTGGCCCCTGGCATTCGCGGGCTTTATCGCGCAGCCCGGTCCGTGCGCAGCCGCAGGGCCCGCACCGCGCTGTCGACGGTGGTGAGAACCGGCAGGCCGCTGGCCGCTTCGCAGGCGGCTCGTGCGCGCGCCATGCTGAACTGCGCGAGCGCAATGCGCGTGCAACCGCGCTCGCGCAGCGCCACCGCCTGGGCGGCAATCAAAGCGTCGTGCCGCTGCGTATCGCCGGCGTTCAGCGCGTCGAGTGCGCCTTCGGCCAGAGCGGCTTCGAGTGCGATGCCGGGGGGAAACTCGGGCGGCATCGACGCCAGCGTGGCCGCAAAGGTGGCGATGAGCCCGAGGCGGCCCTGCTGCCCTTGCGCGGCCTCGGCCACCATCGCCTCGTTGGGCTTGAGCACCGGAATGCCCGCATGCCGCCGCGCCACGGCCTCGATGCACGGCCCGAAGGCCGAGCAGGTGAAGAGGATGCCCTGGGCACCGGTGTCGACCGCGTACTGCGCGAGCCGCCGAAAGCGCTCGTGCATGGCGGCGTCGAGCCCTTTGCCGCCGCGCGCCAGGTCGGCCGAGAGGCTGTCGTCCAGCAGGTTCATGCGCACGGCCTCGGGCCAGTCGCGCTCGAAGGCGGCGTTGATGGGCGCGACCGAGTGCGAGAGCGCGTGGATCAGTGCGATGCGGGTCATGCGGGAACGATGATGGTCAGATGCCCTTGGACGACGGGTTGGCAAAGGCCTCCTTCGTCTCGGCGTTGAGCGGATAGTTGATGTTGATGCCCTTGGGCGGAATCGGCGACATGAACCACTTGTTGTAGAGCTTTTCCATCTCGCCCGACTTCATCATGCCCGACACCACGCGGTCCACCAGCGCCTTGAAGGCCGGATCGTCCTTGCGAAGCATGAGCGACTGGTTCTCGGTGCGCAGGCTCTCGCCGGTGATGATGAAGTCCTTCGGACTGCGCGCATTCGCGATCTGGCCGGCCAGCAGGATGTCGTCGAGCACGAAAGCCTGCGCACGGCCGCTTTCCACCAGCAGGAAGGAATCGCTGTGGTCCTTGCCGCCCAGGTTGTTCACCTCGAGGTTGCGGCCCTTGTCGGCCTCGCGCAGCAGGCGGAACGAGGTGGTGCCCGTGGTAGTGACCACCGTCTTGCCCTGCAGGTCGGCAATGCTCCGGATGCCCGAATCGGCCTTCACCAGCATGCGCACGTTGTAGCGGAAGATGTCGGGCGAGAACGCCACCTGCTTCTGGCGCTCGACCAGGTTGGTGGTGGAGCCGCACTCGATGTCCACGGTGCCGTTCTGCACCAGCGGAATGCGGTTGGCCGAGGTCACGGCCTGGTACTTGACCTCGACGGCCGGCAGCTTGAGTTCGGTCTTCACCGCCTCGACGATCCGGTTGCAGATCTCGATGCTGTAGCCCACCGGCTTCAGGTTGCCGTCGAGGTAGGAGAAGCCGAACGACGACTCGCGGTAGCCGAAGGTGATGGCGCCGCTCGCCTTGATCTTGGCGAGCGTGTCGTTCTCCTGGGCCTGCGCAGCCACGTGCGGCAACAGGGCGGCGAAGGCCGCCGCGAGAGCGGCAGCAGCGAAGGGAATCGGCAGACGAAGCTTGGGCATGGAAGCGCTCCTCGGAACGGCGGTTGAAGAAAAAAACAGGCGAAAGAAAACTGGCAACGAAGCGGTCAGCGCGCGGCGGCGCGTGTCACCGTATCGATCGAGGCAGCGAGGCGGGCAGCGATTTCCTGCAGTTCCTGCCGCGTGGCAATGAAGGGCGGCGCGAGCAGCACGTGGTCGCCCTGCCGGCCGTCGACCGTGCCGCCGAAGGGGTAGCACAGCAGGCCGCGCGACATCGCGTCTTTCTTGATGAGCGCGTGGAGCTTCAGCGCCGGATCGAACGGCGCCTTGCTCGCCCGATCGGCCACCAGTTCGATGCCCCAGAAGAAGCCGCGGCCGCGGATGTCGCCGACATGGGCGTGGCCGCCGAGCGCCTCGGCCAGCATGGCGCCAAAGGCCGCGCCGTCTTCGCGCACCTTGGCGACCAGGCCGTCGCGCCGGATCACCTGCTGCACCGCGAGCGCCGCCGCGCAGGCCATCGGATGGCCGAGGTAGGTGTGGCCATGCTGGAAGAAGCCGCTGCCCTTCGACATGGCCTCGACGATCCTGCGCTGCGCCAGCACCGCGCCGATCGGCTGGTAGCCGCCGCCCAGGCCCTTGGCAACGGTGACCAGGTCGGGCACCACGCCCTCCTGCTCGCAAGCGTGCAGCGAACCCGTGCGGCCCATGCCGCACATCACCTCGTCGAGGATCAGCAGCACGCCGTACTTGTCGCACACCGCGCGCACCGCCTTGAAGTAGCCCGGCACGGGCGTGAGCACGCCGGCCGTGGCGCCGCCCACCGTTTCGGCCACGAAGGCGATCACACGGTCGGCCCCCTGCGCGACGATGGCCGCCTCGAGCTCTGCCGCCAGACGCAGGCCGTACTGCTCGGCGCTTTCATCGCCGCGCTGCTCGCGGTACGGATAGCACGGCGCCACATGGGTGGCCGGCACCAGGATGGGCGCGAAGGGCTCGCGCCGCCATGCGTTGCCGCCCACGGCCAGCGCGCCCAGCGTGTTGCCGTGGTAGCTCTGGCGGCGCGCGATGAAGTGCGTGCGCTGCGGCTGGCCGGTCTCGACGAAATACTGCCGCGCCATTTTGAGCGCCGCCTCCACCGCCTCGGAACCGCCGCTCACCAGGTACACATGGCTCATGCCCTTGGGCGCGGAAGCAACCAGCTCGTCGGCCAGCTGCTCGGCCACTTCGCTGGTGAAGAAGCTGGTGTGCGCATACGCCAGCCGGTCGAGCTGCGCATGCATGGCGGCCAGCACCTCGGGGTGCGCGTGGCCGAGCGAAGACACGGCCGCGCCGCCCGAGGCATCGAGGTATTCGCGCCCTTCGGCGTCGCGGATGAACATGCCCCTGGAGCCGGCGGCAACCGGCGGGGTGTGGCGAAGGTGGCGGTGGAAGACGTGCGTCATGGCGGTCGGACGGCGGTGAATGGCGGATGCGGGTTTGGAACTAACGTTTCCAGTGGATTATTGTTTGGAACATTTGTTCCGTCAACTGTTCCAGCGTTCCATGTCCGGTACATTCGTTCCAACGACCGCCAGAAGAGAGACCCCGCCATGGGCGCCAGAGACCAGATCCGCCAGCGTTTCAACGAACTGAGCCCCGCGCTGCAGCAGGTGGCGCGCTATGTGCTCGACCATCCCAACGAGGTGGTGACCGCGTCGATGCGCAACGTGGGCACGCGCGCGCAGAGCACGCCCGCCACGCTGGTGCGCTTTGCGCAGCACCTGGGCTATGCGGGCTGGCCGCAGCTGAAGGAAGCCTTTGCCGGCGACATGGGCCTGGCCAGCGAAAGCTACGGCGGGCGTGCCAAGCAGCTGATCGGCCGCGCGCAGGACCGCAGCCTCACGGCCGAGATGTTCGAGGTGCAGCGCCGCAACCTGGAGGCCACGCACCAGCAGAGCGAGCAGGCGCTGCAAAAGGCCTGCGCACTGATCGAGAAGGCGCCAGCGGTGCATGCGGCGGGTTTCAGGGCCTGCTTTCCGATCGCGTTCTCGTTCGTCTACGTCTACCGGCTCTTCCGCGCCAGCGTGCACCTGGTCGACGGCCAGGGCGGCTCGCTCGAAATGCAGCAGCGCGCCTTCGCCAAGGGCGACGCGCTGGTGGTGGCCAGCTTCATTCCCTACTCGCGCGAGGCGCTGCAGGTGGCCGAGGCGGCCCGGGCGGCCGGCTGCCGCATCGTGGCCATCACCGACAGCGTGGCCTCGCCGCTGTCGCTGCTGGCGGACGAAACGCTGCTCTTCACGATCAACAGCCCCTCGTTCTTTCCCTCGGTGGCGGCCGGCGTGGCCGTGACCGAAGCACTGGTCGAGCTGCTCGCGAGCCGCGCGGGCAAGCCGGTGATCCGGCGCATCGACCAGGCCGAGGCGCAGCTGTTCGAGTCGGGCGCCTATCTGGTGGCGCCGGTGGCGCGCGGAGGCTAGGCGCAGAAGGGATCGGGCCTGATCTCATGCTGCAGTGCCGCATCGCGGAACCCCGCTGGATCGGCGCGGTCCAACCGCTGTCGCGGTTTTGTGTCGCGACAGGAGGTAATGAGCATGAAGCAAGTGAAGCATTGGCAAGATCCGGTCAACGTCGCCCTGGGCGCGTGGCTGATCATCTCGCCTTGGGTCCTGGGCTTCCAGGGCGTCACAGCCGCGATGTGGTGCGCAGTGGCGACGGGTGTCCTGCTGGGCGCCGTGGCGCTGGGGGCGACCCTGGTGCCGCGTGCATGGGAAGAGTGGACCGAAGGCGCGCTCGCCATCTGGCTGGCCGTGTCACCCTGGGTGCTCGGCTTTGCCACGGTCGAGAACGCGATGGTCAACGCAGTGCTCGTGGCTGCGGCCATCCTGGTGCTCGCGCTGTGGGTGCTGGTCACCGACAAGGACTACCTGGGCGGAAGGATGGATCGCCACGCCCACTGAGCACACAGGCGACCGCATCGTGAGGAGCGGCCCCGCACGCCTGGCGCAGCGGGGTTGAGGGGGACGGGCAGCCGCCCTCCCCCCGGCAGCTACTTCACTCCGCTCTGCGGAGAAGGGGCAGCCTGCGCCGCCGAAGGCGCGGACGACAAGGTCTCGCCCGCCCAGCCGGCGTGCCAGCCGCCGCCCAGGGCCTGGATCAGCGCCACCGCGGCGGTCTGGCGATTCACCTGCAGCTGCACCAGCGTGCGCCGCGCGCCGAGGGCGGCGGCCTGTGCCGTGACGACCTCGGTGTAGCTCACCTGGGCCGCGCGATAGCGGTTGAGCAGTTGCTGCTCGGTCTTGTCGGCCGCAGCCGAGGCCTCGCGCCGCAGGCCCTCCTGCTGCGCCAGCGCGGCGCCGGCTGTGAGCTGGTCTTCCACGGCCTGGAAGGCGGTGAGCACGGTCTGGCGATAGCGCGCCACGCTGGCTTCGTGGGCCGCCTTGGCAGAGTCGACGGTCGCGCCGATGGCGCCCGCGTCGAACACCACCTGCGCCACCGACAGGCCGAGCGCCCACAGCGTATTGGATGCGTTGAACAGGTCTTTCACCCGGCTCGCGCTGCTGCCCACCGAGGCACTGAGCCCGAAGTTGGGGAAGTACGCCGAACGCGCAATGCCGATCTGTGCGTTGGCTGCGGCCACCGCCCGCTCGGCCGCCGCGATGTCCGGGCGGCGCTGCAGCAGCGTGGAAGGCACGCCCGTTGGAATGCCCGGCACCGTGGGCGTCCACTGCGCCGCGGGCAGGCTGAAGTCGGCCGGCGCCACGCCCACCAGCATCGCAATGGCATGCTCCAGCGTGGCCCGAGTGCGCTGCAGGCCCACGCGTTCGGCCTGTGCGTTCACGAGCTGGGTCTGCGCCTGAAGCACGTCGGTCTGGGCCGCAATGCCGGCCCTGTAGCGGTTGCTCGTGATCTCGAAGGCGCGCTGGTAGCCCTCGATGGTCTGGTCGAGCAGCGCGATCTCGGCATCGGCCTCGCGCAGCGAAAAGTAGTTGGTGGCCAGATCGCCGACGGCCGACAGGCGCGCCGACGCCAGGTCCGCCTCGCTGGCCTGCGCATTGGCCTGCGCGCTGCTCACCGCCTGCCGCAGGCGCCCCCACACGTCGGGCGCCCAGTCGACGCCAAGCGTCGCTGAAAACGCATTGGCCGCATTGCTGGTGCCGCCGATGTTGCCGCTGCGCCGGCCGCTGCCGTCGAGCGATACCGTGGGAAACAGCGCGGCGCGCTCGCCCCGCACCAGCGCCTGGGCCTGCGCGTAGTTGGCCACGGCCGCGGCGATGTTCTGGTTCGACACCTGCACGCGGGCGGCCAGCTCGTCGAGCGTGGCGTCGCCGAAAAGCTTCCACCATTCGCCGCGGTCGAGCGCATCGGCCGGCGCGGCGGGCAGCCAGCCTTCGGCGGTCTTCTGCTCCTTCCAGCCGGCGGGCAGGGCGGCGCTGGGCACCTGGTAGGCGGGACCCACGGCGCAACCGGCCAGCAGGGCCGCCAACACCAGGGCGGACAGCCTGCCGGGCAGATGCGAAAGGATGCGTTGTCGGTGTGTCATGGCAGCTTCGTTCATTCTTCTGTTCACGTCGGCAAACTCGCGGCGCGGCTCAGTTGCCGCTCGTTGCCCGAACGCCGGCGCAGCTTGTCGAGCAGCACGTAGACCACCGGCGTCGTCAGCAGCGTGAGCAGCTGGCTCGCGATCAGGCCGCCGATGATCGCCACGCCGAGCGGCTGGCGCAGCTCGGCGCCCTGGCCGAAGCCGATGGCCAGCGGCAGCGCACCCAGCGCAGCGGCCAGCGTGGTCATGAGGATCGGCCGGAAGCGCAGCAGGCAGGCCTCGCGCACCGCTTCCACGGCCGAGATGCCGCGCGCGCGCTCGGCCTCGAGCGCAAAGTCGATGATCAAAATCGCGTTCTTCTTCACGATGCCGATCAACAGGAAGAGCCCGATCAGCGCAATGATCGAAAAATCCATGCGGAACAGCAGCAGCGCCAGCACCGCGCCCACGCCCGCCGAAGGCAGCGTGGTCAGCACCGTGATCGGGTGGATCAGGCTTTCGTAGAGCACGCCAAGCACGATGTAGATCACCACGATCGCCGCCAGGATGAGCGCCAGCTGCTGCCCCTGCGACTGCTGCGCCGCGAGCGCCGTGCCCTGGAAGCTGCCGCGCACGTTGACCGGCATCGCAATGTCGGCCTCGGCCTGCGCGACGATGCGGCGCGCGTCCTGCAGCGTCACGCCTTCGCCCAGGTTGAACGAGACGGTGCTTGCGAGCTCCGTGTCCTGGTGATCGATGGAGCTCGGCACCGCGCGCTCGCTGACCTTGGCAATGGCCGAGAGCGGCACCATCAGCGTGGTGTTGGCCGCCAGCGCCTGGCCGGTGGAAGCGGAGCGCAGACCCGGGTTGGCCGAGGTGGTGGTCGAGGTGCCGGTGCTCGCGTCGGTGGTGTTGGCCAGCGAGCTCACCGTGGTGGCGCCGCTCGCGGTGGTGCTGGTGGTGAGCGTCGAAGGCACATACAGGTCCTTCAGCACCACAGGCGCGCGCTGGTAGCGCGGGGCCCATTCCATGATTACGGAATACTGGTTGAGCTCGTCGTAGATGGTGGCGACCGAGCGCTGGCCGTAGGCGTTGTAGAGCGCGTTGTCGACCGCGCTCGAGGTCACGCCAAGGCGCGCGGCGCTGTCGCGGTCGACGTCGACGTAGGTCTCCACGCCGTTGTCGGCCTGGTCGCTGTCGACGTCGGTGAGCGCGGTTTCCTGGCGCAGCCGGTCGGCCAGCCTGGCGGTCCAGGTGCGCAGGTCGGCCAGGTTGTCGCCCTTGAGCGTGTACTGGTAGGTGGAATTGCTCGAGCGCCCGCCCATGCGCAGGTCCTGCACCGGGCTCAGGAACACGCGCAGGCCGGTGAGCTGGTTGAGCTGCGGGCGCAGCCGGTTGATGACGGCGGCGGTCTTCTCGGTGCGCTGCGACAGCGGCTTCAGGTTGACGAACATGAAGCCGCCGCCCGAGCGGCTGCCGCCCGCAAAGCCCACCACGGTATCGACCGCCGGGTCCTTGTGGATGATGTCGACCGCCTGGCGCAGCTTCTCGCTCAGCGCCACCGACGAAATGCTCTGGTCCGCGCGCAGGCCGGCGTTGAGCTGGCCGTTGTCCTGCTCCGGGAAGTAGCCCTTGGGAATGGCGGAGAACAGGTACACGTTGAGGCCCACCACCGCCAGCAGCACCACCATGACCACGGCCTTGCTCGCGAGCGCCCAGTCCAGGCTGTGGGCATAGGTGCGCAGGCTCCACTGGTACACGCCCTCCGCCGTGCGCGCCAGCCGTCCCGGCGGCTTGTCACCGGGCTCCTCGGCCCGCAGCAGCATGGCGCACAGCATGGGCGTGGTGGTGAGCGAGATGACCAGCGAGATCAGCACCGCCACCGACAGCGTGACCGCGAATTCGCGGAACAGCCGGCCGATCTGCCCGTCCATGAACAGCAGCGGAATGAACACCGCCACCAGCGACAGGCTGATCGACAGCACGGTGAAGCCCACCTCGCGCGCGCCGCGCAGGGCCGCCTCGATGCGGCCCATGCCGGCCTCGATGTGGCGGCTGGTGTTCTCCAGCACCACGATGGCGTCGTCCACCACGAAGCCCGTGGCCACCGTGAGCGCCATCAGGCTCAGGTTGTTCAGGCTGTAGCCGAACAGGTACATCGCGCCGAAGGTGCCGAGCAGCGACACCACCGTGGCCACCGCGGGAATGATGGTGGCGCGCGCGCGGCGCAGGAACAGGCCGACCACCAGCACCACCAGCGCGATGGAGATCATGAGCGTGGCCTCGATCTCGCGCAGCGACGCGCGGATGGAGTTGGTGCGGTCGGAGGCCACCTGCACCTCGATGTCCTGCGGCAATTGCGCGCGCAGTTCGGGCAGCAGCTCGCGCACGCCGTCCACGGTGTCGATGATGTTGGCGCCCGGCTCCTGCGTGACCAGCACGATCACCGCGGGCTGGCCGTTGAACAGGCCCAGCGTGCGCGTGTTCTCCACGCTGTCGATCACCCGCGCCACGTCGCCCAGCCGCACGGCCGCACCGTTGCGCCAGGCGATCACCATGTCGCGGTATTCCACGGCATGGCGGCCCGGCGACGGCGTGTAGATCTGCAGCCGGCGCTCGTCGTTCTCGATGGCGCCCTTGGGCCGGTTGGCGTTGTTGGCCTGGATGGCGGCGCGCACGTCCTCGCTGCTGATGCCGAAGCGGTTGAGCGAAAAAGGCTCGAGCTCCACCCGCACGGCCGGCAGCGAGCCGCCGCCGATCTCGACCTCGCCCACGCCCTCCACCTGCGAGAGCTTCTGGCTCACGATGTTGGACACCGCCTCGTAGATCTGGCCCGGCGTGCGCGTCCTGGAAGTGAGCGCCAGGATCGCGATGGGCGCGGCGGTCGGGTTGCGCTTGCGGTAGGTCGGGTTGCTGCGCAGGGTCGCCGGCAGGTCGGCCCGCGCCGCGTTGATGGCCGCCTGCACCTCGCGCGCGGCGCTGTCGATGTTGCGCTTGAGGTCGAACTGCAGGCTGATGCGCGTGGAGCCGTTGGAGCTGGTCGAGGTGAGTTCATTGACGCCGGCGATCACGCCGAGCCGGCGCTCCAGCGGCGTGGCCACGCTCGACGCCATGGTGCTCGGACTCGCACCCGAGAGGCTGGCGGTCACCGAGATGGTGGGAAAGTCGACCTGCGGCAGCGGCGACACAGGCAGCACGAAGAACGCCGCGATCCCGGCCAGCGCAATGCCAATGGTCAGCAGGACCGTCGCGATCGGGCGCTCGACGAAGGGCCTGGACAGGTTCATGCGGCTGCGGTCTCCCGCTTGCGCCCGAACCGGCGGCCCATGCGGTCGAAGGCCAGGTAGACCACCGGCGTGGTGAAGAGCGTGAGCACCTGGCTCACCACCAGCCCGCCGAAGATGGCCAGGCCCAGCGGCCGGCGCAGCTCGGCGCCCTCGCCCCAGCCGAACATCAGCGGCAGCGCCGCAAAAAGCGCCGCCAGCGTGGTCATCAGGATGGGCCGAAAGCGCAGCAGTGCCGCCTGGTGGATGGCTTCCTGCGGCGACTTGCCCTCGCGCCGCTCGGCGTCGATGGCAAAGTCGATCATCATGATCGCGTTCTTCTTGACGATCCCGATCAGCAGGATGATCCCGATGATGCCGATCACGCCCAGGTCGTTGCCCGTGACCATCAAGGCCAGCAGCGCACCCACGCCGGCCGAGGGCAGCGTCGAGAGAATCGTCAGCGGATGAATGTAGCTCTCATACAGCACGCCCAGCACGATGTACACGCACACCACCGCCGCCAGGATGAGCCACAGCTGGTTCGCAAGCGATTTCTCGTAGGCGCCCGCCGCACCCAGGAAGCTCATGGTCATGCTCGCGGGCATGCCGATTTCCTTGGCCGCCGCGCGAATGGCCGCCACCGACTTTCCGAGCGCCACGTTGTCGGCCGTGTCGAAGCCCACCGTGGCCGCCGGGTACTGCGCCACGTGCGTCACCTGCAGCGGCGCGGCCTGCTCGCGCACCGTGGCAATCGACGACAGCGTGGTGGCGCCGCCGCTGCCGGTGCGCAGCTGCAGGTTGCCCAGCAGTTGCGGCGAAGCCAATGCCTCGCGCTGCGCTTCCAGGATCACGCGGTACTGGTTGGTCTCGGTGAAGATGGTCGAGACGATGCGCTGGCCGAATGCGCTGTAGAGCGTGTCGTCCACCGAGCTGGCCGTGACCGAGAGGCGCGAGGCCGTGTTGCGGTCGATGTCCACATAGGCGGCCAGGCCCTTCGCGCCGGCGTTGGTGGTGGGATTGCGCACCAGCGGCTCGGTGCGAAGGCGCTCCACCAGCTTCTGCGCCCAGGCATCGACGGTGTTGGTGTCCACCCCTTCGAGCGAGACGCGGAATTCGGTCGGGCCCGTCTCGGCGTCGATGGTCAGGTCCTGCGTGGGCTGCAGGTACAGCGTCACGCCGGCCACGGCGCGCACGCGCTCGCGCAGGCGCTGCATCGTGGCTTCCTGGTTGCCGCGGTCAGGGCGCATGTTGATGAGCATGCTGCCGGTGTTCAGCGCCGTGTTGTTGGCGGCGTCCACGCCCACCACCGAGCTCACGCTGGCCACCTCGGGATCGGCCAGGATCGCGTTGGCGGCCTGCTGCTGCAGCTCGGCCATGCGCGTGTACGACACGTCCTGCGCGGCCTCGATGCGCGCCTGCAGCTGCCCGGTGTCCTGCGTCGGGAAGAGGCCCTTGGGAATCACCACGTAGAGCAGCACCGTGAGCGCCAGCGTGGCCACCGCCACCACGAGCGTCAGCGGCTGGTGGCGCAGCACCCATTGCAGCCACACGTCGTAGCGCGCGATCACGCGCTCGAAGAAGCGCTGCACGCTGGCTCCGAAGCGCCCGCCCTCCTCGGCCTGCGGCTTGAGCCAGCGCGCCGACATCATCGGCACCAGCGTGAGCGACACCACGGCGGAGATCAGGATGGTGATGGCCAGCGTGACCGCGAACTCGCGGAACAGCCGCCCCACCACGTCGCCCATGAACAGGAGCGGAATCAGCACCGCGATCAGCGACACCGTGAGCGAGATGATGGTGAAGCCGATCTGCGTGGCCCCCTTCAGCGCCGCCTTGAACGGTGGGTCGCCCTCTTCCAGGTAACGCGCGATGTTCTCGATCATCACGATCGCGTCGTCCACCACGAAGCCGGTGGCAATGGTCAGCGCCATCAGGCTCAGGTTGTTCAGGCTGTAGCCCAGCAGGTACATCAGCCCGCAGGCGCCCACGAGCGAGATCGGCACCGCCAGGCTGGCAATGACCGTGGCGCGCACGCTGTGCAGGAAGAAGAAGATCACCAGCACCACCATCACCACGGCCAGACCGAGCTCCAGCTGCACGTGCGAGACCGACGCGCGGATGCCGGTGGTGCGGTCGCTCAGCACTTCCACCTTGAGCGAACCCGGCAGCGAGGCCTGCAGCTCGGGCAGCTGCTTCTTGATGGCATCGACCGTGCCGATCACGTTGGCGCCGGGCTGTCGCTGCACGTTCAGGATGATGGCCGGGTACAGCACGGGTTCCCGCTCGCCCACACGCAATGCGGCCCAGGCGCCCAGCTGCGTGTTCTCGGCGCCGTCGACCACGCGCGCCACGTCGGTCATGCGCACCGGCGCGCCGTTCTTCCACGCGACGATCAGGTTCTTGTAGTCGTCCGCCGTCACGAGCTGGTCGTTGGCGTTGATGGTGTAGGCCCGCCGCGGCCCGTCGAAGCTGCCCTTGGCGCTGTTGGCGTTGGCCGCGGTGATGGCGCTGCGCAGCGTGTCCAGCCCGATGCCCACCGACGCGAGCGCGTTGGTGTCGGCCTGGATGCGCACGGCCGGCCGCTGCCCGCCCGAAAGCGACACCAGCCCCACGCCGCCGACCTGGCTGATCTTCTGCGCCAGCCGGGTGTTCACGAGGTTCTGCACCTCGGTGAGCGGCATGGTCTCGGAGCTCACGGCCAGCGTGAGGATGGGCGCGTCGGCCGGGTTCACCTTGGCGTACACGGGCGGCGCCGGCAGGTCGGCCGGCAGCAGCGAGCCGCCGGCGTTGATGGCGGCCTGCACCTGCTGCTCGGCCACATCCAGGGTCTGGTCGAGCGCGAATTGCAGCGTGACGATCGACACGCCCGCCGAGCTCACCGAGCTCATGCGGTTGAGCCCCGCCATCTGGCCGAACTGGCGCTCCAGCGGGGCCGTGACGGTGCGGCTCATGACCTCGGGGCTGGCGCCGGGGTAGAGGGTCTGCACCTGGATGGTCGGGTAGTCGACCTGCGGCAGCGCGGCCAGCGGCAAGAGCCGCAGGCCCACGAGGCCGGCCAGCACGATGGCAACCATCAGCAGCGCCGTGGCCACCGGCCGTTCGATGAAGGGGCGGGAGGGGCTCATCGCGGACGCGCTCGCTTGTTCCGTGGGTTGTGGCGGCTGCTCGTCATTGCGGCGGACGCTGGCGCCGCCGCTCTCCACCGCCTTCGCCGCGCTGTCCTCGCGGACCCGAAGCCCCGGCGCGCGGGCCTGCCGCGGGCCGGTCGCCCTGCAGCTGCACGACCGCGCCGTCCTTGATGCGGTCGCCGCCCTCGGTCACCACGTTCTCGCCGGCCTTCAGGCCCGAAGTGATGGCCACCACCTCGACATTGGCCTCGCCGCGCTTCACCGCGCGCATCGACACCGTGCGGTCCTCGTTGATCACATAGACGTAGTCGCCATTGGGGCCGGTGCGCACCGCCGTCACCGGCACCACCACCGCGCGCACCTTGCGCAGCAGCATCTGCACGTTGACGAACTGGCTCGGGAACAGCGTGGTCTGCGCATTGCCGAAGCGCGCCTTGGCCTTGACCGTGCCGGTGGTGGTGTCGACCACGTTGTCGAGCGTGGAGAAAGTGCCCGTGTCGAGCGTCGCGGCGCGGGTGCGGTCGAAGGCAGTGACAGGCAGCGGCTCGCCCTTGGCCAGTTGCGCCTGGATGTCGGGCACGCGGTCTTGCGGCACCGAGAACTGCACGTCGATCGGGTTCATCTGCGTGATGACCGCGATGCCCGTGGTCGCGTTGGCCGTCACGGTGTTGCCCGCATCCACCGCGCGCAGGCCGATGCGGCCGGCCACCGGCGAAGTGATGCGGGTGTAGTCGAGGTTCAGCCTGGCGGCGGCCTCGGCGGCCAGGTCGGTGGTGACCGTGCCTTCGAGTTGGCGGACCAGCGCGGCCTGGGTGTCGACGTCCTGCCGGGCGATGGAGTCCTGCCCCAGCAGCGTGCGGTAGCGCGCCAGCGTGACGCGAGCGGCCTCGAGCTGCGCCTCGTCGCGCTGGCGCGTGCCGCGGGCCTGCATCAGCGCCTGCTCGTAAGGCCGCGGGTCGATCCGCGCGAGCAGCTGGTTCTTTGCCACGGTCTGCCCTTCGGTGAACAGCACTTCGGTCAGCACGCCGCCGACCTGCGCCTTGAGCGTGATGGTCGCAAGCGGCGTGACCGTGCCAAGCGCATCGATGGTCACCGGCAATTCGATCTCGCGCGCCGCCGCATGGCCCACCGTGACAGTGGCGCCGCCGAAGCCCGGCCCGCCGGCGGAGCTGCCCTTGCGGTTGATGAGATACCAGGCGCCGCCCCCCAGCACCAGCAGCAGAACCAGCGCGATCAGGCTGCCGAGCCAGAGCCTGCGGCGCGAAGGCGGCCGCGCAGGCGGAGACGAAGAAGGTGGGGTTGCCGGTTGGACAGCAGGCGAATCGCCGGAAGAAGACTCGGAGTTCGGAGATTCCATGGGGTGTGGCAATGCGCAAGTACAGCCGCTAGTGGAGCGCCGGATCGTAGCGCGCCTGTCTTATGAACCGTAAAGCGCCGGTAAAGCTGCGGACAAGGGCTGCATTTCGCGCCGGCTCGCCGCGCCTGGCGCCGCCGATTCGCATTTCGTCGCAGGGCCATGGCGGCGGCGCGGGGGCGCCGGCACAGTCCGGCCCATCGAATCGTCTTTTCATTGGAGAAACACCATGCTGCTGCAGATCATTCTTCACACCCCGAAATGGGTCTTCGCCGTTTTCGTGCTGCTCCTGTGGCTGGGCTGCAGGCAGCTGCTGTCCGGCAGCGTCAGCCTCGCCAAGGTCACGGTGATGCCGATCGCCATGACCGGCCTTTCGCTGGCCGGCGTGATCTCGGCCTTCGGCGATTCGCCGGGCGCCCTGCTCGGCTGGGCCGCGACGGCTGCCGCACTGGTGCTGCTGGTGCTCCAGAACCCGCTGCCCGCCAGCACACGCTACGACCGCGCGGCACGCGAGTTCCACGTGGCCGGCAGCGCGGTGCCGCTGCTGCTGATGATGGGCATCTTCTTCACCAAGTACGTGGTGGGCGCATCCCTGGCCATGCACCCCGAGCTGCGCCAGCAGGCCGGCTTCGCAGTCGCGGTTCCCATGCTCTACGGCGCCTTCAGCGGCATCTTCGCGGCGCGCGCCGTGCGGCTGTGGCGGCTGGCCATCAGCACCGGCGCCATGGCCGCAGACGCCCGCGCGGCCTAAGATCACCGGCCGCTTCATCGACCGCCTCCAATCATTCATCCATCCGGACACCGTCATGAACTCCACACAAGCCAACACCTCCGTCTCAGACGTCGAAAAGCTCGCCCGCCGCCGCGCCGGCGCCAAGATGGGCTGGTACATCCATGCCTTCGTCTATGTGCTGGTCAACCTTGGGCTGGTGGCGCTCTCCGCATCGCGCGGCCACAACTGGGCCGTCTATCCACTCATGGGCTGGGGGCTGGGCCTCTTGATCCACGGCGCCGTGATCTGGTTCGTCGCGCCCGGCGGCAGCTTCTACGACCGGCTGGTGGAGCGCGAACGGCGCGCGCTGCGCTCCGGGGAGCGCGGATGAGCGGAGCGCAGGGCCGCCCCAAGCCCGCTCGCTCCCGCTTGGCGGGACGGCGCGCAGCGCCAAGGGTGCACCAATGAGCATTGAAGCGCTTCCCCGTTTCCGCGCGGAGAACGTCCGGGGCATGCTCCGGCATGGCCTGATCACCGTCGTGTTCTGCTGCTTCATCGCCGCGGCGCTGGCCATCACGCAGCACGGGGAATGGGGCGCGCAGATGGTGTATTCGCTGTCGATCGGGCTGATCAGCTGGCTCTTCATCGACGTGGGCCGGCTGCTGATCAGCGGCCACCGGGAGATCCTCTGGCCGTCCGGCCCCTGGGGCTATCTGCTGGTGGCGGGCGGCGTGACGGTGGGCTTCCTCGGGGGCAATGCCATCGGCGACGCGTGGACCCACCAGCCCCTGCTCGACTTCGCCAGCTTCACGGAACGCAAGCTCGCGACCACGATCATCATCACGGTGACGGCCACCGTCTGCATGTGCTTCTTCTTCTACAGCCTGGGCAGGAGCAGGCACATGCGGCGCCAGATCGACCTGGCTCAGCGCAACGCCACCGAGGCGCGGCTCAAGCTGCTCGAGACCCAGCTCGAACCGCACATGCTGTTCAACACGCTGGCCAACCTGCGCGCGCTGATCACGGCCGACCCGCCGCGCGCCGTGGCCATGCTCGACCGCCTCAACAACTACCTGCGCATGACGCTCAGCGGCTCGCGCGCCCTGGCGCATCCGCTGTCGGCCGAGTTCGAACGGCTGGCCGACTATCTCGAACTGATGTCGGTGCGCATGGGCGAACGCCTGCGCTACACGCTCGACCTGCCGGATGAATTGCGCGACACGCCGGTGCCGCCGCTGCTGCTGCAGCCGCTGGTCGAAAACAGCATCCGCCACGGGCTCGAGCCCAAGGTCGAAGGCGGCGTGATCACGGTGCGCGCACGGCAGTTCGACGGCCGGTTGATCATCGAAGTGAGCGATACCGGCGTCGGCCTCGATGCGGCGCAGACTTCCGAAGGCAGCGGCTTCGGGCTAGAGCAGGTGCGCGAGCGGCTTGCCACCGTGCATGGCGAGCAGGGCCGGATGAGCCTGGCCGCCCGGCCTTCGGGCGGAACCCTTGCCACACTCAGTTTTCCCCTGCCGCCGCAAGCATGAATCCCACCGCCCTCATCGCTGAAGACGAACCGCTGCTCGCACAGGCCCTCAAGGCCGAACTCGCCGCCGCATGGCCCGAACTGACGGTGCTCGCCACCGCGGGCGACGGCCGCAGTGCCGTTCGGGAGGCACTGCGCCTGCTGCCGCAGGTGCTGTTCTTCGACATCCGCATGCCGGGCCTCGACGGCTTGGGCGCTGCCGCCGAACTGGCCGACCGCTGGCCCGTCGACGAGGCGCCCATGCCGCAACTCGTCTTCGTGACCGCCTACGACGAATACGCCGCCCGCGCGTTCGAAACGCAGGCCATCGACTACGTGCTCAAGCCCGTGCAGCCCGAGCGTTTGCGCAAGACCGTGCTGCGGCTTCAGCAGGCGCTGGCAGCGCAGCAGCAGGCCAAGCCAGCTCCTGCCACCGCCGACGAGGCGCTGGAGCGCACGCTTGCGCAGTGGCGCCAGGTGCTTGCCGCCGCAGCAGGCAACGGCGCGTCGGCGCCGCCCGCCACCTCCACCGCCCCGCTGAAGATGATTGCCGCCAGCGAAGCCGGCGGCAGCATCGTGCGCATGGTTCCGATCGGCGAGGTGCTGTACTTCGAGGCGGCCGACAAATACATCCGTGTGCTGACCGCCGCGCACGAATACCTGATCCGCACGCCGCTCAAGCAGCTGCTGGCCCAGCTCGACCCCGAGATTTTCTGGCAGGTGCATCGCGCCGTGGTGGTGCGCAGTTCGGCCATCGAGGCCGTGCACCGCGACGAGGCCGGCAAGCTGCACCTCGACTTGCGCGGCCGGACTGAAAAGATTCCCGTCAGCCGGCTTTACGGCCATCTCTTTCGCGCGATGTGAAATCGAGCAAATGGCCCGCCCATGAAAAAAAGCCGGCCCTCGCGAACCGGCTTTTTCAGATGCGGGATCCCGACCCGCGGCGCTCAACGCCAGTGGCGGTGGCCGTAGTGATGGCCGCGGTAGTAGCCACGCGGACCGTAGTAGCGCGGTGCGTAATACGCCGGCGGCGCGTAGTACACCGGAGCCGGACGGTAGTAAACCGGCGGCGGTGGACGGTAGTACACCGGAGGCGGCGGTGCGTAGTACACCGGCGCAGGGGCCGCATAGACCGGGGCCGGGTAGTACGCCGGAGCGCCCACGCCCACGGCAACTCCGGGCAGACCCACGCCGATCGACCAGCTCACGTCGCCACGGGCACTGGCCGAGGTGGCCGCAAACAATGCACCGGCTGCCACGACACCCGCGGCGGCCCATTTGAAGAAGGTTGAACGTGTGAGGCTCATGATCTTGGACTCCTTGTTGGGGCGTTTCCCGCCCATGTACGTATTGAACGCGCCAAATGCAAAGCGGTTGCCCGCCGCAATGTGAAGAACGTAGCCAAAGGTAACCGGCAGGGGGTGCGTTCTAGAATGCCGCAATGACCTCCCCGACCGACAAAGACAGCGCAAAAACAGCCGCTGCACCGAGCAATTTCCTGCGCCACGTGATCGAAAACGACCTTGCGCAGGGGGCCTATTCTGGCCGCAAATGGGGTGGCTCGCCCGGCGACGCTGCCCATCACGCCCAGGGCATGGCCGACCCGGCCAAGGTGCGCATGCGCTTTCCGCCCGAGCCCAACGGCTACCTGCACATCGGCCACGCCAAGAGCATCTGGCTCAATTTCGAGCTGGCCAGGGAATACGGCGGCGTCTGCCACCTGCGCTTCGACGACACCAACCCCGAGAAGGAAGAGCAGGAATACGTCGACTCCATCCGCGACGCCGTCCAATGGCTCGGCTACGAAACCTGCCTGGCCGACCGCCCGAGCGCCCCGGGCACCCTGCAGCCGCACGAATACTTCGCGAGCGACTACTTCGACTTCATGTACCGGGCGGCCGAATACCTGATCGGCGCCGGCCTGGCCTATGTGGACGAACAAAGCGCCGAGGAAATCCGCGCCAACCGCGGCGACTTCAACACGCCCGGCACCGACAGCCCGTTCCGCAGCCGCAGCGTGGAAGAAAACCTCGCCCGCTTCCGCGCCATGCGCGACGGCCAGTTGCCCGACGGCGCCGCCATCCTGCGCGCGAAGATCGACATGGCGAGCCCCAACATCAACATGCGCGACCCCGCGCTCTACCGCATCCGCCGGGCCACCCACCACAACACCGGCGACAAGTGGTGCATCTATCCGATGTACACCTTTGCGCATCCCATCGAGGACGCGCTCGAGCAGATCACCCATTCCATCTGCACGCTCGAATTCGAAGACCAGCGCCCCTTCTACGACTGGCTGCTCGACCGCCTGGCCGAAGGCGGCCTCATCGCCAGCCCGCATCCGCGCCAGTACGAATTCGCCCGCCTCAACGTCACCCACGTGCTCACCAGCAAGCGCAAGCTGCGCCAGCTGGTCGAGGAAAAGTACGTCGACGGCTGGGACGACCCGCGCATGCCCACCCTGGCCGGCCTGCGCCGCCGCGGCTATACGCCCGAGGCGCTACGCCTGTTCTGCGAACGCAGCGGCACCACCAAGTCCGGTGGCTGGATCGACTACGCGAGCCTGGAAGCCGCGCTGCGCGACACCCTCGACCCCATCGCGCCGCGCGCCATGGCCGTGCTCGACCCGGTCAAGCTGGTGATCACGAATTGGGGCGAGCTGATGGGCGGCGACGAGGTGCTCGACGACTGCTCCGCCCCCGTGCACCCGCACCACCCCGAGATGGGCAAGCGCGAATTCAAGCTCGGCCGCGAGGTCTGGATCGAGCGCACCGACTACGAGGAAGTGCAGCCCAAGGGCTTCTTCCGCCTGTTCCCGGGCAACAAGGTGCGCCTCAAGTACGGCCACGTCATCGAATGCACCGGCGGCACCAAGGACGCGAGCGGCAAGCTCGTCGAAGTGCAAGCCACGCTGGTGCCCGACACCAAGAGCGGCACGCCGGGCGCGGACGCCATCAAGGTGAAGGGCAACATCACCTGGGTGGCCGCGGCCGATGCGGTGCAGGCCGAGGTGCGGCTGTACGAGCGGCTGTTTGCGGCGGCGAATCCGGGCAGCGGCGAGCTGCTCGACGAACTCAACAAGGCGAGCCTGGAGGTTTGCTCTGCATTCGTCGAGCCGTCGCTGGCCAAGGCGCAGGACGGTGCGGCGTTCCAGTTCGAGCGGCACGGGTACTTTGTGCTCGATGCGAAGGCTGGGGCCGATGGCAAGCGCGTGTTCAATCGCGCTGCAGGCATGCGGGACAGCTGGGGCAAGTAAAACCGCCCTCTGCCCGTACAAAGCCGGCGGCCGCGATGGCGCCGGCTTTTCATTGCCTATTCCGGCCGCTTGTAGACCACGCCCAGCACCGCGCTGTTTTCATCCGTCGTGCACAGCGCCGGTCGTCCCTGCGGGCCGATCTTCAGGTTGACCGCGTAGACGCCGTCGCGTGGCGTCGACCCCTTGTCCGCAACCACGCTCGACGCCGGCACGCGAAATTCGCGCGAGGCCGCGGCCACGCAGTTCCTGACGCTCGCCTCGGGCGCGCCGCCTACGCGGATCGCGGTGCTGTTGCACCCGGCAGCCACGGCGCCTGCGCTTACCATCAAGACCCATCGGGCCAGTGCTCGGGTGTTCATTTCCGGTTCCCCTGTGTTCGCTGTGCCCTTGTTTGTTCGCTTCGCAAGCCTTGAGTTCAACGTCATGCATCCCCCGCTTCCCGAATCCGCCCCGTCCGGCCTCGACCGCCGCTGTGCCCTGCTCGGCACCTTCGGCTTCATGGCATTGGCCTCGGCGCGCGCCGCTGCGGCTTCCACGGCCAAGAAGAAGCAGCCCGATGTCTGGCCGCATGCATCCCAGGTGCCGGGCGGCGTGGCCCGCCTGTCGCTCGGTCCGGCGGCCAGGCGCCCGCAGGCCTTCTCCGGCGACCTGCCGCTGCTGGTGGTGGGCGATGCCATCGAATGGACTGCGCTCGTGGGCATTCCGCTCGCGGCCGTGCCGGGCGAGGCGAGCATCGCCGTGCGCACCGAGGGCGGCAACGAAAAGCAGATCGCCTACACCGTGAGTCCCAAGCAATACCGCGAGCAGCGCCTGACGGTGCCGCCGCGCACCGTCGATCTGTCGCCCGAAGACGAGGCGCGCTACGAGCGCGAACGCGCGCACCTGGCGACCGTGATGGCCACCTTCACCGACCTGCGGCCCGATGCCGCGCTGCGGATGCGCGTCCCCGTGCCGGGCCGCCGCTCCAGTTCGTTCGGCCTGCGCCGCGTGTTCAACGGCCAGTCGCGCAATCCGCACAGCGGCATGGACATCGCCGCCGGCACCGGCACGCCCGTGCTGGCGCCGCTGCCGGGGCGCGTGATCGACACCGGCGACTACTTCTTCAACGGCGGCACGGTGTGGCTCGACCATGGCGGTGGCCTGCTCACGATGTATTGCCACCTGAGCCGCATCGACACGAAGGTGGGCGACGTACTGAAGACCGGAGAGCAGCTCGCCGCCGTGGGCGCCACCGGGCGCGTGACCGGGCCGCATCTGCATTGGTCGGTGATGCTGAACCGGGCGATGGTGGATCCGGCGCTGTTTGTTGCCGCCTAGACACAGCCTGGCCCGCCTGGGTCTGCCAACCGGCCCCCTTCAGATCGGCTTTGTGAGGTACACCGCCTCGCGCCCCACGATCACCCGCTGCGCGGGCATGAAGATCGTGCATTCGTCGCACGGCGCGCGGATCTCGTCCGGGCCGTTGGTGGCGATCAGTTCGCCCTTGGCAAAGGTCTCGAAGCCGATCAGCGGGCGCACGAACGCAAACTCTTCCGACTTGATGACGTGCGTCTGCAGCAGCTCGAAGCGGCGCTGCGGGCCGGGCGTCGGCGCGGCGGGGTCCTTGTCGATGAGGCCGAAGTGCGCCAGGAAGTCGAGCGAGATGGCGGTGGCCAGCTCGGAGGCCGAGCGCAGGAAGTGCTGGCCGCATTCGGCCACCAGCGCCACGCCCTTGCCATCGGGCAGGCCGTGGCGGCCATGCTGGATCAGCGGCGTGCCGGAGCCCAGGCCGTCGGGCATCACCAGGTGCACCGACGGACGGCCGATGGCCAGCGCCGCCTCGGCATTGCGGTCATAGGCGGGATACACCCAGAACGGAATCACCGGCTGGCTGGTGGAGTGGATGTCCAGGATGTGGTCGGCCGCCCTCACCACCGGCCGCAGCGCGCGAGCGCGGCGCAGTTCGGGGCTGTCTTCGGTGCCGTCGAGCCATTCGGGCGACCAGATGCGGTTGAGGTTGTGCACCAGCTGGCGGCTGTCGAAGGGCAGCGCCTGGTCGAAGGACTCGTACGCTTCCACGTTGGCAAAGCTCACGGTGAGCGTGCCGATCTTCGGGCGCACGTTGGTGTCGAGCAGGTGCGTGGCGGCGGTCATGCCGCAGATTTCATTGCCGTGCGTGAGCGCGTTGATCAGCACGTGGGGGCCCGGCTTGCCGGACTCGAAGCGGTGCACGTAGTCGATGCCGACGTTGCCCTTGCGGTAGGCGGAGAGATCGCGGGGGAGGACTTCGAGGGCGGGGGGAGCTTGGGTCATTGGCGTCGGTTGAAAGTGGAAGCGAAGCGGTCGGGCGAGTTTGCTACAGACCGCGCTTTTGTGCTCTTGGGCCGCGCTCTCGCGGCTATGTGAGCCGGATGCATACGCTTCAGCAGATCGCGTTACCAGTTCACCTCACGCTCCGGCGTCGCCGAGATATGGTGGATCGACAGGTCGGCGCCGTCGTATTCCTCTTCCTGCGTCAGCCGCAGCCCCATCGTCGCCTTGAGCGCCCCATACACCAGCGCCCCTGCGAGCGCAGCCCATGCCACGCCCATCAAGGTGCCGATGAGCTGCGCCCAGACGCTCACGCCGCCGATGCCGCCCAGCGCCTGCGTGCCGAAGATGCCCGCCGCAATGCCGCCCCAGGTGCCGCACAGGCCGTGCAGCGGCCAGACGCCGAGCACGTCGTCGATCTTCCACTTGTTCTGCGTGAGCGTGAACATGGCCACGAAGATGGCGCCGGCCACGCCGCCCACTACCAGCGCGCCCAGCGGATGCATCAGGTCGGAACCCGCGCACACGGCCACCAATCCGGCGAGCGGGCCGTTGTAGACGAAGCCGGGGTCGTTCTTTCCCATGGCCAGTGCCACCAGCGTGCCGCCCACCATCGCCATGAGCGAGTTGACGGCCACCAGGCCGGAGATCTTGTCGATGCTCTGCGCACTCATCACGTTGAAGCCGAACCAGCCCACGCACAGCACCCAGGCACCCAGCGCCAGGAAAGGAATGTTCGAGGGCGGATGCGCGCTCAGCGAGCCGTCGCCGCGGTAGCGGTTGCGGCGCGCGCCCAACAGGATGACCGCCGGCAGTGCGAGCCAGCCGCCCACCGCGTGCACTACCACCGAGCCGGCAAAGTCGTGGAACTCGCTGCCCGTGACGGAGGCGATCCACGCCTGGATGCCGAAGGCCTTGTTCCAGGCAATGCCCTCGTACAGCGGATAGACGACGCCGACGATGACCGCCGTAGCGATCAGTTGAGGCCAGAATTTGGCGCGTTCGGCAATGCCGCCCGAAATGATCGCCGGGATGGCCGCCGCGAAGGTGAGCAGGAAGAAGAACTTCACGAGCTCGTAGCCGCTCTTGGCCGCGAGCTCCGTAGCGCCCACGAAGAAGTGCATGCCGTAGGCCACGCCATAGCCTACGAGAAAGTACACGATGGTCGAGACCGAGAAGTCGACCAGGATCTTGACCAGCGCATTGACCTGGTTCTTCTTGCGCACGGTGCCCAGTTCCAGGAAGGCGAAACCGGCATGCATGGCCAGCACCATGATCGCGCCGAGAAGAATGAACAGCGCGTCTGCGCCCTGTTTGAGTGCGTCCATTGGAGCTTCTTGCAGTTTTTGGTTTGAATTGGTGCATGCACCCGAATTGCTCGGGGCAGCGCCGCAGGAAAGCAAAAATGGTGCCTGAAAGCTCTTTAGTGGTGCGAAATGACCGCGAATGGGCACTCTCAGTGCAAAGGTTGCACCGGAACGGGACGACGGAGGCGTTGCCCGAAGTCAACTCGCCCCGGCACGCAAGGCATCGCGATAGCGCCGGCTGCAGGGCACCGTGCTGCCATCGTGCATGTGCAGCCGGGCATCGCCGCCGTCGAGCGGCTCGATTTCCTTGATGCGGCCGAGATTGACCGCGTGGCTGCGGTGCACGCGCACGAAATGGGCGGGATCGAGCTGCGCCAGAAAATCGGTGAGCGTGGCGCGCAGCAGGTAGTCGTGGCCGTTGACGTGCAGGCCGATGTAGTTGCCTTCGGCCTGGAGCCAATCGATGTCGCCGGCGGCAATCAGGAATTCGCGCCGCAGCTTGCGCACCAGGAAGCGCTCGGGCCGCGCGGGCGGCGCGGCAGCCTGATGGGCTTCGGCGGGCTCGGCCAGCGCTGCCGCCGCCGCCTCGGGCTGGTCGAGCACGCGCGCCTCGCCCTGCAGCCGCAGCATGAACACGCCGTAGACCCAGATGCCGAACACCATCGACAGGTAGGCGCGCACGTCCTTCAGGTATTCGTAGCCCCAGCGCCCGGTCCAGCCCGCGAAGTCGTAGCGCTCGCCGGCCGCCGCGTAGACCATGGCGCGCAGCGCGAACATCGCCGCCACGTGCACCACGCTGAAGACCACGCTGGCGGCCAGGTGCCAGCCCAGGTAGCGCAGCAGGTGGGTGCGCGCGAGCGGCGACAGCCGGTGCTGGATGGCCACCACCGCCGGCACCAGCGCCAGCAGCACGAGGTGGCTCGACACCTCCCAGGTGACGATTTCCCACGCGGCGCGGGGCACGGCGCGGTCGCGCGCGTCGACCAGCGCCACGGTGGTATTGAACACCGCCTGCAGTGCCATGAAGACGATCCAGAAGCCCACTTCCACGCGGCGGCGGATGGGTTCGTAGCGCTCGTACAGGTTCTTGCGGGAATCTCCCATGCCCGGGATTCTCGCGATCCTCGCGCCGGGCGGGCGAATTTCGTCCCTGCAGGGCACCGCTCGTCACAAAAGGCCCGCGATCCGTCCCGCGGGCAGGCCGCGCGCGGCGGATGGACGCAACCATCGACCGATGAGCACAACCCCATCCACCTTGTCCGACCGGCGGCACGACATCGACGCGCTGCGCGCGCTGGCCTTCCTGCTGGTCATCCTGTACCACGTGGCGATGTACTACGTGGCCGACTGGCCCTGGCACCTCAAGAGTCCGCATGCGGCCGAATGGCTGCAGTGGCCGATGCGCGTGCTCAACCTCTGGCGCATGGATCTGGTGTTCCTGGTCTCGGGCGTGTCGCTGGGCTTCCTGAGCCGCAGCCAGGGCACCTGGGGCCTGCTGCGTAGCCGCGGCGTGCGGCTGATGCTGCCGCTGGCCTTCGGCATGGCGGTGGTCGTGCCCTACCAGGCCTATGCGCAAGGCGTGGCCAGCGGCCTGGTGGCGCCGGGCTTCGGCGCCTTCCTGCTGCGCTATCTTTCCATGAGCGATCCGTGGCCGAAGGCGGCCTTCGCCGGCGCGGAGTTCGGCATCACATGGAACCACCTCTGGTACCTGCCCTACCTGTTCACCTACACGGCGCTCATTGCCCTGACGCTGCCGCTGTGGCGGTCACCGGCCGGCCAGTGGATGCGCCGCCGCTTCAACGGGCTGCGCGGCTGGAGGCTGCTGCTGCTGCCGGCGCTCCCGCTGCTGGTCTGGACGATGCTGCTGGCGCGGCACTTTCCGCCCACGCACAACCTGGTCCGCGACTTTCACCTGCACAGCGTCTACTTCACCGTGTTCCTCTACGGCTACTGGATGGGCGTGGACACGGGCGTGTGGCGCGAACTGGAACGCCTGCGGCGGATATCTCTGGCGCTGGCCGCGGCGGCGATCACCACCTTCATCGTGCTGCGGCTCGGCGCCAAGGGCCCGCCCTCCGGCGTGCTGATGGACAGCTTGCGCATGCTCTATCTGTGGCTGGCGGTCGCCACCATCCTGGGCCATGGCCACCGCCACCTGAACCGCCCGTGGCCCTGGCTGCGCTGGGCCAACGAGTCGGTGTACCCGTGGTACGTGCTGCACCAGACGCTGATCATCGCCGGCGTCGCGCTGCTGGCTCCGCTCGCGCTGGGGCCGGTGCTGGAGCCCACGCTGCTGGTCGTGCTGACCGTCGCGGGCTGCTGGCTGCTCACCGACGGCTTGATTCGCCGCTTCAACTGGCTGCGGCCGCTGTTCGGACTCAAGCTCCGGCGCGCCGGCGCCAAGGCGGCTGTCACTTTGCCGGCGGAGGCTCTTCCACCGGAACCAGGATGGCACTCCCCGTCGCCACGAGCTTGAGGCTGTCGCCATCGCCCTGGCCATAGAGTTCGGCGGTGGTGAACACCTGCTTGCGCCCCGCCTTCACCACCTTGCCGCGCGCGATGAAGGCACGGCCCAGCGCGGGCGACAAACAGTTCACCGAGAAATGCGAGGCCAGCACGCGGCCCGCCACCGTGGCGGCCGCGAAGCCGCAGGCCGTGTCGAGCATGGCGCCGATCAGCCCCGCATGCAGGAAACCGGCGTACTGGCCCATGTCTTCCTCGCGCCATTCCATGCGCAGTTCGGCTTCGCCGGCGGCGGCGCGGGTGACTTCGAAGCCGGCCCAGCGGTTGAAGGCAGCGGTCTTGTTGATGGCCTGGATGGTGTCGAGCATGGAGGATCTCCTTGGATCGGAAATGCGTTGGCTAGCGGGCGACCCCACTCTACGAAGCGCAGCCGCCACGCCTCGTCGCGCGCGTGACCGGCAGCGCCCCTGCGGTTGCATTGGCGACAGCAGCACCCGCGTCCGAAAAAATTCGCAGTGACTCGACCCCGTTGGACGCGCCCGGCCGTATGAGTGGAGACAAGCCATCCATCCACTTCCGAAGGTTCTCCATGAAAGCACCCTCCGCCGCCTTTCTTCTCCGTGCCACCTTCGCCGCCGCCGCATGGCTGGCGGCGAGTACCGGCGCCCTTGCGCAAGCCGCAGCCGACAACTCGCGCATCACCCAGGTCAAGGTCTATCCCGGCAGCGCCACGGTGGAGCGCGTCGCGCGCGTTGCGGCCGGCAGCCGGTCGGTCACTTTCGCCTGCCTGCCCGCGACTCTCGACGTGCAGAGCCTGCAGGTGTCGGCCGGCGCATCGGTGCGCGTGGGCGAGACCTCGGTGCTCAGCGAGGCGCGCGAACTGTCGCCCCGCTGCGCCGCCAGCGCGCTCGACGGCCGCATCCGCGAACTCGAAGACCAGAAGGCCGCGCTGCAGGCCGAGAATGACGCGCTGGGCATGGTGACGGGCTACCTGAAAGGCCTCTCGGGCGGCAGCGGCGAATCGGCCCAGGGCGCCCGCGCGCCGATGGATGCACGCAACCTCGCCGCCATGGCCGAGGCGATGCGCCGTACCGGGCAGGACTCGCTGCTCAAACAGCACCAGATCCAGCGCAGGCAGGCCGACATCGACCGGCAGCTGAACCCGCTGCTGGCCGAGCGCAAGCGCTCGCAAGGCCACGGCGCGCAGGTGATGGCCGTGACCGTGACGCTGGCCGCCAGCGCCGATGCCGACGTGAAGCTGAGCTACCAGGTCGCCGGCCCCGGCTGGACGCCCACTTACCGCGCGCTGCTCGACACCGCCACGAGCAAGGTGCGCATCGAGCGCCAGGCATTGGTGGCGCAGGCCACCGGCGAAGACTGGCGCGGCGTGAAGCTGGTGCTCTCCACCGGCCAGCCGCGCCGCGAGACCGCGGGCCGCACACCCACGGCGTGGCGCATCGGCATCGAGCCGCCGCCGCGTGTCCAGGCGGGCATGCCCGCGATGATGGCGGCGCCGGCGCCCGCCGCATCCGCCGACCGGCGCGCCATGGCCGAGGCCACGGAGCCCCAGTTCGACGTGAACGTGTTCGACAACAGCTTTGCCACCGAATTCGCGGTGCCCCAGAGCATCGACGTGCCCTCCAGCGGCCAGCGCGTGACGCTGGCGCTGGGCCAGCACGAAGACACGGCGAAGCTTGCCGCACGCACCAGCCCGCGCGTGGACGCCAGCGCCTTCCTGGTCGCCGAACTCGCGCAGCCGGCGGGCGTATGGCCGGCCGGTGCGCTGCAGCTCTACCGCGACGGCAACTTCGTCGGCAGCGGCCGGTGGAGCGCGCCGAGCGACGCCAGGCTCACGCTCTCCTTCGGCCGCGACGAACTGGTGCGCGTGCAGGCCGAGCCCGAGAACGACAGCCAGGGCACGGGCGGCTTTGCCGGCTCGCGCGCCGAGCGCAAGGTGCAGCGCGCCTACGTGGTGGAGAACCGCCACCGCACGCCGATCGCGGTGCAGGTGCTCGAGGCGGCTCCCGTCTCCGTTGACGAGCAGGTGCGCGTGGCCGCGCAGTTCTCGCCGCAGCCCGGCGAACTGGCCTGGAACAAGCAGCCCGGGCTCGCCATGTGGCGCTTCGACCTGGAGCCCGGCAAGACCGCGCGCGTCGCGGCCGACTACACCATCAGCTATCCGAAGGACGCGCGCCTGCAGGTGCGCTGACCCGCCGCCGAGCGTCAGTGCGCCTTCGGCGACCGCGCCTTGCGGGCGGCGCCGGCGCAGGCCGCGCACACGCCATGCAGCGTCACTTCATGGCTCGTCACCCGGAAGCCCTTGGGCACCAGGTCGGTCATGGGTCCGGGGCATGCATGCAGCATGAAGACCTGCCCGCAGCTGCCGCAGTGAAAGTAATGATGGTGGTGGTCGGCCTCTTCGCCGTGATGGTGCGAATGGCGGTGCGCATCGGGCTTGCAGGCCACTTCGTAGCGCGCCGGTTCGCCCGGCAGCTCGACCTTGGCGATCTCGCCGTCGGCCAGCAGCATGGACACCTGGCGGTACACGGTGGAGAGGCTGATCTCGGGCACGATGGCGCGGGCGCGCTCGAGGATTTCAGGTGCGGTCAGCACCAGGCCGGTGTCGCTGAAGGCGGAGAAGACCGCGTTGCGTTGGCGCGTGAGGCGTTGCATGTTTCGATGATAGTGGGCGAGCGGCCTTCGGCTGGTCAGTCCGGCCGTGGCCCTTCGCCCTCGGCGGACTCGGCAGCCGGCTTGCGCTTCTTGCCGCGCGCCGCCTTCTTTGCCGCACGCTCCGCGTCTGCGCGCAACCCCTCGGCGAGCCACCCTGCAAACTCCTCGGGCGTCTCGAGCGTGACGCGCCCGAGGCTGCCCGCGCGGAACTCGTGCATCACGATCTCGGCCGCCTTCTGGAGGTTGACGCGGCCCTTGCCGAGCAGCGCGCCGCGCTTGCGGCCGATGGCGTCGAGCACTTCCTCGTCCTTCATGGCGGCGATGGCCGCGGCGTCGTGCTCGGCCAGCTTGAAACGCTCGGTGATGCCTGCCGCGTAGTGCGTCTTCAGGTAGTTGAGCAGCTCCAGCGCCACTTCTTCCTCGTCGAAGGCATTGCGCCCCACGGCGCCGCTGGCCGCCAGGTTGTAGCCGCTCTTGGGCACCACGATGCGCGGCCACAGCATGCCGGGCGTGTCCCACAGGTAGAAGTCGTCGGCCAGCGTGATGCGCTGCTCCAGCTTGGTGATGCCGGCCTCGTCGCCGGTCTTGGCCTTGCGGCTGCCGGTGAGCGTGTTGATGAGCGTCGACTTGCCGACGTTCGGAATGCCGCAGATCAGCACGCGCATCGGCTTGGCCATGCCGCCGCGGTTGGGCGAGAGCTCGTGGCAGGCGCGCACGATGGCCTGCGCGGGCGTGGCCAGGCTCGCGTCGAGCGCAATGGCGCGCGTGGCCGGCAGCGCGTTGTAGTGCGCAAGCCAGAGCGCCGTGCGCGCGGGGTCGGCCAGGTCCTGCTTGTTGAGCACCTTGAGCGTGGGCCGCCCGGACGTGAGCTCGGCCAGCATCGGGTTGGCGCTGGAGCCGGGCAGGCGCGCGTCGAGCAGCTCGATGACCACGTCGATGTCCTTCACCCGCTCGGTGATGGCCTTCTGGGTCGTGTACATGTGCCCGGGGAACCACTGGATCGCCATCGAGGGTGTTCTTTCTTTCGCTCTGTGGGGAAGGTCGGCCCGAAGGCCGGGTGCGCATTGTGGACCGCGATGTGCGGCAAATCACGCCGCTACGCTTTCTGTAGCTGCACAGGCCCATTTTGCCTGCGCCCGGGCGCACCGCGCCCTCTAGAATCCGCGCGCTGCATGCGCAGCCATTTTCAATAAGTACCGAGGGAAATCCATGTTCAAGCGCCTTGCCGCTGCCGCCCTGCTGGCAGCCACCGCCGTTCCCGCGGCCGTCGTCCATGCCCAGCGTCCCTCGCCGCCGCCGGGCCCGCTGATCAGCGGCTACCTGTGCTGCAACATGCGCACCTACGGCAACTCGATCAGCGACATCAACTACGACGAGCAAGGCACCAGCATCGTGGCCGTGGGCACGCCGGCGCGCATCACGGGCTACGACTTCCGCTGGTTCAACCTCGATCTCGCGGGCAAGCCCCAGCGCATCAAGAACGACTACAGCCGCAACATCACCTTGATCGACTTCGCGCAGCGCTACGTGGTGACCGAAGACCCGAAGCAGAAGATGGCGGCCTTCGCGCCCGCCGTGCGCGACGCCATCGTGGCCGGAAAAGTGGCGCCCGGCATGACGCGCGAGCAGGTGCTGATGGCCATCGGCTACCCGGTGGCCAGCGAGAACCCCAGCCTCGATGCGCCCATCTGGCGCTACTGGCGCGACAGCTGGTCGGAGTACCAGGTGAGCTTCGACGACAAGGGCCTGGTCAAGACCGTGGTAGGCGACCCGGTGGCACTCGGCCGCGTGCTCGCACCAACACCTTAGTTCGCGTCAGCGCGCATCCCGGCGCGGCGCGCGCAATCCCCTGGAGGTTTTTGCATCGCGGGGGTGGTTCCGCCCCTATCATTTGACCGAGTGCGGCGCATGGACGCGCCGGCCCGAGCCAAACTTTTTGATGGAGCTACCGCGATGAAACCCGTCTCCGAACTGCTCAAGCGCCACGATTCCGCGGCCTGGCGCACCTCGCCCGACACCAGCGTGTTCGATGCGCTGGCCACCCTGGCGCGCTTCGAGGTCGGCGCGCTGATGGTGATGGACGGCGACCGGCTGGTGGGCTTTCTGTCCGAGCGCGACTACACCCGCAAGGTGGCGCTCCAGGGCAAGAACTCCAAGGAAATGAAGGTCTCCGAGATCATGACGCCCGACGTGATGACCGTGACCCCTCAGACCCGCACGCACGCCTGCATGGCGCTGATGAGCCAGCGCAAGTTCCGCCACCTGCCGGTGGTCGACGGCAGCAAGGTGGTGGGCATGATCTCCATCCAGGACCTGATGGACGACATCATTGCCGACCACGAGGAAACCATCGCGCAGCTCACGACCTATATCCAGAGCTGAATCCCGCCTCGTCCCGGGGGTCGGGGAACATGCCTACGCGTACCTGGGGCGTTTAGGGCGCACAGTAGGGGCTCGTTCATCCATCATCAGGGACAAGGCATGCAGATTCAGGTCAACACGAGCAACGGCGTCAACAACAGGGACGCGCTGGAGCGCTGGGCCGATGCGGAAATCAAGCAGCAGCTCGGCCGCTTCGTCGACGACGTCACCCGCGTCGAAGTGCATCTGAGCGACGAGAACCACGACAAGGCCGGCGGCGGAGACAAGTGCTGCGTGATGGAGGCACGCCTGGCCCACCATCAGCCGCTGGCCGTCACCCAGCACGCCACCACCCTCGACGAGGCCTTCCGCGGCGCGGCCGACAAGCTCAAGCGCCTGCTCGACAACACGCTGGGCCGGCTGAACAACCACCGCGACCGCGATTCGATCCGCAAGGACACGGGCTTCATCGCGGAGTAGGCGGGCACCACACCGGCTATCGCGCCTTTCGCCTGGGCGGCGGCGCGCGCATCGCTTCGGCGGGCAGCAGGGGCGGCCTGTGGCCGCTTTGCATCCAGTCGTCGTAGAAATCGATCTTGCGCTCGACCAGCGACAGCGCCTGGTTCCAATCCGCAATGGTCTCGGCCACGCGCGCGCGGTGCGCGGCAAGCAGGTCGCGGCGCTGACGCAGCGTGGCCTTGCCCTGCAGCGCGAGCGCGGTGTATTCGCGCATCCCGGCAATCGACATGCCGGTGCGGCGCAGCCGGTCCATCAGGTCGAGCCAGCCGACGTGCAGTTCACCGTACAGGCGCCGTCCGCCTTCGTCGCGCACGACGCCCGGCACCAGGCCCTGCGTCTCGTACCAGCGGATGGCATGCACGGTGCGGCCGGTGCGCCGGGCCAGCTCGCCGATGTGGAAGGGCGTGCCGTTGTCAGGCGGCCTGGGCATGGAGATGGCCTGGAGCCGGCGGCGCCTCGAGCGCCTGCTGGACCAGTGCGGTGTCGAAGTACTCGGTCAGTTCTTTCACCTTGCCTCCTTCGATGCGGTAGATGTAGCAGTAGCGGTTGTTGTAGCGCTTGCCGGCCCGGGTGGGCACGTCGCCGCTGAACAGCACCACCACTCGGTCGCCCTCGGCAATGATGCGCTCGGTCTTGCTCACGTACTGCCCGGCAAACTGCGCGAACAGCGGCTTGAGCAGCTCTTCGCGGATCGCGGCCTTGCCTGCGTAGGTGCGCGACCACGGCGTACTGCCTTCGAGCGTCCAGCGGGCGTCGTCGGCCAGGCTGTCGATGAAGAGCTGGCCGTTGCCCTTGTCCAGCTCGGAATGGATGCGCTGCACCAGCGCCCTGCTGTCGTCTGTCGTGTTCATGGCTGCTTTCCCCGGATGGATGAATGAACCGGAAGGCCCGGTGAATCCATTGGAAATGCTCGAGTGCACTCGAGGTCAAGCGGCCATGGACCGGATGGCGAATCAGCCCTTGCCGGCGCTCGCCATCGCCTTGCCGACCTCGTTGCTGCCCTGGGCCGAGCCGCTCTGCGGCACGATCTCGCCCTCGCGCGAAGTCACTTCGGCGAGCCGCGCGGCCAGCTGCTCGGGCGTGTCCGCGCCGATGCCGAGCCAGGCGCCCTGCGTCAGCGTGATGTGCGCGGCCTCGAAGGTGCCGGCGCCGGCGCAGAGGATGGTGCGGTTCGGCGCGTTCTCGGCCGCCAGCACCAGCATGGCGGGCACCACGGCCTCGGGCTTGAGCGCGTCCAGCACTTCCTGCGGCATCAGCCCCTCGGTCATGCGGGTGGCCGCGGTCGGCGCCAGGCAATTGACGCGGATGTCGTTCTTTGCGCCTTCGATGCTCAGCGTCTGCATGAGCCCCACCAGCGCAAGCTTGGCAGCGCCGTAGTTGCTCTGGCCGAAATTGCCGTAAAGGCCGGAAGACGAGGTGGTCATGACGATGCGACCGTACTTCTGCTCGTTCATGAGCGCCCAGACGGCCTTGGTGCAGTTCACCGCGCCCATCAGGTGCACGTCGACCACCAGCTGGAAATCGGCGAGCTCCATCTTGGCAAAGCTCTTGTCGCGCAGGATGCCGGCGTTGTTGACCAGGATGTCGACGCGGCCCCAGGCGTCGACCGCCTGCTTCACCATGGCCTGCACCGCCTCGAAATCGGTGACGGAGGCGCCGTTGGCCATGGCCTCGCCGCCCGCGGTCTCGATTTCGTCCACCACGGCCTGCGCCGCGCTCACCGAGGCGCCGGAGCCGTCGCGGGCGCCGCCCAGGTCGTTGACCACCACCCTGGCGCCGCGCGCCGCCAGGGCCAGCGCATGCTGGCGGCCCAGGCCGCCGCCCGCGCCGGTCACGATGGCCACGCGGCCCTTGAAGTCGATGGTGCTGTTGCTCATCTCGCTGCTTTCTTTCCTTGGGAATGGTGTGCCGATGGCCGCCACGTCGGCCGCGTGGCGTTTTACCCCAGAAAGGGGTCCTGGCAAGGGTGCCCGGAGGCGGGCTCAGTCGCGCGCGTGACGCAGCGTTTCGCAGTAGGCCACCAGCTGGTCGAGCTCGGCCGACTTGTCGAAGAAGGCATCGGCACCCAGCTGCGCGGAGCGCCGGCGCATATCGGAGGTGGCGTAGTTGCTCAGCACCACGACCTTCTGCTTGGCCGCGCGGTGGCGGCAGGCCCTGACCACCCCCAGGCCGTTGCCGCGCTCCAGGAAAAGATCGACGATGGCCAGGTCCCAGTCGTCGCGGTGATGATCCAGCCAGCGCACGGCTTCTTCCTCGCTGCTGGCGCAGGCCACCACGTCCGCGTCAGCCACGTCGTGCAGGAAGCCGACGAGGCTTTCGCGAATGAGAGGGCTGTCCTCAACAAGATAGGCCTTGAAAGTCATGCCGCAATCTCCGGCCGAACCATGGGCCGGAGTCGAGATCTGAAGCTGGCGGGTTGCATGCCGCCCATGGTCGCCGCGGCAGCGGCTGCCGCGGTGGGCGATGCCGGCCAATGCCTGTAGGCCAACGCCCTTCGCGCCTGTCGTCAGGCGGGCGATGTGGCAGTGGGATGCGTCGGACGGTCAGGCCGCAACGGCCACCCGCCCGCGCCCGATTCCCAGGCGCGCGGGGGACACGTACTGCTCCCGGTAGATCTCGAAAGGCAGGGTGTCGGCGGCCTCGATGCGCTTTTGCTCCTGGATCGATTCCTCGGTCATGCGCTCGAACTCGGCCTGCTGCTCGGCCGAGAACGGCAGGGCCAGCAGCGTGGCGCGGGTCTGCTCCGCCTGCGCGCGCACGAATCCGATGAAGGAATTGCCGTGGCGTTCCTCCACCGCGGCCAGCACCCGCGCCGAAGGCAGGCTGCCAGGGCCCTGCAGGGCGGCCATTGCGGCGCGCACCGCGTCGGCATGCTGCGTGCCCCCGCTCGCGGCGTCGAGCGCGGCGGCGATGGGCCGGCACTGCTCGACGAGCTCGATGCCCCAATCGGCCAGGCCCACTTCGCGGCCGCCGCGCAAGAGCTGCAGGCCCGGCTCGCGTCCGCGCGCCGCCGTGAGGTGCTGGTTGTGGGCCAGTTCGGCGATTTCCTGGGGCGTGTCGGCCGGGCTGTCGCTCAAGAGGCACTGCAGCAGGAACACATCGAGAAAGCGCATGGTCTGTGCGTTGATGCCCACCGGCTCGAAGGGATCGAGGTCCATCAGCCGCACCTCGACGTATTCGACGCCGCGCTCGCGCAGCGCATGCAGCGGGCGCTCGCCGGGATGGATCACGCGCTTCGGCCGGATGGTGCCGTAGAACTCGTTCTCGATCTGCAGAAGGCTGGTGCCCAGCTGGTTGTAGTCGCCGCCGAGGTTGCGGATGCCGATGGCCTCGTAGGCCGGCCAGGGCCGCGTGAGCGCGTCCTGCAGCGAGGCGCCGTAGCCCTCGAGGCTGTTGTAGCTCACGGCCAGCGAGGCCTGGGCGTCGCTCTGGTAGCCCAGGCGCCCCATGCGCAACGAGGTGCCGTGCGGCATGAACATGCTGCCGTCGCCCAATGGCTGCAGTTCGTGCGGGCGCCCTGCGACAAAGCTGGAGCACAGCGCGGGCGAGGCGCCGAACAGGTACAGCAGCAGGAAGGCATGGCGCCGGAAGTTGCGGATGAGCGCGAAATACTGTTCGCTGGACACGTCGGGCAGCGACCAGTTGTAGTGGATGCCCGAGATGGTCTGCATGCGCCGCCCGTAGCGGTGGCTCAGGCCCATGCGGTAGACGCTCTTGGCGCGCCCGACGTTCGAGGAGCCGTAGCGCCCGATGGGAATGGTCTCGTCGGTCGGCAAGCCGCAGGGCATGCTCGACACCCAGAGCCGCTCGTCGCCGAGCGAGGCCAGCACGCGGTAGGTGAACTGGTGGACGCGCGTGAGCTCCTCCAGCGCCGACTCGGCGCTGGCATGCACGCCCGTGATGAGCTCGAGCTGCGATTCGCTGAAGTCGGTGGTGATGTGCGGATGGGTCAGCGCCGATCCCAGGGCCAGCGGATGCGGCGTGAGCGCGAGCTTGCCGTCCGGCAGCGCGCGCAGGCTTTCCTTCTCGATGCCGCGCCGCATGCCCTTCAACCGCGCGGCTGAGAGCGCACCCAGCCTCTCCTGCAATCTGCTGCTCATATTGTTATGACCCGTCAATCTCTGAGGGGCTGGAAGGTAGCACGGCCGCGCGGGCGCTGCTCGTGCAGGGAAACCCGGCATCCGCTATGCTGCGCGCTGCTATTGTTTTGATAGCTGGGCTCATGCGGGACCGATCTCTTCCGACTGGTAGATGGAGATCTGCGGCGTGCCGTCGGCCATGGCGGCCAGCGCCTTGCCGAAGGCGCGTGACGCCTCGACGCGGAAATGCGCCTTCAGCGCCGCCATGTCGCTCCAGCGCTCCACGAAGCTCAGCCGCAGCGGCTGCTGCACGTCGGCGCTGACCTCGTGCGAGATGCAGCCGGGCTCGGTGCGCGAGCGCAGCACGTGCTCCACGCTGATGGCCAGCATCGCCTGCAGGGTTTCGGGTTTCGCCATGGCGTGTCCGATGACGAGGATCATTCTTTTCGTCTCCTTCCATTTCGCGTCGGCGTGAAGGCGCTGAAGGTCGTCAGCGGGCCAGCACGCGCAGAAGAAACTGGTTCAGGTCGGCAATCTCGTCCATGCACACCGAGTGCGCCATCGTGTACTCGTGCCACTCGACGGGATGGCCCAGCGCGGTGAGCGCGTCGCGCGACTGCAGCGCCCGCTCGAGCGGCACCACGGGGTCCTGCCGGCCATGCGCCAGGAAAACCGGGGTGTCGTGGTTGGCCGCATGCCGCTCGGCCGCGGTGGTGGCGGCAATCGGCAGGTAGCCCGAGAGGCCGACGATGCCGGCCAGCCGCTCGGTGTGGCGCAGCCCGGTCAGGAGCGCCATGGCGCAGCCTTGCGAGAAGCCCGCCACCACGATGCGGTTGGCCGCGATGCCGCGGGCCTTCTCGTTGGCGATCAGCGCCTCGATGGTGGCCTGCGAGCGGCGCAGGCCGGCCTCGTCCTCGCGCGCCGCCAGGTCGGCCACGGCAATGTCGTACCAGGCCGGCATCCGGTAGCCGCCATTGATGGTGACGGGGATCACCGGCGCGTTGGGAAACACGAAGCGCACCGGGCCCACGCTCGACAGGTCGAGCTCGTTGGCAATCGGCACGAAATCGTTTCCGTCGGCACCCAGGCCGTGCATCACGATGACCGTGGCGGTGGGATGGGGGGCGGTCTCGATTTCGATCGGGGAACTGGACATGGTCGGTAGAAGGTATTCAGAAACGCGAAAAACCAGACCTTAGCGCATTCGGGCCGCCCGGGGCGCGGGCTCACGGAATGCAACACAATGTCGGTTCCACGGAAAACCAATGAGTCCGCATCCGAAGCCCCCCATTGCCGCGACGGCGCCCGACAGCGAAACCCTGCTGCGCAGCAGCGGGCTGCGCGTGACGCGCGCCGCGCAGACCGTGCTCGAATTGCTGGAGCACGCCTCCCAGCCGCTCACGCACGACGACGTCGTGGCCGCCTACACCACTGCCACCGGCGAGGCGCCCGACCGCGTCACGGTGTACCGCGTGCTCGACCGCCTGGTCGACGCGGGCCTGTGCGACCGCCGCGTGGGCGCGGACCGCGTCAATCGCTTTTCGCGCCATGTGGAAGCCGCATCGGGCAACACCTTCGAATGCGACCAGTGCCACAAGGTGCTCGCGCTCCCCTCCGATCCCGAGCTGCCCAAGGTGATGAGCCGGCTCGGCCGCGAACTGCGCAAGCAGGGCATCGACACCCGCCACACCGCGCTCACGCTGCATGGCACCTGCGGGGAATGCAGGGGCTGAGGCCCAGGGCCGACTACACGTTCCAGGACGGAAAGGGATCGGGCAGATCCGCCCACGACGAAGCGCCGCGCCGCATTTCGCTTTCGGTCAGCAGGCAGGCATCGAGCCGCGCACGCAGGGCGGCTTCGTCCATGCCGATGCCGATCAGCACCAGTTCCTGGCGGGCATCGCCGGGGGCCGGGTCCCAGTTCTTGCGGATGGTCGCCAGCGCTTCCTCGTCGGCCGGCCAGTGCTCGCGCGGCACGGCGGCCCACCACAGGCCCGCGACGCCGTAGCGGCAGGCACCGCCCGCCTGCGACCAAGAGCCGGCCCGTGTGGCGCGGCTCGCAAGCCAGAAGAATCCCTTGGAGCGCACCACGCCCTCCCACTCGCTTTGCACCAGCTCCCAGAAGCGCTGCGGATGGAACGGCAGGCGCGCGCGGTAGACGAAGCTGCGGATGCCGTAGGCCTCGCTCTCGGGTTGATGCTCCCCGCGCAGTTCGGCCAGCCAGCCCGGTGCGCTTTCGGCCTGTTCGAAGTCGAACAGGCCGGTGTCCAGCACGCGGTCGAGCGCGATGCGGCCGAACGCCGCAATTTCGATGCGCGCACGCGGGTTGAGGCTGCGCAGAATGGCCACGAGCCGCTCGCGCTCCTCGGCGCTCACGAGGTCGGTCTTGTTGACCACCAGCACGTCGCAGAACTCGATCTGCTCGATCAGCAGGTCGACCACGGTGCGCGTGTCCTCGTCACCCAGCGACTGGCCGCGCTGGCCCAGGCTATCGGGCGAGCCGTAGTCGCGCAGGAAGTTGAAGGCATCGACCACCGTCACCATGGTGTCCAGGCGCGCCACGTCGGCCAGGCTCTTGCCGTCCTCGCCGGCAAAGGTGAAGGTCTCGGCCACCGGCAGCGGCTCCGAGATGCCGGTGGATTCGATCACCAGCTGGTCGAAGCGCCCTTCCCTCGCGAGCCGGCCCACTTCGAGCAGCAGGTCTTCGCGCAGCGTGCAGCAGATGCAGCCGTTGCTCATCTCGACCAGCTTCTCGTCGGTGCGCGAAAGCTCGGCACCACCGTTTCGCACCAGCGCCGCGTCGATGTTGACCTCGCTCATGTCGTTGACGATGACCGCTACGCGGCGGCCCTCCCGGTTGTGCAGGATGTGGTTGAGCAGCGTGGTCTTGCCGGCGCCGAGAAAGCCGGACAGCACGGTGACGGGGAGGCGGTCGGTCATGGGGATGGCCCTATATGCAACAGAATTGCATTATATGAACCAGTGCAACCCAGTTGCATTTGAATGCAGCCGGCCTTCCACCGGCGCAGCCGCGCGCATAGACTCCTGCGCTCGATGCAAGACCCTCGCCTTCCCGTCCTCTACAGCTTTCGCCGCTGCCCCTACGCGATACGCGCCCGGCTGGCATTGGCCGCCAGCGGGGAGCGCTGCGAGCTGCGCGAAGTGGTGCTGAAGAACAAGCCGCAAGAAATGCTCGCTGCCTCGCCCAAGGGCACGGTGCCGGTGCTCGTGCTGCCCGGCGCCACGGTGCTGGAGCAAAGCCTGGACATCATGCTGTGGACGCTGGGCCGCAACGATCCGCTGCGCTGGCTCGCGCCCGAGGCGGGCACGCTCGACGACATGCTCGCGCTTATCGCCGCATGCGACAACCGCTTCAAGCCGCAACTCGACCGCTACAAGTACCCGGGCCGCTTCGCGGACACGTCCGCCGGCGGCGCGCGCGAACTGGGCGCGCAATTCCTGCTGGAGCTGGAAGCACGGCTCGCCAGTGGCTCCGGGCAACTCTTCGGCGCGCGGGCGGCGCTGGCCGATGCCGCCGTCATGCCCTTCGTGCGGCAGTTCGCGATGGTCGAGCCCGCGTGGTTCGAAAGCCAGCCCTGGCCGCTGCTGCGCGCCTGGCTCGCGGGCTGGACCGCCTCGCCGCTGTTCGAGCGTGCGATGCACAAGTACGCGCCCTGGACCTCAGGCGAAGCGGGCGCCGCCTACCCGCCGGCCTGACACCACTTCCTACACTCACGCACAGGAGCCCCCGCTCATGCACACCCCCTCTACTGCCGCCACCCGCCATTTCTCAGGCACGTACGCCGAAGCGCGTGCCAAGTTCCTCGATGCCGCGGCAATGCGCGGCGCCGCAATCGAATCCTTCGTGCTGCCGACGCACCGCGGCGCACTCGGCGAGGAACTGGCGACCGACGCGGCGCTGATCGGGACCAGGGACGCGAAGAAGCTGCTGCTCGTCACCTCGGGCACGCACGGCCCCGAGGGCTTCTGCGGCTCGGGCGCGCAGCTTGCCACGCTCCGCGACGCCGACCTGCTGGGCCGGCTCGAACAGGCGGGCGTGGCGCTGCTGCTGGTGCATGCGGTCAATCCGCACGGCTTTTCGCACCTGCACCGCACCAACGAGGACAACATCGACCTGAACCGCAACCACATCGACTTCGGCGCGCCGCTGCCGGTGAATGCGCAGTACGCCGAGGTCGAGCCGCTTGTGCTGCCCGCCACCTGGCCGCCGACACCCGCCGACGAAGCCGCCATGGCCGCCTATGTCGAGAAGCACGGCATGCGCGCTTTCCGCGCAGCCGTCACCCGGGGCCAGTACAGCTCGCCCGATGGCCTGTTCTACGGCGGCATCGCGCCCTCGTGGAGCAACCGCACGATGCGCGCGATCCTGCGCAGCTACGCCGCGTCGGCCACGCACATCGGCTGGATCGACATCCACACCGGCCTCGGCCCCTACGGCCATGGCGAGAAGATCTACCCGGGCCGCAATGCGCCGGCCGATCTTGCGCAGGCTCATGCCTGGTGGGGCGCCGACGTGTTCGCGCCCTTTGCCGGCGACTCGGCCTCGGCCGACGTCTCGGGGCCGGTGGTTTCCATCGCCTACGACGAGTGCCCGGATGCAAGCATCGCGCCCATGGGCCTGGAGTTCGGCACGCTGCCCGACAGCGAAGTGCTGACCCGCTTGCGCGCCGACACCTGGCTGCGCCGGCACCCCGAGGCGCCCGACGCGCAGAAACGCGAGATCCGCCAGCAACTGCGTGACGCGTTCTACTGCGACAACGATGAATGGAAAGGCATGGTGCTGGGGCAGACGCGCGTGGTGCTGCTGCAGACGCTGCTGGGCCTGAAGAAGGCCTGATTCGGCGGGCGGGACTTCAGCCGAAGTTCGGCGCGCGCCTTTCGCGCAGCGAGGCCACGCCCTCGCGCACGTCGGCACCCGCGAAGCCCATGAATTCGAGCGCCAGCGAGGCGTCGAAGGTTGGGCCGGCCTGGCGCAGCCAGTTGTTGAGCGCGTACTTGGTGAGGCGGATCGCGCTCTGGCTGCCGGCCGCGAGCCGGTCGGCCACTTCGTAGGCGCGCGGCAGCAGGTCGGCCTCGTCCACCGCGAGCGACACCAGGCCGATGCGCTCGGCCTCCGCGCCGCTCACAGGCTCGCACAGCAGCAGGTGGTACTTGGCCTTGGCCATGCCGCACAGGAGCGGCCAGACGATGGCCGCGTGGTCGCCCGCCGCCACGCCCAGGCGTGTGTGGCCGTCGACGATCTTCGCGTCACTGGCGGCAATCGAAATGTCGGCCAGCAGCCCCGCCACCAGGCCCGCACCCACGGCCGGGCCGTGCATCGCACTCACGATGGGCTTGTCGCAGTTGATGATGTTGTAGACGAGGTCGCGCGCCTCTTTCCAGACGCGCTGGCGCACCGCGTCGTCGGTGGTCATGTCCTGCACCATGGCCAGGTCGCCGCCGCCCGAGAAGCCCAGCCCTTCTCCCCGCAGCACCGCGCAGCGCACCGTGTCGTCGGCCGCCACGTCGCGCCAGATCTCGGCCAGTTCGCGATGGCCGTCATGGCCGGCAGTGGGCAGCTTGCCGTTGGCCGCGCGCATCTGGATGTCGAGCACCGCGCCGTTGGCACCGCGGCGCGTGATGGCGAGGGTCTGGTAGGGGGAGTAGTCCATGGTGTCTCCGCCCCGCATTGCCTGCGGGGACTTTCTTTTTGCGTCGAAGGACGGGAGCGCCTATTTTCGCGCCGCCACCTCGCGGCAGCGCTGCACATTCGCCTCGAAGCGCGGCGCCAGCCCGGGCTCGCATCCATCGCTCGCGGGATTGAGCCTGCACATGCCGACGACCACGTAGTCCATCACCGCCTCGGTGCACATCGGGTACCTGGCCAGGTCCGGATTGGCCTGCGCCTTGAAGCCCCAGCGCTCGGAGAACTCCACCGTGCGGGCCATCGCGCCGTGGAAGAAGCTGCGGTCCCTGGCCGCGATGGCGGCTTCCATGCGCGGCAGTTCCTCGTTCAGGTAGCCGACCGAATCCAGCGGGAACGACGCCGGGTCCTGCTGGGCCGCCGCGAGGGAAGCGGCCAGGACGAGCGGCAAGGCGGCAAGGGTGCGCAGCAGCGAAGAAGGCGCAAAGCGCGAAATGGGACGGCGTGGTTGCATGGCTTGGGATTTTGCAACGTTTGGAAGCATCTTTGAACGGCGGGCGATGCGTGCGCGCTACGCCAGGCGCCGGCTATCGGCTCTTTTTCTGCCGCTCGAACTTGCGCCAGTACTGGAACTCGTCCTCGTGCACTTCGAGATCGACCTCCGAGATGCGCGACTGCAGCCGCTCCTGCACGTCTGCCACGGCCTTGTTGTAGACGATGGGGCCGATCTCTTCAAGAAAGAAGCCGAGCAGCGCGCCGGCCGCGATGTTGCCGATCTTCTCGTCCATGTTCTCGTTGAAGTAGCGCTCGATCGACGCAATGGCCTGCTGGCGGACTTCCTTGGAGATTTCGATGGTCATGCGGTTCCTTCCGGATTTTTTGCGCCTCGATTCTGCGGTGCATCCGTCTTGCGACAATGTCGGTCCTGCAGACCCGCACCAGATTCAACCAAGACCCATGGCCTCAAGACAACTCCGCACGCTCGAACGCGGCATCCTCTGCGTATTGATCGGCGCCGCCGTGCTGCTGGGGCCGCGCTTCCTGCAAGGCACGCGCTGGTTCGAGATGGTGGCCGGCGCATCGATCGTCGGCTGGTTCGCCCTGGTCCTGGGGGTGGCGCTGATCGTGGTCGACCTGGTGCAGCGCGCCAAGGCGCGGCGCTGAAGGCGGCAGGGTTCCCGCTCAGCGCCGGAGCTTCTTGACGAGTTCGACCACCGCCAGCACCACGGCACCGGCCACAAGGCCGATGCCCGCATTCACCCCCATCGACCCCAGCGCACCAAACACGCCGCCGGTGGCCGCAGCCCAGTCTTCGACGGCATGGCCGAGGGCCGGCACGCCGTGCACCAGGATGCCGCCACCCACCAGGAACATGGCCGCGGTGCCCGCAATCGACAGCCCCTTCATGAGCCACGGCGCCGCCGCGAGAATGCCGCGGCCCAGGGCCTGCGCAGCCTTGCTCGCCTGCTGGCTCAGGTAGAGCCCCGCGTCATCGAGCTTCACGATGCCGGCCACCAGGCCGTAGACGCCGATGGTCATGATCAGTGCAATGCCCGCCAGCACGGTGAACTGCGTGAGAAAGGACTGGCCCTGCACGGTACCCAGCGTGATGGCGATGATCTCGGCCGAAAGAATGAAGTCGGTGCGCACCGCGCCCTTGATCTTGTCCTTTTCGACCGCGACCACGTCGACGGCCTCGTCGGCCACGGCGCGCTCGTGGCGCGCGGTGTCGGCCTCATGCTCCTGCTTGTGCAGGAACTTGTGGGCGAGCTTCTCGCAGCCTTCGAAGCAAAGGAAGGCGCCGCCCACCATCAAGAGCGGCGTGACCAGCCAGGGCAGCCAGGTGCCGATGGCCAGTGCCGCGGGCACCAGGATGAGCTTGTTGACGAACGAGCCCTTGCACACCGCCCAGACCACCGGCAGTTCGCGGTCGGCCTTGACGCCCGCGACCTGCTGCGCGTTGAGCGCAAGGTCGTCGCCGAGCACGCCGGCCGTCTTCTTGGCGGCGACCTTGGTGAGGACCGAGACATCGTCCAGGACAGTCGCGATGTCGTCGAGCAGCAGAAGCAGGCTGGTGGCCATGGCAAGGGTCGGTGTGGAAAAAAGAAGCGGCGAGCTTAGCCGCAACCGCGGCGCCCGCCGGCAATACCCGTACGCGGCCGGCGCGTCAGGCGACGCTGCGCTTGAGCCGGATCTCTTCGACCCGCACGGTGCCCAGCGCGGTGGTCTTGGCGGTCTTCATTTCGCGCTTGAAGCCGGCGAGCTCGAAGAAGCGCATGGCGCGGTCGTTGCGGATGGGCACCCAGGCCGTGACCGTGGTGCAGCCCTCTTCCTCGAGGCCCTCGCGCGCGGCGTCCCAGAGGGCGACGCCGAGGCCCTTGCCCCAATGCTCGGGCTTGACGTACAGGGCCCAGATCTCGCCCGTGGTGGACGGCGTCTTGGGGTCGCGCGAGCGGTCGAAGCCGACGAAGCCGACGATCTCGCCGTCCTGCACCGCCACCTGCACCTGCGGCTCGCTGAACTCGATGGCTTCGCGCCACTTGGCTTCGCGGGAGGCGGGTGCCAGCACGCGCAGCTCTTCTTCGGGCAGGATGCCTTCGTAGGCAGCCTTGGCGGCCAGGGCATGGACTTCGGCGACGGCCTTGGCGTCGCGCATGGTGGCGGGGCGAACTTCGTAATCTGACATGAATGCGGGGAAATCAAAAGGAACTGCGTATTGTCGCCGCACCGCTAAACTGCCCGCTACTACGCCGCATACGCAGCATCAAAAGGAATCGATATGGCCAAGGGTCAACAGCGCGCAAACAAGGAAGCCAAGAAACCGAAGAAGGACACTTCGCCGCCCAAGCCGGCGGGCACCGGTGGCATCGAACCCGTCCGCACGATCACCACGGCGGTGATCCCGCGCGGCAAGCTCAAGAACAAGTGATCGGCGAGCCCCCCGCTGGGCCGGCCCCGGCTCCCGCCAAGCCGGCCCAGCCCCGCAACCCGCTGCACGGGCTCACGCTGGAGGCCATCGTGAAGGCGCTGGCCGATCACTATGGCTGGGAGCAGCTTGGCGAACTCGTTCCGATCCGCTGCTTCGCCATCGACCCGAGCGTGGGCTCCAGCCTCAAGTTCCTGCGCAAGACGCCATGGGCGCGCGAGAAGGTCGAAAGTCTCTATCTCTTCATGCTGCGCGAACAGCGCCGCGAGCAGCAGCAACAACCTCCGCAGCGATGAGGGTCCGGCTCGAACCGTCGGGCCTCGGCTTCGACGCCGAGGCCGGCACCACGCTGCTGAAATCGGCCGAGGCGGCCGGCATCGAAATGCCGAGTTCCTGCCGCAACGGCACCTGCCGCACCTGCATCTGCCAGTTGGTGGCAGGCTCCATCCGCCACACCATCGAATGGCCCGGCCTGAGCGCCGAGGAAAAGGCCGAGGGCTGGATCCTGCCCTGCGTGGCCGAGGCGCAGAGCGACCTCACGATCGATGCGCCCCAGGCGTTTTCGGTCTTCTGAAGGCCGCGGCGCTGCGCCCTACTTGGCCGCCGCGGGCATCGCGACCACCAACCGGTCGCGCTGCGCCAGCGACGGGAACAGCTTGAACCAGCCCAGCGCCACCATCATGGTTCCCACGCCGCCCACCACCACGGAGCCCACCGGCCCGAGCAGCGCCGCCGTGGCCCCCGATTCGAACTCGCCCAGCTGGTTGCTGGCGCCGATGAAGATCGAGTTGACCGCGCTGACCCGCCCGCGCATCGCATCAGGCGTCTCGAGCTGGACCAGGGTCTGGCGGATCACCACGTTGACCATGTCGGCCCCGCCGGACACCGCCAGCGCGATCAGCGAGACGATGAAGCTGCGCGAAATGCCGAACACCACCATGCACAGCCCGAAGAGCCCGACGGCCAACAGCAGCGTGCGGCCGATGTTGCGCTCGATGGGCCGGCGCGTGAGGGCGATCGACATCACCAGCGCGCCCACCGCGGGCGCTCCGCGCAGCAGGCCGAGCCCCCAGGGGCCCGTGTGCAGGATGTCCTTGGCGTAGATCGGCAGCAGCGCCACCGCGCCGCCCAGCAGCACCGCGAAGAGATCGAGCGAGACGGCGCCGAGCACCGGCTTGCGCTTCCAGATGAAATCGACGCCCGCGAACACCGTGGCGAGCGTGACCGGCTCGCGCGCGGCCGGCGTGTAGGCATAGCGCAGCCGCAGCACCAGCACGCAGGCCGCCGCGAAGCACAGCACGCTGGCGCCGTACACCACCGCCATGCCGGCCACGAACAGCAGGCCGCCGAGCGCCGGCCCGCCGATGATCGCGCCCTGCATGCCGGCCGAACTGAACGCCATGGCGCGCGGCAGCATCGCGGGCGGTACCAGCAGCGGCGTGAGCGCCTGCTGCGCCGGCATCTGGAAGGCCCGCACCGCGCCCAGCACCAGCGACAGCCCCAACAGCAGGCCGCGCGTGTCGAAGCGCTGTACCACCGCGAGCAGCAGCACCAGCGCCACCAGCCCCTGCACCGCAAAGCAGGCCGCCACGATACGGCCGCGGTGGTGGCGGTCGACCACGTGGCCGGCCAGCAGCGCGAGCAGCAAGGCCGGCACGAACTGGTACAGGCCCACCAGCCCGAGATCCCACGCGCTGCCGGTGAGCTCGTACATGTGCCAGCCGATGGCCACCAGCAGCATCTGCGAGGCCGCGGTGCCGAAGAGCCGTGCCACCCACATCTGCATGAACGGGCGCTCGCGCCGGAGTTCGGTAAAGCCCGGGGAAACGGGAGCGGGGGCGGGAGAGGCAGGGCCGGACATCTGTTCGAGGATAGCCGAGGCTTCATGAGCTTCGCATGAGCGCAGCGCCAAGGTGCAGCAGTGAACGCGGGCTCTGCTCTCTACACTCCGGGCTACCCATGCCGGACATCGACCTCATCCACGAAGACGCCCACCTGCTGGTGCTGAACAAGCCCGCCGGCCTGCTCTGCGTGCCCGGGCGGGGCGAAGACAAGCAGGACTGCCTGAGCGCGCGCGCCATGCGGCGCTGGCCCGATGCGCTGGTGGTGCACCGGCTCGACATGGCGACCAGCGGGCTGGTGCTGATGGCGCGCGGCGCGGCCATGCAGCGTGCACTCGGCGACGCCTTTGCCGAGCGCCGGGTGCACAAGCGCTACCAGGCCATCGTCGACGGCGCGATGCCGGCGCAGGACGAATGGTCGGTCATCGATGCGCCGCTCATGGCCGACTGGCCGAACCGCCCGCTGCAGAAAGTGGACCCCGCCGGCAAGCCCAGCCTCACGCGCTGGCGTGCGCTGTCTTCGGCTTCAGCACCGGATGGAAAGACCGAGGCCACGCACCTGCTGCTGGAGCCGCTCACCGGGCGCTCGCATCAATTGCGCGTGCACCTGCTGTCGATCGGCCATCCGATTCTGGGAGACGCGCTCTACGGCAGCGCCGATGTGCAGGCGCGTGCGCCGCGCCTGCTGCTGCATGCCAGCGAACTGGGTTTCGTGCACCCGGTCACGCAGCAGGCCCTTTGCTTGCAGAGCCCGCCCGGTTTCGATTTCTCTTCCCTTACAGCCCGCCCTTGACCACGAGCACCGGCATGGGCGCATCCTGCAGCACGCGCTGCGTGACGCTGCCCAGCAGCAGCTTCTCGATGCCGCTGCGCCCGTGGGAGCCCATCACGATCAGGTCGGCCGCAATGGCAATGGCGGTGTCGACGATGCCTTCGTGCACCACGTGGCCGTCGATCACGCGCTGGTCGCTGTGCAGGCCTTCGGCGGCGAGTGCCGCCACGCCGCGCGCGAGCGCCGCATTCGCGCTCGCGGTGGCCGCGGCCAGGTATTCGTTCTGGCCCAGCGCGTAGTCCGCACCCACGCCGATGAAGGGATAGTTGTCGATCACGTGGATCAACGTGATGCGGCTTCCGAACGCCAGCGCCAGGCCGCTGGCCTTGCTGACCGCGAGCATGGAAGTTTCGGAGCCGTCGATCGGAACCAGGATGTGATTGAACATGGCGGACCTCACTTTTTCGTTCGCGGACAGGCGCGGCTCGCAACCGAGCCGGGCCCCGAATTTAACCTCTGCGCCGGGCAGTGGCTGTAGGACTCAAGCCAGCGGGATCAATCCCCCTGGAAACCCCCGGCGCGGCAGGTGACGACCAGCGTGTCGCGCCAGCCCGCGCCGCCCTCCTCGAGCGGCTGGATCGGCGTGGACTCGTGGATCACGCGCGCGTCGTCGAGCAGGAGCAGCGACCAGGGCTCGGTCATGGTGAAGCGCTCGCCGCGCCGGCCGCTGGCTTCGAACACGCGCGTTTCGCCGCCCTTGATGCCGCTGCGCCCGACCAGCGCCACCGCCACCAGGTCGACGCCGTCGCGGTGCGCGCCTTCGGGCGTGGGCCGGCCGATGCCGCCCGCGGTGTCGATGCGGAACTGGTGCGCCTCGACGAACCACGGCTGCGCCGCCGCCGCGCCGCGCATGCCGCTCGCGGCTTCGCCCAGGCGCTGCAACAGACGCAGCCAGGCCGGCTGCGCCACGGTGGCTTCGTGCATGGGCGCGAACCAGCGCTGCATGCCGCCATGCAGCGCGTTGTATTCGACCGGCTGCCAGTGCGCACGGTGCGGCGCCTGCGCGATCGAATCGCCTTCGACCGTGAAGCAGGCGTGGCGCCGCGTGCGATAGCGGCCGCCGTCCTTCAGGTATTCGTCCGGCGGAAGATCGCTCCAGTCGGCATGCAGCGCTTCGAGTTGCGCAAGCGGCACGCCCAGCCAGTCGCTCACGCCTTGCGGGCTCAACACGGCATAGCCTTGTTCGCGCAGCGCGGCCTGCAGCTCGGCGGGCTGGATGAATGGTGGGGCGAATGCGGCCGTGGTCACGACGCAGTGACTTTCACGTCCTTCCAGAACGCCACGCGGTCGCGGATTTCCTCGGCCTCGGGCTTCGGGTCGGCGTAGTACCAGGCGGCGTCGGTGTTGAGCTCGCCGTTGACCAGCAGCGAGTAGTAGCTGGCCGTGCCCTTCCACGCGCAGGTGGTCTTGTGGTTGCTGAAGGTCACGTGGTCGCGATTGAGCGAGCTCATCGGGAAATAGTGGTTGCCTTCGACGAGCACGGTGTCGTCGCTTTCGGCGATGGTGACGCCGTTCCAGGTTGCTTTCATGTCTTGCACTCCAAGGGGGAGGTGGCGCGGGGCGCAGTTTGGCGGTGCGCTGCCGCACGGGGAAGGGATATTGTGCCCGTTGCTTTTGGTGGGGATTTTGTGTGGCTTATGGCTTTGAGTTCGGGGGCCGGGTCTCGCCCCGGCCCCGACCCTCAAAACAATTCAAGCCCCCAGCCAATGCACGCTGAAAAGCCTCTCCGGATCCGTCCACACCGCCCCCGGCCGGAACCCCGCCTTCACCGCCAGCGCCCGCAACCCTTCCACGGTGAACTTGTGCGAGTACTCGGTGTGGATGGTCTCCCCTTCCTCGAACGCAAACCGCTCGCCGTTCAGCGAAACGATCTGGGCCCGCCGGCTCACCAGGTGCATCTCGATGCGCTGCTTCGGTGCGTTGTAGAACGCCGCGTGCGCAAAGCCCTCGAGGTCGAAGTTCGCATCGAGCTCGGCGTTGGCGCGCCGCAGCAGGTTGAGGTTGAACGCCGCGGTCACGCCCTGCGCGTCGTTGTAGGCCGCATGCAGGCGGGCCGGGTCCTTCACCAGGTCGACGCCGATCAGCAGCCCGCCGCCGCGCAGCATGCGCGCCGCGAGCTGCAGGAAGGCCAGCGCCTCGTCGGGCTCGAAATTTCCGATCGTCGAGCCGGGGAAGAATCCCACCCGCTTGCCCGCACCTGGCAACGGCGCCGGCAGCACCAGCGGCATCGTGTAGTCCGCCGCAATCGGCTGCACCGCCAGCTCCGGGTAATCGGCCCTGAGCCGCTCGGCAGCGGCCGCCAGGTGCTCGCCAGAGATGTCGATCGGTAGGTAGCGCCGGGGCGCCTCGAGCGCATCGAGCAGCAGCCGCACCTTGGTGAGCGAGCCGGCGCCGAACTCGACGATCTCGGCGCCCGGCCCCACCTGCGCGGCAATCTCGCCTGCGCATTCGCCAAGAATGCGCAGCTCGGTGCGCGTGGGGTAGTACTCGGGCAGTTCGCAGATGCGGTCGAACAGTTGCGAACCCGCGGCGTCGTAAAAATACTTGGGAGAAATGCTGCGCGGCCTGCGCGCAAGGCCCGCCTGCATCTCGCGGCCGAACTCGGAGAGCGCCGCACTTTCCGGGGCGGCGGGCGCGGCAGGGTGGCGCTGCTGCTGCTGGGCGGCGGCAAACGAAAAGGAGGACGAGGAGCTTGGATTGCGCATGATTCAGATGTCTTTCGCGAGCCGCAGCCCCGAGAACTGCCAGCGCGCCGCCGGCGGAAAGAAATTGCGGTAGCTCGGCCGCGAGTGCCCGGGCGGCGTGGCGACGCTGCCACCCCGCAGCACCAATTGGCCCACCATGAACTTGCCGTTGTATTCGGCCGCGATGCCGGGCATGGGCCTGAACCCGGGATACGGATCGTAGGAGGAGCGCGTCCACTGCCAGACGTGGCCCGTCATCTGCGAGATGCCGGGCGCATCGAAGGCCGCTTCCCATTCGAATTCGGTCGGCAGGCGCGCACCGGCCCATTCGGCATACGCGGCGGCCTCGTAGAAGCTCAGCTGCGACACGGGCGCGTCGGCCTCCATCGGCCGCACGCCATGCAGGCCGAACACCTGCCAGCCGCCCTGCGGCTGCTGGCCTTGCAGCCGGGGATCGTCGGCGGCCAGCCAATAGGCCGGATGGCGCCAGCCCTGCGCCTGCACCGCCGCCCAACCGTCGGAAAGCCAGAGCTCGGGGCGCTGGTAGCCGCCATCGGCAATGAACTGTGCATAGTCGCCGCAGCTCACCAGCCGGTCGGCAATGGCATAGGGCTGCAGCAGGGTCGCATGGCGCGGCGTTTCGTTGTCGAAGGCAAAGCCCTGCTGCGGCCCCTCATGGCCCACCTGCACCATGCCGCCGGGCCGCGGCAGCCAGTGCATGGCCGGCGGCACGGCGGCCAGCCGCAGCGCGGGCCCTGCCGCTGGCCTGTAGGCGGGCAGCAGCGGGTTGCACGACAAGGCATGCAGGATGTCGGTGAGCAGCAGCTCCTGGTGCTGCTGTTCGTGGTGCAGCCCGAGCGTGACGATGGGTTCGATGGCCGCCCAGCCGCGCTCGCCATCGCCGCCGTCCAGCAACGCAAGCACCGCCTCGTCGACATGGGCACGGTAGGCATGCACCTCGTCCACGGAAGGGCGCGTGAGCAGCCCCCGCTGCGGGCGGGGATGGCGCGGCCCGAGCGCTTCGTAGTACGAGTTGAAGAGGTAATGGAACCGCTCGTCGAAAGGCCGGTAGCCCGCCGCATGCGGCTGGAGCAGCACGGTCTCGAAGAACCAGGTCGTGTGCGCGAGATGCCATTTGGTCGGGCTCGCGTCGGGCATCGACTGGATGCACTGGTCTTCGGCGGAGAGCGGCGCGGCGAGTGCCAGGCTGGCGGCGCGCACTTCGCGGAACCTGTCGCGCAGTGCGCTCGCCGCCTGGGTGATCGGCCGGGAAAGCGTCATGGTGTCTCCAGTCGGGTCAACCGCAATTTGTAGCCGATGGCCGCTGCAAAGGCGCGTAGGACAAGTTCGCGCCCTTGGCATGCCGTGCGGCCCCGGGCCACGGGCAACCATCGGTGGGGGGAGCCACTTTGGCACAAGATCGGCCGGCTTGCAGGGCGGCTGGGTATCGGCTGCGTATCATCTGTTCGATGCAAACGACCAACGCCTCCGCTCGCCCCCATGTCGTCATCGTCGGCTGCGGATTCGGCGGACTCGAAGCCGCCCGCCGGCTCGAAAGCGCCGACGTGGACGTGACGGTGATCGAAAAGACCAACCACCACCTGTTCCAGCCCCTGCTCTACCAGGTGGCGACCGCCGGCCTGGCCGCGCCGTCGATCGCGGCGCCGGTGCGGGCCCTGTTCCGCGCGCAGCCGCGCATCACCACGCTGCTCGGCGAAGTGAGCGCCATCGACCCGGCGGCGCGAGCGGTCCGGCTGGCCAACGGCAGCCTGGTGAGCTACGACCACCTGGTCGTCGCGGCCGGTGCCACGCACAGCTATTTCGGCCATGACGAATGGGCGCCCGTCGCGCCCGGCCTGAAGACGCTGGCCGACGCCTTCGAGATTCGCCGCCGCGTGCTGATGTCGTTTGAGGCGGCCGAAACCGCAACCGACCCGCAGCGCCGCCGCGCCCTGCTCACCTTCGCGGTGATCGGCGCCGGCCCGACGGGGGTCGAAATGGCAGGCACGCTGGCCGAGATTGCCAAGCACACGCTCGCCGGCGAGTTCCGCCACATCGACCCCGGGAGCGCGCAGGTGCTGCTGATCGAAGGCGGCCCACGCGTGCTCCAGGCCATGCCCGAGAGCCTGAGCCAGAAGGCGCTGGAGCAGCTCCAGCGACTCGGCGTCGAGGTGCGGCTCAATGCGCGCGTGACCGCCATCGACGCCACCGGCCTCGAAGTGGAGGCCGGCGGCGCCGCCGGCGGCGCTTCTGCCACCAGCTACCGCATCGACAGCAACTGCGTGGTGTGGGCGGCGGGCGTGGCGGCGTCGCCGCTCGGGCGCATGCTGGGCGAGGCGACCGGCGCCGAATGCGACCGCGCGGGCCGCATCAAGGTCGAGTCCGACCTGAGCCTGCCCGGCCATCCCGAGATCAGTGTAGTGGGCGACCTGGCCGCGGCACTGAGCTATGCGCCCGGCAAGCCGCCCAAGCCGGTGCCCGGCGTGTCGCCCGGCGCCAAGCAGATGGGCCGCGCGGCAGCCGCGAACATTCTTCGCCGGATCGCGGGCGAGCCGACCGAGCCTTTCCGCTATCGGGACTACGGCAACCTGGCCACCATCGGCCGCAATTCGGCGGTGGTGGACCTGGAAACGCCCTTCGGCCCGCTGCGCTTCAGCGGCCGGCTCGCATGGCTGTTCTGGCTGTTCGCGCACGCGTACTTCCTGATCGGGTTCCGCAACCGCATCGTGGTGATGATGGACTGGGCCAGCGCCTACTGGAGCTTCCAGCGCAATGCGCGCGTGGTGGCGGACGTGCAGGGCAAGAGCGAGTCCTAGGCTCAGAACAGGAAGCCGTCCGAATGGTCTTCGCGCTGGCGGCGCCGCCATTCCCAGGGCGGCTGCGGCCTGGCACCGGCCCACAGGCCCAGTCGCTGCGCACGCGCGCTGTCCTGCAGCTTGAACAACCCGCCGCCGCGGCGCGTGGCGATGCCGTTGAAGTCGTACACCCAGGCCCAGCCTTCGGCCACCATCCGGGTGCCGGCATCCTCGCCGTTGCAGCGCACGTCGGCCACCGTGCGGCCGTAGCGGTCGGTGTCGCGCTCGGTGATGACCGCCTGCTCGAAATAGCAGATGCGGCTCAGCGCCTGCCTGCTGCGCTGGCCGTAGGGCTGCGCCCGCTCCGGCGCATCGATGGCGGCAATGCGCACCTTGACCTCCTCGTAGGCACCGAGGCGCCCGCAACGCGCGGTGAGCGTGTCGCCGTCGCTGATGCCGACCACCAGGCAGGTCCGGGACGAAGAAGCGGCCTGCGACAGCAACGGCAGCAGCGCAAGACAAACGGCGAACGGGAAGCGCAGGCGCATGGGCAGGAAACCGGGCGGCGGTCAAAGCCCCGGATTCTCGGCGCGAAACGCCCCGGCCCGGGCGCATGAACCCGCTGTTACCGGTCGGCGTTCTCGTCTTCCTGCAGCAGCCGCCACATCACCTTGCCGCTGCCGCTCTTGGGCAGGGCGTCGACGAACTGCACCTTGCGCGGGATCTTGTAGACCGCCATGTTCTCGCGGCACCAGTCGATGATCTGCTGCTCGGTGGTGTCCTTGTGCGTGGCGCGCAGCACCACCACCGCCTTGACCGATTCGCCGCGGTAGTCGTCCCGGGTGGAAATGACGCAGGCCTCCTGGATCGCGGGATGGCGGAACATCAGCAGCTCGACCTCGGCGGGCCATACCTTGAAGCCGCTCGCGTTGATCATGCGCTTGAGGCGGTCGGTCATGAAGAAGTAGCCGTCCTCGTCCATGCGGCCCATGTCGCCCGAGCGGAAGAAGCGCTTGCCCCCGAACTCGACGAAGGCTGCCTGCGTGGCGTCGGGACGCTTCCAGTAGCCCTGGAACACCTCGGGGCCGTGGATGATGATCTCGCCCGATTCGCCGATCGGCATTTCCTTGAGCGTGTCGGGGTCGACCACGCGCGCATCGGTGCTCATGAACGGAATGCCCAGGCATTGCTGCTTGGGGTTATCCGACGGATTGGTGTGCGAGGGCGCGGCGGTTTCGGTGAGGCCGTAGCCCTCCTGGTACTTGAGGCCGTACTGCTCGAAGAGGCGCTGCGCCACGGCCTGCGGCATGGCCGCGCCGCCGCCGCCGATGTGCGTGATGCTCGACAGGTCGTAGCTCGCGAAGTTCGGGCTGGCCATGAGGTCGATCACCATGGTGGGGATGTTGGTCCAGCTCGTGACCTTCCAGCGCGAGATGAGCCGGCCCGCCACCTCGCGGTCCCAGCGCGGCATGATGACCAGCGTGGCCGCGGCCAGGATGGAGGTGTGCATCATGCTCACCACGCCCGTGATGTGGAACATGGGCACCACCGCCAGCACCACCGCCTCCGACGTGGCCTGGCCCCAGAGCTGGCTGGCCACCGCGTTGTGCATGAGGCTGGAATGATGGTGCACGCAGCCCTTGGGCAGGCCGGTGGTGCCGCTGGTGTAGGGCAGCAGCGCCATGTCGTTGGCACCCACCACGTGCTCGGGCGCGGCATGGCCCGCGGCAAGCGCATCGGTCCAGGCCATGGCCTTGCCGCCCGCCAGTTCGGGCAGCGGATGGCGCGTGGCGAGCCACTCTTTCCATGCCGGCGCCGGAGCGTCGTCGCCGCTCGCATCGGCGTCGAAGGCGTCGGTGAACTGGGTCACGATCATGTGGGCCAGTTGCTGCGCGGACGGCAGCGCGTTGCTGGCCTTGGCCAATTCGCCGGCCAGGTCGCCGGTGGTGATGGCGACCTTGGCGTCGGGGTCGACGATGTAGTGCTTGAGCTCCTCGGCCCGGTTCATCGGGTTGACCGGCACCACCACCGCATTGGCGCGCAGGATCGCGAAATGCGCGATCACGAGCTGCGGGCAGTTCTGCATGTCCAGCACCACGCGGTCGCCGCGCTTCACGCCCAGGGCATGCAGCATGCCGGCCAGCCGCTCGACCTGGTCCGCGAAGCCGCGGTAGCTCAGCACCCGGCCGAAGAAGACCAGCGCGGCCTTGTCCGGGTAGCGCGCCGCCGAGGTTGCGAGGTTGTGCCACAGCGAGGTGGCGGGGACGGTGATCGAATGTGGCAGGCGCTTGGGCCAGAACTTGTGGTGCGGGCGTGGTTGCATGGTCAAGGCGAGGCGGAGGGAGGGGAGAAAGAAGACAGGCCGCAGCCTAAGCCGAGCCGTGCGCCGCTCCCATCGGGGAAGCCCCCGGACGCGTCACCTTGGCGACGCCCTGCCCGCCATTGCTCGATGCTCGCGATCTTCATCGCATGCGATTTGCGACTACAGACAAGCGCGGCGTTCCGCGCGATACCTGCGTCTCCCATCACCCACCACCCGACCGAAGGAGAGTTTTCATGGCAGCAGACAAGCACGCAAGCGTTCACTGGGAAGGCGCCGGCAAGACCGGCAAGGGCCAGGTCAGCACCGAGACCGGCGCCCTCAAGGACTACCCCTACGGCTTCGCCAGCCGCTTCGAGGACGACAAGCGCGGCACCAACCCCGAGGAGATCGTCGGCGCGGCCCATGCGGCCTGCCTGACGATGGCCTTTGCCTTCGCGCTGGAGAAAGAGGGCTTCACCGCCACCCGCATCGACACCAAGGCCGCGGTGCGGCTGGCCAAGGACGGCGAAGGCTTCAAGATCGACCGCATCGCGCTCGAGCTCGACGCCGCGGTGCCCAATCTGGAAGAAGCGAAGTTCCAGCAGATCGCGGCCGCCGCCAAGGCCGGCTGCCCGCTGTCGAAGGCGCTGGCGAGCGTGCCGGAAATCACGCTGAAGGCCACGCTCGCCGGCTGAACCGCTGCTTATGATCGTCTCCACTTAAAAAGAGGAGACGATCCATGACCCGACCTGCGCGCGCCGCCCTCCTGGCGGTTTTTTCAATCGCCTCGCTCGGCGTCGGCGCCGCCGCCATGGCCGCCTACCCCGACAAGCCGATCAAGGTCGTCATCGGCTTTCCGGCCGGCGGCCCGCTCGACCAGCATGCGCGACTTCTGACCGACAAGCTGCAGGCTGCGCTGGGCCAGCCGCTGATCGTCGACTACAAGCCCGGCGCGGGCGGTTCGGTGGGTGCCGATGCGGTCGCCAAGAGCCCGGCCGACGGCTACACGCTGATGCTGGCCAACACCGGCGTGGCCGTGATCAACGGCGCGCTCTACAGCAAGCTGCCCTACAACACGCAGCGCGACTTCGTGCCCATTGCGCGCACCGCGATGCAGCCGCTGGCCCTGCTGGTCACGCCCAGGCTGCCGGTGCAGAACCTGCGGCAGTTCATCGACTACGCCAAGGCGCGGCCCGGACAGGTCAACTACGGCTCGGCCGGCAACGGCGGCATCAGCCACCTGGTGCCCGAGATGTTCAAGACCGCCACCGGCATCTTCATGGTGCACATCCCGTATCGCGGCAGCGCCCCGGCCTTCGCGGACCTGATGGGCGGGCAGGTGCAGTTCATGGCCGAGTCGATTCCGCAGGCCGCCAACTACCACAAGCAGGGCAAGGTGCGCGCCCTGGCCGTGACCAGCCGGGAGCGCAACCCCGCCCTGCCGGACGTACCGACGGTGATCGAGTCGGGCGTCAAGGGCTTCGAGGTGGTGGGCTTCTACGGTTTCTTCGCACCGAAGGACACGCCCAGGGACGTGGTCGCCAGGCTCAGCGACGCGTTCAAGCAGGTGCTGACGAGCGCCGAGGTGCGCGACCGGATGGTGAGCCAGGGCGCGGACCCGGCCTACCTGGGCAGCGAAGATTTCGCGCGCTTCCTGGCCACCGAGACGCCGCGCTGGGATAAGGCGGTGAAGGCTTCGGGCGCGCGGATGGATTGATCGCTGGCTTTTCAGGGGCTCCTTCGGGGCCCTCTTGTTCAGGGAGCGCGCCCTGAACGGCAGAGCCCTGAAAACAGAGCCCCTGGACACCCCAACAAGGCGCCAAGACTCACAAGCGCGCACCACCGCCACGCAGCACCAACCCATTTCGGTGCACACATCTTGCATACCAGTTGGCACAAAAGCTGCTGGTATGCATGCCAATGTCTACATCCGCATCCGAAATCAGTGCACGCATCGTCGAGGCGGTGATGGCGCAGAAGCTCGCACCAGGCTCGCGCCTGGGCGAGCAGCCGCTGGCCATGCTGTTCGACTGCAGCCGCACCATCGTGCGCGAGGCCCTCACCCGGCTGGCGGCGCGCGGCATCGTCACGGTGAGTGCGCGGCGCGGCTGGTTCGTGATCGAACCCTCGCAGGACGAGGCGCGCGAAGCCTTCGAGGCACGCCGCGTCATCGAGCTCGGCCTGATCCGCAGTACGGGCAGCACCGGCAAGATCGACAAGGCCGCACTGCGCCAGCTGAAGGCGCACCTGCAGCGTGAAAAGGCCGCACTGAAAGAGAGCGACGTCGGCAACCGCAGTTTCCTGCTCGGCGACTTCCACGTGTGCCTGGCCGAATGCCTGGGCAACACGCTCTTGGCCGACACGCTGCGCGACTTCACCGCGCGCACCACGCTGATCGCCATGCTCTACCAGTCCACGCACGACGCCGTGCAGTCCTGCGAGGACCACGTGCAGATCGTCGCCGCCCTCGAGCGGGGCGACCACGCCGCCGCCGAGGCGCTGATGGCTGCGCACATCGGCACGGTGCAGTCGGCGCTGCGCGTGCAGGCGCCCACCGATCCGCTCGCACAGCTGCGCGACGCGCTGGCGCCGCTGCAGCAGAAGAAGAAAACCACCGCGGCCGGCCCCAGGCGGCGCAAGGCGGCCGCGCCCTCTCCCGACGACACCGATTCATCGACTTACCTAGGAGCCCTGCTATGACTTTCTCTTCGTCCAAACGCCACCTCTCGCTCGCGCTTGCATCCGTTGCCATGCTGGCGGCGGCAGGTACTGCCCAGGCCCAGAACGCCCTGGACAACGTGCTGAAGGCCAAGACCATCAAGATCGCCGTGCCCACCGACTATCCGCCCTACGGCTCGGTGGACAGGAACATGAAGCCCCAGGGCCTCGATGTGGAAATGGCCGAACTGATCGCCGCCAAGCTCGGCGTCAAGGTCGAGCTGGTGCCCGTGACCAGCGCCAACCGCATTCCCTACCTGCAGACCCGCAAGGCCGACCTCGTGATCTCCACGCTCGGCAAGAACGCCGAGCGCGAGAAGGTGATCGATTTTTCCTCGGCCTACGCGCCCTTCTTCCAGGCCGTGTACGCGGCCAAGAGCATGAAGCTCACCAGCTTTGCCGACATGGCCGGCAAGACCGTCGCCGTGACGCGCGGCGCAATGGAGGACCAGGAACTGAACAAGGTGGCGCCGCCGAACGTCGACTACCGCCGCTTCGAGGACAACAACGCGACCATTGCGGCCTTCGTTGCCGGCCAGACGCAAACCCTTGCCACCAGCGCGGCGGTGGCCGGCGACATGCTCGCCAAGAACCCGAAGGTGAGCGCCGAATTCAAGCTGCTGCTGAAAGACAGCCCCTGCTTCGTCGGCGTGGCCAAGGGCGAAACCGCCTTGAAGGCCAAGGTCAATGAGATCATTGCCGCCGCCAAGAAGGACGGCACGCTGGACGCCATGTCGAAGAAGTGGCTCGGCAAGGCCGCGGGCGACCTGCCGGTCTGAGCCTCGCTCGCTGAACCTCGAACAAAGGCGCGGCCATGGAATTCGACTTCGGTGCAGTTCTCGTCGACTGGCGGCTGCTCGCCAAGGGCATCGCGTGGACGGTCGGCTTGACCGCCATCGCCACCGTCATCGGCATGGCCGTGGGCGTGGCCTGCGCCTGGGCGCGCGCCAGCGGGCCGGCGTGGCTGCGCTGGGTGGTCGGCAGCTATGTGGAACTGATCCGCAACACGCCCTTCATCGTGCAGCTGTTCTTCATCTTCTTCGGGTTGCCCGCGGCGGGCGTCAAGCTCACGCCGGAGGTGGCGTCGGTGATCGCGATGGTGTTGAACCTCGGGGCCTACGCCACCGAGATCATCCGCGCCGGCATCGAGGCCACGCCCAAGGGACAGATCGAGGCGGCCGTGAGCCTGGCGCTCGACAAGGTGCAGGTGTTCACCCGCGTGGTGCTGCCGCCGGCGCTCAAGAAGGTGTGGCCCGCCATGGTGAGCCAGATCATCATCGTGATGCTGGGCTCGGCCGTGTGCGGACAGATCTCCACCGAGGAACTGAGCTACGCGGCCAACCTCATCCAGAGCCGCAACTTCCGCGCCTTCGAGGCCTTCATCGTCGCCACGCTGCTCTACCTGGCACTGGCCGTTGCGCTGCGCAGGCTGCTCAACTGGGCCGGGCCGAGATTCTTCTTCGGCCGCTGAACGCAGGACGCCACCACCATGGTCGATTTTTCTCTCTGGGACATCCTGCGCAACCTGCTGATGGCGCTGCGCTGGACCGTCGTGCTCTCGCTCATCGCCTTCATCGGCGGCGGGCTGGTGGGCGCGCTGCTGCTGTTCCTGCGGCTGCGCGGCGGCAGCGCCATGGGTCGCGCCGTCGGCCTCTACGTGCAGCTGTTCCAGGGCACCCCGCTGCTGATGCAGCTGTTTCTCGCCTACTTCGGCATTGCGCTGTTCGGCATCGACGTGTCGGCATGGGCTGCGGCCAGCGTGGCGCTCACGCTCTACACCAGCGCCTTCCTCACCGAGATCTGGCGCGGCTGCGTGGCCTCCATTCCCAAGGGCCAGTGGGAAGCTTCGGGCAGCCTGGCGCTGAGCTTCAATGAGCAGATGCGCCACGTGATCCTGCCGCAGGCGGTGAAGATCGCGATCGCGCCAACGGTCGGCTTCCTGGTGCAGGTGATCAAGGGAACTGCGCTCGCCTCGGTGATCGGTTTCGTCGAACTCACCAAGGCCGGCAGCATGATTTCGAACGCCACCTTCCAGCCCTTCGTGGTGTTCAGCTGCGTGGCGCTGCTTTACTTCGTGCTGTGCTTCCCGGTAAGCCTGTACGCCAAGAATCTCGAGAGGAAATCCCATGGCCGCCGTGCTTGAACCCCCGACCCTTGCCGCGCCGATCGTGCGCGTGACCGCGCTGCGCAAGTCGTATGGCGCCAACGAGGTGCTCAAGGGCATCGACCTCGACGTGAAACGCGGCGAGGTCATTGCCATCATCGGCAAGAGCGGCTCGGGCAAGAGCACGCTGCTGCGCTGCATCAACGGGCTCGAGGTGTTCCAGGAAGGCTCGCTCACGGTCGATGGCAAGCCCTTGCTGCACGAGAGCGCCATGGCCATGCGCGAGCTGCGCCAGCGCGTGGGCATGATCTTCCAGAGCTTCAACCTGTTTCCGCATCTCACGGTCGGCAAGAACGTGATGCTCGCCCCCACGCTGGTGAAGAAGCGCAGCGGCATGGAGGCGGCTTCGCAGGCGCGCAAGCTGCTCGAGCGCGTGGGCCTGGCCGAAAAGTTCGACGCCATGCCCGAGCAGCTCTCGGGCGGCCAGCAACAGCGCGTGGCCATCGCCCGCGCGCTGGCGATGGAACCCGCCGTGCTGCTGTGCGACGAGATCACTTCGGCGCTCGACCCCGAACTGGTGGGCGAGGTGCTGCGCGTGGTGGAGTCGCTGGCCGACGAAGGCATGACGCTCCTGATGGTCACGCACGAGATGAGCTTTGCGCGAAAGGTGAGCGACCGCGTCATCTTCATGCATCAGGGCCGCGTGCACGAGATGGGGCCGCCGGCGGACATGTTCGGCAATCCGCAGACGGCCGAGCTGAAGCAATTCCTTTCGTCGCTGCACGACTGAGGCGGGACCCAGCGCCGCGCTACTTCCTGCCTGCCCGCGCACGCGCCGGCTTTCGCGCGGCCATGTCCGGCGGCAGGCCGAAGCGGTCGTCCGCCCCCAGGCCGGTGGCCACGCCGAGCCGGGCCGCCAGGTGTGCGGCGTCGCAGGGCGCGTGCACCTTGACATCGTTGTCGAAGTAGCAGAAGACGTCGCGCCCCTTGCGTCCGGAGAGCCGGCGCGAAGGCGCGATCAACCTTGCGTCCTTCACCTGGCGTCCATGGCGCCAGGCATCGATGCGCTCGGCCCAGCGGTCGAGCGCGGCATCGTCGTAGCCGCTCGCGTAGAGCTCCTTGTCGCCGTGCAGCCGCATGTAGATGAAGTCGGCGCACAGGTCTTCGAGCAGCGGCCAGCGCCCCGCCGTGTCGGCGACGACCAGCGCGACGCCATGCCGGCGCAGCATCGCAATGAAATCCGGATTCGCGAAGCTCGCATGGCGCACTTCCACCGCATGCCGGATGCGCAGCTTCGCGGGCGCCTTCAGCAACGTGCGGTCGTCGGCAAGCTTCTCGTTGTGCTGCCGCGCCAGCCCGAGGGCGGACCGGCCGTCCCGGGGCAGCAGTGCCAGAAACTCCTCGAGGCGATCGGCGTCGTAGGCGAACGACGGCGGCAACTGCCAGAGAATGGGCCCGAGCTTGGCGCCCAGCGCGAACACGCCCGATGCAAAGAAGTTGGCCAGCGCACCGCGCGGTTCCTTGAGCCGCAGGTTGTGGGTGATGTAGCGCGGTCCCTTCACCGCAAACACGAAATCGTCGGGCGTCGCGTCGTGCCATGCCTGGTAGGACACGGGGCGCTGCAGCGAATAGAAAGAGCCGTTGATCTCGATGGTGGGCAGCATGCGCGATGCGAAGTCGAGCTCGAGGCGCTGCGCCAATCCCTCAGGATAAAAGCGGCCGCGCCATGGCGCGTAGCGCCAGCCAGAAATTCCGATTCGCGTGGCGCCCTGCATCGTTCGTCTTTTTCCTGCCGAGGCCTCGAACCTGGCCTGCCGGGCGTCGCCGCGGCGTAGGAGATTTTCCCATCCGCGTAGCAGCATGGGCCCGGCGAACGGACCGGAGTCCTGAACTCGCCGGAACCCCGCAGGCTGTGGCAAGCTCGGAGAAGTATGCAAATCCGCCCCTTGCCCTTCCCCTCCCGCCGCTGGATGCTGCTGCGCGCGCTGTGCGGTGCCGCCGCCGTGCAGGCGCCGCTTTCCGCGTTGGCCGGCTTCAACTTCTTCACCAGCGAATACACCGCCACGCGCGACGAACTGCAGGCGCAGATCGCCAAGCGCTTTCCGGTGGCCGAGCGCTATGCCGAGATCTTCACGGTCGGGCTGCGCGATCCGCAGCTGGGCCTGGACGCGCGCGGCAACCGCGCGGCCATCACGGCCACGCTGACCATTGCCAGCCCCCTGCTGGCCGCCTCGCCGGTGCAGGGCGTGGTCTCGGTCAGCAGCGCGCTGCGCTACGACGCCGCCGCGCGCGCGCTGCGCCTGGACCAGCCCAAGGCCGAGCGCCTCGAGCTGCAGGGCGTGCAGGGCCGCGATGCGGAACGCCTGCAGCAGGTGGGCGCGGTAGTGGCGCAGGAGCTGCTGCAGGGGCAGGTGCTGCGCAGCTTCACGGCCGAGGAGCTCACGGTGGGGCGCAAGACCTACGAGATCGGCGACATCACGGTGCAGGACGACGGCATCAAGGTGCAGCTGAAATGAAATACCCACTGCTTGCTGCCGCATTGCTCGTCGCGGGCTGCGCGGCCATTCTCCCCACGGCCAAGCAGCACTTCGACCTGCAGGCGCACCGAGGCGGACGCGGGCTCGCACCGGAGAACACGCTGGCGGCCTTCTCCAACGCCATCGATATGGGCGTGAACACGCTCGAACTCGACGTCGGGCTCACGGCCGACGGCGTGGTCGTGATCTCGCACGACACCGCACTCAATGCCGACCACACGCGCGACGCGAACGGTGCGTGGCTCGCATCGAAGACCGGCCCCACCGTCCGTTCTCTCAGCCTGGCGCAACTGCAGAGCTACGACGTCGGCCGCCTGAACCCCGCAAGCAACTACGGCAAGCAGTTCGCGCTGCAGCAGCCGCGCGACGGCGAGCGCATTCCGACCCTGGCCGCGCTGTTCGACCATGTGCGCGCACGCGGCGCCGCGGCCGCCACGGTGCGCTTCAACATCGAGACCAAGATCGACCCCGCCAAGCCCGACGAGACCGCCGCGCCCGAGCCGATGGTGCGCGCCCTGCTCGCCGAGATCGACAAGGCGCAGATGGGCGGCCGCGTGACCATCCAGAGCTTCGACTGGCGCACGCTCGCATTGGTCGGCCAGCTTGCGCCGCAATTGCCGCGCGCCTACCTGAGCTCGCCGCGCACGCTCAAGGACAGGCGCTGGACGGCCGGCCTCGATGCGGCCGACTTCGCTTCGACGCCGCAGCTGGTCAAGGCCGCCGCCGGCAAGCCCGGCGCGCCCGTGACCTGGTCACCGGCGTATGGCGATCTGACGTCCGCCGCCATCAAGGAAGCGCAAGGACTCGGCTTCAAGGTGCTGCCCTGGACCGTGAACCAGCGCGCCGACATGCTGCGGCTGATGGACTGGGGTGTGGACGGCCTCATCACCGACTACCCCGACGTGCTGCGCGACCTGATGCGCGAACGCGGCCTCTCGCTGCCGCCACCTGGAAAGGCTTCGTCGTGAGCACCGCCGCACGGCAACTCGACGCCATCGGCGGCGGCATCGCGGCGCTGCAAGGCGGCGGCGGATCGGTCGCCGCGCTCTCGAACGAGGCGCGCGCGAGCAGCGAACTGCTCGCGGCGCTGCCGCCGCGCTATGGCGAGGTGCTGCTGAACCTGCTCGACCGGCTCGAATCGAGCGCGCTGTTCAGCGAGGAGAGCTGTTCCTTCAGCCAGAAAGACCTGCTCGACAACCTGCAGGCGTGGGCCGACAAGGCCCGCGCGCAGCTGCCGCCCTGAGGAGAAACAAACCATGCAAAGACGCACCCTTCTTCTGCGCGCCGCCCCGTTGCTCGCGCTCGCATCCACGGCGGCATGGCCGCTGGCCGCATCGGCCGCGGCGCCGATGGTCGAGATCTGGAAAGACCCGAATTGCGGTTGCTGCCAGGACTGGGTCAGGCACCTCAACGCGAACGGCTTCGCCACCCGCGTGCACGACGACGGCAACAGCGCCGCGCGCAGCCGGCTCGGCATTCCCGCCAGGCTGGGTTCGTGCCACACCGGCCTGGTCGGCGGCTATGCGCTCGAAGGCCACGTGCCTGCGCGCGAAGTGCACAGGCTGCTGCGCGAAAAGCCCAAGGCCATCGGCCTCGCGGTGCCCGGCATGCCGGTGGGATCGCCGGGCATGGACGGCGCCGCCTACGGCGACCGGCGCGATCCCTACGACGTGCTGCTGGTGCTGGCTGGTGGCGGCAGCCGCATCTACCAGGGCTACCGCTGAGGAAGACCACGCCGTCCGTCAGCGGAAGCGGGCCGGATCGAAAGGAGCCAGCGCCGTTTCGGGCGCGGTACCCGCAAGCAACTGCGCCGCGAGCCTGCCGGTGCGCGCCGAGCCGCACAGGCCGACGTGCCCATGCCCGAAGGCCAGCACGATGTCCGCGCTGGCCGCGGACGCGCCGATGCAGGGCAGCCCGTCCGGCAGGCTGGGCCGGTGGCCGAGCCAGTGCTTCACGGCCACCGCCTCCGGTGCCTGGGTGGCAAGCGCCGGAAACATCGACAGCAGGTGCCGGTGCAGGATCTCCGCGCGCCGCCAGTCGGGCGCGGCATCGAGCCCGCCGATCTCGACCTGGCCGGCCGCGCGCAGGCCGCCATCCATCCAGTGCGCGATGAGCTTGCCGTCGGCCACCATCGTCGGCGTGCGCGGCCCCACCGAAGCGCCTTCGACGACCACGTGGTAGCCGCGTTCGGATTCAAGCGGCACCGGCGATCCGGCGGCCGCGGCCAGCGGGCCCGAACGCGCCCCTGCGCAGATGGCGGCGGCGTCGCAGGCGATCTCGCCCGCATCGGTGCGCACCGCGCGCAGCCGCCCGCCCTCGATGCGAAAGCCGGTGGCGCGTGCCGCCACGCGCTGCGCGCCGGCCTCCTGCGCATGCCGCGCCAGTGCCGCCACATAGGCCCCGGGATTGCGGCAGTGCCCGGCCTCGGGCACGAAGATGCCGAGCGTGTAGCGTGCGTCGAGGTCGGGTTCGCGCCGGCGCAATTCAGCCGCCGGCCATTCCTCCCATTGCACACCGGTGCGCCGGCGCACGCGCCAGCCGAGCGCGTCGCCCTCGAATTCCTCGCGCGACCGGTAGGCATGCAGCAGGCCGCGCCGCTCGATGAGCTGCGGCACGCCGGCCTCGGCGGCGAGCCCGGCATGCAGCGCCGGTGCATCGGCCAGCAGCGTGCGCAGTGCGTCGGCGGTGCGCTGCACGCGCGCCTCGGTCCAGCCCGAGGCCAGGTAGCGCAGCAGCCAGGGCAAGGCCCGTGGCAGATGGCGCCAGCGCAGCGCGAGCGGCCCCAGCGGATCGGCCAGCCAGCCCGGCACCTTGCGCCAGGCCCCGGGCAGCGCGGGCGGCACCACGGAATGCGACGAGAGCCAACCCGCATTGCCGTAGCTCGTGGCCTGCGGGCCGCCCGGTTCGCCGGGCTCCACCACCGTCACGCGCAGGCCGGCGCGCAAGGCCTCGATGGCGGTCGCACTGCCCACGGCGCCCGCGCCGATCACGACCACATGGCGTCCCGCGCCCCTGCCGGAGAAACTTCTTGCAACTGTCATGGGGGCCTATCGTAGAGGGGCGGTCCCATAATCGGCCGCCATGCCTGCTTCGTCACCCGCTTCCTCTTCTCCTGCTTCGTCTTCCGGCGCCATCACCGATGTGGCCGGCATCGAAGTCGGCCATTTTTCCGACGCGCGCCGGCCCACCGGCTGCACCGTGATCCTCGCCCGCGAAGGGGCGGTGGCCGGCGTCGACGTGCGCGGCGCCGCGCCGGGCACGCGCGAAACCGACCTGCTCTCGCCCGGCAACCTGGTGCAGCAGGTGCATGGCGTGATGCTGGCGGGCGGCAGCGCCTGGGGCCTGGCCGCGGCCGAAGGCGCGATGCGCTGGCTCGAGGAGCGCAGCATCGGCATGGACGTGCGCTTCGGCACCCTGCCTATCGTGCCGGCCGCCGTGCTGTTCGACCTGCCCATGGGCGACGCGCGCATCCGCCCCGACGCCGCCGCCGGCTATGCGGCCTGCGAGGCGGCCACCCGCGGTGCACCCGAAGAAGGCAACGTGGGCGCCGGCAGCGGCGCGCTCGTGGGCAAGCTCTTCGGCGTGCACCGCGCGATGAAGGGCGGCATCGGCACCGCCTCGGTCACCGTGGGCGGCGTGACGGTGGGCGCGCTCATCGCGGTCAACGCGCTGGGCGACGTGATCGACCCGGACACCGCGCAGCCCGTGGCCGGCGCGCGCACCGAGGACGGCCGCGCGCTGCTCGACACCCGCCGCGCACTGCTGCGCGGCGAGCTGCCCAAGCCCCTGCTCGCGGGCACCAACACCACGCTCGGCGTGATCGCGACCGACGCGGTGCTGACGAAGGTGCAGGCCAACCGCCTCGCCAGCGTGGCGCACGATGGCCTGGCGCGCGCCATCAACCCGGTGCACACGATGAGCGACGGCGACACCCTGTTCGCGCTGGCCACCGGCCGCGTCCCGCTCGAAGGCCCCGGTGCCGAATCCAGCCCCGGCATGACCGTGCTCGGCACCATGGCGGCCGAAGCGGTGGCGCGGGCCACCTTGCGCGCGGTGCTGGCGGCGCGTTCCGTCACCGTTGGCGAGCTGCACGTGCCGTGCGCGGCCGACCTCGCCGCAACGAAAGGTTGAGTTCCCCATGGCCATGCCCAAGACACTGAAGCTGATCCTGCTGTCGATCCGCGACCTGATCGCCTCGGCCGGTCCCGTCGTGTTCCTCGTGATCGGCCTGTTGATTGCCGCCTACTGGTGGCTGCAGCCGCAGCCGCCCAAGCACGTGACGCTGGCGACCGGCCCGACCGGCAGCGCCTATTCGCAGTTCGGCAAGCGCTATGCCGAGCTGCTCAAGGGCAGCGGCATCGAGGTGGAGCTCAAGGCCACCACGGGATCATCCGAAAACCTCGAACTGCTGCGCAGCGGCGCCGCCGACGTGGGCTTCGTGCGCGGCGGCAGCGCCGATCCGGTGGCCGACGAGGAAGCCGGCCTCACCTCCCTCGGCAGCCTGTTCTTCGAGCCGATCTGGCTCTTCTACCGCGCCGACAGCGCACAGAAGATCGACCGCAAGACGGCCACGCTGACCTCGCTCGCCCAGTTGCGCGGCCTGCGCGTGAACGTCGACCTGGCGGGCAGCGGCCTGCCCGAGATCATGGAAAGGCTCTTCAAGGCCAACCACCTCGAGCCCGATGCGCTGCAGCTGTCCAACCTCGAGCAGGCGGCCGCGGCCGAAGCGCTCCAGGCCGGCCTGCTCGATGCCATCGTGCTGGCCTCGGCGCCGCAGTCGCCGCAGGTGCAGCGGCTGCTGCGCGCGCCCGACATCAAGCTCATGGACTTCGGCCAGGCCGATGCGTACACCCGGCGCTTTCCGTTTCTTTCGGCGGTCACGCTGCCGCGCGGCGTGGTCGACCTGTCGAAAGACCTGCCACCTGCCGACGTCTCGCTGCTCGCGGCCACCACCTCGCTGCTTTCGCGCGACGAGACCCACTCCGCTCTGCGCCAGCTCTTCGCGCAGGCCGCGCAAGGCGTGCACAGCGACGCCGGCTGGTTCAACCGCGCGCGCGACTTTCCCAACACGCGCACCAGCGAACTGCCCGTGAGCCCCGAGGGCGACCGCGCCATCAACGGCACGCCGCCATTCTGGCAACGCTACCTGCCGTTCTGGGCCAGCAACCTGATCGAGCGCATGTGGCTGGTGCTCGGCGGCCTCCTGGTGCTGATGCTGCCGCTGAGCCGCGTGGTGCCGCCGCTGTACCAATTCCGCGTGCGGCGCCGCGTGTTCCGCTGGTATGCGCGGCTGCGCGACATCGAGGCCAAGGTCGATTCCCGCCAGGGCGGGCGCGACGAATTGCTCGACGAACTCGAGGAGCTCGACCGCGTGGTCAACAAGGTGGCCGTTCCGCTGTCGTACGCCGACGAGCTCTACGCGCTGCGCAACAACATCCACACGGTGCAAAGGCGCGTGCAGATGCGCTGGCCGCAGCCCGGCGATTTCGCGCCCCGGACGCCGCCGCCCGCGGAAGCCGCAGAAAGCGCTTGACTTCGAGCGCGCTCCAACTTCGAGAATTCCCGCCATGGAAGCCAGCTTGACCATTGCGGAAGTCGCGCAGCGCACCGGCCTCACGGCCCACACGCTGCGCTACTACGAGCGCATCGGACTGATCGCCGCGGTGCCCCGTGCACCGGGCGGCCAGCGCCGCTATGCGGGCGCCGACCTGGACTGGCTGGCCTTCCTGTTGCGCCTGCGCGAGACCGGCATGCCCATCCAGGGCATGCAGGCCTTCGCCAGGCTTCGAAGCCAGGGGGACGCCAGTGTCGGAGCGCGGCGCGAGATGCTCGAACAGCATCTTGCCGAGGTCCAGGGCAAGGTGGCGGCGCTGCAGCAATCGATGCAGGCGCTGTCGCTGAAGATCGAGCACTACCGAGCCATCGACAGGAAGCGTCCCTCGTCACCGGGCACAGCCCCCGAAGGAAAGACGAGCGATGACCAACGCACAAGCAAGCCACAACGGCAACAACCTGCGCTACGAGCGCGGGCTCGCCAAACTCCAGCAGATCGACGGTGAAGGCGGCGTCAAGGTCGTCGAAAGCCTGGCCGGCATCGCACCCGACTTCGCGCGCCTCCTGATCGAGTTTCCGTTCGGCGACATCTACTCGCGCCCCGGCCTCGACCTGCGTTCGCGCGAGATCGCGGTGGTGGCCGCCCTCACGGCCATGGGCAATGCCGCGCCGCAGCTCAAGGTGCACATCCAGGGCGCGCTCAACGTCGGCGTCACGCGCACCGAGATCGTCGAGGTCATCATGCAGATGGCCGTATACGCGGGCTTTCCCGCGGCGCTCAACGGACTGGCGGCAGCGCGCGAGGTGTTTGCCGTGGATGCCCCGGTTGGAGAGCCCGCATGAAGCACCGCAGTTTTCGCATCCGCCTGCCGCTGCTCGGCCTTGCGCTGCTTGCGAGCGCGACCCATGTGCCCGCCTCGGCGCGAACGCCCGCCCCGCCGGCCTGGATGCTGGAGAAACGCCCCGTGCATGACGAGCTCTCCTCGCCGGTCGGCATGGCCTACGACGCCGCGGGCCATCTCTATGTCGCCAACTGGTCGGCCGGAACCGTGCTGCGCTTTGCGCCTGACGGTGCCCGCTCGGTGTTCGCATCGGGCTTGAGCGGCCCCAGCGGGCTGGCAATCGGCCCTTCCGGCGACATCTTCGTCGCGTCCTACAGCCAGGACCTGGTGTGGCGCTTCACGCCCGGCGGCAGGCAGAGCGTGTTCGTGCGCGGCCTGGCAACGCCGGCGGGCCTGAGCTTCGACCGCAAGGGCCGGTTGCTGATCGCCAACCGCCGAACCGACGAGATCCTCGCGGCGCACCCCGACGGCAGGATCGAAGTCGCTGCAAAGGGACTGCAAACGCCGGTCGGCGCGGTCGAACTGCCCGGCGGCGAGCTGATGGTCAGCAACATCGCAGGCGGCATCTCGCTGGTCGCGCAGGACGGACGCGCGCGAAGCATCCACGACGGGTTGCGCAGCCCAGGTCCCGGCATCGTCGCGGACCGGGAGGGCGCTGCCGCCTATGTGGTCGACTACGGCGGCACGACGGTCAGCCGCATCGACCGCGAAGGAGGCCGCGTCGTGGTGGCGGACGGCCTGTCCAGCCCGGTCGGACTCGCCCGCACACCCGACGGGAACCTGCTGGTCGCCACATGGGGAGCGAATGCGGCCTTTCGGCTGGTGCGGCCGCGTTGAAACGCCGGCTTGTCCGCCCCATGAAAAAAGCGCGCCGCCCTCCCAGGGTCGGCGCGCCGTTCGCGCTCCGGAAAAACCGGTCGAGGCTTACTTGAGGGCCTTGTAGCGCATGCGCTTGGGCTTGGCACCCTCTTCGCCCAGGCGCTTCTTCTTGTCGGCCTCGTACTCCTGGTAGTTGCCGTCGAAGAAGGTCCACTGGCTGTCGCCTTCGGCGGCCAGGATGTGCGTGGCGATGCGGTCGAGGAACCAGCGGTCGTGGCTGATGACCATCACGGTGCCGGCGAATTCGAGCAGCGCATCTTCGAGCGCGCGCAGCGTTTCGACGTCGAGGTCGTTCGACGGTTCGTCCAGCAGCAGCACGTTGCCGCCCGCGATCAGCGTCTTGGCCAGGTGCAGCCGGCCGCGCTCGCCGCCCGACAGCGTGCCGACCTTCTTCTGCTGGTCCGCGCCGTTGAAGTTGAAGCGGCCCGCGTAGGCGCGGCTCGCCATCTGGAACTTGCCGACGTTGATGATGTCCAGGCCGTTCGAGATGTCTTCCCACACGGTCTTGTTGTTGGCGAGCTCGTCGCGGTGCTGGTCCACGAAGGCCATCTTGACCGTCGAGCCGATGATGACTTCGCCGCTGTCCGGCTGCTCCTTGCCCGCGAGCAGCTTGAAGAGCGTCGACTTGCCGGCACCGTTCGGGCCGATGATGCCGACGATCGCGCCCGGCGGCACGGTGAAGCTCAGGTTGTCGATCAGCATGCGGTCGCCGAAGGACTTGCTGACGCCGTGGAACTCGAACACTTGCTGGCCCAGCCGCTCAGCCACCGGAATGAAGATCTCCTGCGTCTCGTTGCGCTTCTGGTATTCCATGTCGCTCAGCTCCTCGAAGCGGGCGAGGCGCGATTTGCTCTTGGCCTGGCGTGCCTTCGGGTTCTGGCGCGACCACTCCAGTTCCTTCTTCAGCGCCTTGGCGTGGGCTTCTTCGCTCTTCTGCTCCTGCGCCAGGCGTTCGCCCTTCTGCTCGAGCCAGGTGCTGTAGTTGCCCTTCCAGGGAATGCCGCGGCCGCGGTCCATTTCCAGGATCCACTCGGCCGCGTTGTCCAGGAAGTAGCGATCGTGGGTGATGGCCACCACGGTGCCCGTGAAGCGCTGCAGGAACACTTCGAGCCACTCCACCGATTCGGCGTCCAGGTGGTTGGTCGGCTCATCGAGCAGCAGCATGTCGGGCTTGGACAGCAGGAGGCGGCACAGCGCCACGCGCCGCTTTTCGCCGCCCGACAGCAGGCCGATCTTTGCGTCCCACGGCGGCAGGCGCAGTGCGTCGGCGGCGATCTCGAGCTGGTGCTCGGAATCGGTGCCGGCAGTGGCGATGATGGCTTCGAGCTGGGCCTGCTCGGCCGCCAGCGCGTCGAAGTCGGCGTCTTCGGCACCATAGGCGATGTACACCTCTTCGAGGCGCGCCTTGGCCGCAAACACCGCGCCCATGGACTCCTCGACCGATTCGCGCACCGTGTGCTCGGGGTTGAGCTTGGGTTCCTGCTCCAGGTAGCCGATCGTCATCCCCGGCATGGGCAGCGCCTCGCCCTCGAACTCCTTGTCCACACCCGCCATGATCTTGAGCAGCGTGGACTTGCCCGAGCCGTTCAGGCCGAGCACGCCGATCTTGGCGCCGGGGAAGAAAGAGAGCGAAATGTCTTTCAAGAGCTGCCGCTTGGGCGGCACGGTCTTGCTGACGCGGTTCATCGAATAGACGTATTGAGCCATCTGTAGATAGTTACCTTGGGTAGCGGAAATTGGGAAAAAGTGCGGGCGCCCGAAGAAGCTTTCGAACGCGGCAAACCATGGATTATCGACTCATGCGACAATAGCCACCGTTGCCGGGTCCAGTTGCCCGCAACACCGGCTCTCTGCCGGGGACGAAGAAAGCGCCTTTCAACCCTCTTGCGAGGGCGGACTTTCCGGCTCCCACCCCTGACCTTCATCAGCCTTGACTGGCTCGGCGTCACCAAAAGACGCCAAGCGGGCCGATGCCACTGCGCCGTGTATGGCGCTTATTGTTTCCAATGAATTTTGACGAACTGAAGCTGGCTCCCGCCATCTTGAAGGCTGTGCACGAGCACGGTTACGACACCCCCACCCCCATCCAGGCGCAAGCCATTCCCGCGGTCCTCGAAGGCCACGACCTCCTGGGCGGCGCCCAGACCGGCACCGGCAAGACCGCTGCCTTCACGCTGCCCATGCTGCACAAGCTCAGCGTTGGCACGAGCGCCACCAACAAGTTCGGCGGCATCGGCATCCGTGCGCTGGTGCTCACGCCCACGCGCGAACTCGCGGCCCAGGTCGAGGAGTCGGTGCGCACCTACGGCAAGTACCTGGAGCTCGACTCCACCGTGATCTTCGGCGGCGTGGGCATGAACCCGCAGATCAGCAAGCTCAAGAAGGGCGTCGACATCCTCGTGGCCACCCCCGGCCGCCTGCTCGACCTGCAGCAGCAGGGCATGCTCGACCTGAGCCAGGTCCAGATGCTGATCCTCGACGAAGCCGACCGCATGCTCGACATGGGCTTCATCCACGACGTGAAGAAGATCCTCGCCCTGGTGCCCAGGGAAAAGCAGAGCCTGCTGTTCTCGGCCACCTTCAGCGACGAGATCCGCGACCTGGCCGCCACGCTGCTCAAGAACCCGCAAAGCATCCAGGTCACGCCGCGCAACACCACGGTGCAGCGCATCACCCAGGTGATCCACCCGGTGGGCCGCGGCAAGAAGAAGGCGCTGCTCGCGCACATCATCAACGAGAACAAGTGGAGCCAGGTGCTCGTGTTCACGCGCACCAAGTTCGGCGCCAACAGCGTGGCCGAGTTCCTCACCAAGAACGGCATCGAGGCGATGGCGCTGCACGGCAACAAGAGCCAGAGCGCGCGCACGCAGGCGCTGGCCGGCTTCAAGAGCGGCGACATCCGCGCGCTGGTGGCCACCGACATCGCGGCCCGCGGCATCGACATCGACGAGCTGCCGCACGTCGTGAACTACGAGATCCCGAACGTCAGCGAAGACTACGTGCACCGCATCGGCCGCACCGGCCGCGCCGGCTCGAGCGGCGAGGCCGTGAGCTTTGTCTGCATGGACGAAGAAGGCTTCATGCAGGAAATCGAACGCTTCACCAAGCAGACGATTCCGGTGCAGTTCGTCGAAGGCTTCGGCCCCGAGGAAGGCGAACGCGCCGAGCCGATCGCCATGGGTCGCCAGACGATCTGGGGCGGCGCCGGCCGTCCGCCGAGCCGCGACGTGATGCAGGCCGCCGCCAAGGCTGCCCGCACCGAGATGCTGCAGCGCATCCGCGAGAACAAGGCCGGCCAGGGCGGCGGCGAACGCGCCGGCGGTGGTGGTGGCGGCAACGGCGGCGGTCAACGCCGCGGAGGCGGCCAGGGCGGCGGCGGCCAAGGCCGCAATGCCAATGGCGGCGGCCAGGGACAAGGCCAAGGCCCGCGCGGCCAGGGCGCCCGCCCGGCACAAGGCCGTGGACCGCAAGGCCCGGCACGCGCGCCGCACCATGCGCCGCAGAACCATCTGCCGCATGACGAGCGCCAACCGCGCCATCACGGCAACAGCCACAGCCCGACGCAGGCCAACCAGGTCGCGCACCTGCGCGCCGAAGCGGTTGCCGGCGGCGACGGCCAGCCGGATCCGCTGCGCACGAGCGTCGACCACATGGGTGGCGGCCGCGGGCGCGGTCGTCCGGGCGGCGGCGGTGGCGGCTACGGCGGCAATCGCTCGGGCGGCGGCGGCCGTTCGGGTGGTGGCGGCGGCTACGGCGGCGGTGGCGGTGGCGGTGGCGGTGGCAACCGCTCCGGCGGCGGCGGCCGTTCGTTCGGCCGCTGACCGGCTGCAGCGGGTAGAAGGAACATCTACCCCGCAAGAAAGACAAAGGGCACTTCGGTGCCCTTTGTCTTTTGCATCGCCTGCACGGCATCTCCCGTTCGTCACCCGCTGCAGACACAATCGCGTGCCATGCAAGACATCCCGCCCAACTACGCCACGCTCTTCGTCGCCACCTGCAACCTGCTGAATCTCGCGAACCCGCACCGGGTGTATTACGAGAACCAGGACGCCTACGACGAGCGCGAATACGAACGCAAGATCGCCTGGACCGGCGAGCGCTTCCACGCGCTCAATGCCGACGTGCTCGCGGTGCAGGAGGTCTGGGACGAGAGCGCGCTGAAGGCTGCCATTGCGCGCAGCGGCCTGCGCTACGACTTCGTCTCGGTCCCCGGCGCGGAGAACACGCCGCCGCCCGCGAGCCCGCCGGGCACGCCTGCACGGCCGGGCGCGCAGGGCACGCCGCGTGTCGGCATTGCCACGCGGCTGCAGGTGGACGAGGTTCGCTCCTTCGTCGATTTTCCACCCGGCTTCGGGGCCGAGGTCCCGGGCCTGGGCCCGCACACGCGCTTCGAGCGCCCGCCCCTTCTGGCCACGCTGCGCATGAAGCACGGGCAGCAGGTGCACGTGCTGACGGTGCACCTCAAGTCCAAACGGCCGAAGTTCCTGCAGGACGCGCAGGGCAATGCCCTGGAAGACCGGGAGGACCGCAAGGTCGGCGTCATGGCTTCGCTGCGCTCGCTCGTCATGCGCGGCGTCGAGGCGGCGGCCCTGCGCTGCATCGTGATCGACCTGCTGCAGGACACGAACACGCCACTGGTGGTGATGGGCGACTTCAACGACGACCCGCACAGCGTCACCACGCAGCTGGTGGCCGCCACCTCCGAGGTGGCCTACGACAAGGCCGCACGCGACGTGGCGCTGTTCAACGCCTACGAGATGCAGGGCGAATCGGCGCTCAAGAAGGACGTGGCCTATTCGCACATCCACCAGGGCTTTCCGGCCGTGCTCGACCAGATCTTCGTGAGCGAGGAGTTCGTTGCGACGAGCCGGCGCAGCCTGGGCGACGTGCGCCGGGTCGACTACTTCAACGACCACCTGCACGAAGGCCGGGACCGCTCGCGCTCGGACCACGGCTTCGTGCGCGCGCTGCTGCGGCTGCGCACCGACTGAGCCGAAAAGCTCAGGGCATGCGCCGGCCGCTCTGGCGATCGAACAGGTGCACGCGGTCGGCATCGATCGCCAGGCCCACGGTCTGGTCGGGCTGTGCGTCGACGCGGCCATGCACCGCGAGCACCAGCTTCGCTTTGCCGACCTGCACCAGCAGTTCGGTCTCGGCGCCGGTGGGCTCGACCACGATCACCTGGGCATCGACGCCGCTGCCGCCGCCCAGCGTGATGTCGCCGGGGCGGATGCCGTAGTGCACTGGCTGGCCGTCGGGCGCCGAGGTGCCCGGCGGCACAGGCCAGCGCGCGCCATGTGCCTCGACGTGGCATTCGCCGCCCGAGCGCCGCACCGTGCCCTCGATCACGTTCATCGACGGCGAGCCGATGAACTGCGCGACGAACAGGTTGTCGGGACGGTCGTACAGGTCGAGCGGCGTGCCGATCTGCTCGACGATGCCGTCGTGCATCACCACGATGCGGTCGGCCATGGTCATGGCCTCGATCTGGTCGTGCGTCACGTAGACGGTGGTGGTCTTCAGGCGCTGGTGCAGCGCCTTGATCTCGGCACGCATCGCCACGCGCAGCTTGGCGTCCAGGTTGGAGAGCGGCTCGTCGAACAGGAACACCTTCGGGTCGCGCACGATGGCGCGCCCCATGGCCACGCGCTGGCGCTGGCCGCCCGACAGCTCGCGCGGATAGCGCCCGAGCAGTGCATCGAGGTTGAGGATCTTCGCGGCGCGCGCCACCCGCTCGTCGGTCACCGACTTCTCGGCATTTCGCAGCCGCAGGCTGAAGCCCATGTTCTCGCCGACCGTCATGTGCGGATAGAGCGCGTAGCTCTGGAACACCATGGCGATGTCGCGGTCCTTCGACTCGAGGTCGTTGACCACGCGGCTGTCGATCATGATCTCGCCGCCGCTGATGTCCTCCAGGCCCGCAAGCATGCGCAGCAAGGTCGACTTGCCGCAGCCCGAGGGCCCGACCAGCACCACGAACTCGCCGTCGGTGATGTCGAAGCTCAAGCCCTGGATGATCTGGACCTTGCCGAAGGATTTCTGGATATTGCGAAAGGATACGGATGCCATTTTTATTCCCAGGGTTCGCTCAGCTCTTGACGGCACCAGCGGTGAGTCCGCCCACCATGTAGCGCTTGAAGGCGTAGTAGATCGCCGCGGGCGGCAATGCATAGATGAGGCCGGTGGCCATCAGCAGCTCCCACGGCGAATCGTCGGCCGAAAGGAAGTTGCCGAGCGCCACCGCCAAGGTCACGCTCCTGTCGTTCGACAGCAGCAGGAATGCGTAGAGGTATTCGTTCCATGCCAGCAGCAGCGAATAGGTGCCCACCGCCACCAGCGACGGCACCATCAGCGGCAGGTACACCAGGCGGAACAGTTGCAGCGGCGAGGCGCCGTCCATGCGCGCGGCCTCGTCGAGCTCGTAGGGCAGCTTGTCGGAGGCCTGCTTGAGCACCCAGATGCAGTACGGCGAGGCGATGGTCACCATGGCAAGGATCAGCGCCCACTGGCTGTTGAGCAGGCCGTAGTTGCCCATGGTCTTGTACATGGGCACGGCAAGAAAGGCCGCGGGAATGAAGTAGGTGAAGAGCGCCATGTTCATCACCGTGCGCCCGCCGCGCACGCGCAGCCGGCTGATCGCGAATGCGGCCGTGGTCGCGACGAACAGCGTGAGCGCCCCGACCGTCAGCGCGATCAGCAGCGAGTTCCCCAGCTGCAGCCAGAAGTGGTCGAGGTAGAAGTGCTTCTGCTGGAACACGATGCGGAAGTTGTCCAGCGTCGGGTTCTTGGGCCACAGGAGGCCCGAGGTCGCGGAGTCCTTCGACGAGATCGCGAACAGCACCATGTGATAGACCGGAATCAGCGTCCAGAGCAGCACCGGAATGCCGATCAGCAGCAGCTTGGCCTCGGTCGCCATGGCCTTGGGGGTCCAGCGCGTCATTTCGAGAGCCTTTTCATCATGAAGTAGACGAGTGGCAGGATGAGAGGGAGCGCCACCACGATCGATGCCATCGACAGGTCGACCTGGTCCAGCCGCAGATAGCGGATGCCCAAGGTTGCGAGCACGTGCGTCAGGTCGGCAGGTCCGCCGCCGGTCAGCAGGTAGACGCTGTTGAAGTCGCCCAGCGTCCAGATCATCGAAAGAATGAGGGACGTGACGTAGAGCGTCTTCAGCGCGGGCCAGCTCACGAAGCGGAACTTCTGCCACGACGAGGCGCCATCGACCGAAGCGGCTTCATACTGCTCGGTAGGAATGGCCAGCCGCCCCGCCACCAGGATCAGCGTCCAGAACGGCAGCGACTTCCATATGTGCACCACCATCGCCAGGGCCAGTGCCAGCGAAGGATCGTTGAGCCAGTTGGGGCCATCCGCGCCGGTGAGGCGGAAGATGGTGCTGTTGATCACGCCCCACTCGGGGTTGAGCATGAAGCGGATCGACAGGATGGTGGGAATCGAGGGCATCGCCCATGGCAGGATGAAGATCGCCGAGACGATCTTGATCCACCAGCGCGATGTCACGAAGAAGCCCGAGAGCACCAGGGCCACGAGCATCTTGATGTTGATCGCCACGACCAGGAAGATGGCCGTGTTGATCACCGAGCGGAAGAAGATCGGGTCTTCGACCAGCTTGACGTAGCTTTGCGGATGGCGCGCGAGCCATAGCCCGTACCCCACCGGATAGAGCACGAACACCACGAACACCAGCAGGTAGGGCACGACCATGACCGCGCCCCAGAACTGCCAGCGCGCGTGCCGCGCCCCGAGATTGACAACAGGCGCCGGGGATGGCGCGGCGGTGGCAGTGGAGCTCATGCGAGTCGGCCCGGTGAAGGTGTTTCCGGATGCGGCTTACTGCGCCGCGACAGTCTTGATGCGCGCGATCATCTCGTCGACCGCCTTGTCCACCGGCACCTTGTCGGTGACGACGCGGCTCATGGCCTTGGCCCAGACGTTCTCGTTGTTGAGCACGGTGAACTTGTAGTTCTTGGTGAACTCGAAGGTCACTGTGCCGGCAGCGTACTGGTTGAAGACCGAGAGGCGGTGCGGATCGGCCTTCCAGAAGTCACGCTGCTGCGCGGCCTTGGTCACCGGGAACCAGCGGCCCAGCGAACCCTCGACGTACGGCGTGAGGTTTTCTTCCTGCAGCAGGAAGGCGACGAACTCCTTGGCACGGGCCTTGTTCTTGGCGTCCTTGAACACCACGCCGGTCTTCACCGCGGTGCGGTAGACCATCTTGCTGCCGTCAGGCTTGCTCGGGAAACCCGCCGTGCGGATGCGTTCGGTGTAGTTCTTGCGGGCTTCCTCGCGCTGCTCGGGCGTGAGCGAGGCGTTGTTCGAATCGTCGAGCCACTTGGCGGCGATCGAGATGGTCGCATTGTGCGTCATCAGCGTCGTCTTGTTGTGGAACGCGACGTTGTTGTCCGGGTCCTTCCAGCTCGTCGACGAGGGCGGCGTGCAGCCCTTGGTGTAGGGCGTGGTGTAGTCGGTCAGCGCGCCGATCAGGCCGGTGCGGACCTTCGGGTCGTCGACCAGCAGCTTGCCGTTGTCGTCCACCAGCTTGACGTTGTGCGCGTCCATGAAGGTCAGGAACGAATAGAACGAGTCGCTCGAATCCACGCCCATGGGCATGCCGATGCCGAAGGTGCGCTTGCCGCTCTTCTGGCGGCTGGCGGTTTGCGCCTTCTCGCACCAGAAGGTCCAGTAGTCCTTCCAGGTGGTGGGAATGTCGCTTTCCTTGAGCCCGGCCTCGGTGAGCATGTCGAGCCAGTACTCCACGTGCATCGTCTGCTGCTTGATCGGGAAGGCGTAGTAGGCCTTGGCCTTGCTTTGCTCGTTGTAGAGGTACGTGGTCTCCAGCGTGTTCGGCGCGAAGCGGTCCTTCATGGGCGTGAGCACGCTGCTGAGGTCTTCGAGCTTGCCGTCGTAGGCCCACTTGCCCGTGACCTGGAAGTCGTACACGTCGGCGTAGGCCACGTCGGGCGGACTGCCGGAGTCGAGCGCGGACACGGTCTTGGGAATCATGTCCTGGATCGGGTACTGCGACAGCTCGATCTTCACGTTCTTGTTCTTGTCCTCGAACTTCTTGATGGCGGCGAACAACGCATCGTCCTCGGCCTTGTAGAAGCCCTTCACCCACCAGACGGTGAGCTTTTCCTGCGCGGCAGCGGGACCTGCCGCCGCCAACAACCCCAGCGCGAACAACGTCGGCGCTATCAGCGACTTGACGACTTTCATGGTGTCTCCTTCTTTTTCGGTGGAAATGCTCGAACACGAGCGTGGGTGAAAAATCTGCTGCAACCTGCGCCGGCTGGCGCCTGGACCCGGGCTGCCCGGCTAGTTCGCCTTCAGCCGCGGCGGTGGACGGCTGAGCCGCGGCAGCCGGCGGCGCGAGCCGAGCACGTCTTCGATGTCCTGCCGCGCGCCATCGATGAGGCGGATGACCGCCTGCTCGGCCTTGGCCGGATCGTGCGCAATCACCGCGTCGAGCACCGCGCGATGCAGCGGCAGCGAAAGCGCGGGACCGTCGGGCTTGCTGGTCGAGATTTCGAAACTGGTGCGAAGCAATGCGTTGAGCGCCTTGCTCATCTGCGCGAGCATGCGGTTGCGCGCTGCGCTCAGGAGGCCGGTATGAAAGCGCAGGTCGAAGGTGACGTAGTCGCCGCCGTTCTCCACGGCTTCCTTCATGCCGGCATAGGCGCGCTCTATTTCTTCGATGTCCTGCGGGCTGGCCCGTTCGGCCGCGAGCCGCACGGCCGCGGGCTCGACCACGCGCCGCAGGTCCTGCAGGTCGCGCAGGAACTCGGGCGTGAGCCCGGCACGCGACTGCCAGGTGATGACATCGGGATCGAACCAGTTCCACTTGTCCTGCGGCAGCACCCGCGTGCCCACCTTGGGGCCCGTCACGATCAGGCCCTTGGCCGCCAGCGACTTGATGGCCTCCCGCACCACGGTACGGCTCACGCCGAGCTCCTCGCCCAGAATGGGTTCGGCCGGGATCGACGCACCGATCGCATAGCGGCCGGCCACGACAGCTTCGCCGAGCAGCTCGAGCGTGCGACCGTGGATGTTCTTGATCATGTGCGTGATGTGAAATTTGATATGCCGACACTCGAAAACACTAAGGGTCCGGCAAGTTCTTCACACTTATCATATGATGATTGAAATGATCGATCGGCAGGACAAACCCTGAGGTTTGGGGCCGTAAGCGGTCGTAAACGGAGACAACCCGATGAGCACTTCCCCCAAGAAAAAACCCGAAGACCTGCGCAGCCAGCAATGGTTCGGCCGCAATGACCGCGATGGCTTCATCTACCGAAGCTGGGTCAAGGGCAAGGGTGTGCCGCACGACCAGTTCGACGGGCGTCCCGTCATCGGCATCTGCAACACCTTCAGCGAGCTCACGCCCTGCAATTCGCATTTCCGCACGCTCGCCGAGCAGGTGAAGATCGGCGTCTACGAGGCGGGCGGCTTTCCGCTGGAGTTCCCGGTGATGTCGCTCGGCGAAACGCTGCTGCGCCCCACCGCCATGCTGTACCGCAACCTCGCGAGCATGGACGTGGAAGAAAGCATCCGCGGCAATCCGCTCGACGGCGTGGTGCTGCTCATGGGCTGCGACAAGACCACGCCCGCGCTCATGATGGGTGCGGCCAGCGTCGACCTGCCGACCATCGGCGTCTCCGGCGGCCCGATGCTCTCGGGCAAATGGCGCGGCCAGGAACTGGGCTCGGGCACCGGCGTGTGGCAGATGAGCGAGCAGGTGCGCGCCGGCACGCTCAAGCTGCAGGAATTTTTCGAGGCCGAGAGCTGCATGCACCGCAGCCACGGCCACTGCATGACCATGGGCACCGCGAGCACCATGGCCTGCATGGTCGAGTCGCTGGGCATCGGCCTGCCCGGCAACGCCGCCTACCCGGCGGTGGATGGCCGGCGCAACGTGCTGGCGCGCATGGCCGGCCGGCGCATCGTCGACATGGTCCATGAAGACCTCCACATGTCGAAGATCCTCACGCGCCAGGCCATCGAGAACGCCATCAAGGTCAACGCCGCCATCGGCGGCTCCACCAACCTCGTCATTCACCTGCTGGCCATCGCGGGGCGCATCGGCGTGGATCTCTCGCTGGACGACTTCGACCGGCTGGCCTCCGACCTGCCCTGCCTGGTCGACCTGCAGCCTTCGGGCCGCTTCCTGATGGAAGACTTCTGCTACGCGGGCGGGCTGCCGGTGGTCATCAAGGAGATCGCGCAGTACCTGCACAAGGACGTGATCACGGCCAACGGCCAGACGCTGTGGGACAACGTGAAGGACGTCGAGAACTACAACCCGCAGGTGATCCGCCCGCTGGCCGAGCCCTTCAAGGACAAGGCCGGCATCTGCGTGCTGCGCGGCAATCTCGCGCCCAACGGCGCCATCATCAAGCCCAGCGCCGCCACACCCGAGCTGCTGGTGCACAAGGGTCGCGCGGTGGTGTTCGAAAGCGCCGACGACCTGCACAAGCGCATCGACGACGAGAACCTCGACATCGACGAGCACTGCGTCATGGTGCTGAAGAACTGCGGCCCGCGCGGCTATCCGGGCATGGCCGAGTCGGGCAACATGCCGTTGCCGCCGAAGGTGCTGCGCAAGGGCATCACCGACATGGTCCGCATCAGCGACGCGCGCATGAGCGGCACGGCCTACGGCACGGTGGTGCTGCACACGGCGCCCGAAGCGGCCGCGGGCGGACCGCTCGCGCTGGTGCAGGACGGCGACATCGTCGAGCTCGACGTGCCCAACCGCAAGCTGCACCTGCATGTGAGCGACGAAGAGCTCGCAAGGCGGCTCGAGAAGTGGGTCGCACCCAAGGCGCCGCTCGATTCGGGCTACTGGAAGCTGTACGTCGACACGGTGCTGCAAGCCGACCAGGGCGCCGACCTGGCCTTCCTGCGTGGTCGCCGCGGGGCCTTCGTGCCGCGCGACAATCACTGACATGACAAGACTGGTCGCCATCGATTGGGGCACGAGCTCGCTGCGCGGCGCACTGCTCGATGCCGGCGGCAAGGTGCTCGAAGAGCGCAGCGATGCGCGTGGCATCCTCAAGGTGCCGCAAGGCGGGTTCCCCGCGGTTTTTGAAGCCTTGTTCGGCGACTGGATGCGCCTCGACGGCGCACGCTGCCTGATCTCCGGCATGGCCGGCAGCAAGCAGGGCTGGGTCGAGGCGCCGTACTGCGCCTGCCCCGCCGGCCGCGTCGAAGCGGGCCGCAGCATCATCGACATCGACGTGCGGCCAGGCTCGCGCATCTCCATCGTGCCGGGCCTTCGCGACGAGCATGACGGCGTTCCCGATGTCATGCGCGGCGAAGAGGTGCAGATCTTCGGCGCCATGGCACTGATGGACGTCGACGAGGGCGTCTTCGTGCTGCCGGGCACGCACAACAAGTGGGTCACGGTCAAGAAGGGCCGCGTCACGGGCTTTCGGACCTTCATGACCGGCGAGTTCTATGCGCTGCTGAGCCGGCATTCGATCCTCGCGCGCACGCTCGATGCCGATGCGCCGCTCGACGAAGCCGCTTTCGTGCAGGGCGTCACGCGTGCCGACAACGGCCAGGGCCTGCTGCACAACGCGTTCGGTGCGCGCACGCTGGCGCTGTTCGAACGCATGCCCACGCAGGAACTCGCCAGCTATCTCTCGGGCCTCCTGATTGGCGAGGAGTTGCGCACGCAGTCGCTGCATGCCTTCGGCGAGGTGGTGCTGATCGGCTCCCCCGCACTGACACAGCGCTACACGCTCGCGCTGAGCGCCACCGGTATCGCCACCCGCACGCTCGGCGCCGAAGCCACCTGGGCCGGGCTGCATGCGCTGTCCGGCTTTCTCGAAGCAGACAGAAATCCGCCATGACCACGCCCCAAGAAAAATTCGAAGCCGCGATGCGCGAGCTGCCGCTGGTCGCCATCCTGCGCGGACTCACGCCTGCCGAGGCCGCCGACGTGGGCGATGCCATCGTCGAATCGGGCTTCCGGCTGCTCGAGGTGCCGCTCAATTCGCCCAAGCCATACGCCAGCATCACGCTGATGCGCACGCGCTTTCCGCAGGCCCTGGTGGGCGCCGGCACGGTGCTCGACGTGCAGCAGGTGCGCTATGTGCATTCGGCCGGCGGCGAGCTGGTCGTTTCGCCCAACTGCAATGCCGAGGTGATCGCCGAAGCCGTGCGGCTCGGCATGGTCTGCCTGCCCGGCGTGATGACGCCGACCGAAGCCTTCGGCGCGCTGGCCGCGGGCGCGACCGGGCTCAAGCTGTTTCCGGCCGAGCTCGCATCGCCCGCGGTGGTGAAGGCCCTGCTCGCGGTGCTGCCCCAAGGCACGCCGCTGATGCCCGTGGGCGGCATCACGCCCGCCAACATGGCCGAATGGCGCGCGGCCGGCGCAGCCGGCTTTGGCATCGGCTCCGCGCTCTACAAGCCGGGCAAGCAGGCTTTTGCCGTGCGTGCCGATGCGCAGAGATTCGTCGCGGCCTTCACGGGCGCGGCCGCCATCTGAAAATCTTCTTTCCAACGTCCACAAGGGAGCGTCGATGCCCGCCGATTCAGATTACGCCAGCCCCGCCGTGCGCAAGCTGCGCGAAGACCTTGCGCTCGCGCTGCGCGCAGCCGCCCACCACGGCTTGTCCGAAGGGGTCTGCAACCATTTCAGCGTGCTGCTGCCGGGCGCGCAGGACCGCTACCTGATCAATCCGCGCGGCCTGCACTGGAGCGAGATCGGTGCCGACGACATCGTGCTGATCGACGTGCACGGCGAAGTGCTGGCCGGGCGCCACAGGGTGGAGCCGACCGCCCTCTTCATCCATGGCGCAGTGCACCGCATCACGGGCCACGCGGTCGTGCTGCATTGCCACATGCCCTACGCCACCGCGCTCACGCTCACGGCCGAGCGCGCGCTCGATCCCACGCTGAGCCAGAACGCGATGCGCTACATGAACCGCATCGCCATCGACGCTGTCTACAACGGCCTCGCGCTCGACGATGCCGAGGGCGAGCGCATCGCGCGCGCCATGGCGGGCAAGGACATTGCCTTTCTTGCGAACCACGGCGTGATCGTGGCGGGCGCCTGCATTGCGCATGCCTACGACGATCTCTACTACCTGGAGCGCGCGAGCCTGCACCAGGTGATTGCACAATCGACCGGGCGCCCGCTGGTCCCGGTGGACGCCAAGATGGCCGCGCATGTGGCAGCGCAGATCCAGGGCGAACGCGAGCAGTCGGATCTGTTCTTCGAGGCGCTGCGGCGGATGCTGCCTGCGCCACGCGGCTGACGTCCGTTCGGCCGATTCCGGATCGCGAAAGGGCCGCGCAGAATCGCGCAATGGCCGCGCAGCGGCTTACAGCTCTTCATCCGATTTCGCTCCAGCCTTACAAAGCGTTCACATGGGGCTACGACGATAGGGCTTCCAACCACTCCATTGGAGTTGCCATGAAAAAGCTCACATTCGCCATCGGCGCCGCGGCCCTGCTGTCGCTGGCTGCACTCACCGCCCCGGCACAGGCACAGACCGGCGGCCGCTTCATCCAGGCCCAGGTCTACGTGGTGCCCGCACCGCCTCCGCCGCGCCACCACTATTACGCGCCGCCGCCCCCGCGGCATCACTACTACGGCCCCGGCTACTACCACGGACGCGACCGCTACGAGCGCCGGCATCGCCACTGGGAAGAGCGCCGCTACGGCCGCAGGGACTACGACGGCGACGGCGTGCCCAACCGCTACGACCGCCGGCCCGAGAACCCCTACCGCTACTGATCGGGCGTCCCGGCCTGTGCAGCGACCGCCGCCGCACAGGCGGGCGCATGGCTCACGCCTGCGCCACGCGCCGCAGCAGGCCGCGGGTCGTGCGCGGCCAGCCCACGCGACCGAACCAGGCGCCGCCTGCAATCGCCGAGGCGATGACGATGCCGTACACCACCAGCGCCACGCCCTGCGCCGCAAACACGCCGGCCAGCCCACCGCCCCAGCGCAAGGCCAGCCAGCCGCCCACGCCGGCCACGGCGAGCCGCGCGATGTTGCCGAGCACCGGCCACAGCAGGCGCCCTGCGCCCTGCGAGGCGAAGTACAGCACCAGGCCCACGCCGAAAAAGCCATAGAGCGGCCCCACCACGTGCAGGTACTGCGTCCCGGCCTCGAGCATGGCCGGGTCGCTGCCGAACAGCAGCAGCCACGGCCGCGGGAACAGCGCCGCGGCGAGCCCGACGGCTTCGGTGAGCACAAAGGCCAGCGCCGCGCCGGCCCAGGTCGCACGCAGCGCGCGTTCGCGCTGGCCCGCACCCATGCAGGTGCCCACCATCGCGATCAGCGGCGCGCCGAGCCCGAACACGAGCGGAACGAGCAGGTATTCGAGCCGCGCGGCGGTGCCGTAGCCCGCGATCGCGCCGGCGCCGAAGTGACCCGAGAGCGCGGTGGCAATGCCGATGCTGAGGTTGGTCGCGACGGTCGACACTGCGCCCACCACACCGACGCGCAGGATGTCGCGGAACAGCGGCCAGCGCAGCTGCAGCGTCGCGAGCACGGGCCGCAGCAGGCTGCGCGGCGAGCGCAGGTACAGCCACAGCGCCAGCGTGCCGGCGGCGTAGTAGACCAGCAGCGCGAGCGCACCGCCCGCGATGCCCATGCCGGGGATCGGGCCCCAGCCGAAGATCAAGAGCGGCGACAGCGGCACCAGCATCAGCACGCCGATCACGGTGACGTTGGCCGGCACCGCCATGTTGCCGGTGCCGCGGATCACCGCGGCGAGCGAGTTGAAGAGCCAGACCAGCACGGCGCCCGCGAACACCCAGTTCGAATACACCATGGCCGCATCGAGCGCCGCGCCCGTGCCGCCCATCAGCGTGTAGAGCCAGCGCCCGCCGAACCACAGGGCAAGCGTGAAGACCACTCCGAAGCCGAGCGCGATGACGATGGCATGCCACACCAGCGCGTCCGCGTCGGCACGGCGGCGCGCGCCCAGCGCCCGTGCGATGGCCGAGGCGATGCCGCCGCCCATGGCGCCGGCCGAGGTCATCTGCATCAGCATGACGATCGGAAACACCAGTGCCATGCCGGCCAGCGCATCGGTGCCCAGCTTGCCGACGAAGTAGGTCTCGATCAGGCCCGCGGCGGCCTGGGCCACCATCACCAGCACGTTGGGAACGGCCAGGCGCAGCAGCGTCGGCACGATCGGTGCCTCGAGCAGCATGCGCGTGCGCGGATCGAGTCCCCCGCTCATTGGAGTACCTCCGTGCTTCGCACTGCGGTGCGAGCTTGCTTGGGGCGGCCCGGCGCGGCGCTCATGCTGCCACCAGCTTCGCACGCGGCAGCCGCGCTTCGCGGATCGGCAGGTGCACCAGCGCCGCGCCCGCGGCGAGCGCGATGTCGACGTACCAGACGATGTCGTAGTTGCCCGTGGCCTGGAAGACGTAGCCGCCCAGGTACGCGCCCAGGAAGCCGCCGACCTGGTGCGCCAGCATCACGATGCCGAACAGCATCGCCATGTTGGCCGGCCCGAACATCTTGGCGACGAGGCCTGCGGTCGGCGGCACGGTCGACAGGAAGGTCACGCCCATCACCGCGGCGAACACCAGCATGACCGCGGTCGTCTTCGGCGCCAGCAGGAACACCAGCACGGCGATGGCGCGCGTGGCATAGACCAGCGACAGCAGCGACTTCATGCGCCAGCGTCCCACGGCCCAACCCATGGCAAGGCTGCCGACGATGTTGAAGAGCCCGATCATCGCGAGCGCCCAGCCGCCGACCTCGGCCGGCAGTCCGCAGGCCGCGACGACGCCGGGCAGGTGCGTGGCAAGGAACGCGACGTGGAAGCCGCAGACCAGGAAGCCCAGGCTCAGGTAGCGGTAGCTGGGCGTCGCGAGCGCCTGGCCGATGGCCTGGCGTGCACTCAGCGGCTTCGTGCCCGATGCGGCAGCCGATGCCGCGGCCATTGCATTCGAATTGCCCTTGAGCACCCACGCGGCCGGCAGCGCCAGCAGCACCAGCACGCCGAGCCACTGCATCGCGCCGGCCCAGCCCACGGCGGCCGTCAGGCCGACGGCGATCGGCGCCATCGCGAACTGTCCGAAGGAGCCGCCGGCATTGACCATGCCGGTGGCCAGGCCACGTTTTTCGGCCGGCACCAGGCGCGTGGTCGCGGCCATCAGCACCGAAGGGCCCGCCATGCCGGCGCCGCCGGCCGCGAGCACGCCGATCGCGAAGATCAGGCCGGCCGTGCTCGTCATCAGCGGCGTGATCAAGGTGCCGATGGCGACCAGCAGCACGCCGAGGAACACCACGCGCCCGGCGCCGATGCGGTCGGCCACGGCGCCCGCGAAGGGCTGCGTGAGCCCCCACCAGAGCTGCCCGAATGCGAACGCCAGGCTGATGCTGCCGATGCCGAGCGCGGTCGAGGTGTTGAGCGCCGAGAGGAACAGGCCCATCGTCTGGCGCACCCCCATCGTGAGTGCGAAGGCGCCCGCGGCCGCCAGCAGCACGAGCCAGAGCGCATGGCGCCGCAAAGAGGCCTCATTCATCACCGGCTCCCGTTTCGTCTTCCGGCCGTCCATCGCCCAGCCCGGCGCGCTGCAGCAACTCCAGGCTCTCGTCGAGCAGCGCATGCAGCGCCAGCACGCGGTCCGTGCCCAGGATGTCGTTGAGCGCCAGCTGCGCGCCGTGCCACAGGCGCTGCGCCTCGGCTCGCTTGTCGCGGCCTGGGTCGGTGATCGCCAGCATGCGGCTGCGCGCATCGGGCCCCTCCGTCTGCACCAGGAAGCCGGCGGCCAGCAGCGGCTTGAGATTGCGCGTGAGCGTGGAGGCGTCGACGTTCATCTCGCGCGCCAGGTCGACCGGGCGCAACGGCCCGAAATGCAGCACGTGCGAGAGCAGCGAATACTGCGTGGTCTTGAGCCCGCTGGGCGCGACATGCGTGTCATAGAGACGCGAGGCCAACCTGGAAAGCCGGCGCAGGCGGAAATTGGTACATCCTTGGGGCCTCAGCTGAGGAGGCTTCAGAGCGGTGTTCATGCCGTTCATTGTAGCTACAATAATTGTATATGCAACTATCAAGGAATTTTTCATGACCGAGCCGCACGCCACCCTCGACGCCTGGATTGCGCAGGAGGCGGAGATCGTCCAGCGCCTGGACGCGGGGCCGGGGCCTGGCCTGGCACGCCCGGAGCAGGTCGCCGGCAAGACCGGGCTGGAAATGATGCAAGCGATGCTGCGCGCCGAAATCCCCTATGCCGCCATCGCCAAGACCCTCGACTTCGTCCTGCTGGAGGTCGGCCCGGGCCGGGCCGTGTTCCAGGGCACGCCGCTTGCGCAGCACATGAACCCGCTGGGCACCGTGCACGGCGGCTGGGCCGCGACCCTGCTCGACTCGGCGCTGGGCTGCTCGGTCCACACCATGATGCCGGCGGGGCGCGCCTACACCACCGCCGAGCTGAGCGTGAACTACGTGAGGGGCCTCACGCCCAAGGTGCAGCGGGTGCGCGCCGAGGGCAGGGTGATCCATTGCGGCCGGCAGCTCGCCACCGCCGAGGCGCGGCTCGTGGGGCCCGACGGCACGCTGTATGCGCACGCCACCACCACCTGCCTGGTGTTCGAGGCCCCCTCGCCGCGCTGAACGATCGGCCGCAGCCCATGCCCTCCTCGATCCCCCACGACCCCGCGCTCGCGCCAGCCCTCAAGGCTCTGCTCGCCGAGCGGTACAGCTGCCGCGGTTACCTTGCCGACCCCGTTGCGCGCGAGACAATCGATGCCATCCTGCAACTGGCGCAGCGCACCGCCTCGTGGTGCAACTCGCAGCCCTGGCAGGTGATCGTGACCAGTGCCGCGGCCACCGAACGGCTGCGCCAGGCCTTCGATTCGGACGAGGCCGCGGCCGACGCCGCATTCGACATTGCGCCGCCGGCGGAATACCGCGGCGTCTACCGCGAGCGCCGCCGCGAATGCGGCTTCCAGCTGTATGAAAGCGTGGGCGTGGCGCGCGGCGACCGCGAGGCCTCGCAGCGGCAGGCTCAGGAGAACTTCAGGTTCTTCGGGGCGCCGCATGTGGCCCTCGTCACCACCGAGGCGCTGCTCGGCACCTATGGCGCGCTCGACTGCGGCGCCTATGTCAACAACTTCATGCTGGCGGCGCGCAGCCTGGGCGTCGCCAGCATCGCCCAGGCGGCCGTGGCCTCGCGTTCGAAGTTCCTGCATCGCTGGTTCGACATTCCGGACGATCGCCAGGTGGTCTGCGGCATCGCGTTCGGCTACGAGGATCCATCGCATCCGGCCAACCGGTTCCGCACGTCGCGCGCGCCGCTGGCGCAGGTTTGCCGATGGGTGGATTAGCAATCAATGTAAGTGCAAGGACGTAAAAACCGCCCCAAGGGCAGTGATAATGATTCTCATCGTCACCGTCACGGTTGCGATGACTTTCCACAACACGTCTCTGCACCTGGAGGATCCTCATGACCGACCGCCCCGGCGTCCAAGGCCGCGCCGCCCGCGCACTGATCGGCGTCACCGCCGCCTGGCTGGCTGCCGCTGCCCTGCCAGCGCACGCTGCCAACGATGAGCTCACGCTCTACACCACGCGCGAAGCCGCGCTGATCCAGCCGCTGATCTCGGCCTTCAGCGCGCAGAGCAAGATCAAGGTGAACACCGTGTTCGTGAAGGACGGCCTGCTCGAACGGGTCAAGGCCGAAGGCGCGCGCTCGCCGGCCGATGTGCTGATGACGGTGGACATCGGCAACCTGATGGACCTGGTCGACGGCGGCGTGACGCAGCCGGTGAAATCGGCCGCGCTCGAATCGGCCGTGCCCGCCAACCTGCGCGGCGCCGACGGCCAGTGGTTCGCACTCTCGCTGCGCGCGCGCGTGCTCTACGCCGACAGGGACCAGCCGATCACCAGCTTCCGCTACGAAGACCTGGCCACCCCCAAGTGGAAGGGCAAGGTCTGCATCCGCGCGGGCCAGCACCCCTACAACACGGCGCTGATCGCGGCAATGATCGCGCACGACGGCGAGGCCAAGACCGAGCAGTGGCTGCGCGGCGTCAAGGCCAACCTGGCCCGCAAGGCCACCGGCGGCGACCGCGACGTGGCGCGCGACATCCTGGGCGGCATCTGCGACATCGGCCTGGCCAACTCCTACTACGTCGGCCAGATGAAGAGCGCCAAGGAAGGCAGCGACGCGCGCAAGTGGGGCGACGCCATCAAGGTGGTCCGCCCGACCTTTGCCGGCGCCAAGGGCGGCACGCACGTCAACATCAGTGGCGCGGCCGTGGCCAAAAATGCGCCGCAGCGCGCCAACGCGGTCAAGCTGCTCGAGTTCCTGGTGTCGGAGTCGGCGCAGTCGCTCTACGCGCAGGCCAACTACGAATATCCGGTGCGCAAGGGCGTAGCGCTCGATCCGATCATCGGAGAAACCATCGGCGAACTGAAGGTCGATCCGCTGCCGCTCACCGAGATTGCCAAGTACCGCAAGCAGGCCAGCGCCTTGGTCGACAAGGTGGGTTTCGACTTGTAATGTTGCTCGCCCCCAGGCTTCGCGCACTTCGTGTCGCTTCTCCCGCCCCCTACCGGGGGCAACACCAGTGGCCCGGCAGAGCCGGTTCCACGGTGTTTCCCGAAGGAACGGGAGCAATGGAAGGCCTGTGTTTCGCATGAGCTTCGGCGGTTTGCAGGCGGCGGGGCCGATCTGGCGCTGGGCCTCGTTCAGCATCGCCATCGGCGTGCTCGCGCCGGTGCTCATGCTCGCCTGGCTCGCCTTCGGCTCGGGCGTCGCGCACTGGGGGCCGCTGTTCGCGCACGTGCTGCCGCAGGCCGCGCTCAACACGGCCCTGCTGCTCGCGGGTGTGGGCACGCTGGTGCTGCTGATCGGCACCGGCTGCGCATGGCTCGTGACGGCCTGCGATTTCCCGGGGCGCCGCGTGCTGAACTGGGCGCTGCTGCTGCCGCTCGCAATGCCGACCTACATCGTCGCTTTTGCCTACCTGGACCTGCTGCATCCGATCGGCCCGGTGCAGGGCGCGATCCGCTGGGCGCTGGGCTTCGACAGTCCGCGCCAGTTCCGCCTGCCCGACCTGCGCTCGATGCCGGGCGCGATCTTCGTGCTCGGCTTCGTGCTCTACCCCTATGTCTACATGACCGCGCGCGCCATGTTCATGACGCAGCCCGCGCACCTGATGGAAGCGGCGCGCACGCTGGGCGAAAGCCGGCGCGGCGCCTTCTTTCGCGTGGCGCTGCCGCTGGCCCGGCCGGCGCTCGCGGTGGGCCTGAGCCTGGCGCTGCTCGAAACGCTCAACGACATCGGCGCCTCCGAATTCCTGGGCGTGAACACGCTCACGGTGGCGGTCTACACCACCTGGATCACGCGCTCCGACCTGGCCGGTGCGGCGCAGATCGCCTGCGCCATGCTGTTCGTGGTGGTCGCGCTGGTCTGGCTCGAACGCAACGGGCGCCGGCGCCAGCGCTTCGGCTCGGCGCAGCGCATGCGCGCCATGCAGCCGCGGCGCCTGCACGGCGGCGCCGCCTGGCTCGCCACCGCCACCGCGTCGTTGCCGGTGCTGATCGGCTTCGTGGCGCCCGCCCTCTACCTGGTCTGGGAAAGCGCCAAGCGGCTGCGCCAGGGTGGCGGCGTGTCGCAAGGCCTGCTGGCAAGCCTCGGCAACACCGTCACGCTGGCCGCCGGCGTCACCGTGGCGGCCGTGGCCGCGGGGCTGGTGGTGGCGTGGGCCACACGCAACCAGGGATCGCGCCCGAACCGCGCACGGTGGCAGGCGCGCGCGGCCACGCTGGGCTACGCGCTGCCGGGCACGGTGCTCGCCATCGGCCTGCTCACGCCCGCGCTCGCGTTCGATGCCGCGCTGGCCGGCATGCTCGGCCTGCAGGGCCTGCCGCTCATGGGCGCGGGCATCGTGCTGGTGGCGGCCTGCGCGATCCGCTTCCTCGCCATGCCGGTCGGCGGCATCGAGGCCGGGCTCGCCCGCATTCCGCCCGCCATCGAGCAGGCCTCGCGGCTGCTGGGCGAAACCAGCGGCGGCACGCTCAGGCGCGTGCACCTGCCGCTGCTGCGGCCCGCCATTGCCACGGGCGCGCTGCTGGTCTTTGTCGATGCAATGAAGGAACTGCCGGCCACGCTGCTGCTGCGGCCGGCCAATTTCGACACGCTGGCCACCTGGCTCTATGCCGAGGCCGCCCGCGGCACCTACGAAGAAGGCGCGATTGCCGCGCTTGCCATCGTGGCGGCCGGCCTGCTGCCGGTGGTGCTGCTGGCTCGCAACCAACTGGGCACGCCAGCCGCAAAGACACAATGAGTTCCCCTCTTTCCATCGAATCGATCCAGCTCGCCTACGAAACGCCGCGCGGCCTGCATGCCGTGGTCAACGACTTCTCACTGTCGCTGCGCGCCGGCGAGATCGCCTGCCTGTTCGGCCCCTCGGGCTGCGGCAAGACCACAGTGCTGCGGGCGATCGCGGGCTTCGAGCCGCTGCGCGCCGGCGCCATCCGGCTCGGCGACGTGCTGCTCTCCTCCACCCAGGTGCACCTGCCGCCCGAGCAGCGGCGCGTGGGCATGATGTTCCAGGAATACGCGCTGTTTCCCCACCTGTCGGCCAGCCGGAACGTGGCCTTTGGCCTGCGCCGCTCGAGCCGCGCGCAGCAGCAGGCGCGCGTGACCGAGATGCTGGCGCTGGTGGGCCTGGCCGATGCCGGCGAGCGCTTTCCGCATGAACTCTCGGGCGGCCAGCAGCAGCGCATCGCGCTCGCCCGCGCACTGGCACCTTCGCCCGAACTGCTGCTGCTCGACGAGCCGTTCTCGAACCTCGACGGCGGCACGCGCGAGCGCCTCACGGCCGAGGTGCGCGGGATCCTCCGGCGCGCCGGGCAGACCGCGATCCTGGTCACCCACAACGAGGCCGAGGCCCATGCCATGGCCGACCGCATCGGCGTGATGCACGGCGGCCGCATCACGCACTGGCTGAACACCGCCAAATAGCACAGGGCGCCCGTTCGGCGAATGGGCTTTTCGGGAAAAGGTTGTTCGGGGCCGCAAGAATTGCCGCGGTCCCACTTTCAACTTTTCCGGAGAGCCCAACGCCATGTCCAAGCCCCTCACGCTCGTCAGCCACCTGCTGTGCCCCTATGTGCAGCGCGCCGCCATCGCGCTGGCCGAAAAGAACGTGCCCTTCGAGCGCGTGGTGATCGACCTGGCGAACAAGCCGGACTGGTTCGTTGCCATCTCGCCGCTGGGCAAGGTGCCGCTGCTGCGGCTTCAGCGCCCCGATGGCAGCGAGGCGGTGCTGTTCGAGAGCAACGTGATCTGCGAGTACCTCGAGGAGACCCAGCCCGGCCCGCGCCTGCATCCCGAAGATCCGCTCACCCGCGCCGAGCATCGCGCGTGGATGGAGTTCGGCTCGGCGATCCTGGGCGACCTGTGGGGCTACGAAACCACGCGCGACGCCGAAGTGTTCGAGCAGAAGCGCCTGGCCCTTGCCGCCAAGTTCGAGCGCGTCGAGGCTGCACTGGGCGCCGGCCCCTACTTTGCAGGCGAAAACTTCAGCCTGGTCGACGCGGTGTTCGCGCCGATCTTTCGCTACTTCGAGGTCTTCGACGAAATCAGCAATTCGCACATCTTCGATGCCCTGCCCAAGGTGAATGCATGGCGCAAGGCGCTGGCGTCGCGGCCGAGCGTGCGCAGCGCAGTGGTGCCGGAGTATGCGCAGCACCTGCGCGAATTCCTGCGCAAGCACGAGGCGCACTTGCTCGCGCTCGCCTAGCGCCGACAATGGAATCCTTCCCCCGCAACAACAGAGATCCCACGAGATGCGACTCCTCCACACCATGCTGCGCGTCGGCAACCTCCAGCGTTCGATCGACTTCTACACCCAGGTGCTTGGCATGAGCCTGCTGCGCACGTCGGAGAACCCCGAGTACAAATACAGCCTCGCCTTCGTCGGCTACAGTGGCGGCAACCCCGGCCAGGCCGAGATCGAGCTCACCTACAACTGGGGCACCGAAAGCTACGAGCTCGGCACGGCCTACGGCCACATCGCGCTCGGCGTGCCCGACGCCTACGCGGCTTGCGAAAAGATCAAGGCCGCCGGCGGCAACGTCACGCGCGAAGCCGGCCCCGTGAAAGGCGGCACCACCGTGATCGCCTTCGTGACCGATCCCGACGGCTACAAGATCGAGCTCATTCAAGACAAGGCAAAGGCTTCCGGCGACGGCAGCCCCGCCGGTTCGGACGCCCTGCGCGCCTCCTAGCCGGGCCGCCGCGGCGCCGGCGCCCGGCGCCGCCGTCAGCGCTTCACGGCCGCTGAATTGAGGATACAAATGATCACCTTTTAAAGGCGATCGGCATATTCTTTGCTGGTATTTTCAAGGGGTAGTGCTGATGCAGGACGCATCACATTCTGATACCCGGAATCGCGATCAAAGAGCTTCACAGTTCAGCAAGATCGTCCATTCGGACGCGGCGCCGAATGCTCCTTACTCCTTGAACTATCTTCTACATGGGCGCTTCCTTCCAAGCGGAATGAAAATTGACGATTCTGAGCATACGCGGCAAGCCTGTTGATCCGGCCATATCGCTGATCATCTTTTTCTTTTCCGCCCTGATCGTCGGCGTCATTCCGTTTCTTTACCACGACACGGCAGCCCAGAATTTTCCGGACGAAGAAACGCTATTGAGCTTCTTCGGCGCCGATTTGTGCCAGCTCACTTCCACCACGATCGAGGAAAGAAACTCCTACGCCTGCAGCGCATTCCTGCTGGAGTCGGCCGGGCTCAGCGCCAAGACGGCGCCCATTGCCGGCGCTTTTCTGAGCGTCACGCTGACCGTCATACCCATACTCCAATTCAGCCGAATTCCCCTTGGCGTATTTTTCGCTTCGCTCGGATGGGGATTCATCAGGGCCATTTTCCTTTCGGTGCTTTCGAAGGACATGCTGTCGGCCTGCGTGGTGCTGCTCTCGGTCATGGCGGCGCAGCACAGCGGGTTCGGGCTGACGTGGTTCCTGTCGTCGACGATCTACGGCTGGGTGGTCAGAAAGTACTGGCTGCTGGTCAGCGCGGTCTGGCTCGGGCTGCGGCTGATAAGAAAGCAACTCACCGTATTCAGGCTCCTGGTCATCATCGTCGTGGTCTACATCGCGCTCGCGCTGACCTTCCAGATCGCACTTGGCGTCACCCTGGACTTTGCGCGCGCAACGGTCAACGAAAACCGGGAAGTCGGCGCCGAAGGATCGCGGACCGTCATCGAGGCGGTCATCGCCTCCGACAATGCCCTGCTGCAGGCGCTCAACGCCACGATCACATTCTTCCGCCTGGCTTTTCCGCTCGAGCTCCTGCGCTTTGGCTCGGTCAGCCAACTGGCATTCATCTCGATCATGCCTTTCACCTTCATATGGATGGTGAAGGTTGTCGTCGAGGGCGCGAAGTCGAACAACAAGAACCTGATCCAGGCTGCCAAGGTGGCCCTTGCGCCGTTGTCCTTCCTCATCATCGAGGGGGTGTTCGAGCCCGACTTCGGCTCGTTTGCCCGCCACTTCGCCATCGTGAGTCCGCTCGTCTTTTCGGCCATGGCGCTGGCGCAGAAAACCGAGCTGGCCGAAAAAAGGCTGCTGCGGCGCAGGCAGGCCGCCGCCATTTCGAGCAACCCGCTCCTTGTCCGCTCCACCCGTCAGGATCGAATTTCGTGAAATCCCAATCCATTGCGGTGGACCAGCCACAGTACGTCGAATCCATTCAGGCAGGAAGAGGCATTGCCGCGCTGCTGGTCGTGATTCATCACGCGGCGCAGAAAGCCCATGCGCTTTCCGGCGGCGCCATTCCGCTGTTCGATTTCGGGATCATCGGGGTCGATATCTTCTTCATGATCAGCGGCTTCATCATCTACTTTGTCACGGCCAACAAGACCATGACGCACGTGGAATTCATGGAGAAACGGATCATCCGGGTGTTTCCCCTTTATTGGGGGTTGTCCTTGCTGGCCCTGATGGTCTTCATGCTTGCGCCGAAGCTGATCAACAGCAATGCCCAGGAGCCGACCGACATTGCCGCGTCGTTCTTCCTGTGGCCCACATCCGCCCCGTACCTGGTCAACAACGGATGGACGCTCACCTATGAAATCATTTTCTACGGGCTGTGGGCGCTGGTCGCACTGCCGACCGCAAAACCGAAGAACGCCTATCTCGCGTGCCTGGTATTGGCCGCCGCATCGTTCATTGGATTGCTTTCCGGCATCGACTACAAGGTCATGAATTTTTCCTTGCTCCTTGAGTTCGCATTCGGCGTGGCCATTGGCGTCGCGTTCAAGAAAGGGCTGATCCGGCAGAGCACGCCGGTGTCCATCGTCTTGCTGGCCGCCGGGGCATTTCTTGCGCACCTGGCAATTTCCGAAGGCCTTGGCAGCAGCGAACTCCGGGGATTTGCACTGGCAATTCCCTCCGCAATGATTTTCTTCGGGTTGATATCGCTCGGACCGTTCTGGGCCAGGCTGCGCGTGATCCTGGCCATCGGGGACAGTTCCTACTCGCTGTACCTGTTTCACCCGTTCATCCTGGTTGGCATCCCTCTCACGGTCAAACTGCTGGGCTTCACGTCGACACCTCAGATCCTTGCCATTTCCGTTGCGATCTGTATCGCGTCGATCTGGGCTTCGCACATGGTCTACCGGTTCGTGGAATTCCCGCTCACGCAGATGATGCGGGGGATGATCAAGTCCGCAAAATCCTTCAGCGCAGCCAGGGCAAGGTGATGGCGCCGCGCGCGCAGATGCCGATGGGTGCCGATGGTTCAGCAGCCCAGCAGGTCGGCCAGCTGCCTGATGTCGTGCGCGTGCACGTTGTTGTCCGGGTTCGGCGAAACATCCTTCGGCTGGGCGCGGCCGAATTCATGGGGCCGCTCGATGTAGGCGGTCTTGAGGCCGCAGGTGCGCGCCGCCGCCAGGTCGTCGTGGTGCGCCGCCGCGAGCATCACTTGCCCCGGCGTCGCATCGAACACGCCCGCCACGCCAAGGTAGGTGCGCGGATCGGGCTTGTAGGCCTTGAACACCTCGGCCGACAGCACGCAGTCCCAGGGCAGGCCGGCGCGCTTGGCCATTTCGGTCAGGAGGCCGATGTTGCCGTTGGAGAGCGTGCAGATGGTGAATTTTTTCTTGAGGCGCGTGAGCCCCTCCACCGCATCGGGCCACGCGGGCAGGCGGTGCCAGGCGCGGCTCAGGTCGCGCTTGGCGGCGGCATCGAGCCGGTCAGCCAGGCTGAAGTCGTGGAGCACCTGTTCGAGCATGCTCAGGTGCAGCTCGTCGAGCAGCGTGAAGCCGCCTTCGCCCGCCGCGATGCGCTCCATCACGGATTTCATGGCAGGCTGGTAGCCCGCACGCCAGGCCAGCGCGAAAGCGGCGCCGTCGACACCCGGCAATGCGCGCTCGGCCTCGGCGGCGATGCCGCTGTGCCAGTCGACCACGGTGCCGAAAACGTCGAAGGCAATGACCTTCAGGTCACTGGCGTCGAAATCCGCACGCATGGCCGGATCAGCGTGCGAGCTGGCTCGCCGCGCGTGCGAGCTGCTCGATGCGCGCCCAGTCGCCGTTGCGGATGGCGTCGGCCGGCACGATCCACGAGCCACCCACGCAGGCCACGTTCGAGAGCGCCAGGAACTCGGCCGCGTTGTCGGCATGGATGCCACCAGTCGGGCAGAACGTCACGTCGCCGAACGGGCCCTGCCACGCCTTCAGCATGGGGATGCCGCCCGCCTGCAGTGCGGGAAAGAACTTGAGTTCGGTGTAGCCGTCTTCCTGCGCCGTCATGATCTCGCTGCCGGTGGCAACGCCGGGCAGGAGCGGCAGGCCGAGGTCGTGGCAGGCCTTGCCGACCGCGCGCGTATAGCCCGGGCTCACGCCGAACTTCGCGCCGGCCAGCGCCGAGGCCTGCGCATCGGCCGCGCTGCGGATGGTGCCCGCGCCGGCCACGGCCTCGGGCACGTCCCTGGCAATGGCCTCGATGCATTCGAGCGCTTGCGGCGTGCGCAGGGTGACCTCGAGCATGCGGATGCCGCCAGCCACCAGCGCGCGCGCCAGTGGAATGGCATGTTTCACGTCGTGCAGCACGATCACCGGAATGACCGGTGCATCGCGCATGACGTCGAGTGCGGTGAGTTTGTCTGTCATTTCATTGCTCCAATGTTCACAGCCACGAGCATGCGCCCTCTTCCGCCGTCAGTGCGTTGCGCCGCATGCCCGCGAACAGCTCACGGCCCAGGCCGTGGCCGTCGTCGATGCGCTTGGCCTCGGGCAGCTTCGCGATCTCGCGCTCGGCCCATTCGTCGTCGGGCACCAGCACCGCCAGTGTGCCCGCCACGGCGTCCAGCCGCACGACGTCGCCATCGCGCACCTTGGCGAGCGGGCCGCCCGCGGCGGCTTCCGGAGAAACATGGATGGCGGCCGGGATCTTGCCCGAGGCGCCGCTCATGCGGCCGTCGGTAACCAGCGCGACGCGAAAACCCTTGCCCTGCAGCACCGACAGCGGCGGCGTGAGCTTGTGCAGCTCGGGCATGCCATTGGCCTGCGGTCCCTGCCAGCGCACCACGCACACCACGTCGCGCTCCAGCTCGCCGGCGGTGAAGGCCTGGTGCAGCGCGGCCTGCGAATCGAAGACGCGCGCCGGCGCTTCGATCACATGGCGGTCGTCGGGCACCGAGGACACCTTGATCACGCTGCGCCCCAGGTTGCCGCTCAGCAGCTTCAGGCCGCCGGTGGCGCTGAAGGGATTCTCCACGGGCCGCGCGATGGCTTCATCCTTGGAAGGCGCGGCGGAAGTCCAGGCCAGGCGGCTGTCGTCCGAAAGGGACGGGATGTTCGCGAACTCGCGGATGCCGCCGGCCCGCACGGTCAGCACGTCGGCGTGCATCAGGCCGGCGTCGAGCAGCTCGCCGATCACGAAGCCCGGGCCGCCCGCGGCCTGGAACGCGTTCACGTCGGCGCTGCCGTTGGGATAGACGCGCGTCAGCAGCGGAATCACGTCGGAGAGCCGGGAGAAGTCGTCCCAGTCGATCACGATGCCAGCCGAGCGCGCCACGGCCACCCAGTGGATCAGGTGGTTGGTGGAGCCGCCGGTGGCCAGCAGCGCCACCATGGCATTGACGATGCAGCGCTCGTCGACCATTTCGCCGATGGGAGGGCAACTGAATTTCGCCTCGCCCGCACGGCCCAGCACCGTGCGGACGGCCTCGCGCGTGAGCGTCTCGCGCATCGCGTCGCCGGGTTGGATGAAGGCGGTGCCCGGCACGTGCAGGCCCATGGCCTCGAGCAGCATCTGGTTGCTGTTGGCCGTGCCGTAGAACGTGCAGGTGCCCATGGTGTGGTAGGCCGCCATCTCGGCGTCGAGCAGGCCCTGCCGGCCAACGAGGCCTTGCGCCGCCTGCTCGCGCACCTTCGACTTCTCGCCGTTCGACAGGCCCGAGGGCATGGGGCCGGCCGGCACGAACACCGTGGGCAGGTGCCCGAAATGCAGCGCGCCGATCAAAAGGCCCGGCACGATCTTGTCGCACACGCCCAGCAGCAGCGCGCCGTCGAACATGTCGTGCGTGAGCGCGATCGCGGTGCCCATGGCGATCACGTCGCGGCTGAACAGGCTCAGTTCCATGCCGGGCGTGCCCTGGGTGACGCCGTCGCACATGGCGGGTACGCCGCCGGCCACCTGCGCGGTGGCACCGAGGCTGCGCGCCTCGTGCTTGATGATGTCGGGATAGCCCTGGTACGGCGCGTGGGCCGAGAGCATGTCGTTGTAGGCGGTGACGATGCCGATGTTGGGCGCGCGCTCCGTCACCACCTTGAACTTGTCGTTGGCGGGAATGCCGGCCACGGCGTGCGCGACGTTGGCGCAGCCCATGCGGTCGGAGCCCCGGTCGCGGTTGCGGATTTCCGCCAGCCGCTGGAGATACGCGCTGCGCGGCCTCCGGCTGCGCTCGCGAATGCGATCGGTGACGTCAAGGACGGTGGGATGTGTGCTCATGGGGATGGTTTCGGTCGCGCTGCCGGCATCTGGCCACTGTCGCTTGTGCGACCTTCGACGTGGAAGTCAATGGTACCAAGACCCTGCGACCGAGGCTGATGGAAATCCGCACCCCGGCAATACGGATTGGCGGATTCGGTCCGGCCCGCTGCCGGCTCAGTCGACCAGCTTGACTTCCACGCGCCGCGCCTGGGCGTCGTTGCCCGAGCCCACGGTAATGGCCGGCCGCTGCAGGGCGACCTTGTCGGCCGGCACGCCCAGGCCCACCAGCACGTCACGGACTGTTTCGGCGCGTTTCTTCGCGAGCTGCTCGTTGATGGCCGCATCGCCCGTGGTGTCATGGAAGCCCGACACCACGGCCTTGCGGCCGCTCTCCACGCCCTTGATGACGGCGGCCAGCGCCTCGGCCGCGCCGGGCGCCAGGTCGGCGCTGCCGGTGGCGAAATAGAAGTTCACCACGCCATCGGCCACGCGGATGCTGGCCCCGTCGGGAATGACGACCGTCACCGTCTCGGTCACTTCGGCCACCGTGGTGTTGGTGGCCGGCCCTGCGGCCACCGCAGCCACGGCGACAGCAGGCATGGCAGCCGGCGCCGCGCCATGGCTCTTGTGCCAGAACACGATGCCCAACACGAAGAAGATCACCAGCGCGATCAATGCCAGGAGAAATCCGAGGATGAAGTTTTGCTGGCTGTCGTCGTCGCTCATGGGGGGTCGTACTCCGTAGGAGGAAAGAGGTCGGTAAATAATGGTGCGGTGAACCATGATCGCGAAATTGTAGGCGGCGGCCCCTCCGGCCCCGCACCCGATCCCGGACCGCCGGGCCTGGACCCGCTGCCCAGGCCGCTGCGCGACCCGCAGCCCATGCTCGAGCAGGCCATTGCCGACTGGGGCGGGCGCGACGACCTGTGGCTCTTCGGCTATGGCTCGCTGATCTGGCGCCCCGAGTTCGATTTTGCGGAGCGCCGGCCCGCCGGGGTGCACGGCTGGCATCGCGCACTCAAGATGTGGAGCCGCATCAACCGCGGCAGCGTCCAGACACCCGGCCTCGTTTTCGGCCTGCTGTCGGGCGGCAGCTGCCGCGGCATGGTGTTCCGGGTGCCGTCGGCGCACGGGCTCGACACGCTTCGCAGGCTCTGGCTGCGCGAAATGCCCACCGGCGTGTACGACCCCAGGTGGCTCAAGTGCACCACGCCCGAAGGCCCCGTGCGTGCGCTCGCCTTCACGCTTTCCAGGCGCAGCCCCAACTTCACCGGCGAGCTCAGCGACGAGCGCTACCGCCACATCTTCACGCATGCCGTCGGCCGCTACGGCAGCTCGCTCGACTATGCGCGCCAGACCCTGCTGGAGCTGCGCCGCCACTCGATCCACGACGCGGCCCTGGCCCGGCTGGTTGCGCTGGTGGCCCAGGAGCGGCAGGAGGAACAGGAACGTCAGGCAGCGGCCGGGGCGGCGGCCGATTGCGGGATGCCGCCGGCTCCGGTATATGTTCCGGGGTCTCCGGACAAATCTCCTTCCTCTTCTTCCCTTCCCCAACAATCCTCCGGACCGTCCAAGGAAAAACCATGAACCATCGCCTTCTCGCCGCCACCGGCACCGCCCTTCTCGCCAGCGCCCTGCTTTCGGCCTGCGGCAGCATGATGGGCGGCAAGCCGAAAGCCGCTGCCGAACTGATGCCCACCGCGGCGATCTCGCCCAACCCGACGCGCGGCACGGTGACCTTCACCGCGCTGGACCATGGCGTGCGCGTGGCCGGCGAGGTGCGCGGCTTCGCACCGGGCAGCGAGCATGGTTTCCACATCCATGAAAAGGGCGACTGCGGCGACAACGGCAACGCCTCGGGCGGCCACTTCAACCCCGCCGGCGGCACGCACGGCAAGTTCAGCGCACCGGGCAGCCATGCCGGCGAATTGCCGAGCCTGGTGGCCGATGCGAACGGCGTGGCGCGCTTCAGCGTCGACGTGCACACGATCTCGCTGACCGAAGGCGCCGCCAACAACGTGGTGGGCCGCGCGCTCGTGGTGCACCGCGACCGCGACGATTTCACCACCCAGCCGGCCGGCAACTCCGGCCCGCGCACCGCCTGCGCGGTGATCGCGCGGCGCTGAGC
>NZ_RXFQ01000012.1 GCF_003951285.1 Variovorax beijingensis | reverse complement strand
TGCGCGAAAGCAGGTGCAGGAACGGCCAATGCGAGGGTCAGGCCGGCAGCTGCCAGCGAGCGGTAAAGCGTTCTCAAGATGAACTCCTGCTGCGATGTGAGGGGTGCGTGCCAGGGCGGTCCCCCGACGTTCTCCAACCCCCAGGCGGCGCGATCTTAGTTGTTAAGTGGAAAAAGTTTCTACTAGTGAAAACACTTGGCAAAATGCTAGAGTTGTTCCCATGACTGCCATACTCGAACGCAGCTTCAAGGTCCTTGAACACCTGGCTGGCCACCCCGAAGGCCGCGCGCTTTCCGCGCTCTCCGCCGAGCTGGCAATGCCGCTGAGCGCCACCCACCGCCTGCTGAGCGAACTGATCCGCTGCGGCTATGTGCGGCAGGACCAGAGCCATGGCGACTACATGCTCACGATCAAGCTCGTGTCCCTGGGCCTGAGCTTCCTGAGCAACAGCGGCATCGTCGACGTGGCGCAGCCGCTGCTCGACCGGCTCGCGAGCGAATCGGGCGAGCTGGTGCGGCTGGCGGTGGTCGACGGCGACGAGCTGACCTTCGTCGCCAAGGCGCAGGGCGCCACGCGCGGCCTGCGCTACGACCCCGACATGGGCCTCTCGGTCAACCTCTCGTGCAGTTCCGCGGGCCACGCGTGGCTGTCGACGATGACGGACGAACAGGCGCTCCAGCTGGTCGCCAGGCAAGGCTTCGGACAACCCGAGGACTTCGGTCCGAAGGCGCCGACCACCGTCAAGGCACTCCTGGCGTACCTGCGCGCGGCCCGCAAGCGCGGCTTCGCGATGATCAACGAGGTGTTCGCGCCCGCCATGACGGCCATGGCCGCACCCGTGCGCAGCGGCAACGGCGCGGTGATCGGCGTCATCACCATCGCCGGTCCGCTGGTGCGGCTGACGGAAGAACGCATGCTCGCGCTGGGCCCGGCCCTTCTGGCCACGGCCGAGGACGTGGCGCGCGCGAGCGGCGCGTCCGCACTCTTCAAGCGGCGCGCCTGACCGGGCGCCACGGGGGACGGCCGCTCTTCAGAACGCCAGGCGAGGCGCGTCTTTCCGCAGCAGCGCGCACGCGGCCGGCGGCACCCAGGTCTCGGCCAGTGCCCGGGACAGCGCATCCAGCAACTGCCGGACATCGTTGGCGGCGTCCGCATGCAAGGCCTCCGCCACGATGAGGACACGGGAGGTTTCGCTCTGCACGGCGGAACGCGCGCTCTGGCGATGGGTCCAGCGCCGGGCGTGCGCGCAGCCTGCGGCATCCGCAAAGACGACTTCGCCGCGGTCGGGCGTTTCCGTTTCGCCCGAGAACGCGAGGTAGCTTTCGGTGCCTTCGGCGCACCGCACTTGCAGCCCCTCGGCCACCTTCGACAGGTCGAACACCGCGATCGGAATCGCAAAGGCCAGCGACAGCGCGTTGCACAAATCGACGAGCGGATGGATCGGCGGCAGCGCACCTTCTTTCCTGAACCGGCGCAGCAGCGACTCGGAGGCGCACCGGTACTGCGTGGGCTTGAGGCCCATGCGCGCGAAGGTGCGGCGCCAGGCCTGGATCTCCGGAAGATCGGCTTCCGAGCCGACGGCTTCGAGCCGTGCGCGTGCCACGCCGTGGTAGTGCGCCACCTGCGCCTGCACGCCGGTGTTCCCGTGGATGCCCTGGGCCAGCAGGACGCCGGGCACCAGCTCGGGATGGCGCTGCCAGATTTCCGGCGAGTGAGAGAAAAAGAAAGAATGCATGGCCCAGTGTGTCGCCGGCGCGGCGGCGTGTCTTGAACGCTATTGCAGCCGTGCGGGCCGCGTCCAGGCGCGCTGCCACGCGCCTGGCGTGAAGCCGAAGTGCAGTGCGAACGCGCGCGTCATGTGGCTCTGGTCCGCAAAGCCGGCCGCCATGGCCGCGTCCGCCAGTGCAGCGCCGCGCCGGATGAGGCCGCGCGCCACTTCCGCGCGCTGCTGGAGCAGCCACGCGAACGGCGTGACGCCATGGACCGCCTTGAAGCGCCGCAGCAGCTGGTATTTGCTCAGCCCCGAAGACGCCGCGAGCTGGGCCAGGCTGGGCGGCTGCGCCAGGCAATCCGCGAGCATTTCGCGCGCCCGCGAGACGTCGGCCGATGCGGCGCGCATGGGCAGCCTTTGCGCGCCGTGGTGCGATGCGAGCTGGGTGCAGGTCTGCACGAGCAGCTCCTCGCAGCGCAGGGCATCCGCCGTCACCCGCAGCGGCGCCGCAGCGCGCGCCTCCAGCAGCCGCAAGAGTTCGCCGAGTGTGCGCCGCAGCCGGTCGTCCTTGATGACGGGGCGGATCAGGGCCATGTCGTTCACCGCGCCCGTCGCAGCCGCATCCACGGCCCATCGAAGCGCAGCGGGTTCGAGATACAGCATGCGCCAGCGCCGAAACGGCCCGCCGAGCGGCCGCCCGTCATGCACTTCGCCCGGATTCGTCGCGATGAGGTGGCCGGCATGGGCCTCGACCTCGCCGCATCCGCTGGCCGAGCGCTGGGCGCCTTCGTCGATGACGCCGATGCCGAACGTGGCATGCCAATGCCTGCCGTAGCGGCGATGGCTCGAGATGCGGGTGCCATGCACGCCCTCCCAGGGAGAGCCGAAGACGCGGCAGTCGTGGTGCGGGTTCTTCATTGCGCGGAGTATGCATGGGCACACGAACCCGCAGGATTCGCCGCAAAGTGCGCAAATTTGCACAGCTTCCTCCGCGGGCACCCTGCGCCACGTGCCCCACTTGCCGATGCGCACTTGTAGGATCGCCGCCATCAAGCAAAGCTGCCATGCGGCCCGCACCCCACCACCCTTCCCTGTCCGCCTCGAATCGAATGAAGCAAATCTGCGTCAACTGGCGTTCGAGCGTCGTCCACGACGAAGACGACGAGCACTGCGACGATGGCCTGTGGGTGCCCGAAACCCCGGCGGCACGCAGGGAGGCCCAGGTGATCTGCGAAGTCCAGAACGCGATCTACGGGCACGGCTCGCACTGGATCGAAGAGCGCGAGGCTCTTCTTCTGCGCTCCGCCTGACCAGCGCGCGCAGCTCCGACTGCGAACTTTCGGCCTCAAAAAATCTTCATCGCGCAGCGCTACAGTTCGCTGTCGATTTTCCGCAGCCTCGTTCGTCGTGTCAGTGGAGGGTCATCCTCCGCACTTCAGGAGAACACAGCCATGGCTACCAACACCGTCCGCCTGCACCGCGTACTGCGCACCCCGCCCGAGCGGCTCTACCGCGCCTTCGTCGACCCCAGTGCCTTCGAGCGCTGGCTGCCACCCTTCGGATTCACCGGCAAGGTCCACAGCATGGATCCCGTGGTCGGGGGTGCGTGGCGCATGTCCTTCACCGCCTTCGGCAGCGGCCACAGCCACTCGTTCGGCGGGAAGTACCTCGAACTCGTCCCCGGCCAGCGCATTGCCTACGACGCGGCCTTCGACGATCCCAACCTGCCGGGCACGATGAAGACCACCGTGACGCTCGCGGCCGTGTCCTGCGGCACCGACATGTCCGTCGTGCAGGAAGGCATCCCCGACGTGATTCCCGTGGAGATGTGCTACCTGGGCTGGCAGGAGTCGCTTGTCGCGCTGGCCCAGCTGGTCGAGCCGAACATTCCGGGCTGAGCGCCGGGGGCTTCAATCGCCCGGAATATGGGGCGGGTGCAACTCCACGGCCTTGGCTGACTTCTTGCGCAGCCGGATGTTGAGCATCTCCACGCCCAGCGAGAAAGCCATCGCGAAGTACACGTAGCCCTTGGGCACGTGATGCCCGAAGCCCTCGGCGACGAGAACCACGCCCACCACCACCAGGAAGGCCAGCGCCAGCATCTTGATGGTGGGATGGTTCGAGACGAAGCGGCCGATCGGGCCGGCAAACAGCATCATGAGGAACACCGACACGATCACCGCGGCGACCATCACCCGCACGTCGTCCACCATGCCGACCGCGGTGATGATCGAGTCGAGCGAGAACACCAGGTCGATGACCATGATCTGGAGGATGACGCCCGCGAAGGTCGCCTTGACCGCGCTGGACTTCTGCTCGTGGCCGCCTTCCAGCGACTGGTGGACCTCGCTCGTGCTCTTCCAGATCAGGAACAGCCCGCCCAGGATCAGGATCAGGTCGCGTCCCGAAATGTCCTTGCCAAGCACCGAGAAAAGCGGCGCGACCAGGCCCACGATCCAGGCCAGCACCAACAGCAGGCCGATGCGCATGAACATGGCCATGAACAGCCCCACGCGGCGCGCGAACCCGCGCCGGGCAGCCGGCAGCTTGTCGACCAGGATCGAGATGAAGATGATGTTGTCGATGCCCAGCACGAGTTCGAGCGCGGTCAGGGTCGCAAAGGCGATCCAGACCTGGGGATCCGTCAGCAGTTCAAGCATGGAAGATCTTTCGGCACGGCGGCGCCGGCAAAAAAAGAAGGGTCGGAAGCAGGAGCGGAGTCTGCCATGCGCGTTTCTGAGGGTTTTCGCGTGACATCTTGAAATGTTCTTCACCGAAGCGATGTGTGCGATCTTCCGCGGCCGAACGTTGGAAGAGGCATCGGGAGCAATCCCACATCTCTGGAGACAAGATGACCTTTCCTCGAACCGTTCTCAAGCTGGCTCTCTCGGGCACGATTGCCGCCGGCGCCCTTTTCGGCGTGACCGCTGCAACCGCGGGCACCAGCTGGTCCATCGGCGTGTCGCTGCCCGGCGTGGTGGTGAGCGAGCCGGCGCCGGTCTACTACGAGCCCGCGCCGGTGTACTCGCGGCCGGCCCCCGTCTACTACCAGCCGGCACCGCCGGTGCGCTACCAGCCGCCCGCCTACGTTGCACCGGCACCCGTCTACTACGAGCCCGGACCGAGCTGGGAAGAACGCCGCGCGGAGCGCCGTGAATGGCGCCGCCGCGAATGGGAGCGCCGCGAGCACTACCGCCACTATCGCGAAGACCGCGACTGATCGCAGCCGCGCGAACGGCTACAGTCGCCCTCGATGCCATTCAATTCTCGAGGAGCGGATATGCAGATTCGCAGCGCTGCGGCGTCCGATGCCGACGCGATCCATCGCCTTCTTTCCGCCAACGGATGGGCGCACCGGATCGCTGACGCCGCATACCTCGGCCAGTTGATCTCGGCATCGCAGCAGGCGGTGGTTGCGTTGTCGGCGGACGGCGAGATCGTCGGCTTTGCACGCGCCATCGGCGATGGCATCTCCAATGGCTACCTGTCGATGGTCGTGGTCGCCGAGCCGCTGCGCCGGCAGGGCATCGGGCAAGCGCTGGTCCGGCACATCCTGGGTTCGGACACGGACATCACATGGGTGCTGCGGGCCGGCCGGCCGGGTGCCGCCGAGTTCTTTGCCAGGCTGGGCTTCAGCCCCTCGTCGGCCGCGATGGAGCGGCCGCGGGAGCAACGCCTGCGGATGGCGCCTTGACCCGGGGAATCGCGCGCATGGCGAAGCCGGTGCTGATTGTTCTCGGCGGATTGCCGGGCACCGGCAAGACCACCATTGCGCGCGAACTCGCTGCCCGCTCCCCCTGCGCCTATCTGCGCATCGACACCATCGAGCAAGCGCTCATCCGATCGGGGGCTCTCGAGGAAGCGGGCCCCGCCGGCTACGCCGTTGCCTGCGAGCTTGCCCGGTCCAATCTCGCGCTTGGCATGTCGGTGATCGCCGATTGCGTCAATCCGCTCCCGGTCACCCGCGAGGCATGGCGAGCGGTGGCAGCCAGCACATCCTCGGACTTGCTCGAGCTTGAGATCGTGTGCTCCGACCCCGCCGAGCACCGCAGGCGCGTGGAGAGCCGGAAGGCCGACATTCCGGGCCTCGTTCCACCGACCTGGGAGGCAGTCGCACGCCATGAATACGAAGCCTGGACCACGAGCCGCCTCGTCATCGATTCGGCATTCGTCAGCGCAAGCGAGGCGGCCACCCTGATCCTGGACCGGTCGCGCAGCCAGGCTGCAGGCGAGTAAACGGCCTACATCAGGCTGCGGGCGAGGCGGATCAGCACGGGCTTCGCGAAGGATACGGTGCTGCTCGAAGGAGCACGCATGGCCCGCAATCCACGCTTTCGATCGACGGCTTGACCCTTTCCTATGCTGCGCCGGCAACCCGTGATCGCCGTGGCTCATCCTGCTGCACGGCTGGCCCCAATCGAAGTCGGACATCGGCGGCCCGCGAGCACGGCGCACGCATCGCGGGCGCGGTGGTCATGAACACCGTCATCCCCGGCGTTGCGCCGTGGTCGAGGCTCGTCGCCGAGCCCCGCATCTGGCACTTCGCGTTCCATTCGTTACCGCAGCTGCCCGAACTGCTGGTGAGCGGACGCGAGCGCGCCTATTTCGACTATTTCTACGACCTGCTCGCGGGCGACAAGCATGCGCTGACGAACAAGATCCGAAACGACTGGACGCGCCTACCAGCGGCCCGAAGCATTGAAGGCCGGCTTCGATTGGTACCGGGCGCTCGAGAGCGCCGCGCAACGCAACGCAATGCGAGCCGCTGCGCGCATTTCGCGCTGAACTCGGACGTGCAGCCTGATCCGTGCAACATCGCATCTTTTGGAGACCTTCATGCAACCAAGAATCACCGTCATCACCCTCGGCGTCGAGGATCTGGAGAGAGCCGTCGCCTTCTATCGCGACGGGCTCGGCCTGCCTACCGAGGGCATCGTGGGCAGGGAGTTCGAGAACGGCGCCGTCGCCTTCTTCGATCTGCAGGACGGGCTCAAGCTGGCCGTGTGGCCGCGCTCGAGCATTGCGGCCGATGCCGGCCTTCCACTGCGCGCGGGCGGCTCCCTCGAATTCACCCTCGGGCACAACGTCATGTCGAAGGCCGAAGTGGACGCTGTCATGCAGCAAGCCGCGAGGGCCGGTGCCACCGTGGTGAAGACCGCGGCGGACACTTTCTACGGCGGCTATGCCGGCTATTTCATGGACCCGGACGGCCACCTGTGGGAGGCGATCTACAACCCGCAACTGCTGCCAGGGGCTGAAGCTGCGTAGGGCCCCCCCGTGTTCCCGCGTCGCCGCTTGCTTGAGCGCTGCCACCACGGCGTCGAAGAAACCGGCAATGCGCTTATGCACTTCCCGAAGGCGAGTACGCGTCGCGGCGCTAGGCTCCGTCGTTTTCATGGAATGTGATGCTGAACACCGTTCCTTTTCCGGGGGCACTCCGAACCTCGATGCTGCCGCCATGGCGCTCGATGACCGTCTTGACCAAACTCAAGCCCAGTCCATGGCCAGCAACGCCTCCGTTCTGCTCGAGCCGGCTGTAGCGCTCGAACAAGGTCGGCAACGCTGACGCCGGAATTCCGTCGCCCTGATCTCTCACCGTAACCACGGGCACCTGCCCCGGCGTCCAGACCAGCGCCAAGTCAGTGTGACTGCCGGCCGGGCTGTACTTGACGGCGTTCTCGGCCAGGTTGAACAGCGCGCGACCGAGCAAGCGAGGCTCGACGCACAGCCAACAGCCTGGAGCGTCATCATCAAGTTCCGGCAGAGTGAGTGTGAGCCGAATGCCCTTTTCCTTGGCAAGCGGCCAGACACGCTCATAAACTTCGGTCAGAAGCTGTGCCAGATCAACCTCCTCTCGCACATACTCCTCGCCCTCTGCACGCAGGTGCAATACAAAATCGTCCGCCAGGGAAAGCGTGGTTCTTACCTGTCGCTCGATGCGCTCATAAAGCAGCGCGTCCTCACCACGGTGTGGAGGCTGCGTGCGCAAGAGTGCAAGCACGGCCGACTGCGGGGCGCGCAGATCATGCGAGAGCAACTGCAGCGCCTCGGTGCGCCGGCGCTCAGCGTGATGCTTGGCCTGCAAGGCACGGTCAAGCGCATCAACCACTTGCTGCCAACCATCCCGTTTCGGTTGCGTCGATCCTGGCAGCATCGCGTCGGCGCGCAGGCTCAGATCGGCCAACAGCACCGCCAAGCGTCTCCAGCTCCAGAGCAGATAGCCCAGCAACGCCCCCAGCATCCAGCTTCCCACCGGCAACCACCAGCGCAGCCCCATCTGCAGTACCGTCGTGATCAACATCGCCAGCACACCAAAGGCCGACAGGCCCAGGAGGCTCGCACGCGGTCCCGCACGCCAGAGCCAGATCATCCAGCCCAGCAGTGCAAGCGCAGAAATGACGGCCTGGAGCCACGGACGGACCGGAATCAGCGAACGGTCGCGCAGCAAGCCGTCCAGCGCCGCGGCATTGATCTCGACACCTGACATCAGACCCGAGCCGCTGGAGAAAGGCGTCGGGTACTGGTCACCGATCCCCGTTGCGGTCAACCCGATCAAGATCGTCTTCCCGCGCAATACGGCATCGGGTACCTCGCCGTTCAGGACGCTCACATAGGGTACGGTCTTGTAGTGCCCCGGGGGGCCTGAGAACGGGATGAGGATGCGAGATCCGCGCAGCCAGCCCGTGCCATCCTGCGGCTCATCGGGGCCGCCGGCGGGTTTGTTTGCATCACTGACTTGCGCAAGTGCCAGCGACAGCGCCGGCCAACGATGCCCGGCGTTGCCCTCGCGTAGATAAAGGCTGCGAGCTACGCTGTCGCTGTCCAGTTCCACATGAATGTGACCCAGCCCCGTCACCGCCTGCTCCAGGACCGGCAAGGGGGCGAGGACTTCGGGCGTTCGACCTGCCACCAAGGGCGTACGCACTGTCATTGGAAGAAATACCGGACTGACCGCCTTCATGAGGCCCAAGGCACCTGCCAATCGAAGGTCTGCCCCCGGTTCGCTCGCCGCTTCGGTGAACAGCATGTCGAACGCGACCGCACGCGGCACCGCGGCGGCGAGGCGTTGCAATAGCTGTGTGTGAAATTCGCGCGGCCAAGGCCAGCGACCGAGTGCTTGCAGGCTCGCGTCGTCCACTGCGACGATCAAGATATCCGAATGAGCGGGCTTGGCATCGAGCCGGAGCAGCTCGTCATAGACCGCAAGATCCACCCGCTCCAGAATCCCGTAACGCTGCACCAGCCCGGCAAAAGTCAGCACGATCAGCAGGCAAGCGATCCATTCGCGCCAGAGGACGCGGGGCCTGGAAGACTCGACCCCCGCGGTCACTCAGCGCACCCCTTCGATCAGCAAGGGCAGCACCGGGCCGACGGTCTCGGAGCGCTGGCCCTGCAAAATCGTTTCGGCGCGCACCCGCCAAAAGTACTGACCCGGCGGCAATGCCTCCACTCGCACGCGGTGACCGAGCAGACCGCCCACCCGTACCACAACGCGAGTGAGCGCGGCGTCCTCGGCAATCTCCAGTCCGTAGGTGCTGCCGGCAACCGGATCCCAGTCGAGTTCGACCTCGTTGCTGGCGACGATCCAGCGCATCCGACCCACCAGAGAGGCCGACAGGGATGCCCGCGAAAAGGCGCTGACCGCAGCTTGCCCCTCGATCCCTTCCGGCGTCACGGCCGCCACCCGAGCGAAGTAGCTTCCGCTGGGAATCCCCTCAAACAGCGCCAGTTCGCGGGGACCGGAGCGCGCCACATGCCGCTCGGCCACCACGTCCAGGAATTCGGCGTCGCGTGCGAGTTGCGCGCGGTAACCGGCAGCGCCGGTCACCTCGGCCCACGCCAGCAGTACGGCCGGCTGGTTTTGCGGCAGGCCGGAATCGATCCAATCGGGTACCGGCAGCAGTTCCTGCACAGCGCCGCCCTGCGGGCCATCGTCGATGACCACGCCCTGCGGTGCCCTCACCGGCAGGTCCGGCTGTGTTGGTGTGCTGACCACGACACCACTCTCCAGCACGCTCACCACCACACGATGTTCATCGGCAAGGTTCACACGAAAGTGGGTGCCACGCACGCCCACGGTCGCCATGCGCGTGCGCACCCGAAACACGTCCCGGCCCGCAGGAACTACCCTGGGCGGCACGCGCGATTCGACTTCGCCCGCCTGCAGGTCCAGCACCGCAGCGGCGCGGCCCGCCGCATCGGAAAACCGGACGAGCCGGACAGTGGAGTTCGAAGGCAGCGTGCACAGCGAGCCATCGGGCAGCCGCAGCGTGACGAAGCTGTCGGGCCCGGTGCGGATCCACCCGCCCTCGGAAAGCCGCATGGCCGGTTGCGCAGCGCTGCGCTCGCCGTTGCCGGACTCCGCACGCACGTCGCCGCTGACGGCCACCACGACGGCCTGGGCATTCCCGTCGGCGAAATGCAGGACTTTACCGACCGGCAGTTGCCGCGGCTCGGCCACGCCGTTGCGTTGCTGGATCGAGGGCCACAGCAGCGGCCGGCCCAGATGCCGCTGCGAAATACCCCACAGGGTTTCTCCAGGCTGCACAACGTGCGGCGTGGGTTGAGCAGCCAGGCCCATGGGCAGACACAGGCACGCGATGGCCAGCCATCGAATTGCACTCATGCGACGCGGTCCAACCGGTAGCCGAAGCCGTAGATTGCCTGCAGCTGAAACCCTCCGTCGATGGTCAATCCAAGGCGGCTGCGCACCCGCGACACGTGGGTGTCTATCGTTCGCGATGCTGCCTGCCGCGCCCAGAGCGTCTCGTTCAAGTGCTCGCGCGACAACGGCCTCCCCAGATGGCGGAACAACATGCGGGCGACCTCGAACTCCTTGAGCGGCAGACGGAATTCTTCGGTACCCCTTCTGACGGTCTGATCTGCGGCGCTGAAATGCCAGCCTTCGATCTCGTCTTCGCCCGGCGCGGCGGGCTGCGACCGGCCGCTGCGCAGCTGCACCTGAAGACGGGCCAGCAGTTCGAACGGTCGCCACGGCTTCACAAGATAGTCGTCGGCGCCCCCGTTGAGGGCCTGCACCACCTCGAACTCGCTGCCGCGCGCGGTAAGCATCACCGCAGGCACATTGGAGCGAAGGTTATCGCGCACGCGGCGCAGCACCTCATAGCCTGACAGCTCCGGCACGCTCCAATCGAGGATGAGGATGTCGAAGCTGTCGCGCTGCAGCATCTCGAAGAAGACCCTCCCGTTTTTTTGATGCATGACCCGATGGCCGTTGTGGGTCAGAAGTTCGATCGCCGCCTGCGCCTCTTCCGGCGAGTCTTCAAGCAGCGCGACGCGCGGTCGCGACGCTGGCGTGTCGCCAGACTTGTGGCGCACCGATGACTCCCTCACAGCTCCTCCGATGGTGCATGGGGTCTTCGCCCGGGCCGAGCGGGCAGTGGTGCCCTCAATGGCACCGTGCGGCCACGCAGTCTATCGCTCACCGGTGACTTCGAGTTCCACACGCCGGTTGGGCTGCAGGCACGCAATGAGCTGGGCGCGTTGTTGGCTGTCAGTGCACTGGACCAGCGGCTGCGTCTTGCCGACACCGAAAGCACGCAGCGCCGATTGCGGAAGGCCCTGCGCGATCAGGTAGTCACGCACCGTGGCTGCACGCGCGATCGAAAGTGCTTGGTTGTAGGCATCGCTTCCCAACCTGTCGGTGTGTCCGATGACGGTGACCGTGTCGAAGCGCTTGTATTGCCCCTTGAGCTGCGCCGCCAGCGCGTCGAGCTGGTTTCGGCCCTCGGGCAGCATGTCGGCTGCGCTTGACCTGTCAAAGGCGAACAGCGCATCGGCCGCGACCTTGAACCGCTGCGGTGCCGCCGTGGCAGCCACCGGGCGCACCACCTCGCTGACTCTGGGCTGGAGATAGCCCGCGCAGGCTGGGTCCTTCCAGTGCATCGCGTCGGAGACGCCATCCTTGTAGACCACCTTGTACTGGCAGGTGACGAATTCGTCGCCGCGGCCGGTGCGGAAGTTGAACAGGTAGTCCCATTCCTTCGGACCAAACAAGCCCTCGCTGAAATGCGGATAGCTGATGAGCTCGCGCACCTGGTTCTTCGTCATGCCGCGGCCGATGCGGCGCAATTGCTCCACGTCGATGAAGGTTCCACCGTTGAGCCAGGCGTTGCCCGCATCGGGAAAGCTCACGGACTCATTGGCAGCGGATGCCCCGGCCGCCTGATCGGGCGTGTTGACGCTCGAAGCGCAGCCGCCCAGCATTGCCGCGAGAATTACCAGCGAGAGAGATTGGATTGCATTGTGTTTTTTCATGAATGTTTCTCCTCTGCCGGTCAATCGAACGAGAACCCAAAGCCCACGCGCACGATGGCCTTGCTGCCACCCGAACCCCAGCCCACGCCGGCGTGCAGGGTGGTCTGTCCGTTCTCGGAACGCTTGAGCAGGTTGAAGCCGATGCCGGCCTGGCCGTTGTAGCCGGCCACGGCGCCGCTCACGTGGTAGAGGCCCGGCTCCACCGGTGTAACCACCGCCATCGCGGCTGAAGCTGCGATACCGCCCGAGAGCATCTTGGTATTGGCATTGACCTTGTCGTCCAGTGCATTGATGCGGTTGTTGATGCCCCCGACCGCGCCGTTGAGCTGGTTCACATTGACTGCGTCGTTGGGTGCAACGCCGTTGGCGACGTTGTGGATCGCCACCGGGCTGGTCGAATTGGCGCCGCCCATGGTCACGCTGTTGTAGTTGGTCGTGCCGTCGGCATTGGTGTCGTACTTGACTGTCGACTGGTCGATCACGGCCACCGTGCCCTGCACCGCCCTCAGTTGTGAAACGTTCACCGCATCGCTGTCGGCCGCGCCCGCGGCCACGCCGGTAATCTGGCGAAACTGGCCGTTGGCAGCATCGCCGACCGACACCGCAGCCAGCGTACTGGTGGTGGCACCGATCGCGAGGCGTTGCGAGTCGGTGGCTGTCGGCGGCACATAGCCGGCCACGCCAGCGGCTGTCGAAGCGACCGAGCCGGCGCCAAGCGCAACGCCCCCGGCCTGGGTGACACTGGTGCCTGCGCCGATGGCCACGCCTTGGACAGCTGCAGCCGAGGACTGGGTGCCCAGTGCAATGGAATCCGCCATGTGCGAGGTGGCACCCTGGCCGATGGCGATGCCGCCAGGCGCGCTCTGCTGCACCACGGCACCATTGCCGATGCCCACGCCGTTGTTGCCGTTGACCACCGTCTGGGGGCCCACGGCCACCGATTCGGTGCCGATGGCGAGAGAATCCGCGGCGCTTGAGTTGGCGTGGAAGTACTTCGCAGGCGTGACGGCAAAGGACTGCAGCGCGCTGGACAGCTGCCGGATCGTGACGGCATCCTGCGCCTGTGTCCCGTCGGCCACATTGGTGATCTGGCGGTAGCTGGTCGCATTGCCGACGGAAACCGCACCGAGGAGCGTCCGGTCGGTGGTGTTGTATTCGATGAGGGAGCTGCCGGCGGGAATGGTGCCCGTCGTGGGGGCAATCACGCGGTCGGAGACAGAATCCGCGCCCAACGCCACCGCGCCGGCCTGGCTTGCCTGGCTCAATGCACCCAACGCCAAGCTCCGGTCCGCAGTGGCTCTCGCTCCTGACCCGTTGGCCGTCGCCAGAATGCCCGTTGCCTGCGTGTCTACGAAACTGTCAAAGGCCGTTGCGAACCCGGCGTTGGGGGTATACGTGCTGTCCAGCGGGGCACCATTGAGCAGGTACACCCGTCCACCGGTGGCGGTTGCGTAGTTGCCGGTGGCGGCGCTCATCGATCCGAGGGCCGTCGCAGCGATACCCGACGCCGCCGAGTTCGCGCCCAAGGACGTCGCGCGCACGTTGCTCGCGTTCGCCAGCCGTCCCATGCTGATGGCATAGTCGTTCGTGGCCACGGCGCTCTGGCCCAGCGCGACGGTAGAGAACGCATTCGAGGTCGTGGCGTCGCCGATCGCGACGGCACCGTTGCCGGCTGAAGTCGACGCAAAGCCGATGGCGATGCCCAGCCGGGTGGTAGCTGTTCCGCCAATCGCAATCGTGTTCTGCGCCAGCGACCGTGCACCGGGCCCGATGGCCACGAGGCCGCCATTGCTTGCGTTGGCATTGGCCCCGAGCGCCACACTATTGGGCGTAGCCGCAGTGGCACCAAGACCGGCCGCCACCGTGTTGGCGCCCGAGGCCAACGCATTGGGGCCGACAGCGACGGAATTCGCGCCGGTGGCGCCCGAATTTGCCAGGGTCGAATTGCCGACAAGGGTCGAATTGGTATGGAAGTACGGCGTTTCGTCCGCGCTGATCCATTGGCCGTTCTTCCAGACAGCCAGACCTTCCTGCAGGCCATTGGCCCCGGTTGTCGCCGTCGTGTTGTAGACAATCATGCCGTCGACAGGCTGATTTCCATTGAGACCCCAGGTGTTGCGGTCGGTCAACGCGATGCGTGTGATGAGGACGCCGCGATTGGTGCTTTCGACTTCGAGCGCAGAGCCGGGATTGATGCTCAGCGGGTTGTCGCCGATCTTGACTTGCGCCTGCGCCGTGCCCGCCAATACGACGACACAAGCGGCCAGCGTTGAACGTCTGGCGCGAAATTTCTTGCCAGGAACGCGGGCCGCCGTTGACTTGCTCACCTCAATGTCAAGGGCTTCGCGCTCCAAAGATCGACAGGATTCATTCACAAGCTCACCTCCAAGTGTTTCAAAAAGTGAGCGGAATTCTGCTTACTCCTCCCGATTGGAAAACAATTCCTGACCTTTGTTAACAATCTGCAAGCTGATTTGGTGAAGAACTGCACATTTCCTAGCAGGTTGAGGCTTTGAAAGTAGAGAAACGTAATTCGCAGACGGGTTTAGAGGAATTGCGGGGCGTCCTGCCAACTCCATAAGTGCGGGCGCAATTGCCAAATGGGGCCTGTAGAAATTCTTCGTATTAATTCCCAGCGCATTCGGTTCCCTGCTTCAAGGCGTCTGCCGCGGCGCCCAACATGGCACGCATAAAGAATACCGGCCGGTCAGTGCGCCATCTTTGGCGCATCAAAGCGCGCAGGGGGCTGAGGCGAGAGCTGTCGCCTTCTATCGCGACGGGCTCGGCCTGCCTACCGAGGGCATCGTGGGCAGGGAGTTCGAGAACGGCGCCGTCGCCTTCTTCGATCTGTAGGACGGGCTCAAGCTGGCCGTGTGGCCGCGCTCGAGCCACGGTGGTGAAAACCGCGGCCGACACCTTCTACGGCGGCTATGCCGGCTATTTCATGGACCCGGACGGTCACCTGTGGGAGGCGATCTACAACCCGCAACTGCTGCCAGGGGCTGACGCTGCGCAGGCGCTTCGGGCCGCGGCCACCCGTCAAGGCCTGTCGGGCCTGATGTCGGGCGCCGGGGTCGAGGAGACACCCTGCGCCTCGGCCGCTCGCGATTGCACAGCCATTGCGGCCTTGAAGCCCGGTCGCGCCTGCAGACGCTCCCAGTAGGCCGTCACCGAGGGCGTGAAGCGCTCGGCCAGTCCCAGGTGCTCGGCCAGCAGCAGTGCATAGCCGACCGACACGTCCGCTGCGGTGAAGCGCCCCGCGCAGAGGTGGTCGCGCCCGGCGAGCAGCGGCTCCAGCGTTCGCAGGCGCGCCAGGAACCACTTGGCATAGTCGTCGGCCACCTGTGGCTGCTTTCGCTCCGCCAGCTCGAAGTGCGCATACCGCAACACGAGTGTCTGAGGAAAGGTCAAGGTTGCCTCGCCGAAATGGAGGTAGTTGAGGTACGGACCGAAGTCAGGCTCGCCGCGGCCTACATCCAGCTGGCCCGCCGAGAATCGCGCCGCCAGGTACTGGCAGATCGCGGCCGATTCGGTCATTCGCATGGCGCCGTCGGTCAGCATCGGCACCGTGCCGAGCGGGTTGACCTCGAGGTACGGCCGCGACAGCACGCGCGGCGGAAAGGGCAGCATCCTGAGCTCGTAGGAGAGCCCGATCTCTTCGAGCATCCAGAGAGGGCGGAACGAGCGTGCGCTGACGCAGTGGTGCAGGGTGATCATGGTTGGGTGGCCTCTGGCCGCCACTGTGTTGAATTGACTTGTCAGCAGAGCGTGCTCTGGCCCCGTGTCGGCCGCCCCACCGGCGATCGAGCTATCGCACGGGCTGCTGCACCAGCTGAAGCTCGTTGCCGGCAGGGTCGCGAAACGTCGCAAGGAGGCCGCCCCAGTCCTGTCGCTCAGGCGGGCCGGTGAATGCAACGCCGAGTGCGGCAAGCTGGCTGAATTTCGACTGGACGTCCGCGACATCGAAGGACAGCCCCGTAAAGCGCCCGATGAGCGCCTGGTCCGGCGCCGGAGCACTTTCGTCGACATGCTCGACCACCAGGCTCATCGGGCCCGCGTCGAAGACGCAGTATCCCTGCCTGCTTCCGTCGGCCTTGAGAGGCAGGCCGAGTATTTCTCCATAGAAGCGGGAGGCTCCCGGCAAGTCCCCAACAAAAATGCGCGCGGTGCGAAGCTGCATGGTTTCTCCAATTGCTGCAGTGAAGCCGAAGCCGAGGCAGGCGTGCGAACGCGTCAGCCGCGCCGGGCCGCTTCGATCGCGGCGATGTCGATCTTTGTCATCTCCATCATGGCTTCGAACGCGCGCTTGGCTGCCGCCGGGTCGGGATCGGTGATTGCGGCCGTCAGGGCGCGCGGCGTGATCTGCCACGACAGGCCCCACTTGTCCTTGCACCAGCCGCATGCGCTCGCCTGGCCGCCGTTGCCGATGACCGCGTTCCACAAGCGGTCCGTTTCGGCCTGGTCGTCGGTCGCAACCTGGAACGAGAAGGCCTCGCTGTGCTTGAACGCCGGCCCCCCGTTCAGGCCAAGGCAGGGGATGCCCATCACCGTGAACTCGACCGTCAGCACATCGCCCTCCTTGCCCGAGGGATAGTCGCCGGGCGCGCGATGGACGGCGCCCACCGCACTGTCGGGGAAGGTCTCGGTATAGAACTTGGCGGCTTCCAGGGCGGTGCCGTCGTACCAGAGACAAATCGTGTTCTTGCTGATCATCCTGGGTCTCCTGGATTGGACAGATACGAACGCCTGTTGCGATCCCCGGCAGGATATCGCCTCCAGTCGCCACACGCGCGTCCCCGATAATTTTGCGATGGCCATCAACCCGATCAACCAGGATCCCGCACTGCTGCGGCGGCTGCTGCGCGCCAAGGACCGGATGGACGCCGCATCGCACGAGGAGTGGCCCGTCGAGCGGCTGGCGCAGGTGAGCGGCGTGTCGGGGGCGCACTTCGCGCGATCGTTCAAGCAGGCCTTCGGCACCCCGCCGCACCGGTACCTGCTCACGCGCCGCATCGAGCGCGCGATGGCGCTGCTGCGCGAGACCGACCGGCCGATCACCGACATCGCCTTCGAGACGGGCTGGGCCAGCCTCGGCACCTTCGGGCGCACCTTCCGCGACATCACCGGCAGCAGCCCGAGCGCGATCCGCGCGCGCGGCAAGGCTACGCCGCATGAACTCGGCCGGGTGCCCGCCTGCATCGCCAATGCCGCGCGCCGGCCCCATCTCACGACCGCAGTTTCGGAGAAGCGGCGCCTGGCCGCAGACGGTACAAACAAGCCCCAACAACAGGAGATCCCATGAATCAGGGCATTGAAGTCGCCGGTCTGTATGTGCACGATCAGGACGAGGCGCTGGCGTTCTATGTAGAGAAGCTCGGCTTCCGCGTCCACACGGACGTGGGAAACGGCGACTATCGCTGGCTCACGGTGCAGCACCCCGAGCAGCCGTCGTTCCAGCTCGGCCTGTTCAGGCCCGGGCCGCCGGTACTCGATGCGGCCACGGCGCAGGCCGTGCGCGCCATCGTGGCCAAGGGCGCGATGCCGCCGCTCGTCTTGCGGGTGGACGACTGCCGCGCCGCCTATGAGCGCATGCGCGGCCTGGGCGTGGAGTTCACGCAGGAGCCGGTGGAGCGCTACGGCACCGTGGACGCGGGCTTTCGCGATCCGTCGGGGAACGGGTGGAAGATGATCCAGGGGCGCGGCTGAGCCCCCGCCGTACACGCCTCAGGCCGGCGCCATGCCATGGCGGCGCTTGGCCTCGGCGCTGTCCGCCGAACGCATGAAGTCGAGCAGCGCGCGCACCGCGGCCGGTTGCGCGCAGCCGACCACCGGCGCCGCGGAAAAGACCGTGGTGATCTGGACCTCCGGCGGCAAGGGGCCGACCAGGTCGATGCCTCCGACGCCGATCAGCTCGCTCCATTGCTGGAACCCCAGCGCGGCATCGCCGCGTGCAAGCAGCGCGCCGACCGGCACGCCGGGCGGCGCCTGCACCAGGCGGCCGCGGATCTCGCCGGCGATGCCCCAGCGCTCGAACAATGCCATCAAGGCGACGCCGCTCGGCCCGGTCGAATACGCGATGCCGGAGGCGGCCCGCACCGCGCTGCGCAGCGCGTCCTCGGTGGAAATATCGGGCCGCACCGCGCCCGCGCGCACCGCCACGGCCACGCCCGAACGGACCAGGTCGACCTTGCCGGCGGCATCGAGCCTGCCCTGTGCGACGAGCGCGTCGATCGCGTCCGAGGCCAGCACCACCACGTCGAAGGGCTCGCCCGCGCCCACGCGCCGCGCCGCCTCGACACCGCCGATCGCCAGGAAGGCGGCCGGCACGCCGCTGCGCTGCGAATGGGCTGCCGCAAGCTCCTCCAGCAAGCCCCGGGTCGCCATCGAGCAGAGGCCACGGATCGCGGGCGCCGTCATTTCTCGCCGCCCTGCCCTCTGCCGATCAGGCGGTCGGCGTAGTGCTGCCACGGGCTCTTGGCGTCCAGTCCGTCGAAGAGGCCGGTGCGCGCCTGCTGTGCCACCCAGTCCTGCTTGGCTGCAATGGCCGCCGCCATGAACGGCTCGAAGCCGGTCTCGCGAACGGTCTGCGCCGCTTCGCGCATTTCTTCCGCGCGCCGCTTGCCATGCTGCACGACGCGGCTGAAGAAGTAGGCGCCCTGGCGCTCCCAGTCGATCTGCGGAAAGGTCTCCGAGAGCGTGGGCAGCACATGCGCCTCGACGCCGTAGCGCCGCGCCGCGGCGTAGCTTTCGATCACCAGCGCCTCCAGCCCCTTGATCATGATGCTGCGGCTCATCTTGATGGCCGAGGCCACGCCGAGTTGCTCGCTCACGGCGCGCGCGTCCATGCCCCATGCGCGCAGCGTGGCCGCCAGCGCCTCGGCCTGCGCGCCGCCCAGCAGCATGGGCACGCGGATGCCGTAGGGCGGCACCGAGGTCATCACGCCGGCTTCCACATAGCCGACGCCTGCGGCCTCGAGCATGGCGCCGGCCCGCTGCTTGGTGCCGGGCGAGGCCGAATTGAGATCGAGAAAGCGCGTGCCGGCACGCGCATGGCGCGCCGCCTCCTCGGCCACCGCGAAGGTGCTGGATGCGGTCACGGCCGAGATCAGCAGATCGGCCGCGGCGCACAGCGCCTGCATGCCCGAGGCGACGCGCAGGCCGTCGGCTTCGGCGGCGGTCCGCGCCGCCGCGCCGCTGTCGGGGTCGGCGAATTTCAGGTCCCAGACCCAGACCGCCTCGATGCCTGCCTCGTGCAGCAGGCCGCGGCCGAAGATGCCGCCCACTTCGCCGCAGCCGACGATGCCCAGTGTGATGCCCATGTGCGTGTCTCCTTGCTGTTCAATCGACGGTGATGCGGGCCGCCTTGATCACGCGCTGCCAGCGCACGATCTCGCTCGCGATCAGCTGGCCGAAGGCCTGCGGCGTGGCGGGCGTGGCCTCGGCACCCTCGGCCGCCAGGCGCGCCCTGACTTCCGCCGAGTCGAGCGAGCGGTTGATCTGCTGGTTGATCATCGCGACGATCGGTGCGGGCGTTGCAGCCGGCGCGACCACGCCGTACCACTGGTCGGCTTCGAAATCCCTGGTGCCGGCCACGCCGCTCTCGGCCACTGTGGGCACCTCGGGCAGCGACGCGATGCGGCGCGGGCTCGACACCGCGAGCGCGCGCAGCTTGCCGGCCTTGATGTGCGGCAGCAGCGCGGGCGTGCCGGTGAAAAGTGCCTGCAACTGGCCCGCCAGCAGGTCGTTCACGGCCGGCGCGGTGCCGCGGTAGGGAATGTGCAGCAGCGAGGCGCCGGTCTGCAGCTTGAGATATTCCATCGCGATGTGCGCCGCACTGCCGTTGCCGCCCGAGCCGTAGGCCAGCTGGCCGGGCCTGGCCTTGGCCAGCGCGATCAGTTCGGCCAGCGTGCGTGCCGGCACCGACGCATGGACCACGAGCACGTTCGGCACGCGCGCGACCCATGCCACGGGCGCGAAGCTGCGCAGCGGGTGGTAGCCGAGCTTCGGGTAAAGAGACGGGTTGATGGCCAGCGTGCCGATGTGCCCCATCAGCAGCGTGTAGCCGTCCGCGGGCGCCTTCGCGACCTTCTCCGCGCCGACGGAGCCGCCCGCGCCGGGCACGTTGTCGATCACCACGGCCTGGTTCCAAGCACGGCCGAGCTCCTGCCCGATGCCGCGCGCCAGCACGTCGGTGGAGCCGCCGGGCGTGAACGGCACGACCAGGTGCAGCGGATGGTCCGGATAGGTTTCGGCGGCCACGGCATTGCGGTTCGCAAGCCAGAGTGGGCAGCCCGCGGAAAAGATGCAGGCCTGGCGGCGGGTGATGCCGGTCGTCGCGGCGCCGATGGTGCGAGCCATGTCGTGCCGCCGCCGTCAGTCGATGTAGCGCAGGCCGGCCTTGGCCAGCGGCTCGCGCATGCCGTACATGTCCAGGCCGAGCTCGCCGGCCGCGAAGCGCGCGCGCTTGGCCGTCTCGCTGGCCTCGCGCGCTTCGGCCGCATCGGCCACCTGCTGCGCACGTGCGGCCGGCACCACCACCACGCCGTCGATGTCGGCCACCACCACATCGCCCGGATGCACCAGCGCGCCGGCGCACACCACCGGCACGTTGACCGAGCCGAGCGTGGCCTTGATCGTGCCCTTCGAATGGATGGCGCGGCTGAACACGGGGAAGTTCATCGCGTTGAGGTCGCGCACGTCGCGCACGCCGCCGTCGATCACCAGGCCCCTGCAGCCGCGCGCCTTGAACGAGGTGGCAAGCAGGTCGCCGAAGAAGCCGTCGGTGCTGTCGCTGGTGCAGGCCGCGACGACCACGTCGCCTGGCTGGATCTGCTCGGCCGCCACATGCAGCATCCAGTTGTCGCCGGGCTGCAGCAGCACCGTGACGGCCGGGCCGCAGAAGCGCGCGTCGGGGTGGATGGGGCGAATGCGCGGCTGCATCAGCCCGAGCCGGCCGAGCGCCTCGTGCACGGTGGAGACGCCGAAGCGCGAAAGCTTGTCGACCGCGGCGGCATCCGCGCGCGCCACGTTGCGATGGACCACACCGAGCTGCTGGAGGGTGTTGGAAGAAGAAGAAGTCATGCGATCAGAGCCCCTTGGCGATGAGTGCGCGGTCCAGGCGCGGGTACACGCGGCGTGCGTTGCCTTCGAACACCTTGTGCCGCGCCTCGGCGTCGAGCATGGACGTGGCCTCGATGTAGCGGCGCGTGTCGTCGTAGAAGAAGCCGGTCTCGGGATCGATGCCGCGCACCGCGCCGATCATTTCGCTCGCGAACAGGATGTTGTCGACCGGGATCACGCGCGCCAGCAGGTCGATGCCCGGCTGGTGGTACACGCAGGTGTCGAAGAAGATGTTGTTGAGCAGGTGGTCCTTGAGCACCGGCTTCTTCATCTCCTGCGCCAGGCCGCGAAAGCGCCCCCAGTGGTAGGGCACCGCGCCGCCGCCGTGCGGGATCACGAAGCGCAGCGTCGGAAAGTCGGCGAACAGGTCCGAGGTGAGGCACTGCATGAAGGCCGTGGTGTCGGCATTCAGGTAGTGCGCGCCGGTGGTATGGAAGCAGGCGTTGCAGCTCGTGCTCACATGCACCATCGCCGGAATGTCGTGCTCGACCATCTTCTCGTAGAGCGGATACCAGTGGCGGTCCGACAGCGGCGGCGAGGTCCAGTGCCCGCCCGAGGGATCAGGGTTGAGGTTGATGGCCACGAAGCCGTACTCCCGCACGCAGCGCTCGAGCTCCGGAATGCAGCTGCGCGGGTCCACGCCGGGCGACTGCGGCAGCATGGCCGCGCCGATGAAGTGGTCGGGGAACAGCTCGCTCACCCGAAAGCACAGCTCGTTGCAGATGGCGGCCCAGGTCGACGAGGTCTCGAAGTCGCCGATGTGGTGGGCCATGAAGCTCGCGCGCGGGCTGAAGATCGTCAGGTCGCTGCCGCGCTCCTTCATGAGGCGCAGCTGGTTGCCCTCGATCGACTCGCGCAGCTCGTCATCGCTGATCTTCAGGTCGGCGGCGCGGGGCTTCAGCGCGGGGTCTTTCAGGCCCGCGATCTGCTGGCTGCGCCAGTTCTCCAGCGCCTTGGGCGCCGTGGTGTAGTGGCCGTGGCAGTCGATGATCATGGGCGGTTCCATTGGTGGCTGGGTGGTGTCTTTGCCGGCATGCGCAGCGCGTGCGCCGGCCCTTGCGTCAAGTGTGGTTCCGGGCGCCGCCGCGTGGCGTGAGTTCGGGTTGCCCTACCATCAGACTTTCTTATCGGCCAGGGTTCGTTCCCAGGCATCTCTGGAATGACGGGCCAAAGCCAGCTGCAAGACAAGGTGATCGACCGCACGCACACGCATGCGCTGAGCCTCAACCTGCGGCACCTGCGCGCGTTCACGGCCGTGGCGGCGGCCGGCAGCATCGCCAGGGCTGCGGACGAGCAGCTGTTCCGCGTTGCCTCGGGCGTGACGCGCGCCATCTCCGAGCTCGAAGGCGCGCTCGGCCGGCCGCTGTTCGACCGCGGCCCGCGCGGCATGGCGCTGAACTCCTACGGCGACCTGGTGCTGCTGCGCGCGCGCCGCATCGAGCGCGAGTTCGAGGATGCGCGCGCCCAGCTCGTCGCGCGCGGCGGCATCGGCGCCGCCGCCGACGTGCATTCGCTCTTCGCGTCGATCCTCAACGGCCGGCGCCTTGCGGTGATTGCGAGCCTGGTGGAAAAGCGCAACATGCCGGCCGTCGCGCGCGAGTTCGGCATCACGCAGCCGGCGATCAGCAGCGCGCTGAAGGACCTGGAGGGGGGGCTCGGCGTCGCGCTGCTCGAGCGCAGGACGCGCGGCCTCGTGCCCACGCCGGCCGGCGAGATCGTGGCCTTCCATTTCAAGCGCGTGCTCGCGGAGCTGCGCCACGTCGGGCCCGACATCGCCGCCAGCGAAGGCATGCTGCAGGGCAGCGTGAACGTGGGAGCACTGCCGCTCGGCCGCACGCAGATACTGCCGCAAGCGATCGCCTCGCTGCTCGCGCGCCATCCGGGGCTGCACGTCGCCACGGTCGAAAGTCCTTACGACGCACTGGCGGCGTCGCTGCGCAGCGGCGACATCGACTTCATCCTCGGCGCGCTGCGCGGCAGCGCCGAGGCGCGCGACCTGCAGCAGGAAGCGCTGTTCGAAGACCGCATCTCGGTGATCGCGCGCGCCGGCCATCCGCTGGCGCGCGCCGCGCGTGTCGACTTCGATGCGCTGCGGCAGGCGACCTGGGCGCTGTCGCGCCAGGGCACGCCTTCGCGCGAGCTGCTCGAGCGATTTTTCTCGGCCGCGCGCGAAGCGCCGCCGGTTCCCGCGGTGGAGACCGGCGACCTCGCGGTGCTGCGCGGCCTGCTGCTCGAAAGCGACATGCTGACCGCGATCTCGGCCCACCAGCTGCGCCACGAGATCCGCAACGCCAGCCTGGTGGTGCTCGACTTTCCGCTCGATGAGACGCGGCGCGAGATCGGCCTCACCCAGCGCCTCGGCGCGTTCCCCTCACCCGGTGCGCGCGCGCTGATGCAGGAGATCCGCGCGGTAGTCGCCCGCTCGCCCGACTTCCGTGCGAAGGCGGGAAGCCGCGGCCGGTGAAATGCAGGCGGTCGCGGGCGCTCAGCGCCGAGCCAGCAGGTCCGCCAGCTCGGGGACCAAGGCCTCGGGCGCCAGGCCTTGCGCATGCTGCAGCGTCTGCAGCACGGCCGCCGCAATGTCGCGGTGCGCGCCGGCATCGCCCGCCATGGTGTTGTAGTAGCCGAGGTCCTTGCTCGCATTGGCGATCGAGAAGCGCAGGCTCGACGTGTCCTTGGCCGTGAGATAGGGCCGCAGCCGCTCCAGCGCCACGCCGCCGCCGCCGCCCTTGGCCAGGATCTCCACGAACATCTCGGGCGCCACGCCATGCTGGCCGGCGCAGGCCGCCGCCTCGGCGATCAGCGCCACGGTGCCCAGCGACACGAAGTTGTGCAGGAGCTTCATGCCATGGCCCGCGCCCACCGGGCCCGCGTGCAGGATGTTCTCGGCAAAGCACGACAGCAGCGGGCGGCATTCTTCCAGCAGGGCCGCATCGCCGCCCACCAGCAGGTTGAGCCGGCCTTCGGCCGCTTCCTTGGGCGTGCGCGTCATCGGCGTGTCCAGGAAGCGGCTGCCTGCGGCCTGCACGGCCTCGGCCATGCGCAGCGTGGAAGCGGGAATCGCGGTGGAGCAGTCGACGACGATGCTGCCCGGGCGCAAGGCCTGCAGCACGCCGCCCTCACCCGTGAGCACGGCCTCGACCTGGGGCGAACCCGTGAGCACGAGGATGACGATGTCGGACTGCGCCGCCAGCTCGGCCGCGCGCGTGAAGCTGCGCGCGCCGGCGGCCTTGAGCGCGTCCAGCGGCTGGTTGCCCGGGTGCTCGAGCACGGCCAGCGGGTAGCCGTGCTTGACGATGTTGCTGGCAATGCCGTGGCCCATCATGCCGATGCCGATCATGCCGATGTTCTTTTTCAAGGGAGTCTCCTGGGTTGTGATGTGTAGCGGATGCCGCCGCCTTCAGCCGAGCTGCCGGCACACAGCCTGCGTGATCTCGCTGCAGCGCGCCTGGCCGCCGAGGTCGCGCGGCACCGTCTGCCCGGCGGCCAGCACGTCCTCCACGGCGCGCTCCACGCGCGCGGCGCCTTGCACCAGTGCGTCGTCGCCATGGCGCTCGCCGAGCCAGCGCAGCATCAACGCGCCGGACAGGATGGTAGCAAGCGGGCTGGCCAGGTCCTGGCCCGCGATGTCGGGCGCCGAGCCGTGCGCGCCCTGGAACAGGCCATGCGAGTCGCCGAGCTCGGCCGAGGCCGCAATGCCCAGCCCGCCCACCGTGCCGGCGCCCAGGTCGGAGATGATGTCGCCGAACATGTTCTCGGCCACGATGACGTCGTAGAAGTCGGGCTTCTTGAGCATGTGCACGGTGATGGCGTCGGCGTAGGCGTAGTCGATCTCCACGTCCGCGTAGCCGCGCGCCACCTCGTCGCAGATGGCGCGGAAGAACGCGTAGCTGCGCAGGATGTTGGCCTTGTCGCACACCGTCACGCGGCGCCGGCCGTCGCGCGGTGCGCCCTGGCGCCGGCGGGCGAGTTCGAATGCGAAGCGCGCCACCCGCTCCACGCCCTTGCGTGTGACCACGAGGGTGTCGGTGGCGACCTCGCCGCGCAGGTTCACGCCGGCGCCGCGGCTGGCGTACAGGCCTTCGGTGTTCTCGCGCACGATGACATAGTCGATGCCGCCGGCCTCCCAGCCGGCCAGCGGCGAGCGCACGCCGCGGTACAGGCGGTTCGGGCGCACGTTGGCATACAGGTCGAGCCTGAAGCGCAGCTGCAGGTGCAGGTCGTTGCCGACCTCGGTGCCATCGGCGTAGGTGATGCCGGGCAGGCCGGCCGCGCCGTGCAGGATGGCGTGCGCGCTGCGGCAGGCCGCGAAGGTTTCCTCGGGCAGCACGGCGCCGGTGCGCGCATGGTGCGCGGCGCCGCCGGGCCAGGCGGTGAAGCGCAGCCGCTCGCCGCAGGCCTCGCGCAGGACGGCAATGGCCGACTGGCAGACCTCGGGGCCGATGCCGTCGCCGTCGATGGTGGCAATGTCGTAGGTGTTCATGATGGGTTGCATGAAGGGTGAGAAGGCACTGGCGCGCATGGCCGGGGGCCGCGTGCACGAATGGAAGGCGCCGCGGCTGCGAAGCGGGCGCCGTCGCGGCGCGCGCTCAGCGCTGGCCTTGTACTTCTTCCGCGATGCGCTGGTACAGCGCATTGGAGCGCGTGACGTGCGCGCGCACGGCCGCCACCGCGGCCTGCGGGTCGTGCGCCTCGATCGCATCGACCAGGCGCGTGTGCTCCTGCAGCGTGAGCCGCTCGGCACCGGGCGCGCGCACCAGGGGCTGGTAGTAGTCGCCGGCCCACTGGAACACGGCCTCGATCACCGCGGGAAAGATCGGGTTGCCGCTGATGCGCGCGATCTCGCGGTGAAAAGCCATGTCGTGCGCAAGAAAGCCGTCCATGTTCACGAGCGAGGCGCGCTGCTCCTCGATGCGCGTGCGCAGCGCCGCCACGTCCTCGGGCGTGGCCAGCTGCGCGGCCATGCGCGCGGTGCCTTCCTCCAGGAGCAGGCGCGCCTGCTTGAGGTGTTCGAGCATGTCGGGCTGGGCCTGCAGCATGTGCCGCGTGCCGCTGGCGATCTGCGCGATCAGGTCGCGCGCGGTGGGAATCACCACCCGCGCGCGCTCGCCGTGCGAGATCTCCACGATGCCCGAGTGCTCCAGCGCCTGCAGCGCCTCGCGCACCGCGGGCCGGCCCACGCCGTACACGTCCATCAGCTCGCGCTCGGGCGGCAACTGGTCGCCGGGCCGGATCTCGCCCGTGCTGATGCGCTGCATCAGCCGCTCCACCACGTCCTGGTAGAGCTTGCGTTTCTGGATCGGGTTGACTGCCGTCATGGAGTGGGTGTTCGCAATGGAAGAAGGGCATGAAGGCGCGCGGCTGCCTGCAGGCCATTATCACTTGGCCACACCGTCGCGCGCGGTGCCGAAGAAGTCCTCGGCGCCCATCTGGCCGCCCTTGAGCACGAGCTCCAGCCCGTCGCGCCGCGCATCGCGCGAGGCGGCCCGGCACAGCGGTGCGCCGGGCGCGAGTTGCGCAGCCATGGTCAGCGCCTGCACGCCCAGGGCCGAGGCCACTTCGCCCGAACTGTCGCCGCCGGCCACCACCACGCGGCGCAGCGCGGGGCAGCGGTCGAGCAGCGCGCGCGTCACGCGCGCGAGCGCCTGGCCCGTGCGCGCGGCCGCTGCGGCGCGCGTGAGGCCGGCGGCGCGCGCACTGTCGTCGAAGGCCTGCACGGCCGGGTCGTCGGGGCCGCGCGCGGTGTACAGCAGCGGGCTGTGGCCGCGTGCCAGCGCCTGGGCCGCGGCTTCGGCCACCTGGCCGATCGCGCGCTCGTCGCCGGCCAGCAGCGGGGCAATGTCCAGCCGCTGCGCGGCAAACCCGTGCCCGGCGGCCCAGGCGATCTGCGCGGCCGTCACGGGCGAGCAGCTGCCGCTGACCACGGCCAGGCCGTTGCCGGCCGCGCCGGCCTGCGGCAGCGGCGGCCGGCTCGCGAGCAGGCCGCTGGCCTGCCAGTGCGCGGCCAGTGCGTCGTCGAGCCCCGAGGACGAGGCGCTGAACAGGCCCGCGCCGCGCTGCTCCCACACTAGCCGTCCGGCTTCGCGCAGGCTTTCTTCGTCGAGCACGTCGATCAGCACCACGGGCACCTCGTCCGCATGCGCCGTTGTGATGGCGCGCAGCGCGGCCTCGGCGCCGCCGCTCTTGAGCTGCGTGAAGTCCACCAGCGCGCGCGCACGCCGCGTCTGCGCGCCCAGGTGCATGCGCAGGTCCGACTCGTGCATGGGCGTGACGGGGTGGCGCGACATGGTCGGGTGCCGGTCCAGGCGATGGCCCTCGCCGTCGGCCACGGCGAACAGGTGGCCGAAGGCCTGGTAGCGGCGCAGGCGCGGCGCCCCCACCACCATGGGCGACCAGCGCCCGCGCATGAGCGGCACACCCAGGTCGATGGCGCAGCCGATCGAGCCGATCGCGGGTGAGGAGTCGAAGGTCGAGCAGATTTTGTACTGCAGCACCGGCGCGCCGAGCCTTGCGAGCGCGGCGAGCGCAGGCGCGAGCTGCTCGCGCATCCACGCGGGATCGCGGCTGCGCGCCTGGCCGGCCAGTCCCACGGCGCGCACGCCGGGAAAGCGCGCGAGCATCTGCGCATCGGGCGTCTCGAAGAACAGCACCGTGGATACGCCTGAATTGGTCAGCGCCTCCAGCGCGTCGGTGGACCCGGTGAAGTCGTCGCCGTAGTAGGCCAGCAGCAGTCCGTCCTGCATCACCAGACCTCGAGCGCCTGGGCGAGTTCGGCGTGCGCGGTCGCGTGCGTGGTCAGCGGCACGCCGGCCACCGCGGCCTGCCAGGCCTGGCGCATCGCGGCCACGCCCGCGGCGATGCCGCCGGGGTGGCCGAGGATGCCGCCGCCGGCGGCATGGATGAGGTCGGTGGTGCCGAGCGCCGCATAGGTCGGCGCGGCTTGCAGCCCGGTCTGGCCCGAGCTGAAGACAGGCATCGCGGCCATGGGATTGCGCGCAGACAGCGGTGCCAGTACGGCGCGTGCCGCGGCGATCACGCTTTCGTCGCTCTCGCTGAACTTGTTGGCCAGGCCGTTCACATGCAGGTGATCGGCACCCGCCAGGCGCCACAGCGTCTGCCACGGCGCGAAGTCCCAGCCGAGCGCGGGACAGCGGTTCAGGTAGCCCCAGCCATTGCGGTGCGCATGGATCGGCAATTGCGAATGGCGGCGCAGCGCGAGCAGCCCGGTGAGGCCCACCGAGTTCAGGCTGACCATCACGCAGGTGCCGCCCTGCATCAGCACCAGGTCGTGGCGGCGGCGCATCTCGTCGACCTCGCCCGTGAGGTTGAAGGCCACCATGGGCTTGCGCCCGGTGCGCTCGGCCGCCTCGCGGACCACGGCCATGACGGCGCGCACGCGCTCGTCGAAGGGGCAGTGCGGGCCGTCGGCCTGCAGCTCGTCGTCCTTGATGAAGTCGATGCCCCCGGCCACGAGTGCGCGCACGGTCTCGGCCGTTTCTGCGGGCGACAGGCCCACGCTGGGTTTGACGATGGTGCCGACCAGCGGCCCGCGCGCCACGCCCGCGAGCGCGCGCGTGCCCGCGATGCCGAAGGCCGGGCCGGGGCAGCCGTCGACGAAGGCCTGCGGCACCGCCAGGTCGAGCAGGCGCAGGCCCGAGACCTGGCGCAGCTCGAACAGGTTGCCGGCCACGGTGGCCATCAGGTTGGGCAGCGAGACGCCGAAGTTCGCCAGCGGCCACGACAGGTCGAGCACGCACTGCGTGTAGCTCGCGGCGCGCTGGCGCGTGGGCAGGCTCGGCGTGCCCACGCGGCCGAGCACGTGCACGCGCTCCACGCGCGCGCCCGAGCGCTCCTTGAGTGCGGGCGTCTCGCCGGGCACGGCCGTGAAGGTGCCGCTGGACTGCTCGCCCGCGATGACTGCGGCGGTGCGCTCGGGGTCGTCGCCGGTTTCCAGCCAGTAGCGTGCGTGCACGCGGCCGTCGGCGGCGGAAAGTGCGGGCAGCCCGGTCATGGCGGGTCGCGGCGTTCGACGAGGCGGAGGAAGGGGCGGGGCAGGACCATGGTTCGGTGTCTTTCTCTCTCTACTTGAATCCGAGCGTGCGCGGCAGCCAGGTGGACAGCATCGGCATGAAGGTCAACAGCACCAGCACGGCGCCGTGCGCCCAGAGAAACGGCACGAGCTCGCGCACCAGCTGCGCCATCGGCACGCGCGAGACATTGCAGGTGACGAACAGCAGCCCGCCCACCGGCGGCGTGATCATGCCCAGCGTGAGGTTCACGATCACGACCATCGCGAAGTGCACCGGGTCGATGCCGAGCTTGAGCGCCACCGGCGCCAGGATCGGCACCAGCACCATCACGCCCGGCAGCGGCTCGATGAAGATTCCGAACAGCAGCAGGAAGACGTTCACGATGAGCAGGAACATCCACGGCGACAGGTTCATGCCGACCAGCCACTGGGCGAGCATCTGCGGGATGCCCTCGATGGTCAGTATCCAGGCGAACGAGGCCGACATGCCGATGATGATGAGCACCGAGGCCGACAGCAGCGCCGAGCGCGCGAGGATGTCGGGCAGCGCCTTCCACTCCAGCGTGCGGTAGACGAACTTGCCGCAGACCAGCGCGTAGAACACCGCCACCACGGAGGCTTCCGTCGGCGTGAACCAGCCCGCGCGCATGCCGCCCAGGATCACCACCGGCAGCAGGATCGCGGGGATGGCGCGCCAGGTCGTGGCGAGGATCTCGGCCAGCGGCGGCATCGTGCCTTCGCCGCGGTAGTTGCGCTGGCGCGAGACGCGGAAGTTGACGATGCACATCGCCACCGCGATCAGGATGCCCGGCATGATGCCGGCCGCGAACAGCGCGCCGACGGACACCGCATCGTCCTGCAGCGCGTAGATGATCATGATGATCGACGGCGGGATGATCGGCCCGACGATGGCGGTCGACGCCGTGAGCGCCGCCGCGTAGGCGCGGCCGTAGCCGGCCTTGTCCATCATCTTGATGAGCATCGAGCCCGGGCCCGCGGCGTCGGCCAGCGCCGAGCCCGAGATGCCCGAGAAGAAGGTCAGCGACACCACGTTGGTATAGCCCAACCCGCCGCGCTTGTGGCCGACGAACTGGCCGGCAAAGCGCAGCAGCACCTCTGTGAGCGAGCCGCCGCTCATGAGCTCGGCCGCGAGGATGAAGAAGGGCACGGCCATCAGCGGAAAACTGTCCATGCCGGTGAACGTTTCCTTCAGCAGCACCATCAGCGGAAAGTTCTCGGCCAGCACCAGCGCGGCGGCCGTGGCCAGACCCAGCGCAAAGGCCACGGGCACGCCGATGGCCAGGAAGAAGCAGGCCGACAGCACCAGGACGAGGGAAGCGCTCATAGCGAGGCACTCGCGTTGGCGTCGAAGTGGCCGTCCGCCGCGAACTCGCGCCGCAGCGCATAGCCGCGCACGATGAACAGCAGGTGCACGGTAAGCAGCACGCCGCCGATCACCATGGCGCTGTAGACGTAGGCGAACGGAATTTGCGTGACCGGCGTGAGCTGGAACATGGTGCGCTCCATGTACAGCCAGCCGTACCAGACCATGAAGCCGAAGAAGGCGAACAGCAGCAGGGCCACGAGCGCGCGCAGCGCCACGGCGGCCGGGCGCGGCAGCGCATCCTGCAGGTTCTCCACGGCGATGTGGCCGCCGTAGCGCAGCACCGGGCCCGCGCCGAGGAAGGTCAGCCAGATCATGAGGTAGCGCGCGACCTCCTCCGCCCATTCGAGCGAGGCGTTGGTGAGGTAGCGCAGCGCCACGTTGACGAAGATGATCACCGACATGGCGGCCAGCAGAAGGATCAGCGCCCAGCGGTTGGCACCGAGCAGGTAGCGTTCGAATGTTTGCATGGTTTTGGCGAACGTAGGCGCGGCGCGGCCGGTGGCGTCAGTGCACGTCCTGGATCTTCTTGATGTTGTCGGCGCCGAATTCCTTCGCATAGGCGGCGTAGGCGGGCTTGAGCGCATCCTGGAAGGCCTTCTTGTCGACGTTGCGCACGACCTGCATGCCCTCTTTCTCGAGCTGGGCCACGCCGGTGGCGTCGTCCTCGTCGACCTTCTTGCGCTGCGCGGCCACGCTCAGGCGCGCGGCCTCGGCAAACACCTTCTTGTCGGCATCGCTGAGCTTGTTCCAGACCTTCGGGGTGAGCAGCAGCAGCGCGGGCGAGTACACGTGGCCGGTGAGCGAAAGGTGCTTCTGCACCTGCGAGAACTTGGCCGTGGTGATGATGGGGATGGGATTCTCCTGCCCGTCCACCGTGCCCTGCTGCAGCGCGCCGAACACTTCGGGGAAGGACATGGGCGTGGGCTGCATGCCGAAGGTGCGGTAGCCGTCCATGTGCACCTTGTTCTCCATGGTGCGAACCTTCAGGCCCTTGGTGTCCTCGGGCTTGAGGACCGGGCGCTTGCTGTTGGTGAGGTGGCGAAAGCCGTTCTCCGTCCAGGCCAGCGCGACCAGGCCCTTGCTCGGGAACTTGGTCAGCATGTCCTGGCCGATCGGGCCGTCGAACACCTTGCGCGCATGCTCGTAGTCGCGAAACAGGAAGGGGATGTCCACCACCTTGATCTCGGGCACGAAGTTGCCCACGGGGCCGGTGGAGGTGATCACCGCGTCCTGCGTGCCGAGCTGCACGGCCTCGATCTGCTCGCGCTCGCCGCCGAGCGCCGAGCTCGGGAACTGCTGGCACTTGTAGCGCGCCTGCGTGCCCTTCTCGATCTCGGCACAGAAGGTGGTGGCGCCCACCCAGTAGTGCGAGCCCTGCGCCGGCGTGTAGCCGATCTTGAGCACGGTCTGCGCCTGCGCGCCGGCGGCTGCGGCCAGGGTCAGGAGCGCGGCGGCCAGGGGCGCAGCCAGGGTACGGCGAAAGCGGAAGCGATGGGTCACGGTGTCTCCTCGTGGGGTTGTCGATCGGGTGGATGCGGCCGCGCGCCCGTGTCGGCGCTTTGCGGCGGGTGCCGGAAAAACCTGCGGCGCGCGTGCGCTCAGGTGATGCGCTCGATGCTCTTTGCGATCTCTTCGCGGTCGAACACCTTGAGCCAGTCGTCCCGCAGCAGGCGCGGCTTGCCGAAGGTGATGGCCTTGTTGCAGGCATCGGAGAACACGCCGGGGATCTCCTTGAAGATCACGGCGGCGAGGATCGTCATGTGGCCCAGCAGGAAGTCGCGTGCGCAGTCGTGCGGCACGCCGCGCGCGACCACCGCGTCCATGGCCTCGCGCATGGTGTCCAGCAGCGTGGCGCAGACGGTCTCGGACAGGCCGGGCTCCAGCAGCGCCATCTGCTCGACCGTGACGCGGTACGAGCGCAGGATCGGCGCGTAGATGGTCCTGGCGATCTCCTCGCCCAGGTCGAAGTCGGCCGGCGCGCCCTGCATGAGCGCGCTCACCACCGATTGCGGTGCGTGCGCGCCGCCGAAAAAGTCGGGCTGGCCGCTCTGGTGCAGCGCGTCGCTGAAGATCGGCGGGTGGCAGGGATGGGCGACGAAGTACACCAGGTCGGGCCGCTGCGGCAGGTGCCCGGCAAAGGGCGCGGCCGCATCCAGCGTCATCACCATGGTGCCGGGGGCGAGCTGCGGCGCGATCTGCGCGGCGACCTTACCGATGGCGGTGTCAGGTATGGCGAGGATCACCACCTGCACGTTGTCCAGCGCGCGCACCGGGTCCGCGCATTCCACGCCCAGTTCGTCGCGCAGGCGCTGGCGCCCGACGTCGCTGACCTCCACGTGGCGCACCTCGAAGCGGGAGTTGCGCAGGTTCTTCGCGAGCCGAACGCCCATTTTTCCGCCGGCGCCCAAGAGGGCGATGGAAGTCTTCATACCGAATTTCTCCTGAGGGGTCATATAGTGGTGTGATGGTATGATGACCTCATGAGTTGATGAGACGGGACTAACCCGTAGCCGTCGGGCACTCGGCAGCAGTGCTGCCGCTGGAGATGGCAAGATCCCGGCCACGATCCGGCTCGACATGGCAGGTCCCAAGCAATTCCACAGCCAGCGAAGACGCAGCGTGCTCATGACGGGCGGCGCCGCAGCTGCACTTGCCTGCATGGGACGGGGATTCGCAGCAACGCCATTCCAATGGACGCGAGGCAGTCCGGAGTCCAGCGGAATGGCGCCGGATCTTGCGGCGCGCCTGGACCAGGGCGTGAAAAGCGGCGAGTTCGCGAATCTGCATGCCGTCTTCATTGCGCGCAAAGGCCGGGTCGAGATGGAGCGCTACTTCGAAGGCCCGGACGAACGCTGGGGTACGCCGCTGGGCACGGTTGCATTCAGCGCCGACACCTTGCACGACCTTCGTTCCGTCAGCAAGAGCATCGTAGGCTTGCTCTACGGCATCGCACTCGCCGAAGGCAAGGTTCCCGCGCTCGATGCGCCGCTGCTGGATGCCTTTCCCGCGTACCCCGACCTGGCCAGCGACGAACGCCGGCGCGCGCTGCGCATCTCCCATGCCCTCGCGATGACGATGGGCCTGGAATGGAACGAGGACCTGCCCTACACCGATCCGCGCAACAGCGAAATTTCGATGGAGCGCAGCAAGGATCGCTACCGCTATGTGCTGGAGCGCCCCATCGTTGCCAAGCCGGGCGAGCGGTGGCGCTACTCGGGCGGCGCAACGGCCGTGCTGAGCCATCTCATCGCCAAGGGTGCGGGCGTGCCGCTGCTCGATTACGCACGCGACAAGCTGTTCTCGCCCATGGGCATCGAGAACGTCGAGTGGACCCGTGGTTTCAACGGAGAAGCGGCCGCCGCATCGGGTCTGCGCATGCGCGCGCCGGATCTGGCTCGCGTTGGCCAGCTGCTGCTCCAGCGCGGCGAGTGGAACGGCCGGGCGCTGGTTCCGAAGGATTGGATCTCCGAGTCGCTGACGCCGCGCGCCGACGCTTTCGAAGGCCTCCGATATGGCTACCACTGGTATGTGATCCAGCGCCAGGATGGCTCGCCAGCCTACATGGCGATCGGACTCGGAGGCCAGCGGCTGGTCGTCATTCCAGCGCTCGAACTGGTGTATGTCATCTTCATGGGCAACTATTACCGGGAAGACCAGCTCAAGCCGCTCTTTGCGGTGCAGAAGCTGATCCACGCGTCGCTGCGCTGAAGAACACGGAGAGCCCCGGAGAAAGCTGGCGCCGGTTGGCGTAGTAGAGGTGGTAGCCCGGGAAGGTCGGTCACCAGTCCTGCAGGACCGGAACCAGCCGCCCCTCCTTGATGGCCAGGCGCGCTGGAGGCTGAAGGGGGACGTTCGCTGCGGCCACATAATTGCATGCGTCTTTCCCGACGCAGAAAATCAGAGTGCCCGCACCCTCCATCGAATGAAGATCGAAACCTGCGCCAAGTTTGTTCTTTCCCTCATCGGCATTGCACTGCTCACGCTGTCGGGATTTCTGTTCTATCAGCGGCTCGCTTTCATCGCCTCTGCCGATCGTGCCGAGGGCGAGGTGACGGACCTGGAGCACGTGCGAAGCAGCAGCAAGAACAACCCCGACGGCACCTGGCGGCCGCGCGTGCAGTTCCGGGAGCCGTCCGGCGCGCTCATCGACTTCACATCGTCGAGCAGCAGCGGCACGCCGCGCTACGAGGTCGGAGAATCCGTCGGCGTGTTCTTCCAGCCCTCCGATCCGCGCGACCTGCTGCTCGACGATTGGTTTGAACTGTGGGGCGGCACGCTCATCGCGGGTGTCATCGGCGCGGTCTTTAGCGGGTTTGGCTGGCTGGTCCACAGGGTGACGAGCCAGGCCGCGTGATTCAAGAAGGGCCTTGCCTCGAAGCCCGCTGGCGAGACCGCGCGGACATCGGGATGCCCCGTCGAGTGGAAGCGCTAGGGATTTCAGTTCGACGCAGCGATGGCTTCAACGCCTGCGGTCACCAAGCACCGCGAGCAGGACCAAGCCGAGGCTGGCAATGCCAGCCGACGCGCGCACCATGTGCCATCGCCACCAGACGTCGCGCAGCTGCGCCCACTCCGCCGGCGGACTCTGCGGGTTCCAGGTCATGACAATCGCGTTGATCGGCTGGTTGCCGAAGCGCGTGACCAAGGCGGCGGCCAGCAGGCAGACGACAGCAGCAACCAGCAGGTAGCGGGCACGCGCATCATCCTTCGCCAGGATCGCAAGCCAGACGGTGAGAACGATGCACGCGGCGCCGATGGCGGGCATCAAGGTGTTGAGCGACCGGATCGCGTTCTGCTGCTGTTCGACGTAGGCCGACGCCGAGAGCGCCGCCGGGCTGTAGCCGGCCCAGATGCCGAACATCGTGCCGACGAGCAGCGCCAGCAGCAGCAAGAGAATGAAGCGTAGGGCGTTCGCTGTCATGATTCCTCTTTTCGGGGCAAGCGTCACCGCGGCGGCGCCGCCGCAGCGGGCGGACGGTTCTTGCGATAGGAGTTCTTCAGAAGAATCTTGCCGGCACGAAAAGTAAACAGATCGCAGCCTTGGACTTCGATGCGGGCTCCGTCCGTGCGTGTTCCCGTGAACGTCCACTCCGACACGCCGCGGTCCCCATGGACAAAATGGCGCGCGCTCCCCCAGTGGGCATCGGGAAAGACAGCCCAGACTTCCGCAAAGGCAGCTCGCACCGCCGCACTGCCGACGTATCGGGTGCCGCAGGCCTCGGCGCCGGCGGAGGCTTCGAAGACGCAGTCGGCTGTCATGAACGACATGAGCGCATCGACATCGTGCCGGTTCCATGCATCGGCAAATGCCTGCAACACTTCCGTGGTCACTTCGGGATTCACCGTTTGCATGATGGGCACCTCCGGCCGGCGGGCGGCTTGAAGGCCGAGATTAGTCCGATCGAATCCGGCCATCAAGCTCTCGGGGCCCTCACTCCGCCTGGATCCCCGCCTCCTTCACCACCCTGCCCCACTTGACAAGGTCGGACCTGATCAGTGCGGCGTATTCCTGCGGCGTGCCGCCCTGTATCTCGATGCCGGCAGCCTCCAACTTCGCCCGCACATCGGGCAGCTTGAGCGCCGCGTTGATCTCGGCATTCAGCTTGGCGATGACGGCCTTGGGCGTGCCGGCCGGCGCCAGGAAGCCGCCGTTCGTGTTGGCGTCGTAGCCCTTCAATCCCTGCTCGTCCGCGGTCGGCACATCGGGCAGCGAGCTTGTCCGCTTGCGCGTCGACACCGCCACGGCGCGCACGTTGCCGGCCTTCACCTGCGGCTGGATGGCACTGATGGTGTCGATGAAGAGCGCCGTGCGTCCGGCCAGCAGGTCCGGGTGCGCGGCGGACGAGCCCTTGTAGGGCACCAGCAGCATCGGCGCGCCGCTGGCCATGCGGAACATCTCGGCCGCCATTTCCTGCGCGCTGCCGCGCCCGGAGGTGGCAACCTTGGCCTCGTCCGGATGGGCCTTCATCCACGCCACCAGCTCGGGCAGCGTCCGGGCCGGAAGCTGCGGGTAGATGGCGAACACCAGCGGAACCTCGTGGCTGTAGACGATGGGCTCAAAGCTTTTTTCCGGATCCCAGCCGAGGTTCTTGAACAGGAACTTGTTGATGTTGTGGCTGCCGCCGACGATGCCGATCGTGTAGCCATCGGGCGCCGACTTGGCGAGAACGTCGGTGCCGAGGTTGTTGGAAGCGCCGGGCCTGTTGTCGACGATCACCGGCTGGCCCATCGACACCGCGAGCTTGTCGCCGACGACGCGGGCAATGGTGTCGATGGCGCCGCCCGGCGGCGCGGGCACGACGATCTTGATGGCGCGCGCCGGATAGGCCGCCTCGGCCGATGCGGCGATCGGCATTGCCGCGAGCGACGCCGAGACGGCAAGGATCTTGACCAGGGATGTGAGCTGCATGGATGTCTCCTCTTCGGGGTGGGTCTGTCGTCTCTTTTGAAAGGCCGGCTCGCCGCGCTCACTCGATCGTGATCTTGCGGCTGCGGATGATCTGGGCGTAGCGGCGCTTGTCGTCGTCGATCAGCCGCGCGAACTCCTGCGGCGATGTCGCGCGTGGCACGCCGCCCAGCCCGACGAAGCGCGCCTTGACCGATTCGTCGGCCAGCACGGCGCGCAGGTCGGCGGCGATCCTGTCCACCACCTCGGGCGGCGTGCCCGCCGGTGCGAGCAGGCCGATCCAGGAGATCGCGTTGAAGCCGGGCGCCACGCTTTCGGCGAGCGTGGGCACTTCGGGAAACGCCGGCACGCGCTTGTCGCCGGTGACGGCCAGCGCACGCAGCTTGCCCGCCTTGATGTGGCCGGAGGCCTCCAGCACGGTCATGAACGACAGCTGCACATGGCCCGCGAGCAGGTCGGCGACGGCCGGCCCGCCGCCGCGGTAAGGCACATGCAGGACGAAGGAGCCCGTCTGGTCCTTGAACATCTCGGCCGCCAGGTGCGGCGCGCCGCCGGCGCCCGAGCTGCTGTAGCTCATCTGGCCCGGCCTGGCCTTGGCCAGCGCCACGAATTCGGCCGCCGTCCTCGCCGGGACCGACGGATTCACCATCATCGCCAGCGGCAGCTCGGCCACCAATGAGACTGGCGCAAAGGCCTTGTCGGCGTCGTAGGGCAGCTTGGGATACAGCAGGGGATTGATCGCCTGTGTCCCGATATTGCCCAGCAGCAGCGTGTAGCCGTCCGGCCTGGACTTGGCGACGAAGTCGGCGCCGATCTGCCCGGCGGCGCCGCCCTTGTTCTCCACGATCACGGGCTGGCCCCAGCGCCGGCCCAACTGCTCGGCGATGACGCGGCCGCCGGTGTCCGTCCCGCCGCCCGGCGGGAACGGAACCACCAGCGTGACGGGGCGCGAAGGAAAAGTCTGCGCGAAGCCCGGCGCCTGGATGGCGCAGAGGGCAAGGGCAAGGGGAATGGCAAGGCGTCGAATGAACAAAGTTGTCTCCATTTATAGGTTTGATGTGCGGCCGCTGCGCCGCGAAGGCAGGTACTCAGGTGGTCAGGCTCATGGCCGGTCGCTCGCCGGCCAGGGCCTGGGCGACGCTCGCCATCACCATCTCGGCCATGGCGGTGCGGGTCTCCCAGGTGGCGCTGGCGCGGTGGGCCTGCAGGGTCACGCGCTCGCACTGGCGCAGCGCCGGCGGCACGCGCGGCTCGTCGACGAACACGTCCAGCCCCGCGCCCGCAATGCGGCCGTCAAGCAGCGCTTGCGTGAGGTCGGCTTCGTTCACGAGCCGGCCGCGTGCGACGTTGACCAAGAAGCCGCGCGGCCCCAGCGCGTCGAGCACGGCCGCGTCGACAATGCCTTCGGCCTGGTCCGCGGCTGCGCACAGCACCAGCGCATCCGATTCGCGCGCCAGGTCCACCAGGCTCGGCATGAAGCTGTACGCGACATCTTCCATCGCGCGCAGGTCGGTGTAGTGGATGGCGCAGCCGAAGGCACCCGCCCGCACCGCGACGGCGCGGCCCACCCGGCCCATTCCGACGATGCCGATGCGCATGCCGCTGAAGCGGCGGGCAAGCGGAATGGCGCCGGGCTGGGGATGGAGCTCCCACTGGCCGTCCCGCACGAAACGGTCGCCCGCACACAGGTTTCGGCAGGCCGCGATCAGCAAGCCGATGGCCAGATCGGCCACGTCTTCGGTGAGCGCACCCAGTGTTGCGGTGACGGGCAGGCCGCGCTCCCGGCAGTACGCCAGGTCCACCGCGTCGGTGCCCACGCCATTGACGGCCACCACCTTGAGGCTGGGCAGCTGCTCCAGCATGGCACGCGAAATGCCGGTGTGCCCGCCGGTGATCACGGCGTCGATCGACGCGCCGTGTTCACGCAGCCAGCCCTCTGGGTCGGGCAGCTCGAAGTGCTTGTGCACGGCGTAGAGCGAGGCGAGCTTGTCGTTGATCGCGGGGATCAGGATCGGATTGAGTTGAAGGACTTGGGGTTTCATATCGCTGTTCGGGAACGCTCTTCACGGAGCTGGGCCCATGCTATGAATAGATTGACATGCTGGTCAATCTTGATACATATAATCAATAGAAATTGACTCTGATGACCCGCCCATGGCTTCCTGGATTTCAATGACCGAGGCGTGCAAGCTCCTGGGCGTGCAGCCCCAGACGATCTACGCCTACGTGAGCCGCGGCAAGCTCGAGGTCATGCCCGACCCGGCCGACACGCGGCGCCGGCTCTACCGCGCCGAGGACGTGGCCGGCCTGGCCAAGCGCAAGCAGGCCGGCCGCAAGCACGAGACGGTGGCCGCCAACACGCTGTTCGGGTCGGAGCCCAGCATTCCCACGGCCCTGTGCGCGTTCTCCCGCGGGCGGCCGTACTACCGGGGCCGGGATGCGGTGCGCATGGCCCGGACCGCCACACTGGAAGACGCGGCGCAACTCTTGTGGGGCGCCGAGCCTGCCGTCGATTTCTCCTGCACGGCATCCCTGCGTTCCGGCAAGCCCGGGCGCGGCGCGGCCTTCGTCGCCTTGGCCAGCCTGGCAGCCGCCGGGCATTCCACCGGTGGGCGCCTGACCCGCGTGCTGCATGCCGAAGGCCAGGATCTGGTGGGCCGGCTGGCCAACGCGTTCGGCGCGTCGCCGGGCCACGAAGCGCTGCATCTGCGCTTTGCGAAAGGATGGAAGCAACCTGCCAGGGTGGCCGATCTGCTGCGAACGGCCCTGGTGCTCCTGGCCGATCACGAACTGACCAGTTCGGCCTTTGCCGCGCGCATTGCCGCTTCGACGGGCGCCTCGCTGCCCGCATGCCTGCTGGCCGGATTGACCACCCTCTCCGGCCCCTTGCACGGCGATGCCTCGGGCCGCGTGCGCGCGCTGTTCAGCGAGGTGGAACGGCTGGGCGAGGACCAGGTGCTGGCCCACCACCTCTCGAACGGCTTGCCGCTGGCCGGATTCGGCCATCACCTCTACCCCGACGGCGACCCGCGTGCGGCCGCGTTGCTGGCCTTGTTCGAGCCGCCCAGGGTGATCGCGCGCTTCATCGCAAAGGTGACCAAGCTGACCGGCTTGCAGCCCAACATCGACGTCGCGCTGGCCGCCATGGCCGCTCACCATCGGCTTCCCGTCGATGCGGCCTTCGGCCTGTTCGCAACCGCGCGCAGCGTCGGACTGCTGGCGCACAGCCTGGAACAGCTGGGCACGGCGCAGGTGATCCGCCCGCGCGGGCGCTATGTGGGGCCGGTGCCCGAGGCGGCTGGCGCGTAGCTGCCCGTGCCTCCCGGCCAGGCCGTCAGCACTTCATACCCCTCGGGCGTGACGGCCACCATGTGTTCCCACTGGGCAGACAGCGACCGGTCCCTGGTCACGACGGTCCACCCATCGGGCAGTTGCCTGGTTTCACGCCTGCCTGCGTTGAGCATCGGCTCGATGGTAAAGACCATCCCCGGCTCCAGCTCGAGACCTTCCCCGCGCTGCCCGTAGTGCAGCACCTGCGGTTCATCGTGGTAGATCCGCCCGATGCCGTGCCCGCAGTATTCGCGCACCACGCTGAATTGCTCCCGGCGAGCGACCGACTGGATCGCATGGCCGATATCGCCCAGCGTCGCTCCAGGCCTGACCTGCCGGATTCCGGCCAGCATGGCCTCGTACGTCGTCTCCACCAGGCGCCGAGCCAGCACGCTGGGGGCTCCGACGAAGTACATGCGGCTGGTGTCGCCGAACCAGCCATCCTTGATGACCGCGACATCGATGTTGACGATGTCGCCCTTCTTCAGGATCCTGGTCGAAGATGGGATGCCATGGCAAACCACCTGGTTGACGGAAGTGAGGATGGTCTTGGGATAGCCCTGGTAGCCCACGTTGGCGGGAATGGCGCCCTGCACGTTCACGATGTGGTCGTGGCAGATCCGGTCGAGCGCCTCCGTGCTCACCCCCGGCACCACGTAAGGCTCGACCATGTGCAGCACCTCCGCGGCAAGCCTGCCGGCGCGCCGCGCCATCTCGAGTTCCTCGGCGGACTTGATGGGAACGCCGTGCGCCACTAGTGTTTTCCCGTCGCGGATCCGCGGGGCTTGCCAGGCTGGCTGGTGACAGCCGCGGCAATGTCCAGGCCGCCCGCGAGTTCAGCCTGTATCAGCAGCTGGCAGATTTCACGGTAGTCCAGTTCCGGATGCATCTCGGTCAGCATGCCGACCCGCATCCAGTGCTCTGCCTGTGCATTGATGGACCTGCTCAGGGCGTTCCCCGCCACCCGCAGGTTCTCATGCATCAGGTCCGAAATTTTCACGATGCCCATCACTTGCCTTTATATGAAATGTGCGTGAATTGTATATGTTTCGTATTGTCCCCGGAAGTATCCACGCGGATGAGCTCGACGAGGCCCGCGGGCGGTGCGTCCTTGGCAGAAACCGCGGCTTCATTGGCATTGCCGCGCGGCCCTGCAATTCCTAGACTCGCTCTCTTCGGCCACGCCTGCAGGAGGCGCAGCATGTCAAGGCTTCGATTCAGGATCTCGATGTCGCTGGACGGTTTCGTCGCCGGTCCGAACCAGAGCCTGCGGGAGCCGCTCGGCGTCGGCGGCGAGCAATTGCACGAGTGGGTGTTCCCGCTCGAGGCCTGGCGGCGTCCACATGGCCTGGAGGGCGGCGTGGTGAACGAGAGCACGCCGGTGGTGGAGGAAGAGCTCGCCGGCATCGGCGCGACCATCATGGGCCGCAACATGTTCGGCGGCGGCCCGGGACCGTGGAGCACGACCGCCCCCTGGAACGGCTGGTGGGGCCGCAATCCGCCGTTTCACCACCCGGTGTTCGTGCTGACGCATCACGCGCGCGACCCGTTGGTCATGGAAGGCGGCACGAGCTTCAGCTTCGTGACCGACGGCATCGAGAGCGCGCTGGACCAGGCCCGCCGCGCGGCGGGCGGGAAGGACGTGGCGCTGGCAGGCGGCGCACGCGCTGCGCAGCAATACCTGAAGGCCGGCCTGGTCGACGAAATGCAGCTTCACCTGGCGCCCATCCTGCTCGGCGGTGGCGAGCGTCTGTTCGACGATGCCGAGGCCCTGCGCGCCCTTGCGCTGGTGAAAACGGTCGCGGCGCCGGACGTGATTCACATGAAATTCGTGAGAAGGTGAAAGCGTGCCATGACGCTGCGTCGTTCCGGGGCCGCCAGTGCGACGGCTGTCCAACATCGGTTTGCACGCTTCAATCCGCCCGGCTGACAAGGACGTCGCCTGTCTCGGGCCCGTTGACGATGGCGCCTGCCGCGTCGCGCTGCACCTTGATGCCAACGCCGCAACGCTCCGGGTCCATTTGCCACACCCAGCCGTAAAGAGCACGCGGGCTGTCCTTGGGCGACATGAGCGGCATGTTCATTCGCAGCCCGCCGTTGCTTCCCAGATCCACCCAGGCCATCACGGTGGAGTCTTCCGGGTCGCTGTCGGCGCCGACCTCGACGATCGTGGCCCTCAGCGGCTCGCGGTGCACCAGGGCCTGCAGCGCAGCCGGCAGGTCCTCGAACGGTGGCGCGTCCATCCCGTCGGAGTTCTCGACGGGAAAAGGATCGTCCAGCCGCACGGGCCGGAAATAGTGCTCGGAGCTGCCCATCGTTGCGCGCCCGCCGATGGCCGTTGCCATGTCCTCGAGGCGGGTGGCCTGCAACAGCAGTGGCTGTCCGCCGCAGCGCATCAGGTACAGGCCATCATCGTCGGCATCGCTGCCCAGCGACTTGCTGGTGAACACCAGGTCGAGCCGCAGCAGGCAGTCGCCTTCTTCGGTATCGAGCACCCGATACCGCCCGCTGTAGTGCCGAATATCCGATGCTTCGCCCGTCTTGTGATCGTTCTTCCAGAAGAGCAGCTGATAGCTGCCCTGCGCGTCGAGCGCGATCAGTCGGCGCCAATCGATGTAAGTCGACAGATAGAGCCCCCCCCGGGTGGCCGTCTTTTCTCTCCACGTCCTTGAAGGCCGCGCGATATTTGTCGGGCAAGGCTGCCCGGATGCTGTCCGGGGGCGGCGCTGGCGGCGCCTGCTCGTGGTCGACCTGTGCGCGAAGCTTCTGGTGAAGCGCGAGCGCATCCGTCCTGGCGATCTTCAGCATCTGCATGGACAACAGCATCGGGTCGACGTGGTACGCCTCACCGGGAGCGAGCGTGCCTGCTTCTTGTTGCGCGGTTTCGAGCATGGCCGGTTGGATGAATTCATCGGCCTGACTCGGGTCGCTCAGAACCTTGTTGAACAGATCCGCCAGGTCCCAGCTCAGGATGCTGACGCTGCGGGTCACCGGATTCAGCGCCGCAACGTCCTCGTCCGAAGCCGTGAGCTTCCTGTAAAAAAGAAGTGTGCCGAATGGTGTCAGCGCAATGGGCACACGCAAGGTGGCATCGGGTGGCGACACGATCCATCGGTCCAGCGTGGATTGCCAGGCCTGCGGATCGATCAGGCAGATCTGCCGACGGCCGTAGCGCCCGAGGCCGTGCTTGCGCCACAACTCGAGCAGCGCGGCGGGCAGCTGCCCCTCGTATCGGCCCAGCAGTCCCTTCGTCGCCGGTGCGCAGTCCGCGTGCGGAGGGTTCGCCTTGATGAATGGATGGAGCTTGATACGGCCGAACATGGATTTCTATTTCGGTAAGAAGGTACGAATTTTTCGCAGAGGCACACGCCTCTTGGCGAGGGGAGGCGCAGGTCGGCCAGAAACGGCCGACGGGCATCGCCGAATTCAGAAGCCGTTGGCTTCACCGCCGGGCAGATTGAAGGAGTCGGGTCCCGGGAATTTCTTGTCAGGCTTGTGAATCGGGCGCCTGTGAAGGGACGCGAAGCTCATGCAGCATGCGGCCCCGATCACAGGAATCAACCACACCAGAGCCAACTGGAGCCTGCGTTGCAGCGGCGAATAAAAACCGCTGCGCAATACAACGACCGTTGCGATCAGATTTCCCGCGAGCACTGCGATGGCAATGAAAGCAAGTACGACGTACACATGTCTGGGCAATGTGGATTCTCCAAGAGCTGAATGAATGTAGCCAGGGGTGCTGGCGGACGTCAACCGATGAAATTCCTGAGGAAGTAAAAGCAGTGCGGGAGCGCCTCGCTCGCGCCTTCCCGGCCCGCAGGAAACCCGTCCGGCGCACGGGCATTCGAGGCGGGCCGAAAGCTTGAAAACCGACGGTCCGAACCAGATCGGGCGCGAGAACGGGCGGCGGCGCATCGTGGTGTACGCGAACACCGGCGGCTCGGACATGGTCCGCGTGATCGCGGACATCCGCGCGGTGATACACGGCACTGTTGCAGCAAACGCTCCCGCCTCGGGCGGCTATTCCCCGTCCACGCGGTCCCGGCGCATGGCGCGCCAGAGTGCCAGGTCGTAGCTGATCTTCAGCAGCCCGCAGGCGATGAGCGGCAGCGAGATCCATCCGGCCGCGAACAGCGCGCCGCTGATCGTCGGGCTGATGGCTGCCGCCAGGCTCCGCGGCACGGCGGTGAAACTCGCCGCGGCGCTGCGCTCCGCCGGCGTCACGACCGCCATCACGTAGGCCGTCCGCGTGGGCACGTCCATCGACGACAGCGCACTGCGCACCATCAGCAGGCCGAGCGCGATCGGCAAGCTCGGCGCCAGCGCGGCCAGCACCAGGCAGACGTTGGCCGGCAGGTGCGTGAAGACCATGGTGTTGAGAAGGCCGATGCGCCGGGCAACCACGGGTGCGGCGAGCTGCGACGCCGCGCCGAGCAAACCGGTCCAGAAGAAGAACACGCCCGCCTGGGTCAGCGAGAAGCCGAATCGCTCCAGCAGCCACAGCGACATCAGTGCGTTGATGGCCAATCCGCCGGCAAACGAATCGACGCTGAAGAGCGCCGCCAGCCGCATCACCACGCGGCGGGATGGTCCGAGCGGCGCCGGTGCGACCGGCGCGCTGTCCGTGCTGTCGCTGGCGCCGGCGTGGGTGGGAAGATTCCGGTAAAGCCAGAACACAGCCAGCCCGATGGCCGCGTAGACCGCGAACATCCCGCGCAGTGCGTCGGGCCGCGTGAACTCGCTGTGCCGAACCAGCCAGTCGGGCACGGCGGCCGCCAGCGCACCCAGCGCTGCGCACAACGCACCCAGCAGGCTGTAGCGCGCGAACAGCGCCGTGCGCGCATGGCCCTGCGCCGCCGCGGCCAGGCGCGCGTGCTCGAGCGGAAGGAACACGCTGACGTCGCCGGAACTGGGATTGAGCGTGCCCACCAGTGCAACCACCAGCAACGGCCAGAACGACGTCAGGCCCGCAAAGCCCAGGCCGGTGGCCGCCATCAGCAAGGCGGCGCCGCGGAGCAACCGCCCGCCCGCGAAGCGGAACCCCCAGGCGCCGACGGCCAGCGTGGCCAGTGCCGAGCCCAGCATCGTCGCCGTACTGACGATGCCGACCTCCAGCGTATCCAGCCCGATCGACAGCAGGTAGGCCGGCAGCAGCACCGCCATGTAGCCGTCGCCGAAGGCGCGCAGCCCCCGCGCGGCAAGCAAGGGCACGGCGCACGGATCGACCCCGGCGGGCAGCAGCCGCGCGAGACCGCTCGGCGGCCGAGTCGAAGGGGTCGCGCTCATCGGTTTTGCCCGGCAGCGTCCATGGTCGGACCGCCCAAGCTGATGAAGCCGAGTTGGAGCCGCAAGCGAAGCGCTTCGGCGAAGGAAACAGGCTGGGAGAGCGCAGGAAGCGCAGAAGGTGCATCAGGCAAGGCGGTGTCCACGGAAGGCTCCGTTGTGAGTCACCAGCACTTGGACGGGACACCGTCTGACTTTGCAGAACGGGAGGCTGTTTTCCCGATGCCGCCATCGTAGCACCGAGCGGAAGGCATGGGCGGCTCACGCGATGCCGTGCTTCTTCAACTCGGCATTTTCATCCCCGGTGATCCAGCCAAACACCTTGCCCCTGGCATCGTCGATCCGCACCAAGTACGCGCTGGTGAAATCGATCAGCTTCCCTGCACCGTCGACGTCGTACGTGGCGCGCCAGTCGACGTGCGCCAGTCCATGGAGCTCATCGATCGGCGTCACGCGCAGGCCGCGCACCTCCATCTTCTTCGTGCCCATCCCTCGATAGCGCGCGAAGCCGTCGGCCATCACCTTCCTGAGTTCGTCGTCGTTCTTGCCCGACATGATCCCGGCGGGCGAGGCAGCGATGAAGGTCTCGGTGTACAGGCCGGCAATGGCTTCGAGATCGGGCTCGGCCGTCAATGCCGCATTGAAATTCCGTGCATAGCGCTCGAACAATTCTTTCACCGCTTGCTGCATTTGCATGATTCGTGCTCCTTGGGTTAGTGGCATGCAGTCGGATTCGTGCCTCGGCCGGCCGGACGCGGCCTGACGCTTTTCGCCAATCGCCGGGAGCAGTGCTGCCATTGCCGCGGCGCCCCGCGCCGCCTAGATTGCAGCCCACATGACCTCTTCCCCCGAACCCATGGCAGGCGCAGCCAAAGGCGCGCCGCTCGCAGGCGTGCGCGTGCTCGACCTGACCCGCCTGCTGCCCGGTCCGCTCGGCGCCATGCACCTTGCCGACCTTGGCGCCGACGTGATCAAGATCGAAGACACCGGCGCCGGCGATTACGCGAGCCCCAGTGTGCGCGCGCTCGTCAACCGCAACAAGCGCGCGATCCGCGTCGACCTGAAGCACGCGCAGGGCGTGGCCACGCTGCTGCGCCTGTGCCGCGAGGCCGACGTGCTGATGGAGGGCTTCCGGCCCGGCGTGATGCAGCGGCTCGGCGTCGGCTATGAAGCGGTGGCGGCCGCGAACCCGCGCATCGTCTACTGCAGCATCAGCGGCTTCGGCCAGACCGGGCCGCTGTGCGACACGCCGGGGCACGACCTGAACTACGCGGCGCTCGCCGGCGTGGCCGACCAGATCGGCAATGCCGCGGGCCCGGCCCTGTCGAACCTGCCCGTGGCCGATCTGCTGGGCGGCACCATGACCGCGGTGGCCGGCATCCTGGCCGCGCTGTTCGATGCCGCACGCAGCGGGCGCGGGCGGCATGTCGACATCGCGATGGCCGACGGCGTGCTGGCCCATGCGGTGCTGCCGCTGGCCGGCCTGCACCAGCATGGCGAGGTGCCGCGCATCGGCCACAGCGCGCTGACGGGTTCGCTCGCCTGCTACGGCTACTACCGCACCGCCGATGGCCGGCAGCTGGCGGTCGGTGCGCTGGAGCCCAAGTTCTGGAACGACCTGTGCCGCCTGCTCGAGCGCCCCGACCTCGCGCCGCTGCACCGCAGCGGCAATGCCGCCACCGAGGAACGCCTGCGCGCGGAGCTGGCCGCCATCTTCGGCGCGCGGCCGCTCGCGCACTGGCGCGGCCTGTTCCACGACGGCACGGGGTGCGTGACGCCGGTGCTGCGCATCGACGAGACGCTGGCGCATCCGCATTTCCGCGCGCGCGGCATGCGCGTTGCGACCGATGACGCGGCCCCGCCGCAGCTCGGCTGCCCGATCAAGATGACCGGCTTCGAGCCGGCCGTGGCGCGCCCCGCCCCGCGCGCCGGCGAGCACACCGACGAGATCCTGCGGCAGGCCGGGCTCGACGCATCGGCCGTGGCCGCGCTGCGGGCGGCCGGTGCCATCGATTGAGGCACTGCCTCCCCGGGGCGCTGCCTACAATCCCACCGGCCGAGTTGCAGCAGCGGCCGCCACCGATGACGCTCACCCACCACACCGTTGCCATCCAGCAGGTGCACAGCATCCTGATGGGCGCGCGCCACCGCGGCGTCGATGCGGCGCGCGTGCTGGCCCGCGCAGGCATCGCGCCGTCGCTGCTGGAGTCGCCGCTGGCGCGCATCTCGCAGCGCCAGTACGCGCTGCTGATCCGCGCGCTGCGGCGCGAACTGCGCGACGAGATCTGGGGCCTGCTGAGCGGCCCGCTGCCGCCCGGCAGCTTCGGCCAGTGCATGCGACAGCTGGTGCGCTGCGCCACGCTGGGCGAGGCCCTGCGCGAAGGCTTCGCCTCCTACCACCTGCTGCTGCACGACTTCGTGCCGCGCCTGGCGGTGCAGGGCGGCAGCGCGCATGTGCAGTTCGTGCTGCGGCGCGCCTCCGATGCGCGGCTGGACTACGCGGTGAAGGCCTTCATGCTGTTCGCCTTCAATGCCTCGTCATGGCTGGTGGCGCGCCGCATTCCGCTGCTCGAGGTCGACTACACGGCGGAGCAGACCAACACCGAGACCTCGCGCGTCTACCAGGTGCCGATCCGCTACGGCCAGGCGCACGTGGGCATGTCGTTCGAGGCGCGCTGGCTCGACCTGCCGGTGGTGCAGTCGCCGCAGAGCCTGCGCGAATTCCTCGCGGGCTCGCCGGCCAACCTGATCGTGAAGTACCGCGACACCAGCAGCCTCACCGAACGCATCCGCCGGCTAATGCGCAAGGGCCTGGGCAGCGAGTTGCCGTCGCTGGAGGAAGTGGGCGAGGCGCTCGCGGTGACGCCGCAGACGCTGCGCCGGCGCCTGCGCGACGAAGGCCGCGGCTTCCAGCAGATCAAGGACGAGCTGCGGCGCGACGCCGCCATCGACTACCTGCTGCACACGCCGCTGCCGCTGCTCGACATCGCCAACCGCGTGGGCTTCTCGGAAGCCAGCACCTTCCACCGCGCCTTCAAGCAGTGGACCGGCGTGGCGCCCGGCGAGTACCGGCTGACGCACGGCCCGGAACGCTGAGCGGTTTCGCCAAGCCCTTTGGCGCTTCCCGCCATGGGTGCAGCTCGCGGTGCGGCCTAAGCTGTGCCGCATCTTCGTTAACCGTCGGTGGCTTCATCGTGTACCTGACCCAAGGCCTGCATCGCGCGCTCCAGCGCCACCCCGGCATGGCGGCGCTCACCCACGTGGGCGACGCCGGCGTGCACCGCCAGACGCATGCGCAGATGGCGGACGGCATCGCGCGCCAGGCTGCCGCGCTGGCCCGGCGCGGCATTGCGCGCGGCGACCGCGTGGCGCTGCTCGCGCCCAACAGCGACCAGTTGGTGCGGGCCGTCCTCGCATGCTGGTGGCTCGGCGCCGTCGCCTGTCCCTTGAACATCCGCTGGAGCACGCCGGAGCTCGCGCATGCACTGCACGACAGCGAAGCCTCGCTGCTGCTCGTGCACGAAAGCCTGCAGGCGCTGGCACCGGCCGATGTGCCCGCGCGCGCGCAGATGGATGCGCTCGAAGACGAAGGCGTGGCGCTGGAACCCTTGCCCGACACGCGCACCGGCGGCGACGCGCTCGCCGCCATCCTCTATACCGGCGGCACCACTGGCCGCTCCAAGGGCGTGATGCTGAGCCACGCCAATTTCTGGACCGCATCGATGGCGCGCGGCGCCGAGCTCAACAACGCGCCCGATTCGGTCTCGCTGCTGGTGGCGCCCCTGTTCCACGTCGCCGGGCTCGGGCGGCTGGTGGGCCAGCTGATCGTCGGCGGCGGCTGCGTGACGATGGCGCAGTTCCGGCCCGCCGCGGTCATCGACGCGATCGAGGAGCACCGCATCGGCGACATCGTCGTGGTGCCGAGCATGCTGCAGTCGCTGCTCGACGACCCGTCGTTCACGCCCGGGCGCGTGCGCAGCCTCACGCGCATCGCCTTCGGCGCCGCACCGATGCCGCCCGACCTGCTCGACCGCGCACTGGCCGCCTGGCCGCACGCCGAGTTCTTCCAGGCCTACGGCCTCACCGAAACCGCCGGCGCCGTGTGCATCAACCTGCCTTCGAACCACCGGCCCGAGGCGCGCGCGCTCGGCCGGCTGAACTCGGTCGGCCGCGCCGGCCTGGGCGCCGAGATCATCGTTGCGGACGAGAGCGGCCGCGAGCTGCCGCGCGGCCAGGTCGGCGAAGTGCTGGCGCGCGGGCCGATGGTGATGCAGGGCTACTGGCGCAACCCCGAGGCCACGGCCGCCGCGCTGCAGGGTGGCTGGCTGCGCACCGGCGATGCGGGCCGCATGCTGCCCGACGGCCACCTGTTCATCGTGGACCGCCTGAAGGACATGATCATCAGCGGCGGCGAGAACGTCTACTGCGCCGAGGTGGAGGCCGCACTGCGCAGCCATCCGCAGGTGCGGCAGGCAGCGGTCATCGGCGTGCCCGATGCGCGCTGGGGCGAGGCGGTGCATGCGGCGGTCGTGCTGGCCGACGATGCCCGCGCCGATGCCGATGAACTGCGCGCCTGGTGCCGCGAGCGCCTGGCCGGCTACAAGTGTCCGCGCGGCATCAGCTTCTTGCGCGAGCTGCCGTTGTCGGCCGCGGGCAAGGTGCTGAAGAACGTGCTGCGCGAGCGGCTGCAGGCGTGATGCAACCCGTCACCGGCGCGGACCACCGCCACCTGTTCGGCCAGGTGCCGTTCATGCGGCTGCTGGATGCGCACCGCGAATTCTCCGAAGGCGGCCGCGCGCGCCTCGTCATCGACGCGCGGCCCGAGCTCGGCAACGTCATCGGCGCCGTGCACGGCGGTGTGCTGGTCACGCTGCTCGATGTGGCCATGGCGAGCGCGGCCGTGTCGCTGTTCGACTTTGCGCGCACCGCCGTCACGCTCAATCTCAACACCAGCTTCCACGCGCCCGGCCGCGGCCGCCTCACGGCCGACGGCGAAGTGGTGCAGCACGACGCCAGCGTGGCCTGGTGCCGCGCCACGGTCAGCGACGAGGCCGGCCGCCTGGTCGCGCAAGCGCAGGGCTCCTTCCGCTACCTGCCGCTGCCGCAGGCCGCCTGAACCGCATGCGCCGCCGCCAATTTCAAACGACAGGAGACATGACACCATGAACCGCAGCTTCCGCCCGCTTAGCCGGCGCGCCGCGCTGGGCGCACTGATCGCCCTCGGCGCCAGCGCGGCCGCCCCGGCCTTCGCCGCCGACCCGTATCCGAGCAAGCCGATCCAGCTCGTGCTGCCATTTCCGCCGGGCGGCTCCTTCGACCCGATCTTCCGCACGCTGGCCGAGGCCGCCTCCAGGGACCTGGGCCAGCCCATCGTTCTGATGCACAAGCCGGGCGCGGGCGGCGTCACCGGCACCGCATCGCTGGCGACCATGAACGAAGCCGACGGCTACACGATCGCGGTGATGCACAACTCGGTGATCCGCGCGCCGCTGGTGCAGAAGGTGAGCTGGGACCCGCTCAAGGACTTCAGCTACCTGATCGGGCTGGCCGGCCTCACCACCGGCATCGTGGTGGCCACCGACGCGCCCTGGAAGTCGCTGCCCGAACTGCTGGCCGACGCCAGGAAGCGCCCCGGCGCCGTCAGCTGGGGCAACGTCGGCGCGATCAGCATCAACCGCATCTACGCCGAGCGGCTCGCCAGGCAGGCAGGCACGTCCTTCAACCTGGTGCCCTACAAGGGCGGCAGCGAGGCCTTCCAGGCGGTGATCGGCCGCCATCTCGACGTCTACGGCGACCCCGGCTTCGGGCCCCAGGTGCAGGGCGGCAAGGTGCGCCTGCTCGCCACCTTCACCGCCGAGCGCCTGAAGCGCTACGACGCGCCGACCGTCAAGGAGCTGGGCCACGACATGGTGATCGATTCGCCGGTGGGCCTGGTGGCGCCGAAGAACCTCGATCCGAAGATCGCCGCCAGGCTGCACGCGGCCTTCATCAAGGCTGCGGCGGACCCGGCCTACCTCCAGCAGCTGGAACTGTTCGACATGCAACCCAAGCTGATGACCGGCGAGAACTATGCCGACTACGCCCGTGCGCAGTTCGAGCGCGAGCGCAAGATGCTGGCCGAGATCGGCTTCAAGCCGGAGTGATCGGGGCAATGAACACCATGGACTTTTCCGCCTTCGATTTCTCGGGCCGCCACGTGGCCGTGGCCGGCGGCTCCAGCGGCATCAACTTCGGCATTGCGCAGGCTTTTGCGCGCGCCGGTGCGCGCCTCACGGTGCTCAGCCGCTCGGCCGACAAGGTGGCCGCGGCGGCGCAGCAGCTCGAAGCGCTCGGCACGCAGGCACTGGGCATTGCGGCCGACGTGCGCCAGCCCGAGGCGCTGGAACGCGCCTTCGCGCAGGGCGCCGAGCGCTTCGGCCCCATCGACGTGCTGGTCTCGGGCGCCGCGGGCAACTTTCTTGCGAGCGCGCTCGACATGTCGCCCAATGCCTTCAAGACGGTGGTCGACATCGACCTGCTCGGCAGCTTCAACGTCGCGCGGCTCGCGCATGCGCACCTGCGCCGGCCCGGCGCCTGCGTGATCCAGATCTCGGCCGGCCAGGCCTTCACGCCCACGCCGTTCCAGGCCCATGTGTGCGCGGCCAAGGCCGGCGTCGACATGCTGACGCAGGTGCTGGCGCTCGAGTGGGGCCCGCAGGGCATCCGCATCAACTCCATCGTGCCCGGGCCGATCGCCGACACCGAAGGCCTGAAGCGGCTCGCGCCCACCGGCGACACCATGGCCGCGATGGCCGAGCGCGTGCCGCTCAAGCGCCTGGGCCGCATCGAGGACATCAGCCGCATGGCGATGATGCTGGCGAGCGACTGGGGCTCCTACATCACGGGGACCGTCATTCCTGTGGACGGCGGCCTTGCGCTGACCGGGCCGCGCGACTTCACGGCGGCGGCTGCCGCGTCGAAGCGGGGGTCCGCGCCATGAGCCTGCAGCTTGCGAGCGCGCCGCAGGAAGGCGACGGCCGGCCGAGCAGCGGACCGCAGCGCCATGTGCCCTTTTCCGAGCACCTCGGGCTCAGGCTCGAGCATGCGGAAGGCGGCAAATCGCTGGTTTCGGTGGCGCTGCGCCCCGAGCTGCTGAACAACCACGCAAGCGGCCATGGCGGCGTGCTGATGACCCTGCTCGACAGCGCGATGGCGCATGCCGCGCTCTCGCGCGTCGACTACGCGCGGGAGGTCGTCACGGTCGACATGCACATCGCCTTCATGCGGCCCGCGGGCGGGGTGCTGCAGGCACAGGGGCACGCCGCGGGTGGCGGCCGCTCGGTGTGCTTTTGCGAGGCCACCGTCACCGACGCGAGCGGCGAAGTGGCGGCGCGCGCGATGGGCACCTTCCGCTACCGCGATATTGCATGAGCGTTTCGGCCAATCGTTTTGGGCCGATCCGCGATTGCCCGAGCCTGTGCACCGGCGGAGACTTCCTTCCATCGTCACCGCGTCCCACTGAGGAGTTTCCATGACACGTATGCAGCGCCCCGTCCATGTGGTCGGCGTGGGCATGATCCCCTTCACCAAGCCCGGCGCCAGCGACCCTTACACCGTGATGGGCGCACGCGCAGCGAAGCTCGCGCTCGACGATGCCGGCGTCGACTATGCGCTGGTGCAGCAGGCCTATGTCGGCTATGTCTATGGCGACTCCACCGCGGGGCAGGCCGCCATCTACGGCGTCGGCCTGAGTGGCATTCCGGTGTTCAACCTCAACAACAACTGCTCCACCGGCTCCAGCGCACTGTTCCTCGCGCGCCAGGCGGTGGAAAGCGGCATGGTCGAATGCGCGATCGCGCTCGGCTTCGAGCAGATGCAGCCCGGCGCGCTCAAGGGCGCCTATGACGACCGCCCCTCGCCGATGGCGCGCTTCGCCGAGGTGATGGCCGAGAAGCAGGGCTACGTGCCCGAAGCGCCGCGCGCCGCGCAGTTCTTCGGCGGCGCCGGCCGCGACTACATCGCGCAGCACGGCATCCGCCGCGACACCTTCGGGCGCATCTCGGTGAAGGCGCGCCAGCATGCGGCGCGCAACCCGCTCGCGGTGTTTCGCCAGACGCTCACGCTCGACGAGGTGATGGCCTCGCCGCTGGTGTTCGATCCGCTCACGCGCTTCCAGTGCTGCCCGCCCACCTGCGGCGCGGCCGCGGCCATCGTCTGCTCGGCCGAGTTCGCAGAAAAGCACGGGCTCGACATGCGCGTGGTCATCGCCGCGCAGGCCATGACCACCGACACGCCCTCCACCTTCGAGAGCAGGGACATGCGCAAGCTGGTCGGCTACGACATGACCGCCGCCGCGGCCCGCCAGGTGTACGAAGACGCCGGCATCGGCCCCGAGGAACTCGACGTGGTGGAGCTGCACGACTGCTTCACCGCCAACGAGCTCATCACCTACGAGGCGCTGGGCCTCACGCCCGAGGGCACGGCCGAGCGCTTCATCGTCGAGGGCGACAACACCTATGGCGGGCGCGTGGTGACCAATCCGTCGGGCGGCCTGCTGTCCAAGGGCCATCCACTCGGCGCCACGGGCCTTGCGCAGTGCGCGGAGCTCGTGTGGCAATTGCGCGGCCGGGCCGAGCAGCGCCAGGTCGAAGGTGCACGGCTCGCGCTGCAGCACAACCTGGGCCTGGGCGGCGCCTGCGTGGTCACGCTCTACCAATCCAGATGATCGACCGCCGCCACATCGGCCACCAGCTTCCGCCCTTCCAGGTGGAAGTGGAAAAAGGCCGCCTGCGCTTCTTCGCCAAGGCCACGGGCCAGACCGATCCCGTCTACATCGACGAGGCCGCCGCGCGCGACGCCGGGCACCCGGGCCTGCCGGTGCCGCCCACCTTTCTCTTCTGCCTGGAGATGGAGGCGCCCAACCCGGCCGCCATCCGCGAGCTGCTGGGCATGGACTACCGCAGCCTGCTGCACGGCGAGCAGGGCTTCAGCTACCACGCGATGGCCTATGCGGGCGACACGCTCACGTTCCGCCAGCGCATCGAGGACATCTACGACAAGAAGAACGGCGCGCTCGAATTCGTCGTGCGCAAGACCGCCGTCAGCAACCAGCGCGATGAACTCGTGGCCGAGCTGCGCTGCGTGACCGTCGTGCGCAACTCATGAGCCTCGCAATGACCACCGCCACCCTCCCCGACTGGAACGCACTGCAGCCCGGCGACGCCCTGCCCCCGCTCGAATTGCCGCCGATCCGCCGGCTCGACCTGGCGCTGTACTGCGGCGCCTCTGGCGACCACAACCCGATCCACGTCGACAGCGACTTCGCGAAATCCGCCGGCATGCCCGACGTGTTCGCGCACGGCATGCTGTCGGCGGCCTGGCTCGCGCGGCTGCTGACCCACTGGGTGTCGCAGGCGGCGATCCGTTCGCTCGACCTGCGCTTTGCCGCCATCACCCATGTGGGCGAGCGCATCCGCTGCACCGGCACGGTGGCCGAGAAGTTCGAGCACGAGGGCCGGCGCAGCGTGCGGCTGAAGCTCATGACGGCCACCCATGAAGGCGCCGCCAGGCTGAGCGCCGAGGCACTCGTCGCCTGGCCCTGACACATCCCCGAGGAGACAACCCATGAACAGCAGCACCAACAGAAAACTCGAAGGCAAGGTCGCCATCGTCTCCGGCTCCGGCCGCGGCATCGGGCGCGAGATCGCGCTCAAGCTCGCGGGCGACGGTGCGCGCGTGGTCATCAACGACCTCGATGCCGAACCGGCCGCGCAGACCGTCAATGACATCGTGGCCGCAGGCGGCAGCGCCATCGCCTGCTCCGGCAGCGTGACGGACGCCGGCTTTGCCGACCGCTTCGTGCGCACCGCGGTCGACAGCTACGGCGGCCTGGACATCGTCGTCAACAACGCCGGCTACACCTGGGACAACGTGGTGCAGAAGATGAGCGACGAGCAGTGGGAGGCGATGCTGGCCGTGCACCTCACGGCGCCATTCCGCATCCTGCGCGCGGCCTCCAACTTCATCCGAGACGCGGCCAAACGCGAGGCCGACGAAGGCCGCGAAGTGTTCCGCAAGGTGGTCAACATCTCGTCCACCTCCGGCGTCTACGGCAACGCGGGCCAGGCCAACTACGCGGCCGCCAAGGCCGGCATCAACGGCCTGACCAAGGCCATGGCCAAGGAATGGGGCCGCTACAAGGTCACGGTCAACAGCGTGGCCTTCGGCCTGATCAAGACCCGGCTGACCGAAGCCGATGCCAGCGCGGGCGCGAGCATCGACATCGAGGGCCGGCAGATCAAGGTCGGCGTCAACCCGCAGATCCTGAAGAACGCCGAGGCGCTGATTCCGCTCGGCCGCGGCGGCACGCCGCAGGAGGCGGCGGGCGCGGTCTACCTGTTCTGCATTCCGGAGTCGAACTACGTGAGCGGCCAGGTGCTGGTCTGCGGGGGCGGCCGTCCATGACCGGCGGGGCCGTCGCCACGCGGCCGTGGATGAACGGGGAACTGGAGATGCTGCAGGGCAGCGCGCGCCGCTTCTTCGAACGCGAGTGCGTGCCCCACGAGCCGCGCTGGCGCGCGCAGCACCACGCCGACCGCGAGATCTGGACGAAAGCCGGCCAGGCCGGCCTGCTGTGCGCCAGCATTCCCGAAGCCTACGGCGGGGGCGGCGGCAGCTTCCTGCACGAGGCGGTGATCTGCGAGGAGCAGATGCGTGCCATGGCGCAGGGCTTCAGCAACAACGTGCACAGCGGCATCGTCGCCCACTACCTGCTGGCCTACGGCACCGAGGCGCAGAAGCAGCGCTGGCTGCCGCGCATGGCCAGCGGCGAGCTGGTGGCGGCCATCGCGATGACCGAGCCCGGCGCCGGCACCGACCTGCAGCGCATCAAGACGCAGGCACGGCGCGACGGCGGCCACTGGCGCATCAGCGGCAGCAAGACCTTCATCACCAACGGCATGCACGCGGGCCTGGTCTGCGTCGCGGCCAAGACCGACGCGGCGGCCGGCGGCAAGGGCATCTCGCTGCTGATGGTCGAGACCGAAGGTACGACGGGCTTCCGGCGCGGGCCGCTGCTCGACAAGATGGGCCAGAAGACGCTCGACACCACCGAGCTGTTCTTCGACGACGTGCGCGTGCCGGCCGACAGCCTGCTGGGCGGCGAAGAGGGCCGCGGCTTCGCGCAGCTCATGCAGCAGCTGCCGCGGGAGCGCCTGCTGATCGCAGTCGGCGCCGTGGCCACCATGCAGCGCGCCATCGGCGACACACTGGACTACGTGCGCGACCGCCAGGTGTTCGGCGAGCCGCTTTTGAAGATGCAGAACACCCGCTTCAAGCTCGCCGAGTGCGAGACGCAGGCGCAGGTGGCGCGCGCCTTCGTCGACGACTGCATCGCGCGCCTGATGCGCGGCGAACTCGACGTGCCGACGGCCGCCATGGCCAAGTGGTGGACCACCGACGCCTGCTGCCGCATCGTCGACGAATGCCTGCAGCTGCACGGCGGCTATGGCTTCATGAACGAATACCCGATCGCGCGGCTCTATGCCGACGTGCGCGTGGGCCGCATCTACGGCGGCGCCAACGAGGTGATGAAGGAAATCATCGCGCGGGCGCTGGAGCAGCAATGAACCCCAGGCCGCCGCACTTCCGCTTCTGGCCCAAGGGCGTGGCGCGCGAGCTGCGCGTGCCGCGCGCCACGCTTCTGGACTACCTGGACACCGCGGCGCGCCGCTATCCCGGCAAGCCGGCCATCGTCTACTGCGGCGCGGCCACTTCCTATGCACAGCTGCGCCAGCGCGTCGACGCGCTGGCCGGCTACCTGCAGCAGCGCCTGGGCGTCGCGCCCGGCGACCGCGTGCTGCTCGCGAGCCAGAACTGCCCGCAGTTCGTGACGGCCTTCTACGCCGTGCTGCGCGCAGGCGCCGTGGTGGTGCCGGTGAATCCGATGAGCAAGGCCGCAGAGGTGGAGCACTACGCGGCGGACAGCGGTGCGTGCATCGCCTTCGTCGCGCAGGAGCTGCTGCCCGCGCTCGCGTTCGGCGAAGGCGAGGGCGATCTGCGCGCCGCGCTCGTCCATGCCTATGCCGACGCGATCGATGCATCGGCGAGCGACGACACGCTGCCCGGCTGGGTCACGGCGCCGCGCGCGCCGCTGGCCGACGCGCGCCTGCACGGCTTCGAGCAGGCGATCGCGCGCGGCCTCGCGCCCGCGGCATTGCCCCTGTCGCCCGACGACCTGGCCGTGCTGCCCTACACCTCGGGCACCACCGGCCATCCCAAGGGCTGCATGCACACCCATGCGACGCTGCTGGCCTCGCTCGCTTCCTCGGCGGTGTGGAAGCAGCTGCATGTGGAGACGGTCACGCTGGCCGTCGCGCCGCTCTTTCACATGCTGGGCCTGCAGAACGGCATGAACCTGCCGATGTTCCTCGGCGCCACCGCGGTAATGATGCCGCGCTGGGACCCGGCGATGGCCGCGCGCCTGATCGAGCGCCATGCGGTCACCGCCTGGTCGGCGCCGCCGGCGATGGTGATCGACCTGTTCTCCCACCCGGAAGCCGAGCGGCGCGACCTCTCCAGCCTGGCGCTGCTCTCGGGCGGCGGCGCCGCAATGCCCGAGGCCGTGGCCGCGCTGCTCCTGCAGCGCCACGGCCTCTCGTACAACGAAGGCTATGGCCTGACCGAGACCGCCTCCTTCCTGCACGCCAACCCACCCGCGCGCGGCAAGCGCCAGTGCCTGGGCATGCCGACACAGGGCGTGGATTCGCGCATCGTCGACCCGGTCACGTTCGAGGAGCTGCCGGCCGGCGAAGTGGGCGAACTCGTCACGCGCGGTGCGCAGCTCATGAAAGGCTACTGGCGCAACCCGGAGGCCGACCGCGAGGCCTTCATCGAGATCGGCGGCCAGCGCTTCTTCCGCACCGGCGACCTGGCCTCGATGGACGAGGACGGCTACTTCTTCCTGCGCGACCGGCTCAAGCGAATGATCAATGCTTCCGGCTACAAGGTCTGGCCCACCGAAGTGGAGAACGCGATGTACGAGCATCCGGCCATCCACGAGGCCTGCGTGATCGCAGTGCCCGACGGCAGGCGCGGCGAGTCGGTCAAGGCGCTGGTGGTGCTCAAGCCCCAGGAGCGCGGCCGCGTCGGCGAAGAGGACGTCGTCGCCTGGTGCCGCGAGCGCATGGCCGTCTACAAGGCGCCGCGCGTGGTCGAGTTTCTCGACAGCCTGCCGAAGTCCGGCACCGGAAAGATCCTCTGGCGCGAACTGCAGGAAGCGCACCGCGCCGCCGCCCAGGAGCAACCACACCCATGAACGATTTCACCGCACTGCGCTGCAAGCGCCACGGCAGCACCGCGCTGCTGACGCTGGACACGCCCGCCAACCGCAACGCGCTCACCCCCGCCATGCGCGACGAGCTCGCCCGGGCCATCGCGCAGGTGCGCGGCGACGCCGAGGTGCGCGCACTGGTGCTGGCCGGCGCCAACGGCCAGTTCTGCTCGGGCGGCGACCTGCGCGGCATTGCCGATGCGAAGCTCGACAACGCCGGCTGGCGCGAGCGCATGCAGGCCACGCAGCGCTGGTTCAGCGAGCTGATCCTGCTCGACAAGCCCGTGATCGCGGCGGTCGATGGCGCGGCCTATGGCGCCGGCTTCAGCCTGGCCCTCGCGGCGGACTTCGTGCTTGCGAGCCCGCGCGCACGCTTCTGCATGTCGTTCCTCAAGCTGGGCCTGGTGCCGGACTGCGGCGCCTTCTACACCCTGCCGCGCGTGGTCGGCGCGCAGCGCGCACGCGAGCTGATGCTGTCGGCGCGGGAGGTTGGTGCGGCCGAGGCGCTCGAGCTCGGCATTGCGATGGAACTGCACGAGCCCGCGCAGCTGCTGCCGCGCGCGCTGGCGCTGGCCGAGAGCTTTGCCGGCGCCTCGCCGCTGGCCGTGAGCCTGGTGAAGCGCGCCACCGGCGATGCAGGCGCACTGGCTGCGCTGCTCGACACCGAGGCGAACGTGCAGGCGCTGGCCTTCGGCAGCGCCGAGCACCGCGAGGCGGTGAACCATTTCCTGGACAAGAAGCCGCTGCCCTTCCAGTGGCCGGCCCACAAGGAGCAAGCCCGATGAACGACCACAGCATCGGCGTGCAGGCCTTCCACCAGCGCGAGCTGGACGCCGGCCGCTTCCTGCTGCAGCGCTGCGGCGACTGCGGCCGCCACGTCTACTACCCGCGCGAGAGTTGTCTGCATTGCGGCGGCACGGCGCTCGAATGGAAGGCGCCGGACGGCCTGGGCACCGTGCATGCCGTGACGACCGTGCGGCGCAAGCCGGCCGATGGCGGCGACCTCAACGTGAGCCTGGTCGATCTCGACGAAGGCGTGCGGCTCATGAGCCGCATCGAGAACCTCGCGCCCGAAGCGGTGCGCATCGGCCAGCGCGTCCGCGCGCGGGTGCAGGTGAAGGACGGCCGCGGCCTGGTGCTGTTCGATGCCGTCGAAGGAGCCACTCGATGAGCGCCGGACTCGAAGCCTTGCGTGGCAGCGCAGCCATTGCCGGCGCCGCCACCTTCGGCTGCGGCGAGGCGCCGGGCTTCACCGACATGGAACTGCTGGCGCGCGCCGCGCGGGCGGCCGTGGCGGATGCAGGCCTCGAGATGCGCGACATCGACGGACTCTGCACCGCCAGCGCGTCGGCCGCGATGTGGGCCCTGCCGGTGGTCGAATACCTGGGCCTCAACCCGCGCTACATCGACGGCACCATGCTCGGCGGCAGCAGCTTCATCGCGCACCTGCTGCCCGCGATGCAGGCCATCCGTTCGGGCCAGTGCAGCGCGGTGCTCATCTGCTACGGCAGCGCGCAGCGCAGTGCCGCCTTCGGCCGGCGCAAGATCGTGGCGGCGCGCCGCTTTCTCGATCCGCAGCCCTACGAGCACCCGTATGAGCCGATGCTGCCGGTGTCGGCCTACGCGCTGGCGGCTTCGCGCCACATGCACGAATTCGGCACCACGCGCGAGCAGCTGGCCGACGTGGCGGTGGCCGCGCGCGCCTGGGCCGGGCTCAACCCCGAGGCCTTCATGCGCGAGCCGCTCAGGCGCGAGGAGGTGCTGGGCGCCCGCATGGTGTCGAACCCGCTGACCGTGCGCGACTGCTGCCTGGTCACCGACGGCGCCGGGGCCTGCGTGCTGGTGAGCGCCGAGCGCGCGAGGGACCTGCCGAAGAAGCCGGTCTATGTGCTGGGCAACGCTACGGCGGTGTGGAACCGGCAGATCTCCTCGATGGCGGACCTCACCGTCACGGCGGCGAGCCAGTCGGGCCGCGAGGCCTTCGCGATGGCCGGGCTCGCACCCAGGGACACGGACGTGGTGCAGCTGTACGACGCTTTCACCATCAACACGCTGCTGTTCCTCGAGGACCTGGGCTTCTGCCCCAAGGGCGAAGGCGGCCGCTTCGTGGCCGACGGCGCCATCGCACCGGGCGGCCGGCTGCCCGTGAACACCAACGGCGGCGGGCTGTCGTGCGTGCATCCCGGCATGTACGGCATCTTCGCGCTCATCGAGGCCGTGCGGCAGTTGCGCGGCGAATGCGGCGAGCGCCAGGTGAAGAACGCGCAGACCGCGCTCGCGCATGGCAACGGCGGCATGCTGTCGAGCCAGGCCACCGCGATCCTGGGCACGGCCGAAACGCTGCGTTGAGCCGAGTCGAGTCGAGTTATTCCACCCCCGAAGAGGAGACAAGCCCATGAAGACGACATCGATGCTGGTACGAAGGCTCTGCGCGGCCGCAGGCCTGGCGCTTCTGCTCGCCGCGCCGGCGCTGGCTCAAACAGCCACACAAACGGCCGCGCAGCCCGCCTATCCAAGCCAACCGCTCAAGCTGATCGTGCCCTACCCCGCCGGCGGCGCCACCGACTCCCTGGCGCGCACCATCGGCCAGAAGCTGCAGGAAGCCTGGGGGCAACCTGCGATGGTGGAGAACCGCCCCGGCGCCGGCGGCACCATCGGCAACGGCTTCGTCGCCAAGGCGCCGGCCGACGGCCACACGCTGCTCATCGCCATCACCGCGCTGATCCAGCAGCCGCCGCTCATGGACAAGCTTGCCTACGATCCGCTGAAGGACTTCGCGCCCGTCACCATGATCGCGCGCAGCCCCAGCATGCTGGCCGTGCCGCTCGACTCGCCCGCAAAGAACCTCAAGGACTTCATCGCCATGGTGAAGCAGAGCCCCGGCAAGTACAACTTCGGCAGCTACGGCGCCGGCACCTCGTCGCACATCCAGGGCGCGCTGCTGAACATGCAGGCCGGCATCGACCTGGTGCACGTGCCGTTCCAGGGCGCGGCGCCACTGGTCACCAACCTGGTGGGCGGCCAGCTCGCCTCGGCCTTCATCGACAGCGCCACCGCGCGGGCGCATCTCAAGTCGATGCGCCCGCTGGCCGTGACCGGCACGCAGCGCATGCCCGGCCTGCCCGACGTGCCCACCTTCGCCGAGCTCGGCTTTCACTCCTTCGACCCCTATGGCTGGTTCGGCGTGTTCCTGCCCGCCGCCACGCCCGCGCCGGTGGTGCAGAAGCTGTCCGACGAGATCGACCGCATCGTGCACCTGCCCGACGTGAGCGCCAAGATCGAGGCGCTGGGCCTGCAGGTCGCTGGCGGCAAGCCCGAAGCGTTCCAGAAGGTGGTGCGCGCCGATGCCGCCATCTACGCGAAGATCATCAAGGACGCGAACATCCGCCTCGCGCAGTGAGCGCGGATGCGGCGCGCGCCGCTGCGGCTACCCCGGCGCCGTGCCCTTGACGGCCCACGCGAGCGCGGCGTAGGAGCGCGCGCCATCGGCTTCGCCATCGAGGTAGGCCGCCTCGACCGCCTCGCGCAGCCTGGAGCGCGCGTCCGCATCGAGCGTGGCGACGTATTCCGCGCCGGGCCCGTCCTTGCCCTCGAAGGGCGCCCAGTAGTCGGCGAACGAGGCGAACTCCATGCGCATGGCGAGCGTCGTTTCTTCCACGCCCTTGAACCCCGCGTCGCGCCACGCCCGTCCCAGTTCGCCGGGCCGCGTGAGGGGCCGCGTGTAGTTGCGGGCGCGGCGGGCGCCGGCCTCCGGGTCGAGCACGGCGGCGGTGTCGAAGAACATGCGGTTGGCGACCCAGCCGCCACGTGCGTCCCACACCGCTGCGCCGACCACCGCGCCGGGCCTGGCGACGCGGCGCATCTCGGCAATGGCCTTGCCCGGCTCCGGCACGAAGTGCAGCACCAGCAGCGAGAGCACGCGGTCGAAGCTTTGCGCCGGATATGGCAGCGAACAGGCGTCGGCCACCTCGAAGACGATGCGCGCGTCCTCGTTGTGGCGCCGCGCGTGTTCGATGTAGGGCAGCGCGATGTCCACGCCCCGCATTTCGCCGGCGCCGGTGCGGCGGGCCACGGCGAAAGTGAGGTGGCCGGTGCCGCATCCGACGTCGAGGATGCGGTCGCCATCCGCAGTGCCGACAAAGTCGAGAAAAGGCAGCGCGAGGAGGCGGCTCCAGCGGCCCATCAGCCGTTCATAGCCATCACCGTCGGCGGCGACGAAGGTCGAGGACGTGGTGCTCATGGCAATCCCTCCGCACGGCCGGGCGCATGGAAGAGTGCCGTGCAGGCCGATGCTATGCCTCGGCCGATGGCTGCGTCAACGCCGGCGCGCCGGCTACAGCCCTTGTCTTGGCGCCTTTTGCAGCAGTTCCGCAAGCTGCGCCTTCCACCACGTTGCCTGCCCCGTGGTTCCGTGCCCGGTGGTCCGGTCGCTGGCCGGAATCAGGTAGTAGCGGCCATTCTTCACGCGCTTCATTTCACGTTCCATGATGCCGGTCTCGGGCGGGTTGCGCTCGTCGTCGGCCGCGTTGATGGCCAGCGCGGCAGCCCGGATGCGCTCCAGCCCGGGGGATGGGTTGTAGTCGGCGGATGCCTCCCATTGGTAGAGGATGTCGTTTGCATCCGCAGCGAAGGGCGCACCCAGGCGCGTCTCCAGCAGCTTGTCAGCCTGGGCACGCGTCGGCGCGGCCTTGTACATCGCGAGGTTACCGCCGTTGGTGGCGGTGGCGAAGAACACGGAAGCAAACTGGGCGCTGCGAGGCTGGGTGGTGTAGTTGCCGTTGTTCCACTCCGGATCCCTGCGAATGGACTCGGTCAACAGCCGGCGCATCATCCAGTTGCGGCTGGACATCTCGGTGGGCTGGCACGCCATCGGCACCAGTGCGTCCATGGCGCCGGGGTGCTTCACGCCCCACATCCAGGCATGCATGCCCCCCATGGAGTTGCCGATGATCGCCCGGAGGTGCTTGACGCCAAGGTGCTCAGTGACGAGCCGGTACTGTGCGTCCACCATGTCCTCGTAGTTGTAGCGGGGGAAGTTGGCGCGCAGGCCATCCGACGGGCGGGCCGACTTGCCGGTTCCCAGGCCGTCGGGAATGATGATGTAGTAGCGGGTGGCATCCAGCGGCTGGCCCACGCCGAACAGCTCGCCGGCAAATGCAGGCGTCAACATGCTTGCTGCCGAGCCGGTGGTTCCATGCAGGATCAGTACCGGCTCGCCGCTGGGCGCGCCAATGGTGACGTAGTTCAGGCGCAGCTCCGGCATGACCTGGCCGGTGTGGAAGCGAAAGTCCTTGGCGATCCAGCTGCCCTCCTTCGGCGCCGGGTAATCGGCGGCCCGGCTCGGCAAGGCGAGCATCGCGAGGCAGCAGTACAAGGCGGCTCGCAAGGCGAAGCGGTTGAAGTGCGGAATGGCGGGCATGTGTGTCTCCTATGGTTTGAGCACAATTTACCGTGAAAGCCGCGTTTGCCGCGCCATGAACTTTCTTCTGACCGGCATCGCTTGCCGCCGTACGCCGAAAGGACACTCGCCATGACCATCACCATCACCGCCTTTGAACGCTCGCCCGATGGTGGCAAGGGCCTGGCGCGCGACACGCGCGTGCGCTGGGCGCTGGAGGAAGCCGGCCTGCCCTACGAAGTGCGCCTGGTGTCCTTCCGCGCGATGAAGGAGGCCGCGCATCTGGCGCTGAATCCCTTCGGCCAGATCCCCACCTACGAGGAAGGCGACCTCGCGCTGTTCGAGACCGGCGCCATCGTGCTGCACATCGCCGAGCGCCACCCGGGCCTGTTCCCCGCCGATGCCAACGCAAGGGCGCGCGCCATCACGTGGATGTTCGCGGCGCTCAATACGGTCGAGCTTCCCATCCTCGAGCTCGTCACGGTCAAGCTGGCGGAAGGCGACAAGCCCTGGAAGGCCGCGCGCCTGCCCCTCGTCGAGGACCGGGTGCGCGCCCGACTGAATCAACTGGCCGCCCGCCTCGGCGACGGCGACTGGCTGGACGGCGGCTTCAGCGCGGGCGACCTGCTGATGGTGTCGGTGCTGCTGCGGCTTCGGCCATCCGGCCTGCTGAACGAGTTTCCCAGCCTGGACGCCTATGTTGCCCGCGGTGAAGCGCGGCCGGCCTACCAGCGGGCGTTCGCCGCGCAGTTGGCGATCAACGCCGCTCCTTCTCCATAGCAGGCATACCCATGACAAAGCGCCTAGGCAGAAACGGGACAAAGCGCCCATGCGCGGGCCGGAACCGATCGCTACCGTGGTGCCATGTCTACTTCGACATGAGCGCCGAACCTGGGAGCCAGCCAATGAAGAATCGCATGAGTCCACATGCCGCTCTGACGGCTCACCTGATTCGCCGCGTCGCGCGCACCAGCGCCGTGCTGACCGTCCTCCTGTCCTCAGCCTTGGCAGGGGCGCAAACAGGCAGCAGCCAGAAGGCGAACAAGGGCGAGATTCAGCGCGGCCGCTACCTGGTGATCATCGCGGGCTGCAATGATTGCCACACGCCCGGCTACGCCGCAAAGAACGGTCAGGTCGATGAGAAGCTGTGGTTGACTGGCGACGCCCTGGGCTGGTCCGGCCCGTGGGGCACTACGTATGCGGTCAATCTGCGCTTGGTCATGGCTGACATGAGCAAGCAGCAATGGGTGAAGCACGCTCGCACCATGACACCCCGCCCACCCATGCCATGGTTCAACGTACGCCCGATGACCGACGCGGACTTGAAGGCCATCTACGCCTACACCCGCTCGCTGGGTCGCGGCGGTGACCCGGCGCCCGCTTTTGTACCGCCGGGTACCAAGCCTGGCGGCCCGGTGGTGCAGTTCCCCGGCTGATCATGCAACGCGGTTCGCAGCGGCGTGCGAAGGACCCCCTCAGGTCTTCTCGAAAGCCGGCCTGAAGACCGTGGCCGCGAAATCCTCGAGCGTCGTCGGGGTGATCTCGGTCGGGCCCTTGTCGTACTCGCCATCGAGGCGTCCCGTGGAGAAGGCCGCACTCATCTCCATGAGCTGCGCGGCGGCATTCGCGGAGAAGCCCTGCTGTATCAGCGCTGCCCTGCCCTCTTCCGGATCGGCTTGGACATACGCGAGATCCGGCTTGCCGATGGCCGCGCCGAGCAGCGCCGTGGCTTCCTTCATCGTGTAGAGGCTTGGCGCGCGCAGATGGAGTACGCGCTTGCCCTTGCCTGAAGGCGTACGCAACTCGCGCGCCACGACTTGCGCGATGTCTGCGGTTGCCACCATCGGCAGCGGTGCATCGGGCGCAGTCATGTCCGCATACGCGCCGATGGTCCGGATCATCTCTATCGCGATCAGGTGGTTCTCGAAGAAGTAACCGGGCCGCAGGTGCAGCACGTCCACACCGGCGAGTTCATCCAGGCGCCGCTCCTGCCGATGCAGGCCCGCGATCGGGCCGTTCCCCGAGCCCAGGTGCGCGCCGACGCTGCTCAGATTCACGACGCGTTTCAGGCCAGCCGCAGCGATGGCGCGCGCGATTGCATTGCCCAGCCGATCCTGCTCGGCCGCCATGTCCTGCGCTGCGTAGTCGGTAGGGATCATCGTGTAGGCAGCCGTGGCGCCGGCGAATGCCTGGGCCAGGAAGCCCGCATCGCCGATGTCGCCAGCTGCGATACCCGCACCCGCAGCCTTGACGGAGGCGAGCGATCCCGCATTGCGACCGACAACGCGTACCGGCGTCCCTTGTCCGAGCAGCAGTGCCGCGACCTTGGATGTGATGTTGCCGTTGGAGCCGAGGAGCACGTACATGGCAGTTCCCTTCATGGGTGATGTTGCGATGGGTGCCATAGTGCGCGTCACGGTTGTTTTCAGAAAGCGCCTGCAGGAGAATTCATTGTCCAGTTCCGGAGAACAATCGCATGAAGGCTCCTGCCATCTCCTTTGCCCGCCTGGCAGCCTTCGTTGCAGTCGCCGAGGCTGGAACCTTCACTGCGGCTGCCGAACGCCTGAACACCACCAAGTCCGCGGTCAGCCAGGCGGTGGCGGTGCTCGAGCGGGAATTGGGCACGCAGCTGCTGCAGCGATCCACGCGCAGGCTCGCGATCACCGAAGCCGGCGAGGCATTTCTCTCCGATTGCCGCCAGCTGCTGGCCGGCGCCGAGGCTGCGATGGAGCGGGCACGCACCGGGCACGCGCAGCCTTCGGGGACGTTGCGGCTCACCAGCCCCCAGGGATCGGCCGGCATGGTGGCCAGCTGGATCGCGACCTACAGCAAACGCTATCCCGCAATGCGCGTGGACTATGTGCCTACCGACCGCAAGCTCGACCTGATCGCCGAGCACTTCGATCTTGCGATACGCGTCGGACCGATGGCCGATTCGGGCCTTCGCGCGGTGGTGCTCGAGGAACTCGGGCTTTGGACTGTCGCGGCAGCCAGCTACCTTGCCCGGCATGGCACGCCGCGCAGGCCTGCGGAGCTCGCGGGCCACGAGTGGATCGCGCTGTCGCTGCTGCCCGCCCCGTGGTCCATCGATTTCGAGCGCGGCGGCCGCAAGGTCCATGTGAAGCTGCGCGGTTCGATATCGGCGGCGAGCACGGACGCCGTGCTGCAGCTGGTGAGCCAGGGTGCAGGTATCTCCTTTTTTCCGAGTACAGCAGATCTGCGCGCCGAGGTGGAAGCCGGGCGCTTGGTTCGTCTTTTTCCCGGCTGGGCGTCGGGGCGCATGTTTCTCTATGCGGCGTACCCGGGCAATATCGCTCCTCCCGCGAAGACGCGCGCGTTCATCAATCTCGCGAAGGAAGCCGTGCGATCTGCGGGTTCGCAGGGTGCGGCAGGCGTGTAACGATGACGCCGAGCCGATGCAAGACTCCGCGCATCTGCTGGCCATGGACGATCGCGATTCCACGAACCGGCTCTTCCGAGAGCTGGGTGCTGGCGGGACAGTCACGACTCCCTAGGGCATTCAGCCTTGCGGTGACAATTGCGGCAAGTTGACCGACCGTTTCGGTGCTCAGTGGATGCTGAACCACGCGGAGTGAGAGCGTTGGCGGCGTGTCGTATCACCAACTGATATTGAATCGGGGCATCTTGGTCTGCGTCTGCTTCGGAGCAAATCGAAGGTCGACTCAGGATACCGCGCGGCAGCTCGGGCTTCGGCCACAGTCCGCCAAGAGCCGTCACTCGACGCTGACCTCCAGTTGTCGGCTTTAAGCGGAAGCGTGCCGTAAGGGACGTCGACGCATACGGCGGGCGAAGCTGACCTTCGCCATTTCTGAGCGCGTGGCCCTTGGCGAAGACCCTCAGCGCGATGCCCGGCGCTCGATGATGGTTTCGTGTGTAGTGCCAAGGGCGGATCGTCTCCTGACGGCCGGGTAGGCACCTGTGGTGAGTTCTGATTCCCGCCGGTAAATGCGCGCTCGTTGCTCGGATACCATCCTGTCGACGCACTTCCCCCTCACAGCACGACGACTCGATGACATGCGTACCGCCATTTACTACTCGCTGATGCTCCTGCTCGGATTTGCCTGGTACAAGTTCGGACAAAACTTACTTCGGAAGGGGCGTTGGGATGAGAACGGCGAACGCACCGAAGGACTTGTAGGGCCGGTGGGATTGCTCGTGACTACCGTCCTGACCTGCTACTTCTTGTTTGAGTTTTTGCGCGCGCTGGTTCGGGGTGAGGTGCCATGCGTCGGCAAGGCTTGCAGGATGCAGGTCTACACCCTGGCGGCAAATGCTGGCGACTACTGGGCCAACATGTTTTTCCTCGCTTGGATGGTGCTTGGCTTGAGCTATGCGGTGTACGTGACGCTCAAGATTTGGTTCCGAACGTAGAGCTGCTGGAGGGGTGGCAAACTGCGACGCGTGGTGGGCGGCGGCCCGTTTGCGACGGCCCGGCGCATCGAAGAGGACTGAGCAAGTCACCATCAGTGCCATCAACCGCAATTTCCCAGGTCGCTCAGTCCAGGGGCGCTGTGGCTGAGCAGTCCTTCCACCGTGGCAGCAAGCGCTCTCGCTGGCTACATCGTTTCGTTTTCTGGTCTTAAAGACGAGGTGGCTGTGGCCTGAAGCTGCCGAGACTGTCGTTTGCAGCGTCCGCTGTTGAGAGAGCCGAACGTCTCCTCAGGGCCACTGCTGCCTTACGGGTTGCCCAGACGGACGTCCGCAATGCAGTGCAAAGCGGCCTTACATTGTGGCTTCGTCCAACTGGCCGCGATCACACTCCAATCGCGGCATTCCAGAATGCGTTCGCGGCCTTCCCCAAAAGCTCGCTGTCGCGATAGAGCCTTATTTCCAAGGGAACTTCCCAATCGTTGCTCGCCGCGGCGACAAGCCGGCCCTGGTCGATATCGTCCTGCACCAGCGTCTGCGGCAACCACGCGATCCCCCTCCCGTCCAGCACCATCGTTCTGAGGACAGAGGCGAGATGGGCCGTGAAGACGGCCTGCGCCGGAACCGACTCCAGCCTGCGACCGATCACGGCGCGCATGATGCGTCCCAGCCCTGATTCCTCCGTGTACTGGAGCATGGGTACTGCAGGTCCGCCTTGGCGCGCGAGCCGATAGCGCGCGTGACCCTCCTCGTCCGGTGCCGACACCGCGATCAGCAGATCCTCACCGATCCGGGCCGACCTGTACGGCTCTGTATCCAGCGCCCCTTGCGCCTTGCCGTGCGCGTGGCTCAACACAAACTGGACCTTGCTTTGCAGCATCAGTGCTTCGCAACGCTGAAGCACGTCGGACATCAGTTGCACCGGCCCGAGCGTCGTATTCGATTCGAGGCCCCGCAACCATCGCGGCAGAAAAGTGAACGAGAGCGCATGCGTGGACGCGATGCGCAAGGTGATCGAACTGGCCTCGGCGACCTTCTTGGCGTCGCCCGGCACCCGCGCGACTCTGGCGATCAATTCCTGTGCCACGCCGGTGAACCATTCGCCGACTTCGGTCAGCTTGGCGGGTTGCGAACTCCTGTCGAAAAGCTCGGCACCGATCCACTCCTCCAGGGCACGAATGCGCCGGCTGAACGCGGGTTGGGAGCTGTGGCGGTCTTCCGCAGCGCGCGAAAAATTTCCAGTGGCAGCCAGGGCCACGAAGTCTTCAAGCCAGATCAGATTCATGTGCGGTTCGTCCAGTGCATGGAAGCAGCGAAAAGGAGCATTGGCCCAAACATCCCGCGCGGCGGACCATGGAGGCTCTCAGCCAAACACCCCCTGGAGCCAACCATGAAGATCGTCGAAATCCGCGAGAAAACCATTCCCATCAGCTCGCCCATCCGCAACGCCTACATCGACTTTAGCAAGATGACGCTGAGTCTTGTCGCGGTGATCACCGACGTGATCCGCGACGGCAAGCCGGTCGTCGGCTACGGTTTCAATTCGAACGGCCGCTATGGCCAGGGCAAGCTGATGCGCGAGCGGTTCATCCCGCGCATCCTCGAAGCAGATCCGGCTTCGCTCGTCGACGACACGGGCGACAACCTCGACCCGCACAAGATCTGGAACACGATGTTCACCAACGAGAAGCCAGGCGGCCATGGTGAACGCTCCGTGGCGATCGGCACGATCGACATGGCGGTGTGGGACGCCGTGGCCAAGATCGAAGGCAAGCCCCTCTTCCAGTTGCTGGCGGACCGCTACGGCGACGGAAAGCCGAACCGCAAGATCTTCGTCTACGCGGCGGGCGGCTACTACTACCCCGGGCAGGACCACAGGAAGCTCCAGGACGAGATGCGCAGCTACATCGACCGCGGCTACACGGTCGTCAAGAAAAAGATCGGCGGCGCCTCGCTCGACGAAGACCTTCGCCGCATCGATTCGATCATGGAAGTGCTGCAGGACGGCCAGAAGCTCTGCGTCGACGCGAACGGGCGCTTCGACCTCGAGACCGCCATCGCCTACGCCAAGGCGCTTTCGCAATACGACCTGTTCTGGTACGAAGAGCCGGGCGACCCGCTGGACTTCGAACTCCAGGCGGCGCTGCGCAACTTCTACAAGAACCCGATGGCCACGGGCGAAGATCTCTTCTCGATGCAGGATGCGCGCAACCTGATCCGATACGGCGGCATGCGCCCCGACCGCGACTGGCTGCAGTTCGACTGCGCGCTGAGCTACGGCCTGGTGGAGTACCTGCGCACGCTCGAGATGCTCAAGGAGCACGGCTGGTCGGCCAGCCGCTGCATCCCCCACGGCGGACACCAGATGTCGCTGAACATCGCCGCTGGGCTCGGACTGGGCGGCAACGAGTCCTACCCCGACCTGTTCCAGCCGTTCGGCGGATTCCCGGACGGCGTGAAGGTAGAGAACAGCCATGTGACCCTGCCCGACCTGCCTGGCATCGGCTTCGAAGGCAAGGCCGATCTGTATCGCGAGATGCGGGCGCTGTCGGCCTGACGCCCGAAAACCCAAGGAGACAAGACCATGATCCATCTTTGGCGCAGCGGCGCCAGCCTCGCCGTGCTCGGATTCGCTTCGTTGGCGTACGCAGAGTTTCCCGACAAGCCCGTCACGCTGGTCGTGCCTTTTGCCGCCGGAGGCCCGAGCGACAAGATCGCCCGGGACCTGGCCGAGGCGCTTCGCAAGCCGCTCGGCCAGACCGTCGTCGTCGACAACGCCGCCGGCGCGGGCGGCACGATCGGCTCGGCCAAGGTTGCCCGTGCCGCGCCGGACGGCTACACGCTGCTGGTGCATCACATCGGCATGGCCACCGCACCGGCCCTGTACCGCAAGCTCAGCTACAGGGTGCCGGAGGATTTCGAAACCCTGGGTCTTGTCAACGAAGCGCCCTCGGTGCTGATAGGCAAGCCGAGCCTCGCCGCCGGCAACTTCGCCGAGTTGCGCCAGTGGATCGCGTCGAATGGCGGCAAGGTGAACCTCGCCAACGCGGGGATCGGCTCCGCATCGCACCTGTGCGGCCTGATGCTCCAAAGCGCGCTGAAGACGAGCATGACGCCCGTGCCCTACAAAGGGACCGCGCCGGCGATGACGGACCTCATTGCCGGCCAGGTCGATGTGATGTGCGAACAGGCGACCAACGCGGTGCCGCAGATCGAGGGCAAGAAGGTCAAGGTCTACGGCATCACCAGCTTGCAGCGGCTACCACTCGCGGCGCTGAAGGACACGCCGACCCTGTCTGAAGCCGGACTGAAAGACTTCAACGTCCAAGTCTGGCACGGCTTGTACGCACCGCGCGGCACGCCTCCCGCAGTGCTCGCCAAGCTCAACGCCGCACTGCGCACCGCGTTGAAAGATCCTGATCTGATCAAGCGGGAGGAGGCGCTCGGCCTCACGGTTGTCAGTGACGACCGACTCGACCCTGCCGGCCACAGGAAATACCTTGAAGCCGAAAAGGCGCGGTGGTCGAAGGTGATCAAGGACGCCGGCGAATACGCCGACTGATGCGACGAGGGCAGCGGGCCGGTGAACCGCTCAGGGCTGGAAGCCCGAGCGCCGCACCACCGGCTCCCACTGCTGGCGGAAGGCCTTGAGCATCTGCACGGTCTCGGCCTGCGTGCTCACGATGGGCGTGATGTAGGCGGCGTTGGCGGCCTTCTGCAGCGCCGGGTCCTGCATGACCTCGCGGATCTTGGTGGACAGCAGCTGCACCTTGGCCGGGGGCATCGAGGCGGGAGCGAAGAAGGTGTTCCAGCCGTCGGCATCGATCTTCATGCCGGCCTCGCGGAAGGTGGGGATGGTCGGCGCGAAGCTCGCGCGCTTCTTGCCAGACACGGCCAGGATGCGGATCTTGCCGGCCACGTGCTGGCCGTAGAGCGAGTCGAGGGTGTCGATGGCGATCGGCAGGCTGCCGCCGCTCAGGTCGGCCGACAGCGGCGCCGAGCCGCCGTAGCCCTTGATCTGCGGCTGCACGCTCAGCGCGTCGCCCACCATCAGGCCGAAGAAGTGCGGCAGGCTGCCGGTGGCCGGTACGCCGAAGACGGCCTCTTCCGGATGCGCCCAGAGCCGGCCGACCAGGAACATCGCGCGGTCGAGCTGCAGCTTGTTGCCCACGGCCAGCGCGAAGTCGTAGCTGCTGACCTGCGACACCGGCACGAAGTCTTTCTCGGCGTCGTAGCCCGCGTCCTTGAAGACGAGCGGCGCCACCACCATCACCGCGGGGTTGCCGAGCATCAGCACGTTCTGCGCCGCGGGCGCGCGCTTGACCTCCTTGGCCGCGAGCCGGCCGCCTTCGCCGGGGCGGTTCTCCACCGTGACGGCCACGCCGAGCTTCGGGCCCAGCCGCTCGGCGACCATGCGCGCGATGCGGTCGGTGCTGCCGCCGGCGGTGTAGCCGACCACGAGCGTGAGCGCGCCATCGAGCGCGGGCGCCTGGGCGTGGGCCAGGGGAGCGGCGGCACCGGCGGCGAGCGCCAGGCACCATGCCGTGAGCTTGCGCCGGGAAAGGAATGCGGTCATCGGATCTTCCTGCTTGCAGTGGTGGCGACCGGGCGCGCGCAGGACTTCACGGCGACAATCGCCGGCCCACATTCGTTTCTTCCCGTGTCATTTGTTACATGGTTATACGCACGCAACAAACAGTTGATCTAATCCATCATTTCCGCGCGAGGCGCGCGAACGACACCGCCTTGACGGACCCGACCTGATGCACGACACGCAAGGCATGCAAGCCTTCCCCGACGCCAGCGCCCTGTGCGCGCCCCGCTCCCTGGACGAGCTGCTGCTGTACCGGCTTTCGCGCGCGGTGCGCACCGCCAGCGGCATGGCCACGCGCCTGGTCGAGGGCGGCTTCGGCATCACGCGGCGCGAGTGGGGAATGATCGGCACGCTCGCGCGGCACGGCGAGATGACATCCTCGGCGCTGGCCTCGCACCTGCAGCTGGACCGCGTGCGCACCTCGCGCGGCCTGCGCAGCCTGGTCGAGAAGAAGCTGGTCTCGCGCCGGCAGGACGAGGAAGACCGCCGCAGCGTGCATGTCCGCCTGAGCCCCTCGGGCCGTGAGCTCTTCGAGCGGGTGTTCCCGCGCATCGCGGCGCTCAACACCGATCTGCTCGCGGGCATCGCGCCTGCGCAGCTCGACGTGTTCCTGCAGTGCCTGCAGCACCTCGAACAGCGCGCCGGCGCGCTGAGCGCACAGGGCGTGGTGGCGGAGAAGGCCGACCGGCGCGCGGGCGGCACGCGCCACCGCTGGCCCGAGGCGGGCTGAATCCCGCGGACGCGGCCGCAGCACAGGCCGCGCGCTGGCACGCATCGTGCACAACGATGGCAATGCCTTTTCTTTTCTCCCTCGATCTTTTCCACCGGCGCCTTCGCTGGATGGCGGGCCGCGCCCAGCCGCTGCGAGTGTTGCTCACGCTCGGCAGCCTGATGGCCATCGGCAGCCTCTACGGGCATGCCGAAGCCATGACGCCGCTGTTCCTGGGTGCCATTGCAAGCGCACTGGCCGAGACCGACGACAGCGGCCCGGGCCGGCTGCGCGCGCAGGCCGTCACGCTGCTGTGCTTCGCGGCGGCGGCCTTCGCGGTCGTGTCGTGGATCGACCACCCCGTGCTCTTCGTCCCGGGGCTGGCGCTGGCCGCGTTCTCGCTGACGATGCTGGGTGCGATCGAGCCGCGCTACAAGGCCGTCGGCTTCGCCACGCTCATTCTGGCGGTCTACGCCATGCTGGGCATCGACGGCAGCGCGGCCGCACCGGGCGGCGCCGGCCGGCTCCACGAGGCCTTGCTGCTGCTGGCGGGCGCGGCCTGGTATGGCGTGTTCTCGGTGGCGTGGTGCACGCTCTTCCCGGCCCAGCCGGTGCAGGCGCAGCTGGCGGGGCTGTTCCGCGTGCTGGGCGACTACGTGTGTTTCAAGGCCTCGCTCTTCGAGCCGCTGCGCGGCATCGACATGGAGCGCAAGCGGCTGTCGCTCGCGCAGCTCAACACGCAGGTGGTGGCCGGGCTCAACGCCGCCAAGGAAGGCATCTTCCGGCGCATCGGCAGCACGCGCGCGCCCACCGGCCGCATCGTGCGCTACCGCGGCCTCTACCTGATAGCGCAGGACGTGCACGAGCGCGCGACCTCCTCGCACGACGACTACAACGCGCTGGCCGATGCCTTCTTCCACAGCGACCTGCTCTACCGCTGCCAGCGTGTGCTGACCCTGCAGGGCGAGGCCTGCCGGCGGCTCGCCCTGTCCATCGAGCGGCGCGAACCCTTTGCCGCCGATCCGGCCACCGGCCACGCGCTCGCGGAGCTGCGCAGCGCCATCGATCACGAGCGCGCACAGCAGCGCGAACCGCGCCGGGCGGCACTGCTCGCGTCCGTCGAGGCCATGGCGTGGAACCTGGCGCAGCTCGAGCGGCAGCTCGCCGGCGCCACCGAGCCCTCGGCCCGCGCCGGGCGCGCCGACATGGGCCTGTTCGACCGCTCGCCGCGTTCAGCGCGCGAGATGGTGGAGCGCGTGCGGGGCCAGTTCACGCCGCGCTCGGCGCTGTTCCGCCATGCGCTGCGGCTGGCGGCCGCGCTGGTGGCCGGCTATGGCGTGATGCTGCTGATCCATCCGGTGCGCGGCTACTGGATCCTGCTGACCACGCTGTTCGTCTGCCAGCAGGCCTGGGGCGACACGGTGTCGCGCGTCGGCCAGCGCATCGCGGGCACGGCGGTCGGCGTGGTGGCCGGCTGGGCGCTGCTGGTGCTTTTTCCCCAGCCCTGGGCGCAGTCGCTGCTGGCGGTGGCCGCAGGCGTTTTCTTCTTCGCCACGCGCGCGACCCGCTACCTGCTGGCGACCGCGGCCGTCACGGTGCTGGTGCTGATGTGCTTCAACCAGGTGGGCGACAGCGACGCGCTGATGGTGCCGCGCCTGATCGACACCGCCATCGGCAGCCTGATTGCCGCGCTCGCGATGGTGCTGGTGCTGCCGCACTGGCAGGCGCGGCGTTTCAGCGACCTGGCGGCAGCAGCGATGCGCAACCACGCACACTACCTGCGGCAGATCGCGGGCCAGTACCGCTCGGGCGCGCGCGACGACCTGGCCTACCGGCTCGCGAGGCGCAACGCCCACAACGCCGATGCGACGCTGTCCACCGCCGTGTTCGAGATGTTCCGCGAACCCGGCTTCGCGCGGCCGCGCGCGGGCACGGCGCTGCGCTTCCTGATCCAGTCGCACACGCTGCTGAGCTACCTCTCGGCGCTCGGCGCGCATCGCGTGGCGCTGCATGCGCCGCAGCAGTTGGAAGCGCTGCGCGCGGAAGCCGAGGGCGCCGCGGCGGCGCTGGATGCGCTGGCGTCGTACGTGGAAGGCGGTTTGCCGGAAGCCGTAGCCGAGCCGGTAGATCTTGCGCTGCCGGAAGCACTGCCCCAGGGGAGCGATGCCGGCGACCACGCCGCGCGACTGTTACGCAACGAGCTTGCGCTGGTCCGCCAGCAGATCGAGGCGCTGCGCGAACAGGCCGGGCGATGGCTGCAGCCGCAGCCCGAAGGCACCGCCGGCAACTGAGCGGCCGAACCGCTCAGCGCACGTCAAACAGCGCGGCCGCGTTGCCCCAGGCGATGCGCCGCGCCGCGTCGGGCGGCAGGTCGCCGAGCCAGGTGCGGTAGCCGCGCATGATCTCGTCGTAGGCGCTCCAGCGCTGGTTCACCCAGGTGTCGGAGCCGATCATGAAGCGCTCGGGGTACTTGAGGATCAACGCACGCCACTCGGGACAGAGCCTGCCGCCCTCGCAGGTCAGCCCCGGCCGGTAAGAGAGTTCGCCCATCAGCAGCGGGTAGCGCTCCAGCAAGGCCTGCACCCGCTCGATGGGCGCGCCGCCGATGCCCGTGTGGGCCCAGATCAGCCGAAGGTCCCGGCCCTTCGACGGCGCGTTGGCCATCAGGAGATCGATCGCCACGTCGTCGACATGCGCGAGCACCGCGAGCTTCTGCCGCTCCGCCAGCGCGATCAGCTTCCTGGCCACCGGGCCGTTGGCATGGGCGCTCTCGTACAGATGGAACTCGCCGAGCCCGCGGTAGGGCCCGCTCGCGGTGCCGCGCGCCAGCTCGGCCTGCACCATGTCGTGGATCGTCTCGTCACGGAACCAGTTGCTGTAGTCGTCGCGGTTGCGGTACAGCCGCACGAAAGGCACCACGGTCACGCCCGCGGCGCGGGTCTCGCGCGCAGCCGCCAGGGTTTGCGTGCCGGCGTTGGGACGCGAGTTGGCAATGATGGCCTTCACGTTGTTGCGCTGCATTCGCGCGAGTGCCTCGGCGGGCGGATAGGGCCCGGTGTTGCCGTCCCAGGCTTCCTGGTTGTAGTGCAGGTGCGTGTCGAACAGCGGGCCGGCGTAGGGCGGCGGGCTCTGGGCGGCCTGGCCGTAGGCCTGGGGCGCCACGGCAAAGAAGGTGGCCAGGACAAGGGCCGCGAGGGGCGGGATGGCTCTCATGGGTGTCGTGAGGGTGGAACCCCGCCTATTCTGAACCTGACGAACCGAACGGCGAGAGGAAGCGAAGGGCCTGGACCCGGCTCGCGGTTCCGTGATTTCCGGCATGCGCGCCTTTCGCAGCCGGTGCTAGTATGTGTATCAATTGTATAAATCGGCAAAGAAGATGGCTTTTTTGCTCGGGCATGGAAGGACGAGAAGACACCATGAAGCGCTCGAAAGACGTCATGTTCGCGAGATTGGCTGATTTCAAGGTCGATCCGGAAAAGCTTCGCGCCCACTTCCTGGACCACGTCAAGCAGCAGCCGGCCGTGCCCTACCGAGACAACCGGGTCGACTACATCGGCTGGGCCGTCACCAGCCGCGACGGCACCTTGGCGGACGGCATCCGGCGCATCGCCCCGACGCAGGCCGCCGCTCCCAGCCGGGGAGTCACGCCCACCGAGGTGTGCACGGGCTACCTCGCCGAGGTCATGGAGGGCCTGCATCATCGCGGCATCGAGCACTTTCGCGCCCGCATCATGCAGCTCGAGAGCGAAGGCGAAGAGATGCCGCTGCACACCGATGCGCTCAGGGAGACATGGCGGCTGCACATTCCGATCATCACCAATCCCAATTGCTTCTTCGAATGGCAGCGTGCCGATGGCAGCATCGAGAGCGTGCACCTGCCTGCAGACGGTTCTGCATGGCTGGTGCGGGTGGACCTGAGCCATCGCGCGGTCAATCGCAGCAACGAGCCATCGAATCGCGTCCATCTGTTGATGGGCCTGAGCCCCGGCCCCGATTTCTCGATGCTCGCCGAGCCCCGGCTGCCCGTGCTGCAGGAAGCGCCTGCCGCTGCAGAGCGGACCGCATGACCGGCGCCTCCGCCGGAACGCGCCGAGCCGCCGAGGCGTGAAATGGACAGCTTCAACGAATGGCGCTGCGTCGCGGACATGGACGCGGACCTGCAGGCCTTCAGCAAGTCGGACCAGCTGGAACTGAGCCTGTATCGCTTGCGCCGTGCCCTGGAAGAGGGCCATGACTTCGCGAAAGACATTCTCTCGAGATACCACGACGGCCTGATCCTCTCGGGCAACGCCAACGCTGCGCTCGAATTGAGATCCGGCGGGCGATGGAAGGACGCATTCGAGAAGAAGGACTCCGAAGCGATCGACATCGCATCCACGCAGTTGATCGTGGGACAGATCGGTCACTTTGCGCGAAAGCTGGAGGAAACGATCGACGCATCTCCCTTCGGCTTCGCCACCTACCTGGCGGGCCTCAAACGGCACCATGGGGCAACCTACACGAGTGCCGCGGGCATTGCCAGGCCGCTGATTGAAAACAAGGCCTTCAAGAACACGCGGGACAAGGCCGCCCTGATGCTGGCGATCGAGGGGTTTCGCGCTTACGGGGAAGACATCGGCAAGGAAACGCTGATCGATTTCCTCGAGCGGTACAACCACGAAGTCCTGTGCAAGTTCTTCCAGACCGTGCTTCCGAAGAATGTAGAGATCTTCAGGAATTTCGTCCTGGAGATGCTGCAGGACGACAAGGGGGTGCGCTGCCTGAACGAGGCCGCCATATGCCGCCTCCTGATCCTGGGCTATGCATTGCTGGACCATGCCGTCTATGACCGCGTGCTCAACCAGGTGCACGATCTTTACCCGGCGCCCGCCCCCGGCTATGCCGGGCCGGCGCAGTCCAGCGCAAGAATCGCGCGCGCCTTTTGCGTCGACGCCAGGCGCCCGATCACGGTTTCCAGAAGGCACCTGAATATTGCCGTTTGCGTTTCGGGCCAGTTGAGGGGATACGCCAAGGCTTTCGAGACCTGGAAAAATCTCCACCTTCACGAGCATCGCGTCAAATATTTTGTGCACACCTGGGAGGACACCGGCTGGCGGCTTCCCGACCCGATCTCGGGCAATGGTGTCGACAGGATATTCAAGTACACGCCATTTGCCGCGGCCTACAAGCAGGCGGGATTTCTATACGGCATGGAAGCCCTGAAGAAATCCTATCCAAACTTCTTCTCGCTGTTGGCCGTTTCCTCGACCGTGAGCGAATCGGACATCCGGGCGGTCTACGGGACCGATGCGAAGGTCGTGATCGAAAGCCATCAACGGCCTGAATTCGAGAACGACGCCAACAACCAGCGCAAGATGTTCTACAAGATCCAGGAGGCGCACCGCCTGATGGAAGAGGATGGGGAGGCCTATGACCTGGTGCTCAGGATCCGGCCGGACCGCGCCTTCCGGCCTGGAGAGAGCAAGCCCGACTGGATGAAGATGGCCGAGGAATGCCGCAAGCAGCGCCTGATCTACTTCAACAACCTGATGATCACGAAGACCCTCTATGCAGGGGATCAATTCGCCATCGGATCCGTCGATTCCATGCGCTGCTACGCCAATACCCTCGCGCTTCAGACACAGGCCGCCCAGGAAGGGTGGTTCGGATTTCCAAGGCGCCTGCGGTCTCATTGCTCCCTGGCGCATGCCCTGCTCTTCCAGGGCGTGCGGCGCGAGCCGCTGCAGGACATCCATCCGACCGAAGCCATGCCGGCGGCATCGTACGGCCGGGGGGAACTCAAGAGAATGTTGAGCGCCGACTTGCCTTCAGGGCCCCTGAGCGAGATGGACAAGTTGCTCTGGAATTCCCTGAACTGAAGAGTTGTCCGTCGATCGAGCCTCGCCTGGCGAGCCATGCAGGATATGCAACAGGAGCAGCAATGCCGGCCAAGAAATCGCCATGGAAGCAACTGATCGCGGGCGCAGCGATCGCCTGTGTACTGGGCTCTGCTTCCTCAGTTCTGGCGCAGGACCTGCAGGAGGCGCCCGCATGCAGAGCCTCGAGGAATCCGCACAGGCTGGAGCTGGAGCAGAAGTTCGAGTTCAACGGCATCCGGGTCTTCTACACCCAGTCAGGGCCGCACGCGCTGTACACCAGCGTGGATCTGAATCGCAACGGCGTGCCCGACATCGTCGAGGACGCGGCATTGCACCTGGACACGGTCCGGCAGATATTCAACCGGAACGGCTTTCGCGACCCGCTGCGCAGCACCAGGTTCCGGCGCGCCGAATCCATCGACATCGACTTCCTGGACTTCGGCACCTACAGCGAGGAGAACGCGAAGAAAAGGGGACTGTCGTTCTCCGGCGTGGTGCGCTACCCCGGCAGCCGCAACCGCGATGACAGATGCTCGATCTCCATCGGCATCAATTCCACAATGCGCGGAAATCATGAGCGGGTGAAGGACTACCTCATCCCGCATGAGCTGTTCCACCTGTACCAGTACGGCTACACCATGTTCCGCGCGAGCTGGTTCCTCGAAGGCATGGCGAAATGGGCGGAATGGGTCACGCTCGCAGAGAACGAGCGCAATCGCGAAATGTGGAGCACCCCGCTTCCTTCCTCGCAGAAGGAGCTCAACGAGCGGGTTTTCTTCAACCCGAATCCTTATGACGTGAGGCACTTCTGGAACCGGCTGGCCGAACTCGCCAAGAGCCAGGACGCGCCGATGATCGTCCCTGAAGAATTGCGCAGCAGAAGGTTTGCCGATGGAACGCCGGTGATCCGGGACCAGGTCTGGCGCGGACATTCCCTGATGCTGAAGATTCTTCAGGAACTCGATGAAGACGACGACAAGGTCACGCGGGAAAAGAACCGGCAGCCGAACCAGTGGACCAACGAAGACCAGCGTTCGACCGCGAACAACCCGATCTTGATGAAGGCCGTTCAGCGCGCCGTGGGTTCCTTCCGGATCTCCACGCCGGAGGTCGTGCGGTTTCTGGCCCTCGATCCGGCATCGCCGGGCTGAAGATGCCGTCGACCGCAAAGCCATATTCCGAGAACAGAGGCAAATGAATTGAAGCGATTGATCTTCGATCTGGACCATACCTTGTGCATCGCGGAGGCCAAGGACTATGCGAACGCCCGCCCGCGGCTGGAGATGATCGATCGGCTCCGCAGCTATCAGGCGATGGGGTTCTCCATCGCGATATACACCAGCCGCAACGTCAACAGCTTTGCCGGCAACATCGGAAAGATCAACGCCCACACCTTGCCGATCATCATCGACTGGCTGGGCCGCCATGACGTGCCCTACGACGAGATCCACGTGGGCAAACCCTGGTGCGGCGAAGAAGGTTTCTATGTGGATGACCGCGCCATCCGTCCTTCGGAGTTCCTGAAATACAGCCAGGAAGAAATCGCCCGATTGCTGGAGCATGAGAAGTGATCATCATCACTTCCGCCGCCTACGTCGATTCAGAACTGCAATCGGAATTCGGCCGCCTGCCGCCGGCCTTCCTGCCCGTTGGCAACCGCCGCCTGTTCCTGCGGCAGCTTTCGGTACTGCACACGCACTTTCCCGCCGAGAGCATCTATCTCTCACTGCCCGAAAGCTACGCCATCGCGCATCGGGATGCGCGCGCGCTGGAAGCCCAGGCGATCCAGGTGCTGCGGGTGCCCGACGGCCTGACCCTGGCCGATTCGCTGCTTTTCTCGATCAACACCGTCGGCAGCTACGACGAGGGGCTTCGCATCCTGCTTGGCGACACGCTGATCCTCGACCTTCCGGCCGCCTGGGACTGCCTTTGCGTGGCCGAGTCGGCCGACGACTACGACTGGCACGTCGACCAGGGTTCGGGCGCCGGGGCGCGGGTCTGGTGCGGCTACTTTGCGTTTGAATCGGTCAGCCGGCTGGCAAAGTGCCTCGTCGCCGCGCGCGGATCGTTCGAGAAGGCCGTGTCCGCCTATGACGAAGCCTGCTACCTGCAGCGCATCCACTCCGAGAAGTGGTCGGACTTCGGCCACGTCAACACCTTCTACCGCTCGCGAGCCCAGATCACCACGCAGCGCTCCTTCAACGACTTGATGATCGGCGACCGCCGCGTCCGCAAGACGGGCCGCCCCGCTGAAAAGATCAAGGCCGAGGCCCAGTGGTTCGACGCATTGCCTTCCCGCCTGCGCGTGTATGTGCCGCAATTGCTGAGCCACGGCCAGGTGGATCCGGACGGGTATGGCTACGAGCTCGAATACATGTGCATGGCGCCGCTCAACGAGCTGTATGTGCATGGCCGCAACTCCACGGCGTTCTGGTCCCGGGTGTTCAAGCACCTGGCCGACTGGCTCAGCGCCTGCCAGGCCGCCGTGCCCCTGACCGGGAACGAGCGGCAATTGGTGGAGGAGGACAGCCGGGGAATGCTGGGGGAAAAGACCCGCGAGCGCATGCATGCCTATGCCGCGAGCAGCGGCTTGAGCCTTTCGGCACCGACCCGCCTGAACGGGCGCCCACTGCCATCGTTGTCGGACATGCTGCAGCGCTGCGTCGAGGCTGCGGCGCGCGTGCCGCTGGTGCCGGGCGTGATGCACGGCGACCTGTGCTTCAGCAACATCCTGTTCGACACGCGCTCGGACTGCATCAAGGTGATCGACCCGCGCGGCCTCAATTTCCGGGGTGAACCGAGACTGCTGGGCGACCTGCGCTACGACCTCGCGAAGATCGCGCATTCGGTGATCGGCCTGTACGACTACATCGTCGCGGATGCGTTCGATGTGGACGATGGCACGGGGCTGGATTTCCACTTGCGCATCCACGCCGATGAAGACGCCGCTGCGATCCAGAAGCTGTTTGCCGGCCTGCCCCTGCTGAACGGCATGACGGCGCGCCATGTTGCGCCGGTCACCGTGATGCTGTTCCTGTCCATGCTGCCGCTGCACCAGGACAACCCGCGCCGCCAGCGCGCCATGCTTGCCAATGCATTGCGCCTGTTCGAGCAAATGGAGCACTGAAAGATGTTTGTCATTCCCATGATGGGCAAGAGCCGCCGCTTCACGGAGGCCGGCTATGCGCTGCCCAAATACCGCCTGCCGCTGCACGGCCAGACCGTTTTCTTTCATGTCGTGAAGTCGTTCGAGCACTACTTCCAGGACGACCTTTTTCTTTTCGTGGTGCGGCGCGATCACGAGATTGCGGAGCACCTGAGGCAGGAGCTGAAGAACCTGGGCGTCAAGGAATTCCGCATCGTCGAGCTGGAAGGAGACACCCTCGGCCAGGCCGACTCCGTCTACCGCGGGCTGCAGCAGCTTCGGTCCGATGAGCCCGTGTACATCTTCAACATCGACACCATCAGGCCGGGGTTCAGAAAATCCGAGCTGGCCGCCGATGCGCTGGGCTACCTGGAGGTATTCGAAGGCGACGGCGATCACTGGTCGTTCGTCGAACCCGGCCCCGGCCATGCGGTGCTCCGCACGACCGAGAAGGAGCGCATCTCCAACCTGTGCAGCGACGGCCTCTATCACTTCGCCGACGCCCGCACCTTCAACGAAGCCTATGAGCACCAGCTGGCCAACAAGCTCGTGAATCGCGGCGAATACTACGTCGCGCCTTGCTACAACATGCTGATCCAGAACGGCGGACGCGTTGCCTACGAACTGATCGACCGAAGCGAGATCGTCTTTTGTGGAACCCCGCAGGAATATGAAGAAGCTGCCGCAAGAAAATGGGCATGAAGCCGCCGTTCGAAACGGCCAAAGGAACACGCAATGAGCCTGGGTGAACTGCTGGCCTGCGCCAAGCCGGCGCTTGCCGCCACATGGGTCGAGTGCATGGAGGCTTCCGCCGCGGGGGTGCTCTTCATGTCGGTGTGCCATGGAAAGGAGCGCGCCCATGTCGTGACGGTCCGCGGCAAGAACTTCGAAGAGGTGTGGCGCCGCGGCGCGCAGCTGCTGCAGGCGTGGCTGCGCAAGCAGGGCAGCGCGCCCATCTGGCTGCGCGTGGACGTGGTGCACACGGTGCACGTCATGACCTGGCAGGCGCTGAAGCAGGCCCTCGCGACAACCAAGCGCAACTACTTTCGCCATGGCATCGCATTCGACGCCGAGCTGTCGGTGGCCATGCTCGAGGAAGAGATCGGCGCGCATGCCGTGCTCTACGACGGCAATTTTTCCGAAGCGACGCCGAACGCCGTCAACCTCGCGCTGTATGGCAAGCACCGCCACGGGCGGGAACTGCATTGGCCCACGGAGGCGCAGCAGCCGGTCTGGCTCTTCGACACGCGGGCCGTGTTCATCGATGGCAAGGGCCTTCACGCCATCGAACACCAGGGGCGCAACCGCGGCTACCGGCGCCTGCCGGCGTGGGACGCCGAGCGTGTACGCGACATCGCCGCGACCAGCACCGCCTACCTGGCGCGCCAGGTCAAGTCGTCCGGCGCGTATCACTACGGCTGGTTTCCCTGCTTCGATCGCGCCATCCCCACGTACAACGCCTTGCGCCACGCCAGCTCGACCTACGCGCTGCTCGAAGGCTGGGAGCTCACGCGCCAGCCCGAACACAAGGCCGCCATCGAGCGCGCGCTGGCCCACCTGACCGGCAAGCTCATCCAGCGCACCACCCTGCCGGGCGGCGAGCAAGCGGCTTTTCTTGTCGACATCGACGACGAGATCAAGCTGGGCGGCAATGCCGTGTGCCTGCTGGCCATGGTCAAGTACACCGAGCTCACCGGCGACACGCAGTACCTGCCGCTGCTGGAGCAACTGGCACTGGGGATCGTCCACATGCAGGACCCGGCAACGGGCCGCTTCGTCCACGTGCTCAACCATCCCGAGCTCAGCGTCAAGGAAGAGAACCGCATCATCTACTACGACGGCGAAGCCGCCTTCGGCCTGATGCGGCTGTACGGGCTGACGCGCGATCCGCGCTGGTTGCGAACGGTCGAGAAGGCCTTCGAGCATTTCATCGCGGCCCGGCATTGGGAAGCCCACGACCACTGGCTGAGCTACTGCGTCAACGAGCTCACGCTCTACCGGCCCGAGGAGCGCTACCTGCGCTTCGGCCTGGACAACGTGCGCGGCCACCTCGACTTCGTGCTCGACCGCATCACCACCTTTCCGACGCTGCTCGAGCTGATGATGGCGGCGCAGAAGATGATCGTTCGCCTGCAGGCCGATGCCGCACATGCGCACCTGCTGGAAGGCTTCGACATCGAGAAGTTCTACCGCGCACTGGAGCAGCGTGCGCGCTACCTGCTGACGGGGCACTTCTGGCCGGAGCTCGCGATGTTCTTCAGGAACCCGTCACGCATCGTCGGCAGTTCGTTCATACGCCATCACAGCTTCCGCGTGCGCATCGACGACGTGGAGCATTACCTGTCGGGCTATGTCGCGTACTGGAAGTACCTGGAAAGCGGCGGCCGGCCGGCCGAACTGCAGGCCATGCGGGAAGACGCTGTGCCGGCAAAGTGAAGCGGGGCCTACGCCGCCGAGAGACTCGGTGAGCGGCGATGCTGCGTGCCGGTTTCGTAGCTGTGCGCAAGGGCGAGGAGTTCGGCTTCGCTCCAGAGCTTTCCCACGAAGATCAGGCCGAAAGGCGAACCGGAGCCGTAGTAGCCCGCAGGTACAGTGACACCCGGCACGCCGGCGATGTTGATTTCGCCGACCGTCGTTTCCTGGATGGTGTGCCCCTGCCCGGCCAGCGGCAACTCCTCGCGCATCTGCGGGAAGACCAACGCGTCGAGCTGGTGCCGCTCGAAAACTTCTTCGATGATCCGAAGGTACGCTTCCTTCAGCGCAATGAACTCGGAGAGATCCGGCGGGACCGTGGGTGATTGCAGCGAGGCGACGAACTGCGGCAGCGTATGCATGAAGTCGAGCACACCGCCCCGATCGAAGGCCGACTGTTTCGCCGTGGCAGCGGCAAATTCATTGAAACTCTTCAGGGCCGCGTCGGGCCCCAGGCGCTGGAGGTACTTGTGCAGGTCGTACGGAACCGACTCCATGCCTCGCGCATCGAAATTCGGCAGCGGCGCGGTCGGCTTGCGCAGCGCTGCAAAGCCGGAACCGTGGAATGGATCGTTCACCAGGACCGCACCCAACTCCGCCAATTCCCTCTGCGCGCGTTTGTAGAGTCTTTCGGTTTCCGGCGCGAGCGGCTGGTCGCGCCAGCCCTTGCCGAAGAGGCCGAGGCGCGCCCCCTTGAGCGCGTGGGCGCTCAGCTTCGACGTGTAGCCGAGCCGGGGCTTCTTTCCCACCCCGGCGAGCGTCTTCGGATCCTCGGCCGTGTAGCCCGCCAATACGTCGAGACACAGCGCGGCATCGCGAACGCATCGCGCGATCGGGCCCACGACATCGCGATTGCCAGACAAAGGCATCACCCCTGCATTCGGCACCAGCCCGATCGTCGGCTTGATGCCGACAAGGTCCTGCGCCGAGGCCGGATTCTGGATCGAACCGCCCGTTTCCTCGGCCAGGCCCAACACCGCCATGCCTGCGCTGACTGCGGCGGCGGTTCCGGCGCTGCTGCCGCCGGGCACCCGGTCCGGCACCACGACGTTCAACGTGGGGCCGGCCCAGCTGTCGTCGGCATGCGTCCCCGTGTGACTCAGCACGGGCACATTTGTCTTGCCCAGGATGACCGCACCCGCGGCTCGCATGCGTGCGACCACGGGCGAATCGGTCGCCGGCATGAGATCGACGCCCCCCGTCTTGCTGTAGAGCAGCGACCACCCCGCCGTGGTCGGGAACCCCACCATGTCCATGGGATCCTTGACGACGACAGGCACACCCGCAAGAGGTCCCAGCGGTTCGCCGGCCAGGCGCCGCCGGTCGATGGCGCGCGCATCCTCGATGGCCTCTTCGTTGATGAAGACGATCGCGTTGTAGCGTGTGTTGAAGGCCTCGATCTGCTTCATGCAGTCTGCGGCGAGGCTTTCCGCGGTGAACGCGCCGGTTCGAAAACCGTCCTGGACCTGCGCCACGGTCAAGGCGCCCAAGTCCAGCACCGCCGCAACTTCCGCGGCCGTGGTCTTGATACCCGATTCGACATTGCTCATTCTTGAACTCCTGGTGAAATGATGTGTTGAAGCGCTGCTCCTGCGAGGGAGCAGTTCAGAAGGTCATGTGCCTGTCCACGACTTCGTTCGTCAGCCGGTCGATCGGACCGCTCTCGACGATCGATCCCTTCTCGAACATGGCGAAATGGCTCGCCACGCGGCGGGCGAAATCGATGTTCTGCTCCACCAGCACCATGGTCATGCCGAACTCGCGGTTCAGGCGGGTGATGGCGGATTCGATCTCTTCGACCACGGAAGGCTGGATGCCCTCGTTCGGCTCGTCGAGCAGCATGACCTTGGGATGGGCTGCGAGCGCCCGCGCCAGCGCGAGCTGCTGCTGCTGGCCGCCCGACAACACGCCGCCGGGCCGATGCAGGTTGGCCGCGAGGTACGGGAACAGCTCCAGCGCCAGCGGCGGGATCGCGCGTGGCCCGCGGCCGGCGAACGCACCCATCAGGATGTTCTGCCGCACGCTGAAATCCGCAATGATCTCGCGTCCCTGCGGCACATAGGCAATGCCGCTGCGGGCGCGCAGGTGGGTCGGCAGGCCGTCGATGCGCACGCCCTCGAGTTCGATCGCACCTGTGGAGCGGACCATGCTGCCCATCAGGGTGCGAAGCAAGGTGGTCTTGCCCATTCCGTTGCGCCCGAGGATCGCCGTGACCTTGCCTGCCGGTATGGTCAGATCCACATCCTGCAGGGCATGGCTGCGCCCGTAGAAGCCGTTGATGTTCGATAGTTTCAGCATGGCGAGGCAATTCCGTGAGAGCCGAGGTAGGCCTGCCGCACACGGGGGTCGCGCTCGATCTCCGCGACACTGCCTTCGGCCAGCACGCGGCCGAGATGAAGCACCGTGATGCGCTCTGCGATGTCCCGCACGAATGCCATGTCGTGCTCGACCACCAGGATGGTGTGGCGGCCGCGCAGCGCCTTCAGGATCTGTGCCGTCTTGCGCGTTTCCGCCTGCGTCATGCCGGCCGTCGGCTCGTCGAGCAGGATCACCTTGGGGCGCTGCGCAATCAGCAATCCCAGCTCCAGCCACTGCGTGTGGCCATGGCTCAGGTCCGCCGCCTGCCGCTGCTGCACGCTCTCGAGACCGGTCAGCGCGAGGATCTCGTCAACCCGGGTCCCGTCCTGCCTGTCGAAGCCCCAGCGCAGGTTGCGAACGATCGATGGCTCCCTGGTTGCCGCGACGCACAAGTTCTGCCGCACGCTCAGTTCCCTGAAAACGCTGGGTATCTGGAACTTGCGGCCGATCCCGGCGCGCGCCACGCGGTATTCGGGCCAGTTGGTCACGTCGGCGCCGTACAGCTCGACGCGCCCTTCGGAGCTTCGCGTCTTTCCCGAAACGAGATCCATCAGGGTGGTCTTGCCCGCGCCGTTGGCACCGAGCAGCACACGCAGCTCGCCTTCGGCGACCTGCAGCGACACGCCGTCCACCGCCTTGAAGCCCCCGAAGCTGACGCCCAGCGATTTCAGTTCAAGTGCCATCGCGCTCATCGGGCACTCCCGAGTTCGCGCGGCGCGGGCCGGCTGCTCCAGCGCGCGAGCATGTCGTGCATCCAGCCACCGATTCCCTTCGGCAGATAGAGCACCACCAGCACGAAGGTCAGTCCCACGATCACGCGCCAGGCTTCCACCAGCGACTGCGTTTCGCTGGCCGTTGCCTCGAGAATGTTGATCAGGATGGCGCCCACGCACGCGCCGAGCAGCGACGCGCGCCCGCCAACGGCGGCCCACACCACCATGGTGATCGAGAACGCCAGGTCCATGAAGGTCGGCGACGCAAACTCGGCCACCACCACGTAGAGCATGCCGGCCAGTGCCGCGATGCCCGCCGACAGCGCGAAGAAGAAGGTCTGGTAGTGCGCCACGTCGAAACCGAGGTAGCGCGCGCGCTGCGGATCGCCCGACGTCGCCCGCAGGATCAACCCCGCGCGCGTGGCCAGCAGCAGCCGCGCACCAACCAGCACCACCGCCAGCACGCCAGCAATCAAGTAGTAGGTCGACGTGCCGTAGGGATCGAACTCCAGCGCGCCGACGCGCAGCCAGGCCAGGTCGGACAATCCGTTGAAGCCGTTGGTCAGCGGCTGGGCATCCACCAGCAGCAGCCGCACCAGCAACACCAGCGCGAGCGTGATGATCGACACGAACACACCCGCGATGCGCTTTCGGAAAACCACCGCGCCCAGCACGAACGCGACCACCACCGGCAGCACCACGCCCATCAGGATGCCGAACCACTGGTAGCGGAACGGCAGCCAGAGAAACGAGCCCTGGTTGATGCAGCACAAGTCGACGACCGCGCCCGGCTCGGCATTCGACAGCATGAAGTCGGGCACAGGTCCCTGGCCGCCATGCCGGAGACTCGACGGACTCGCCATCTTCAGCGACATGGCCAGCATGTAGGCCCCCAGGCCGAAGAACAGGCCCTGCCCCAGGTTGAGAATGCCGGCGTAGCCCCAGCACATTGCAATGGCGATGCCGAGCATGCCGTACACCAGGTACTTCGCGAGCCGGTTGAGCCAGAACCCGTCGAGCACCAGCGGCGCGGCGGCCACCAGGACGAGAAAGATCGCATAGGCGGCGAAGGTCGCACGCCGGTCCAGTTGGGAAACCATGTCTTACCGTCCCTTGAACGAGAACAGGCCCTGCGGGCGGATGACGATCAGAAGAATCACGAGGCCGAACACCGACGCGCGCGCCACGATGTCGTTGGTGACGGCGGCGACGATGCCGTTGACTTCGCCCAGGCCGATGGCGGTCACGACGGCGCCGAGCAGGCTGCCCACGCCGCCTGCAACCACCACGAGAAAGCTGTCGACGACCAGTGCCGTCCCCATGTCGGGCGACACGGTCTTGAAGCCCGCGACCAGCACGCCCGTGATGCCCGCCAGCCCGGCGCCGAAGGCGAAGGTCAAGGCGTTCACGCGTTCGACGTCGATGCCGCAGGCCGCAGCCATGCGCGGATTGCGGATGATCGCGCGAACCTGCATGCCGATGCGGGTGCGGTAGAGCAACAGCCAGGTGGCCAGCGTCAGCACGATCGTGCTCGCGACGATGAATGCGCGGTAGGCATTGATCGATGTGCCGGCGATCTGGAACGCACCCTGCAGTTCCGCAGGAACGGGCATGTTCTGGAGTCCCGGGCCGAGGCCTTCGATGTGGATGCCGAAGAACGCCAGTCCACCTTCGAGCCGCACGAACTGCTGCACGAGGATGGCCACGCCCCACGTCGCGAGCAGGGTGTCGCCCAGCCGTCCGTAGAGGCGGCGCACCACGCAGCGCTCGATCAGGAACCCCAGCAGCGCCGTGAGCACGAAGGCGATGGGAATGGCCGCGTACAGGCCCCATCCGAGCCAGATCTGCGTCATGACCGCGGCGTAGGCGCCCACCATGATCATCTCGCCATGGGCCATGTTCACGACCCCCATGGCGCCATAGATGATGACGAGGCCGAGCGCGGCCAGCAGAAGGATCGAGCCCACGCTCAGGCCGATCAGAAGTACATCCAGCATGTCGGAAATTCCTTGCGCGGCGCGGCCCCCCGGCGCGCCGGTGCGCGCGACGAGATAGGCCGCAGGGGCCTCAGATCTTGGCGGTGACTGCGCCCTTGCGCGTGCAGATCAGGTTGCTGTCGGTCTCGCCGTACGCCGAGTAGGGCAGCGGTCGCAGCGGCTGCGGGTTCGCATCGACCACCTTGCTCTGGCCGTCGGCCTGCCACTGCCCGATGCGCGGGGTGACCCATGCGTGCAGGCTGTCGGGATCGATGCGCACCCTGCCGCCGGGCGCGTCGAAGGTCTGTCCGCCGATGTTGGCGCGAATCGCGTCGGCCGTCGTGGCCTTGCCGGCCTCGACGGCTTGCTTCCACAGGAACACCTGGAAGTAGGCCGCCTCGAGCGAGTGGTACGTGACGGCCTTGGGATCGTTCACGAACTTGCGGTAGCGCTCGATGAAGGACTTGTTGGCGGGCGTGTCGATCGACATGAAGTACGGCACCGAGGTGTAGCTGCCCGCCGCATATTCGGCGCCCATGGCGGCGATCTCGATCTCGCTGGTCACGGTGGCGCAGATCGGCACCGCGGCCTGCGACATCCCCTGGTTCTTGTACTCGCGGTAGAAGGCCACCAGCGAATCACCGACGACGTTCGACAGGACCACGTCGGCGCCGGACTCCTTGATCTTGCGCACCATCGTTGCCCATTCGGAATGCCCGAGTTCGAGGTATTCGTCGGCCACCCACTTCGCGCCCGACTCTTCGATCAGCTTCTTGCTGACCTTGGCCATTTCGCGCGGGTAGACGTAGTTGGAGCCGACGATGAAGAACTTCTTCTTGCCGAGCTTCCGAGCGATCCAGGGAATGTAGTTTCCAAGCTGCTGGTTGGCGACGGCGCCGCTGTAGACGACGTTCTTCGAGCATTCGTAGCCCTCGTAGTGCGTCTGGTAGAAAAGCATCGCATTGCGCCGCTCGAAGACCGGCAGCACGGCCTTGCGGCTGGCCGAGGTATGGCAGCCGAACACCGTCTCGATGCGGTCGCGCGTCACCAGCTTCGACGCCTTCTCGTTGAAGGTCTTGGGGTCGGACGCCCCGTCCTCCAGCACGACTTCCACCGTGCGGCCCATCACGCCGCCCGCGGCGTTGATCTCCGCCACCGCCATGCGCACCGCGTTGGCGAGCATCTTCTCCACGATGGAGAGTCCGCCGGTCTGGGAGTACAGGGCACCGACCTTGATGGTGTCGGCAGCGAAAGCGGATCGCATCCACGCGGGAGATGCGAGCGCGGCGGCCGATGCGGCCGAGGAAACGAGGAGGCGGCGACGTGAAGTAGTCAGCATGGCGGAACCTTAAGACGTGAGGCAGCACTGCATGGCAGCCGAATGGTTGATGAACCGTGTCAAAGCGATACCAGCCGACGGCACTGTCGGGTGCGGGCAAAAAAAAACCCACTCCGCAGCGATGGACTGCGGTGTGGGCTTCATTGCCAGCATCCAGAAGAACACACATGGTTCCCTGGAAGAACCGCACCAGCGCCTGATGATCAAGGGTGGTGCAGCCACTGTGCCAACGGATTCCGCCGACACAGTGCATTCATCGTATCCGGTTAATTTGCGGCTTGCAACAGTGTTTCCATGTTGATGATCGAACTCGCGATCTGCTCCATCGAGAGCCGCTTCGACATCGCTTGCGCACGGATGGCCTGGTAGGCCTCGACCTCGCTGATGCCCTTCGACGCCATGAGGATCGTCTTGGCACGGCTCATCGCCTGGTCGCTCGTGATCTTTCTGCGCAGCTTGCGGTTCTCCTTCAACAGCGCCTGGCGCTCCATCCAGTTGCTTCGCGCCGCGACCAGGTTGGCGAGCAAGCCGAACGGCTTGATGGGTTTCTGCACGACGGCAAAGGCGCCGCTTTCGAGAACGAGCTGAAGCGTTGTCGGGTCCTCGTAGTTCAAGATCGCAATGACCGTCGGCTCGGGCTTGGGCAAGGACTTGAGCAGTGCCTCGATCGCATGCCGGGCCTCGCCCTCGATGAGCAGAAACAGGACATCGGCATTCGACACCAGACTCACCGGCACCGGCCAGACGACACTGACCATGCACCCGACCCGGCGCAGATGGCTGACCAGGGCATCCCCCTCTTCATCGGGCGGATGCACAACGACGACCTTCAGTTCGGGCAGCTCGCGCAGCAGGGATATCGCCATGGAGCCTCCGGTCAGGCCGAACGGCCCGCAAGCGGATCGAACCGGCTCTCGTACATGTAGGGGTCGGGCTTGACCCGTATGCCTGGATCGTCCACCACCTGGAACGTGCCGCTGGCATCGACCCTGGCGACGCGCGGCCAGAGATAGGTGTGATGGTTCTCCTGATCGATCCTCACCTTGCCCTGCGGCGCATCGAACTCGTGCTCGTGCAGGTGAGGCAGCATCATGTCCAGCCGGTCGTCGCCCGCGCGCTCCAGCGTTTGCGCATAGAGCTTCACCTGGAAGTAGGCGGCCTCGGCGCAGGCCGTGATCGGCAGTTCGGGGCCGAACCGCTTGCGGTAGGCCGCCACGAACCTCAGGTTTGCGGGACTCTGCAGCGTCGAGAAGTACGGTGCCGCCGTGATGCTGCCCTCCGCCACGCCTTCGGCCATCTGGGCGATCTCCGCTTCCTGCGTGGACTGGCTCGCAATGGGATGGGTGCGCTGGTCGAAACCGGCTTCGCGGTACGCACCGTAGAAATGGGCGATGCCATCGCCCACGACGGTCGAATAGACCACATCGGGCTTGGCCGCCTTGATGCGCCGGATCACCTTTGCCATGTCGATGTCCGCCACGCGCAGCGGCACGTACATCTCGTCGAGCACCTCGCCGCCCGCCTGGCGGAACAGGTCGGCGATGATCCGGTTCGACTCGTAGGGGTAGACGTAGTCCGATCCGACCAGGAAGAGCCGCTTGCCGAAATGCTGCGTCAGATAGCGCACCAGTTGCACCGAGTTCTGATTGGGCGCCGCGCCGGTGTAGACGCAGTTCGGCGAATACTCGAAGCCTTCATAGAGCGTCGGGTAGAACAGCAGCGCGCGATGGGCCTCGACCACCGGGAGCACCGCCTTGCGCGTGCTGGACATGTAGCCCCCGAAGATGACCGCCACGCCATCCCTGTCGCACAACTGCTTTGCCAGTTCGCGGTACCGCTTGGGACGGGACGCCGGGTCGTAGATCACCGGTTCGATCGGCCGTCCGAGCACGCCACCGCTCTCGTTGATCTCCTCGATCGCCAGCAGGGTGGCCGCCTGCTGCGTCCGCTCCACCGCCGCGGTGACCCCCGTGGTGGAGAACAGGACGCCGACTCGCCAGGTTCGCGCTGTGAATGTGCTCACGATGGGTCTTTCAAAAGAAAAAAAGCTCCCAACGGTCACGCGTGGACCGTTGGGAGCTTCACTGCTCCGAGTTTCATTGGACGATGCGCCGCATCGCCGATGCGCCGCACTTTACCAGTACTGCGCGAAGGACGACCGCACCCGGCCGTCATTTCGCGAACCGCCTCCGATACTCCACGAGGCTCACGCCGAGGCGCCGGCCGAATGCGCGCCTGAAGCCGTCCACGTTGGCATAGCCCACCTCGCCCGCCAGGCGCTTGGCCGGCAGTTGCGACTCCTCGGCCAGGCGGCGGGCGGCATCGATGCGGGCGTTCTCGACGAATTCGGCCGGCGTGGTGCCGGTCTCGCTTCGAAACACCCGCGCGAAGCTGCGCTCGCTCATGCCCGCCAGCGCGGCCAGCGCCGGCACGGACAGGTCGTCCTTCAGGTGCGAAAGCACATGGTCCTGCACCTGTCGCATGCTCGAGCGCTCGGAGGTCTGGGCCGCCAGGTGGGCGCTGAACTGGCTTTGGCCGCCCGGGCGCTTGAGGAACATCACCAGCTCGCGCGCGACGCGCAGCGCGAGTTCGCGGCCGTGGTCCTCCTCCACCATGGCGAGCGCCAGGTCCATGCCCGCGGTCACCCCGGCCGAGGTGAAGAGCTTGCCGTCCTTCACGTAGATCGCGTCCGGTTCGACACATGCCAGCGGATAGGCCGTGGCCAGGCGCGCGGTGGAGTTCCAGTGGGTCGCCACGCGCTTGCCGTCCAGCAGCCCGGCGGACGCGAGCACGAAGGCGCCGCTGCACACCGAGCCGTAGCGGCGCACCGTGCGCGATTGGCGCCTGAGCCAGTTGTGCAGCACCGCATCGCCGACCATGTCATCCATGCCGGGGCTGCCGGCCACGAGCAAGGTGTCGATCGGCCCGCGATGCGTACCCACCGTGGCATCGACCGCCAACCTCACCCCGCTGCTGCTCTTGAGCAACCCCGTCTCGGTGCCGATCACCTGCACCTGGTAGGCGCGCGGCTGCCCGAGCTGGCGGGCCGCCTCGGCGAACACGTCGGCAGGGCCGGCGACGTCAAGCAGCTGGACACGGGGAAAGGCAAGGATCGCGACACGCATGGCGGTGAAGGCTCGGTGATTGGCGGAAAACGTCGCGCCGCGGCGCCCACGGCCCAGGCAGTTTGGCAGAAACTATCCACACCAGCAAATTCAGCCAACGAGGCCATCATGCAGAACGAGTCATTGAATCCGCCGTTTCCGGTGTTCCACCCCTCCAGCGAAGCTTCGCTGCGCAACCTGCCCGTCAACCTGTTCGGCTCCGTCATGGGGCTTTCGGGGCTGGCCCTGGCCTGGCGGCTGGCACACGGCAGCCTGGGCGCGCCGGCCGTCATCGGCGAGGCCATCGGCGCCTTTGCGCTCGGCGTCTTCGTGCTGCTGGCGCTGGGCTATGCGGCGAAGCTGGCCAGGCATCCGCAGGCCGTGCATGCGGAATTCCATCACCCGGTGACCGGCAACTTCTTCGGCACCATCGTCATCTCGATGCTGCTGCTGTCGGCCGTGATCGCGCCCTACAGCGCGTCCGCCGCGCACGCGCTGTGGACCCTGGGCGCGATCGCGACCTTCGTGCTCGGCTTCGTGGTGGTCTCGCGCCTGCTCAAGGGACAGGTCGATGCATCGCATGCGGTACCCGCCTGGCTGATCCCGGGCGTCGCCACGTTGGACATCGCAGTGACCGCCGGGCACGAGCCGTCCACGGCCTGGGCCGCGGAACTCAACCTGCTGGCGATGGCCGTGGGCGCGGTGCTCGCACTGGTGCTGTTCGTGCTCATCGTCGGCCGGCTGGTGCACCAGGCGCCGCTCGCGCCCGCAATGACGCCCTCGCTGATGATCCTCGTGGGGCCCTTCGCGGTCGGGTTCCTCGCCTACACGAACATCACGGGCAGCATCGACCGCTTTGCCGCGCTGCTCTTCTACTTCGCGCTCTTCATGTTCGCGGTGGTCGCGCCGAAGGTGTTCCGGCCCAGCGTGAAGTTCTCCCCGGCGTGGTGGGCGATCGGCTTCCCGATGGCCGCACTGGCCAACGCGGCGCTGAAGTACGCGCAGCTGCGGGAAACCGCGCCGCTGCGGACCATCGCGGTCCTGCTGCTCGGGATGCTGACCGTGGCGCTGGCGGTGCTCACCGTGCGCACCCTGCGCATCGCGTTCAACGGAAAGCTGTTGACCTGAGCCAGGCGCTTGGCCAGCCCGCTGCCGCCCCGAAGGCAGGGGTGCCCGCCCGCTAATCCAGCGGCTCGAACCCCGGCGCCTGCTCCATTTCGGAAGGCTTGTAGATCTTGTGCTGCGCCGCGGTGCCGATGGCATCGGCAACCACCAGCAGCCGCCAGAGCGGCTCGCGCGCCGAGCTTGCGCGTTCTTCGCTCGTGAGCCGGAAGCTGGGCACCCCCGTGGACGTGCCCTTCACCACCACCCTGAGCAGCTTGGCCCCCTTCGCGTTCGACACTTCGAGGTCGTAGCCGAGCTTCTGGCTGCTGACGTCCTCGGCGTTGTAGCCGTAGCCCTTGAAGTGGCGCATCACGTAGTCCATGGCGGCGGCCTGGACTTCCTCCCGCGAGGCCGACCTCTCCGCAGCCGCCGCGGCCGGATCGCCGGCCGCAGCGACCGGCACGCTGCCCCGCGCCTTGGCCGCCTGTATGTCGGCTTCGCCGGGCACCCAGCCGCGCGCACCGCGCACCAGGATCGCAAGCTGCTGGTCGGAATCCCAGCTGGCGACGTGCCATTCGGCGTCGTCGCGCACCCGCGTGGAGACCTTCGCGCTCTTGTTGCTCTCGAGTTCGGCAATGGCGACGCGGTTGGTCTGCAGCACGGCACGGAAGCCCTGGCCTGCGTCGACGGTGCGCTTGAGCAGCGCACGGCGGTCCTTGGCGCGCTGGATCTGCTGGGGGCTGCGCACGCCGCCGCCGACGCGGTGCTGCGTGTCCAGCGACTCGAGGCAGAACCAGCGCCCGCCGTCGCCGATGTTCACGAATTCGGCCCAGATGGTGGCAATGACGTTGTCGCCCGTCGCGAGCCAGGCGTGATCGAACGGCTTTTCCCGCGCATCGAAGACGCCCATCTTCGCAACGATCTCGACCGGCGTGAGCCGTGGTCCGGAAAGCCGCATCTCATCGATGACGGCGAGCACTTTGGGGTCGACTTCCTTGTCCATTCAGCGGGGTCTCTGGCGAGTTGGGGGGTGGGAGTATGCCGCATCGGGGGAGGCCCGGCTCTCGCGCCGGCCAATGCCACGACGCTAGCTTCTTGCCGGCTTCTTCTTGACGCTCTTGCGTACCGGCCGTTGCCGCAGGCCCGAACTCGAGCCCCGCAACGGCCGGGCCGGGGCCACGTCGTGCTGGCTCGCCCGCAACTTGAAATCGCAGGTCTTCACGGCCAGCTCGACGATCCGCGCCAGCGCGGGACTGGAATTGTCGCTCCGATAGACCGCGCTGTAGACCAGCGGTGGCGGCATCGGGTCGCTCTTGACGATACGCAGCAGGCCGCTTTTGATGTCCGGGCGCACGTAGTCGAGCGCTTGCTGGCTGATGCCGAAGCCGCTGATCGTCAGCTCGCGCAGGACGGTCGTGCTGTTGGTGAGCATGACCTTGCCGAAGCGGAACCCGTGCTCAGCGCGCCAGGCCTCGTAGAACTTGTTCTTCGAAGCGCCCGCGGGCTGCTCGATCACCGGATAGTCGGCGAACTCGTGCGGCGCCAGGGCACGTTGCGGAAGGCCGAGCCGCGGGCTCGCGATCCAGGCCTGGTCGACCTGCCCGACCTTGATCGATTCGAACGCCTGGCCCCAGAAAGTGCCCGGCATGATGGACAGGTCGAGCTTGTTGGCTTCGAGGCGCTCGAAGAGCGTCAGCCCCGCGTCCACCACCGGCTCGAGCGTCACCTGGGGGTGCAGCTTCTGAAGCAGCTGGATCAGCCGCGTGAGCCATGTCATCGCAATCAGTTCCGTCACGCCCACGCGGAAGGTGCCGCGCAGCGTCTTGTCCACGCTGATGTCGTGCTGGATGCGCTGCCACAGGCGATGGGCTTCCTCGGCCAGCGGCAGCAATTCGCGCCCGGCCTGGGCCAGTTCCAGCCCATGGGAGGTGCGGTGCAGCAGCGTCCCGCCCAGCGACTCCTCGAGTTCGGCCAGGCGCTTGGAGATGGCCGACTGCGTGGTGTGCAGCTTCACCGCCGCCGCGCTGAAGCTCTGGAGCTTGGTGCTGAAGAGAAAGGCCTCCAGCTGCTTGAAGGTGAAGTTCATTCCGATGGAATGTAAGCCCAATGCTCCTCAGGAAAAAAAGGAATACCCAGATCCTCCGATTTCTCGTTTGTCCCGCAGCGCATGGCCTTTGATACTGCGCCCATGCTCCATATCGCCCCCCGGCTCCACCGCATCAAACCCTCCCCCAGCTCCATGGCCGGCCAACGTGCGCGCGAACTGCGCGCCTTGGGCCGGGACATCCTGAGCCTGACCGCCGGCGAGCCCGACTTCGAGACGCCCGAGCACATCAAGGAGGCGGCAACCCGCGCCATGGCTGCCGGCCAGACCCGGTACACCGACGTCGGCGGCACGCCGGCGCTGAAGGAGGCCATTGCCGCCAAGCTCCAGAACGAAAACGGCCTGAACTACGCGCCGGGCGAAATCATCGTCGGCACCGGTGCCAAGCAGGTGATCTTCAACGCTCTCATGTGCACCGTGGCGGCGGGCGACGAGGTCATCGTGCCCGCCCCCTATTGGGTGTCGTACCCGGACATCGCCCTGCTGGCCGGCGGCGTGCCGGTGTTCGTCGACTGCCCGGCCGCCAACCGATTCAAGCTCCAGCCCGCGGATCTCGAGCGCGCCATCACCGGCAAGACACGCTGGCTGATGCTCAACTCGCCGAACAATCCGAGCGGCGCCACCTACACGCGCACCGAACTCCAGGCGCTGGCCGAGGTGCTGAGGCGCCACCCCCAGGTCTGGATACTGACCGACGACATCTACGAGCATCTGATCTATGGCGACGTCGAGTTCGCCACCATGGCCCAGGCGGCGCCCGACCTCAAGGACCGCACCCTCACGGTGAATGGCGTCTCCAAGGCCTACGCGATGACGGGCTGGCGCATCGGCTACGGCGCGGGTCCTTCGGAGCTGATCAAGGCGATGGTCAAGCTCCAGTCGCAAAGCACGTCCGGCCCCAACTCGATCGCCCAGGCTGCGGCCATCGCGGCGCTCGCGGGCCCGCAGGACATCGTTGCCGCGAACCGGAGGGAATATCAGCAGCGCCGCGACACGGTGGTTGCGGCGCTCAACGCCATCGACGGCATTCATTGCCAGGTGCCCGAGGGCGCCTTCTACGTCTTTGCTTCATGCAGCGCGCTGTTCGGCCTCTGTACGCCCAAGGGGGTGGAGATCGGCAGCAGCGACGACTGGATCATGCATTTGCTCGATGCGCAGGATCTGGCCGCGTTGCAAGGCAGTGCCTACGGCGTGCCGACGCACTTCCGGCTCTCTTTTGCCGCCAGCACCGAACAGCTGCTGGAGGGTTGCCGCCGCATTGCGCGGGCGCGCAACGAACTTGTCGTCTGAATGAACCAGGAACAGCCATGAACGTCCGATCGCTTCCTCACAAACTCCTCTTGCCGTGGCTCGTCGCCGGCACCGCCTGGCTGTGCGCCGCCCACGCGTTCGCGGCCGATCCCTTTCCGTCGAAACCGGTGAAGATCCTGGTCGGCTTTTCGCCCGGCGGCTCCAACGACGTCGTGGCGCGCCTGATCGCACCGAAGTTGGCAGAGGGGCTCGGTGCGCAAGTGCTGGTCGACAACAGGCCCGGCGCCGGCGGCAACATCGCGGTCTCGGCCATGCTCACGGCGCCCGCGGACGGGCACACGCTGCTGATGTGCACCACCGGAACCCTGTCGATCCAGCCGCACGTTCTGAAAAGCATGCCCTTCGACCCCGAGAAGGACATCGTGCCGGTCACGCAGGTCACCAACGCGCCCTACATGCTGATGGTCAACTCGACGCTGCCGGTGACCAGCGTCAAGGAGCTCGTCGCCTACGCCAAGCAGAAGCCGGGCGAACTCAACTTCGCTTCGTCCGGAACCGCGACGGGCGGCCACCTGGCGGGCGAGATGCTGAAGACGCGCGCAGGCATCGACATCGTTCACGTGGCCTACAAGGGGACCGGCCAGGCGATGACGGACCTGCTGGCGGGTCAGGTCTCGATGATCTTCGACCAGCCCGTGAGTTCGATGCAGTACGCGCGTTCGGGCAAGCTGCGCGCGCTGGCGGTGGCCAGTTCGCGCCGGCTGGCGGCGTTCCCCGATATTCCGACCGTGACGGAAGCCGGCATTCCCGACTTCGAACCCGTGACCTGGGCGGGCATCTGCGCCGCAAGGAATACGCCGCCGGCCGTCGTCGAGCGCATCCAGCGCGAAGTCGCCAGGGTGCTCGCGACGCCCGAAATCGCCAAGCGGCTCGCCGCCGACGGCCTGGAGCCCGTGGGAAGCACGCCCGAGCAGTTCCGTGCGTTCCTGGCGGCCGACAAGCGCAAGTGGGGCCGCGTGGTGAAAGACGCCGACGTCAAGGCCGAGTGAGAACAGCGACATGAAGAGCCCCTCTCCCGATATCGTGCGCGACTTCCCGCGCATTTCCCCTGAGCTGGTCGCACAGGCCTCGGCGTTCCAGCCCGCCATCCTGGCCGACGTCGCGGGCCGCCGCGGCGCCCTGCACGGCCGCATCGCGGCCCTGCGCCACCGCATGAAGCTCGCCGGCAGCGCGCTCACGGTGGAAGTGCGGCCGGGCGACAACCTGATGATCCACGCCGCCATTGCGCTGGCCAGGCCGGGCGACGTGCTGGTGATCGACGGCAAGGGCGACCAGACCGCTGCCCTCATGGGCACCATCATGATGAACGCCTGCCGGCAGGTCGGCATCGCCGGCGTGGTGGTCGACGGCGCGGTGCGCGACAGCCTCGAGATCGACGAGATGGACTTTCCCGTCTTTTCGGTCGGAACCAATCCCAACGGCCCGACCAAGCTGGCTTCAGGGCGGATCGGGCACCCCGTGTCCGTCGGCGGCGTGACCGTTCGTTCCGGTGACCTCGTGGTCGGCGATGCCGACGGCGTGGTCGTCATCGAGCGCGAAAGCGTGGAAGCGCTCCTCCAGGCCGCAGGCAGGAAGGTCGAGGACGAGGCCGCGCGGATCGAGGCGATCAAGAAGGGCAACACCGCCGCCAAGTGGCTGGACTCCGCGCTGCGCAGCGCGGGTGTGCTCAAGGAAAACGAGACGCTCTAGCAAAGCGCAGGGGGAACTATCGGCAGCCGAACGCCACGGCCCGCACCGCCCTTGAACCCGGCGGTGAACGATCTTCAACCTCCCTGCCGAGTGCCGCATCGATCGGCATCGCCGAAAGAAAAAGTGGGTCGGACACTTCATCAGATCGTGATGGATTTGGCAGAACTGATTTCAAATCATAACGAGACAGTTGCAACTGAGCTGTATACAAAGCTACATTTTGTCGACCAAAAACGGCCGGCATTTTTGGCACTGCAAGAGTCGGCAATCGGAGAATCGAATGCCCCTCTTGTTCCTGATGAGGCTGCAGCATGTGCAGCTTCCAGTCCGAGTTGCTGACCGTCGGGAAGTCCGGTATGTGTCGGTGCTTGTGGCCACTGGTCTGATCGAAGCCGAGATCACGACACTCAAGGCGACCGCCCGATACGCCGCATCCCAAGTGGCAACAGTGATTCGTATCACGGAGGACGGCCTTGCCGAAATCGCGAAGATGGGCGATGTACCCCAGTTCGTGAAAACCTCCATGCGATTCGCCCGAGGATTGCGCCTGATGTGACCTCGGGCGCAACCGCTGCATGAGCCCATCTTTGGCAATCCAAATCCGAAACCAAGACAGAACCGATCCTGTGGGCTTTCCTCGGCTCGGACTCATCCTTTCTTGGGACCGATGTCGAGATCCTCGACCCTCTTCTGCAGCTCGAGCAGACCGGCCGCCATGGCTGCCTTGGAGCTCGTCATGGAGTTCGACTGCGGGTGGAGGACGTCCCAACCATCGCCTTCGAGTTCGACCAAGCGCCAGCGGGAGGCGCCCTCTTCCCCTTCGATCCGGTGACGGCGATGCTGCGAAGTGGCTGCATGGCCTGATGGCCAACGGGATCCCGACCTCGGCAAGTCGGACGATCTCGTCTGTCTCGGCGCGCCAAGGATAACAAGTCCAGCGCACGGCTGGGCGGAATCGCTGACGGTGTCGCCCAAGAGCCCCGCAAACCAAGATTCGGGGCAACTGCCGGTCAGGTTTCGAGCGCCTGTTCGAGGTGTCAGGTGTGGCCGAGTTCCAGGCTGGCGACCACCCGGTCAACAGATCCAGGTCGCTCGGTGATTGGTTTCAGCCACTCCACGGCTGCAGCTTTCGGCGGCATCGATCGCAGGCGTTCGTCGCGCCACAGATCGCGGGCGGCATCCTCCAACTCGAGCGGGTCGACTGTGTGCCACTGCTGCTGCAGCCGATGCGTGCGCCCCCGATCCGCACTCACCTCGGGCGCAGGAAACGCGGCGTCCAAGCCGACGCGGTCTCGAAAGGGCTCGACCGTGGCGATTGCATCGCTCGTCACAAAGTTGGCCTTGTGCCAAGCGCGAGCCACGGCATGCGCCTTGGATAACATCAATATTGACGACGGAAATTAGCCATGAGAACTACTGTCACCATTGAAGACGCTCTCTACGAGGAAGCGCTCGCAGTTGCGGACCCCGGCATGGACAAAGCAGACCTCTTCAGGGAAGCGATCAAGACCTTCGTGAGGGTGCAAGCGGCCAAGCGACTTGCAGCCCTCGGGGGGCATGCTCCCGAGATGCCCGATGTGCCTCGCCGTCGCGAAGGCACGGGTTCGTGAAAACTGTCCTGGTCGACACCTCGGTCTGGGTTGACCACTTTCGCGCCCGCAATACCGCCTTGGAGCAATTGCTCGGACTGGATAAGGTATTGATGCATCCGATGGTTCTGGGGGAGCTTGCGTGCGGCACTCCGCCATCGCCCAAGCAGACGCTTGGCTATCTCCAGCACCTGCGGCAGATGCAGCAGGCGACCTTGCGGGAAGTGCTCGTCCTGATTGAGACGGAACGCCTGTTTGGAGTGGGGTGCAGGCTCGTCGACCTGACTCTGCTGGCATCCACGCTCATGACACCAGGGGCCGTGTTGTGGACCTTGGACAGGCGCCTGGGCGACTTGGCACAGCGATTTGCAGTGGCCCACCGCCCGGTCGGGCATTGAGCCCACGCTCGCTGATGTCGCCTTTTACCATCCGCAGCAAGATGCGCCGAACGTTGGCACAGCCGCGGCGCGCTCTGCGCTCGACCCGGGATCACTGCGACACGACCGCGATCCCTCTGAACTGCCCCGCCTTCGTCTTCTTCTCCGGCCGGGGATAGCGCTGCGGCGCGAAGCGGTGCAGCAGCTCCGCCTCGCGCTCGGTGGCGAGCGCAAGGTTGGCCAGCTTCACATGACCGAAGCCGCGGACCGAGAGCGGCAGCGCCGCGATCTGCGCGGCGAGCTGCTGGTTCGCCGGTGAAAGCTCGGCGACCAGCTCATCGAGCCGATGGTCGAACTGGATGATCATCGCGCGCTCCGTCCGGCGCTCCTGCGTGTAGCCGAACAGGTCGAACTTCGTGCCGCGCAGCCGCTTGCCGTGGGCCAGCCACTTCATCACTGGCAACATCCATGCGCCCAGGCGGATCTTGGCGGGCGCCTGGCCGTGCGCAGGGCGCGAAAGCAGCGGCGGGGCCATGTGGAATTCGAGCTTCAGCTCGCCTTCGAACTGATCTTTCAGCTTCTGCAGGAACGCGCCGTCGGTGTAGAGGCGCGCGACCTCGTACTCGTCCTTGTAGCTCATGAGCTTGAGCAGGCTGCGCGCCGCGTTGCGCGCGAAGGGCAGGCGCGTATCGCCGCCCGGCAGCGCGGACTCGGCCGCCTGCAGCGCGCGAATGCGCGTCTCGAAGCGGGCCGCCCAGGCGGCGTTCTGGTAGCCGGTGAGATGGCGGCGTGCATCGGCGAGCAGCGCGTCCAGCGGGCGCTCGTCGGCTTGCTGTGCCTGCGCGTCCAGCGGCGCGGCGCGCAGCTGGTCGAGCGCCGCGGGGTTCCCCGCCGCAAGCCGGCCCAGCGAGAACGCCGACTGGTTGGCCGCCACGGCCACGCCGTTGAGCTCGATCGCATGCATCAACGCCTCCAGGCTCAGCGGCACCAGGCCGCGCTGCCACGCATAGCCGGTCGCGACGATGTTCGCGGCCAGCGTGTCGCCGAGGAACTCCTCGGCCAGGCTCTGCGCGTCGAAGGTCTCGACCTGTGCCTCGCCCGCGACGAAGCGCATCTTCTCGAGCAGCAGATCCACGTGCAGCTCGGCATCGGGGTTGCGCAGCGACTCGGCCACCGGAATCTCGTGGATGTTCGCGAGCACGCGCGTGCGCCCGTGCCGCACGGTCTGCAGTGCGTCGGGCGAGGCGCCCACCACCACGTCGCACGCGAGGATGGCGTCGGCCTGCTGCGTGTCGATGCGCACCTGGTTCAGCCGCTCGGGCCTGTCGGCCAGCCGCACGAAGCTCAGCACCGAGCCGCCCTTCTGCGCGAAGCCCATGAAGTCGAGCACGCTGGCCGACTTGCCTTCGAGGTGCGCGGCCATCGCGATGACCGCGCCGACGGTCACCACGCCAGTGCCGCCCACGCCGGTCACCAGCAGGTCGTACGGGCCGGTCCACGCGTGCGGCGCCGGATGCGGCAGCGCAGCCACGCGGTGCAGGAAGGCATCGCGGCCGGCCGCGAGCGCCCCGCTCTTGCGGCGCAGCTTGCCGCCGGTGACGCCCACGAAGCTGGGGCAGAAGCCCTTGGCGCAGGCGTAGTCCTTGTTGCAGCTGGTCTGGTCGATCTTGCGCTTGCGGCCCATCGGCGTCTCGTTCGGCAGCACGGCCACGCAGTTGCTCTGCACGGTACAGTCGCCGCAGCCTTCGCATACCGCTTCGTTGATGAAGAGGCGCTTGGGCGGATCGGCCAGTTCGCCCTTCTTGCGGCGGCGGCGCTTCTCGGCGGCGCAGGTCTGCTCGTAGATGAGCACGGTCACGCCGGGCATCTCGCGCAGGCGCCGCTGCACCTCGTCGAGCGCGGCGCGGTCGTGGAATTCGGTGCCGTGCGGAAAGCGGCTCCTGATGGTGCCGTACTTGTCGATGGCATCGCTCACGACCACCACCTTGGTGACGCCTTCGGACTCCACCTGCCGCGCGATCGCGTCCACGCTGATGACCCCGTCGACCGGCTGGCCGCCGGTCATCGCGACCGCGTCGTTGAACAGGATCTTGTAGGTGAGCGTGGCCTTGGCCGCGACGGCCTGGCGGATCGCGAGGTAGCCCGAGTGGTAGTAGGTGCCGTCGCCGAGGTTCTGGAACACATGCGGGGTCTTCGTGAACATCGCGTGCGAGATCCAGTCGACACCCTCGCCGCCCATCTGGATGAGACCGGCCGTGCTGCGGTCCATCCAGTTGGCCATGAAGTGGCAGCCGATGCCCGCGCGCGCCGTCGATCCCTCGGGCACCTTGGTGCTGGTGTTGTGCGGGCAGCCGGCGCAGAAGTACGGCAGGCGCTTGACGGCGTCGCTCGCGTTGCCCAGCAGCTCGGGTGGGGTGAAGTCGCGCACATGCTGCAGGTGGTCGCCCAGGTCGTGGTTGTCGGGAAAGTGCGCGGCCAGCCAGTGCGCGACCAGCTCGATGAGACGCGAAGGGCGCAGCTCGCCGAGCGCGGACACGAGCGGCCGGCCTTCGCGGTCGTGCTTGCCCACGAGGACCGGGCGCGCGTCGGCGGGGGCGTTGTAGAAGATGTCGCGCAGCTGCGTCTCGACCACCGCGCCCTTCTCTTCCACGACGAGGATCTCGTCGAGCCCTTGCGCGAAGGCCTTCAGGCGCGTCTGCTCGACCGGAAAACTCAGCCCCACCTTGTAGAGCCGCACACCGGCGCGCGCGAGCTGCCCGGGCGTGAGCTCGAGGCGCCGCAGCACCTCCATCAGGTCGTGGTGCGCCTTGCCGCAGGTGACGATGCCCACCTTCGCATGCGGGCTCACGATGACGTGGCGGTCGATGCTGTTGCGCCTGGTGAACGCGGCCACCGCGGCGAGCTTGTCCTCCAGCCGCGACTCGATGCGCAGCGACGGGAGGTCGGGCCAGCGGTAGTGCAGGCCATCGGGCGGCGCGCGGTGGCCGGTGGCGGCGCGCACGGCGTCGGCGTCTTCCCAGGCGGCCACACGCGCATTCACCGCACCGAGGTCCACGGTGCCCGCGCTCTCGACGATCTCGGACAGCGCCGCCATGCCAACCCACGCGCCCGAATAGCGCGACAGTTCGTAGCCATACAGGCCGAACTCCAGGTACTCGGCCACGCTCGCGGGCTGCATCACGGGCATGCGCCATGCCATGAAGGCGTGGTCGCTCTGGTGCGGCATCGACGACGACACGCAGCCGTGGTCGTCGCCCGCCACCACCAGCACGCCGCCGTGCGGCGACGAGCCATACGCATTGCCGTGCTTGAGCGCATCGCCCGCGCGGTCCACGCCCGGGCCCTTGCCGTACCACATGGCGTACACGCCGTCGACGGTGCGCTCGGGGTCAGATTCCACGCGCTGCGTGCCCAGCACCTGCGTGGCCGCGAGCTCCTCGTTCACGGCGGGCACGAAGCGGATGCCGGTTTCCTTGAAGCGGTCGCCGGCCTTCCAGATGGCCTGGTCGACCATGCCCAGCGGTGAGCCGCGGTAGCCGCTGACGAAGCCCTGCGTGTGCAGGCCGCGCGCCGCGTCGCGCCGTCCCTGCATCGCCAGGATGCGGATCAGCGCCTGTGTGCCGGTGATGAAGACGGAGCCGGCATCGGCCCAGAGGTTGTCGGAAAGCTGGTAGTCGGGCCGTCGGAGCGCGGTCGTCTTGTGGGGGGCGTTCATGCCCGGAATTGTTCTGCCGCCCCCCAAGTAAGTGTTTCTTCAATACACTGGCGCAGACCCTTGTTTGAAGAAGAATCCTCTCGGAAATCGCGATGAAAGTTGATTCTGTTTCTCTTGACGAACATTGCCTCAAGATCCTTTCTGCACTGCAGCACGACGGGCGACAGACCGTGCAGCAGATTTCCGAGGTCGTCGGGCTCTCGCCCACGCCCTGCTGGAAGCGCATCAGGGACATGGAGGCCGCCGGCGTCATCCGCGGCTACACGGCCTTGATCGACCCCGAACTGGTGGGCTTGCATGTCTCGGCCGTGGCGGAAGTGAACCTCGACCGGCACAGCGAGGCGATGGTGCAGCGCTTCGAAGCGGTGGTGGCCGCGTGCCCGCAGATCATTCGCTGCGTGTCAGCCACCGGGCCGGCGGACTACATCCTCCACGTGACCGTGCCGGACATGAAGCACTACGAGCGCTTCCTGCACGAGGTGCTTTTCAGCCTGCCAGGCGTGACGCACGTGCGCTCGAGCATCGTGCTGCGCGAGATCAAGTCGGAGGTGGCGCTGCCGCTGGGCCACCTGCTCGGCACGAAGACGGGCGCGGCGGCTTCGCGGCGCTAGACGGCGTGTGCGCCCGGCAGCCCGCCGGGGCCGCCCTGCACCACCGGCGGTCGACGCAAGCACCCTGGGGCGCGCCGCGCGTTCGTCACCGGGGCGCGGTCCGTGCGGAACGTGCACTTCGCACCATGTAGATTCCGCCTCAGCCGCCCTCGACACCTCATCCTCATCCGCTGACATGGCTTTTCCGTCCTCCGTTCAAGGCCTGCGTCGGCTCAGGCGCAATTCCAGGACCCTGCTGGCATCGCCGCAGCGCCCGGGCTGGATCGGGACATCGGCGCCTCGGCTGAACGACTACGCTGTGCGCAACCCGGTCGCATCGCTCAGCGCGGCGACGCTGACGGTCGGCGGCTGGGTGGTCTTGCGCAAGGATGCCGTGGTCCTCTGGACCCCGGGTTCTCCCACGCGCTAGACCGGCGCCGTGCGGCCGCCGGCCACGGCGGCCGGCGAGCGCAGAACCCGCCGCGCGCCGGCCCCCTCGTGGGCTTTGGCGGCGGACCATCGGAACTCGCGCTTGCGCGGGATCGCGGGTCCTCACGCCGACCCGCGCCTTCCGAAGGCGCCGTCCCAGCGGCAGGCCTTCGCCGCTCCCCTTCCCTCCAAAAGCCCCGGGCACGGACCGGAACACCGCGGAAATGCGAGCGACCGGACATGCGGGCGGTGAGCGCGCCGCATGCACAGGCGCTGCCGGCCTGCGCAACTAGCACATTGCGCAGTGGCGACATCCGCCTGATTCTTCAACGATGCACAGCCCCGCTTTCCGCCGAGGAGCCTTCCATGCGCACGCTGTTGATCGACAACTACGACTCGTTCACCTACAACCTCTACCAGTATCTGGCGGCCTGCAACGGCGAGCCCCCGATCGTGCTGCGCAACAACGAAATGCACTGGGACGAGGTCGAGCGCATGCACTTCGACAACATCGTGATCTCGCCGGGCCCCGGACGTCCGCAGCGGCGCGCCGACCTCGGCATCTCGGCGGACGCGCTGCAGCGTTCGCGCAAGCCCGTGCTCGGCGTCTGCCTGGGCCACCAGGCCATCGCCCACCACTGCGGCGCCCGTGTCGACCTGGCGGTGCGACCGATGCACGGACGCCTGGACCGTGTCTCGCACGCGCAGCGCGATCTCTTCGCCGGCATCCCGGACCGCTTCGAGGCGGTGCGCTACCACTCGCTCGCAGTCACGCAGCTGCCTTCCACCCTGGAGCCGCTCGCCTGGACGTCCGACGGCACATTGATGGGACTGCGTCACGTCTCCCTGCCCTGGTGGGGGGTGCAGTTCCATCCGGAGTCGATCTGCACCGAATTCGGCGCACGGCTGCTGCGCAACTTCAGGGACCTGACGCTGGAGTGGCTCGCACAGGCGCCCCGGCGCGAGGCACGGAATCGCTTCGGACTCCCGCTGCGCTTCGAAGGCCCGCAGGCGTTGTCGCTGCATGCGGAGTGCATCGACACCGCAGCCGATGCCGAGGCCGTGTTCATGGGAACGTTCGCGCAGCGCGACTGCGTTTTCTGGTTGGACAGCAGCCTCGCCGAGCCCGGGCGGGCGCGCTTCTCCTTCATGGGCGACGCGAGCGGCCCGCGCGCCCAGGTGCTGAACTACCGCACCGCCCCGCGCGAACTGATGGTGCGCCGGGGCGACGTCGTCCAGGTGCGCGACGAGAGCATCTTCGACTACCTGCGCGACCACCTGCCGGGCCAGCCGCCTGCGGGTCCCCCGCTTCCCTTCGACTTCGCGTGCGGCTTCGTGGGCTACTTCGGCTATGAGCTCAAGCGGGAGCTGGACGGCACGCACGCCCACGACGCGGACACCCCGGACGCGATGTGGATCCTCGCCGACCGCTTCCTCGCCTTCGACCACGCCGAGCAACAGGTCTGGATCGTCTGCCTGGATGAGGCGACGCCGTGCAACGAGAATCGCCGCTGGATGCAGACCATGCGCGCGCGGCTGGCAGGCGCACAGGCGACCGCGCCGGACGACAGCGCGGCCGCGGCCCGCGATCTGCAGCCACTGGCCTGGCGGATCGACCTGGCGATCTACCGGGAGCTGATCCTGCGCTGTCAGCACGAGATCCTGCAGGGCGAGACCTACGAGGTCTGCCTCACGAACCAACTGGTCGGCGAAGGGCGCATCCATCCGCTGGAGATCTACCGGATCTTGCGCAGGCACAACCCTGCCCCCTATGCGGCCTACCTGCGCATCGGCGGCTATGCCGTGCTGTGCGCCTCGCCCGAACTCTTCCTGCGCATCTCCAGCGCCGGCGATGTGGAATCGAAGCCCATCAAGGGCACCGCGGCGCGCGGCGCGACGCCGGCCGAGGACCAGGCGATCGCGGACGCCATGGTCGCCGACGAGAAGACCCGCGCGGAGAACCTGATGATCGTGGACCTGCTGCGCAACGACCTCAACCGGGTCTGCGAGATCGACAGCGTTCACGTGCCGAGCCTGTTCGCGGTCGAGACCTATGCCACCGTGCACCAGCTGGTCAGCACAATCCGGGGGCGGCTGCGCGCGGACCTCGGAGCGGTCGACTGCATCCGCGCCGCGTTCCCCGGCGGCTCCATGACGGGTGCGCCGAAGGTGCGCACGATGAAGATCCTGGACGAACTCGAGGCGGCGGCCCGCGGCATCTACTCGGGCAGCATCGGCTATCTGTCGCTCAACGGCGCGGCCCAGCTCAACATCGTGATCCGCACCCTGGTGTCGGCCAACGGCCGCGTCTCCATCGGCGCCGGTGGCGCCATCGTCGCCATGTCCGATCCGGACGCCGAGGTCGAGGAGATCGTTCTGAAGGCGCAGGCGCTGTGGGACGTCCTCAGGCGTTGCGGCGCACCGCTCGGTCCGCGGCCGGGGACGGCGCCGGATGCCCGCGCCGCGGGCGATCCCGGCGTTCCGCCGCTCCCCGAGCCGCCGTCGGCGCCCGCGATCCCGCAGGCCACCCCCGCGCCGTCCCCGCCCGCTTCCGGCAATGGCTAGCGCACAGGCCAACCGCCGCGGAATCCTGCTCATGCTGGTGGCCATGGGCTGCTACGTGCTCAACGATGTTTTCGTGAAGCTGGCAGCGCAGAGCCTCCCACCCGGGCAGGTCCTGGCCGTGCGCGGCGCCTTCGCCACCCTCTTTGTCCTGGCCCTCGCCCGCGGGACACGCGCCGGCTGGCGCACGGCACTGCGGCCGATCGTCGGCGTGCGATGCGGGCTCGAGATCACGACCGCCCTCAGTTCCGTCGTCGCCCTGTCGCTCGCGCCGCTCGCCACGGTCAGCACGCTCATGATGACCGCGCCGCTGATGATTGCCGCCACTGCGATGGCGCTGCGATGGGAGTCTTGGCATGGGGGCCGACTGCTCGCCACCGCGGCGGGATTCGCCGGCGTCCTGCTGGTGATCCGGCCGTCCGCGCGGTCCGAGGTCCCTGCAGCCGGCCTCGCCTGCGCGTTGTTGTGTGCCGCCTCGCTCGCCGCGCGCGACCTGGTGACGCGGCGCATTCCCGCCACGGTCCCGTCGTCGATCATCGCCGTGGCGACCACGCTCGCGGTGTGCCTGGCGGGCCTGCTGCTGGGACTCGTGGAACGCTGGGCGCCGCTCACGCGCCACGAGCTCGGCATGCTCGCTGCGGCGGCGGGTTGCGCGGCACTGGGCAACTACGCGCTCATCGTGGGCTGCCGCGGCGTCGATCTCTCGGTCGTCACGCCCTTTCGCTACAGCCTGATCGTCTGGGCCCTGCTGTTGGGATACGCGATCTGGGGCGACATGCCGCGCCCCGAGGCCGCTGTGGGCGTGATCCTGATCGTCGCGGCCGGTGCCTTCACCGTCTGGGCAGCACGCCGTCCGTGAGCGAACCACCCGGATCCTTCGCCTGCGGCGGGGCGGCCCGGAAAATTGGTTTGCACCACGAGTGCTTGGGAGCCGAGTGTTGAGAACGCCCGCCGCTACGATCCAGAGTCGTTCACCTGCAACGGACGGTTTCACCGGTTCGGTTGTTTCCCACGAAAAGGACCCACAGCCATGGCGAAGAACAAGGTCGAGAAGACTGCAGAGGCAACAGCCGTCGAAAAAATCAAGCGGCTGGCCGTCATGGCCATGTTTTCGGACGATGAGTTGCTGGAGGAGCTGGTACTCAAGGGCGGCAATGCCATGGCGCTGATCCACCGGCTCAGCGCACGAGCCTCGGTGGATCTCGATTTCTCGATGAAACTCGATTTCCCTGAGGGCGTGGAAGCCACTCTCAAGCGCCTCAGCGCAGCGCTGGAAAAAACTTTCAGGGCTGCGGCCTACGAGGCCTTCGACATCAAGATGGAAGAGAGGCCTGGCACCATGTCCGAAGACTTGGCGGGCTTTTGGGGGTGGGTACGCGGTCGAGTTCAAGCTTGTGGATGCGGCCTTTTTCGGCGAGCACAAGGGTGACCTGGAGGCACTGCGTCGCAACGCCGTCACGATCGGGCAAGGCAAGAAGTTCCTGATTGACATCAGCCGCTTCGAGTGCACCGATGGCAAGCAGGAGGCTGATCTCGATGGCTATCGAATCTACGTGTACTCACCGACCATGATCGTGTGCGAGAAGCTGCGAGCGCTTTGCCAACAGATGGACGAGTACATGCCCATCATTAGACGGTCCAGGCCGGGAAGTCCTCGAGCACGGGATGTCATCGACATCTACACATTGATGGAGACGTTGAAATTGAACGTTTGCTCGGGCGAGGCGATCGACATGCTGGTTGAAATGTTCCGCCTCAAGCGCGTACCGACCGAATGGCTCGGTCTGCTCCAGAACTACAGAGAGTTTCACCGCCAGGACTTCCCGGCGGTGGTCGCCACCGTGAGTCCCGATGTTGAACTCGAAAGCTTCGATTTCTACTTCGACTACGTCGTGCGCATCGCAGTGAGCGTGTCAGATCGACTGGCCGCCAAGGGCTAGAGGCCGCGCGGAACGTGAAGTCGCCACTGCTTCACATATTCCGAATCCGTCATCTCGTGCGTCAGATAGAAGTCGTACTCCATGGGGAAGCTTCTTACCAGGTCGAGTTGCTTGGGGCGGTATCCAGCGCGCTCCATGTAATAGCCAATTGCCTGGTGATAGGGGTAGATGAAGCCCAATTTCCTCAGCATGGCACACAGACCATTGACCGACACCTGTTCTTTGGCCAGTTCGAAGGCCTTGGCAACCTCGAAGACGCCTCCTGTGTAGATGGGCCTCACGACTGCATCGATGAGTGTTCGCTCCACGTTGGTCAGGCGAACAGTCGCGTCTTCTGCAGCGCCATATTTCACGGTCTGCGTCACGACACCGAGTTGGAGGGTCTTTGCGCTGTTGACAAGAACGATCCGCCGGTCACCGAAGGTCACCGCATTTTGAGTCGCCCTGGCGGGCTTCGCGAAGGCCTCATCGATCGCTGCTTGGTCGACATCCGCGCGAGGGGTCTCGGTGGAGCGCTCGTGGCTGATGTAGATGCTCGTTGGAATCTGCTCCGTAAGGCCGTGCATGCGGGCCGCGGTGTAGTGGCTGAAGTAGCTGTTCGCCTTCAAGTGAAGCAGCATTTCCAAGGTCGGCACGCTTCCCCAGACGTAGAGTTTTTCCACCCTGTTGGGGAAGTCGAACTCGAACACTTGGAGATCGGCGCTTTTTGCCAGGAAGCCGATGAACTCGTCGATGGTCGTCTTCTGTGCCAACCTCCACCCGCGCCGCTCGGCAGAAAGAATCGCGCCGATCTCGCGATACTTGAGAACGTGTGGCCCTTTTTCGTTGAAGCGCGCAACGATGTCTGCCTTGGCGATCTGGATGCGCGAGCGATTTACCACGCAGGACCCCCTCGGGTTGTATGCGAGACAGAAAAACGCAGTCTTGATGTGCTACGGAGCATTTATGCTCCGTAGCATACATCTCCATGATTTGTCTGTCAAATCCCTCTCCCACCGGGAAAGGACTTGCGTATGGCAGGATTTTTGCTATGCTATGGAGCATAAATGCTCCATAGCACGGCTTTTTGATATTTATATCGATAGCAGCCCCTTCTCTGCACCAGTCAGGACCGAACAGGAGGGCCGCACACCCCGCCTCGAAGCGAAGCTTCTGCCTCGAAAAGGTTATAATAAGTAGCTTATAAGCTACTTATTACGAAATACTGAGCCAGCGGGCGGCTGCGAAAGAGTTGCCTGGACAGCTCTGCCTGATCAAGACAACTCATGCTTCCAGCAGCGCGAGCGCCGGCGGCTCGTCCATGAGCATCTGCTTGGGCAGTGCCCATTGAAGGAAGCTCCCCTGGTTCGCGACTGCCTGCCGACAATCAGGCTCACCGGCTCCTCGGGGCGGATGTCTATGCCTTGGCGACATGCCGGCTCCTTTCCTCCAGCGCCCGCGAATATCGCGTCGAACGCTTGCACGAAGCGGCCTTATTCGTGGAAGCGATCATGCACGGAACGCGAGCAACTGCACCGCAACAACGACGCCCTCGAACGTCGCCAACCCTATCAACTCTGACAGTGTCCCCGGTGTGCGTCATCAGGCTGTAATGCGGCCTCATTCAGCGAGGTGACCTCATGGAGATCATTGCGGGAACGATCGATTCTTTCTCAGCGGACGTGCTGTTCGACATGGCGCGCTACCGCTACGAGGTTTTCGTCGAGAAGCTGGGCTGGAAACTCCATACGCGCGGCCGGCTGGAACTCGACGAATTCGACCGGAAGGACACCATCTATCTGATCGCACGCAATCCGGACGGCGAGATCGTCGGCACGAGCCGCCTGTTGCCCACGCACCGGCCCTATCTTCTGGCCAGCCTCTTCCCGCAGCTGCTCGGCGACACGCCGGCGCCGTGCTCGCCCGACATCTGGGAACTGTCGCGATTCGCCGCCGGCGACGGCACGCGGCTCGGGATGGGCGGGGATCCCCATGGATGGTCGCTCGCGCTGGACATGCTGAGCGCCGCGATGCGGACCGTCGCCAAGGAGGGCGGACGACGGCTCATCAGCGCCTCGCCACTGGGCATCGAGCGCATCCTGCGTCGCACGGGCCTGTCCGCGCACCGTGCGGCACCGCCATTGCGGGTCGACGGCCAGCTTCTGTTCGCCTGCCTCATCGACGTGGACAAGAACTGGTGTCCGCGCCGGGACTGCCAGGCCGATGGGATCGGCCGAGTCGCCCGCCGGCCTGCGGACGAAGGGGTCGCTGCCACCCGTTCAGTTCAGGATCCCGAGACGTGAAGCGAACGCCGCGGCCGAGCTCTTGGTGGCGGCATCGAATCTCGCCATTGCGTTCCTCAGATGGAAATCGACCGTGGGCTTCGAGATGCAGAGGATGGCCGCGATTTCGTCGCTCGTCTTGCCGTCGCCCGTCCAGCGCAGCACCTCCACCTGCCGCTTCGTCAGCGGTTCAATCCCCGCGAGCGGGCCGCTCAGGAGGCGGCAGAACGCGCGGTGGGCTTTATTCACCAGCCACTGGAGCGAGGGGTCCTTGGCGCGCATCTCCGCGGCCGTCAGCGGTTCGCCCGAGCGGGCAAGCGACAGCATGCCGACTCGCGCGTCGGGCTCGAAGACCGATTGCGCCCAGCCGACACGCAGGCCGAAAGAGCGCGCCTCGTCCCACATCTGCGGCGCGTCCCGGAAGACTTCGTTGCTCCAGACCACGGGCGCCCCGCTGTGCACGCCGTGGGCGACGGTGGGATCCACTTGGAGATATCCCGCACTGATGTACCGGCGGCTCCATCGTTCATCGTAGGTGCTGAACATCAAAGTCTTCGGCCGGGTGAAGGGCACAAGGGTGCGCAGCCCGTAGGCGCAATGCTCGAAGCCGAGCTGCCTGGCTGCCACGCTGACCTGCGCGAGCACCTGGGATGGTTCGCTGGCCTCGTTCAACCGACCGAGAACATCTTGGGTCCACTTGTTCATAGGTGCACTTCCTGCGTCGTCGGCACCCCCACCTTCTTCGCGGGCGCGGTCGACGCTCCCGCGGCGCAGCCCGGCGGGCGGCCCAGCCGCCTGAACCGACCCGCGCTGCGCCTGCCTGCGGCGTGCGCGTGGCGGGTCGTTCAGCGCGTGATGGAGGCAAGGGTGCGACAGTCTAGGAGCGCCTCGCGGAGCCCGGAGGCAAAATTCACCACCATTTCTGCCAATTTCGCGAGCCTGCCTTCGCGCACTGGCGCGGTGCGGCCCAGGGTCAGAAGATTGCGGATCGATCCCCCTACGTTGGCTTCTCACGATGCACAAGGTCTGGCTGCTGCTGCTTCCCGGCTTCCTTCTTCTCGACGTTCTCCGCATGCTCGCGGTCTTCAAGGCCGCCAATGCCTCCTTGCGCCGGACGCGCAACAAGAAACTCGCCGGCTACGACGTGCGGCTGGCCTCCGCCGCGGGCGGCCAAACCCTGAGTTCAAGCGGTGTGGCACTGTCGACGGATGCATTGCCGCACCGGCTCGCCGGGCGGGCGAGCACGCTCTTTATCAGCGGCGAACCCATTCCGGGCGCGGCCGAGGCGGCAGGCGTGCAGCGCCTGCGCGAATGGCTCTCCAGGAACCGACGGCGTCTGAGCCGCTGCGCCGTGCTGGGCGCGCAGGCATTGCTGCCGCCTGCGCCGGAGGCCCGCGTCGTGCAGCGACAGGGGCGTGCCACGCCGCCGGCGCTGCGCTGTGGCGGGCAGGGACCGGACCTGTTCGCGGCCGGCATGAGAACGCGCAGCTGGCGCATCATCGAACCGGGCCAGGGCGCCGATCTGGCGCTGTCCTGGATCGAGGAGGACCGGGGCGCCGCGTTTGTCGAAACGCTTGCCTCCCGCCTGCCCGGGCCGCGCAGCCGTCGCTGCGGCATGCTGCGCCGCCGCCGCTTACCGCTCGAGCCGCCCGCGCCCGACGCGCGGATCGGCGCGCTGCACCAGTGGATCGCGGCACATCTGCAAGAGAAGCTCAGCGTCGCCCGATTGGCGCAGGAGGTCCACATGTCCACGCGCTCCTTCGCGCGCTTTTATGAACGCGTGACGGGTCTCTCGCCAGGGCGGGGCGTGCAGCAGATCCGCCTTGATACCGCCTGTCGCCTGCTCGAGACGAGCACACGCCCCCTCAAGGCCATCGCCGCGCAGTGCGGCTATGGATCTCAGGAAGTAATGCGAAGAGCCTTCGTTCGCGACCTGCAGATGACGCCGCGCGAATACCGGCGCCGCCACGCGACGATGAAAGCTGCCGACGCGGCCTAGCAGGACCCTGTCCCGCCACCGGGTCTCGAGCCTCGCCGGCCAGCGCCGCCATTGCTATTCCTCCGTGGCCCAGCACACCAGCCGCAAGTCCGCCAGCGCCAGCATGGCGCGCGTGCCGTCGCCGAAGCGGACCTCGCCGACGTTGCCGTCCTTCGCCTTGATGCGCAAGGACCCGCGCCGTCCACCATGCTCGACCACCAGCACCGTACGGCCGCCGCTGATGGTCCTCGGGATCCCGTTTCCGGGCGGCGCCGCCGCCGAGCCGGCGACGGGCTCGGGCGATTGCGGGCGACTTCTGGTCTGGACACGTCCGATCGGGCCGCCCCGCGCGATCAGTTCCTGGAGTTCCTGCGGACGATCTCGCGCGACGGCCACCAACTGGTAGAGCACCCGCACATCCGCGCCGAGCCGCCCTTCCTCCACCGCTTCCCGCAACTGCGCCGGTGCGTCGCTGAGCCGCGCGGCCTCGGTGATGAAGGAACGCGGTTTGCCCAACCGGCGCGCGATCTCGGCGCGCGAATGGCCTTCTCCTTCCCGCTCGGCGATGAAGGCGGCCAGATCGAACGGCGACATGTCCTCGCGGTGCAGGTTCTCCGCCGCCTGCGCGAAGGGATCGACCCGCGGGTCCACGAACGCCGGAACGCAGGACAGGCCGGCCCGGCGCGCCGCGCGCACCCTGCGTTCGCCGCGGTTGACGATGTACCGGTCCGCGTGCTCGGGATGGCAGCGCAGGGACACCGGCTCCAGCACGCCATGCTCGCGGATCGATTCGGCGAGTTCCTCGATGCGTTCGCCCCGCATGCGACGGCGCGGCTGGCCGGGGTCGAAGTCGATGCGTTCGAGCGCCACCTGCGTCGGTGCGCCTGGGCCCGCAGGGGCGGCTTCGCCCGTGAGCAGATCGGCCGCCCTGAACCGCGACAGCGCACTCAGGTCCAGGCCGTCGGGCGCCTTCATGCCTGCGTATCCGCCGAAGTCGGCGCGTCCGAGCCGTCGATGCGTTGCTGCAGCAACTCGAACACCCTCATCACCTCGAGGCTCGCCTCGCGTGCCGCGCTCTTGGGCAGCCGCCACACGGGCACTCCCGCGGCCAGCGCCTCGGGAATGGCCGAACGGGTCGAGATCCGCGCCGGTATCACGAACTCCCGGAAGTTCAAGGCCAGGTCCTGCATCGCAGCCTTCTGCCGCAGCGAATGCGGATTGAACCGGTTCAGCACGATGGCCGCCATCCGCAATTGCGGGTTGTAGCGCCGCCTGACCCCGAAGACGGTCCGGAGCATGTCGGCGACGCCGTCGATGCTGTACTCCTCCAGCTCGATCGGACAGGCCACCGCATGGCCGGCAATCAGCGCCGCGCTCATGCGCAAGCCCAGCGCCGGGGGCGTGTCGATCACGACCGCGTCGAAATCCTGCGCCAGGCGCCTCACATTCCCGCGGAACAAAGGAATCACGAGGTCCGCCCTCGCGAGTTCGACGTCGGCCAGCTTTCTGCTGCCCGCCGCCAGCGCAATGGTCCGCTCGCGCGGCGGGGCGATCGGGCCCAGGTCCTGACCGAACAGTTCCACCGCTTCGGCGATCGCCGAGGACCGGCCCAGCGATTTCGAGCTGTTCGCCTGCGCGTCCAGATCGATCACGCACACCGACCGGCGTCGCACATCGGCCAGCCAGTATGCGTACAGCACCGCCAGCGTGGACTTGCCGACGCCGCCCTTCTGGTTGCCGAAGATGACCACGTTGCCCATGACTTGCTCCTCAGGCCTCGGCGCGGGACGCGCGTCTATCGCACCCGAACGGCGCGCTTCGCGGGCTGCCGCTGCAACTTGCAACAGGGCCCCACAGATGGCCGGAGCCGCCTCACTGGCCCACGATCGAACCGCCCTGCCGCGTCGCTCACGAAATATCGCCGCCTCGCGCTTTGCGACACCACTGTCAAAAACAATAGTCGACACACGCACGGGCAGAGGCGGACATTGCGCCCCATGCAAACAAACGACACTCAACGCGGGCATCCGACCGATGAAGGCCGACGCTCAGCCTGGCTTTCCATGCTCATGTTCGCCGGCTTGATGGCGCACGCGCGCCCCCTGTGGGCCCAGGCAGAGTCCAGCGCATCGCAGGGCGCCGGACCACAGCAGCAGGCGGCGCGCGACAACGATCGCATCGAGATCCTTCGCGAGGAGCTCAGGAAGTCGGAGGCGCAATTGGAAGGTCTCATGCGCCGCAAAGCCGAGCGGCTCGCCGCATCCGACCTGAAGACAGCCACCGAGGCCGAGGAACAGCGCGTCCGCACGCTCGGCGACATCGCGGCCATCCGGCGGGAGATCGCTTCGGCCTCTCATGTCGCCGCCCAGGCTACGGGGGTCAGGCCCATGGCCATTCAGGCCGCCAAGCACCCTTCCGCCGCCGGCAAGCGCGCGGCGCCAGCACCGTGGTGGGACGTCTACGGCAGCGGTCGGCGCATTGAATCGCCTGCTTCACTTTCTCCTGCGTCCCCGCCTGGGCAAGCGCCCGCGGGATCAGCCCCCGGCCCAACGGAGTAACGCCATGACCGCATGCTCGATCCACATCCGGCGCGCAGCGGCAGCCGGCATCCGTGTCAAATGGATCGGATGGCTGCTCATCGCCTGGCTCATCGCCGCCGCTCCTGCCGAAGTCGCCTGGGCGGGGAGCCCGTTCGCGACCGGTGCGAACGCGACCCAGCAACAGCTCGTCGCCATCCTGACGCCGCTGGCCGCGGTCGCCGTGATGGTCTCCGGCGCGATGGCCTGGTTCGGGCGCCTGAGCTGGTGGTGGATGGTCGCGGTCGTGATCGGCACTGTGCTTGTCTTCGGCGGCCCGCAGATCGTGTCCTGGATCCGGGGCCTGTTCGGGGTCTGAAGGGAGCGGTCCATGAGTCGCAACCAGGGCATTGCCGCGGATCCCCTGTTCGTCGGCATGACGCGGCCTTCGATGGTCTGGGGCGTCACCTACTCGGCCATGATGTTCAACATCGTCGTCACGACCGAGTCGTTCATCGTGACCAAGAGCCTCGCGTGGCTGCTGGCCTTCGTGCCGATCCACGGCGTGCTCTACCTGGTCTGCCTGTACGAGCCGCGCTTCTTCGACCTGCTGCAGCTCTGGGGCCGCACGCGCCTGCCGGCCATGCTCGGCGGCAACCTGCGGTTCTGGCGTGCGAACTCGTACAGCCCCCTGGCGCTGGACATGCCTGACTGGCGGGGGCGCCGCCGCATGCGCACGCCGCCCGTGACCTGGGTCTGACGCCGTACCGCACCATGAAGCTGCTGTCACGCTCCGAGCACACGCTGCGCCGCGAAGTCGGCGCCGCGACCATGATTCCGCTTTCGGTGCATGTGGACGAGCATGTGGCCCTGACACGTGCCGGCGACTATGTGCAGACACTCCGCCTGGCCGGCACGAGCTTCGAAAGCGCGGACGACGAGGACATCAACAGCTGGCACGAGCGCCTCAATGTCCTGCTGCGCAACATCGCGTCGCCCAACCTGGCGCTCTGGACCCACGTGATCCGCCGTCGCGAGACGGCCTATCCGGCCGGGCGGACGACGCCCGGCTTCGCCGACGAGATCGAGCAGCGCTATCGCCGCAAGATGGCTGGCGAGCGGCTGATGGTCAACGAACTGTACCTGTCGGTCGTCTTCCGGCCGCAGCCCACCCGCATCGGCAATGCCGCATTGCGGCTGTTCAAGCGCGCCGACCCCGAGGGCGCGCGGGCGGAGCTGCGCGATGCGCTGGACGCCTGCAGCAAGCTGCGCCAGGAACTGCTCGCCGCCCTGGAACGCTACGACCCCGAAGCACTGGGCATCTATCGGCTGCAGGGGAACGACGGGCTTTTTTCCGCCCTCATGGAATTCCACGGCCTGCTCGTCAACGGGGAGTGGCAGCGCATGCCGCTGCCGCGCGCCCCCCTCAACGAGGTCCTGGCGACCACCCGGCCCTTCTTCGGCAACGAAGCCATGGAATACCGGACCGGCACCCAGATCCGTATCGGCGCCTTCCTCGGCATCAAGGAATACCCCACTCCCACGGCGCCGGGCATGTTCAGCGCCCTGCTGACTGCGCCCTTCCCCTTCGTGCTCACGCAAAGCTTCACCTTCCTGGCCAAGGGCACGGCCACCGACATGATGAGCCGCCAGCATCACCGGATGGCCGCCGCCGGTGACCTGGCGGTGTCGCAGGCCGAGGAACTCAAGGACGCGCTGGACGACCTGATGAGCAATCGCTTCGTGGTGGGCGACCACCATTTCAGCCTGCATGTGCTGGCCGACACCTACGACGGCGTCAGCGAGGCCGAGGGCCGGCCCCGTCTGAAGCAACTCAACGACAACGTCGCACGCGCCCGCTACCTGCTGGGCGACACCGGAATGGTGGTAGCCCGCGAGGACCTCGCGCTGGAGGCGGCCTTCTGGGCGCAGCTGCCGGGAAACTTCGGCTACCGCAGCCGCAAGGCGCCCGTCACCAGCCGCAACTTCGCCGCCATGTCGCCCTTCCACAATTTCCCGACCGGCCGGGCAACGGGCAACTACTGGGGTGATGCGCTGACCATGTTCACCACGCGCGCGGGCTCGCCCTACTACTTCTCGCTGCATGCGAGCGACCCGCGCAGCCGGGACGGCGGCAGCCGCCGCGACGTCGGACACATCACGGGCGTGGGACCGGTCGGGACCGGCAAGACCACGCTGCTGGGCTTCTGCATGGTGGCGATCTGCAATCGCCTCGATGCCACACAAGTGGTCTTCGACAAGGATGAAGGGCTGCATATCCTGGTGCGGGCCCTGGGCGGCCAGTACCTCCCGCTCAAGAACGGCGCACCAACCGGCTGCAATCCGCTGCAGCTCGACGATTCGATCGCCGACAACGTCGAGTTCATGCGGCACTGGCTCAGGCGCCTCGTGATGCGCACGCCGGGCGAGACACTGACCGTCCGTCAGGAAGACGATCTCGACCAGGCACTGCGCGGCACCCTGAAGCTCGCACCCTCTTTCAGGCGCCTGTCCCGGCTCGCCGCCTTCCTCGACATCACGGATCCGGAGGGGATGCACGCGCGCCTTCGGCGGTGGTGCGCCTCGGAGCACGGCGACTATGCCTGGGTCTTCGACAACGATCACGACCACGTGGCCCCGCTGCTTGCCCGGCACGCCCTCGTTGGCTTCGATGTGACCGACTTCCTGGACAACGAGGTCGTGCGCGCCCCGCTGACCCTGTACCTCTTTCATCTCGTGAACCGGATGGTGGACGGCCGCCCGCTGGTGTGCTGGATGGACGAGTTCGCCAAGCTGCTGAGCGATCCGGCCTTCGCGAAGTTCGCCAAGAACGGCCTGGAGACCTGGCGCAAGAAGAACGCGAACATCGCCACTTTCACCCAGAGCACCAGCCACGTGCTCGATTCCGGCATCGCCCGCGCGATCGTCGAGCAGACGCCGACGAAGATCCTGTTCCCCAATCCGGAGGCGGACTACGACGAATACACCCGGGGCTTCAACCTGACCGACCGGGAGTTCGCGCTCATCAAGCAGGAGATCGAGCCTGGCTCTCGCCAGTTCCTCATCAAGCAGAACCATGTCAGCGTGGTCGCGCAGCTCGATCTCCATGGATTCGACGACGCCTTGCACGTCATCTCCGGGCGCACCGGCAACGTCCGCCTCATGCGCGACCTCCTCGCGATCTGCGGACCGGATCCCGCCCAGTGGTTGCCGCCTTTCCGCAGGGCGCTCGCGAATGACCCTTCCCGTTCATCCTCTCACCAGGAGATCTCCCATGCGTAGATTCCTTGCTGCTCTCTTCCTCGCGGCCACAGCTTCGCTCGCACCGCCGCACGCGAAAGCCGGAATCCCGGTGATCGACATCACGGCCGTCGCCAACCTGATACAGCAGGTCATGTACTGGCAGCAGCAAATCGCCGGGATGCAGAAGCAGTACGACCAACTGAAGGAATCGAAGGACCAGCTGACTCGAACCCACAACGCCATGACGGGAAGCCGAGGCATGGAGCAGTTGCTGCCGACCTCGGACCTCGCACGCAACTACCTGCCTCCCAGCTATGGCGAACTAATGGGCACGCTCAACGGCTCGTCGGCCAGCTATGCCGGGCTGGCCAGCCAGGTCCAGTCGATCATGAAAGCCAACAGCGTCCTCTCGGGCACGCAGTTGGAGGGGCTCAGTCCGGAGTTGCGCCAGGTCGTCGAGCAAGGGCGGCAATCGGCAGCGCTGCTCAACGGAATGACCCAGAACGCGTACCACAACACCAGCCAGCGCTTCTCGGCCCTGCAACTGCTGATCGATCGCATCGCTTCCGCACAGGACCCCAAGGCGATCCAGGACCTGCAGGCAAGAATACTGGCCGAGCAGAACATGCTCACCAACGAGCAGACAAAGCTGCAGAGTCTTTATCAGATTGCAAGAGCCGAGGAAGCTGCCCATCAGCAGCGCCTCCGAGAGCGTGCGACCACAAACGTAGGCACTGTGAAAGCCATGTCGGCTGTGACCTACTAAATCAGCAGAGGAGGGATAGATGTACAAGATCACATGGGCATACATGGCGCTCAGTGCCATCCTTGCCGCCGCCGGTGTCGGGGCGTACCACTACATCATTCGTGCCGCGATTGGACAATCAGGGCCTCCCAGTGCGACCGCTCCCCGGGAAGTAGCGCCATCGGCGCCTCGGGACGAGGATGTAGAGCGCAAGATCTTGAATGGCATTGGCAGCATCAGGGATCTGAAGCCGGTTCCGCAGCAGCCTGCGCTGCGGCGGTAGCTGGTACTGGGGGCTTGTATGGGATTCTTCGAGCAATTCTTCACTTGGCTCCACGGGCAATTGGCCGCCTATGTGAGTGCGAATGCCGCTCGGGTCGCATCCGCAATCGAACCTGTAGCGGTAACGCTCGCAACCATCTACATAATGATGTGGGGCTATCTCTCGCTTACTGGACGGATCCAAGAACCGATCTGGGAAGGTGTGAGGCGAATCCTTGTCATCGGCATCGTTCTCGGCATTGGCCTACGACTCTGGATATACAACGATGTCGTCGTCGATACCTTCACCCATGGACCTGACCAACTCGCTGTCGCGATTCTGGGATCTTCTTCAACCGTGTCTGTGGTCGACCAAATCTGGATCGACGGGAACTTAACAGCGGAGCAGTTGCTTAGCAAGGGAAGCGTCCTCAACGCAAATTTTGCGTACTACCTCGCGGGCTTCCTCGTCTATCTTCTCGTTGGCTTAACCGTCGTCACGACTGCATTCCTGTTGGCTTTGTCGAAAGTCGCCCTCGCCTTGATCCTCGCATTGGGCCCGATCTTTGTCGTGCTGCTGTTCTTTGATGCTAGCAAGCGCCTCTTCGAGGCTTGGGTAGCACAACTCGCCAACTACGCCCTCATAACCATTCTTGCAACGCTGGCGGCAGCCCTTTTGCTGAGCGTTCTTCGTTCGTATACCAAGAACACGGCCTCGCTTGGCGGCGCGATCACCATTGCTGAAGGCGCCAGAGTGTGCATCGCCTCGGCACTGGTTTTTCTGATAATGCGCCAAGTGATGTCTATCGCTGCAGGATTGGCAAGCGGAATAGCGTTGAGTTCGTTCAACGCAGCTAGCGGCCTTGTCAACTGGGCAATGGGCGGCGCCAAGCGCACCAGCTACGAACTCGGACGCGGCGTGCTGGACGGCCTGCGGCGAGAGCCTGGCAGTCGCTGGGATTCGTTCCGCCGCTTGGCGGGCAACCGCGTCGGCGCCGGTGTGGCTTCCATCAGAGGGATCGGTAGCTCGCGTCGCGGTGGCACCGTGCTTTCCAGGGAGCAGGTCATGCCGAGCCTCTCGCGCAGTCGCTAGCGGCGGAGTGTGCAGATGAAGCCCTCGATCATCCTTTCTCTGCTTACCCTTCTCCTGGCGGCATGCGGCACTCGCCCGCCCGCACCGCCGGACTGCGAAGGGCCACTCACACCGATCAACATCTCGGGCGGTGTTTCCCCATCAGGAGCGGTCAATGCGCCGGGACGCCTCCCTTGAGAACTACCTGCACGAAGCCCAGAGCTGGGAACTCGACCGTGCACGTCAGGCGGAGCGATCGACCAGGATCGCCTGGGCCGTCGCCACATCGGCGGCACTGATCGCGGTTCTCGCCGTCGCCGCCGTCAGCGGGCTCGCGCCGCTGAAGGAGCCAGTTCCCGTTCTCATCCGGGTCGACAGCAGCAACGGCATCGTCGACATCGTTCCCGCCTACGAAGGCACGACCGACATCGAGCAGGTCGTGACACGCAACCTGCTGCAGAACTACGTGATTGCGCGTGAGCGTTATTTCTACGGCACCGCGGAAGCGGACTACGAATTGGTCGCCTCTCAGAACTCTCCCCGTCTCAACCAGGAGTGGGCGGCCCTGTGGGCCGCCGACAACCCGGCCTCGCCTCTGACCGTCTACAAGGATGGCACTTCCATCCGCGCGCAGGTGCGATCGGTCACTTTCCTCAAGCTAGAGAGCGGGAAGGACAAGCTGGCACAGGTCCGCTTCACCCGTTCGACGCGCGCAGGCGGCACCGGGGACGAGCAGACCAGCCACTGGGTCTCCACGATCGAGTTCGCCTATGTCCCGCCGTCGGCGGACAACAAGACGCGTTCGCTCAACCCGCTGGGCTTTCGCGTTGTCGAATACCGCCGCGAGCCCGAGGTCGCCCCGGCTAGCGTTACACCCGGCAGGCAGGATGCACGATGAGGCCCCGGCGCGTGCACCGCGGCTTTCGGCTGGCGATCGGACTGGCGGCAAGTGTGGCGCTCGCCGCGCAATACGGCCGAGCCGCGACCGTGCCGGCTGCCGGAAAGGTCGATGCCCGGGTACGGGTGGTTGCCTACAACCCGGCGGACGTCATCAGCTTGCAGGGGTACGTGGGCTACCAGATCCATCTGCAGTTTGCCGAAGGTGAGGAGTTCGTGAACCTCGGCTCCGGCGACAACGGCGCCTTCGATATCGGTGCCGAGCGCAACCACTTCTTCATCAAGCCCAAGGAAGCGCGCGCCGCGACCAACTTCACTGTCCTCACGAACCGTCGGACCTATCATTTCGACTACACCGTCTCCTCCATCACGCCGGTAGGCGCTGCCACCAGGCGCATGGTTTATTCGATACGTTTCACCTACCCAGAAGACGAGGCCCGGAAGGCAGCCGAGGATCAGGAACGGCGCCGGGCCGAGGCGCGCATGAGCGAAGGGGCGACCGATCGGCCACGCAACTCCGACTACTGGTTCTGCGGGAACGATTCGCTCAAGCCCGTGAGCGCCCATGACGACGGGGCGCAAACGCGTCTGCGTTTCCACGCGCGCTCCGACTTCCCGGCGATGTTCGTCCAGAACGACGACGGGTCCGAATCGCTGTTGAACTTCAACGTCGACGCGGACGAGGTAGTGATTCACCGCGTGGCGCACCGCATTGTGCTGCGGCGGGGAGGGCTGGTCGGTTGCGTGATCAACCGGTCCTTCGTCGGCGGCGGCGCGCGCACCCCCACCAACACCAGCGCAACAGGTGTGCGGCGCATCACTGCAGGAGAGGGGCCATGACCTGGATGAGCGAGCCCCGCCGCGCGTCCCGGACCGATCCCCAGGAGCATGGCGACGCGCCCGAGATCGACCCGGACACCGGAGAGATCCTGTCAACGCAGCGAGCCGCGGCCTCGGGAAACGGGACGTTCCGGGCAGCCGAAGAGCGCCCGACGATCCAGGGCGAGCGCGCCATTCCATCGGTCAATCGCGAGCGCTCCATCCAGTCGCGCATCAGCGGGTTCCTGGCGCTGACAGCGATCATGCTGCTGGGCGCCGGATTCCTGTTCTGGTACTACAACACCCAGTACGCCAAGACCCAGGAGGCCGAAGAGGCTGCGAGAAAGGCGGCTGCTGCGCGCGCCGGTGGCGAGATGAAGGTTCCGCCGCTCGGCCGCATCCATCCGCCCAGAGCGGCGCCGGAAGCAGCAGCGACTGCCGCCCCTCCCTCCCCGCCGCCTCCGTCGGCGAACGGCGCCAACACGGGACCGCCGCAGAAGACACCCGAGCAGATCGCACTGGAACGACAGCTGGGCGCCCCGGTGCTTCGGCGCGCCCAAGCCGCTCAGGCGCGCAGCGCCACCACGCCGCACACGTTCGCGGATCCGGCGATGCCGCCTGCCGGCGGCGTGCCAAGCATGGCCCAGCTGATCGGTGCGCTGCAGCCTCCCTACGCCGGTTCGGCGGCACCCGGCGGCGGTCAGCTCGCCGCCAGCCTTCGGCCCACGCCGACCCCGGCGGTCGTCGCCCAGACCCTGCCGACACGGCGCATGCTTTTGCCCAAGGGCGCATTCATCGACTGCACGCTGGAAACCGCCATCGATTCCACCTATGAGGGCATGGCCACCTGCATCGGCGCGAGCGATATCTACGGGGCAGACGGCAAGGTCGTGCTGCTGGAGCGTGGCACCAAGTACGTCGGCGAACAGCGTGGAACGCCGCGACAGGGACAGGGCCGCGTCTTCATCGTCTGGAACGAAGCGCGCACGCCGACCGGCGTCGTGGTCCAGCTGGCTTCCCCGGGCACCGACGAATTGGGGCGCAGCGGCCTCCCCGGCTTCGTCGACACCCATTTCTGGGATCGCTTCGGTGCCGCGGTCTTGATCTCGGTGATCGACGGCACGATGCAGACGATCGCCGCCCACCAGCAAGGCGGCACGTCTGTCGGCAGCAGCGGCGACGTGGTGCTCGCCCCCCAGGGCAGTCGCGACGTCATCACGGAGGTGCTGCGCAGCACCGTGTCGATCCCGCCGACCGTGATCAAGAGCCAGGGCGAGCGGATCCAGATCCTGGTCGCCCGCGATGTGGATTTCAGGAGCGTCTATGCGCTTCGAACCGAACCGGCCATGCCTTGATGGCGAGCCCGGCGCCGCCACAGGCGACTGGCAGCCGGTGCGGGCGCACGCGCATGACGAAGCCTCCGCAGAGCCACCGTCGTCGCTTGCTCTCTTTCTTGGTCCGCTCGGCCACTTACTGGGTGATCCCGCGGTGACCGAGATCTGCATCAACGAGCCCGGTGCAGCCTTCGTGGAACGGCAGTCCGGCTGGGCACGCGAGGCGTTGCCGTTCGCGACCTTCGACTGGTGCATGTCCATCGCCAAGCTGGTGGCCAACTTCACGCGACAGCGCATCTCCGCCAACGAGCCACTCCTGTCCGCCACGCTTCCGGGCGGCGAAAGAATCCAGATCGTGCTGCCGCCCGCGACCCTGGACCGGACCGTCTCGATCACGATCCGGCGTCCCTCGAACACGCTCTGGACCCTCGAAGAGCTGGGGAATTTGCACATCTTCGAGACCACGTGCAGCGCTCCCGCGACTCCGGCGCGCCAATCTGAACTGGCGTCCCTGTCACCCGCAGACCGGGAGCTGACAGATCTCCTCGCACGCCGGCAATTCGTGCCCTTCCTGCGACGCGCCGTCCGGTTTCGCAAGAACATCCTACTGTCCGGCGCCACCGGCTCCGGCAAGACCACGGTCGGCAAGGCGCTGATCCTCGAGGTGCCGTCCGAGGACCGCTTGATCACCATCGAGGACGTGAAGGAGCTGTCGCTGCGCAACCAGCCCAACCACGTGAGGCTCTTCTATTCGCAAGGCGCCCAGGGGCAGGCCGAGGTCACGCCCGGCCAACTGCTCGCCAGCGCCAAGCGGCAACGTCCCGACCGGGTGTTCGTGTCCGAGCTTCGCACCGGCGAAGAGGTCTACGACTATCTGGTGTCCGTGAACACCGGCCACCCAGGCTCGATCACCAGCGTGCACGCGGACAGCGCGGAGATGGCCTTCGTGGCGCTGGCGCAGCTGATGAAGCGCAGTCAGGCGGGCCACGGCATGACCACGCGCGACGGCGTGGAACTGGCGCAGATGAGCGTGGACATCGTCGTGCAGTGCGCGCGAGAGCGTCGGGACGGCCTGCTGCGGCGCATCGTTCGGGAGATCTGGTATGACCCTGGCACCAAGATCCGAAGGCTTGCCTAGCCCCTTCAGAATCGCGGTCGCGCTGCTGGCGGCGGCGCTCGTCGGCATGTACGTAGCCGGCCAAGCGTTCCTGATCGCGATGAATCTGCCGCCACAGCGCGCCACGCTGCTGACCCTTCACGAGTACTGGCAAGCCTACGGCGAGCGGCCGGACGTGCGCCGTGTCCTCATTGCGTCGCTGGCCGGCTCCCAGGGGCTGATGCTCGGTTTGATCGGAATTGCCATGCTGCCCCGCCGCCGGCCGCTGCATGGCGATGCCCGATTCGCGAGCCGTCGCGAGATCGCCCGATCGGGCCTCCTGAACGAGCACGGCATCATCCTGGGGCGGCTCGGCAATCGCTACCTGGTGCTTCCCGGCCAGCAGGGCGTCGAACTCGAGGCGCCGCCGCGCAGCGGCAAGGGCGTCGGCGTGGTCATCCCCAATCTGCTGAACTGGCCCGGCTCGGCCATCGTCAGCGACATCAAGGGCGAGAACTTCACGCGCACCGCCGGCTTCCGTGCGGCCCATGGGCAGCAGGTGCACCTGTTCGATCCCCTGTCCGAGCGCGAGCGCTCGGCACGCTGGAACCCGCTCGGCTACGTCTCCGAGACGCCCTACCGCTGCATCGACGATCTGCAGCGCATCGGCACGATGCTCTTTCCCGATCCACAGGCCGGCGATCCCTTCTGGACCTCCTCGGCCCGATCTCTGTTCCTGGGCATCGCCCTCTATCTCTTCGAGACCAAGGGTGCCACGCGCACCTTGGGCGAGATCCTGCGTCAAGGCATGGCCAGCGACGCCGAGGGCTTTCAGAAGCACTGGAAGCGCGTGATCGACGCCTGCGAGCGCACCGGGTACCCCTTGTCGCAGGAAGCGGTGCAGAGTCTCTATGACGTGATCGACCTGGCACCGACCACGGCCTCCAGCATCCGCAAGACCTTCACCAGCCGCCTGGACCTGTGGCTCAACCCGATGATCGATGCGGCCACCTCGGCCAACGATTTCGACCTGAGGGAACTGCGCAAGCACCCGATCTCGATCTATGTCCAGATCAACCCCGACAACATCGCCCGGCTGCAGCCGCTGCTGAACCTGTTCTTCCAGCAGGCGATCGGCCTGCAAACGCGGGAACTCCCCGAGAACAATCCCGAGCTTCGCCACCAGGTGCTCCTGATGCTCGACGAATTTCCGGCGCTCGGGCGCATTCCCGTCATCGCCGACTCCACGGCCTTCCTGCCCGGGTATAACGTGCGCGCCGTGGTCATCGTCCAGTCCAATTCGCAGCTGATCGAGAAGTACGGTATCGAGGGCGCCAAGTCGATCCGAAAGATGCTGGCCGCACGCATCGTGTTCCCGCCCAAGGAGTACGAGGACGCCGAGGCCATCTCGCGCGAGCTGGGGACCTACACCGTCCGACAGAAGAACGTCAGCCGCCCGATGTGGGGCGGGACGAACAAGGAGCCGACCGTGAGCATCAGCGAGCAGCCGCGCCGTCTGCTGCTGCCCCAGGAGGTCAAGGAACTGGGACCGGACCGGATGATCCTGTTCTACGAAGGCCTGCGGCCGGTGCTGGCGCACCGGATCCTCTACTTTCGCGACAGGTTTTTTGCCCCGCGCGAACTGCCACCACCACCGGTGCCGAAGCTGAACATCGACAAGTCCGGCTGCGTCGCCGCAACCGCGCCGGCGGCAACGCCCGATGACAGGAGAGACACGCCCGGCACGGGTCCCGGATCCATCTCCAACGCCACGCCTCAGGACGGTGGCGCCGCGCTGACGGCCAGGCAGGCCGGTACCATGGCCGGCGATGTATTGAACGACGACTTGAAGCTGGACGACTTCTCGTTCGACTTCGACGACGTGGAGATTCCCACCGAGAAGCTCAGCGACGAGGACCTGAAGCGCCACGCCGATGAGTTCATGGCGCGAATCCTGGACTGATGCCACATCGAGACGGTCCGGACAGCCCGGATCGCCCTGCCTGACAGCACACGTGAAAGGAGCCGCAATGTCCACAGACCATTCTTCCGGAAACCAAGCTCCGAACGGGACCGAGAGCACCGCACCTTGGAATGGCGCGGGCTCCATCCAGTGGGATGCGCCTGCTGCGGGCCGCGGTCATTCCCGGGTGCCCGATGCCATCGAGCGCCGCTACCTGCGCATCGACAATCGCTACTTCTTCCCGGACCGCACCCTCGCGTTCATCGACGACGGCGGCCGTCTCCGCGTGCAGACCGAGAACCGCGAGGTACTGCACAGTGTCGTGGCGATCGCCGAAGCGCGCGGCTGGCGGGTCATCGAACTCACGGGCACCGAGACCTTCCGCCAGGGCATGTGGCACGAAGCCGCACTGCGAGGCATCGAGGCCCGAGGCTACGAACCGACCTCGACTGAAATCCTCCAGGTCCAGCATGCGTTGAAGAAAAGAGGGTCGCCCTCGCACGAGAGCGGACGGAGTCCGATACCTACGTCGCTGGACCGCGAAGCAGCAACCATGCACCAAGGCGCCGTACCCGCCGAAGCCGGTCCCAGTGCCGGTCTTCGTCCGCACGAAGAAGAACCGCAAGACCGCCGATTCGAGCGCGGAGGACCAAGATCGCCTGTCAGGGGGATGCTCGTGGCGGCCGCCGCCGCACCCTATCAATTCGATCCGGCGCAGCGCATGTCCTTCTACGTGATGGTTCGCGCGGAGACCGGGGCTCGCACCATCTGGGGTACGGACCTCGAGCGGGCCCTCGCAGAGTCGGCCTCGCAACCGCGCATCGGCGACCCGGTGGTGCTCACGCAACTCGGCACCCGTCCGGTCAACGTCCGGGTGGCGGCCCGCAATGCGGAAGGTGAGCTGGTCGGCGAAAAGAAAATTGTCGCGCAACGTGCGCGGTGGAGCATCGAGACATCCGATCACCTTCGCGCGATGGAACGCCACGCCATGCGCATACGCACCGGGGAATTGCTGTCCGATGCGGCCCAGGGTCGGCACCCCGAACTGGCCACGGCGGCGGCGGATCTCAAGCTGGCAGAGCAGTACGCACAGCGCGTGACCAGCGATCCGTCCACCCAGCAGCGCCTCGTACAGCTGATTCGCGAGCGGATCGCCGAGGCAGTGGCGCAAGGCCGCGCCATCCACCTTCCGGATCGACTCCCGCGCCCCGCACGCATGCATGCGCGCCAACGCACGGCCCGAAGCCGGGAGGCGTTGAGCCACGAGCGCGTCTAGAAATCGTTGGAAACCGGAGTTGAAGCTTGCAGCTTTTCGTCCAGCCTTGCGTGCGCGTTGTTCGCGCCTCTCTCCGGTCCTGCGCTGGCGCGGAACACCTCGAAAGCACAGGCCCTGCGACTCGGAGTGTCGTGGTATTGAACCGCCCCCAGCGTCCTGATGCACGAGGGATTCCACCGGTCCCGCCGCCATGTCCCGAAGGCTCCAGATACGCAACCGAGTGAAAACTCAGCCGCCCGTCAGCGCCTGGTCGATCTCGAACGACTCGCTCGAAGCGCTCAAATGGGTCGGTCTGTTGCTCATGGCGGGCGATCACATCAACAAGTACCTGCTGCATGAGTCGAGCCCGGCTCTCTACGCATTGGGTCGCATGGCGATGCCGCTCTTCGGCTTCGTGCTCATGGTCAACCTGACACGCCCCGGAGCGCTCGAGAGCGGCTTGCACCTGCGCGTCATGAAGCGACTGGCGATCTTTGCCCTGCTGGCGACACCCGCTTTCGTTCATCTGGTCGGCTGGTGGCCGTTGAACATCCTCGCCACCCTTTTCCTGGCAACGCTGATCGTCTGGCTGCTGGAGCGGGACGGCTGGGCCGCGCGCTGCACGGCCTTGATCGCCTTCCTCGTTGGTGGCGCCGTGGTGGAGTTCTGGTGGCCGGCGCTGCTCTGCTGCCTGGGCTCCTGGGCGTTCCTGCGCAGGCCCAATGGTCTGCGAATGCTGTTGTGGGCCTTGGCAATGGCTTCACTCACTGCCATCAACGGCAACTTCGCCGCAGTGGCCGCCCTGCTCTTGATCGGGGGAGCTCGGCAGGTCGAGATCCCGTTGCCGCGCAGTCGGTGGGTCTTCTACGCCTTCTATCCAATTCACCTCTCGCTGATCGCCCTGGTGTTGATCGTCACCGAAAATTGACCCCCGGGGGGGATGCTCCGATACCGATCCAATGCCGCGGCATGGGGTCGGTCTGCGTTCGAGTGCGCATCGCGTTCACCGGGTGCGCGTTCCGGGCGGCTGAGCATTGTCGCGGTCTGGAGTTCGGCGTCTGATCTGCTCTTTCCAGTGGTCGGCCAGTCGCTGCGAGTCGGTTTGCATGTCCGGCATTCTTTCGACGAAACGATCCACTTGGTCTGCAAGATCTGCCTCGCCCCGTCTTCGAAGCGCGTCTGCCGTGGCGCGCCAATCTGCGACCACCTCCCGCCGGGTGTTTCGCATCTTCTCTTGCCCGTCATCCGCGGCGCCTCGCCCCGAACTCAGAGCCTGGAGCAGGCTCTCCAGCTTGGCGCGCATGAAGGTCGAAGTCTTCGGCGGCCGTCGACCTAACCGTTCGCCCATCGGTTGTTGCCCGAATGCCCGAAGCGCGCGCAGCCGATGATGGATCGCATCCCTGTAGGGCTTGCGGGTCTGCCCTCGCACCTGTCGTGGTGTGGCATTCGCCGCCACGCCCTGCTCCCGCATCAGCGTGGCGAACTGTTCGCGCCACTGGCGCAGCGTGTCCTTGCGGATGTAGAGGCGCTGGCCAGGCTCGAACTCGTGCTCGCACTTGACCACCAGGTGCACATGCGGGTGTGGCTGATCGGTGTGCAGCACCATGGCGTAGCGATATTGCAGCGCGAAGTTCTCGCGCGCAAAGACGCGGGCGGCCGCCAGTACCTTGTCCGGTGGCGTGCCGGCAGGCATGGACAGGACGATGTTGTGCGCCAGCTTCGCACGCGTGTCTTTCTGCCCCAGCGCGGGTCTGGGCTTGTACTGGCTTCTGCAGAGCACCAGCTGCCAGTCGGCCGTGATCTCCTTGGCGGCACCCCGGCCCTGCGGCGCCAGCCCCTCATCGGTTTCCAACTCCAGCTTGCCGTGCCGGCCGATGTAGCGCAGATGGGCCTCGACGCCGCCGACGTCCCGTCCACCGCCGGAAACCTTCACCATCACCTCGGGCGTGCGCCCCACCGTGCGCTGGATCTGCGCGATCTGGTCGGCGCCGAGGCGCAGCGTGCCGCCGGGTCCTCGCCGACCGTGGCTCACGATGTCCAGTTCCATGTCGCGCGGCCCATCGGCTGCGCCGCGGCCGCGTCGTCCGAGGCGCGCCGTCTGTTCAGGCATGGCGGCTCCCGGCGCCTGTCTCCCAGCTGATGAGGTTGCGGTGCACGATGGCTGCCGTGGCTTCGCGTGCCGCCTCGACTTCCCGCCGGACCAGCGCGATCGCTTCGCCGAGGTCCGACGCCACCGACTCCGACAGCGTGTTCGGCATGCCGAACATTCGAAGCTGCCGCCCCAGCGCGGCCAGTCGGGCGCCGGTCACTTTGATCTGGTCCAGTTCGTTCGGCGGCAGCACGGCCGCGTCACGCACATGGTTGTGGATCAGCAGGGCCAGGTAGCTGCCTGTCTTCATCCCACGGGAATGGGCTCGCTGGGCCGCGAGCGCTCGGTCGCCCTTGCGAAGCCGCAGCGTGAGGCGGTCCGCCAGGCCAGCGCTGTTTTCCGGTTCGTTGGGGGATCGCTGTCCGGCCGAGCCTGGCGAGATGTCGGCGTGGGTTTTGAGCACTTCGTCGACCATCTTCGCAAGCAGGCTCGACGCACTGAGGTGATGACGCGCGGCCAGCGCGACGAAGTGCACCTTCGTTTCGGGTGACACCCGGGTACCTATCACGCGGCTGGGTCGAGAGGTCTTGGTCATTGCAACGCCATGGCTGTTAACAATGTCTGACGTCAGTCTATCCTGCCCTCATAGCCGCACAAGGACTTTGCCCTCGGAATTCCAGCGTCGAACTCCCCTCGCCGCTTCGCGGCTCCGGAGCGTTGCGGTCGATCGGCAGTTCGGAGCCCTCCATCGATGTTCGGCATGCCGAACATCGATGGAGCGAACTAGCACGGTCCAGCGGCAGCGAATTCACGAGCAAACATCCAACTCAGCCTGCCCTCATAGCCGCACGAGGACTTTGCCCTTGAAGTTTTGACGTCGTTCTGCGACCGCCGCGTCCAGGCTACCGAACCCGAAAATTCTTCCCGCTCGCAGAGCGAGCCCACCGGCTGCCGCGAAATTTTCCTCATGGCTCCATCAAGCAGAAGACCTCCGCTGTTGCTACCGTTCGAGAATTTCTCGGTGTTCGGCATGCCGAACACCGAGAAATAGAGTAGCGAATTCGGGGGACATCGAATTGGCATCCGCGTCGTCCCGCTGCGCGCCAGTGCCGCCAAGAACAGCCTACTCTCGCAGCGTGAACACCACTGACAGGTAAGAGACCGGCTGAGCCTGAATGGCCTCGATCCCATGCAGTGCGGTCGCATCGAACAGCAGCGAGTCCCCTGCCCTCACCTCCACAGTCCTGCCGCCATAGCGGTAGCTGACCTCCCCGGACAGAAAGTACAGGAACTTGAGGCCCGGATGCTGAAAGGTCACATACGGATCGGCGTCGGGCAGCAGCGTGACCAGGTAGGGCTCGACGAACAGATTGCCCGACAGCAGATGGCCCAACAGCTCATAGCGGTAGTCCGCCACCGCGCCGATGCGATCGACCAGGACACCATGCCCTGCACGCACATGGCAAAAGTCAGTGCGCCGCGCCTGATCACTGAAGAAGCGCGAGACCGGCACCTGTAGGCCCTGCGCGAGGCGCTCCAAGGTCTCCACCGAAGGCGAGACCAAACCGCGCTCGATGCGCGAGAGCATCGAGGAAGAAATCCCCGAGGTCTTGGCCAGCGCGCCGCCAGACACCTCGGCCGCCATGCGAAGCGCCCTCACCTGCGTCCCAATGCGTACAGCGGACAGGCTGCGCACGACAGGAGCGGATTGCCGCGGTCGGGCTCGCGTGACCGAGACCGGCAACCGCAGGGGTCGGGCCATTGGCAGAGGCGAAGCGACTTGTCGACGCGTCATTTGAACTCGTTGGCAGCGGTAAAGCTGGGGAGCTTGGCAACTGAGGCAACCGGCACGAGAAGCGATCCATTCATAGGCTTAAAACGCAGCGGCGCAACTCATTATGTACCATACAAGCGGGTGCATAAAGAAGTCCATGCAGCGAGATTCGTTGCATGCGATCGACGCAGGATCCCGCACTACTGAAAGCCTTTGCGGCCGAGCTGAAGGCTCGGCGGGCAGTGCGCGGGTTCAATCAGGAAGAGCTCGGTTTTGCGTCGGGCCTCAATCGCACATTCATTGCCAAATTGGAGACGGCCACTACCAGCCCTTCATTGACCAGTCTCATCTTCTTGTGCAATGGGCTCGAGGTAGAGCCGTCGGAACTCATGAGTTCCTTGATGAAGCGCTACAAAAAGGAGCTGCGGATTAAGAGCGGCTAACAAAACGTGGCAAGAGTCCGAACACAGATGACGCAACACGCCAGGGAAAGCAGCGCGACATGAACGTCGATGCGACGCTCGAAGCGGGTGCGCAGCTTGCCGAAGGCAGCCAGCCAGGAGTGAGTGCGCTCGACCACCCAGCGCTGGCGCCCGAGCCGATCATTGTGTTCGATGCCTCTGCGGGCGATGCGATCCTTGATCCCGCGGCGTTTGAGATGGGCACGGCATCGCGCGTAGTCGTAACCCTTGTCCGCATGCAATTTCCCGGGCCTTCGACGCAGCCTGCCCCGCTTGCCACCCACCGCCGGCAGGGCGTCGACCAACTCCTCGAAGACCACCGAATCGTGGCAATTGGCCCCGGTGACGCAGAAGATCAGCGGGATGCCCTGGCGGTCCGTGATGAGGTGGCGCTTGCTGCCGAGCTTGCCCCGGTCCGTGGGGTTGGGCCCCGTGTGCGACCCCCCGGGGGCTGGGCACGCTGGCCCCGTCCATGCTGACGCGACTGAAGTCGAGCTTGTCGGCGCTGCGCAGTTCCCCCAGAAGTGCCAGATGCAGGCCATGCCACACCCCTGCAGCTTGCCAGTCGCGAAGTCGCCTCCAGCAGGTTATGCCGCTGCCAAAGCCCAACTCTTGGGGGAGGTCTTCCCAGGGGATGCCCGTGCGCAGTACGAAGAGGATGCCGTTGAGAGCTTGCGCGTCGCTCAGGCGTGGCCGCCCGCCCTTGGCTGAAGGTGTCATCACGGGCAGCAATGGCGCAATCTTCTTGTACAGCGCCGCGCTGATTTCTTTGTTTCTGATTCGTCCCATCGCTCGTCAAACGCATGCCCCGCGCTTGGCGATGACAGGGTTTTGTTAGCCGCTCTAAGTCGGCGGCCGAATAGAGAAATCGCCGATCATCCAGGGCAATCGCTCCTCTGATTGAAGCCATCTCTGTAGATGCCGCTGACCGGCTCCGAAGTCAGAGCGCGTCGGCGTTCTGCCCCAAGACACGCTCAGCAGGCAAGGCACCGAGAGGCGATCTGGCCAGCCTAGTTGTTGAACGGAAAGTTATGAACCCTGGGATGTCGATGTCATTGGCTCTCAAAATGGGAGGAGGCTTCGCGCTAATATGCTCAGTGCTTCTGAGTGTTGCGCTGCTGGTGGCATGGCAGCTACGTGCTGCATGAGCGCTCGGTGAAGGCGCAGGTTTAGGAATCGACTTGATCCTGCCCTTCTTACCCCCTGTAGTCATCCGATCCGTGTTGTCAAGTCACAGATCAGGAACAAAGTCGATGACTTCTTCCGCAACCAACTTGCATCGGATTGGGACGTGAACTCGGCCTTCAACGAGAAGGTCGCACACATCGGCCGCTGCGAGCAGCATTGTCCAGGACGCACTCAGTCCAAGGTGATGTTCTTCGCCTTGATGAGTGCACCCCACTGCTGCGACTCACGCTGAATAGCCGCTTTCATTTCCTGCGGACTGGAGCCCATCGGCGTTGACGCGAAATCGGCGATGCGCTTTTGCATCTCCTGCGTCTTTGTGATCCGGACAAATTCCAGGTTGAGCCTGGCGACGATGTCAGGCGGCGTGCCAGCAGGCACCCATACGCCTTGCCATCCGACGAGGTTCAGGTCGGGGACCGCCTCATTCATCGCGGGAACGTTGGGTAGCTCTGCCACGCGGTGCTCCGAAGTCACGGCTAGGCCTCGCACCCTGCCCGATTTGGCGAGTGGGACGCCCGAAGGGAACGGCTCGACCAGCATGGTGACCTGACCGCCCATCACGTCGGCTACCGCGCCTTGCTTGTAGGGCACGTGCAGCATCTTCACACCCGTCTGCTCCTGAAGAACTTCGAAGATTAAGTGTCCGGCAGTACCCGGGCCATAGCTCGCATACGCAACCTTCTCAGGATTCTTTCGGGCATAGTCGATCACGCCAGCCAGATCTTTGGCCGGGAAGTCGTTGTTGCCGAGAACCACGTAGGCCGTGGACAGTGTCTGCGTGACCGGCGCCAGATCCCGCGCCATGTCATAGCTCAGTTTACGGAAGAGGTGCGGGTTCATCGTCGGGATCTGGTTGTAGGCGTAGAAGATGGTGTAACCATCCGCTGGCGCCTTGGCCACGAAATCCGCCGCGATGTTCCCGGAAGCGCCAGGTTTGTTTTCTACAGTTACCGGCTGGCCGAGTGAGCGGCTCAATTGATCGGCATACAAGCGTGCCATCACGTCCGGCGCCACGCCGGCAGGCACGGGCGAGATGATTCGGATAGCGCGAGTTGGAAAGGCGGATTGGGCGACGGCGGCGCTGTTGACCACGGCCAGGACGCTGAGACCGATGATGAGATGGCGGATGATGGAATGCATGATTTCGTCTCTTGAGTAGTTATTGAATGGCCGCCATCAGGCGGGTGCTAAGCGCTGGCGCGCGTGGCCGATTGATTGCGTCCCTGGGAACCGATGCGAACAATCAAGCGCCGCAAGAGCACACGCCCACGCGCCCGATAGGTGCTCAGGCTATTTCGTGCTCACGCTGACGCAGCAGGTCCAGTGCGACATCGACGATCATGTCTTCCTGGCCGCCGACCATACGACGCTTGCCCAGTTCGACCAAAATATCGACGGTCCTTAGGCCGTATTTCTTGGCCGCGATTTCAGAGTGGCGCAGGAAGCTCGAGTACACACCGGCGTATCCGAGGGCCAGCGTTTCGCGGTCCACGCGCACCGGGCGATCCTGCAGTGGACGCACGATGTCGTCGGCCGCATCCATGAGCTTGTAGAGGTCCGTACCATGGCTCCACCCCAAGCGGGCCGCAGCAGCGACGAAGACCTCCAGCGGCGCGTTACCCGCCCCCGCCCCCATGCCGGCCAGGCTGGCATCGACCCGGTCGCAGCCTTCCTCGACGGCGACGATGCTGTTGGCCACGCCCAGGCTCAGGTTGTGGTGGGCATGCATGCCCGTGTGCGTCCCGGGCAGGAGCGTGTCCTTGAAGGCACGGAAGCGATCGCGCACTTCGCTCATGTTGAGCGCGCCCCCCGAGTCCACCACGTAGCAGCAGGTCGCGCCGTAGCTCTCCATCAGTTTGGCCTGTTGGGCCAACGCCTGCGGCGTGGTCATGTGACTCATCATCAGAAAGCCGACGGCCTCCATCCCGAGATGGCGTGCGTACTCGATGTGCTGTCTCGCGACATCCGCCTCGGTGCAGTGCGTAGCCACCCGCACGATACTTGCGCCAGCATCGCAGGCGGCCTTCAGGTCGTGGACGGTTCCGATGCCGGGCAGCAGCAGCGTGGCGATCTTGGCGTGCTTGACCACGCTGGCTACCGCTTCGATCCACTCCACGTCCGTGTGGGCGCCGAAGCCGTAGTTGAAGCTACCCCCCTTCAAGCCGTCACCGTGGGCGACTTCGATGGAGTCGACCTTGGCCTCGTCGAGCGCCTTGGCGATCTGCCTAGCCTGGTCCACGCTGTACTGATGGCGGATAGCGTGGCTGCCGTCGCGCAGCGTCACGTCGGAGATGTAGATCTTCTTGTGGAGTGAGTGGTTCACTGAATGCTCTCCTTCAGGCGTATGCAGCCACACGTTCGAGCACCCGCTCAGCCATCGATTCGGCGGTGCGCAGGGCGGCGCTGGTCATGATGTCCAGGTTGCCGGCATACGAAGGCAAGTAGTGCGCCGCACCTTCGACTTCCAAGAAGATGGAGGTCTTCAGGCCATGCATACGCGCGCCCACACCGGGGATGCGGATGGGACCGCCGGCCTCGATGCGGTCGAATTGCACCGCCTGCTTCAACCGATAGCCGGGGACGTAAGCCTGAACGTCCGCGGCCATGCGCTCGACTGACGCGGCGATCGCCGCCTCGTCGGCGAACTCGCTGAGCGTGTAGACCGTGTCGCGCATCATCAGCGGCGGCTCGGCCGGGTTGAGCACGATGATGGCTTTGCCCTTGGCGGCGCCGCCAACGACCTCAATGGCCTTGGACGTTGTCTCGGTGAACTCGTCGATGTTGGCCCGCGTGCCAGCTCCTGCGCTCTTGCTCGCGATGCTGGCCACGATCTCGCCGTAGTGCACCTTGGCCACGCGCGAGACCGCCGCCACCATAGGAATGGTCGCCTGGCCGCCGCAGGTCACCATGTTGACGTTCAATGCTTCCAGATGCGCCTGGCCGTTGATCACCGGGATGCAGTAAGGGCCGATGGCCGCAGGCGTGAGATCGATCAGCCGGATGCCGGGCTTCAGGTTGCGCAGGAACGCGTCGTTCTTGACGTGCGCGCCGGCCGAAGTGGCGTCGAAGATGATGTCGATCTGATCGAACACGGGCAGACGCGCGAGCCCGTCGACGCCTTCGTGCGTGGTGGCCACGCCCATGCGAGCGGCACGTGCCAGGCCATCGGACTTGACGTCGATGCCGACCATGGCACCCATCTCGATGTTTCGTCCGTGGCGCAGGATCTTGATCATCAGATCGGTGCCGATGTTGCCGCTGCCGATGATGGCAGCCTTGAACTTTGTTATCGTCATGCCGTGTGTCCTAGGTCTGGGTGATTGGGTGGCGCTGTGCCATGAGCGCGGGCGCCCGAATGTCCTTCGCCACATGCTGGAAGGCCGCACCGATGGGCGCGAAATTCACCCCGGCGGCCGGCTGATCCCGTCGACGCCGGCAAGTGCGCCCTGTTCCATGGTGTGCACGGCCGCAACGGTCGAGAACATGGAGCGGGTTGGGAATCATGGTGGGCATACTTCATGGCCAAGGCCGCCGCGGGGAAGCACCGGCGTCCACTGGCAGGTCAGTAGTTCGCACTCGGCCTCGCGCGAAAGCGGCGGTACCAGGCGTCAAGCTTCGGGTGGTCGGTGCCGAATGGCTGATCAAACCGTTCGCGCGCGGTCTGGAAGATGGCAAAGTTCGTGAAGTCCGCGACCGTCGGAGCGGTCCCCGCGAGGAACTCGTCATCTCCAACGGCCACTTCGAGGTAGTCGAGAAGTTCTTCCACATAGCGCCAGTTCTTGGCCGCGACGAGCGCCGAGGGCTGAGGCTCCTTCGCCTTGAATGCGCCGGCCAGATTCCACAGCCAGGCCTGTGAACGCACGATGAGGTCGTTCCCCACCCGCTCAAGCGCCCTGACACGCGCCCGCTGGACCGGGTCGGTGCCGAGCATGGGCCTCTCCGGGTACAGCTCTTCGAGATACTCGACGATCGCGGCCGACTCCGTAATGGCGGTTCCGTCTGCCGTCACCAGTGTCGGTGCACGACCCGATGGATTGAGCGCCATGTATGAGGCCGAGCGATGCTCCCCACTGGCATAGTCGAGCTCGTAACGCGGGATGTCGATGCCTTTTTCCGCCAGGTAGATGATGACCCGGCGGGGATTCGTTCCCATCTTGAATTGATAGAGCAGCATATGCGGGCGTCTTGTCCTGCCGTCAGGCGCTCACGGCCTGCTGACGCTTGAACTCTTCGATCCGCTGCCAGGCGCTGGGTGAGAACTCGGCTGCTGGCGCATTGCCTTCGACCATGCCCAGCAGCAAGCCGACCTTCTCGTCGGAACCCGCCTCCAGGCATTCGAAGCGACGCGGCACACCGACGGGGCAGGCGAAAAAGTCGAGCAGGCCCAGTTCAATGGAGCCATTTCCCTCCTGGCCTTCCCATTCGATCAGCCAGCGTCCCTTGACGCACAGGAAAGTCTCGACGGTCGCGTGGTTATGCATCAGCACGCCAGTGCCGGGCTCACACTCGATGAACGATACGCCGAAGCCGGCGCGTAGGTGTCCAACAGCTGCCTTGGCCTCGTCACCGAAGGGTGACGTGTACGCGTCGTCCTGGGGCTGCTCGAAGCCTAGCACGTTCAGGAAGGCGCGCCTGCCCTCGGGCAGCTCCATGTCAGGCAAGCCGGAGCTGCAACGCGCCAGCTCCGAAAACCGCGCGAGCCCCTTCAACATCTCTTTCTCGGGTGGTGTGACGACAGGTAATGGCATTTCTATATCTCTTGGTTGATTGGTTGCGAAGGCGCGCTCAGACGCCGCCCCCGTTGACGCGGATCACCTGGCCGCTCAGCCAACCGGCCTCCGGGCCCGCCAGGAAAGCCACGATGCCGGCGATGTCTGTAGGCTGGCCTAGCCGACCCAGAGGAACGCGGTCCGCGTAGTAGCGCAGTTCCTCTTCGGTCCGTCCCTCGAGGAACAGTGCCGTTTCAACCTGACCGGGCGCCACGGCATTGACGGTCACCTGACGCGGACCAAGCTCCTTTGCAAGAATCCGCGTCATCGCATCGATGCCACCCTTGGTCGCGGCATAAACACCGAACTCAGGGTGATAGAAGCCGATCACACTCGTCGAGATGTTGATGACCCGACCACCATCTCGGATGCGGCGTGCGCTCTCGCGCATGCCGCGGAAGTAGCCGCCGAGGTTGACTGAGACGACGCGTTCGAACATCTCGTCATCCGACTGCGCCAGCGGTGCTTTCCGCAGCATGCCCGCGTTGTTGACGAATACATCCACCGGCCCAAACTCACACTCGGCGATGTCGTACATGCTGCGGGCGCAGTCCAGCGCCGCGACGTCACCTTTGACCGCAATGGCTCGCCCACCGGCTGCCCGAATCTTTTCTACGACACCGTCTGCCTCAGCCGTCGCCTGCGCATAGTTGATGACGACCGCATGACCGTCAGCCGCCAGGCGGATGGCGATCTCGGCACCGATGCCTTTGGACGCCCCGGTCACGATCGCCGTCTTCTGTTGCTTTAAATTCGACATGTTCTTACTTGATTGATCTTCGATATGCTCTGGCTTACTGGACGCTCAGCGTCCCTGCCTCTCCCATGCGTTTGATGCTCTCCTGCGAATACACACCTCGCGGCGACTCGCCCTGAATGATTCCGATCAGCAACGCTTCAGCCTCCCCCGGTTCTGTCGATACACATTCGAAGCGACGGTTGACGCCGACAGGACACGCGATGAAGTCCAAAGCGCCGAGCATCACGGACTCGACGCCCCGGTCGCCTTCCCAATCAATGCGCCACTGACCCTTGACACACATGAAGGTCTCAACGGTGTCGTGCGCATGCATCAGGACGCCCTTGCCGGGTTTCGCGGCGATAAACGAGAGGCCAAAGCCTGCCTTGATGTGCCGAATGCGCGCCCGAGCTTCGTTGCCGAAAGGCGAGTAACCGCCGTCGGGCTGCTCAAAGCCGAGCACATTGAGAAAGGTGCGCTCGCCCTCAGGCAGGCCCATGTCGGGCAGCCCCGAGCTGCAGCGCGTCAGCTCCGAGAATCGGGCCAGTCCGGCCAGCACCTCGTTACGGGCTGGTTTTGAAATCTGAAACGTCATGGTGTTGCCTCCGGCTCGTTGTGGAAAGACTGAGCGATCAATCGCCCTTGAAATGCGTCATCAGCGCTGCGGCGAACTCAGTCGGGTTGAGCAGTGCGGGGTAGTGCCCCCCCGTGCTCAGCCTGAATTGCCTACTACCCAGATAGCGCTCGCGCATGGCCTCACGCGTGGGATCGTCGACCACGCCGTCGTCGCGCGCGTCAAGCAGCGCGATCCGGCTCTCGGACAGGTTGACCTTTGAAATGGGTGTGGCGCCGAGAACCGCCATCAGGGCCGACTTGGCCATCTCGGCTGTCTGAAGCGAGCCGACGAGGGCCAGCATCGTGTACTTGAAATCTGCTTTCTGCGCGGTTTCCTCTCCGGCGGATCGCAGCTGCCCCAGCGTGATCTCCAGGTGTTCGCTGGCGGACGTCGCGGCCAACTTCTCTCGCGAGATCTTCTTCTGCAGCCACCCGGCGTCGTGGAATGTGTTGGCGAACATGCACCGGCGCACGCGGTGCGGCTCACGTAACGCGCAAAGCTGCGCCACATATCCACCCAACGACGAGCCAAACAGATCAAAGGACCTGATGCCCGCCGCCGCCAGCAACGTCAATAGGCCCGAAGCCATGGCACTCGCGTCATCGAGTGCCGGATACGAGACGCTGATGACCCGGTGTGTGCCACGTAGAGCTTCAATGGTGCGATAGAACACATCCCCGGTGCCGCCGGCGCCAGGCAGCAGCACCAGCGGAATGCGCGCCGCGTCCTGATCGGTATCACGGATCGTCCAATCTTCGCCCTCGGCGCTCCACCGGATAAGCGGGAACCGGCGTTGGAAATCGGTGATATTCGAGTGCATTGTTGCGAGGCCTGGAAGGGAGGAGGCAATTCGAACAGCTGCGGCTCTTCCCGCCAATCAGGCCGCGTGCATTCGCGCATTCGTGGCGCCGATGTGCGCGCGTCCGATGCAAGGAGTCCGAGTCCGCATTGACCTCTGCCGCTTGCACCACCCAAAATTGCCAACCAACCCTGGAGGTGACTAGTGGCCCCGCTCAAGAAGAACGTCGACCTGAACCTACTCGTCTGTCTCGATGCCTTGCTCACTGAAGGATCGGTAACGCGCGCGGCAGACCGGCTCGACATGAGCCAGCCTGGCATGAGCCACGCGCTGTCGCGGCTGCGCGCGCTCACCGGTGACGCGCTCTTTGTGCGCTCCGGCAATGAGTTCATCCCTACAGAACGCGCGCGGGCACTGGCAGGAAAGGTACGTATAGGATTGGCCGCACTCGAGGAGATCTTCTCTTCCGAAGGGCCGTTCGATCCCGCCGCCACCGCGGGAAAATTGACGGTCGCGGCTGTCGATTCGGTGGGCGTACTGTTGATTCCGTTACTGGCTGAGGCGCTCGCGCGCGAGGCGCCAATGATCTCTCTTCAGGTACGTCTGCCCGATCCGGAAAAGCTGCGTGAATGGCTCACGGAAGGCGAATGCGACATCGCCCTCGGCTTCTATATTGATGCACATTCGGAACTGCATTGCAGTGACCTCTTCGGCCAAGAGCTGGCCCTGATCAGCGGTCCATCCCATCCTTTGCACGGCAAGCCGATGAACCTCGAGCAATATGTGGAATCAACCCATGTGGTGTTCGGTTCGCCCTTCTCTTCCACCTCCCCGATGGAAGAGATCATCGATCAGGCGCTGAAAGCGCGGAACCTTGAACGCACGCAGTCCGTCCAGGTGTCTTCGATGCTTCTGATGCCTTACGTCGTCGCTGCCTCGCCACACGTTGCCGCGCTGCCCGCATGGCTGGCCCGTCAGTACGCGCTTTCACTGCCGCTGCAGGTGCGACCCATGCCGCTCAACGTGCAGCCCATCATCATCCGCATGCTGTGGCACGACCGCACGCATCGCACGGGCATGCACCGGTGGGTGCGCCAACTCGTGCGCAAGCTTACCGAGGAGATGGCGCAATCCGGATCCACCATCACGGTGTCAAGAAGGACGGACGGTGACCCGCTTAGTGGCGCTGCCCAGATATGAGAAAGCCTGCTGATGACAGCGGCTCACAGCTTCAGCGTTGCCAGAATGCAGCTTGCTTCAGTCGGTACTCTTCGCGTCTGCAAACTCGATGCCGATTCCTGCAAAGCGTTTTGCCACCTCATCGCCGAATTGCTCGCGAAAGTCGCGCGAATTGCCAGGCGCCACGCTGATGTCAAAGTGGTCGGATTCGTTGGTGCCGGTGATGAGCACCAAGACGTAGGCCGTCTCGTCGGTCACATTGGTGAATCTCGGCGAACGCCTTGGCGACTATGCACATGTCCCAAAGAGACAGGAATATCTCACCCGCCGCGTGTGTGCACACGCAGTAGTCCCAGGATGCGGCATGCGTGTTGCGAACACATCTGGACGTCACGAGATGACTACGATGCACGGGCCATTTTTTCGATCGCTTCGAGTGCAACGAAGGCACGCAGCTTCAATCGTCATTGAATGGAAGATCCGCGCGCCGCTGCCCCGGGGGACCGGGCGGCGCAATCTCCGAGCAGTTGTTCGCGACCTTCTTTTTCGCCAGCACCGTGCGCACAAAAGCAAGCGAATCATCGAAGGACCCGTGCAGTGCGCCGTCATGCCCATGGCCTTCGTAGCGGTTCCAGCTGACCCTGTTGCCCGCGGTGCAAAGTGCCGAAACCGCAGCGTGCTGCCGCACCGGCGCGATCGTGGCATCGGCCAGGCCGGTGCCGATGAACAGCGGCACGCCGACAGGGCCCATCGGCATGTCCGTCACGGGCAGGCGAAGTCCTGCGAGGCGCTCCCTGGAGATCGACAAGGTCTCGCCGAGATCGGCAACGCGCAGCTTACGCGCGAGCCTCGCGACGTCTGCGGTACAGCCGCTGCGTGCCGCCTCCAGAAGCTGCCGCCCCTTGTCACTGACGATCTCGTCGATCTGCGGGCCGTCGTCGCGCAGCCCGCCTGCAGCGAAGGCGAGGAACATGTTGCTCGAGTCGCGCACAGGCTGCGAGACCGGCCCGGCGGGGAATGTACTGACAAGCCCTGTCGCGACGGCACCCAGCACGTTCAGCTCCGGCGCATATTCGCGAGCGAGTCGCGCCGCACCCAACGCGGCCCCGGAGCCCTGCGATTGGCCTGCGACAAAGACGCGGTTCGATACCTGGCGAGGACGCGCGCCGATGGCCGCTCGCACGGCATCCAGCACCGATCGACCCTCGGCCTGCCAATTCAGATAGGGATGCGGGCCTGGGCCGCCGAGTCCCTGGTAGTCCGTGACGACAACGGCGAAGCCCGCCTTGAGCCACCTGTTGATGTAGGTGGCATCCCGCGGGCGCCACCCGGTCCACGAAGGCGCGCACACGTCAGCAATTCCCAAGGTTCCGTGCGCCCAGGCCATGATGGGCCAGCCTCGCGCCGGCGCATTTCCAGCGGGCAAATAGAACGCTCCGCTGACCGGGATTCGACCCGAATGCCAACGCGCGTCGATCGACGTGTAGAGGATGCGCCGGCTTTCGGCGGCAGCATCGATCTCCGCCTGGCCCGGCATCGCCTCCTCGCGCAACAGTACGCCAGGTGCGCTAGGCAATGCGTCGGAGACCCGATAGAACGGCGACAAGGCCATGTCGCCCGCCGCCGGCCCCACGGGCAGGCTTCCCTGTGCGAGCGCAGCAGCCGAAACGGTTGCCAGCGCCAGCACGCCCAAGAGGCCACGGGCCCTTCTGTCTTCGACAAGTTCGCGCACGTTCATGCCTGCTCCCTTGCCGCATCCGAGGCGGGTTCTCGGGACATGGCTTCGAACAGCGGTTGGAAATCCCTTTGCTTCGCCAGATCCGACACAAACTCGAGCACGCGCCCTTGAGCAACACGGCCGATATGCGGCGCAGCCATGCGGCGAAACTTCCGCTCGAAGTCCGTGTCGGTCATTGGTGTTTCCAACGAGCCGGGGCCGCTGATTCTCTCGCTGCTGAACTCTTCACCCGACGCCAGCGTGACGGTCAGCCGGTTCGCGAGGTGCTTGGGAAACAGCTTCGTCAGCGCCGCGTCTTCGCTGACTGTCGTCTTGCTCATGAGCGCAATGGCGCGCGGATCGGCCATCCGCTGCGCCGTGTAGGACTCGATGGTGATGTCCCCGTCCAGCAGCGCCCGTGCCACGTTGTAGGGCAAGCTGTGGTCAGCCGTTTCCCGCGTGAGGGGCCGCCACTTTTCGGGCGAGTCGGCGAGCACGCGCAGGTTGAACTCCGAGGTTTCGACGCGAATCGCTGCGATGGTGTCGATATCGGGGATTTTCGATCTGAGATCTATTGCCGCCCACACGGCGGTATGCAACTCGCCGTTGGTAGGAAAGGTCTTGGTGAGCGAGCGGAGGATGGCGAACTGCCCGTTCTCACGACTGCCGAAACCGTCGACGTCCAGCTCGAACGCACCTGTCACCTGCTTGAAGAACCCCATCTCTCCTTCGAACACGGGAGACGGCCCGGTCATTCCGTGGCGCGCGAGCGTGGCGGCAAAAATCGCGTTTCGCGCAGCATTGGCTGCCGAGCACCCCTTCCAGTCCGACAACGATCCCGAGCGCACCTGGCGCATGGCAATGTGCGCGCTGAGCGCGATGTTGATCGCTTGTTCAGTCTGCGCTTCGTCGAGCTTCATCAGCCTGGCAGCGGCTGCGGCCATCGCTACATTGACGTAGTTCACGTGATCCCAACCGCGCTTGTTCAGGCTGGCTGCATCCTGCAGCCCCATCTGGATTTCGTAGGCAACGACGATGGCCGCCATGAGCTCACTGCCGGTCGCTCCTTCTGCCTCCGCCACTGCGAGGCATGCAGGAATGCTGTCGCTCGGATGGCCGGGCTCGCGCCCCATGTAGCCGTCGTTGTAATCCAGGAAGCGCACCATGATGCCGTTCGCAAACGCAGCCAGTTCGGGCGTGGTGCGAAGGCCGGTACCGAACACGGTGGAAGATGGTTGCGGCGTGCCGGATGCCACCGCGACCGCGGTCCTCACCGGACCGGCGTCATAGGCCCCCAGGATACAGGCCAGGCTGTCGACGAAACGCTGCTGCACACGGGCGTTCACCTGTTCCGGGACATCGTCGATGGAAAGTGCGCAGGCATACCGTGCAATGCGTCGTGCGAGGTTCAAGTCAGACATGTGTAGGCGTTTTCAGTTGTTCAGGGGTCGGCTCCGCGCGATGGCGGCCGTCGGCAATCACGCAGTCAGACGGCGGCGCCCTCCCCTCCAGCACCGCGACAACGCATTGCGCCGCGATCCGGTTCGTGCGCACCAGGCCCTCGCGCGTGGAAGCGCCAGAGTGCGGCGTGGCAATCACGTTGGGCAATGCGATCAATGCGCGGGTCACGCTCATGCACGAGGGGTCGGACTCGCTCTGAAACACATCCAGTCCGGCACCGGCAATCCTGCCGGACGCCAGTGCATCGAGCAGTGCGGCGTCGTCCACCAGGCCGCCGCGGGCCGTGTTGACGAGGATCGCCGTGGGCTTCATGCGAGCGAGCGCCCTGGCATTGATGAGCATGCGCGTCTCGGGTGTCAGCGGCGCATGCAGGCTCACGACGTCGCTCGAGGTCAGCAACTCGTCGATCTCGACATGCGCGACGCCGTTCACGCGGGACCACTCGTCATCCGGGCTTGCACTCACCGCAAGAAGGCGGGCCTCGAAGCCCTTGAGGCGCTGCACGACGCCGCGGCCAATGCGGCCGAGCCCCACGATGCCCACGGTCTTCCGATACAGGTCCGCCCCGGTGAGAATGTTCCACGACCCTGCATTCATCTGCATCTGCGATTCGCGCAGCCGATGGCTCACGGCAAGCATCAGGGCCAGGGCGTGATCGGCAACGCAGGCGTCGTTGCCGCCGACGGCAATGGCAGCCACCTTCCCCAGGTCTGCCACGGCTTGGGTGTCCACCCGTTCGTAGCCCACGCCGCGGCGTGCGATGACCCGCAGCCTTGGCAGCTTGCCCAGCAGCTGCCGGGTCACGCGGGCATGGCCGACGATCCAGCCCTCGGCATCCGCAAGCATCTGCACGAGGGTGTCCTCGCTGAGCTCCCCATCGGCCTTGCCCGGTGGCATCTCGGCCAGGCGAACCTCGCACCCGTGCGAGTTCAGGTAGGCGACGGTGTCTTCGTCGAAGAACCTCTGCGTGACCACCACGGTCCGCATCGCGTGCTCGCTCATGTCGCTTCCTCCTTCGCCAATACGGCGCCTTCGGTGGTGGCAGGCCGCTTGCCATGGTCGATGTCGACGACCAGGTTGAAGAAGCGGTCGACTCCAAGGCTGCAGTCGGGGCCGAAGCTGCAGCTCGACTCCCTTTCCTCGACCACGGCCGGGCCTGCGATTCGCACACCCGGCTCGAGCGCATAGCGGTCATAGACCTTGGTCTTCATGAAGCCATGGCCGTCGAAGTACACCTCGCGCTCGCCACGCAGCGCCTCGCCGTGCACGCACGAATAGGCCAGGGTGATGTCTTGCGCCGGCAGCGATGCCTTGAGCCGCCAGTTGACGGCTTCGATGGCCACCCCCTTCACCACACGGCCAAAACGCGCCAGGTAGGCGGCGTTGAACGCATCCTTGACAGTCTGGACGTGGGAGGCGTCGAGCGGCCCGCGCGGAAGATCCACCGTGACATCGAAACCCTGGCCGACATAGCGCATGTCGGCTTGCCAGCGGATGGCGATTTCGCTCTCGCCAAGCGCGGCCCTGGCAAGGAGCTCCCGGCTGGCGGCCTCCATCTGCGCAAACAGGGCGTTCACCACCGGCCAGTCGGCGCCCTCGAGCCGCGTGACGTAGCCGCGCACCTCGTCGACGGCGGGTGCCGCCACAAGGAACCCCAACGCGGAGATGACGCCTGCCCCCATCGGCACGATGAGGCGCGGAACCTTGAGCAGGCGCGCAAGCGCATAGCCGTGCACGGCGCCTGCGCCGCCGAATGCAAAGAGCGAATGCGTCCGCGGGTCCTTGCCCTTTTCCGCCAGGTGCATGCGCGTGGCCGCCGCCATGGTCTCGTTGGCGATGGCCTGGATGCCCTTCGCAGCGGCCATGGCATCGATGCCGAGACGGTTGCCCAGGCGCTCCTGCATCGCCTTCTCGACGGCGTCCAATGACAACGCCATCTCGCCGCCCAGGAAGAACTTTGGATTCAGATAGCCGAGCAACAGGTCGGCATCAGTGACCGTCGGCTCGATGCCGCCGAGCCCGTAGGCGACCGGCCCCGGGTCCGAGCCTGCGCTGCGCGGCCCCACCTTCATGAGGCCATTGGCATCCACGGCGGCGATGGACCCACCACCGGTGCCGATCTCGATCAGGTCGACGACCGTGAGCTTCAGGGGCAGGCCCGAGCCCTGCTTGAACTTGCGGATGCGGCCGGCTTCGAACTCGTGCTTGAGGTTGGGCTTGCCGTCCTCGATCAGGCACATCTTCGCGGTGGTGCCCCCCATGTCGAACGAAATCATGCGGTTTTCGCCAACCTGGCGCGCCACGAACGCCGCGGCCATGGCACCCGCGGCCGGACCTGACTCGATGAGGCGCACCGGGAAGCGGCGCGCGTCTTCGACGGTCGTGATGCCGCCGCCGGACAGCATGATGTAGAGCTCGCCGTCAAAGCCTATGCCCGCCAGGTCGCTCGCAAGCCGGCCCAGGTAGCTGTGGACGCGAGGTTGAACGTAGGCGTTGACGCAGGCGGTATTCGTGCGCTCGTACTCTCGGATCTCCGGCGCGACCTCCGATGACAAGGTCACCGGTAGGTTCGGATACAGCCCTCGAACCGCTTCCAGTGCCCGCTGTTCATGAACGGGATTCCGGTACGCGTGCATGAAGGCAATCGCCAGGGCTTCGATCTGCGCCGACGCCACAAGCCACTGCACTTCGCGGACCACATCCTCGACGTTCAGCGGGTCATGTTCGACGCCGCTCGCCAACAGCCGGCCGCGCACCGGGCGGCGCAGCCGCCGCGCAACGATGACGGGCACGGGGGGCAGAAAGAGGTCATCGACGTCGTAGCGGCTCTCGCGTCCCATTTCCAGAACGTCGCGAAAGCCCTCGGTACACAGCAGCCCCACCTTGGCACCCGTCCGCTCCAGGACGGTATTCGTGATGAGTGTGGTTCCGTGAACGATGCTGCCAATCTGGGCCGGATCGGTCTGCGTCTCGGCCAGCAGCCGCTCAATGCCATCCACGATGGCCCTGCTGGGTGCCTCGGGCGTGGTCAGGCGCTTGCCGATGCGCGTGATGCCGCGCGATTCGTCGTGCAGGACGAAGTCCGTGAAAGTGCCGCCGATGTCGACGCCGATGCGGGTGCTGCGTTTCATTGGGCACCCCCATGCACCTGCGCGCAGGCTTGGGGATAGACATTGCGGACCTGCTCCACGGAGACAAAGCCGTCGGCCAGGTCTGCCGCCACCGCGGCGACGTCCCGCTGCGCCGGGTCTCCGAATCCTCCGCCGCCCGCAAACCGGACGACCACGCGCCCGCCGGGCAGGAGCGTCGACTGGGACTTCAGGCTTGCCGACGAGCCATCGGGCAGAACCACCTGCGCCACCGCGCCCGGCATGCCCCCGTGCAGCCCCAGCGCGGGATGAGACTCGCGGTCTCCGAGCATCCCCATCATCACGGGCCGGCTGGCCAGACTCTGGACCACGCACTCCTGGCCGAGGCCTCCGCGGAACCGGCCAGCGCCGCCGGAGTCCTGCCGATACTCCTTCCGGGTCAACAGCAGCGGAACCACGGCCTCGAGCGCTTCGATGCTCCCCGCACCCGAGTTGGTGGGAAAGGCCGTCGTGGACAATCCATCCTGCCGGGCCGACGCGCCCATGCCACCGCTGGCAAACAGGATCTGGCCGAACCGTTCGCCCGCATCGTTCACCCCTGCGAAGCCCAGCCGAAAGGCAGGCGCACCGCCGCTGTCAGCAATGACTTGTTCAGGAATGACCTTGCCGAGGGCCTGGTAGATCGCACATGAAAGCAGATGCCCGGTCAGGTGCCGCGCGGCGACTGCCGCCGGGTACTGCGCGTTCACGATGGTGCGCTCGGGAGCCCGCACTTCGACGGCCCTGTAGGAGCCCTCGTTCCTGCGCGTGAGCGGGTCCACCGCACACTTGATGGGGTAGACCGAGTAGGCACGTGTGTAGTTGATCGTGCAGTTCGTTCCTTTGTCGACCTGCGCGGAAGTGCCGGCATAGTCCACCACCATCTTGTCGCCTGCGACCGTGATTGCGCAGTGGATGCGGGTCGGATATCCCGGCACGCCGTCGGCCTCGATGGTCGAGACATAGTGGCCGTCGGGAATTGCCGCAATGGCCTTGCGCATGGCCACATCGGCCTTAGCCAGCACTGCCGCCGAAAGGCGTTCGAAGTCGGGCTCGCCGCTGTCCTGCAGAAAATCGACCGCACGTTCGCAGCACACCCGGTTTGCAGTGCATTGCGCCTCCAGGTCGCCGAGCACTTGCTCCGGCAGTCGCACGTTGTTCAGAAAGAGCTCCACAAGGGGCTCGTTGCGTTGGCCTGCCCGGTACAGGTGCATCGGCGGAATGCACACGCCTTCCTCAAAGAGATCACGGCATGTTGCGGAGAGGGTGCCGCCCACGTCCGGCGAGTGCGCCGCACAACCAGCGAAACCGACGACTCGGCCTTTGTAGAACACCGGTGTCACCACCGTGATGTCGGGCAGGTGCCCGGTCGCGATCCAGGGGTCGTTGGTCAGGATGCAATCGCCCTCGCGCCACGTCTCGAGCGGAAACGTCTCGAGCATGGCCCGGATCGTTCGCGGGATGATTCCCGCGAAGGCCGGAATACCGCCGCTGCACTCCGCAATCGATTCCCCGCGCGTGTTGGTCAACACGGTGGCAAAGTCGTTGGACTCCCGAACGATCGTGGAGAAGGCAGTGCGAAGAAGTGCGGTGGCGCCTTCATCGACGATCGCCACGAGTCGGCTCCACCATATTTCCAATGTGATGGCATCGATGCCGTCCGCTTGCTCATTCATGCGTTCTCCGGGTCTGCAATGGGTAAAGCAGGATCGTAGGAAGGGGGCGCGCCGGCGTGTTTAGCTTCGTGCGACAGGTCTTTCGCCGTACGCGAAACCTCTGGCGCGCCTGCCGTAAATGCACTGCCGGCCAAGCCAGACACGTTCCGCTGGAGCTCCGCCTCACCCGCGTCGATGCAGCGGCGCAAGAAAGCGCGTGCCGCGCCGCTGAGCCCTTGTTTCGAGCGTGCGCCCACCAGCATCTGGCGCACGGCCCAGGGCTCGTGGAGTTCGACCAGCGCGATCGAGAAGCATCCCTGGTAGTTCTCCACGATCAGCCTGGGCGCGATGCAGATACCCATTCCGGCGTGGACCATCCTGCACGCCGCATCGACGCTGCCGACACGGATCCGCACGCGGTAGCCGACACCGCCCTCGGCCATCAGCTTCTGGCTCAAGGAGCTCTGCGTCTGCGTGCCGATGTGGTCGTAGCTGAGGGTCTCCTCAAAACGAACGCGCGCTTGCGCCGCGAGTGGGTGTCCCCTGGGCACGACCACGCAGAGCCTGTCGCGACGGTATGCAAACGTGACCAGCTCATGGCCCGAGACCGGTTCAAGAAAGATCCCCAGGTCTGCCCGCTCACCCAGCACCGCCTCCACCACCTTCTGGCTCGTGCCTTCCGAGAGATCGATGGCCACCCCCGGGTGCGCATCCGAGAACGACCGCACTTCCTCCGGCAGAAACTGCGCGACGGCGGATGCGGTTGCTGCGATTCGCAGGAGCCCGTGGATCCCCCTCGAATAGAGCAGCAAGTCGCTTTGCATCTGCTCGACGCCGTGGATGATTTCTCGCGCGTGCTGCAGCAACGCCCGGCCGGCGGGCGTGAGCGACATGCCCCGGGCGCGGCGCTCGAAGAAGCGCGTGCCTGCCGCTGCCTCCAGGTCGGAGATCCGCTTGCTCAGCGCGGCAATCGCGATGTTGCACTTGTCGGCAGCCGTCGTGAGGCTGCCGCAATCAGCGACGGCCAGGAAGAGCTTCAGCGTCGTGAATTCGAACTGCTTCATGACAAGCTTCAGGCTCCCTCCACCTGTTCGCGCCGCCGGGGAGTGGGCCCGCGGACGACCTTCAGCATCAGCAGCGCGGAGAGGCAAGACAGCACAGCCGCATGCAGCATCATGTAGCGCCATGCCGTCAGGTCGACCAGAAGGCCCAGGAAGGCCGGCATCAGCGTCTGGCCAATGGCCGCCGCTGTCCAGTAGAGGCCGGTGTAGGTGCCCAGGTACTTCTGGTTGGGCACGATGCTCCAGAGAATCGCGACCGCATTGATGGCAAAGGCGGCCCATCCGACGGCCATCAGGGCCATGGCCGTTGCAACCTGGACCGTGCTCGTCGCGAAGAACACCGCGACACAGCCAAGGGCGACGACGATCATGCCGAGCATGCAAACCGCGGCACGGCTCGTTCGATCGGCAATGACGGCCACCGGTATGGCCGCCACCAGAAACGCGATACCGGCCGGAAAGCCGATGGAGCCGGCGGTGCCCCGCGACAGTTCGAGCACCTCCATCAGGTAGGGCGTCAGCTGGGACCGGATCGCCGTCCAGGTGCCATTGGCGCCAAACACGGCCAGCAGCAGAAGCAGCCGGCGCTTGTCCGGCGAAGTGAAGACATCCAGGACCAGCTCCTTCAGGTTGAGCTGCACGGTGTCTTCTTCGGCGCCCTCCACCGCACCGTGGGCCTCTTGCGATGACAGCCCCTTGCATGCGATGTACATGCCGATCACCAGGAGCACCGCCGGGATGAAGAACGCCAGGCGCAAGTCCTTGTCCACCACGATGAAGCTGATGGCAGCCGACGCAAGAATGGTCAACGCCACGCCGATGCGGGCCACCGCGTTGCCCTTGCTTCGATGGTTCGGCGCCTGGTAGTCGGCGGTGAGCGACTCCGCAATGGACTTGAAGCCGTTTGCCACAAATGCGAAGCCGATCATCGAAACCAGCAGCATTTCGAACGAAATCGCCCACGGTATGAGCGCGAACAGCACTGCGGCCACAGGCGCGCCGATGAGCAGGAATCGGAACCGGTTGCCGCCCTTGGCCTTGTGCTGGTCCGACATGTGGGCCATCCAGGGCTGCACGAAGATTCCCAGCAGGTTGTCCACCCCCATCAGCAGGCCGATGACAGCGGCGCTGCTGATGTACTGCCTGAGCGAGGCGGGAACTTGCGCGTCGTAGAAGTTCCAGACCGACTCCTGCGCGAACAGCGCCAGCGCAACGAAGAACGCAGCCTTCTTGTTGAAGCGGTTGATTTCAGGGTTCCGTGGGGCCATTTATTGATACCTTTTCAGCTTCGTGGTCGTGGCCGCGCTAGTGGCAAAGAGACAGTGGCAGGCACGCTCGGGTGCGGTTGGTCGTTGTTCATCCGGGTTGGCGAGGTTTGCAGTACCTGGACACGAGCCGCGCCATCTGAGGCGCCAGGAGCGTGACGACGATGAGCCGCATGACCTGCACCGCAAGAATCACCGGCACACAGGCGTGCATGCCATGAGCCACAGCCACGGCTGCATCGATGCCGCCGGGCATGATTGCGAGAAAGGCCGTGAGCACATCGATGCCCTCGAATGAACGAAGAATCGGCCACATCAGCGCGATGCACGACCCGATCATCAGAAGAATCCCGAGGACCATCGCCGGCATCAGGTGAAGGCAGTCGAGCAGCACCTGCCTGTTGAAGCGCAGGCCCGCATAGCAGCCGCCGAACGCAAAGGCGGCAGCCGCAACAACGGCCGGAACCTGGACAGCCGCCAGCCCTGCCGCGTGCAACCCGCTGCCCACGATGACAGGCACCCAGAACGCCGCCTGCCCCCACTTGGCTGCGATGGCAACTGCAACGCCTGCGGCGATCAGTCCCGCAAGGGTTGCGGCAACATCGACAGACACTGCGCCAGAGAGAAACACCGTCACCGGCGGCGAAGCGGAAGCGTCGGACCCGCTGCCTGCACCGGCAAGACCCGCGACTGCAATGGCTGTCAGTGTCACGCAGACGATGCGAAGGTGCTGCATCAAGGCGATCACCCGCGGGTCGGCGCCTCGCTGTTCGCCCAGCATCATCATGGTCGAGGCCGCGCCCGGGGACAGCCCCCAGATGGCCGACTGGCCCGGCAGCCAGCCACTGCGCGTGAACACCACGGCGACGGCGCCGGCAGCAACCACGCTCAAGACATTGACGGCCAGCACCACTGCCCAGTGGTCCGCGATGAGTTGCAGCAGGTCCCAGCTGACAACGGAGGCCACCATGCAGCCGAGCACCGCCTGAACGGGCAGGAAAATGCCAGCCTTCAGTTCCAGTCCCACCCCGCTCAGCGCGAAACCGATGGCGACCAGCATCGGGCCCAGCAGCACCGCACCGGGAACATGGAGCGCGCGAAGCAGGGCGACGCAGGCCCCGGCGCCTCCGATCAGCAGCGCCCACTGAAACATTTTCTTGAGTGGCATGGGTCGGGTCGTCAGCGGGCTTGCGCCAGTCGATGCGGATGTCGCACAGCTCAATCGGCCTTGATGCCGGCCTCGGCGATCAAGCGGCCGTATCCGGCGAAATCGCGCTGAAACAGGCTTTCGCAGTCTTTTGCCGTGCCTCCGATGACGGCGCCGCCGCTGTCGGCAACAAACCGCTCGAGTTCGGGCGTGCGAAGTGCGTTGTTGAATTCGCCATTGAGGCGCTGCACGATCGCCAAGGGCGTTCCCTTCGGCGCTATCAGCGCCAGCCAGCCATCGACCTCGAAGTCGGGAATCCCTGACTCTGCCAAGGTAGGCACATCAGGCAATGCCGGCAGCCGCTTGAGCGTGCTGATGCCCAGGGCCCGTATCTGCCCGGCCTTGATCAGCGCAGCCGCTGCGACCAGTGGAAGAAAACCGGCCAGAACCTGGCCTCCGGCGAGATCCGTCGAGAACGCCCCGATGCCCTTGTATGGAACATGAAGCGCCGTGAACCCTGCCTTCAAGGACATCAGCGCGCTGGCGATGTGGAGCGGCGTGCCGTTTCCGGAATTGCCCATCGGCACGGATTCCTTCTCCGGACGGGACCTGGCGTAGGAAACGAACTGCTGGATGTCCTTCGCGGGCACGCTCGCATGCACGACAAAGATCATCGGTCCCGAGGTGAGCGCAACGACGGGCTGCACGTCCTGCACAGGGTGGAAGCTCGCCTTGTAGAGATGCGGCGTGATGCAATGCGTCGACGCCACAATGGCAAGCGTGTAGCCGTCAGCGGGACTGCGAACCAGCTGGGAGGTCGCAATCAAGCCTGCCGAACCGGGCCGGTTGTCGATGACCAGCGGCTGGCCGAGCGGGCCTTCGAGCACAGGGGCAAGCCTTCGTGCGGTCGCATCGATGGCGGAACCGGGCGAAACCGGTAGAACGATCTTGATCGGCTTGTCCGGGTAGGTCGAACCCCATGCGGAGCCAAGCACTGCGCTGCCAAGCGCAGCCGCAACAAACTTGCGCCTTTGGAGCGCGCGATGCTGGTTCATCTCTTCAGTTCGATATCGAGCAATCGCACGTACTGCTGACCGGAGTGCATGTCGCGTTCGACCATTCCCCCTTGAGGGCTCGCTCGCGGAAAGGAGATCTTCAGCACATGAAGGGAATCGACCGGAATGCGCTTGACGAGGCTTGGATCCACGCCGTACAGCCGATGGAACAGCTCGGGGGAAAGTTCTTCGCAGTCCCGGTACTTCCTGTACTTTTCCTCCCCGTCAAAGAAGAGGTCGACCGTGACCCAGAAGGGGCCGGCGACCTTGGAGCGGATGTGGTGACAGACTTCACGCAGCTTGGGCATAACTGATTCCTTCTTGATTCCGTTCAGGCCGCGATTGCTTTGCCGTGTTTGTCGATCCAGACCATGCGAACCATCGACAAGGGGTCTTCGACGGCCACAACGTGGTTGAGCTTGAATTCGAAGACCTGGCCGCGCGGAACGTCTGCGGGGCTGAAGGCAAAACCGTAGCTGGGCAGCTCCTTGTTCATCACGACCGGGTAGTGAAAGAAGTACGGGTTGCATGCGTGAGCGATTGCATTGGCCAGCTCCTGGGTCTTGGCTGTGGCAACCAGCAGCACCCCTATCTCCCGTGGAGGCGGAACGTTCACCGGCACGTCGCCGGTCACGGCGTTCCAGCCATACATGCGAAGCGAGATGTGGAATTCACCCAACTCCTCTGCGGGAATCGACTTGCGGGTGCGTTCGTAGAGCGCGTCCAGCAGCCGATCGTGGAATGCGTTGACGTTGTTGAGAACGTCGGGATCCTGAATGCCGATGAGCATCAGCGTCTGGTAGTTTCCAGCAGCTGCTCCTTCGAGCTTCATCGTGTAGGGCTGTGCGACCCACTTGGCACCCTCCACGCGCACGGCGCGCTCGCCGAGCTGCGTATAGGCTGCGCCAGTCACGTCCAGAATTCCGCCAGGTTCGTGCAAATAGTGGGGGTCGCTGTTTTCGTACAGCATGTGCTTGGACACACTGTGCGGCGTACACCGGTTGGTTGCTGACAGTGGCTCCACTTCGAAGCCCCCCTCATCGATGGTCAGCAGGACCCCGGCTCCGTCGGCCGGATTGAGACAGCATTGCGCGCCGCATTCCGCAATCTTGCCGGCGTGCCACGAAGCCCCCCAGGGTGCGCCCTTCCAGATCGCGAAGCTGGCCAGCACGGCCGTGTCAGTGGCCCTTCCGCCGATGACGACGTCTGCGCCCGCTTCCAGTGCGGCAACGAAGGGCTCTACGCCCATCAGGCCGACGATGTGCTCGCATGCGTCGATGGTCGCGTCCTCCAACGGGCCGAGCGGAGGCAATGGCCTCACCTTGCCTTGCCGGTTGAACGCCTTGAGGCTGGCCCTCTCCTGCTCGGAGTACAGCAGCGCGATCTTCGGCGAGATGCCCAGCTCCTGGACAAGCTCCAGAAGAATGTCCCGGGTCCAGTCGACGTTGAGATCGCCGCCCGCCTGGCCCGCCGTGCCGACGATGATCGGGATGCGCGTCTTCGCATGGGCGCGCAGCAGGATGCCCAGGTCGCGCTTGACCGCCCCGCGGTTGTTTTTGGATTTGCCCAGCGCAAGATAGGCCGCCCCGCTGTCGGTGGAGCCGGCGTCCGTTGCAATCACGTTGGCACCCTTGGCCAACCCATATTCGATTTCGCTCTCGCGGACCCCCGATCCAAGGGAACCGCAGGGCACCAGTACTTTCACATTGCCTTGCAGGGCCATGACTGTCTTTCTTTTCAGAGGATTGGAAGGTCGCGCGGACCTGGGCGGTTCTCTCCGCCCGGGGCCGAAGGAAGAACTCAGAAGTCGTGACGGACCCCGATCGCATAGCCGGAAGTGGAAGAACGCGATGGATCCCGGGTCAGCCCGGCAATGTTGACGGGGTCGAGCCTGTACCCGTCCGAGAAGGAGTTGCTGAAGACCGAAAAGCTCAGTGCCGTGCGCCGGGAGAGTTGGTAGTCGACGGCGGCAATCGCGGTCTTCTTCTTGCCGTCGCGGCCCGCCACGTTGTTGATGTTCTTGCCGCTGTCCAGCGTGTACGAGAACTTGAAGATGAACGGCGCCATGTCATACCGCAAGCCCGGCGTGATCAATGTGTTGGCCTGTTCCGGCCTGCCCCTTGCGGAACCATCGAGCGTGGCACGCGCCGCATTCAGGTAGAGGCGCGCACTGCTGCCCAGGCGAAGCTGTCCGCCTGCACCAAGAACGGTGTGTTGCGGATAGAGACCCGTTGCCGCGAGCGTCGGCGACTTGAAAGTCACGCCGTAAAGGGCAACGGTGTATGTATTGGTGATCTGGGCCAGGTCGAAAGCCATGCTCCGGCCGGAGCCTTCGTTCGGCGCGGCACTCAAGGCCGCTGTGATTCCTGCCGGGCCGTCCCACCGGACCTTGATCACGTCGTCGCTGCGCGAGTCGTTGCCTGCAAACTTGTTGACCCCGTACAGCGCCAGCGGCGTGACGTGCAGGCTCGCCCCGCTCACACTGAACACGTCCAGGCTCCGGGTGACACGGTCCGTGGAGGCGTGGAACTGGCGCCCGAGCGTGAGCGTGAACGCCTCGCTGGCAAGGCCGACAGTCGATTCGCGATGCCAGAACTTTCCCCGAGAACCCATCTCGCCGGTGTCCGTGTCGATGTTGGTTTCGAGACGAAAGATCGCTCTCAGGCCACCGCCGAGATCCTCGCCGCCGCGGAACCCCAGATAGGACCCGTTGAGCAAGTAGTTGCTCAGCTCGGTCTTGGCCCCGGTTTGATGGGTCTTGTGCGTGATGCCCGCAGAGATCCGCCCATAGATCTGCACGCTGCTCGTCTGCGCAAAAGCAAGACCGCTCACCGCGAGCGTAGCGCCGCCTGCCACCGCAATGCGGCGCCCCATCGTTCCATTCTTCACAGTGTCTCCTCTGGCGGATGAATCTGGATTTGTTGGCCGAATGTCAGGCGCCGAGGCCGCTTGCAAATCGGTAGGGACATTATGCAAGCATGATGTCATAATTACATGCTAGTGAAAACCCGCCCCGTCGTTCGATGCGGGGGCTGCCGACGGACCTCCCTGACAATGCAAGCTTCAGCCACAAGATGAGTCGAGAAGACACAATGTCAGTGATCCTTCGCCGAGAACGCGGTGACCTCTTGCATCGCCAGCTGTTCCTGGCCCTTCGGGAACAGATCAGGCGGGGCGCCTACAGGGAAGGCGACCCGATACCCACCGAGGATCAGCTTTGCCAGTCATTCGGCGTCTCGCGCATCACGGTGCGGCGCGCGGTAGCGGACCTGGTGGAAGAAGGATGGCTGGAGAAGCGCCTCGGACGAGGCACCTTCGTCAAGCAGACGGCTGCCAAGCCTCAGAACCGCACCGGCTCCACGTTCACCGAATCCCTGGCGAAACGGTCGAAGCAGACCAAGGTCACTGTTCTGGAGGTATCGAAGTGCTCGCCACCGCCCTCGGTAGCGGCGGCCATGGGACTGGCCGATGATGCGCAAGTGATGTACGCCAGCCGTCTTCGCTCCATATCCGGCGTTCCCCTGCTCTTCATCGACTCCTGGGTAATGCCGGAATACGCAGGCACCATCAAGAATGACACGCTCGAGAAACGCTCGATCACCGAAATGCTGCTGTCGCAGGGCGTGCGGTTTCGGTACGTGACCGAGGAGATTTCTGCGGTTGCCGCAGAACCTCATGTGGCAGCGAGCTTGCATGTAGAGGTCGGCTCACCGTTGCTATGTGTTGCACGCCTCGTCAGCAAGGATGTGGGCAAGACGGTGATGTACCTCATGGCGTACATGACATCGGAACGCAGCCGCGTCGTGTTCAGCCACGAAGAGCAGGACCTCGACCGCATGTATGAAGCCAAACTCATTCACGACATCGATGCCTACGACGCTGACCAATGATGGTCCTGTTTGCTTCGGCGCGCCGACGGCGCCGGTAAGAGTCCGGTAAGACGAGCGCATCGACGATCGGAGCTTCCTCACAACCCTGATTGGCTCCGCCATGCCGCGTGCTTCGTCGACTCGTACGTTCTTTGCTTTTTGCCCTTTGCTTTTCGGTGCCTCGCTAACGCTCCTTGCCTCGCCCGCCGCGTGGGCGCAGGACGGCAGCCTCAATCCAACGCCGGCGGCCACCGAGCCGCAGCCTCAACCGTCGGCCGATGCCTCTCGCTGGGGCCTTGGCATGGCAGCCGGGGTCAAGCAGCAGCCATATACCGGCGCGGGCACAAAGACCCAGGGCATTCCGCTCATCTACTATGAAAACCGTTATGTGCGAGTCCTTGGTGCAGGGGCGGAGCTCAAGCTCCCGGAGATCGAACTGGGCTCCAATTCATCCTTGTCCTTCGGCCTGCGCGCCAAATACGGCCTCGGCGGCTACGAGCCGAGCGATGCCCCCATCCTGGAGGGCATGCAGGAACGCAAGGGCAGCGTGTGGCTCGGCGCCGGCGTCACCTGGCACAACGAAATCGCCGACATCTCGGCCGAATGGCTGGGCGATGCCTCGGGCAAGAGCAAGGGGCAGCAATTTCGGCTCGGCGTGCAGCACGATTTTCGCGCGGGCAGCTTCACGTTGACGCCGCGCATTGCGGCCAACTGGCTGGATAGGAAATACGTGGACTACTACTACGGCGTGCGCACCGAAGAGAGCCGCCCCGGACGACCTGCATACCTGGGCGCTTCGACAGTCAACACGGAAATCGGGCTGCGCGTCGACTACGCAATCGATCGCCAACAGACGGTGTTTGTCGACCTCAGCGCCACCCGGTTGGGCAAGCAAATCAAGAACAGCCCGCTGGTCGACCGATCGAGCCAGACCTCGCTCTCGGTTGGCTATCTCTTTCGCTTCTGAGGCAACCCTGGCTGCATGAACCGCATCGCGCTCATCGAAGACCACGACCGCATGGCCACCCTGGTGTGCAAGGCGCTTGTTGGCGCGGGCATCGAGACCGATGTGTTCGGGCGTGTCGATGTCGCCTGGCACGCCCTGCGCCGAACGCCCTACGCAGCGCTTGTGATCGATCGGGGGCTACCCGATGGAGACGGTCTCGAACTGGTGCGGCGGCTGCGTGCAGTCGGCACGCGAACGCCCTGCCTGATGCTGACGGCGCGGGATGCCTTGCACGACCGTGTCGACGGTCTGGAGTCGGGCGCCGACGACTATCTGGTCAAGCCTTTTCCGATGGAAGAGCTCGTAGCGCGCGTGCGCGCTCTGCTGCGGCGACCGGCCGAATTGCTGAGCCTGTCGCCCGCCTATGCCGACATCTGCATACACCCCGACAACGGAACGATGACCTGCGACAGCGAGGCCGTCACGCTCGCACCCGCCGAGCTTCAGATCATGCTTTGCCTCGTGCGCAGCGGTGGACAGACGGTACGCCGCAGCGCGCTCGAATCGGCCGCCTGGGGGCTTTCGGAGGCCGTGACGCCCAACGCCCTCGATGTGGCGCTGCATCGCCTGCGCAAGAAGCTGCAGGCCGTGGGCTCCGCGCTGCAGATCGCCAATGCCAGGGGACGCGGCTATGCGCTTCTCGAAGCTCCACTGGCCACGTAGCCTGGGCACGCGGCTGCTGGCAACGTATGTGGCCGGCATCCTGGTGTGCATGGTGGTGATCGTCGTCGTGAGCGCCGCCACCATGCTTCTGCGCGGAGACACGTTGAATGAAGGAATCTCCACCCATGCCCGCCTGATCGGCCAGCAACTGGCGTTCGACGCCAGCGGACGGCCGAGCGGCCTGGACGAATCGGAGCTCCCCATGTGGCTGTATTCAGGCATGGGAAAAGAAACCTCTGTGCGCGTGCTCGACGCCACCGGCGACGTCGTGCTGCCGGCAGGGAAAAACGCTTCGGCGCTACTGCAGGAGGGCAAGGGCTTCGAGCCGCGCGACCACACGTTCGATGCAGTCGCGGATAGGCTCGCGGTGCGTGCAGCAACACATGGCCTCGATCACGAGGGGCAGCGGTGGTATGTGCAGGTGGCGGTGAGCCAGCGGCTGATCGAGCTCATGGACCGCAGCGTCGGTCTGCCGGCGCTCGGGCAAGGCCTTCTGCTGGCGTGCCTCGCGTCTGTCCTGGTGTTCGCCGTGGTCATGTATTTCACACTCGGGCGCATGCTCAGGCCGCTGCGGGTGGCCTCCGAAAGCGCCGCACGCATCACGCCGCGCACGCTCGATGCGCGCTTGAGCGTGCAAGGATTGCCCTCGGAGATGCTGCCGCTGATCGAGGCCTTCAATCGCGCGCTCGACCGCTTGGAAAGCGGCTACATCGCCCAGCAGGATTTTCTTGCGGCGGCTGCGCATGAACTCAAGACACCGCTCTCGTTGATCCGCGGACAGATCGAACTGAGCGGCGGCGAGGATGCCGCCTTCAATCGCGACGCACTGATCCGCGATGTGGATCAGATGGCTCGGCACGTCGGCCAACTTCTGCACCTTGCCGAAGCGACGGAGTTGTGCAACTACGAGGTCCGCCTGGTCGGCGCAGCCGCACTGGTGGACGAAGTCGGCGACTATATCGGACGGCTCGCCGCGCGCCGCGAGGTGTATCTGGACTTGCGTGTCGCACCGAACGCCGTCTCATGGCAGGCGGACCGAGGCGCGCTGTTCACGCTGCTGAAAAACCTGCTGGAGAACGCAATCCAGCACTCGCCGCCGCATGGTGTGGTGCGTCTCATGGCCGACGCTCGGCAGATCTCGGTGCGCGATGAAGGTCCCGGCATTCCGGCGCGCGACTTGCCGATGATCTTCGATCGCTTCTGGCGCGGCGCTGGGCGGCGCGACGAAGGCACGGGGCTGGGTCTTGCAATATGCCAGGAGATCGCTCTCGCCCATGGCTGGCGGCTGTCAGCGCATGCAGCATCGCCGGGCACCGAATTTGTCATCGCCTTCGCGCCGGGACGGTGAACCATGAGGCCCGACCACAGCGCATAGGTCCGGCGCACGCAAATTTCAGGGACAGCGAAAGATCAAGGGCCGAAACAAAGCAGCAGCCAGAACGACACCGCGCCACTGTCGAGGAACAACAGGATCTTGACCGCAGCAGCGATGACGGCGAGGCTGGCAACGGCGTCCAACAGGCCGGACTCGAACAGCCACGAGCCGAGGCCTGGCAGCCAGCGAAACTTCGCGAAGAGCATGGCCAATCGCTTCACGTCGGCGACCTGGAGGGCCGAATCCACCGCCAGCTTTTTGCACCGGCGGCCGGCATTGCGGTGGCTGCAGCAAACGTCATGACGACTGCGTTGAACCGCGAGAGATGCGGGCGACGACGGCGCCCAGTGCGCTGAAGGCCGCCGCCAGCACCAGCGCCAGCAGCAGCCCTGCCGGAATGTCCAGCGGAAAATGAACGCCGACGTGAATGCGCGCCCAGCCGGTAAGTGAGCCCAGTGCAAATATCACCGCGCCTGCGCTCCGCAGCGCGCGTCGCCGCAAGCACAGCAGCGCCACGGTGAACATGACCGTCGCATGCGCGCTCGGCAGTGAACCGCGCGCACCGTGCTCGATGTACATCGGGCTCAAGCCCACCATGAAAGGACGCGGCCTGTTCAGTCCCGCCGCCAGTGCGTGCGCCAGCATGGAAGCAAGCGCCGCGCAGGCCAGCACGGCCAGAAGGAAGGCGCGTTCTCTGGGATGCAGCCAGGCCGTCCGGCCCAGCAAGACCGCGCACAGCCACGGCCCGCCGACAGCAATGGCGGCCGCAGCAGACACCAGCCAGGCGCGCGGCTCGTGTCCCGCAGCAATCGACAGGAACACGAGCAGATTCAGTTCCTCCATTGGCGATGAAGGGAACGCGGGTCGACGGAATGAGGCATTGATTTCGCACCAGGACAACCAGGATCTCTGGATCGTCTGCCTTGAAGACTTTCCGGCGACTTACCGGCCCTGTATCGCCACCTCGGTGGCGGCGAACTCCTCTTGTGCATCCGAACGTGCGAGCAGAAATCTGGTCCCCGGTTCGGCCTTCTGTGCAGAGCGCTTCCATCGGTGCGTCTGTTCCATCAACCGGCACATGACCCGGGCGAGACCGGCGAAGCCTTCGGGCCTCTTTGGCATCAGGCAGATCACGAGCTCGCCGACCACGGCGGCCAACGAGGCAGACGTGGAACAGGTGAGCGATTTGCTGCACGGCAAAGAGGACGCGATGTGGGCGGACTCGGGCTACCGAGGTGCACAGGGCCGGGTGAAGCGGGATGTGCGATGGCACATGGCGAGCAGGCCCAGCCACATGGCGGAGATGCCGGAGGGCCGAGCCAGGGCCAGAGCACACAAGCAGGAATATCAGAAGGCGAGCATCCGGGCACAGGTCGAGCATCCGTTCCGGGTGATCAAGCGGCAGTTCGGCCTGGCGGAGGTGAGATCCAAGGGACTGGCCAAGAACACGGCCCATGCGATCGCGCTATTTGCGCTGTCGAACCTGGGGATGGTCAGAAGGAAGCCGATTGCGATGATGGGACAGGTGCGCCCGCAGGCAGCATGAAAGGGCCACAGAGGCTCTCAAACGCGTGGAATGTTCGGTGCAATGAGCCTGGGAGTGCAGCGGGACAACACCCCGTCGTCATCAAACCAATTTACGACTTGATCAGATGGTATGGACGCCTACCTCCTGGTGCAGCTTCCGCCACGGCTCGTGTAGTGCCAGAGTGGCGACCTGGTCGTCATCATCAGCGAACTGGAGACCATCATGGGACGTACCGTCATTGCCATCGACATTAAAAAAAGGAGTTTCAGCTGCTCTGGATCGATCAGAAGACCAGATGCATCGAGCGATTGCGGTTGAAGCGCGCAAAGCTGCTCGAGTGGTTTGCGAACCGCGCAACTGCGCTGGTCGTGATGAAAGCATGCGGCGGCGCACATGACTGGGGTCGAGCTCTGATGGGACCGGGCCACGAGGTACGACGCATCTCGCCCAGGAAGGTACGTCCGTTCGTGCAGCGCAACGCGGACAAGCCACAGTCACGCCCACAGTCTATGTAGCCCGGACCGTCTCCCGATGCCGAACGGAGCCAGCGGGCCGAGGCGTCCGGCCACAGCGCTCAACGGGCCAGTGTGTCGCGTCCCCTCACTCGCGTAGCGTGAACACCACCGACAGATAGGAAACCGTCCCCGAATGAATGGTCTCGATGCCATGCAGCGCGGTCGCATCGAACAGCAGCGAATCCCCTGCCCCCACCGCAACCGACTTGCCGCCGTAGCGGTAGCTGACCTCCCCGGACACGAAGTACAGGAACTTGAGGCCCGGATGCTGGAAGGTCACGTAGGGATCGGCACCTGGCAGCAACGTGACCAGATAGGGCTCGACGAACAGATTGCCCGACAGGAGGTGACCCAGCAACTCGTAGCGGTAGTCCGCCACGGCGCCGATGCGATCGACCAAGACACCATGTCCTGCGCGCACATGGCAAAAGTCCGTGCGCCGCGCCTGATCACCGAAGAAGCGCGAGACAGGCACATGCAGGCCCTGCGCGAGGCGCTCCAGGGTCTCCACCGAAGGCGAGACCAACCCGCGCTCGATGCGAGAAAGCATCGAGGCAGAAATCCCCGAAGTCTTGGCCAGTTCGCCGCCAGACACCTCGGCCGCCATGCGCAGCGCCCTCACCTGCGCACCGATGCGAGCCGCAGACAGGCTGCGTACGACAGGTGCAGATTGCCTCGGGCGGACACGCGTCACCGAAATCGGCAACCGCAGAGGCCGAACTGTTGGCAGAGGCGAAGCGATCTGTCGGCGCGTCATTTGGATCTCATGGCAGAGGAGTCCCGAGAAAGGCCAAAACAGCATTTCTCCCTGCTATCCATGATAATCAAAAAAGGTCGAAATGGCCTTTCTCGATTTGCCTCCGAGCATCGAGAAGTGCCACCGTCCATTCACCATCGCCGATACGAGGTGCTAAGAAAGCATCTGCGCTCCCTTCGGCGCTCGGCCGGCTTGACACAGGCAGAACTTGGAGTTCGGCTCAAGGTGGACCAGTCCCATGTATCCAAAGTCGAGCGAGGCGAAAGGTATATGGACGTACTGTTTTATTTGGACTGGTGTCGCGCTTGCAAACAGCATCCCGAGGCCGCGATCACGGTTCTGGTTAAGGCTGGAGCCTAGCGACGGACGATCTGAAAGGGCGCACCGTTGACCCAGCGACTGGTTGCTCAGGCCTTCAAATTGAAACTACACAGCACCGTTGATCTACCCGTGCTGCGGTCAGCGATGCGCTGACCGACTCGTGGGCCAGACGCACGTTCAGGCGAGGAGATTGCTTCCGGACGGTTCAGCGATGGCGACAGCGTTGAACCACAGCCCAAGCGCTGGGCAGTGCTGACGCGCTACCTGGACAACGGCCAGTCGCCCGCGGATACGGATGCAATTGACTTCCTGGCCGTTTCGCCATTCACGTCCTCAGGAAACTGGCCCCATCGAGAGAGCCCCTTCAACGTTTCGATACCCAACAGCCAGCACGAACCCTTCAGCTTGCGAGCGCCGTGGACGCAGCATCGACCGATCTTCTCGCCCGCACGGAAGTGCCTGTAGCCCCCACTCAGTGGTATTCGAGGCCCGGAAGCCCCGCATGAACACCGCCCGTCGCAGTTCCGCGTCATCGTGTTTTGCCGTCGCTTCCGCCGTCAGAAACCGAGCGCTTCTGCTGGCCGTCGATCACGACCGGGTCGGCGGCCACTGGCGAGCGGTATGCACCAAGGTCAAGATCCAGATGGTATCGGCCCGCACCTCATAGACCAGCCGATAGCTCTCGTGCGGGATCAACTCACGGGTGCCCGGGATCTGTCCTGCCCGTCCTAACAGGGGGGTGCTCGGCCAACCGGCCGACGGCTGCCGAGAAAGTCTCATCCATGCGGATGGCGGCGAGCGGATTGTCCTGAGCGATGAAGTCGACGATGTCGGCGCGGTCTTGTTCGGCGGACAGCGTCCACAGGACCCTCATGCGTCGCCGCCAGCCTTGGCCCGCAGTGCAGCGCGACGGGCAGCAAAGCGAGCCTCGACGTCGGCATCACTGGCGTATTGACCGGATGCGATCTGCGCACGCGCCGTGTCGACCTTGGCACGCAGGAAAGTGTCGTATTCACGGGCCTGCCGTTGACGCTCGATGAACTCACGCATCAGTTCGCGCACCACCTGCGACGCCGGGCGGTGGCTGGCCTCGGCCTCGGCCATGAAGGCGTCGCGCAACTCCGGTTCCAGCTTCATGGTGAACATGGCTTCCTTGGACATGACCGGCTCCAGAAACATTGATGCCAACGAAGTATATACAACGTATATACTTTTTACCATACTGCCGCTACCGATCGTGGCTGGCCGCGCGCTCCAATTCAACGCACTTGAATCTGCATCAGCGCATCAAAACATGCTTTCGTTCGGCATCGCCTGCGCTTTGAAAAACTCGGGGTTCTTGAACGCTGCCAGACGGATCAGTGGCGGGGGTTGAGGCAGTTGCACCTTCTCGACGTAGATCGGGCCGGGCACGGTCATCGACCTGCGTTCCTCCACGGACATCGCGTGCGATTCGATCGAAGTACGCACAGAGCGTCCCCCGCACTCCCCAGCGAACTTGCGCACCCCTGGTCGATGCCTGCTTGTAGGTCGCCCCATGGCGCGAATCGGCGAGTGGAACGAGCTCGCCGGCGGCGGCGCGGTGGCGAGGCGCAGATCGATGCGCTCACCGCGACGCGGCCTCCAGACCTCCGGCGCGCCGCCAGGCACGTTCGCGGGCACCGCCTCGAATTGCCCGCGATGCAATGTGCGTGTCCCCCGGCGCGCTGGCCCCTCTGCGCCCGAAGGGCGGTCCTTCGAATGCGCAATTGCATCCGATGCAAGCATTGCGCACGCTCCGAAGCTCCTCGACGATTCGCGCATCACAACGATTCGTCTCGGAGACAATGTCCATGCGCTTCCACGCTTCGCTTCCCGGCTTGCTTCGCCGGCCCCTCTGCCTGGCGCTCTCGTCATGCCTCTGCATGGCCGCGGCCCACGCCGAGGGCAGCTACCGCATCGCGACCGAAGGCTCGTACCCGCCCTGGAGCTTCAAGGACTCGCAGGGAATGCTCCAGGGCTGGGATGTCGACATCGCGCGTGCACTGTGCGAGAAGATGAAGGCCAAGTGCGAAATCGTCGCGCAGGACTGGGATGGCATCATTCCGGGCCTCGTCGCCCGCAAGTACGACATGATCGTGGCGAGCATGGCGATCACGCCGCAGCGTCGCGAGCGCGTGGCCTTCTCGGCCAAGTACAAGGACACGATTTCGCGCTTCGTCGCGCGCAAGGGAACGCCGCCGGACATCGGCCCCGCGGCGCTGAAAGGCAAGACCATCGGGGTGCAGCGCGGCTCGGTCCAGGCGGCCTACCTCGCGCAGAACTACCAGGCCGCGGACCTCAAGTTCTACGACACGCCGCAGGCCGCCGAACTCGATCTCGTCGCCGGCCGCGTCGAGTACATCCTCGGCAACATGGTCACCTACCACGTCGGCTTCCTGAAGACGCCCGAGGCCAAGGACTTCGCGTTCGTCGGCCCGGAGCTCAAGGGCGGCATCCTCGGCGAAGGCAACGGCATCGCCGTGCGCAAGGACGATGGGCAGACCCTGGCGAGGATCAACGCCGCGCTTGAAGCGATCCGGGCCGACGGCACCTACGACCGCATCACGGCGAAGTACTTCCCGTTCAAGCTGATGTAGGCGCCGCGACCCCCGATGAACATCCTCCATGGTTTTGGCGGGCAGTTGCTCCTGGGTGCGCTCGCGACGCTGCAGCTCGCGGCCGCCGCGCTGGTGCTCGGCACGCTGCTCGGCGCAGCCGTCTGCGGCCTGCAGCTCTCGGGCCACCGCATTCTGCGGGCCGTCGGCGACGGCTATGCCGCGGTGGTCCGGGGCATTCCCGACCTGCTGATCGTCTTCGCCGTCTTCTTTGGCGGCTCGCTCACGCTTGCCGCGCTCACCGGCCGCTATGTCGAGATCGACACCTTTCTCGCCGGCGTGGCCGCGCTGGCGCTCTCGTTCGGCGCCTATGCCGCCGAGATCGCGCGGGGCGCACTGCTGTCGGTCCCGAAAACCCAGCGCGAGGCCGCGGGGACGCTCGGACTGTCGCGCGCCCAGGCGCTGTGGACCGTCGTGCTGCCGCAGGCGGCCCGCTTCGCGCTCGCCCCGTTCGGCAACCAGTCGATCGTTCTGCTCAAGCAGACATCGATCGTCTCCATCGTCGGGTGCGACGAACTCATGCGCAAGGCCGCGGAGGCCTCCGGCGCGACGCGCGAGCCGTTCACGATGTACCTTGCCGCCGCCTGCATCTATCTTGCGCTGACCGGCTTCGCCACGCTGTGCCTCGAGTGGGCGGAGCGCCGCGCCGCGCGCCCGCTGGCGGCCTGACCCCATGTTCGACATCACCCTTCTGTGGTCCGTGCTGCCCGCGCTGGTCGAGGGCGCCTGGCTCACGCTCGAGCTCACCGCCTGGGTCATCCTCCTGGGCACGACCTTGTCGATCCCCGTCGCCCTCGGCAGGAACGCGCGGGCCGCCGGACTGCGCGCGGCGGCCCATGCCTACGTGCTCTTCTTTCGCGGGACCCCGGCGCTGGTCCAGCTGTTCCTGCTCTACTACGGGGCGGGCCAGTTCGACGTGATCCGGCATTCCGTGCTGTGGCCCGTGCTGCGCGATCCCTACTGGTGCGTGGTGATCGCCCTGGGACTGAACTCGGCCGCCTACACCGGCAAGACACTGGGCGCCGCACTGGCCGCGATCCCGCGGGGGACGCGCGAGGCCGCCCGCGTCCTCGGGCTCGGCCGCGTCCAGGCCTTTGGCCTGATCGACCTGCCGCTCGCGGTGCGCACGGCGCTGCCGGCCTTCGGCAACGAGATCATCCTGACCTGCAAGGCGACGTCGCTCGCCAGCACCGTCACCCTGCTCGAGCTCACGGGCAGCGCCCGGCTGCTCACCGCCGAGACCTACGCGCCTTACGAAATCTTTCTCGGCGCAGGCCTCGTCTATCTCGCCATCAACTACGTCCTGCTGCGCGGCGTCCGCGCGCTCGAGGCCTCGTTGAATCGTCCACACTGAACCCAAGCAAACGCATGAGATTCCTCACCCTGGGCCCGGCAGGCAGTAACCACGAATTCGTGTCCCGCCGCTACCTCGACTTCCACGGCCTTCGCGACACCGCGATCCTGGACCTGGTCTCCGACTTCGAGCGCGGCGCCGATGCCGTGCTGCAGGGCGAGGCCGATTTCATGATCCAGTGCGCGGTGCATCCCGCCGCTGTGTCGACGGTCGCGAAGTACTTCGTCGGCCTCCACCTGATCGACACCTTCATCTCGCCGAGCCAGGATCTGGCGATCCTCCAGCGCCACGACGCCGCGCAACCCGCGTCCCTTGCGGTCATGCGCCCGACCCTGCCGTACATCGACCGCCGCCAGTGGCCGCAGATCGAATTCGTGGAGACCGTCGCCGAGGTCACCCAGGGCGTGAGCGACGGGAAGTACGCGGTCGGCCTCGGCTATGCCTGGGCCGCCGAAAAACACCCCGAGCTCCTGCATGTGAGGCAGTTCATCGGCACGGTCGACGATGCCTGGATGGTCTATGGGCGCACCCGCGTGAGCACAGGGGGCCTGAGCGCCTGGCGCGACAGCCCCGCCGCCCTTCTCTATCGGCGGGGAGCCTGAGCATGGGCACGGCCATCTCCTCTCTCGACCCGATGGTCTCGGTCGCGGGGCTGTCCAAGCATTTCCACGCACAACAGGTGCTCAGCGACGTTCATCTGAGCGTCGCGGCCGGTGAGCGCGTGGTCGTGTGCGGCCCCTCGGGTTCAGGAAAATCGACGCTCGCGCGGTGCATCAGCGGACTCGAGAGCTACGCAAGCGGCACCGTGACGGTCAACGGCGTCGCAGTCTCGCCGCGCATGCGCCATGCCGATCTGGTACGGGCCAACATCGGCATGGTGTTCCAGCAGTTCAACCTGTTTCCGCACCTCACCGTGCTAGAGAACTGCACCTTGGCGCAGCGCTGGGTCCGGCGCCGCTCCCGGCAGGAGGCGCGACAGACCGCACTCGCGTACCTCGACAAGGTCCGGCTCGCCGAGAAGGCGTCGGCCTATCCGGCTCAGCTCTCGGGCGGCCAGCAGCAGCGCGTCGCCATCGCGCGGGCACTCTGCCTGAATCCTTCTGTCATGCTGTTCGATGAGGCCACGTCTGCACTCGATCCGGAGATGGTCAAGGAAGTGCTCGAGACCATGATCCTGCTGGCGCGCGACGGCATGACGATGATCTGCATCACCCACGAAATGGGCTTCGCGCGGGCGGTCGCCGACAAGGTCGCGTTCATGGACGGCGGGCGCATCGTGCAGGCCGCGCCGACCGGCGAGTTCTTCGGCAGCTGCGCGGACCCGCGGATCCAGCGATTCCTCAGCAAGGTCTTCTGACCCGAGGTCCTTGCTCGAAGTTCGTGCGTTCACTCGGCGCACACGCGTGCCAGGCCGTGGTCCAGCCCGATGGCGAACAGCGGCGACAGCCCATGCGAGTCAACGTGCCGCGCGGTCGCATGCGTCAACCGCTCGCGGCAATCCGGCCGCTCGCGCAGCGACCGGGTCGCGACGAGTTCGTCGATGAACCGGGGGCGGAGCCGATCGAGCGCCGGACGGAGCTCGTTCCTCAGGTCTGCGCGAGGTCCGGCCGGCCCCCTTCCCTCGCGCCGCCAGCGAACCACGAGCGGATTTCGCCGGCTCAACTGGCGCTCACGGACCCCCATCGTCCGGCTCGACGCTGTAGCCCCGCTGGCGCTCGAAGTCCCGGTACTGTCGCGCGACCTCAGCGTCGCTGTGTTCGCCAGCGATCGTGTCCTCGGGGCCCTGACCATCGAGCCCCGACAACGTGTCGATCACTCCTCCCCACAATGGCCGCTCTTGGTGAACACCCACGAACGGTTCCAGGTAGTCATCCAGGATGCCCTTGCCAGGCGAAGCAATCTCGGCGCTCAGTGCTTCGAGGCAATCCGTCTTGCGGGTGCGATGCCATTCGATGCTGAAACCAGCCCGGTGGCACAGTTCGCTGTGCACCACCAACATCGTCCGCCCATTGCCATCCAAGAAAGGGTGGCCGTAGGCGAACAGCCCCATCACCTCGCCCGAGCGTTGGCGGAACTGACGCTTGTCGCGCGCGATGCGAAGGCCCTCCTCCACGGCGCGCCGCGCATCGGCCGGGTGACTGAACCAAGTCCCGGCTTTCGTCACCGCGATGTCGGGGGCCGTAGCCGCCCGATCTTGTCCGGCCCAGGGGTAGAACGCCGAGAACAAAATTCGATGGACTGCGAGAAAGTCGTCGTAACCCAGGCGCCTGCGCTTGGCCAAATGGGCGATGGCTTGGTCCAGACCCGCACGAAACAGCTGATGCTCCAACTCCTGAACGATCTGTAAATCCTTCTCCCCGTAGCGGTTGCGCAGGTAACCCGCCTGTTCGAAATCCTTAAATGGATCGAACACGTTGCTTGCGCTCGCGCAGGTAGTTGACCAGCAGCGTGGTCATCTGCGCAGTCGACAGCTTGCCCGCACGTTGGAGCGCGACCAGCAGGTCCTGCACAGGGCCAGTACGGACCGGATCTCCCGCGAGCTTTGTGACAGTCTCGGCCCACTGATCTGACATCGTCGGGCTGTAGCTCACCTGATGTCGACTTGCAAGATCGCGCACGAATTCAGCCACGTTCGTCGCAGGAATGACCAGCCTGCGATCCGACGCAGGCGCAACCTTTGCGCGCGTGCGGTCGTTGATGTAGGACACCCTGCGCTCGCCGAGCGCCAGCTTGCGCGAAAGGCGCCGGTGCCCGGTGTCCAGAACGATGTTGCCGTTGTTGCTCCTGGCGATCGGCGCGTTGTGGCCTGAGGCCGCCGAACCAGGGGTCATGTGAAGCTTGGCAGCAGCCTCACGAGCGAGGGTCTGAAAATCCGCCGCCGGCCGCACCGTCCGAGTCTGGGCGTCCCGCCGGGCTTTGGCGTAAACACCCGAGCCCAGACGGACCAGGTCGCCATCGCGCTGCAAGGTCCTGAGCGCGTCGGACACCTGCGACGCACTGCCCAAACCGGCAAGTTCGCTGCGCAATACGACATGGCCGGCTCGACGCCGAATTGACAAACGCATGCGGTCGACAAGTTTCATGGTGGTGCTATGCAATTTTAGCACCTTCCGGCAAAATTCAGTACAAATTCCAATCAAATCAACGACTTACACCTGCGAGAAGTAACGGCACTTCGGCATTTCCTGCAACTCCCAGAAAGGAAAGAAGGCCTCCTTGACCTACCCCTCATGCGATGCAGAGCATCACGCGGAAGCACGGGGATGCAAGACGGATCGATCTCTGCGGTTGCTGAACGGGTTCGAACTTCGCTGGGAGCATTCGCTGGCAACTGCTGTGCGGCCTGACTTCGTTGTCTTCCCGGCGTGAGCGTGTGACGACCGTCCTGGCCCGCCGCAGCGTCTCGAACGCTTGCTCGTTCGGACACTCGTCCCTGAACTTGCGGTGAAGCGCTAGCCGTTCTGCACGGGCCGTCCCGGCCCGTGCAGATGCAACGGATGCCGGGGGTCTGCGCCAGCCCCTGAAGGCGCGACAGCTGGGCTCTGGGTCGTGTCGGTGCGCACAACCGGCGGATACCGCGGGAGAGCCCACTGACCAGCAGACGAGCCGTTCGCTCTGGTCGCATTCCTCGATCATGGAGGCACCGGCCGCGCGCCTGGCCTGCGGGACTCGCGACCGCTTGGATATCGCAGGGCGATCAATGGGTCGATCGAAGACATCGAGGCTTCCGGGGCGACTTCAATCCGCGTCATCTGCCCATCAGTGCTCGAGCTTTCGCGCGGGCGGCTTTACGGGTTCCTCGCCCCGCCCACGAGCAGCAAGGTATTTCTTCGCGTCGTCCCAAGGCACGAAGCTCCCGGTCGCCAGCAACTTTGCCCAGCGCTTCTCGGCGATGCGATGCAGCTCTTCCTGTGCTTCGACTTGCTCGACTGTCCGAGCGATGGCATCGACGATGAAAGCATGGGCAGTTCTTCCTGCCAAGTCCGCAGCTGCGGGGATACGCTCTTTGAGAGCGTCGTCCAGGCGAATGGTGGTTGTCGACATGGTCAAACCTTTCGTACGTACATTGCAGCACGGTTGTGCTGCAAACCCTGTCTGGCACTTTCCGGTTTCTTCGGCATGGCGCAGCCGGATCCGCGGCCTGTCAGCAAGATCTTCTGACCCGAGGTCCTTGCCGGAAGTTCGTGCGTTCACTCGGCGCACACGCGTGCCAGGCCGCGGTCCAGCCCGATGGCGAACAGCGGCGACAGCCCATGCGCGTCGACGTGCCGCGCGGTCGCATGCGTCAACCGCTCGCGGCAATCCGGCCGCTCGCGCAGCGACCGGGTCGCGACGAGTTCGTCGATGAACCGGGGGCGGAGCCGATCGAGCGCCGGACGGAGCTCGTTCCTCAGGTCTGCGCGAGGTTCCGCCGGCGCTCCTCCCTCGCGCCGCCAGCGGGCCATGAGCGCGAACTGGACGAGTTTGCTCGCTTCGATCTGATCGGTGAAGAACGCGATCACCAGTTCTCCTGGCAAACCGCGCGCGCCCGCCTCTTGCGCAGCCGCCGCAACGACTTCCTGCTCGCGCGGATCGCCCGGCGGATCCGCGACCGGCTGGCGGCTGTCCCATTTGGTCAGCGCCACTTGCCGGGATAGATCGAGCCGCGCCGCGCTCAGGGCCACGAGGGCCGAGAAGCCCTCGGACCGATCGGGCCCGGTGGCATCCGAAGCACAGGCGAGTGTGGCCATCGTGAGGGCCATCGCGCCGGCCGCTCGGAGACAACGAATCGGAACGCGCATGTGCATCGGGAACCTCCGGAAGTCCAGCGACGCGATCGGGGCTGCCCGCCACCGGATCGACCCGAGGCAAAGATTAGTGCGGGGACGATCGCACGTCGCCTGTCAACATGCACAGTTGCGCGCGGACCGCCGGTCGCGCGCAACGGCACCGCCGCTCAGACGTGTTGGCGGCGGTGTAGATCCGCTTCTATTCGGTGGTGAGGAGGCGGTTTTGAAGCGGGGGTTCGGCCCGGCGGCCATTGAGGCCGGGCCATGAACGACAATGGCGGCATCATCGAAGCTGGAGCTGGAGCTGGCCCGTGTCGCGCACTGATGCCCTTCAAATCTCGTTGCACAAGTCCGGGCCTGCATTGACGCCGCCGCAAAAGCGGTTCAACAGCCTCATCCGGCAGATCGCACAGGCGCGGCAGACGCTGGCGGCGTGGCACGAGCACATCGCGGCGTATCGCCAAGCGCATGCACAGGTGCTCAGGCCGCTGCAGGCAGACTTGATCGCGGGACGCAGGCAATGGGTGTTTGCGTTGGATGCGCTGATTGATCAGCGCAACTGGACCAAGGCGGAGCGCGGCACGTTGCGCGAGCTGCTGTGCGACGCGACGGGGGAACTGCTGGCCGCGCGCGGCGAGGACGCAGCGCTGAAGGCACTGTTCGACAAGCATGCGCAGGTGGACTTCGACACCGAGCAGCGCGAGATGATGCGGGCAATGAAGGGCCTGACGGAGGCGATGACCGGGCTGGACCTGGGCGACGAGGAAGGGATCGATACGGATGCGGACCTGTTCGCGCGCATGCAGCAAGGCTTGCAGGACCGCGCGGCGGCCGAGGAAGCTGAGCGCGAGGCAAAGTCGGCGCGCGGCCGCAAGAGCGCGGCGCGGCAGCGGCGCGAGGCCGAGGCGCAACAGGCCACCCACTCGGTGCGCGAGATCTACCGCAAGCTTGCCAGCGCCTTGCACCCGGATCGCGAGACTGATGAGCGGCAACGCGCAGAGAAGACCGCGCTGATGCAACGGGTCAACCAGGCCTATGCGGCCAACGACCTGCTCGCGCTGCTGGAGCTGCAACTGGAGATCGAGCAGATCGATGCGAGCCACGCCGCGACCGCCGGTGCCCAGCGCTTGAAGCACTACAACAAGGTGCTGGGCGAGCAGTTGGCCGAACTCAAGTCGCAGGTGGCCGACGTGGAGATGGGGTTCCGCATGGAGTTCGGCCTGGAACCCGGTTGGGGAATGAACCCCCGCAAGCTCGGCGAGGTGCTCGAGCAGACGAGCCGCCAGTGGCGAGCCGAGTTGAGCGAGCAACAACGCGATATGCGCATGCTGGGCGATGTGGCGGCGACCAAGCGCTGGCTGAAGCGCCAGAGGCAACTGCTTGACGAATCCGAGTTCGACTTCGAGCCATTCTGAGCCAGGTGCTTGCGGCGATCGGAAGGGGTGGTCAGGATCGAACTCGGGCAGCGGCAAGTGCGGCGCGAGCTGATCGCGCCAGGCCTGCTGCGCGGCCGATCCGTACATTGACCATAGCTGCTCGCGCAGCGCATGCAGGCACTCGAAGACGGCCAGAACCTGCTCGGGTGTCCAGTGCGTGGGCAGCGACGATGGTTGTGCGTGGTGCGAGCTCACGACTTGCTCCTGACGGACTTGCCCGCGCGATGCAACGGAACCAAGAACACCTCAAGAAGATGGCTGCCGGCAAAATGTGAGGAGCGCCGCCATGCACCGCAGCAGAGAAAACACCGGCCGGCCGGCGCGCCCGTTCATCGCGCGTGCGCGCGTCCCTCTTCCCAGGCTCGCGCCATCTGCTCCCACAGCGCCCTGGTGACACGCGCGTCGCCCTTGGCCTCATCCAGGGTCTTGCCCATGGCACCCGCTATCCGGTCAATCACGTCGACGGGCCGGGCGACACCACAGATGCGGCGGCCGAAATCCACCAGTTCTTCGGTTGTCGGATAGGCTTTCGTCTGGTGTTTACCCGCGAACAACTTGAGCGCAAGTGTCCGGTCTTCGAGCTCAGGGCCACCCGGGAACTGGGCGTACTTGTAGATGGAGGTTGTCACCACATCGAACATGGGCGCCAACCACACGTCCTTGCGCGAGCGGTAGAGCCATCCGAAGTTCTTGAGGTGCGCATCGCCGTTGCGGACCATGATGGAGAAGGCGACCTGCTCGAAGAATTGATGCAGGTTGCTGCTGTGAAGCTGGAACCGGCGCAGCAACTCGGCGACACGCTGGTAGCTGCCGTGGTATTTGCGGTCCGACAGGATGTCGCGCACCCGCAGCCCCGCCAGCGCCGCGATGTCTTCAAAGCCGAGCCGCTCTACCCGGCCATCGTCATGGGCGACCAGGTCAAAGCGGTCCAAGACCAGCATCTGGCCATCGTCGGACAACGCGAACGACGGCACATCGATGCCTGCGCGTTTGGCGGCCGTCAGGCACAGATACTCGTTGGCAGCCAGCCCGGGGTAGGCCGCGCCTGCCGCCTTGACAATGAGTGATGGGATGGGCGCCGTCGGTCGGTCCGGCACCATGATCTTGGGCTGCATGCCCGCAATGCCCGCCCCCGTGCTCAAGTAGGCCGCCACCAACTCACTGAAAACCTCTGGCGTGTACTTCGTGCCCAGCAATTCGGCCTTGCTCAGCGTGCGCGGCAAGGGGGGTGCACCCTGGCCGGGCAGGCTGTAGCCCAAGCGGCCAATCCCGTTGCGCCCTGCCAGCGCCAGCATGTGCATCGGCGTCATCGGCTGTTTCGGGAACAGCTCCCGAATCCTCATGAACAGCTCGCCCTCGGGAAGATTCTGGCCCATCGGAGGAAACAGGTCGCCGTCTTGCCAGGTGAGGCGCTCGCTGGGCGGCATCAGCAGGGCCACCGTCGCCTGCTCCGCGTCCGGCGCGAGATACCGGAACTCGTAGGTGGATGTCCGGGGCAACTGGCCCGCCTGGGGAGCGTCCCCGATAGAGACATTCAGGAGACGAATCTTTTCAGGGAGCATCGTCGTCGTCCTGGAACCGGCCCGGCTGCGAGGCCGGCGCGCGACATCGCCACGCGCCGCCTTCACCAGATCTCGATGCATCGACCCCTCACCGCCACGCGATAGGTCCGGACCCGCCGAGCGCAGGCATCTCCCGCGCCACGATGTACGCGAACGCCTCCTCCGCAAGGCGCGCCGCCGTGAAAATCGCCGTGCGGTCGGCCCGCAGCACCTTCAGCCAGGCGTCGATGTAGGCCGCATGCCCCTCGACCGTGGCATCGACCAGCCCGCAGTGCCCCAGGAGGAACGCGCTGCCGAGCTCCGCCACCAGTTCCTCGAACGCATAGGCCGCATCGCCGAAGCGCCGCCCGAAGCTGCGGTTCAGCCGCTCGGGATGGCCGGTCCAGTGCACCAGCTCGTGCAGCGCCGTCGCGCACTGCGCCTCGGCGCTCGTGAACTGCCGCGGCCACGGCAGACGGATCTCGTCGAGCGCCGGCAGGTACGCCGCCTGGTCGAACCCGTGCCGGATCGTCGCATTGCAGCCCCCGAGCAGCCGCATCGCCCGCTCCACCGGCTCCTGCGAGGCCGCCGGCGCGGCGATGCCCAGGTCCACGACCTCGAGCGGCAGCCCGTCGATCTGCGCCAGGTTGAAGAGCCAGAACGGCCGGCACAGCAGAACCCCGGCGCGTCCACCGGGGCGGGCCGTCAGGGCCTCCTCATCCATGCCGCCTTCCGCGAGGACATCGTCGGTGTCGTCAGGGCGCTCCCGTGCCCTGCGCTCGAAGTGCGCGCACAGCACGCCGCGCTCACCGTGGCGGACCTGGGCGCCGAGGCGCTGCGCCTGCCTGTAGGTCAGCCACACATTGGACGCGTAGCCCGCCTCGATCGCCGCATCCCAGAGCAGCAGCACATTCGCGCCGCGGTAGGGCGCCCCGGTCTTGCCGTTGCGAGGCACCCCGCGCGCCGCCGCCCGCGTCCAGCGTTCGCGCATCACGCTGCCGCCCTTCTCCAGCATCGCGATGATCCGTTCCGTCACGATCCGCCGCACGTCCATGCGGTCCCGCCCCCGCGCAGCAGCGTCCGCAGATTCGGCAGCACCCTCACCTGCTTTGGGTGAGTCCTCGGGGGGTGCGGGGGGAACGCCCGTGGCTGTTGGCGTCCCCGCGCGATGCGCGGTGGCGATGGAAGTTGAGTTCGCGTGCATGGCTTGGCCTTTCTGCGGCATGTGCCGCGGTGGTTGAACATCTGCCTTCGGAGCCGCCTCGACGCATGAACAGCGCGCGAAAGGGCCGATGTCCAGGGACCGGCCGCAAGCCGCAGCCGAGCGCAGCGAGGACCGGGTGAGGACGGTGGCAAAGCCCGCAGCCCTGGACAGCGGCCCGTGCGCGCTATGCGTCGGTCAAGAGGCGGCCCCGAACGCAGATGCAAAGCGGCACAGGCCGCAACCCCGATGCACGCAACCGCCCGCGCCGCACAGGCGGACCGATCGGGCTCTGCCGTGCATGCACGGCCACTTGACGCACCCATCGGTCCGCGCGCAAGCGAAACCGCATCGACGGAACCATGGTTCTGGACCGACGAACGTTGGCGTGATTCAGCAGTCCTGCCAACAGTTCGATCTCAGAGTCGACAGCCGCCTTGAACTTCACCTTGCGTGTGCGCACGGCTGGCGCGCCGCGCGAGAGAGACAGGAACAAAAGAAGACGAAAGCGACAAAAACAAAGGGCGGCCGTGCCCTCAGGCCTGGATGCGCCCTGCCATGCGCGCCTCTTTCGCACAGGCGCTCAGGCGCTTGCCGGCCTGGAAGTGCAGGTCCTGCTCGATCGTCAGGTCCAACATGCCGCGCAGCCGGGCCAGCTCCGAGAGGCTCACGCAGCCCAGCTCGCGCAACCCCAGCCCGAGATCGCACAGCCCGAAGGCGATGTCGTGGTCCTCGGGGTCGATCTCGCTCAGCAGCCAGGTGGCGCCGGCGTCGGGCGTGAAGAGCTTGACCACGGGCGGCGGATCGAAGTCTGTCTGTGCCCGCGACTGCAGGCCGTTGGCCAGCAGCAGGTCGAACTGCGCATCGGAGAGGAAGGGACAACTGGAAACCATGGCGTTCTCCTTGAACGGTTTGCGGGCGGGATGGCCCGGGACCGTCGCCGGCACGCCGCAGCGCAGCAGTCAGGGTTCGAAGACGGCCGCAGGCCGCCAGCGCGCCACCCTGGCGCGCGCAGACCTTGACGGCGAGAACGGTGTGCCACCCTCCAGGTCGCAGCAAGCCGGCCCACCCACAGCCCTTGTCTTTTCTCTTTCCCCTCTGCAGACCGCACAAGGCGAAGCGAAGCAGCCCGGCGCGCTTGAGACCCGCCACCTCAGAGGCGATGCGTTGGACGTCGGCGGCGCGGGCCGCCAGGCTGCCGCTCCCCACGACTGGGTATCCAGCGGTGCGCGAGAGACCGGTGGCCGGCACGAGCGCCGCCAGGCCCGCGCGAAGCAGCGCGGGCGCTGCGCAACAGGGGGGACGCGGTGACCGGCTCGTCCTCCCACGCCCGGCGCCTCGCGCCGGCGCACCGCACGCGCGCAAGGCACTATATTTCCCGGGTGTCTGCCACCACGCCCATCCTGTTTGACTACGCTCGCTTCGTCGAGGGTCTGAAACGCCGCATCGACGGTGCGCGGCTGTCGGCCGCGCGCGCCGTCAACCGCGAACTGGTGGCGCTGTACTGGGACATGGGGCAGGCCATCCGCGAACAGCAGGCGCACCAGGGATGGGGCGATGCGGTAGTCGATCGCCTGGCGCGCGACCTCAAGGCTTCCTTCCCCGGGACGGCCGGGTTTTCCGCGGCGAGCCTCTGGCGCATGCGCCAATTTCACGAGACCTACACCGCGCCGGAGTTTCTCGCACAGCTTGTGCGAGAAAGCGGGTGCGACACCCAGCGCCCCCGCGGCTCCAAGGCGCTTGCGGTCGCTGACCACCGACAACTCGCACAAGCTGTGCGAGACATGGTGGAGGCCGTGCCCTGGGGCCACCACGTCAACCTGCTGTCCAGACTCGAAGATGCCGGCCAGCGGCTGTTCTACCTGAAGGCCACGGCGCGCTTCGGCTGGAGCCGCAACGTGCTGCTCAACCAGATCAAGGCGCAAGCCTACGAGCGGTCATTGGCCGAAGGCAAGGTGCACAACTTCGCACTGGCGCTGCCCGAGCACTTTGCCGAGCAGGCCGAGGAGGCACTCAAGAGCAGCTACAACCTCGAGTTCCTCGGTATCCGACGCGAGATCAAGGAGCGCGAGCTCGAGGACCACCTGATCGACAGATTGCGCGACTTCATCCTCGAGCTGGGTTACGGCTTCTGTTTCGTCGGGCGCCAGTACCGGCTCACGCTCGGGCGCAAGGAATACTTCATCGACCTGCTCTTCTACCACCGCTTCCTCAAGGCGCTGGTGGCCATCGAGCTGAAGATCGGCCCCTTCGAGCCGGAGTTCGCCGGCAAAATGGATTTCTATCTCAACCTCCTCAACGAGAAAGAGCGCGCGCCAGACGATGCGCCGTCCATCGGCATCATCCTGTGCGCCGAAAAGGACAACCTCGAAGTGGAGTTCGCACTCAAGAGCAAGTCGAACCCGATCGGCGTGGCCGAGTACCACCTCCAGGGCAAGCTGCCGGCCGCGATGAAGGGAAAGCTGCCCACCGCACGCCAGCTTCAGGAAGTCGTGCGGGCCAGCTACCCCCCGTTGGGCTCCCCGGGTCGCCCCTCCCGGTAGTCCAGTGCCGTCGCAACCGAAGACCCGATGGCACCTGAAGCGTCTGCCGAGGCCCGGTTCAATGTTCCATGGGGTCAGTTTCGAACCGTCATCGCCTCCATGCACCGCGGCACATGGGCCCTCTCCGACGCCGTCGGTCAACACGCGTGGTTGCAATGCTTGTGTTCAAAACCGACAGGACATGGCAAGAGTTTCACACGGGGCCTCACACCGCATGACGACAATGCCGATCCCGGAGTCGGCCATCAAGGTGGGCAACGCACCGGCGGGAGAGGCCGTCTCCACCACGCCCTCTCTCGCACCCCTCGTCTTCACGCACGCTGCTTGAGTAGGCCCCACTTCTGCCCTCACTCGCGCAGCGTGAACACCACCGACAGATACGAGACCGGCTGCGCCTGAATCTCCTCGATGCCATGCAGCGCAGTCGCATCGAACAGCAGCGAGTCGCCTGTCCCCACCGCCACCGGCTTGCTGCCGTAGCGGTACATGACCTCCCCGGACAGGAAGTACAGGAACTCGAGACCCGGGTGCTGGAAGGTCACGCAGGGATCGGCGCCGGGCAGCAATGTGACCAGGTAGGGCTCGACGAACAGGTTGCCCGACAGCAGGTGGCCCAGCAGCTCGTAACGGTAGTCCGCCACCGCCCCGACCCGATCGACGACGACGCCCTGCCCCGCGCGCACATGGCAGAAGTCCGTGCGCCGCGCCTGGTCCCCGAAAAACCGCGACGTCGGCACCCCAAGACCATTCGCGAGACGCTCCAGGGTCTGCACCGAGGGCGAGACCAGACCGCGCTCGATGCGCGAGAGCATCGAGGAAGAAATCCCCGAGGTCTTGGCCAGCGCGCCGCCAGACACCTCGGCCGCCATGCGAAGCGCCCTCACCTGCGTCCCAATGCGTACAGCGGACAGGCTGCGCACGACAGGAGCGGATTGCCGCGGCCGGGCGCGCGTCACCGAAACCGGAAGTCGCAGAGGCCGGGCGCTAGGTAAAGGGGATGCAATTGCTCGATTGGGCATAGAGAGACCTGCCTGAAGCGGAATGCGCAAGCCTTGATTCTACGAAAAACGTAAAGACGCGAAAAGTCGAACTTACGACTATCGTAGAATGCCTCCCAGCCCATCTCTTCGCTCTGTCTTCGGGACTCGCTTAAGACTTGCGAGATTGGCGGCAGGTTTGCCACAAGACAAGCTCGGCGTTAAGGCGGGACTGGATGAGGGCACCGCCAGCGCACGCATTTCTCGATACGAGAGCGGTGTCCATGAGCCAAACATTTCTTTCGCGCATCGGCTGGCAGACGAGCTTGGCGTTCCGGCCCCCTACTTCTATGCAGCGGATGACGAACTCGCCAAGCTCATCCTGTGGTTCGGTCAGCTAAACGCCAAACAGCGCAAGTCACTGCTCGACTTCGCAAGTCGTATCAAATCGTCTTCGTAGATGGCGGCTGCGGCAAATCCATCACACGGATTGTGGTTGTCAGGTGCGTGCGAATGAGTCATCGCGAACTCGCGCCTGCCGTCGGCGCCCTCCCACCGGTTGCAAGTGCCGTCGGACGCCAGGTCTCGACGGCGAGCACCTCGCACCCCAGCCCCCATTCCGCAGATGCGGAAAGTCCTGCACCAGCGCAGGCGAAGTCAAGGCGTGGCAACGGCGCATCCGCCGCGCCAGCGATCACCGGGCCGCGAGCAGCACCTCATCGGCCTGAGCCGGGCGGTACTTGCCCGCGGCTTCGCGAACAAAAAGATGAACGACATCGGAAAATTCGAAGGAACGCGAAGGAAAGAGATCGTGCGACATGGCCGGCTCCGCGAGTCGGGCGGGATTGTCAAAGACCGAAGCCGCGCGGCGCTGCACAGCTGCCAGGACTCGAAAGCGGCCGCAGGCCGGCCTCTGGGCAAGCACAGCGTGCGGGTCCGAAGCGCCGGAGGTCCCCGCGATGAAGACGGCACAGGCGCTGACGCCAACGCCGTTGGCGACTACCATGCTTCGCCCGCCGCACTGAACGGCACCCTTCGCCTTGGCGTGCTCATCGATGAACGCCAGACCGATCCACCTTTTCGCAGAGAGAGAAAGAGTTCACCCATGTTCCGCACCCTGCTCAAATCCAAGATCCACCGCGTTGCCGTCACCGACTGCGAACTGCACTACGAGGGCTCCTGCGCCATCGACGAGGACCTGCTCGACGCCGCCAACCTGGCCGAGAACGAGCAGGTGCACATCTGGAACATCAACAACGGCGAGCGCTTCGTCACCTACGCGATCCGCGGCGAGCGCGGCACCGGCATCATCTCGGTCAACGGCTCGGCCGCCCGCCGGGCCTCGGTGGGCGACCTGATCATCATCGCGGCCTTCGGCCTGGTGCCCGAAGACCAGGTGGCAGGCTACAAGCCCAAGCTGGTGTTCGTGGACGGCGCCAACCGCATCAAGGAAGAGCGCGCGCATGTTCCGGTGCAGGCGGCTTCGTGCGAGACCATCGCGGCGTAGCCGCGAGTGCGATGTCTGAAAAGGAACCAAAAATTTCGGACGTTCCGGATCTTTGAGAGAGTCACTCTCTTCCGAAATTCACAGCCAGGAAGGTGCGCGCTCCGCCATGGTCCTGGTCGAAATGCCCGAGCGATCATGCAACGCGGGCAGCGCCGCGGATGACGAATCTGTTCGAAACGAGCGGTGCACATCACCTCCCGGCCGTTTCGCTGCTGTGCCACCAAGCCGGCCCCAACCAGGGCCATGAGGTGATGTTCCAGCGTCGATGCCGGCAGGACAGTCGCTGTCTGAACCTCCGTCAGGTTCTTTCCATCGTGCCCGGCACGAAGCAGAGCGCTGAACACGGCCAAACGGGGAAGACTCCCCGGCGCAGCCAACATGGGGGCTGCGGCCTCGGCAGACAGCTCTTGCGACGATCTTTCCCGCTTCTTCATGAAGCGGCTTGACTCTGGTTTTGTGGATATGTTCACAGCGCAGGACCGGGATCGGAGATCTTGAGGACGACGGCGGCCGGGCAGCCCAGCCGGCGCGGCGTTCATCGACATTGACGTGAAGCGTCTCGCGGGAGATCCCGAACTGGTCCTGGCAGCCGTAGAACTCCATGCCGCGGAAGCCAAGGCTCGCAGCGCGGCCAGTTGAAGCTGGCGTACGCAATGCAGCGGACCTGCCGCCTACTCAAGAGAGCGAAGCGGAAGGCTGATGGTGAAGACGCAGCCCGAGCCCGGCACGTCCCGGACCGTCAATGTTCCGTTGTCCGCTTCAATGCTCTGACGAGCGATCGAAAGCCCAAGCCCCAGACCCGCCCTGATGTCATTGTTCGGCCTGAAAGGGATGAACATCTTTGCGGCTCCGCCGGGCGGCAATCCTCCGCAATGGTCCTCGACATCGATGAGGACGTGTTCGCCCGAGGCATAGGCACTCAGGGTCACCATGGAGTTCTCCTGGGTGTACTTGAAGGCGTTCTGCAGCAGGTTGGCCAGCGCCGCATGAAGCAGGTCCCGGTTGGCCAGGATCGCCAGCGAGGGGTCCACGGTTCGCACCTCGAAGACAGCGCCTCTGCGCGCCACATCGAGCCGGGCCACCAGGTCCACGTCCGCAATGAAGGAGGCCACCGAGAAGGTCTGGCGTTGATCCGCGCCCTCCCCCCTCACTTCGGCCGTGGCCCTGCTGATCAACAGACCGAGCGTGGAGAGGCTTCGCTTGAGGACCGCGCCCGTTGCGCCGCTGATGGCCATGTTGCCCAGCTCGAGCGCACGCACGGCAAGCGTGGCCGTGCCGAGCGAGTTGCGCAGTTCGTGAACCAAAAATCCGAGCCGCTGCTTTTCGCCTGCGAGATGCTGCACCGAGATCTGCGCATCGCGTTGAGAGCTGAACTCGGTGACGGCGTCCGCAATGGCGTTGTCCAGGCAGCGGTTCAGCGTCCGGAACTCGACCACGGCAAATGGCGCGTCGCGCTCGAATGCGAGGTCCGTGATGGCCTGGCAGAGATCGCCGTAGTCATGAACGACCTGGTCCACGGTATAGCCGAGATTGAGCAGTTCCTTGCCGTGCGCGGTGGCGCTCACGCCTATTTCCGACAGGGCGAGCGTATCGCCGCCAGAGGGCCCCGAGATTGCGATGCTCAGGTCCAGTTCGTCCTCGTCCTCCGCGGCGAGCGTTCTCGTGAGCTGGTCCAGGAACATGGGCACGCCATGGGCCAATTGCTTGTCGGTCGCCGCGCGCAACGGGCGTTGTGCGACTTTCGCCTTGCACCTCGCGATCAGTTCGTCGCGATTGTTGAAAAGGAAACGGTGCATGAAACCTCCTGGCTCGGGACACGACGCGGCTGGGAGCAGGACGGCAACTCGTGCTTCGGAGGCTCGAAGGCCACTATAGGCGCTTCGGACCGGGAGGTCGAGGGAAAGTCCGCAACGCCAACTCCACTGCGGCGGCCAGACCCCTCCCCTGCGGTCTTGCATTTCCGGCCTCATCGAAGCGGGACAACGGGCAATCCGGCAAGAACCCTGAGGTCATTGCTTGCCCGGTCGCGGCGCGCTGCATAGACTACGAGACATGTCGGCCCCTTTCGTCTTCATCCACGCCCCCGCCGCGGCGCTGCTTGCTGCAGCGCAGTGCGCGCGTGCACGCGTGGCCCTGAAGGCGGGCCGCAGGCAACTGCCTCCACATCTCTAGGCCCGGCGGTCGCTTCCTTTTCCTCCTTTCTCTTCAGCGCAACCATCCACCGCCGGGCACAAGTCCCGCGCGTCCGCGGCCATCGTCCACCGACGGGTCCGCATGAATGGAGTGCGTCAATGCATGCAACGATCCACGGCGAGCGCACGCTCACCGAACTTGATTTCGCCCGCCTGAACAAGCTGCCCCGGCTCAACCTGCCGCCCAGCCTTGCGGATCTTCTGGACTGTGCCGAGGTGACCAGCTCGAGGGCCGTGCCCGGCAACATCGTGACGATGTGCTCGCGCGTCGAGATCGTCGACGTGCACACGCGTCGGCGGCAGACGCTGACCGTCTGCTATCCCGAAGACGCCAGGCCTGCGGACGGCTGCATCTCCGTGCTGTCGCCGGTCGGAAACAGCCTGCTCGGGCTGAAGGTCGGAGACACCGCCAAGTGGCAAGCCCCGAACGGAGAGGCATGCGCCGCGGAAGTCGCGGCAATCCTCTTTCAGCCCGAGGCGACCGGCGACTACGTCACGTAGGCGCCTCGCCGAACGCCGGCGCCCATGCACGAACAGGTCCCGCGGCTCAGGAGGACGGGCGCGACAGCGTCGCCAGCTTCTTCTTCGCGCTTTGCAGGAGCCCGAACCGCTCGACGGGCAGCTGGGCCTTCGTGTCTCCGAGCGCGATGATCTCGAGCGCGCAAGCCGCCGCAAGCTTGGACGCAAGCGGGTCGCGCACCGCCAGGCTGTTGAACCTGTGGCTGGATATGACATGCACCTTCAGATGACGGTGGATGGTCTTCGACAGCTTCTGGCAGGCGGCCGTCATGGCGGCTTCATCGGGTATCGACTGGCCATGCACGACCAGGAGCTCCACGGTGCCGTCCTTGTCCTCTCCCAGCAGGAAGGCACGCAAGACCGAATCCTTGAACTTGCTGCGCAGCATCGAGCGAAGCGGTTCAGCGGCGGCGAATGACTTCAGCGCGATGCGGCGCAGTTCATCGTGGAAGATGAACGAGCGGTCGAGCGTGATGGTGTCGGGCTCGTCCGCTTTCGGCTTTTGCCTCTTCAGGATGCCGCTGCTGACGAGGTGCTCCAGCGTGCGCGCCACCTCGGCGGGATCGAGCTTCGAACGCCGGGCAAGCTCGCCTGGCGCAAACGCTTGGTCGGGAGCCGCGTAGACGACCTTCAAGAGCTTTTGCACCTCAGGGGCGAAAAGAAAATCTGCGGCACTCATTTTTTTCTGGATCCGGACAAGGGACCGCATTATCGGGTTGAGACCTTCCAGGCCCCATCTTTGGCTCCGCCGAAGGTTGCACCTGACAGAATCGCCGGCAGCTTCACTTCCCCCACGAATATGCTGCGCTTCGTCCTCATGACTGCGTTGAGCCTCGCCACCGTGGATGGAGCGGCTGCTCGATCGGCCGAACCGCGGCCGGTCGAAGCCGCTGCAGAAGCAGCGCCGGTGACCACATATGCGCGCCTCGTCTCCGCCAGAGAGGAGGCCGACGGCAAGCTGTATGTCCGATTGAAGCTGATTCCGAGGGCCAAGATTCCTTTCACGGTCCAGAGGTTCAGGGTGAGAGACCGGGCGCTGCTGGCCGGCATTGCGGAGGGTTCGTGGGTGAGGTTCACCGCGAAGCACATCGATGGCGAGAACACGCTGACGTCCATCCGCGTCACGGCCGAATGCAAGCGCTTTCAGGAATGCGGCTGAGGCTTCAGCCTGCCGGAGGGTGCATCATTGCGGGCACAATCCTGCGCACGAAGGAAAACCCATGCCCTCCTCCACCGACTACGAATCGATGTTCGAGTTTGCGCCGATGTCGCTCTGGCTCGAGGACTACAGCGGACTGCGCAAGCTGTTCGAGTCATGGCGCAGCGCCGGCGTGGTGGACTTGGTACAGCACCTGAATGCCGAGCCGCAGCGTGTGCGCGAATGCATGGCGCAGCTGCGGGTGCTGAGCGTCAACCAGAGCACGCTCACCCTCTTCGGTGCCCAGAGCCAGGCCGACCTGCTGTCGCGGCTCGACAGCGTCTTCCGCGACGACATGACCGCGCCCGTGATCTACGAGCTGGACCAGCTCTGGCGCGGAAATCTATGCTTCGGCAACCAGACGGTCAACTATGCGCTGGACGGCCGCAGGCTCGACGTGCATGTGCGCGTGCAGGTGCTGCCCGGACACGAGGCGACGTGGGACCGCGTGCTGGTGTCGCTGGACGACATCACCGAGCGCGTGCGGGCCGAGCAGCTGCGCCTGGAAAGCGAGCGCTATGCGCGCGAGCTGTTCGAGCGTTCGCCGGTGTCGTTGTGGGTGGAAGACTTCAGTGCGGTGAAGGTCCTGCTCGACGACATACGCAATCGGGGCATCAGCGACTTCACGACCTTCATCAAGGTACACCCGGAGTTCATCACGCGCTGCATGCGCGAGATCCGCGTGATCGACGTCAACCGCGAGACCCTGCGCATGTTCGGTGCGGCCGACAAGAACGAGCTGCTGGAGAACATCTCGGAGATCTTTCGCGACGAGATGCACGACTCCTTCGCCGAGCAGCTGCAGGACCTCTGGAACGGCAAGATGCAGCAGCAGCGGGAGGTCATCAACTACGCGCTGACGGGCGACCTGCTCAACATCCACATGCAGTTCGCGGTGCTCGAAGACCGGCTCGCCACCTGGGATCTCGTGCTGGTGTCGCTGATCGACATCACGGCCAGGAAGAAGGCCGAGGCCTACCTCGAATATCTGGGCAAGCACGACGTGCTGACGCAGCTGCGCAACCGCGCCTTCTTCTCGGAAGAACTGAACCGGCTGTCGCGCAAGGGCCCGTGGCCGGTGTCGGTGCTGGTGATCGACATGAACGGCCTGAAGCCCGTCAACGACGAGGAAGGGCACGCCGCCGGCGACGCGCTGCTGCGGCGCGTGGGCGAGGTGCTGAGCAAGGCGGTCGACGAGCCCGGCTGGCCCGCGCGCATTGGCGGCGACGAGTTTGCCGTCGTGCTGCCGAAAACGGACGAGCGCGGGGCGGAGGCCATGCGCGATCGCATCGCTTCCATGCTCGAGCTGAACAACCAGTTCTATGCAGGGCAAAGCGGGCGGGTGCTCAACCTCGCAATCGGCGTGGCGACCTGTGACGCCGGCGACCAGCTCGACGCGGCCCTCCAGCGCGCGGACCGCGCGATGTACGAAGAGAAAGCCCGCCACTACCGCGAAACCGGGGCCGAGCGCCGCCGCGACTAGGGCGTGGCGGCGGCGATGCCGGCTTTCACTCCGCGTCGAGCCGGTCCCGCCGCATCGCGCGCCAGAGTGCCAGGTCGTAACTGATCTTCAGCAGCCCGCAGGCGACGAGCGGCAGCGAGATCCATCCGGCCGCGAACGGCGCAGCCAGCACCAGGCAGACGTTGGCCGGCAGGTGCGTGAAGACCATGGTGTTGAGCAGACCGATGCACCGGGCCACCACGGCGGCGGCAAGCTGGGACGGCGTGCCCAGAAGACCGGTCCAGAAGAAGAACACACCGGCCTGGGTCAGAGAGAAGCCGAACCGCTCGAGCAGCCACAGCGACATCAATGTGTCAACGCCGAAGTAAATCTGCCCCACTGGGGATGCGGCTAAAAACTTGGACTGTTTATGCCATGAGCCCCAAGCTTCGTCGGTAGTCAAGCGGGCTGCGCGCGCCCAAGGACATCTTGATCCGCTTCTCGTTGTACCAGCGGATGCAAGAGTCCAAGGCCTGAGTGAACTGCTCAACGGTCGTTGATTGCCAGTTGCCAGGATAGAACCATTCGGTCTTCAATCGACCGAAGAAGCCCTCGCAGGCCGCATTGCCGGGCGAACAGCCTTTGCGGGACATCGAACGGATAAGCTTCGCATCAGCGATGCGCGAGAGCCAGCCTGGCCAGCGATAGTAGGCACCACGATCGGAGTGAACGATGGGCCGGTCTCCGGTATCGACCACCGTCTCGCGCCAGATGACCTTCTCAACCGAGACTTCCGGGCTGCCGCGCCCAACGAGAAGTGGCTCACTGACATCACGGAGTTCAACACCCTGTCCTTCAGAGACCAGGAAGTGGTCCAAGGCTCAGACATACACGGCGCAGGCGTCGCGCTGCCTCGTCGGCCACGGTCTTGACGGAGGGATCGTCAACCAGTTGGGTCATCACCTGCGGGTCGAGGAAACCTACCACCATCCGGTCGGGAGCCTCCTGACGCACGATCACGTTGCATGGCAGCAGCAGGCCGATGTCGGGCTCGGCCTGGAGAGCCTGGTGCGCCAGTGGCGGATTGCATGCGCCCAGGATGCGATACGGTGCCATCTCCACGCCCAGCTTCTCCTTCATGGCGTGCTGCACATCGATGTCGCTCAGCACGCCGAAGCCCTCGGCCTTCAGTGCCGCAACGGTCTTGGAGAGCGCTTGTTCGAACGACATGCCACTGAGTGTGGTGCTGAATCTGTACATGAGGAACCTCGTTTTATGGGTGAGTAAGTTCAGAAAAGCGTTGGCGCCACGGGACCTCTCGGGCGACCAATCCGGACAGTCCGGCAAACCCGATCGGCGGGTGGGTCAGCCAAGCAGAGCGCAAAGATGCGCCTGTCCAGGATCCTCGCCTTGATCTGCATCAAACGCAGGAGTGGGCGCCGCCCGCCGAGAGCTGAGAAAAGGAGCAGGTGAGGCATCCTGAAAGGAAACTTGGCATTCGAACGATGGACAGCGTTCCAGCTTCTTCCCGGTGTGACCGAAACCGGCACACGCATGCAAGTACTACCCCAGCCGCGCCTCGTCCTTGGTGGCGTTGCGGTCCGTTGATGCACTTCTCATGCGGGCCCGCTCGTGCTTCAGAATGAGGCCGGCGTATCGATCGCGCCCCTCCTCCGACATATTGTTCGCATTCCCGTCGGAACAGCCGACGACGAATCGCGACTCCTGACGACAGCCGTGGCCGGTCTCGTGGCCGGCGCCATGTCACAGGCGGCGGGAGAATTTGTCTCTGTGTACTCCCAGGCCGACACGGAGAAGGCTGACCTGGAGCGGGAGCGCATCGAACTGGAAAGTGACTCTTGGTCACTTCGTCGCTTATCTTGGCACCTGCGCCAGTGGGTATGCCCGCCTGGGCCGAGAGGCCAGGCCTGTCGCATGCAAACGACGGCAGACGAAATCACCACACGCCGGGCCTCCGCCGTTTGACCTGCGGCGGGCATCGTGACGATCAATCGCGGCGGTGCGGGGATTGATACGGATCAAGTCTGGACGAGGCAGATCTGCGAATACTGGCGTCTTCTCATGCAATTCCCTGACCCGTACGATCTGCTGAATGCAAGACATTCGCGACCATGGAGGAAGCCATGCAAAGCATAGACAGTCTTGTTGAACAACATATCCGTGAATCGGAATCCCATCTTCGACATATCGACGAATTGATGGCCAAGGCAAGCCAGCCTTCTATCGATGCGTCAGCTGCCCCTGAAGTTCAGACGCTTCTGAGTCAAATCAGGGAAAGCCGCGCGCAGTTGGTGCAAGAACTCGACGAGCTCCGTCGAGGTTTCGTAAACAGGGATGACCCAAACAGGGTTCAGCACGGTGAAGGCTTGAAGTTCGCCTTGCAGGCGGTGGGATTGCAGTTCGAACGAGCACTCACGGCGATCCTCGACTCCCGCGGTCTGTAGTTTGGCGATCTGGCCGTTCGATCATCGTTGAGCACGTCGTTCGGATTCGACATCGGCTCGTTTCACGCTCGCCTGCTGGAGGCGACCAGTCCGGCGGATATGAAGCATGTGGCGACTAAGCCAGCGTCTGGCTGCGGCGGCCAATGCCCGCCATGCGACGCGGACGAGCAAGGGTTTTCTAGGGCAACCCTTGATGCAGGTCAATCACCTTGTCTGCAGCATCCCTACTATCGATTGATTCCCTAGCAGTATATGGAAGGCAGATCATGACCGACAATTTGTCACGTCCGGAGACAGCCGAGTGCAAAAACGCGTCTTGCTGCCCAGGGATTGCGGCCTCGGATCTGCAAATTCGGCGAGTTCGCGAAGAAGAGCGTACGCGCTTGGCGCGCGAACTTCACGACGAGCTGGGGTCGATCCTGACGGCAGCCAAACTGGAGCTCGCATGTGTGAAGATGAAACTTGGCGACGTCGACAAGGATATCGAGCAGCATTTTCAACATCTCAATGCAACCCTCAATGCAGGTCTTGACTTTAAGAGCCGGATCGTCGGCAGCCTCAGCCCTTCGTCGCTCGGTGCCGCGAGCCTCGGCGCCTCGCTGGACCATCTCGCTCGTGAATTCACCCTTAGCACGGGAATTCCTGTCACCGTAGTCCATCAGGGCGTGGTCCTGCCGGAATCCACTCAACTGGCTATCTATCGGATGGTGCAGGAATCTCTGACGAACGTCGGCAGGTACGCGCACGCCGACAAGGTGAGAGTCAGCCTGCTCGAGGGCGGGCGCAATGTCGTCGTGGTCGTCGCGGACAAGGGGCGAGGATTTGATCCGGCGCGATACCAACCTGGCAAGCACGGAATCGCGGGCATGCGCCAACGCGTAGAGGAGTGTGGCGGTCAGCTGCGGGTGACGTCCACTCCTGGCAAGGGCACCCGGATCTGTGCGGTGATCCCGCGGTCGGCCGATAGAGCGCCATATGCATCGATTCCCCTCCAATCATCGCGACGAGCTCATTGAGCGGTGCGAGGCCAAGGTTGCTCAGTAGTTCGCCATCGGACGGGCCCGACCCCGGGCATGAAACGGGGGTCACAGTCAAATTCGGCGGTCGATGGCATGAGTTTCTTAGCAGCCTAGGCGAATCACCACGGCTGAGCAGTTCGCCAACGGCATTCCAATGGTCCTGGACCCGTTGACGAGAACCTCAGCCTTGGGGAACTTCACAACGACGTTTGTAGAGATATCAGGAGCACCAT